>NZ_DATMIV010000019.1:0-519514 GCF_035554175.1 Pseudomonas sp. | reverse complement strand
GAAAACACAGGCGTTGGTAGCTCTTGCTCGCAAGCTCTGTCGAGTGGCGTTCGCCCTGATGAAGAACCAGAGCGAATATCGCTTAACCTGAAATTGCGGGGTTGCTACGCAACATAGAATCTCCCACATTTGAAATGCATTTTCCTGTGGGAGCGAGCCTGCTCGCGAAGAGCACGGCACAGGCACCGAAGATTCAAGACACAAAAAAGCCCCCGGACACATTACTGTCCGGGGGCTTTTTGTTTGCCGCGAAAACTGCTTACTTCTTCAAACCGTAGTGCTCATCAAGCATCCCAGGCGAATTCGGCGACTTCGGCGCGTAATCTCGCGGTGGTTCCTGATCACGCGGTGGCGTCAGGCGTTCACGTGGCGCCTGCGCCGCGTCGGCATGCAGGGCGGCGATCAGACGCTGGCGGGTCTGCTCGTCCAGGGCCAGACGGTTGGCGCCCTCGGCGAGGTGATCCTGCACTTCCTGATAGCTCTGGGTCAGCTTCTTGACCAGCATCGCAGTGCTGTTGAAGTGGGTAACCACTTCGTTCTGGTAACTGTCGAAACGCTCCTGGATATCATCCAGTTGACGCTGCGTGCGGCTCGGTGCGGCGTTCGGCGCAACGCGCGCGATCAGGAATCCAATGGCGACACCCACAACCAGGGCAAGAGTCGGTAACAACCAAACTAAGAGCGAGTGTTCCACGAGTCCTTCCTCTATAAACGGCTTTGCTTTACGTTAACGGCTCGAACCTGCGCTGTATACCGCGATTCACTCGCAATAGATTGGCACAGACAATTTGCTAGACGAGTCGACCCGATTCGAGGTCACGGAGTTCCTCCCTTGCTGATGCGTGAAACCCCTGTAGTGATTGAAGGCCCTGTCGGCCAAATCGAAGCTTTGTACCTGGATAACGAGCAGCCGCGCGGCATCGCGCTGATCTGCCATCCGAACCCGGTGCAGGGCGGCACCATGCTCAACAAGGTCGTCTCGACCCTGCAGCGCACCGCGCGCGACGCAGGCCTGATCACCTTGCGTTTCAACTATCGCGGCGTCGGCGCCAGCGAGGGCACGCACGACATGGGCACCGGTGAAGTCCACGACGCCCAGGCCGCCGCCGCATGGCTGCGCGAAAAACACCCGGACTTGCCCCTGACCCTGTTCGGTTTCTCCTTCGGCGGATTTGTTGCAGCAAGTCTCGGCGGTCGTCTCGAAGCCCAAGGCGTGCAGCTTGATCACCTGTTCATGGTTGCTCCGGCGGTGATGCGCCTGGGCGAGCAGGATCAACTGCCGCAGCACGGCGCGTTGACCGTGATCCAGCCGGAAACCGACGAAGTCATTGATCCGCAGCTGGTCTACGACTGGTCCGACCAACTCCAGCGCCCCCATGAGCTGCTGAAAGTGGCAGAATGCGGACACTTTTTTCACGGCAAGCTGACCGATCTCAAGGATCTGATCCTGCCGCGACTCTCGAATTGATTGCAGTCTGACAAGCGATTACCCATGACCAACCGTACCCGCATTCTCACCGGCATCACCACCACCGGCACGCCGCACCTGGGCAACTACGCCGGCGCCATCCGCCCGGCGATCCTCGCCAGCCGCGACAGCCAGGCCGATTCGTTCTACTTCCTGGCCGACTACCACGCCCTGATCAAATGCGATGACCCGCTGCGCATCCAGCGCTCGCGTCTGGAAATCGCCGCGACCTGGCTGGCCGGTGGCCTCGATGTTGATCGCGTGACTTTCTACCGCCAGTCCGACATCCCGGAAATCCCCGAACTGACCTGGCTGCTGACCTGCGTCGCCGCCAAGGGTCTGCTCAATCGTGCGCACGCCTACAAGGCCTCGGTGGACAAGAACGTCGAAACCGGTGAAGACCCGGATGCTGGGATCACCATGGGCCTCTACAGCTACCCGGTACTGATGGCCGCGGACATTCTGATGTTCAACGCGCACAAGGTGCCGGTTGGTCGCGATCAGATTCAGCACGTCGAGATGGCGCGCGATATCGGCCAGCGCTTCAATCATCTGTTCGGTCAGGGCAAGGAGTTCTTCACCATGCCCGAAGCGCTGATCGAGGAAAGCGTGGCGACGTTGCCAGGCCTCGACGGTCGCAAGATGTCCAAGAGTTACGACAACACCATCCCGTTGTTCTCCAGCGCGAAAGAGATGAAGGACGCGATTTCGCGAATCGTCACCGATTCCAAAGCGCCGGGCGAAGCGAAAGATCCGGACAACTCGCACCTGTTCACCCTGTTCCAGGCATTCGCCACGCCGGCGCAGTCCGAGGAGTTCCGCAGCGAACTGCTGGGCGGTCTGGGTTGGGGCGAGGCGAAGAGCCGTCTGTTCCAGCTGCTCGACAATGATCTGAGCGAAGCGCGAGACAAGTATCACCAGTTGATCGAGCGTCCGGCGGATCTGGAAGACATCCTGCAGATCGGCGCCAAGAAGGCTCGCGCCGTGGCCACGCCGTTCCTCAACGAACTGCGTGAAGCGGTTGGCCTGCGTTCGTTCGTCAATCAGGTTCAAGTGGCTGCGACCACCAAGAAGAAAGCCGCGAAAGCCGCACGCTTCGTCAGCTTCCGTGAGGACGACGGCAGCTTCCGTTTCCGCCTGCTGGCGGCCGATGGCGAGCAATTGCTGCTGTCGCGCAACTTCGCTGATGGCAAAACCGCAGGGCAGGTGAGCAAGCAGCTGCAATCCGGCCAGCCTCTGGACGTGCGCAGCGAAGACCTGAGCTTCAGCGTGTGGCTGGAAGGCGAGTGCGTAGGCGATAGCCCGTCGTTCGCTGACAGCTCGGCGCGCGACACGGCGATTGAGGCTCTGCGCATCGCCCTGACTCCGGCTCAGGACTAATCGGCGGCACGACCCGACCAAGGGCCGATTGCCATTCCCACAGGCCGTCGCTACAGTGACGGCCCGTTTTTGTTGCCTTGCTAACGAATTATGACGCCCCTAGAACGATATCAAGCTGATCTGAAACGCCCGGATTTCTTCCATGACGCCGCGCAGGAAACGGCTGTGCGTCACTTGCAGCGCCTGTACGACGACTTGATCGCCGCCGACCAGAACAAGCCGGGTTTCCTGGGCAAGCTGTTTGGCAAAAAGGATCAGGCACCGGTCAAGGGCCTGTATTTCTGGGGCGGCGTCGGTCGCGGCAAGACTTACCTGGTCGACACCTTCTTCGAAGCGCTGCCGTTCAAGGAAAAGACCCGCACGCACTTCCACCGCTTCATGAAGCGCGTGCACGAAGAAATGAAGACCCTCGGCGGCGAAAAGAACCCGCTGACCATCATCGCCAAGCGCTTCGCGGCCGAGTCGCGGGTGATCTGCTTCGATGAATTCTTCGTCTCCGACATCACCGACGCGATGATCCTCGGCACGCTGATGGAAGAGCTGTTCAAGAACGGCGTGACCTTGGTCGCGACCTCGAACATCGTCCCGGACGGTCTGTACAAGGATGGTCTGCAACGTGCGCGCTTCCTCCCGGCCATCGCGCTGATCAAGCAGAACACCGAGATCGTCAACGTCGACAGCGGCGTCGACTACCGTCTGCGTCACCTCGAGCAGGCCGAGCTGTTCCACTATCCGCTTGACGAAGCCGCTCACGAAAGCCTGCGCAAGAGCTTCAAGGCGCTGACACCGGAGTGCACCGCTGCGGTCGAAAACGATGTGCTGATCATCGAGAACCGCGAAATCCGTGCCCTGCGTACCTGCGACGACGTGGCCTGGTTCGACTTTCGCGAACTGTGCGACGGCCCGCGCAGCCAGAACGATTACATCGAACTGGGCAAGATTTTCCATGCCGTACTGCTGAGCGGCGTCGAGCAGATGAGCGTCACCACCGACGACATCGCCCGTCGCTTCATCAATATGGTCGACGAGTTCTACGACCGTAATGTCAAACTGATCATTTCCGCTGAAGTCGAGCTGAAGGATCTGTACACCGGCGGCCGTCTGACATTTGAATTCCAGCGCACGCTGAGCCGCTTGCTGGAAATGCAATCCCACGAATTTCTGTCGCGGGCGCACAAGCCTTAAGCAGATTCGGCGCACAAAAAAGGGCCTGCAATTGCAGGCCCTTTTTTGTGCGCTGAAGATCAAAAGATCGCTGGCTTCGCCAGCTCCTACAGGTGTACGCCGTTCTGTAGGAGCTGCCGCAGGCTGCGATCTTTTGCTTTCAGGCAGCCTGCTGAAACTGCTGCCGATACTGATTCGGCGACAGTTCCGTGTGCTGGCGGAACAGTCGCGCAAAGAAACTCGCATCGTCGTAACCGACTTCATAACTGATGGTCTTGATGCTCTTGCGCGTGCCCGAGAGCAAGCCCTTGGCGGTCTCGATGCGCAGACGTTGCAGGTAATGCAGCGGCTTGTCGCCGGTGGCGGTCTGGAAGCGGCGCATGAAGTTGCGGATGCTCATGCCGTGCTCGCGGGCGACGTCTTCGAAGCGGAACTTGTCGGCGAAATGCTCCTCGAGCCAGTGCTGGATCTGCAGGATGATCACGTCCTGATGCAGCTTCTGCCCGCCAAATCCGATACGCCCCGGCGAATAGCTGCGCTGCACTTCGTAAAGAATGTCGCGGGCCACGGCCTGCGCCACGTTCGCGCCGCAGAAGCGTTCGATCAGGTAGATATACAGATCGCAGGCCGAGGTCGTACCGCCGGCGCAATAGAGGTTGTCGGCATCGGTCAGGTGCTTGTCCTGATTCAGGTAGACCTTGGGGAAGCGCTCGGCGAAAGCATTGAAGAAGCGCCAGTAGGTGGTCGCTTCCTTGCCATTGAGCAACCCGGCCTCGGCGAGCCAGAACACGCCAGTCGCTTCGCCACACAACACCGCGCCGCGAGCGTGCTGTTCGCGCAGCCACGGCAGGATTTGCGGATAACGGCCGCACAGCGTGTCGAAATCGTCCCAGAACGCCGGGAGGATAATCACATCGGCATTTTCCAGACCGCCGTCGACCGGCATGACGACGTCGCTGAAGCTTTTCACCGGTTGGCCATCGGGGCTGACTAGGCGCGTTTCAAACGCCGGCGTCAGGCCGTGGCCCAGTTGTTTGCCGTATCGCAGGCTGGCCACATGGAAAAAATCCTTGGCCTGCATGAGGGTGTAAGCGAAAACCCGGTCGATGGCCAGGATGCTGACGCGCCGCAAGGGCGGGGAGACGTGCTTGGACATAATTCAACTTTTGTTTTGTTTTTATAAGGGAAAGTGGTCACCAGACGGCTGGATCGTCTTATTTTTTGTCGGATGTGTCCAGTGTCCCGTAACGGAAGTCGGGCTTAGTCTCTGAAAGCCGTATCCCTCCAACAAGAAAGAAAGGTGCCGCATGATCCCCAGAACCCTGTTCAGCTCCGAGCATGAATTGTTCCGCGACAGCGTACGAACGTTCCTCGAGAAAGAGGCTGTGCCGTATCACGCGCAGTGGGAGAAGCAGGGGCATATCGACCGCGCACTCTGGAACAAGGCGGGGGAGGCGGGGATGCTGTGTTCGCATCTGCCGGAGGAATATGGCGGGCTGGGCGCGGATTTTTTATACAGCGCCGTGGTGATCGAAGAAGTCGGCCGTCTGGGCCTGACCGGGATCGGTTTCTCGCTGCACTCGGACATCGTCGCACCGTACATCCTGCATTACGGCAGCGAAGCGCTGAAGCACAAATATCTGCCGAAGCTGGTTTCGGGGGAAATGGTTACCGCCATCGCCATGACCGAGCCAGGCGCCGGCTCCGACCTGCAAGGGGTGAAAACCACGGCGGTGCTGGACGGTGACGAATACGTGATCAACGGTTCGAAAACCTTCATCACCAACGGCTTTCTGGCGGATCTGGTGATCGTGGTGGCCAAGACCGATCCGAAGGCCGGCGCCAAGGGCACCAGCCTGTTTCTGGTGGAAGCGAACACACCGGGCTTTGAAAAGGGCAAGCGTCTGGAGAAGGTCGGCATGAAGGCGCAGGACACCTCGGAACTGTTCTTCCAGGACGTACGCGTGCCCAAGGAAAATCTTTTGGGGCAGGCCGGCGCCGGGTTCGCTTATCTGATGCAGGAATTACCGCAAGAGCGCCTGACCGTAGCCATCGGCGGGCTGGCTTCGGCTGAAGCAGCGCTGCAGTGGACGCTGGATTACACCCGCGATCGCAAGGCGTTCGGCAAGGCGATCGCCGACTTCCAGAACACCCGCTTCAAACTGGCCGAGATGGCTACCGAGATCCAGATCGGCCGGGTCTTCGTCGACCGTTGCCTGGAACTGCACCTGCAAGGCAAGCTCGATGTGCCAACGGCAGCGATGGCCAAATATTGGGGCACCGACCTGCAATGCAAAGTGCTCGACGAATGCGTGCAGTTGCATGGCGGCTACGGCTTCATGTGGGAATACCCGGTGGCCCGGGCGTGGGCGGATGCGCGGGTGCAGCGGATCTATGCCGGCACCAATGAAATCATGAAGGAGATTATTGCGCGGTCGCTCTGAGAGGCTGAAAAGATCGCAGCCTGCGGCAGCTCCTACACAGGACCGATGTGAACCCTGTAGGAGCTGCCGCAGGCTGCGATCTTTTTATTTACGGTGCAGGATTCGGATGATCCTTGTGAATCGCCTCAATCCCGGCCAGCACTTGATCGGAAAGCTTCAGATTGAAACTGGCGATGTTGCTGTCCAGTTGCTCAAGCGTAGTCGCGCCAATGATGTTGCTGGTCACGAACGGTTGTTGCGTTACGAAGGCCAAGGCCATTTGCGCCGGATCCAGACCGTGTTCACGGGCCAAAGCCACATAACGGCTGCACGCTGCTTCCGATTGCGGATTGAAATAGCGGCTGAAGCGGCTGTAGAGGCTCAGGCGGCCTTTTGGTGGCCGGGCGCCGCCCTCGTACTTGCCAGAGAGAAAGCCGAACGCCAGCGGCGAATAAGCGAGCAGACCGCATTGTTCGCGAATGGCGATTTCCGCCAGGCCCACTTCGAAGCTGCGGTTGAGCAGGTTGTACGGATTCTGGATCGACACCGCACGCGGCCAGCCACGGGCTTCGGCCAAAGCTAGAAAACGCATGGTGCCCCACGGCGTCTCATTGGACAGGCCGATGTGGCGGATCTTGCCGGCCTTCACTTGTTCATCGAGGGCTTCGAGGGTGTCTTCGAGCGGGGTCAGGTTGGCTTCGATCTTGTGCTTGTAGCCCAGTTGTCCGAAAAAGTTGGTGCTGCGCTCGGGCCAGTGCAATTGGTACAGATCGATGTAATCGGTCTGCAGGCGTTTGAGGCTGCCGTCCAGCGCTTGGGTGATGTGCTGGCGGTTGTGGCGCAGATTCTTGTCGCGGATGTAGTCGATGGTGTTGCCGGGGCCGGCGATCTTGCTGGCGAGGATCCAGTCGGCACGATCACCGCGACTTTTGAAGTAATTGCCGATATAGCGTTCGGTAGTGGCGTAGGTTTCGGCTTTCGGCGGCACCGGATACATTTCGGCGGTGTCGAGGAAATTGATCCCCGCCTCTTTGGCCCGTTCGATCTGGGCGAAGGCTTCAGCTTCAGTGTTTTGCTCGCCCCAGGTCATGGTGCCGAGGCAGATTGCACTCACGTTCAGGTCGGTACGGCCTAGCTGGCGATAGTCCATCGGGTGCTCCTTGGGCAAAACAATCATAAAAGCAGGTTGAAAATTTTTTCGCAATCTGCATAATTGCCGACCTCTTTCTGCAGTGGAAGTGATGCCCCGCCGCCGAAGAATCTTGCCGTTGAACGGACGCGCCGACCCGAGCCCCCGAAAGCGTCTGTATCCGGCTGCCTTTGACTTGTCAAAGTACGCACTATTCAGTAAGATCCGCCGTCTTATTTACAGGCGGCCCCTGAGGCTATAAAGAATGAAAACTTTTACTGCTAAACCGGAAACAGTAAAGCGCGACTGGTTTGTCGTCGACGCTGCTGGTCAGACCCTGGGTCGTCTGGCCACCGAAATCGCGAGCCGTCTGCGTGGCAAGCACAAGCCTGAGTACACTCCTCACGTTGACACCGGCGACTACATCGTCGTCATCAACGCCGAGCAGATCCGTGTTACCGGCGCTAAAACCACTGACAAAATGTACTACTCCCACTCCGGTTTCCCGGGCGGCATCAAGTCGATCAACTTTGAAAAGCTGATCGCCAAGGCCCCTGAGCGCGTGATCGAGACCGCGGTTAAAGGCATGCTGCCTAAAAACCCGCTGGGTCGCGACATGTACCGTAAGCTGAAAGTCTATGCGGGCGCTGCACACCCTCATACTGCTCAGCAGCCCCAAGAACTGAAGATTTAACGGAATAGTTCATTATGTCGGCGACTCAAAATTACGGCACTGGCCGTCGCAAGACCGCAACCGCACGCGTTTTCCTGCGTCCGGGTACTGGTAACATCTCCATCAACAACCGTTCGCTGGATAACTTCTTCGGCCGCGAAACTGCCCGCATGGTAGTTCGTCAGCCGCTGGAGCTGACCGAGACTGTCGAGAAGTTCGACATCTACGTCACCGTGATCGGTGGTGGTGTAAGTGGTCAGGCTGGCGCAATCCGCCACGGTATCACTCGCGCTCTGATGGACTACGACGAAACCCTGCGTAGCGCTCTGCGCAAAGCCGGCTTCGTTACCCGCGACGCCCGTGAAGTTGAACGTAAGAAAGTGGGTCTGCGCAAAGCGCGTAAGCGTCCGCAGTACTCGAAGCGTTAATTCCGCTTCTACGTTCAAAAAAGAACGCCCGATTCCTCACGGAAGCGGGCGTTTTTTTATGCCTGCGATTTATCAAAGAATTGCGTTGTGACAACTTGCCACAGCCGTAGACCCCCTATACTCCAAGGCTTAAGGGGCTGAGCCCCGGGGAATTAACCTTGTCAGAATTGGGGGTTTTCATTACCATTCGGGCAAAATTTTTATAAGTAACATTTGATTTATTTAGTAGACGCCTGATTTAACAGGCCAAAAAAGCTGATGGGAGAGGACTGAATGAGCAATGACGGCGTGAATGCAGGCCGGCGTCGCTTCCTGGTGGCAGCCACATCCGTGGTGGGTGCTGCAGGAGCGGTGGGGGCTGCGGTCCCGTTCGTGGGGTCATGGTTTCCCAGTGCCAAGGCGAAAGCTGCCGGTGCACCGGTGAAAGTGAATGTCAGCAAAATCGAGCCAGGCCAGCAAATGATTGCTGAGTGGCGCGGCCAGCCGGTGTTCATTGTCCGCCGTACCGAGGAAATCCTGGGGAATCTCAAAAAGATCGAGGGCCAGCTCTCCGATCCGACCTCCAAAAACTCCACGCAACCCACCTATGTCGACCCTGAAGTGCGCTCGATCAAGCCGGAAATTCTGCTGCTGATCGGGATCTGTACGCACCTGGGTTGCTCACCGACCTTCCGTCCCGAAGTGGCACCTGCAGATCTGGGCAAAGACTGGGTAGGCGGGTATTTCTGCCCTTGCCACGGTTCCCACTACGATCTGGCTGGCCGCGTCTACAAGTCGCAACCTGCGCCTTTGAACCTGCCAGTTCCCCCGCATTCCTATGAGACCGATGACCTGATTGTCATTGGCGTCGATACGGAGAAAGCGTGATGAGCAAATTCATGGATTGGGTTGATGCGCGCTTTCCCGCGACCAAAATGTGGGAAGACCATCTCAGCAAGTATTACGCACCAAAAAACTTCAACTTCTTCTATTTCTTCGGCTCGCTGGCGTTGCTGGTGCTGGTCAACCAGATCGTTACCGGCGTCTGGCTGACGATGAGCTACACGCCGTCGGCAGAAGAAGCCTTCGCTTCCGTCGAATACATCATGCGCGACGTCGAGTACGGCTCGATCCTGCGTCTGCTGCATTCGACCGGCGCCTCGGCGTTTTTCATCGTCGTCTATCTGCACATGTTCCGCGGCCTGCTCTACGGTTCGTACCAGAAACCGCGAGAGCTGGTCTGGGTGTTCGGCATGCTGATCTACCTGGCGCTGATGGCCGAAGCATTCATGGGTTATCTGCTGCCCTGGGGCCAGATGTCCTACTGGGGTGCCCAGGTGATTATCTCGCTGTTCGGTGCGATTCCGCTGATCGGCGATGACCTGACCCAGTGGATTCGTGGTGACTACCTGATCTCCGGGATCACCCTGAACCGCTTTTTCGCCTTGCACGTTGTCGCGCTGCCGATCGTGATTCTAGGCCTGGTGGTGCTGCATATTCTGGCGCTGCACGAAGTCGGTTCGAACAACCCTGACGGCGTTGATATCAAGAAGCACAAAGACGAAAACGGCGTACCTCTGGACGGCATTGCTTTCCACCCGTATTACACGGTGAAGGACATTGTCGGCGTCGTGGTGTTCCTGTTCATCTTCTGCTTTATCGTGTTCTTCTTCCCGGAAATGGGCGGCTACTTCCTCGAAAAACCTAACTTCGAACCGGCCAACCCGTTCAAGACGCCTGAGCATATTGCCCCGGTCTGGTACTTCACACCGTTCTACGCCATCCTGCGTGCGATCCCGGACAAACTCATGGGTGTTATCGCCATGGGGGCTTCAATTGCGTTGCTGTTTGTCCTGCCATGGCTTGACCGAAGCCCGGTGAAGTCGATGCGCTATAAAGGCTGGATGAGCAAGGTCTGGCTGATCGTATTCTGTATTTCTTTCGTGCTGCTTGGCTGGACGGGCGTTAAAGCTCCGACTCCATCTCTGACATTGCTATCGCAGGTCTGCACCTTCCTGTATTTCGCCTACTTCATTCTGATGCCGTTCTACACCCGGCTCGAGAAGACCAAACCGGTTCCGGAAAGGGTGACTGGCTGATGAAAAAGTTATTGCTTGCTCTGATTTTTGTTGCGCTGCCTTCCCTGTCTTTTGCGGCCGAGGGTCATGGTCCGGAACTGGAACATGTCGATATCGACGTCTCCGACCAAGCCGCCCTGCAGGATGGCGCGCGCACTTTCGCCAACTATTGCATGGGCTGTCACAGTGCCAAGTTCCAGCGTTACGAGCGCGTCGCCGATGACCTCGGCATCCCGCACGAATTAATGCTGGAGAAGCTGGTGTTCACCGGCGCCAAGATCGGCGACCACATGAACATCGGCATGCAGCCGGCCGACGCCAAGACCTGGTTCGGCGCGGCGCCGCCGGATCTGACTCTGGTAGCCCGCGTGCGTGGCACCGACTGGCTCTACGGTTATCTGAAGTCGTTCTACGAAGATCCTGCACGTCCATGGGGTGTGAACAACAAGGTCTTCCCGAACGTCGGCATGCCTAACGTACTGGTCGGCCTGCAAGGTCGTCAGGTGGTGGGCTGCAAACAGGTGCAGATCGTCGAGGATGGCAAGAAGCAATACGATCCGCTGACCGGCACGCCGCTGACCCATGAAGCGTGCGATCAGTTGACCATCGTGCCGAAATCCGGTGCTCTGAACGAAGAGCAGTTCGATGAGAAGGTCAAGAATCTGGTAACCTTCCTGGCTTACTCGGCTAACCCGGTTAAGCTGCAACATCAGCGCATCGGTACTTATGTCTTGCTGTACCTGGCGTTCTTCTTTGTGTTCGCCTACCTGCTCAAGCGTGAATACTGGAAAGACGTGCACTGATACGCTTCAAGCATTGCTGTTAATCGCGCGCGCCCAAGGGCGCCTCCGCTAAAGCAGGGTCTGCTCAGCCAGACCTTGCGGGAGGTGTCCTCTGGGCGCGCGCGTTTTTCCGGTTCCGACACATTCAACAAGCGAGGAGGATCGCCATGGGCGTGACCAATCGGTTGGCCTGTTACTCCGACCCCGCCGACCACTATTCCCACCGAGTGCGCATCGTGCTTGCAGAGAAGGGTGTCAGCGCCGAAATCATTTACGTGGAAGCGGGTCGCCAGCCGCCTAAACTGATTGAGGTGAACCCTTACGGCAGTCTGCCGACGCTGGTCGATCGTGACCTGGCGTTGTGGGAGTCGACCGTGGTGATGGAGTATCTGGATGAGCGTTACCCGCACCCGCCGCTGATGCCGGTTTATCCGGTGGCGCGGGCCAACAGCCGTCTGCTGATCCACCGGATTCAGCGTGACTGGTGCGGGCTGGTGGATCTGATTCTGGATCCCAAGAGCAAAGAGGCCGCACGGGTCGTGGCGCGCAAGGAACTGCGCGAAAGCCTGACAGGCGTTTCGCCGCTGTTCGCCGACAAGCCGTTCTTCCTCAGTGAGGAACAAAGTCTGGTGGATTGCTGCCTATTACCCATACTCTGGCGTTTGCCGATTCTGGGTATTGAACTGCCGCGGCCGGCCAAGCCGCTGCTTGATTATATGGAGCGTCAGTTTGCGCGTGAGGCTTTCCAGGCGAGTCTGTCTGGTGTCGAACGCGATATGCGCTAAGGCTTAAGGAGCCGCTATGAACTCCAGTCGACCTTATCTGGTCCGCGCGCTCTACGAGTGGATTGTGGATAACGATTGCACCCCGCACATGCTGGTCAATTCCGAGTATCCAGCGGTGCAGGTGCCACAGGGCTTTGCCAGCGACGGCCAGATCGTCCTGAACATCTCGCCGAGTGCCGTGCGTCATCTGCACATGGACAACGACGTAGTAACGTTCGAAGGCCGCTTCGGCGGCGTTCCACACAGCCTCTACGTACCGATCAGTGCAATCCTGGGTATCTACGCCCGGGAAAATGGCCAGGGCATGGTGTTTGACCTCGAGTTGCCGATGGATGACGAGGAAGGCATCGATCCGGATGACGACTCGCCGCCACCGGGCAGCGAGCCGCCACGCCCGAGTGGCCGGCCAAGTCTGAAGGTTGTGAAGTAATAAAAAAGGCGATCCGGATGGATCGCCTTTTTTTGTGTCATTGGCCATGTAGGAGCTGCCGAAGGCTGCGATCTTTTGATTTTTAAAAGCAAGATCAAGAGATCGCAGCCTCGTTGCACTCGTCAGCTCCTACACAGCTCCTACACAGCTCCTACACAATCAGGTCAGTCGATGTACTCGAACAGCTTCACGATCTTCTGCACGCCGGACACACCTTGAACCAGATTGGTCGCCTGGTTGGCTTCCTGTTTGGTCAGCAGGCCCAGCAGATAGACGATGCCGTTCTCGGTCACGACCTTGATGCGCGAGCCAGGGATGCTGGCGTCGGTGAGCATCTGGGTCTTGATTTTGGTGGTCAGCCAAGCGTCGTTCTGGCGCGCGAGCAGGGAGGACGGTTGCAGTACTTGCAGCTCGTTATGCACCTTCTTCACTCGCTGCACATTGGCGGCGGCCTGTTCGGCCTTGGCCTTGAGATCTTCGCGAGGGGTCTGGCCGGCCAGCAGGACGACGCCGTTGAAACTGGTGATGACGATGTGTGAATCGTTGTCCAGCGCCGGGTCGGCCTTGGCGATATTCACGCCCGCTTTGGTTTCGATCAGCGAGTCGTCGATCTTGCTGCCGAAGGTGCGGGTGCCACGGTCGTCTTCGATCGGCGCTTCACGGCTGGCATTCACCACGGAGGTGCAGCCGCTGATGCCGAGGCATAGGGTCAAGGCCAGAAGGCCAAGGCGATTAGGGGTCATTCTTCACTCCCGAACAGTTGGCTGTCGATCAGATCGCAAAGGCAATGGATCGCCAGCAAGTGGACTTCCTGGATACGTGCAGTGACGTCGGCCGGTACGCGAATCTCCAAGTCCTCGGGCAACAGCAGCGACGACATGCCGCCGCCATCGCGTCCGGTCAATGCTACGACAATCATTTCGCGATCATGTGCGGCCTGGATCGCTTGAATAATATTCGCCGAGTTACCGCTGGTCGAAATCGCCAGCAGCACATCGCCTGGCTGACCGAGGGCGCGGATCTGTTTGGAAAACACTTCGTTGTAGCTGTAGTCGTTGGCGATCGAGGTGATTGTCGACGTGTCGGTGGTCAGCGCGATCGCCGGCAGGCTCGGACGCTCGCGTTCGAAGCGGTTGAGCAGCTCCGAGGAAAAGTGCTGGGCGTCGCTGGCCGAGCCACCGTTGCCGCACGAGAGCATTTTGCGTTCGTTGAGCAAGGCGTTGACCATGATCTGGCTGGCTTCCTCGATGTACGGTGCAAGTACGTCCATCGCCTGTTGCTTGGTGTCGATACTGGCCTGGAATAGCTGGCGAATTCGGGATTGCATGTCCATCTGTGTGACCTTAAGTGGCGCGGCTGTTCGGCACGTGAATGTGCAGCCCGCAAAGCAAAGAGCAAAATGTGGCGGACAAAATCGGGGCAGAGTGCAGGCAATCAACCGTCGAAAGCATTCTGCAACCAGTTCAACTGATACGGGTGGCTGTCGATCGCCACCACGTCGAAGCGGCAGGGGGAATTGGCCCAGCGCGACTCGCGCTGAAGAAAATACTGTGCTGCAAAGATCAGTTTCTGCTGTTTGCGCTCGTCGATACTGGCGAGCGCACCACCCCATTGCGTATTTTTTCTGTAGCGAACTTCAACGAATACTACTGTATCGCCATCAAGCATGACCAGATCAAGCTCGCCGCGCTTGCATAACCAGTTCTGCGCCAGCAGCCGCAGCCCTTGATTCTGCAGATGTTCGAGCGCGTGACGCTCGGCATCCTTGCCGCTTTGCGAGCGCGATCTGTCGGGCATCAGCGCTGAGTGTCCGGCAGGCGCTGCACCTGACCGCTGACGAACTGCGCCCAAGGCAGCTGACGCACAACACGCTGGGTCTGGGTCATGCCGAGGCTGCCCGACTGACCCTCGATCCGGCTGTCCGGCAGGGCTTTGAGCTGACCAAGGCGCGGTGCCAGACGATAGGCGTCGGCGCCCATGGCGTACAGGCGACCGAGACTGCCGTTGGCTTGCGGCCACTGTGCAGTCACTTGCTGGCGCAACGGATCGCTGGTTTCCAGCAGCCATGGGGTTTCGCAGAAGCGAATGCCGTTCATGTCGTTGTACTGATTGACGTCGCCGCTGGCGCTGTACACGTGGGAGGTCGCGTAGACGGGAACGTCACCGGCGTACTGGAAGTTCAGGGTCGGCTTGATCTGCTGGGCCTGTTGCGGCGTGGCGGCGAGGAAAATGAATTCGATGTCCTGACGGCGCGAAGGCTGCGCGGCGACGTTGGTGCCAGCAACGTTCTGCAGGCTCTTGGCGCGGGCTTCGCTCTGGCGCAGCTGGAACATGTCGGCGATCTGCTGGGCCAGTTGCACCGGCTGATCGACACGTTCGGTGGCGACGATGCTGCCGCCATTGGCTTGCCAGTCCTGGCTGAACGCACGCAGGACGCGGTCGCCCCATTCGCCCTTGGGCACCATGATCGCCGCGCGGTGCAGGCCATCGGCACGGGCCCGCCGCGAGACCTCACGGGCTTCGTCTTCAGCAGCGAGACCGAACTGGAACAGTTGCGCCGGGCCTTGCTCGCCTTCGCTGTAGTTCAGCGCCAGGGTGGTGATCGGCAGTTGCGGGCGGGTGCTCAGTTGCTTGACCAGTGGTTTTTCCAGCGGGCCGACCACCAGTTGCACACCGTCAGCCTGAGCCTTGCGGTAGAACTCGTCCATCGAGGTCAGCTTCGAGCTGTCGTAGAACTCAATGGCAGGTGGGTTCTGCCCGGCCTGTTGCGCCTGATAATGCGCGGCCATGAAGCCTTCACGCAGCGCTTTGCCGACCGAAGCCAATTGGCCGTCCTGTGGTAGCAGCAGGGCGATTTTGCTCAGGGGCTGGCTGGCCAGTTCCTTGAGTTTGGTCAGAGGCAGGGGCAGGTTGATTGCGGCCGGGTGCTTTGGATTCTGTGCGCGCCAGTTGTCGATCGCGGCTTGCTGCTGCTCCAGCGTGCCTGCGGTTTTCACCGCTTGCGCCAGTGCCATCCAGCCGCCGAGGTCGTCGTTGCTGTTCGGTTGCAGTTGATCGGTCGGCAGCGAGGCGATCAGGGTCCAGATCGCTTCGTGGTTCTTGCTTGCCGCTTCGCCTTCCAGCATCGGCGCGATGAACACACGCTCGCGGGCAGCGGCCAGTGTCTGGCCATCGGCTTCAAGGGCGCGGGCGTGGACGGTGCCGGTGCGTACTTGCTGCTCTTCTGGCATTTCACCCAGCTTCTGGAAGCTCGGATGGCTCAGGGCAGTCAGCGCAGCTTTCGGTTGATTGCGCGTCATGGCCAGCTCGGCGGACAGCGTGTTGGCGAAAATCTGCTGGCCTGGCTTGAGTTGCTCCACCGGCACTTGTTGCAGGATTTGCGCGGACTGGCCGGCATTGCCTTGGCGGTAAGCCTGGTCCGCCGCGCTCAGGCGCAGCAGGGCGGCTTGTTCCGGGGTTTTAGCCTGGGCAGCCTGTTCGAGCAGTTGCTCGATGCTGGCGTCCGGAGTCCGTGGAAGTTCGCCAAGGCTGGAGGAAGGGGAGCTGGCACACGCGGCCAATAAGGCAGCGAGGCAGAAGGCAGTGAACAGCCGCAGGCAAGCGATCATGTAAGTGTTCCTGATACTCGATCAAATTAGCGTGGAATTGTACCCAAGCACTGGCCGGGGCGCGATGTTAGTGGCGTGAATCGGTCAATTTAGCTGAAGCAAATGTTGTGACGGCGCACACCCGTGAGCAAAACCGCGCTCGGCTCGCGCGCATCGCCAGCCTCGTGACGCGTTACAATGGCCGCTTTTAACGATCACGAGGTGTGCGCTTTGACTGCTCCAGGTCCTTTGAATTCCGCTGCTGGCTCGCTTTATGTGGTGGCGACGCCCATCGGCAACCTGGACGACATCAGCGCCCGGGCCTTGAAAATCCTCCGTGAAGTGGCGCTGATTGCCGCGGAAGACACGCGGCACTCGGCACGCCTGATGCAGCACTTCGGTATCGGCACGCCGCTGGCCGCATGTCACGAGCACAACGAACGGGATGAGGGTAGCCGCTTTATTACCCGATTGCTGTCGGGCGACAACGTCGCGCTGATCTCCGATGCCGGCACGCCGCTGATTTCCGATCCGGGTTATCACCTGGTGCGGCAGGCTCGCGCGGCGGGGATCAATGTCGTGCCAGTGCCGGGCGCCTGCGCACTGATCGCCGCGCTGTCGGCGGCGGGGCTGCCGTCCGACCGTTTTATCTTCGAAGGTTTCCTGCCGGCCAAATCGGTCGGGCGCAAGGCGCGTCTGGAGGCGGTCAAGGAAGAACCGCGTACCTTGATTTTCTACGAGGCGCCGCACCGCATTCTCGAATGCCTGCAGGATATGGAGGCGGTGTTTGGTGCCGAACGTCAGGCTTTGCTGGCCCGCGAGATCACCAAAACCTTCGAAACCCTCAAAGGCCTGCCGCTCGCCGAGTTGCGCGCTTTCGTCGAGTCCGACAGCAATCAGCAGCGGGGCGAGTGCGTGGTGCTGGTCGCCGGCTGGACCGCGCCGGAGTCGGAGGACGCGGTCAGTAGCGAAGCCATGCGCATCCTCGAGCTGCTCCTGGAGGAAATGCCCCTCAAGCGCGCCGCCGCACTGGCAGCGCAAATCACTGGCGAGCGCAAAAACGTGCTGTATCAGCTGGCGCTGGATAAACAGAAAGGCGTGTAAGCCGTCGCCCATGGCGCTCTTGAGGGTTTTAGCGCTTGTTCTTCCGGCGCTCTGCCGTTAACCTTCGCGGCGGAGAGTCGATCGGACAGTCGCTGCCCTCTATGAAAATTAGGGGGGGGAGGAAAGTCCGGGCTCCATAGGGCGAAGTGCCAGGTAATGCCTGGGAGGCGTGAGCCTACGGAAAGTGCCACAGAAAATAACCGCCTAAGCGCGCAAGCGCCGGTAAGGGTGAAAAGGTGCGGTAAGAGCGCACCGCACGTCTGGCAACAGTTCGTGGCTAGGTAAACCCCACTTGGAGCAAGACCAAATAGGGTCCCAAGGCGTGGCCCGCGCTGGGACCGGGTAGGTTGCTAAAGATGTCCAGTGATGGCCATCGTAGACGAATGACTGTTCAAGACAGAACCCGGCTTACAGATCGACTCTCCACCTTTTTCTTTCCCTGCCTGAGTCAAGGATTGAGCGGCTGTGTAATATCAGCAGGCCCGGTCTGAAATTCCGGCAGCGGCAATCGCGGTAATAGCCTTTTCCCACCTCGCTTCAATCCACAGCAGAAGCGCATTTGTAATACCGAAAAAATCTTACTCTTAACAAATCACTTTAACTTTCGAGCGCAGCTGTCAGTGCTGCATCAAGTTATCAGTCGAAACTTCACGTCAGATTCTCGTTAAGCCTCCTTTTACGCTCCTAAATCTCCGTTCTGTAAGGCTTTTCCTTTAATCCGCGCCTTGACGGTGTGGTGGGCGCATTCCTATAGTGTGCGCAAGTGGCGGAAAGTGGCATGAAGTGGGTTTTTTGAGCTCAAAACGATAAAAATTGGAGAAACGCAGACGTGTTTCGCGGAGCTAACGCTATCAGTCTCGATGCAAAGGGCCGTCTCGCCATGCCGAGCCGGTACCGTGACGAGCTCGATTCGCGCAGTTCCGGCCAGTTGATCGTGACCATTGATGCCGTTGATCCGTGTTTGTGTGTCTATCCGCTCGACGAGTGGGAAATTATTGAAACCAAGTTGCGCGCACTCCCTTCGCTTCGCGAAGAGAACCGGCGCCTGCAACGTTTATTGATTGGTAATGCCGTCGACCTCGAACTCGATGGCAGTGGTCGTTTTCTGGTTCCGCCACGTCTGCGCGAGTACGCCAGGCTGGACAAGCGGGCGATGCTGGTCGGCCAACTGAACAAGTTCCAATTGTGGGACGAGGATGCATGGAACGCGGTATCTGCCGCCGACCTTGCTGCTATTCAACAACCGGGCGCGATGCCTGATGAACTGCGTGATTTGATCCTGTGACTATTGATAGCGGCTTTAACCACATCACCGTACTGCTTGACGAAGCCGTCGAGGCTCTCGCCGTACGTGCTGATGGCTGCTATCTGGACGGCACGTTCGGGCGCGGCGGGCACAGTCGGTTGATCCTCAGCCAGCTCGGGCCGGACGGTCGGCTCATCGGGTTCGACAAGGATCCACAAGCGATTGCCACCGGGCAAACGCTAGCGGCCGAAGACGGCCGCTTTGTCGTTGTGCAGCGCAGCTTTGCCGAGCTCGGTTCAGTGGTTGCCGAGCGCGGTCTGGCCGGCAAGGTCAGCGGCATCCTGCTCGATCTCGGTGTGTCGTCACCGCAGCTTGACGATGCCGAGCGCGGTTTCAGTTTCCTCAATGACGGTCCGCTGGACATGCGCATGGACCCGTCCCGTGGTATCAGCGCTGCCGAATTCGTCAACACCGCGCCGGTGGAAGAAATCGCCCGGGTGTTCAAGGAATACGGCGAAGAACGTTTCTCCGGGCGCATGGCCCGTGCCGTCGCCGAACGTCGTGACATCAGGCCATTCGAGCGCACTGCCGACCTGGCCGAAGTGCTGAAAGTCGCCAACCCGGCGTGGGAAAAGGGCAAGAACCCGGCCACCCGCGCGTTCCAGGGTTTGCGCATTCACGTCAACAACGAACTGGGCGATCTGGAAGCCGGCCTCGATGCCGCTCTGGAAGCACTGGAAGTTGGCGGTCGTCTGGTGGTGATCAGTTTTCACTCGCTGGAAGACCGCATCGTCAAACTGTTCATGCGCAAACTGGTGAAAGGCGAAGCCGACAACCTGCCGCGCAACCTGCCGGTTCGCCACGTCGCGTTCGAACCGAAAATCAAGATCCACGGCAAAGCGCAGACGGCCTCCGACGCCGAACTCAAAGCCAACCCACGTTCCCGTAGCGCCGTCATGCGTGTCGCGGAGAAGTTGCGGTGAGCAAGCTTTTCGCCAAACCACTGCCGGGCGGCAGCTTTCTGATGCTGTTGCTGTTTATCGGCGTACTGTTTTCGGCTATCGCCGTGTCGTACAGCGCGCACTGGAACCGGCAGTTGCTCAATACCCTTTATAACGAACTCAGCGTGCGCGACAAGGCGCAGGCCGAGTGGGGCCGGCTGATTCTCGAGCAAAGCACCTGGACTGCGCACAGCCGCATCGAAGTGCTGGCCACCGAACAACTGAAGATGCACATTCCCGGCGCGGCTGACGTGAAGATGGTGGCGCCATGATGAAGCTCGAAGGCGCACTGTTTCCATGGCGCTTCCGTCTGATGGTGGCGCTGCTCGGCCTGATGGTCGCGGCGATCTGCTGGCGGATCATCGATCTGCAAGTGGTCGACCGTGACTTCCTCAAAGGCCAGGGCGACGCGCGCAGTCTGCGACACATCCCGATTCCAGCGCATCGTGGCCTGATCACCGACCGTAACGGCGAGCCTTTGGCGGTGAGTACGCCGGTGACCACGCTGTGGGCCAACGCCAAGGAAATGCAGACGGCCAAAGAGAAGTGGCCGGCACTCGCCGCTGCGCTGGGCCAGAATCCGAAAGCCCTGAGCGAGCGTCTCGAAGCCCAGGCCAACAAGGAATTCATTTATCTGGTGCGCGGGTTGACCCCCGAGCAGGGCCAGGCTGTGCTCGACCTGAAAGTGCCGGGCGTCTACGGCATTGAAGAATTCCGCCGGTTCTACCCGGCCGGTGAAGTGACCGCGCACATGGTTGGCTTTACCGACATCGACGATCACGGTCGTGAAGGCGTCGAGCTGGCCTATGACGAATGGCTGGCCGGAGTGCCGGGCAAACGACAAGTCATCAAGGATCGCCGTGGCCGGCTGATCAAGGATGTCCAGGTCACCAAAAACGCCAAGGCGGGCAAGCCCTTGGCGTTGTCGATTGACCTGCGCCTGCAATACTTGGCCAACCGCGAGCTGCGCAACGCGATCATCGAAAACGGCGCCAAGGCCGGCAGTCTGGTGATCATGGACGTGAAGACCGGCGAAATCCTGGCCATGGTCAACCAGCCGACCTACAACCCCAACAACCGTCGCAACCTGCAACCGGCGATGATGCGCAACCGCGCGATGATCGACGTGTTCGAGCCGGGTTCGACGATGAAAGCCATCTCGATGAGCGCGGCGATCGAAACCGGCCGCTGGAAACCGAGCGACACCGTCGAGGTGTATCCGGGCTCGCTGCAGATCGGCAAATACACCATCAAAGACGTGTCGAAGACCGAAGGGCCGGTGCTCGATCTGACCGGCATCCTGATCAATTCCAGTAACGTCGGCATGAGTAAGGTCGCCTTCGATATTGGCGGTGAAACCATTTTCCGCCTCGCGCAAAAAGTCGGTCTCGGCCAGGACACTGGCCTGGGCTTCCCGGGCGAACGTGTCGGCAACCTGCCCAACTACCGCGAGTGGCGCAAGGCTGAGACGGCGACCCTGTCTTACGGCTACGGTATTTCCGTGACCGCGATCCAACTGGTTCACGCCTTCTCGGCTCTGGCGAACAATGGGCGACTCGCGCCGCTGACCCTGATCAAAACCGACAAGGCGCCGCAGACCACGCAAGTGTTGCCGGAAGCCGTGGCGAAAACCATGCAAGGCATGCTGCAGCAAGTGATCGAAGCCCCGCGTGGCGTTTTCCGTGCGCAAGTGCCGGCGTACCACGTCGGCGGCAAATCGGGTACTGCGCGCAAGACCTCGGTCGGCACCAAGGGTTACGCGGAAAACTCTTACCGCTCGCTGTTCGCCGGGTTCGGCCCGATGAGCGATCCGCGTTACGCCATCGTTGTGGTGATCGACGAACCGACCAAGGCCGGTTACTTCGGTGGTCTGGTGTCGGCGCCGGTGTTCAGCCGTGTGATGTCCGGCACCCTGCGCCTGATGAACGTGACCCCGGACAACCTGCCGACCACGCAACAGGCCAATGCCACCCCGGTCGTTCCGCTGAAAGCCAATGGAGGGCGCGGCTGATGTCATTAAGTCTGAACAAGATATTCCCCCACGCCGGCCACGATCTGTTGATCCGTGAACTGGCACTGGACAGCCGCAACGTGCGCGCGGGCGACCTGTTTCTCGCCGTGCCCGGTGGCCGATTCGATGGCCGTGCGCACATTGCCGATGCCTTGCAGCGCGGTGCGGCCGCCGTGGCGTATGAAGTCGAAGGCGCCACCGTGCTGCCGATCACCGACGTGCCGCTGATTCCGGTCAAGGGTCTGGCGGCGCAACTATCGGATATCGCCGGGCGTTTTTACGGTGAGCCCAGCCATCACCTGAATCTGATTGGCGTCACCGGCACCAACGGTAAGACCAGCGTGACCCAATTGGTCGCGCAGGCGCTGGATCTTTTGGGTCAGCATTGCGGCATCGTTGGCACCCTCGGTTCCGGCTTCTATGGCGCGCTGGAAAGCGGCCTGCACACCACGCCCAATCCTATCGCCGTGCAAGCGACGCTGGGCGACCTGAAAAAGGCCGGTGCCAAAGCGGTTGCGATGGAAGTGTCGTCCCACGGCCTGGATCAGGGCCGCGTCACGGCGCTGGCGTTTGACGTAGCGGTGATGACCAATCTGTCCCGCGATCATCTGGATTATCACGGCACCATGCAGGCTTACGCCGAGGCCAAGGCCAAGCTGTTCGCCTGGAATGACCTGAAGTGCCGCGTGGTCAACCTCGACGACGATTTCGGCCGGCAACTGGCAGCGGAAAAACGCGAGTCGCGCCTGATCACCTACAGCCTGCTCGACAGCAGCGCCTATCTGTATTGCCGCGAAGCGCAGTTCGACGATCACGGTGTGCGCGCCACGCTGGTCACGCCACAGGGCGAGCATCATCTGCGCAGCACGTTGCTCGGCCGTTTCAACCTGAGCAACATATTGGCAGCCGTTGGCGCCTTGCTCGGACTGGATTACGCCCTCGACGAAATTCTCAAAGTGCTGCCGAAACTCGAGGGTCCGGCCGGTCGCATGCAGCGTCTGGGCGGTGGCACCCAGCCGTTGGTGGTGGTCGATTACGCCCACACCCCGGATGCGCTGGAAAAGGTTCTCACGGCACTGCGCCCGCACGTCAAAGGCCAACTCCTTTGCCTGTTCGGCTGTGGCGGTGACCGTGATCGCGGCAAACGTCCATTGATGGCCGAAGTGGTCGAGCGTCTGGCCGACCAGGTGCTGGTCACCGATGACAACCCGCGCACCGAAGATCCGGCAGTGATTTTCGACGACATCCGCGCCGGTTTCAGCGCCGTGGACAAAGTCACTTTTGTTGCCGGTCGTGGTCAGGCCATTGCGCAATTGATTGCCGGCGCGACCGCTGACGACGTAATTGTCCTGGCCGGCAAAGGTCATGAGGACTATCAGGAAATCAACGGTGTGCGCCATGCGTTTTCCGATCTGGTCGAGGCCGATCATGCCCTGACCGCGTGGGAGGTGGCCCATGCTTAAGGCCCTGACACTCAGTGAACTGCTCAATGCGCTCGACGCCCGTCTGATCGGCGAAGACGCCAGTTTCGACGGCGTCAGCATCGACAGCCGCGCGATCCAGCCCGGCCAATTGTTCGTCGCCCTCACGGGCCCGCGTTTCGACGGTCATGACTATCTGAATGATGTCGCCGGCAAAGGCGCCGTGGCCGCACTGGTCGAGCGTGAAGTCGCCGACAGCACGCTGGCGCAGTTGCTGGTCAAGGACACCCGTCAGGCCCTCGGCCAACTCGGCGCGTTGAACCGTGCGGCGTTCAACCAGCCCGTGGCGGCGGTGACCGGTTCCAGCGGCAAGACCACGGTCAAGGAAATGCTCGCAAGCATCCTGCGCACACGCGGTCCGGTGCTGGCCACTCGCGGTAACTTGAACAACGATCTCGGCGCGCCGCTGACCCTGCTCGAACTGGCCCCGGAACATACGGCGGCCGTAATCGAACTGGGGGCTTCGCGTCTGGGTGAAATCGCCTACACCGTTGGCCTGACCAAGCCGCATGTAGCGATCCTGAACAATGCCGGCACCGCCCACGTCGGTGAGTTCGGCGGGCCGGAAAAAATTGTCGAAGCCAAAGGGGAAATCATCGACGGCCTGGCGGCTGATGGCGTCGCCGTACTCAACCTCGATGACAAGGCCTTTGGTATCTGGAAGACCCGTGCGGGCGCTCGCAAAGTGCTGACCTTTGCCCTGAGCAACACCGAGGCGAATTTCCATGCCAGCGATCTGGCCACTGATGCCCGTGGCTGCCCGGCATTCAATCTGCACACGCCTGAAGGCAGCGAGCGCGTTCAGCTCAACCTGCTCGGCACCCACAACGTCGCCAATGCCATGGCCGCCGCGGCGGCTGCTCACGCCTTGGGCGTGTCGCTGTTCGGCATCGCCACCGGGCTCGGCGCCGTGCAACCGGTCAAGGGTCGCACCGTTGCGCAACTGGCGAAAAACGGCATGCGCGTGATCGATGACACTTACAACGCAAACCCCACCTCGATGTGCGCGGCCGTTGATATACTCGCCGGCTTTTCCGGCCGCACCGTCCTGGTGCTCGGGGATATCGGCGAGTTGGGCGACTGGGCGGAGCAGGGGCACCGCGACGTGGGCGAGTACGCCCGAGGCAAGGTTTCCGCGCTTTACGCGGTCGGGCCGAACATGGTCCACGCCGTAAACGCTTTCGGTGAGCAGGCGCAACACTTCGGCACCCAAGCCGAACTGATCGCTGCCCTCGACGCCGAGCAGGACACAAACACCACCATTTTGATCAAGGGTTCGCGCAGTGCAGCGATGGAAAACATCGTTGCGGCTCTGTGCGGGTCCAGTCTGGAGAAACATTAATGCTGCTGCTGCTAGCGGAGTATCTGCAACAGTTCTACAAAGGCTTCGCGGTCTTCCAGTACCTGACCCTGCGCGGGATTCTCGGTGTACTGACCGCGCTGGTCTTGTCGCTGTGCTATGGCCCGTGGATGATCCGCACCCTGCAGAACCGTCAGATCGGCCAGTCGGTTCGTAACGACGGCCCGCAATCGCACCTGTCCAAATCCGGCACGCCGACCATGGGGGGCGCGCTGATTCTGTCGTCGATCGGCGTCAGCACTTTGCTCTGGGCTGACCTGAGCAACCGCTACGTCTGGGTGGTGCTGCTGGTGACCCTGCTGTTCGGCGCCATCGGCTGGGTCGACGATTACCGCAAAGTCATCGAGAAAAACTCCCGTGGCCTGCCGAGCCGCTGGAAGTATTTCTGGCAGTCGGTGTTCGGCCTCGGCGCGGCGATCTTCCTTTACATGACGGCCGCAACGCCGGTGGAAACCACGCTGATCCTGCCGATGCTCAAGGACTACAGCATTCCCCTGGGCGCGGGTTTCATCGTGCTGACCTACTTTGTGATTGTCGGCTCGAGCAACGCGGTCAACCTGACTGACGGCCTCGACGGTCTGGCGATCATGCCGACGGTGATGGTCGGCGGTGGCCTGGGGATTTTCTGCTACCTGTCGGGTAACGTGAAATTCGCCGAATACCTGTTGATTCCTTATGTACCGGGCGCGGGCGAACTGATCGTGTTCTGCGGCGCGCTGATCGGTGCCGGCCTCGGCTTTCTCTGGTTCAACACTTATCCAGCGCAGGTGTTCATGGGCGACGTCGGTGCACTGGCACTCGGCGCGGCACTGGGCACCATCGCGGTGATCGTGCGTCAGGAAATCGTCCTGTTCATCATGGGCGGCGTGTTCGTGATGGAAACCCTGTCAGTGGTTATTCAGGTTGCTTCCTTCAAGCTGACCGGTCGCCGTGTGTTCCGCATGGCGCCGATCCACCACCACTTTGAACTCAAGGGCTGGCCGGAGCCGCGCGTGATCGTCCGTTTCTGGATCATCACCGTGATTCTCGTCCTGGTCGGCCTTGCCACCCTGAAGCTGAGGTAGAACGAGTGTCTCTGATCGCTTCTGACCACTTCCGCATCGTTGTCGGCCTCGGCAAGAGCGGCATGTCCCTGGTTCGCTTCCTGGCGAACCGGGGCACGTCGTTTGCCGTGGCGGACACGCGGGAAAATCCACCGGAACTGGCCACGCTCAAGCGTGACTATCCGCACGTGGAAGTGCGTTGTGGCGAGCTGGACGTCGAATTCCTCTGCCGTGCCGACGAGCTCTATGTGAGCCCCGGCCTGGCGCTGGCGACCCCGGCCCTGCAAGCGGCCGCCGCGCGTGGCGTGAAACTGTCCGGCGACATCGAGCTGTTCGCGCGTAACGCGCGGGCGCCGATCGTGGCCATCAGCGGCTCCAACGCGAAAAGCACCGTGACTACCCTGGTCGGCGAGATGGCGGCTGCGGCGGGCAAGCGCGTCGCCGTCGGCGGCAACCTCGGCACTCCGGCGCTGGATCTGCTCAGCGATAACGTCGAGCTGTACGTGATGGAGCTGTCGAGTTTTCAACTGGAAACCACCGACCAGCTCAACGCCGAAGTCGCCACCGTGCTGAACATCAGCGAAGACCACATGGATCGCTACAGCGGTCTGCCGGCGTATCACCTGGCCAAGCACCGGATCTTCCGTGGTGCGAAGCAGTTCGTGGTGAATCGTCAGGACGCGCTGACCCGGCCGCTGATGGGCGAAGGTCAGCCATGCTGGACCTTCGGCCTGACCCAGCCGGATTTCAAGGCGTTCGGTATCCGCGAAGAGGACGGCGAGAAGTATCTCGCGTTCGAATTCCAGAACCTGATGCCGGTGCGTGAACTGAAGATCCGTGGCGCGCACAACCAGTCCAATGCGCTTGCAGCGCTGGCGCTCGGTCACGCTGTCGGGCTGCCATTCGATGCCATGCTCTCGGCGTTGCGCACGTTTGCCGGCCTCGAACATCGCTGCCAGTGGGTGCGCGATCTCGACGGCGTGGCCTATTACAACGATTCCAAAGCCACCAACGTTGGCGCTGCTCTGGCCGCCATCGAAGGCCTCGGTGCGGACATCGACGGCAAGGTCATTCTGATCGCCGGCGGTGATGGCAAGGGCGCCGAATTCAACGATCTGCGTGACCCGGTCGCGGCCAACTGCCGCGCCGTGGTGCTGATGGGCCGCGACAGCGACAAGATCGGCGCGGCCATTGGCGATGCCGTGCCGTTGATCCGCGCGACCTCGCTGGTCGACGCCGTCGCGCAGTGCCGCGCCGCCGCGCAAGCGGGTGATGTGGTGCTGCTGTCGCCGGCCTGCGCCAGTTTCGACATGTTCAAGAATTATGAAGACCGTGGTCACCAGTTCGTCCGCGCTGTGGAGGAACTGGCATGAACCTGAGAAACATCATCAAGCCGTACCCGTCGCCGCTGATCACCGGGCGTGGCATCGACCTCGACTTCCCGATGCTCGCCGGTTGCCTGGCGCTGCTCGGTCTGGGCCTGATCATGATTGCTTCGGCGTCCACGGAAGTGGCGGCGGCGCAGTCGGGCAGCCCGTTGTACTACATGATTCGCCACCTCATTTATGTGGTGCTGGGGCTGGGCGCGTGCATCGTCACCATGATGATCCCGATCGCCACCTGGCAACGCCTCGGCTGGATGATGCTGATCGGCGCTTTCGGCCTGCTGGTGATGGTGATCATCCCGGGCATCGGTCGTGAAGTGAACGGTTCGATGCGCTGGATCGGTTTCAGCTTCTTCAACGTGCAGCCGTCGGAAATCGCCAAGGTGTTCGTGGTGATCTACCTCGCCGGTTACCTGGTGCGCCGGCAGAAAGAAGTGCGCGAGAGCTGGATGGGTTTCTTCAAGCCGTTCATCGTCCTGCTGCCAATGGCTGGGCTGTTGCTGATGGAGCCGGACTTCGGCGCCACCGTGGTGATGATGGGCGCGGCGGCGGCGATGCTGTTTCTTGGCGGAGTCGGGCTGTTCCGTTTCTCGCTGATGGTGGTGCTGGCGGTTGGCGCGGTGGTTTTGCTGATTCAGATGCAGCCGTATCGAATGGCGCGTCTGACCAACTTCGCCGACCCGTGGGCCGATCAGTTCGGCGCCGGCTATCAACTGTCGCAAGCCTTGATTGCTTTCGGTCGCGGCGAGTGGCTGGGCGTAGGCCTGGGCAACAGCGTGCAGAAGCAGTTCTACCTGCCGGAAGCGCACACCGACTTCGTATTCTCGGTACTCGCCGAAGAGCTCGGCGCCGTGGGTTCGCTGTGCACCGTCGCACTGTTCGTATTCGTGTGTATTCGCGGCATGTACATCGGCCTGTGGGCAGAGAAGGCCAAGCAGTTCTTCGCCGCTTATGTGGCTTACGGTCTGTCGTTCCTGTGGATTGGTCAGTTCCTGATCAACATCGGTGTGAACGTCGGCCTGCTGCCGACAAAGGGCCTGACCTTGCCGTTCCTCAGTTACGGGGGCAGCTCGCTGGTGATCTGCTGCGCCTGTCTGGGCCTGTTGCTGCGCATCGAGTGGGAGAGTCGAACCCACCTGGGCAGCGAAGAGATGGAATTCCAGGAGAGCGACTTCGCCGAGGAGCCGACTCATGGGCGCTAACGTGTTGATCATGGCCGGCGGTACCGGCGGCCACGTGTTCCCGGCGCTGGCCTGTGCCCGCGAGTTCCAGGCGCGCGGCTACACCGTGCACTGGCTCGGCACGCCACGGGGCATCGAAAACGAACTGGTGCCGGCGGCAGGTCTTGAGCTGCACCGGATCAACGCCAGCGGTCTGCGCGGCAAGGGCAAGCTGTCGCTGCTCAAGGCGCCTTTGATGCTGCTCAAATCGGTGTGGCAGGCGCGGGCGATCATGCGTCGCCTGAAGCCTGTGTGCGTGGTCGGCTTCGGCGGTTATGTGACCGGTCCTGGTGGTCTTGCCGCGAAACTGGCCGGTGTGCCGGTGATCGTTCACGAGCAGAACGCCGTTGCCGGCACCGCCAATCGGTTGCTGGTGCCGTTCGCCGCCCGAGTGTGTGAAGCGTTCCCTGACACCTTTACTCTGTCGGACAGCCGCCGTACCACCGGTAATCCGGTGCGCAGTGAGCTGTTCCTCGAGACATCGCGACCGGCGCTGGCCGGGCGCAAAGCGCGTTTGCTGATCCTTGGCGGCAGCCTGGGCGCAGAACCGTTGAACAAATTGCTGCCTGAAGCCCTGGCCCAAGTCGCTGCCGACCTGCGCCCGGAAGTGTTTCATCAGGCCGGCAAAAATCACGATGAAGTGACTGCCGAGCGATACCGCGCCGTGGGCGTGGACGCGCAGGTGCAGCCGTTCATCAAAGACATGGCCCAGGCATATGGCTGGGCTGACCTGGTGGTGTGCCGCGCCGGCGCGCTGACCATCAGTGAGCTGGCGGCCGCCGGTCTGCCCTCGATGCTGGTGCCTTTGCCCCACGCGATCGACGATCACCAGACCCGCAATGCCGATTATTTGGCCCGCGAAGGCGCTGCCTTCCTGATGCCGCAAAGAACGACTGGTGCCGCGGACCTGGCCGCGCGCCTGACAGAGGTCTTGATGCAACCGCAACGACTCGAAGCAATGGCCCAAGCGGCCCGCCGACTGGCCAAACCCGATGCCACCCGTAGCGTGGTCGATACCTGTCTGGAGGTGGCCCATGGTTGAGAATCAGAAAGCCATGCCCCAACCGGAAATGCGCCGCATCCGCCGTATTCACTTCGTCGGTATCGGCGGCGTGGGCATGTGCGGTATCGCTGAAGTGTTGTTGAACCTGGGCTATCAAGTCTCCGGTTCCGACCTGAAGGCGTCACCGGTCACCGAGCGTCTGGAATCCTTCGGTGCACAGATCTTCATCGGCCACCGTGCCGAGAACGCTGCAGCCGCTGACGTGCTGGTAGTGTCGAGCGCGGTGAACACCTCCAACCCGGAAGTGGCGACTGCCCTTGAGCGCCGTATACCGGTGGTGCCGCGCGCGGAAATGCTCGCCGAGCTGATGCGCTATCGCCACGGCATCGCCGTCGCCGGCACCCACGGCAAAACCACCACCACCAGCCTGATCGCTTCGGTGTTCGCGGCCGGTGGTCTGGACCCGACATTCGTGATTGGTGGTCGTCTGAACGCGGCGGGCACCAATGCCCAGCTCGGCACCAGCCGTTACCTGATCGCCGAAGCCGACGAGAGCGATGCGAGTTTTCTGCATCTGCAGCCGCTGGTGGCCGTGGTCACCAACATTGACGCCGACCACATGGCGACCTACGACGGTGACTTCAACAAACTGAAGAAAACCTTCGTCGAATTCCTGCACAACCTCCCGTTCTACGGGCTGGCGGTGATGTGCCTGGACGATCCGGTGGTGCGTGAAATCCTGCCGCTGGTGAAACGTCCGACGGTGACCTACGGCTTCAGCGAAGACGCCGACGTGCGCGCGATCAACGTGCGCCAGCAAGGCATGCAGACGTTCTTCACCGTGCTGCGCCCGGATCGTGAGCCGCTGGAAGTGTCGGTGAACATGCCCGGCAACCACAACGTGCTCAACTCGCTGGCCACCATCTGCATCGCCACCGACGAAGGCGTCAGCGATGAGGCCATCGTGCAGGGCCTTTCAGGCTTCCAGGGGGTCGGTCGGCGCTTCCAGGTCTACGGCGAACTGCCGGTGGACGGCGGCAACGTGATGCTGGTCGATGACTATGGTCACCACCCGACCGAAGTCGCAGCGGTGATCAAAGCCGTACGCGGCGGCTGGCCGGAGCGCCGTCTGGTGATGGTCTACCAGCCGCACCGCTACAGCCGCACTCGCGATCTGTACGACGATTTCGTCAATGTACTGGCCGACGCCAACGTGCTGCTGCTGATGGAAGTCTATCCGGCCGGCGAAGAGCCGATCCCGGGTGCCGACAGCCGCAAGCTGTGCAACAGCATCCGTCAGCGCGGTCAGCTCGACCCGATCTACATCGAGCGGGGCGTCGATCTGGCGCCGCTGGTGAAGCCGCTGCTGCGCGCCGGCGACATTCTGTTGTGCCAGGGCGCCGGTGATATCGGTGGTCTCGCACCGAAACTGTTGAAAAGTGAGTTGTTCGCCGGCGCCGTGGCGGCGTCGGTCGAGGGGAAGTTGAAATGACTGCTGCCTACGCCAAGCTGTTTTCCACCATCGCGCCGAAAGACTTCGGCCGCGTCGCCGTACTGTTCGGCGGCCTGAGCGCCGAGCGTGAAGTGTCGCTGAAATCCGGTAACGCCGTGCTCGAGGCGCTGCAAAGCGCTGGCGTGGACGCGTTCGGCATCGATGTGGGCGAGGATTTCCTGCAGCGTCTGCTCAGCGAAAAGATTGATCGCGCGTTCATCATTCTCCACGGTCGTGGCGGTGAAGACGGCAGCATGCAGGGCCTGCTCGAGTGCGCAGGCATTCCGTACACCGGCAGCGGCATCCTTGCCTCGGCCCTGGCGATGGACAAACTGCGCACCAAGCAGGTCTGGCACAGCCTCGGCATTCCGACGCCGCGTCACGCCGTGCTGTGCAGCGAAGCCGATTGTATTTCGGCAGCGACGGAACTGGGCTTGCCTTTGATCGTCAAACCGGCGCATGAAGGTTCAAGTATCGGGATGGCCAAAGTGAATTCTGCGTCCGAGTTGATCGACGCATGGAAAGCGGCCAGTACCTACGATTCGCAAGTGTTGGTCGAGCAATGGATTCAAGGTCCGGAGTTCACCATCGCCACCCTGCGTGACCAGGTGTTGCCTCCAATCGCCCTGGGTACACCGCACACGTTTTACGACTACGACGCCAAGTACATCGCCAACGATACCCAGTACCGCATTCCGTGCGGGCTGGACGCGGCCAAGGAACAGGAACTCATGGAACTCACGGCCAAGGCCTGTGAGGCGCTGGGTATTGCCGGTTGGGGCCGCGCGGATGTGATGCAGGACGCCGACGGGCAGTTCTGGTTTCTCGAAGTCAACACCGCACCGGGCATGACCGATCACAGCCTGGTGCCAATGGCGGCGCGTGCCGCCGGCCTGGATTTCCAGCAACTGGTTCTGGCCATTCTGGCGGCCAGCGTTGAAGACGCAGGCCAGACCGAGGCGCGAGGTTAAGACCATGCAAGGCGCTCATCTCAGACATCAGCCACCCGCACCCGGCCGCAAGCCGGTGCCGCGGGGTGCCAGCCGAATGGTGGCGAAAGAGCCGATGTCCGCGCGCCTGCCGAAAGCCAATTTCAGCTTTCTGAAAAGTCTGTTCTGGCCGGTGCTGCTGGTGGCGCTCGGCTTTGGCACCTATGAAGGCGCGCAGCGTTTGCTGCCGTACGCCGACCGGCCGATCAGCAAGATCGCGGTGCAGGGCGACCTCAGCTACATCAGCCAGCAGGCGGTGCAGCAGCGGATCGCGCCGTTCGTTGCGTCGAGTTTCTTCACCATCGACCTCGCCGGTATGCGTACCGAGCTGGAGCAGATGCCGTGGATCGCCCACGCCGAAGTGCGCCGGGTATGGCCGGATCAGGTGGTGATCCGCCTCGAAGAGCAACTGCCCGTGGCCCGTTGGGGCGACGAGTCGCTGCTGAACAACCAGGGCCAGGCGTTCACGCCCAAGGAGCTGGCGAACTACGAACACCTGCCGCAGCTGTTCGGCCCACAACGGGCCCAGCAGCAGGTGATGCAGCAGTATCAGGTGCTGAGCCAGATGCTGCGGCCACTGGGTTTTTCGATTGCACGCCTGGAATTGCGTGAACGCGGCAGCTGGTTCCTGACCACCGGTGCCGGCAGTTCCGGCCCCGGCATCGAGTTGCTGCTGGGACGCGGCAACCTGGTGGAAAAGATGCGCCGCTTCATCGCCATCTATGACAAGACGCTGAAAGAGCAGATTACGAACATTGCGCGCATCGATCTGCGCTACGCCAACGGCCTCGCTGTTGGCTGGCGGGAACCCGTAGCGCCGACGACAGCCCAACCCGCTGTCGCAAAGAATTAAGAAGAGGCAGGACCCATGGCAAACGTGCAAAGCGGCAAAATGATCGTCGGTCTGGATATCGGCACCTCCAAAGTGGTGGCGCTGGTAGGCGAGGTCGCGGACGACGGCCAGCTGGAAATCGTCGGGATCGGCACGCATCCGTCCCGCGGCCTGAAGAAGGGCGTGGTGGTCAACATCGAATCCACCGTGCAGTCGATCCAGCGCGCGATCGAAGAAGCCCAGCTGATGGCCGGCTGCCGCATTCACTCGGCGTTTGTCGGCGTGGCCGGCAATCACATCCGCAGCCTGAACTCCCACGGCATCGTCGCGATCCGTGATCGCGAAGTCAGCTCGGCTGACCTTGAGCGTGTGCTCGACGCAGCTCAGGCGGTGGCGATTCCGGCTGACCAGCGCGTGCTGCACACCCTGCCGCAGGATTACGTGATCGATAACCAGGAAGGCGTGCGCGAACCATTGGGCATGTCCGGCGTGCGTCTGGAAGCCAAGGTTCACGTAGTCACCTGCGCCGTTAACGCCGCACAGAACATTGAAAAATGCGTGCGTCGCTGCGGTCTGGAAATCGACGACATCATTCTTGAGCAACTGGCCTCGGCCTATTCGGTACTGACCGACGACGAGAAAGAACTGGGCGTTTGCCTGGTCGACATCGGCGGCGGCACCACCGACATCGCGATCTTCACCGAAGGCGCAATCCGCCACACCGCAGTGATCCCGATTGCCGGTGATCAAGTGACCAACGACATCGCCATGGCGCTGCGCACCCCGACCCAGTACGCCGAAGAGATCAAGATCCGTTACGCCTGCGCCCTGGCCAAACTGGCCGGTGCCGGCGAAACCATCAAGGTGCCAAGCGTCGGCGACCGTCCGCCGCGCGAACTGTCGCGTCAGGCCCTGGCCGAAGTGGTCGAGCCGCGTTACGACGAACTGTTCACCCTGATCCAGGCCGAACTGCGTCGCAGCGGTTACGAAGACCTGATCCCGGCCGGCATCGTCCTCACCGGCGGTACGTCGAAGATGGAAGGCGCGACCGAACTGGCCGAGGAAATTTTCCACATGCCGGTCCGCCTCGGTGTGCCGCATGGCGTGAAAGGCCTGGATGACGTGGTGCGCAACCCGATTTATTCCACTGGCGTCGGTTTGTTGATGTACGGCCTGCAGAAGCAGTCCGACGGAGTTTCGTTCTCCGGCATCGGCAGCCGCGACAGCTACAGCAGCGACGAGCCTCAGGCGCCGCTGCTGGACCGACTGAAAAAGTGGGTTCAGGGCAATTTTTAAAAGCAGCTTGAAGCGACAAGCTTCAAGCGGCAAGCAACTGCAGTAGATACACCGCTACAAACAGCAGTAGGCGAAAAAACTAGAGAATGTAAGGAGAGGGAAAATGTTCGAACTCGTAGACAACATCCCCGCAAGCCCGGTAATCAAAGTTATCGGTGTCGGCGGTGGCGGCGGCAACGCTGTCAATCACATGGTCAAGAGCAACATCGAAGGCGTTGAGTTCATCTGCGCCAACACCGACGCTCAGGCGCTGAAAAACATCGGCGCGCGGACCATCCTGCAACTGGGTACCGGCGTAACCAAAGGCCTGGGTGCCGGCGCCAACCCTGAAGTCGGCCGTCAAGCCGCTCTGGAAGACCGCGAGCGCATCGCTGAAGTGCTGGCCGGCACCAACATGGTGTTCATCACCACCGGCATGGGCGGCGGTACCGGTACCGGTGCAGCGCCGATCATCGCCGAAGTGGCCAAGGAAATGGGCATTCTGACCGTTGCGGTCGTGACCCGTCCGTTCCCGTTCGAAGGTCGCAAGCGTATGCAGATCGCCGACGAAGGCATTCGCATGCTCTCGGAAAGCGTCGACTCGCTGATCACCATCCCGAACGAGAAGCTGCTGACCATCCTCGGCAAAGACGCCAGCCTGCTGTCGGCTTTCGCCAAGGCTGACGATGTACTGGCCGGTGCCGTTCGCGGTATCTCCGACATCATCAAGCGTCCGGGCATGATCAACGTCGACTTCGCCGACGTACGTACCGTGATGAGTGAAATGGGCATGGCAATGATGGGCACTGGCTGCGCCAGCGGTCCGAACCGCGCACGTGAAGCCACTGAAGCGGCCATCCGCAACCCGCTGCTGGAAGACGTGAACCTGCAAGGCGCACGCGGCATTCTGGTGAACATCACCGCAGGTCCTGACCTGTCCCTGGGTGAATACTCCGACGTCGGTTCGATCATCGAAGCCTTCGCTTCCGAGCACGCCATGGTCAAGGTCGGTACCGTTATCGATCCGGACATGCGCGATGAGCTGCATGTAACCGTGGTTGCCACCGGTCTGGGCGCGAAAATCGAGAAGCCTGTGAAGGTCATCGACAACACCGTTCACACCTCGATGGCTTCTGCTCAGGTGCAACAACCGGCTCCGGCCCGTCAGGAGCAGCCAGCGGTGAACTACCGTGATCTGGACCGTCCGACCGTCATGCGCAACCAGGCTCAGGCCGGTGCTGCGGCTGCCGCGAAGATGAATCCGCAGGATGACCTGGACTACCTGGACATTCCGGCATTTCTGCGTCGTCAGGCCGATTGATGGAATGTATCAGGGCTATGAAGGTGATTGGTGTTCAGCAAAGGCATGGTCTGCTATCATCGCCAGCCTTTGTTGATACCAGTTCGCAATTTGCGCTGAAGCGGCCCAAGCCATGATTAAACAACGCACACTGAAAAATATTATCCGTGCCACAGGTGTAGGCCTGCACTCCGGTGAGAAGGTCTATCTGACCCTCAAGCCTGCGCCTGTCGACACTGGCATTGTGTTTTGTCGCGCTGACCTCGACCCTGTGGTGCAGATTCCTGCCCGCGCGGAAAACGTCGGTGAAACCACTATGTCGACAACGCTGATCAATGGCGACGTCAAAGTGGACACGGTAGAGCACTTGCTCTCGGCCATGGCTGGCCTGGGCATCGATAACGCCTACGTCGAGCTCTCCGCGTCCGAAGTCCCGATCATGGATGGCAGCGCTGGACCCTTCGTATTCCTGATTCAATCGGCTGGCCTGGAAGAGCAGGACGCCGCCAAGAAATTCATCCGCATCCTGCGTGAAGTGACAGTGGAAGACGGCGACAAGCGCGCCACTTTCGTCCCTTTCGAAGGCTTCAAGGTGAGTTTCGAGATCGACTTCGATCACCCGGTATTCCGGGACCGCACCCAGAGTGCAAGCGTGGATTTTTCCAGCACTTCGTTCGTAAAAGAAGTCAGCCGCGCCCGTACCTTTGGTTTCATGAGTGACATCGAGTACCTGCGCAAGCACAACCTCGCACTCGGCGGCAGCGTGGAAAACGCAATCGTGGTCGATGCGGATGGTGTGTTGAATGAAGACGGTCTGCGTTATGAAGACGAATTCGTCAAACACAAGATCCTTGATGCGATTGGCGACCTGTACCTGCTGGGCAACAGCCTGATTGGTGAGTTCAAAGGCTTCAAGTCCGGTCATGCACTGAACAACCAGCTGCTGCGCAAATTGATTGAGCAGACAGATGCCTGGGAAGTGGTGACGTTCGAAGACGCCAGCACCGCACCGATCTCTTACATGCGCCCGGTAGCGGCCGTGTAAGTAAAAAACCTCTCTAGTTTTTTGAAGGCCATCCTTGGATGGCCTTTTTTTATGCCCTTTCAAAAGCAAAAGGTCGTCCGATCGCGGCCCGAGCCTTCGGCAGCTCCGGCAGGTATACCGCATTCCAAATGTAGGAGCTGCCGAAGGCTGCGATCTTTTGACTTTAAGCTGACACTACAACGCGATTGCGCCCGCCTTCCTTGGCCTGATACAACGCTTTGTCCGCCGCAAACAACAGCTGCTCCAAGGTCATCTCGCTCGCCGATGTCCAAGTGGCGATGCCGATACTCACGGTCATCGCCCGCTCAGCGCCCTCGGCCCAAGGCAAGTTTTCCACAGCCTGGCGAATCTGCTCGGCGATCTGCTGGGCACCCGCGCTGTCAGTCTCAGCGACAATCACCGAAAATTCTTCGCCACCATAACGCGCGACCAGATCCGCCGGACGTCGCACATTCGCGGTGATTACCCTGGCCAGTTCGCGCAAGACCTGATCGCCAGCCTGATGGCCATGGCGGTCATTGAAGGCCTTGAAATGGTCGGCGTCGATCATCATCACCGACAACGGCTGGCCCGAGCGCTGGGCGCGGAACCACTCGTGGCGCAGGGTCTGATCGAGCATGCGCCGGTTGGCCACACCGGTCAGATCGTCGGTGGCGGCCAGTTGTGAAAGTTCGCGTTCGGCGCGGTGGCGCAAACGCAGCTCCCGCGCAAGCAGCCAGGTCAGCCACAACAGTCCGACGCACAGCACGCCGGTGGCGCCACTGATCAATATCGCGGTGCGTCGCCAGGTGCCGAACACTTCATCGCTGGACAGCGCCACCATCACCGTCAACGGCAGATTGCCGACCCGTGAATAGGTATAGAGCCGGCGTTGGTTATCCATGCTGGAGGTGCTGGTGAAGCTGCCGCTGCCATCACGGTCGTTGAGAATCCGCACGACATTGGGCCGATTGCCGAAGCTCTTGCCCACTGAATCACTTTGCAGGTACGGCTTCTGCGCGAGCAGAACACCGTCGCTGTTGATGATGTTCAATGTGCTGTCGGTGCCGATGTCGAGGCTTTTGAACAGGTCGTCGAAGTAGTCGAGCTTCAACGACGCCACGGCCACGCCGAGGAATTCGCCGGTCTGCGAAGCAATCCGCCGGCTGAAGCTGATCCGCCACTGGTCAGCCTCGTCGCAGTCGCAACGGGTCTTGAATGGTCGGCTGATGAACATGCCCATGTCGCGGTTGAACGCATGGGCGAGGAAATAATCCCGGTCGGCGAAATTGCCCGGTTTCGGCTCTATTCGCGAGGAGTCGGCGATCACCTCGCCATGCTTGTCGAGCAGCAGGATGTCGCCTTTGAAGCGCGCGGTGGTCGAGCGGTCGAACAGCGCCAGATGACGGATCTGCGGCGAGACGTTCTGCAGATCGTCACGCTGTGCGGCAGCGATCAGGCCTTGCAGCGTCAAGTCGTACAGCTCGACAGTGCGCAGCACATCGGCGTCGATCAACTGCGCGATGGTGGTGGCGCGGCGGGTGGCGGCTTCCTGCGCACTGGTGTGCTCGCGGATCAGCAGGAAAGTGACGATGCACAAAATCGCGATGACGGTCAGCAAACTGCCGCAGATCAGCAGCAGCTCCGGGCGTCCGGTCTTGCCCGCAACGGGTGGGGTACGGCTCGCGATCATGATGGGGGTTCGGTTGAGGGGATCTTATAAGCGTAGCTGCACAGCGAGCCTGTTCTCCCACTGTAGGAGCTGCCGAAGGCTGCGATCTTTTGATCTTGCTCTTGAAAATCAAAAGATCGCAGCCTTCGGCAGCTCCTACAGAGGAACTACCTGCAACAGGTTCAATGTTGATTGAGCTTCAGCCTGGTAGCGATCTTAGAAGACGTTGACCGGGTAGTCGATGATCACGCGGTATTCATCTGTATCCGAATCAATCGCGCCGTAGCCGTTGCCGCCACGGTTGGTCGCCCATTGCAGGCGCACAGCCAAGTCCTTGGCCTGGCCGCTTTGCACAACGTATTTCAAATCGATATCGCGCTCCCAGTGTCTGGCGTTACGGCCATCTTCGCTGTACCAGCTGGAATAGCCTGCGCTGTCCGGGTCGGCTTTGGTCAGGTCGACCGTGCCGCGTGAGTAGGACAACGCCGAGGTCAGCCCCGGCATGCCGACACCGCTAAAGTCATAGGCGTACTTGAGCTTCCACGAGCGTTCGTTCGGCCCGTTGAAGTCCGAGTATTGCTGGGAGTTGTCCAGGTAAACGCTGTCGCCTTGGCTGATGTAGTCGAACGGTGTGTTGCCGTTGACCCGCTGGTAAGCGGCGGTGACGCTGTGGTTGCCGATGCCGACGGTGAGATGCGCGCTCCAGGTGTTGTTGTCGATGTCGCCGAGCAGCGCATCGCCAGTGTCCTGGGTGTGATAGAAGTGCAGGCCCGGGTTGAGGCTGAGCAGGTCATTCAACTGCCAAGTGTAGTCGAGGTCGTAGTAGTACTGGTTCCAGATGTCCTTGAGTTCGGAAGCATAAAGACTGCTGGTCAGACCCTCGACACCGCTCCAGGCCACACCGGCCCAGTTCAGGTGCCGGCTCTCATCGCCATCGGCGAGCGTGCCGTACGACGTACCGATCCGCGTGTGACCGCTCTGGTTATACGGCTTGGTGAAACTGGCCTGGCCACCTTCGATCAGCCAGCCGTCGAAACTGTGGTTGGTCAAACGAACGCCGCGAAACGTCTGCGGCAGCATGCGCGTGTCGCCGCCGGCAATTACCGGGTTGGTGAGGAACAGATCACCGGCCTTCAACTCGGTATCGAATGCACGCAGCTTGAGCGTCCCGCCTGCGGTCGAGAACGAGCCCGGCGCTTTGCCGTTACCATCGCTGATCGGCAGGATGCTCGAACCGTCGGTACCGCCACCGCCATCGAGTTTCAGGCCGAGCATGGCGTGGGCATCAACACCGAAGCCAACCGTGCCCTCGGTATAACCGGACTGGAACACCCCGAGAAAACCCTGGCCCCACTCGATGTTGTCGTCCGCTTGCTGCAAGCGGTTGCGATTCATGTAGTAGTTGCGGGCGTTCAGGTTGAAGCTCGAACCTTCGACGAAGCCTTGTTCAGCAGGCTCGTCGGCGTGGGCGGTGGGAACAATCGTTGCGGCCATTGCAATGAACAGCGAGGTAAGGCGGGCAGGGTAAAACACGTGCGGTGGAGCTCCTTGGGTCAGCGGGCCGCTCTGTTTCTTGAGCGGCTTGATATTTCTTGTTGTTACAGACGCACCAGACGGCTTTCAGACCACAACGAAAAAAGGCCGCTGAACGGCAGCGGCCTGGAGTGACGACGGTTGAACGGGAAGAGCCAAACAACCGCGTCGAGGGAAACCTTTCGCGGTGCGACTCAGCTGTCTTTCTCTGCGGATAAAACTTGAGAATCAGCGGCCTGCGGGGATTGCGTGGCGTCTTGAGCCCGGGCCATCACTTCGCCCTGATGCTGATCGAATGCCTGGGCGCGAGCGACGTTGTGCGCGACGAACGCTTGCGATTCTTCAGCCATCGCCAGCGGCGACAGGATCAATGAGGACAAAACGAACGCGCTGGCGATACCCATACTGTTGGACATTTGAAAACCTTCTTGCTTGGCAAGTGCTGTTTGGTGCGGGCCAAGATAAGGTCGCCGAGGAATGGGAAACAGCGTGATTTTCATAAATGACTTTTACAGCAAAAGCAAAGATCGCAGCCTTCGGCAGCTCCTGCGGAAAAATGGTGGACACCTGTAGGAGCTGCCGAAGGCTGCGATCTTTTGATCTTTTTCAGACCGGAAGGTTGATGCCGAAGGTATTCATCCCCCGGTCACTGCGCACAAACACATCCCCGCCGTGCATCAGTGCAATCGCCTTGACGATCGCAAGGCCCAGCCCGTGGTTATTGCCACTGTTGCTACGTGAAGCATCGACCCGATAAAAGCGTTCGAACAAGCGTGGCAGATGCTCGCTGGCAATCGGCGAACCGGGGTTAGCCACGCCAATGCTCACCTGATGATCGTCCACCTCGATGCGCACCTCGATGACCTGACCCGGTTCAGTGTGCTGGACCGCGTTGCTCAGCAAGTTGATCAACGCCCGGCGCAGATGCGCGACCTCGATCTGCACCTGCGCGTCGCCGTTGACCTGCACTTCAACCTGCGCATCCTCAAGGATGAAATCCAGGTAATCCAGCGTCGTCGCCACCTCGTCAGCCAGTGACGTCGAGGTCAGCTTGGTCGCCTTGTTGCCCTGATCGGCGCTGGCCAGAAACAGCATGTCGTTGATGATCGAGCGCAGTCGTTCCAGCTCTTCGAGGTTCGATTGCAGCACTTCGAAATAATGTTCGGCCGAGCGCCCGCGAGTCAGCGCGACCTGAGTCTGGCCGATCAGGTTGGTCAGGGGCGAACGCAGTTCATGGGCGACGTCGGCATTGAAAGATTCCAGTCGTGAATACGCCAGTTCAACCCGCTCCAGCGTCGAGTTGAACGACTCGACAAACTGCTCCAGCTCCGGTGGCAGCGGCGACAGACGCAAGCGTCCGGCGCGTAACGGCGGCGCCAGCCGTTGGGCTTCCTGCGACAGTTTGATCAGCGGCTTCAGACCAATGCGCGCCACCCAGTAACCCAGTGCCGAGGCCAGCAACACACCGACAATCGCCAGGCTGATCAGCGCGATCAACAAATGATGCTGGGTCTGATGCAGCGCCTCGGTGTCGATGCCGATCATAAAGCGCAGCGGCGGGCGCTGGTCTTTGGCCGGAAACTGACTGACCAGCACTTTCAGCGGGTAGGGTTGGTCGGGCAGATGCAAGTCATGCATGCCCAACGGGCCGTTGGCGGCAGCGCGAATTTGCGCAGTCAGGTTGCCGTATTCGTAGTGAGGATCGCCGCTGCTGATCCAGAAACTGATGCGCTTGTCTTCCTCGCCGAGCAGCTTGAGCTTGTTGTTGATCTTCACCCAATGCTCGGGCGTGCCGTAGCGGCCGACGGTGGATTCGAGCACGCTGTAACGCGCGTCGAGCTCGGCTTCCGGCAACAGGCCCAAGCCTTTGTCGACCTGTTGATACAGCGCGCCGCCGATCAACAGGAACACCAGCAGCGCCACCAGCGTGAACATTCCACTGAGGCGCAAGGCAATCGAATTACTGGACACCACGGCTCTCCAGCACATAACCCATGCCGCGAATGGTGTGCAGCAGTTTCTCGTTGAACGGCCCGTCGAGCTTGGCGCGCAGGCGTTTGATCGCCACTTCGACGACGTTGGCGTCGCTGTCGAAATTGATGTCCCAGACCATTTCGGCGATGGCGGTTTTCGAGAGGATTTCGCCCTGGCGTCGGGCGAGAACACTGAGCAAAGAAAACTCTTTCGCCGTCAGATCCAGGCGCGTGCCGGCGCGGGTCGCCTTGCGGCTGATCAAATCGATCCACAGGTCGGCGATGGTCACTTGCACCGGTTCGTGGCCACCGCTGCGCCGAGTCAGCGCCTGCAGGCGGGCGACCAGTTCGAGGAAGGAAAACGGTTTGCCGAGGTAATCGTCAGCGCCGTCGCGCAGGCCCTTGATACGGTCTTCAACGCGCTCGCGGGCGGTGAGCATGATCACCGGAGTCTGTTTGCGCGCTCGCAATGCGCGCAGCACGCCGAAGCCATCGAGCCCCGGCAACATGACGTCGAGGACGATCACCGCGTAATCGCATTCCAGCGCCAGATGCAGGCCTTCGACACCGTCGCGGGCAAGATCCACGGTATAGCCCTGTTCGGTCAGGCCACGGTGCAGATAGTCCGCGGTTTTTTCTTCGTCTTCGATAATCAGAACGCGCATGACCGCCTCAGTCTGTGGTCGCCAGTGCCGGTGCAGGCAAAGGTTTTGGCCGGTGAAACAGCCGCTCGAGCCATAAGTATATGACCGGCGTGGTGAACAGCGTCAGCATCTGGCTGACCAGCAAACCGCCGACCACGGCAATGCCCAACGGTTGGCGCAGTTCGGCGCCGGTGCCGTAGCCGAGCATCAGCGGCAAGGCGCCGAGCAGGGCGGCGAGGGTGGTCATGATGATTGGCCGGAACCGTGTGATGCACGCCTCGAATATCGCCTCTTGCGGCGACAGACCGCGCTGGCGCTGCGCCTCGAGGGCGAAGTCGATCATCAGGATGCCGTTTTTCTTGACGATACCGATCAGCAGCACCAGCCCGATCAGCGCCATGATCGAAAAGTCCTGGCCGCAGATCCACAGCATGATGACCGCACCGAGGCCTGCCGCCGGCAATGTCGAGATGATCGTCAGCGGATGGACGAAGCTTTCATAAAGCACGCCGAGAATGATGTACACCGCCACCAAGGCCGCGAGAATCAGCCACGGCTGACTGGCCAGCGAACTCTGGAACGCCTGCGCCGCGCCCTGAAAATTGCCGCTGATCGCGGTGGGCATGCCGATTTCGGCCTTGGCCTGATTGAGCAGAATCACCGCATCGCCCAGTGCCACGCCGGGGGCGAGGTTGAACGACAGGTTGGCGGCGGGGAACATACCGTCGTGGGCAATCGACAACGGGCCGATGGTCGGCGCATCGAATCGGGCCAGCGCCGACAGTGGCACCATCTCGCCGCTGAGTGGTGAGCGCAGATAGAAATAGTTGAGGCTTTCGGCCTTGCCGCGTTGTCTGGTGTCCAGTTCCAGGATCACGTTGTATTGATTGACCTGGGTCTGGAATTCATTGATCTGCCGTTGGCCGAAGGCGTCGTAGAGTGATTCATCGACATCGCTGGCGGTCAGGCCGAAGCGCGCTGCTGCGCTGCGGTCGATGCTGATGTGAGTGATGCTGCCGCCCAGTTGCAGGTCGTTGGAAATGTCGCGGAACGCTGGGTTGCTGCGCAGTTTTTCGGTCAGGCGCTGCGTCCACGTGGCGAGCGTCTCGCCGTCATTGCTCTTGAGCACGTACTGATACTGCGCGCGGCTCGGGCCGGAGCTGAGGTTGATGTCTTGCCCTGCGCGCAAATAAAGGACGATGCCGGGGACTTTCATCAGTTGTGGGCGGATGCGGTCGATGAACTGGCTGGCTGAAACATCACGATCGCCACGTTTTTTCAGCGCGATCCAGAAGCGCCCGTTGGCGATGGTCTGGTTACTGCCGGAGACACCGACCGAATGGGAAAACGCCTGCACCGCCGGATCAGCTGCAACGATTTCGGCCATCGCCAAGTGTTTTTTCACCATGTCGCCGTAGGAAATATCCGCAGCAGCTTCTGTGGTGCCGAGGACGAAACCGGTGTCCTGCACCGGGAAAAACCCTTTGGGGATCAAAACGTATCCGGTGACGGCCAGGGCCAGGGATAAACCAAACACGCCGATCATGAGTTTCTGGTGGTCGAGGGCACGGCGCAGACCTTTTTCGTACCAGCCGAGCAGTCGTTCACTAAAGCCGGGTCTGGCATTGGTGTGATGCACCGGTTTGCGCATGAACAGCGCCGCGAGAGTTGGCGCCAGGGTCAGTGACACCACCACGGAAATCATGATCGTCGAGGTCGCGGTCAAGGCGAATTCCTTGAACAAGCGCCCGACGACTCCGCCCATGAACAGCAGCGGAATAAACGCCGCCACCAGCGAGAAGCTGATCGACACCACGGTGAAGCCGATCTCGCCGGCGCCTTTGATTGCCGCCTCGCGCATGTCATCGCCGGCCTCGAGATGACGGTGAATGTTCTCCACCACCACAATCGCATCGTCCACGACGAAGCCGACCGCGACGACGATCGCCACCAGCGTCAGGTTGTTCAGGCTGAAACCGAGGACGTACATCAGCGCGAAACTGGCGACCAGCGAGACGCCGAGCACCGCCGAAACAATCAGCGTCGCCGACAACTGCCGCAGGAACAGCGCCATCACCGCGACTACCAGCAGGATTGCGATCAGCAAAGTGATCTCGACCTCATGCAGCGAGGCGCGGATGGTCTGCGTGCGATCGATCAGGGTTTTCACCTGCACTGAGGCCGGCAGCATCGCTTCAAGGCCGGGCAGGGCGGCTTGAATGCGGTCGACGGTCTCGACGATGTTGGCGCCGGGCTGGCGCGAGATCACCAGATTCACCCCCGGACGATCACCGGCCCAGGCCTGCACGTAGGCATCTTCCGCACCGTTGACGACTTTGGCGACATCGCGCAGGTGAACCGGGGCGCCATCCTTGTAGGAAACGATGAGTTGGCTGTAGTCCTCGGGGTGGAACAACTGGTCGTTGGTCGACAGCGTGGAAATGCTCGACTCGCCGTACAGCGCACCCTTGGCCAGGTTGAGGCTGGTCTGTTGGATGGCCAGGCGGATGTCAGCAAGGGTCAGGCCGATGGCGGCGAGTTTGTCCGCCGAGGCCTGCACGCGAATCGCCGGGCGTTGCTGACCGGTGATATTGATCTGGCCGACGCCGTCGATCTGGCTGATCTGCCGGGCGAGCAGGGTTTCCACCAGGTCGCTGAGTTCGGTGCCGGGCATCTGTGTCGAGCTGACGCTGAGAATCAGCACCGGGCTGTCGGCCGGGTTGACTTTCTTCCACGTTGGCAGCGTCGGCATGTCCTTGGGCAGTTTGCCGGCGGCGGTATTGATAGCCGCCTGCACTTCCTGGGCGGCGGTGTCGATGCTTTTGTCGAGGCTGAATTGCAGGGTCAGCAGCGTTGAGCCCAAGGCACTGCTCGAGGTCATTTGGGTCATGCCGGGGATGGCGCTGAATTGCACCTCCAGCGGCGTGGCCACCGAGGAAGCCATGGTGTCGGGGCTGGCACCGGGCAGCTGCGCCGAGACTTGAATCGTAGGAAATTCCGCTTCCGGCAGTGGTGCGATCGGCAAGCGTGGGAAGGCAATCACTCCGACCAGAACCAGAGCGATGGTCAGCAGAATCGTCGCTACCGGGTGATCGATGCACCACGTCGAAACGCCTTTGTGCGAGGTCATGGTTTCGGCTCCGCCTGCACCACTTGCGGCGGCTCGCTCATGACCTGCACGACCGAGCCTGGTTTGAGCCGCGACTGGCCATCGGTCACCAGCACGTCACCGGCGCTGACGCCTTTGATGATGTCCTGACCGCTGCTCTGGTAAACCATCTGCACCGGCACCGCCTCGACCTTGTCGTCCCGCACGCGATAAACGAAATGTTGCTCGAGCCCGCGTTGTACGACAGTGGGCGGAACGACCAGCGCGTCTTTATCCACAGCCGTCTGAATTTTTACCGTCACCAGCAATCCCGGCCACAGCTTCTGGCTGGCGTTGGTGAATTCGGCTTTGGCGCGGATGGTGCCGGTGTTGGCGTTGATCTGGTTGTCGATCAGGGTCAAGTGACCTTCGCCGAGCAAATTGCCGGTTTCGCCATCGCTGTCGGCGCCGATGTAAGCCTTGACCGGTGCGCGTTGCGGATCGCTTATCAGGCTTTGCAGGGTCGGCAGCATTTGCTGGGGCAGGGAGAACTCGACGGCGATCGGATCGATCTGAGTGACCGTGAACAGGCCTTGGGTGTCGGTCATGCGCAGGAAATTGCCTTCATCCACGGTACGAATGCCTACGCGGCCGGTGACCGGGGAGCGAATCTGCGTGTAGGACAGTTGCACTTGCGCCGCATCAATCGAGGCCTGATTGCCTTGGGCGGTAGCTTTGAGCTGGTTGACCAGCGCCTGCTGCTGGTCGTAAGTCTGTTTCGACACGCCGTCATCGACACTGAGCAGTTTGTAGCGCTTAAGGTTGACCTGCGCGACTTGCAACTGCGCCTGGCTCTCGCTCAACTGCGCCCGGGCCTGATCGAGGCTGGCGCGAATTGAGCGATCGTCAATGGTCGCGAGCAGATCGCCGGTTTTGACCAGTTGGCCTTCCTTGACCAGGATTTTGGTGAGGATACCGTCGATCTGCGGACGCACTACCACGCTGTGCAGGGAGAGCACCGAACCGATGCCACTGGTGTAACGCGGCACGTCTTTGGCGCTGACCGTCACCACGCGCACCGGGATGGCGGTCGGGCTGGCCAGTTTGGCCGGGGTGGGTTTGAGTGCAAACCAGAGGCCGGCGACTGCCAGCAGGATCAAGAGAGTGGCGAGCAGGATTTTGTTTTTCTGAATGGTCATGCGCGGCGCCGAAGTCTGGAGTTTGGGCAGATTGACCAGTTATAAACGGGTTTGGCGGTCGAGAGGGTGACGGCCCGCTGTCAGGAATGTCAGTTTTCTGCAGTTACCGCGATGGCTGCGATCAAGGTTCAGTTGATAAGTCCCTAAAAGGGACCTATCGTTCCTTTTTTAAGACTCATTGGTCCTCCAATGGATTACCTTTCTCTAAGCGAAGCCCTGTTCACCACCACTCAGCAAAAAGTGCTGGCGCTGCTGTTCGGCAAGCCGGACCAGACGTTCTACGCGAATGAAATTGTGCGGCGGGCGCAGGTTGGCAAAGGCGGCCTCATGCGGGAACTGGATCGATTGCATCGGGCTGGCGTGCTGCGCATGACACGAGTGGGTAATCAGACCCATTATCAGGCCAACCCCTCCTGTCCCATCTACTCGGAGCTTCTGGGCATCACGCGCAAGACCTTCGGTTTTGCCGAGCCCCTTCGTCAGGCATTAGAGCCGTTCGCCGAGCAGATTACCTGGGCGTTCGTGTATGGCTCCATCGCGAAAAACTCGGCGAACACACTCAGTGACATTGATCTCATGCTGATCGGCGAAGGCCTGCACTACAGTGAGTTGATGGAGCGGCTCATACCCGTGGAGGAGCAATTGGGGCGTCCCATCAACCCGACGCTGTACACCCCGCGAGACTGGGCTACGAAACTGGCGGGGCAAAACAGTTTTGTCGTGCGGGTGATGCAGCAGGAAAAAATCGATCTGTCAGGGGCAAACCCTTTGGAGTCCAAGGATGGGCAGCAGCGAAAGTCTGGAGAATCTTCTACGTAGCGGAGTACTGAAAGCGGAGCCACCCGATCGCAAGGAGTGTGAAGGGCTGATGCGCTCGGCGCTTGACAGGCTCAAGGATGCGCACGCCAGCACACTGTCTTTTTCCAGCCGGTTCGATTTGGCCTACAACGCAGCTCACGCCCTGGCGCTGACGGCCCTTCGCTTGAGTGGCTATCGCTCGGACAGGCGTTATCTGGTCTTTCAGTGCCTGATTCTTACCACGCAAAGCAGCAAGGTTCAGGTCCGATTGTTCGCGTTGTGCCACGAGCGGCGCAATCTCGCCGAATATGAAGGCTATATGGATGAGGATGATGCGCTCCTCGAGCAGTTGCTGGAGAGCGCCTCGCAATTGTTGGGTGACGTTCAGCACCGTATGAACTGAAACATCATCACGCAGTGTCAGTGCCAAAGAACCATTCGACGCATCCCGCAAATCTTCAGATGCCGAGCCAGGGCGCACAGGTATACTGCGCGCTTTTGCGGCTCACTGATCGGGCCGACTTATCGTTCCCGGAGCTTTTATGACTTCCCCGACCCAACCGCCGGTTGACGTGGCTGATACCAGCGAAACCAAAGCCGAGATCCCGGCGTTCAAATTCCCCTTCAAACCGGGCGAGCTGGCCTCGGCAAAAGGTTCGAATCAGCCATGGTACAAGAATGGCGCGAAGAATGGCCATACCAAAACCCCGGGGATGGCACCGCCGGGGACGCGTCGGTCGATGGGCAAGCGTTGAAATAATGCGCTGTGTGGGCGTGAGTGCTGGCCCCTTCGCGAGCAGGCTTGCTCCCACCAGGTTTTGTGATTCGCGCAGATCCAATGTGGCAGCGAGCTTGCTCGCGAAGGCGGTAGCCGCTACACCACTAAGGTTTCATCAAGCCGCACGCAGCGAAATAAACGCATAAGTCTGCGCCGGCTCAGTCACCACCTGCCCGCCAGCCGCCAGCACTTGCCCGGCGATGTCATCGCCAGACAAATGAAACAGCCACTCACCCGGTTTTTCCGCTAGCGATTGTGCGGTCACTTGATCGATTACCGCGGCAAACGCCGCCATATCCGGCAAATACGCTGTAAAGCCATCGCCCTTGAGCGCCGTTGTGCGTATCCCGAGGGTAGCGCAGATCGCATCCTTCAGTCGTATGTCATCACGATCGGCCTGGCGCGAGCGCTGAATCAACTCAACCAGTTCCCGATCGACCAATTCCCCCCCGACGATCAGTTCCGGACCCTGTCCCCAGGATTCGGGCGGGCAGTCTTTGGCGGCAGGATCGAGCGGGATGTGCGGATTGATTTCCGCCGGGTAGATACGGCACACCAGCGGGCGTCGCTCGTAGATCCGGCAGCGTTTGTCGTCGTCAAGATTCCGGCAGGGGCCGACGTTGTAGGCCGCAAACGTGATCGCCACATGAGCATGGGTGACGCCGCTGCGTACCTCTATCGAACGACGCTCGGCATGTTCGCGCTGCTGCGTCGGCAGGCCCAGGCCATTGGCGAGAAATGCTTCGACCAGCACGATCACCTGACCGCCATCTGCTGCCCACATGCGGGCTTCGGCCAGGGTCAGCGGGACATGGTGGTCGCTGCAGCATTTGCCGCAGCCTACGCAGGAAAACGTCGTATTCATTGAGTGATCTGTCTTCAATCAGGGTGCGAAACGACGGCGGAAAACCATCGCACGGACTCTGATCGAAGCAAGTAATGCGCCACTCAATGGGTTTTACTGGCTGGGCGAATCGAGTCCCACTCGGTGACGAACGCGGTTTTCGACTGTTTGTTGTACAGGCACAGCTCGCTGCCCTGTTGGCCCTTCATGTGTTTTTGCGGGTATTGGCCTTGCAGCAGAACGGCGGTGTAGCCAACGCGATCGTCGAATTGCGCGGGTGTGCCGACCGGTTTGGCGTTCTTCAGGCCGCTGGCCTTGGTGCAACTGGCGAGCACGGTTTTGTCATAGGCGGCCCAGGCGTCGGGGCTGGAGGCGTGGGCCTGGGAGGCGAACGCGGTGAGGCTGAGCAGGCTTGCGGTGAGGATTTTCACGGTGGGCGTCCTTGGTTCTGGGTGGCCAAGGTTGGAGTCTGTCTAAAGAGATTTGTTGCCTGGGACACCGCTAAAAGATCGCAGCCTTCGGCAGCTCCTACATGGATATGCGGTTTCCTGTAGGAGCTGCCGAAGGCTGCGATCTTTTGACTTTAATCAGTCCGGCACCAATTCCCGCCGGACCACACACATCCCGACACCCTCATACAACCGCTGCGCCCGCAGGTTGTCCTCCAGCACCCTCAAGTCGACAAACCCTTCACGCCGCTGTTGAAAGACGCTGAAGGCACGCAGCAACAAGGCTCGCCCAAGTCCCCGGCCCTGCATGCGCGGATGCACCACCAGATTCTTGATATACGCACTGGTCCAGCACTGCGCCACGCCAACTACACCTGTGGCATCGCAAGCAACGAAACATAACGCCGGATCGTATTCGGGATCGCTGACAAACCGCTGCAGCCATTCGTTCAGCGCCGGTACGAGACTGTCACCCTGCAGATGTCCGAGCTGCATCAGCTGATGCACCGCTGGCGCCAGCTCCTCGCGATAGGCGGACAGCTCAATCCCGGAGGGCCATTGCGCATCCGGCACCGCTTCACTCAGGTCGCGCCGCATCAAAAAACAATACCTCTGGGCCAAGACTCAGTGCCCGTTCGCCGCGACGTGCTTGGCCGCTTCGATCAGCCGTTGCGTCAGTTCCGGCGAGGAGAATTTGGTCAGTACCGCGTTGGCGCCCGCCAGTCGGGCTTTTTCGCTGTTCATCGCGCTGTCGAGCGAGGTATGCAGCAGTACGTACAAGTGGGCGAAGTCCGGGGTCTCGCGCAGGGTACGAGTGAACGCATAACCGTCCATCTCGGACATTTCGATGTCGGAGACGATCAGGTTGATCTGCTGCGCGGTGCCTTGCAGGTCGAGCAGGCAGTCGATGGCTTCCTTGGCACTGCGCGCCGTGTGGCATTGCAGGCCGAGATTGCGCAGGGTGTGCACCGATTGCTGCAGCGCTACCTGACTGTCGTCGACCACTAGAATCCGCGCGTTGCCGAGCACTTCGGCGTCTTCCATGGTCAGGTCGGTCGGCGCCATTTCGATCTGCGCCGGGGCGATGCTGTGGATGACTTTTTCGATATCCAGCACTTGCACCAGCGTGCCGTCCACCGAGGTTACGCCGGTGATAAAGGCGCGCGAGCCGCCGGAGCCGAACGGTGGAGGCTTGATGTCGGTGGTCAGGCAATGGACGATTTTGCTCACCGCCTGTACGTGCAGGCCCTGCTTGGAGCGGCTGACATCGGTGACGATCAGGCAGCCACCGTTGGGGTCTTCCAGCGGCCGCTCGCCGATGGCGCGGCTCAGATCAATCACCGATAGCGAGGCGCCACGCAGGCTGGCGATACCTTTGACGTGCGGGTGCGACTCCGGCAGCTTGGTCAGCGGCGGGCAGGGGATGATTTCACTGACTTTCAGCAGGTTGATCGCCATCAGCTTGCCGCTGCGCAAGGTAAACAGCAGAAGCGAAAGTGAATCTGCGCGGGCTTTGGTGGAGGACATAAGAACCTTCTGTGGATGGGCGAGAGTGGAAATCGCCAGAAACCTTTGATGCCGGGTTATCGGCTTGAATGGTGTGGGCTTTAGGCTATTGGCGCTTCAGCTTTTCATGCCCAAGCGCTTGGCCATCCGCCCCAGATTCGCCCGATCCACCCCCAACTCCCGCGCCGCACTCGCCCAGTTATCCTGATGGCGCTCCAGCGCCGCACCAATCAAGCGCCTCTGGAACTCATCGGTTGCACTGCGCAAATCCCCACCGATCACCGGCATCACATTGGCCAGGTTTGCATGCGCGGGCTCAATCACGTTATCCACAACCTCACGGGGCAAATCCAGATCCGCCGCGCTCAGACTCAGAATCTTCGGCCTGACCTTGCAGTTACCCAGCGCCTTCAAGGCACTGCGTCCGATCAAATGTTCCAGCTCACGCACATTGCCCGGCCAGGTGTAGGCAAGCAGCGCTTCCTGGGCGTCGCTGTTCAGGCGCAGGCTGTTGAGGCCCATGCGCGAGCGATTCTGCTCGAGAAAAAAGCCACTGAGCAGCAACACATCGCGCCCGCGATCGCGCAGCGCCGGCACGCGCAACGGGTACACACTCAAGCGGTGATAGAAGTCGGCACGATAGCGGCCGCTGCGCACTTCCTCGGCCAGATCACGATTGGTTGCGGCTATCAAACGCACATCGACCTGATGCTCCTTGTCCGAACCCAGGCGCTGTAGCTGACCGCTCTGCAGTACGCGCAGCAGTTTGGCCTGGACGGTCAACGACAACTCGCCGACTTCATCGAGAAACAACGTGCCGCCGTTGGCCAGTTCGAACTTGCCCCGGCGATCGCTGGTGGCGCCGGTGAAAGCGCCGCGCACGTGGCCGAACAGTTCGCTTTCTACCAGCGTGTCGGGCAGCGCGGCGCAATTGAGGCTGATGATCGGTTTGTCGGCACGAGGGGAAGCGGCGTGGATGGCCTGGGCGACCAGTTCTTTGCCGACCCCGGTCTCACCGGTGATGAGTACGGTCAGGTCACTGCCGCCGACCAGATTGATCTCCTCCACCAGGCGCTTGTGCGCTTTGCTCTGGCCGATCATTTCGCGATTCTGTTGGCCGCTGGCCTGACGGTAGACCTCGGCGCGCTGATGCTCGTCTTCGGCACGGGTGGCCAGACGTTCTATGCGTTCGGCGGCGTTGACCGTGGCCGAGGCGAGGCTGGCGAAAGCTTGCAGGGCATCGAGTTCGATCGGTTCGAAACGCTCGGGGTCGAGGGCGTCGAGGGTGATCAGGCCCCAGAGTTTTTCATCGACAAACAAAGGGCAGCCGAGGCAGTCGTGGACTTCGAGATGATCGTCGAGGCCGTCGACCAGACCGTCATAAGGATCCGGCAGGTCGCTGTCGGCGGCGAAGCGCGTCGGCCCGGCGCCGGCCAGCAGAATTTCGAAGCGCGGATGCTCGCTGACCCTGAAACGTCGGCCAAGGGTATCGGTACTCAAACCGTCCACCGCCAACGGCACCAACGATTCGCCGTCCAGACGCAGCAACGCCGCCGCATCACAGGGCAACAATGCACGCATGGCTTCGAGCAGGCGCCGGTAGCGCTCACCTTCGGGCAGCTCGCGGGACAGGTCGGAGACCAGAGGCAGCAGTGCGGTGAGCAGAGATTTGGCAGTCATGGGTTTGTAGTCAGAAAGACAAAATGTAGTCGAGATGACTATACGTGTATTTGTGTCCAAATGACTACGTTGGCTTTAACTCGTTGATTTTATTGGGTTAATAAGTTGGCACGAAAGCTGATATCCCCAGTGCAATCATTCAAGAAAGCGCAGGAGTCACCTTATGCTTAGCGTCCAGGATCGTGCCATCGTCAAATCCACCGTGCCCCTGCTGGAAAGCGGCGGCGAGGCGTTGATCACGCATTTCTACCGCATGATGCTCTCCGAATACCCGCAAGTGCGCCCACTGTTCAACCAGGCGCACCAGGCCAGTGGCGATCAGCCGCGTGCCTTGGCCAACGGCGTGCTGATGTATGCCCGGCACATCGATCAGCTCGACCAGTTGGGCGATCTGGTGGCAAAAATCATCAACAAGCACGTGGCCCTGCAGATTCTGCCGGAACACTACCCGATCGTCGGCACCTGCCTGCTGCGCGCCATCTCCGAAGTGCTCGGTGAAGAGATCGCCACGCCCGAAGTGATGAGCGCCTGGGGGGCGGCGTATGGGCAACTGGCCGACATTCTGATCGGCGCCGAAACCGCGATCTACGATCAGAAAGAACAGGCCGTCGGCGGCTGGCGTGGTGCGCGGGAATTCATCGTCGCGGCGAAAGTGCAAGAGAGCGCCGAAATCACTTCGTTTTACTTCGAACCGGCGGATAAAGGGCCGATTCTCGCGGCGGAACCGGGCCAGTACATCGGCATGAAACTGATCCTCGACGGCGAGGAAATCCGCCGTAACTATTCGCTGTCGGCCCTGGCCAACAACGGTCAGTATCGCATCAGCGTCAAGCGTGAACCCGGTGGCCGCGCGTCGAATTATCTGCATGATCAATTGCAGGTCGGCTCGCGCATTCAACTGTTTCCGCCATCCGGCGAGTTCACCCTGGCGGCCAGCGACAAACCGTTGGTGCTGATCAGCGGCGGCGTCGGCATTACCCCGACTCTGGCAATGCTGGAAGCGGCGTTGGAGACCGAGCGCCCGGTGCACTTTATCCACTGCGCCCGTAACGGTAGCGTTCACGCGTTCCGTGACTGGGTCGACGGGCTGGCCGAACGTCACCCACAGCTCAAGCGCTTCTATTGCTACGCCGAAGAAGATGGCGTGAGCCCGGCGGCGGACAAGGTCGGCATGCTCAACGAGGAGCTTCTAGGCGAGTGGCTGCCGGCGCAGCGTGATGTCGATGCTTATTTCCTCGGGCCGAAAGGCTTCATGGGCGCGATCAAGCGGCATCTGAAGGCGTTGGGTGTGCCTGAGCAACAGAGCCGTTATGAGTTCTTCGGGCCGGCATCTGCTCTGGAATGATCTGAGACCGAGTTGTCTCGTTCGCGAGCAGGCTCGCTCCCACTGGATTTGTGTTCGACGCAGATCCAGTGTGAGAGCGAGCCTGCTCGCGAATCTTCTGCGCGCCGCAAAGCCATGTTGGTTAATCATTCCTTAACCGCTCTATCGTTTATTGCCCCGGTGTAGACTTGCGACAATTTCAGCCGCCGGCCGGCTGGACCATGGACTTACAAGGGAAAGGCAATGAGCGAGGAAACGATGCGGTTGGGACGTGAGCGGCGCTACCTGGTGCTGCTGGGAATCATCTGCCTGGCGTTGATTGGCGGTGCGTTGTACATGCAGGTCGTGCTTGGCGAGGCACCGTGCCCACTGTGCATTCTGCAGCGTTATGCCTTGTTGCTGATTGCACTGTTTGCATTCATTGGCGCGGGCATGCGCAGCCGTCGCAGCATCACGGTGTTCGAAACGCTGGTGGTGATTTGTGCGCTTGCCGGGGCTGCCGTCGCCGGGCATCACGTCTACACGCAGTTTTATCCGGCGGTGAGTTGCGGGGTCGATGTGCTGCAGCCAATTGTCGATGATTTGCCGCTGGCGAAGATTTTCCCGCTGGGTTTCCAGGTCGACGGCTTCTGCTCGACGCCGTATCCGCCGATTCTCGGTCTGTCGCTGGCGCAATGGGCGCTGGTGGCGTTCGTGCTGGTGGTGATTCTGGTACCGCTGTTGACCTCGCGTAATCGAAAAGCGCTGCGCTGAGTCAACTTTTCAGCACTGGTGCCGATAAACAAAACGCTTCGATTTTCTGTGATGAAAATCGGGGCGTTTTGCATTTCAGAGCGTTTGTGAAAACACCGTGACGAACGGCAATGAAGCCTGCGGCAAATGTGCGACATGTTGTCACACGCGGGCTGTCGCAGGGAGTGCGGATGCGCCGGATTGGTCGACTGTTACATAAAAACATTGGCCAGTTTCGACGTTTTCGGGCTTCAGGAAAGAGGCGTTGGATCAGGCAGTTTTAACAGGCACCGGCAATGGCCCAAAGCCCTTGGGATATCGGGCTTTACGCCGATCAAGTGCGCGAAAACGGGTCGCAGAGCTGTCTGATTTGAGGCGTTCACACCTGCAGATTTTGCCGTTTTTATTGAGAAACGCTTTCGATAACAGGGGCGATTTTTGCAAAAATGGCGAGGCATTGTTGCTCTGAGTGATAAAAATTATTTCGGGATAAGACATGGTGTATAGGGCGCTACCTATCTACAATCGCCCGCACTGAATTCCCGGCGCTGTTCAGCCTTTATTGAGGAACTGGACAGGAGGTCGGGTGTCGAGCGAGCCGCGAGGCTTTCAAGACACCCAGGTGTCGGTGCCTTTCCAACTTTCCGCACCAAATGGAATTGGTCTGTAACAAGGCCTTTGACCACGAATTCGAATAAGAACTGAACGCTGTCCCAAGGTTTTGTCGAGCATGTAACGCGCGACGGGCGGCCCTTATTCAATCCAAAGAAAATGCCAACCCTTGGCAGGGTGAAGTGTTGGCGATCAAAACCCAACTGCATTGCGCAAGCTGCTTTAGAGGTCGTGAGATGAGTAAAAACAGGTACCCCAGATTACTAGGCCTAGTGCCGCTGCTCGGCACGTTGTTGCTGGGAGGCTGCAACATGACCTTGCTCAATCCAACGGGCCAGGTCGGCCTGGAACAGCGCAACCTGATCATCACCGCCACGCTGCTGATGCTGTTGGTCGTCGTGCCGGTCATCATCATGACCTTCCTGTTTGCCTGGAAGTACCGCGCTTCGAACAAGAACGCCGTCTACACGCCGAAGTGGTCGCACTCGACCAAGATCGAAGTGGCTGTATGGACCATCCCGGTGCTGATCATCGTCGCCCTGGGTTACATCACGTACATCTCGACTCACGAGCTGGACCCGTATCGTCCGATCGAGTCTGACGTCAAGCCAGTGACCATCGAAGTCGTCGCGCTGGACTGGAAGTGGCTGTTCATCTACCCGGAACAAGGCATTGCCACGGTCAACAAGATCGTGTTCCCGGCGCACACGCCAATCAACTTCAAGATCACCTCCGACGCCGTGATGAACTCGTTCTTCATCCCGGGCCTGGGCGGCCAGATCTACGCGATGGCGGGCATGCAGACCAAACTGCACCTGATCGCTGACCGCAACGCTGAAATGGACGGTATCTCCGCCAACTACAGCGGCGCGGGCTTCACCGGTATGAAATTCAAGGCTATCTCCACCACTCAGGAAGATTTCGACGCCTGGGTCAGTGAAGTCAAGAAGTCACCTAAACAGCTTGATCAAGCTGAGTACGCGGCCCTTGCCAAACCGAGCCAGAACAATCCAGTCGAGCTCTACTCGTCGGTCACGCCGAACCAGTTCCAGATCATCGTCGACAAGTACGAAGGTATGAAGCCGGGCAAGCCGCTGAAGCACGAGAAGAAAGAGAAAGAAGTGGCGGCCACGGATATTGACGCGGGTTCGCATTCAGCTGCCGGGGCAGAGGAGTAAACGATGTTTGGTAAATTAAGTTGGGAAGCAGTCCCATTCCACGAGCCGATCGTGATGGTGACCATCGCCATGATCGCCCTCGGCGGTCTGGCGCTGTTCGCTGCGATCACTTACTTCAAAAAGTGGACGTACCTGTGGACCGAGTGGCTGACTTCGGTCGATCACAAGAAAATCGGCGTGATGTACATCATCGTCGCCATGGTCATGCTGCTGCGCGGTTTTGCCGACGCAATCATGATGCGTACCCAGCTGGCCATGGCCACCGAGGGTTCGCCTGGCTACCTGCCACCTGAACACTATGACCAGATCTTCACCGCTCACGGTGTGATCATGATCATCTTCATGGCGATGCCATTCTTCACCGGCCTGATGAACCTTGCAGTGCCGCTGCAGATCGGCGCGCGTGACGTAGCGTTCCCGTTCCTCAACTCCCTGAGCTTCTGGCTGCTGGTGTCCGGCGTCGTGCTGATCAACCTGTCGCTGGGTATCGGTGAATTCGCCAAGACCGGCTGGGTTGCGTATCCGCCGCTGTCGGGTCTGCAATACAGTCCTGGCGTGGGTATGGATTACTACATCTGGGCGCTACAGCTATCCGGATTGGGTACGACGCTAACCGGGGTCAACTTCCTCGCGACCGTACTGAAAATGCGTACCCCTGGCATGAAACTGATGGACATGCCGATCTTCACCTGGACCTGCACCTGGGCAAACGTTCTGATCGTGGCTTCGTTCCCGATCCTGACCGCGACCCTGGCACTGCTGACCCTTGACCGTTACATGGATTTCCACATTTTCACCAATGAACTTGGTGGCAATCCGATGATGTACGTCAACCTGTTCTGGGCGTGGGGCCACCCTGAGGTTTACATCCTGATCCTGCCGGCCTTCGGTATCTTCTCGGAAGTGATCTCGGCCTTCACCGGCAAGAAACTGTTCGGCCACCACTCGATGATCTACGCTTCGGGCGCGATCTCGGTACTCGGCTTCATGGTTTGGCTGCACCACTTCTTCACCATGGGTTCGGGTGCGAGCGTCAACGCCTTCTTCGGTCTGGCGACGATGCTGATTTCCATCCCGACGGGTGTGAAGCTGTTCAACTGGCTGTTCACCATCTACCAGGGCCGTCTGCGCTTCACCAGTCAGGTGATGTGGACTCTGGGCTTCATGGTGACCTTCGCCATCGGCGGCATGACCGGCGTACTGCTGGCCATTCCGGGTGCTGACTTCGTGCTGCACAACAGCCTGTTCGTGATCGCGCACTTCCACAACGTGATCATCGGCGGTGCGGTATTCGGTTACATCGCTGGCTTCGCGTTCTACTTCCCGAAAGCGTTCGGCTTCAAGCTGCACGAAGGCTGGGGTAAAGCAGCGTTCTGGTTCTGGATCTCGGGCTTCTTCGTCGCGTTCATGCCGCTCTATGCACTGGGCTTCATGGGCATGACCCGTCGTCTGAACGCCACCACCAACCCTGAGTGGGTACCGTACCTGTACGTGGCCATGTTCGGTGCGGTGATGATCGCTGTCGGTATCGCCTGCCAACTGATCCAGCTGTACGTCAGTGTGCGTGACCGCAACAAGCCAGAGAACATTTGCGATCACGGTGACCCGTGGAATGCGCACACGCTGGAATGGTCGACCTCGTCGCCACCACCGTTCTACAACTTCGCTGTGCTGCCAAAGGCTGACTGCATCGACCCGTTCACCGAAGCCAAGGAAAACGGTACTGCGTACCAGCGTCCGGCCAAGTACGAGCCGATCCACATGCCGAACAACACCGCCACTGGCGTGGTGATGGGCGCGCTGTTGACCGTCTTCGGTTTCGCGATGATCTGGCACATCTGGTGGCTGGCGATCGCGAGCCTGGTGGGCACCGTCGTTTACTTCGTGATTCACGCTGCACGTGACGACCAGGGCTATATGGTTCCGGTTGAAACGATCGAGCGTATCGAAGCCGAGCAGCACAAGCGTCTGGTCGCGGCAGGGAAAATCCCGGCCAATGCCACCCGTGTTGAAACCTCGTTGGAACAGGCTTAAACCATGTCGAACTTAGTGACCAATGTTGGACACGCCCATGGTGACCATGGGCACGATGACCATCACCACGACTCGGGCGAGATGACCGTATACGGTTTCTGGCTCTACCTGATGACCGACTGCATTCTGTTTGCGTCGATCTTCGCGGTGTACGCAGTACTGGTAAACAACGTTGCCGGTGGCCCGTCGGGCCACGACATCTTCGAACTGCCATACGTGTTGGGCGAAACCGCTCTGCTGTTGTTCAGTTCGATCACCTACGGCTTCGCCATGCTGGCGTTGTACAAAGGCAAGAAGCAGGCTGTCCTGGGCTGGTTGTTCATGACCTTCCTGCTCGGCGCAGGCTTCATCGCCATGGAGATCAACGAGTTCCACCTGCTGATCTCCGAGGGCTTCGGTCCTAGCCGTTCGGGCTTCCTGTCGGCGTTCTTCACCCTGGTCGGTACCCACGGTCTGCACGTTTCGGCCGGTCTGATCTGGATGGGCATCATGATGTATCAGGTCAACAAGCATGGCCTGACGTCGACCAACAAGACCCGTCTGAGCTGCCTGAGCCTGTTCTGGCACTTCCTGGACGTGGTCTGGATCTGCGTCTTCACCGTTGTTTACCTGATGGGGACTCTGTAATGGCTAACGCACACTCCCATGACAGCCACGATGCTGGCCACGGCAGCGTCAAGTCGTACGCCATCGGCTTCATCCTGTCGGTAATCCTGACCGTCATTCCGTTCGGTCTGGTGATGTACCCGACCCTGCCGAAGTCGACGACGCTGGCTATCGTTCTGCTGTTCGCGGTGATCCAGGTGATCGTTCACCTGTATTACTTCCTGCACCTGGACCGTTCCATTGCCCAACGTAACAACGTGATCGCATTCGTCTTTACGGCGATCGTGATCGTGCTGCTGGTTGGCCTGTCGCTGTGGATCATGTTCAGCATCCACACGTACATGATGGCGAAGTGAGGTAGACCCGATGTCGCTCAAGCACTTTATCCAAATCACCAAACCGGGGATCATTTTCGGTAACGTGCTTTCTGTGGCAGGCGGGTTCTTCCTGGCCTCGAAAGGGCATGTCGATCTGGCGGTGTTTCTGGCCGCCATGATCGGTACTTCCCTGGTCGTGGCCTCCGGTTGCGTGTTCAACAACTGCATCGACCGCGACATCGACCTGAAGATGGAACGCACCAAGAACCGTGTGCTGGTACAGGGCCTGATCTCCCTGAAACTGGCCTTGGTCTACGCGACCATTCTGGGTGTTCTCGGCGTTGCGTTGTTGTACAAGGTGGCCAACCCGTTGGCTGCCCTGTTCGCGGTAATCGGCTTCGTCATCTACGTCGGCTTCTACAGCCTGTACCTCAAGCGCAAGTCGGTTCACGGCACGCTGGTGGGCAGTCTGTCGGGCGCCATGCCGCCAGTGATCGGTTACGTTGCCGTGACCAACAGCTTCGACATGGCCGCGCTGACCCTGCTGGTGATGTTCAGCCTGTGGCAGATGCCGCATTCCTACGCCATCGCAATCTTCCGTTTCAACGATTACCTGGCCGCATCGATTCCGGTGCTGCCAGTGAAGCGCGGAATTCAAGTGGCGAAGAAGCACATCCTGCTCTACATCCTGGCGTTCCTCGTGGCGACCTTGATGCTGACCTTCAGCGGCTACGCCGGCATGAGCTACCTCGCCGTCGCCGCCGCCATGGGCATGTACTGGCTGTACATGGCCTGGACCGGCTACAAGGCAGTTGATGACACGGTCTGGGCACGCAAGCTGTTCGTGTTCTCGATCTTCACCATCACTGCACTGAGCGTCATGATGTCCCTGGACTTCAAGGTGCCGGCAGAGCTGCTGCTGACGTACGCGCCGTAAGGCTCAAAGGCTTCAGGAAAAACCCCGCACGTTGAGAGATGTGCGGGGTTTTTTGTTGGGTGAAATCTGCTCCTTCGGGGTGCTGCGATTGGCGAGCAGGCTCGCTCCCACAGTTTGCGGTTGCGGCCATTCGGTAAAAGACCTAGATTCGGATCCAACCCTGACAGTAGTAGCTCCAGGCCATCCTCCGGTGCTCGACTGTCTCAACCCGTGCATTGAACAAAAGGCTGGGCGCAATGACCGAACGGATGACCTGCGATGAACGCTTTATCGCCCTGGCCGAAGAACTCAACTACGACATCTATGGCGAGAACACCGCCGGTGGCAATTACGCGCCGCTGATCCGTCACCACGATGAGTTGTACATCAGCGGCATGGTGCCGCGGGTCGATGGCAGGATTCTGTACCCCGGCCGCGTGGGGCTGGAATTGACGCTCAAGGATGCACAAGCCGCGGCGAGCATCAGCGCCATGCGTTGCCTGGCGCTGATCGTCGATGCGGTGGGTTCGCTGGACAAGATCCGTGCGTTGTTGCGGGTCACGGTGTATGTGAAGTCGACCGCTGACTTCGTAGATCTGAGCGAAGTGGCCAACGGCGCATCGGATGTGTTCAGCCATGTGCTGGGCGATGCCGGGCGGCACACCCGCACGACCATCGGCGTTTATCAGTTGCCGAAGAATGCGGCGATTGAAGTGGACATGATTGCAGCGCTGCATCCTTCGGCCTGAGCCGTACTCGCCGCCAACAAAAAGCCCCGCCTGATCATTCAGCACGGGGCTTTTTCACAAGCACTCTGCGTATTACTGCGCCGCAATGCTGTACCCATCAAACGCAGTCTGCTGTTGCAACGCGGTAATGATGTTCTTGCGGTTCACAGCCTGTTCCGTGCCAGAGTTATCGACGAAGGTTTCGCTTGCCAGCTCGGCCTCGTCACCTTCACCCACGAAGGTGAAACCGAGAAACTCCAGCGCCTCACGGTCAACATTCAGACGTGAACGCGGGGTGCGCATTGGCAGGGTCACGCTGGCGCCGTCCTTGCTGATGGTGAAGATTTCCACTTCTTTCTTCTTCGCAGCCTTGCTCTTGCCACCGCTCGGATTGCTGATCGCCTGATGGGTCTGATTCAGCACTTTCAGCGCCAGGCCATAAACGATTTCCTGAAATGCCGGATCGTCCTTGAAGCAGGACAGAATGCGCCCGATCGAAAACTTGCTGCTCAGGTCTTCCAGTGCGGCGATGTCCGCGGCCTCGGCGTCCTTGAGGCGCTTGAGCTCGCCCATCAGCTCGTACGCCTTGTCGTCATCGAAGCTGTCATGCGCCTGACGGATCGCCGCACGCAATTCGCGGATCTGGTCGCTTTCGCGGGTCGACTGGAACGCGTCCAGGACCATCTCGCTGATGATTTTCGCTTGTGGCAAATGTTGTGAAAGATTGATGGAGTTTTCGTATTCCGCTTTGGACGACTGGGTGACTACGGATTCAGCGGTGTTGAAATCGGACATTGAAATTTCACTACTTTTTTAACTTGAGTTGAGACGAGAAAGCACGAGGTCTTTTTCAGGCCGACTAATTTAGGGGAGCGGGGCAGCGTTGTCACGGAGCAACGGGCTGGCGGTCGGGTTTTTTCCCGAAGCGTGCTATTTCAGACGCGGACGCTCCATGGCAATCACCGACGTCTCGAAGCCCAGGCTGGCGAAAAAAGCTTCAGCACCCTCGCGTCCAGCGCGCAGCACCCAAGTGATATCAGGGTTGTCGCCCATCACATGCTCGACAAGTGCGCGGCCGATTCCCTTGCGCCGATGCTGGTCATCGACCACAACCATCGACAGATAGCCGTTGGAGACCTCATCGGTAATCGCTCGAGCGAAACCGACAATCTGCCCGCCCACCAGGGCAACAGCCGTGCGCTGCGAATTTTGCACCAACCGCGCAAATGACTCGGCACCACCGGTGCGATGGCCCCAGCCATGCTGGCCGAGAAACAGCCTCGCTACCTCTGTTTCGCTGGGGTGCAAGTCGCGCACGGTCAGGGTGTCGTTCATGGGAGGTACAAGTCCTTGTTCAGTTTTCAATCGTGAATGATTACGTCCGACCGACGTCAGGTTTGCCCCACGTACGCATCGCAAACTCGACAAAGCGTCTGAGCTTCGGCAATCGATAACGATCCTGCGCATACAGCAGATGCATCGGCCGGCTCGGCGGTTGGTAATCCGTCATTACCCTGATCAGTTTGCCGTCGCGCAGATCCTGTTCGACCAGCGCATCGGGCAGCATCATGATGCCCATGCCGTTGCGCGCTGCCTGATGCAATCCGGCGGAGCTGTTGATCAGCATCGGTCCGCTCACGTCGACGAGGACTTCGCCTTCCGGCCCGCTCAGACGCCAGCGTTTTTCAACCGATTGCCAATCATCGCCGGCCGGGTAGGCGAAGGACAGGCAATCGTGCTGCTGCAAGTCCTGTGGCGTGTGTGGCATACCGCGTCGCGCCAGGTAATCCGGCGACGCGCAGACCGTCAGGGTGTAGTCGATCAAGGGGCGAGCGATCAGGTTGGATTGATCGAAACTGCCCAACCTGAAGGCGACATCGAGTCCGTTCTCCAGCAGGTCAGGACGGCCGTTGGTCAGCACCACGTCGAGTTTCACTTGCGGATACAGCAAAGAATATTCGCTGAGTGCCGGAGTCAGCCGTTCAACGCCAAAGGTCAGCGGTGCAGCAATACGCAGCAAGCCGCGCGGCTCGTCCGAAGCTTGTTCGGCAAGGCGTTCCGAGTCGGCCACCAGGCCAAGAACTTCGAGGCAACGTTGATAATAGAGGCTACCGAACTCGGTCAGTCGCTGACGCCGCGTGGTGCGTTGCAGCAGTTGCACACCGAGGCGTTGCTCCAGCGCGCGCAGGTGGTTGCCCACCATGGTTGTCGACATTTCGCACTGCAATGCGGCTGCCGTCATGCTCCCGGTTTCCACCACTTTGACGTAGACGCCCATCGACTGGAACAAATCCATTATCAAGCTCAGCTTTTAAATGATTGAAGTTTTTCCGAGTTTATCCAGCTCAGGTGGCTAACCATACTGCAAACATCCCGCCCTGTAATGGAGTTCCACGTCATGACCGCCGCCCTGATGAACACCTACCAACCACTGGCCCTGAGTTTTACAAAAGGCCTGGGCACGCGCCTGTGGGATCAGGCGGGGCGCGAGTATCTGGATGCCGTTGCCGGAGTGGCAGTGACCAACGTCGGCCATTCGCATCCGCGCATTGTTTCGGCGATCAGTGAGCAGGCAGGATTGTTGTTGCACACCTCCAATCTGTACTGCATCGACTGGCAGCAACAACTGGCGAAGCGCCTGACTGCTTTGTCCGGGATGGAGCGGGCGTTCTTCAACAACTCCGGCGCCGAAGCGAACGAAACGGCGCTGAAACTGGCGCGTCTGTACGGCTGGCGCAAAGGCATCGAGCAACCGCTGGTGGTGGTCATGGCCAACGCTTTTCATGGCCGTACCCTTGGCACTCTGTCCGCCAGCGATGGCCCGGCAGTGCGGCTGGGCTTCAACGAGCTGCCGGGGGATTTCGTCAAGGTGCCGTTCGGCGATCTCGCGGCGCTGGAGCAAATACAACGCAAACACGGCGCGCGCATCGTCGCGATTCTGGTGGAACCGATCCAGGGCGAAAGCGGCGTACAAGTCGCACCGCCGGGTTATCTCAAGGCCCTGCGCGCCCTGTGCAACAGCCACGCTTGGCTGCTGATGCTCGATGAAATCCAGACCGGCATCGGTCGCACCGGGCAATGGTTCGCCTTTCAACACGAAGGCATCGTGCCCGACGTCATGACGCTGGCCAAAGGCTTGGGCAACGGCGTGCCGATCGGTGCGTGTCTGGGCCGCGGGCGAGCGGCGGACCTGTTCACCCCAGGCAGTCATGGCAGCACCTTCGGCGGCAACCCGCTGGCCTGCCGGGTTGGCTGCACCGTGCTGGACATCATCGATGAGCAAGGGCTGTTGGAAAATACGCGGGTGCAAGGCGCACGGTTGCTGGAGCGCCTGCGCGCCGAACTGGCAGACAATCCGAATGTGCTGGCGATTCGTGGGCAGGGCCTGATGATCGGCGTCGAGCTCAAACAACCGGTGCGCGACCTGACGCTGATTGCGGCGCGGGACCATGGCTTGTTGATCAACGTGACTCGTGGCAAGACCATCCGGCTGCTGCCGCCGCTGACGATTGATGAGCGCGAGGTGGGGATGATTGTCAGAGGGGTTGGGCGGGCTCTGGCCGCACATTGATTGGGCTGCGCAAAACCTTGTGGGAGCGAGCCTGCTCGCGAAAGCGGTCGATTATTCAAAGTAGATGTCGACTGATATTGCGCCTTCGCGAGCAGGCTCGCTCCCACAGGTCAGCGCATAGATTTAGTCCGGCGCATCTTCTAACTCCGGCGCCAGCATCCTCGTCTTCTCCGCCCCATTCGAGTTGTGCTGAACAATCTCGCTCGGCTGCCCCAGTTCATTGAAAAACACCTGTCCAATACCCGCCGAATTCCACAGCCGTTCCCCGGCCTCGGCGTGTTCCGGCGTGTACGGGACGATGCGCATCAGGCGGCGTTTGGTAAACCAGTTCAACGGCGAGCGCGGTGAGTAGAGCCAGCGGTTGAGGCGGTCGAACCATTCCAGCAGGGTCGGTGGAAACTCATTCTTGATGCCGCTGCTGGTGATCTGCCAGATCCGTGGGCCGGCCTTACGGTGACGGATCAAGACTTCGTAGACGAAGGAATAATGCACATCGCCGGACAGCACCACGTAGTTCCCCGGTGTGCGCGAGTGTCGGAAAATGTTCAGGATCACCTGCGCCGCGCCGCGATGGGCCATCCAGTTTTCCGCGTCGACCAGCAGCGGATAACCGCACCAGCTGAACACCTTCTGCACGGTTTCAATCAGCTTCACGCCGAAGATCGGCGCTGGGGAAACGATGATCGCTGACGGATGATCGAGCAGTTCCTGCTGCAGCTCGCTCAACGCTTCCCAGTCGAGCAGCCCCGACGGTTGCTTGAGGGCCATCTCGCTGCGCCACCGCCGCGTCCGCGTATCGAGCACTACCAGCGCCGGACTGCTCGGCAGCACGAAGTGCCATTGCTGAAAACGCAGCAACTGATCGATCAGATCGTCCTGCACCGGCATGTCCAGATAGCCGTCATCACCGCTGGCGCTCAGTTGCGCAGTTTTCTCCAGCATGCCCTGGAAGGCATTCGGATTATTGCCCCAACCCTGGCACAGCATGTAAGCAATCAGCGCGTTGCCGATGATGCGCTTGGAGAACGGATGGCCGTAGGCAGTTTCTTCCCACTGCGCAGAAAGATTCCAGTCGTCGGTGATGTCGTGATCATCAAAGATCATCAGGCTCGGCAGATGCGCCAGCGCCCGCGCGATATTGCCCAAGCCAGCCTTGAAGGCATCGATGCGCGTCTGTTCCACGCTGTAACGCTTGCGGCGTTCAGGCGTCAGCGTCGGCGCGCTCGGATCGATCAGTGACCACGGCGTCGGCGACCACACCAGCATGTACATCGCCATGACTTCGGCAAATGTCACCAGATGATTGTCCGCGCTGCTGCTGGTGAAAATCGGCTTACGCGCACCGCCGAAAAATCGCTCGCGCAACGTCTCGTTGCTCTCAAGCGCCGGTAACAAATCCGCGCGGTGGTAGTAACTGGCCGGGTGCTCGTAGAGTCTGGCGCTGTCGCTGACCACGGCACCGTCCAGGTGCTCATCGAACAGGCCCAGGCGCCCGATCAAGGCATGAATCGCCCGCAGCGTGGGCCCGGCGACGTCGTCGGCGTAAACCTGATCGCCGCTCATCATCAGCAACGCCGGGCGTTGTTGCGCGTCGGTTTCTTCGGCCAGCAATTGATCGACGCAGAGCAAACCATCGGTTGCCGGATGATGCGGCTTGCGGCAAGAGCCGTGGAGGAGTTGGTCGATTCGCGAACGCACCACGAGGTTCGCGCAGGCGCCGTCGGCGTACAGCAGATGCGGCGCCCATTCGGCGATACCGCGGGTGCCGTCAATCAGCAGGTCATAGTCGATGCGCGTGTCGCAGGGCAGGGCGTTTTCAAGTGGAACATCAATCAGATGTACGAACGCATGTCGACCTACGGCAATGACCGTGCATTTCTCGCTATCGAGCGGAATCTCTCCTACACCCTGCAGGCGCAAGGTCAGCGACAATTCACGCGTCCCCACCAGCCACAGCACCACGCGCTTCGGCTCCAGCCTTCGCAACAGCGGGCCGGTAACAACGGCGGGCAATGGGGTCATGTCATCTAATGTTCGGGGCATCCGCTTCATAGCTCAGGGCGCACAGCCGGCGATGATAACGCAGCTGGCGTTGTGAACGCTTAAGCGAGGCTTAAGCCGAGAGGTCCAACGTCAACAGTCGCCGCCCGCCAGATGACGTCTGGTTCCGCACCAGGCAGTCGAAACGCTTTGCCATCGACTTCGCCCCGATAAGACAATAAAAGGCTATGCCCGATAACGCCGCAGTAGACTGCGCCACGGTCGAATCGAGTGAATAATTCATGAACATGAGAGAGCGAAGCATGGAAGCCGAAATCAGCGTATACGAGCACTATTGCGAGCAGGTCAGACATCATCAAGACGAGCGCCGCGCAATAGCGAATACATTGACGGTCGTCATTGGAGCGTTGATTGCGGTGATGGCTATTGATCAACGGCTGGACGAGCAAGACAGCTGGCTTGTCTACGCGCTGATGGTTGTTGGTGTTCTGGGCTCGGTGTGTATGGTCAAGTGCCATGGACTGATCAGGTTTTACAAGGCCATGTCTGAAACCATGGCACTGCGTATCGGATACCGCACGCCAGGCCCGTTTGATGTGAAAGTGCTGGAAGAAACCGTAATGCTTGCCCAGTCCGAGTTCTGGCAAGCAGTGGGTAAGATCAGGCTGTGGAAATTGTGGTTGGCATTTTTCATATTCGTCATTATTGCGGCCATTTCACTGTATTTCTCTCTGCCGGCAAGTGGCTGGATTCCGCTGAATAACGCACCAGGCTCATGATCGGTTGAAAGGGAAATAACCTTTTTGGCTAGAGGACATCTTTCAGATATCCCTTCAGCGCGAGGAGCGGCTGATCCAGTTGCTCCAGCGATTGCGCCTGAGCGAGCTCTTCCGACAACTTGCGCAGCTCCCGCCCCAACGGCTTCTCGACCCCGCCCAGCGCATCCAGCGCCAGGTTCAGGCATTCGTTCATCTTGAACTGAATGGAGTGCATATCGCCACGCTTCACCAGTAGCTCGAAAACGTCTTTCTGGTAATCGCCCATGACCATGTCATCGCGCAGGATCGGGCTCAGGCCTTCTTCTTCATAAGCGAGTTTGAGAGAGAAGAGGGCGACGGTTTCCAGTGAAGTTTCCATGGGGTGTCTGTCCTTTGGAGTGGAGGACTTGAAGGCAGCGCGCAAAATACCAGCGGAGGTCTGTGGTGCGGGCGTGATTATACGGGCGGTGGTCGCATTCGGGGCAACGCTCCGGTGAACAGGAACAAATCGATCTGGTCGACGGAGTAAGTGTTGGAGCGGGGGCGGCAGATTGTTGAACGAATGTTTGGAGAAGCGGTGCAGGGTGGGTGCGTTTGTGATCATGAAACATGAGTTTGTGCCGAGGTGGTAAACGGCAGCTAAGTACCCACCATATCAACCGGAACAACAAGAAGGCCGGCGCGCTATCCGAGCGCTTTTTTGAATGATAGGTTTACCTCTCGAAAAGGATTTTTTGACAGGAGTCATCCATGGCTAACCCAGCCGCTCGTAAAAGCGATCCCTCCAGCTGTCCTGTGCCTGGGCACGGAACAAATCCCATCGCGACAGGTTCGCCTGACGTGTTTTTCGATGGTTTGCCCGCCGCTCGCCAAGGTGATTCATGCACCTGCGGCAGTGCGCTCTCTTCGGGGCTTTCCTCAACCGTTTTCATAAATGGCAAAAACGCTGCCACGATCAATACGGGCGGTACGCACGGCAGCATCGTAATAGGCGGGTCGAGCACAATCATCATCGGTGATACGCACACCCCTTGCGCCTTTGTTCCACCGGAACCTTTAATCGGACAAGCCAGATGGATTGGCTTCAAAATCCCTGCTGAGGAAAGCTATGAGGGACTGTCTTGCGTGGCGCACTTTGATGATGGTTCATCATTACCGGGCGTCTTCAACAAGGACAACACGGTTAAATTCGCAAATCCATCCGGCAAGACCTGCTTGATGCTCAAATTCGAGGAAGAACAGCCCGCAGAAGGCTCGTCTCTTACTGAAAGCCTTTTGAGCAAAATATTGGGATAAGGACCATCCTATGACCGAGCCGTACATTGTGACAGGCAGCTATGTAGTCCAGCGCGAGCACGCCCTGCAAGACTCGCCGCTCGACAGGGCGTTAGAGCTGATGGAGGGCACTGCGCTGAGGTTTTCACTGGATGCGATCTCTGATGAAAAGATAAGGGCGAGCTATCTCAGAAATATCAAACGCATGTCTCTACAAACGATAGAGGATGTTAAAGCGGGAAAGATTACCGCTCAAGAAGGGGTCGCGTTCAGTCATGAGATGCGAAACAAAATCTTGATCGAACACCGCAAATTGACGTCTGCGCAGGGCTTGGCGGTGGTTCAAAGGAAGAAGCAAGATGGCAGGACGCTGAAGTGGCTACTGGATCGCTACTCAAATGATCTCTTCAAAAAAAGTTACGAGACCCTTTCAGCGGCAGAGCAGCAGAAGGTTCATTACACCATTCTGGAAGCTGCCGGTCGGGATGATGCCAAATTCACCAAGGGCACAAAAAAAATGGTGATTATGGGCAAGCTTGGCGTTCTCGTGACCGCCGCCTTGGCGACTTATCAAATCCTGGAAGCTGATAACAAACCTAAAGAAGCGGCTCGGCAAGGGATGATCGTGGGCGGCGGCGCCGCAGGCGGCCTCCTCGCTGGCGCAGGAGTCATCGCATTGTGTGGTCCCGGCGCTCCTATATGCGCAATTGCGGTGGTATTGGTCGGATCTGTCGCCGGCGGAGTTGCTGGAGGACTGGTCGCGGACTCGCTGGATGAAGAACTGGAGGAGTTTTCTCATTGGGACATCTTCTGACTGAACCACAACTGACAAACGTCAGAGCCGCACTTTCAGAGCCTTTTAACCATTTTCCTACTGATTACGACTATGTCGCTCGTCAGCTCAAAGGCGTTGATCCAGCGGTGCTCTACAAGATTTTTTTTTCAGAAGTAGCGCCAGTGTGCTTCACAAACATTGCGGCAGTCCTGCCGACTGTGTGGACTGGATTCGACCCGAATTGGCTCAGGGCCGAAATAGAGGAAAGGCTCGCGGCGAGACGGCGCAATTGGTTTCGCAGGCAGTACGACAAATTATTGGTACGTTGGTTGGAGTACAACTATGACTACATGTGGAAGGAAATAGCCTCTAGGCTGTGAGGTCGGGGTCACGCGTTAGGTAGGTAACGTTTGGTGTCCCGCGACTGGGGGGAAGCAGCATCTGAGGTGTCTGCGATGCAGTGATTCCGACTGCTTCAACTGCTCCCAGTCAGTACGGGGCTTAAATGATCAGCGTTGCACCAACCACTTTCCTCCAGACGAAAAAAAGGCCCTGCTTTCGCAAGACCTTTTTCTCTGTGTTGGTGCCCAGAGGGAGACTGTAGTGTTCCAGTAAACTCAAGGCCTCCAGAGAGGTTTGCTATCTCGGGATACATGTAGGGATACATGATCGCGTTTGCTGGCCAAGTATGAAGAGTCTTTACGGCATCATGCAAACCCTTAGTAAGCTTGGCGTCGTTCGTCTCTCTTTAAGGGGCGATACTAAGTATCGTTAGCCCAGAGAGCGGAGATCTGCTTCGAACGTCTCATAAAAATCCCATCCCAGCAAAGTCACGACCTCAAATGCAAGATTCTGAGTTTTGTAGGGGGCGAACTGTTCGCCAGCTTCTGCAATGAGCAGATCGAAACAAGTCGTAACCGCTTTGTGAGGCTTACCTTCCTCCCAGTGTATGGATTGATTCCTACCCTGCCAGATCACTTGCTTCAACACTTGGGTGCCGATAGCGTAACCGTCAGGACAAGCATCTAGGCTCGATTGAGCGATCGAAATTCCCTGTTTTGCATATTGCAAAAGGCTGGCGGCCATTGAAGATCGTGAAAATGCTCGCGCGGCGAGCTGGTCGTGCGCCTGGGTTAGACGATCCGTCACACCGTGACGCTGTTTATCTGGGCCAAAGTAGGTTCCCCACTGAATCCCTGCTCCCGCCATGACATCGTCAGGGTCTTCAGAATCCTTCCAAGCTGCGGCTCTTCGATAGCCATCACGAGCTTCAGCGTTGAGCTTCTCAACTTGGGCTCGAAGCTCTTCAACCTGTCGATGCTCCTCCCAGAGAAGGCCTATAACCGAGCGAGCAGCGTGCTCAATTTCTGAAAGGTAAGAATTGATGTTCATTGTTCTCGTTTCTTTCGAGGTTTCCGGCGAGCCAATTTTCGAGCCGCTAGCTGCCGGATAAGTGAGGAAGGCACTGAGAGCACATCGCTAGCTCTCAGAGCGAGATCGCAGTGCTTTGCGGAAAGCTACGGTTTTTCTGACCGAGTGTCTATCGACAGCTCTGCGCACGAGGTCGCTCTGCACTCTTCAGGTTTGTAACGGGTTTGGGCACTCAGCGTGAAGGATAGGGGTGGCAAATTCTGCCGGGGCCCCTGAGGAGTTCTAACCAATACGGGGTCGGAAACCCGCGGGCCTTGGTTAGTGGAAGGTTTTCAAAGTTACTGAAATTTCAGTCATTGAAATCGATAGAATTCTGCTGAAAAGAGGCCATCGTTACCGCATTGGTAACGATGGCCTTTTGTGTTGATGATTATGGAAACCTTGGGCCGTCAACCGAGTCAACCTGTCAACCAATGTAGAAAAATCAGCCACTACCAAGATCGCGCGGGTTTTGTGCCCCGTGTCGTTCAGAAATGCTCAGGGTCCCCCGGCGACCTCCCATCATCTTGTGCAATTGCACAGGTGAACTGTGTGTTCACCCAGTTCACCTGTTCACTAAGCTGGGTACCTGTCCGCTAACAAGGTCCGGCGGATTTCCTACCCCGTGGGGGGCATATTCCCTCAGGGGCCCCGCCCCCGCTCTCGCTGAAGTGTTCATCGCGGTGGGAGCTTTGATTGTGGGGGGCGGGGGCGGATACCTAACAAATGTCGTGTTACAGGTGTTACTGGTGTAGCAAGCGGTCTCAACCTATTGAATTTAAACGATAAATTATGAGTAACACTGGTCAGGAGCAATCCCGGTATTCGGTGTAACAACGCGGATCGGTGTAACATATCGGTCGATAGCAGAGAGGAACAAAGCTCGACTTTTTATGGGCTTCCGATCAGCGATATGCGCTCACCTCCAACGGCCGTTGATAAGGTGACGACCGAGCGTCCAACCCTCACCGATGATAGGATGCGTTCCTAAATGGCGGCTCTGACTACATCGAGCCTTGCTAAGCGTATTTTACAAACGATCAAACAAACGGAAAAAACCTTGCCAGCTTCTTTTGAGTGCTTCGCTAGAGCAAACGGGAATGAATAAATTCGTCCAGTGGCGAGGTAAGGGGTATCCGTTCTCCACTGATGCCATCCTTGACAGCTTACTTGCCAACTTCAAAAATTCGGGAGAGACTCAGGAGGTGTCCTTCCGAGAGCTCGTGCCATGGATGAAGGTGGGAGAGCGTGCGACGCACTACATTCATAGTTACCCAGCGAAGCTCTTGCCGCACATTGCGCATTTCTTCTTGGCGTCAGATCGAGTCTGCCCCCTAGCAGGTCGGGTGCTTGACCCTTTCTCAGGTACAGGAACAGTTGCGTTAGAGGCAATGCTATCCGGTCGTGAAGCGTTCTATGCGGATGCTAATCCATTAGCGCGTTTGATAACCTCAGCAAAGACGACCCTTGTAAGTGAAGAAAATCTTAACGAGGCGTTCAAACAGTGCCTTTCAGACTTCAAAAAAAATCGTACACGGTCTCATCCTGAAATCGTGAATATCGAGCACTGGTACACTCCTGAAACCATCAAGCATCTTAGTCGACTTAAAGCAGCTATAGGCCATCAACCTAATGGCATAATTAAAGACTTTCTTCTGGTCACGTTTTCATCGGTTACAAGAAAAAGCAGTTTGGCGGATCCACGATTATCCGTCCCAGTAAAAATCAAAGACTATCCAGGTCGAAGGGATCGTAAATCTACAAGCGTAATTGATCTTTTCTCGGAACAGTTCGAATCAAACCTAAAACGCATGCGCGAATTGTCCGCCATGGACAGCGGCACGCATAGACCCTGTCTGGCGGGAAGAGACGCGCGCAGATTAGTTGTTGAGTCGGGACAGCCCTTAGCTTCTAGCTCTATAGACCTAGTGATAACTTCTCCGCCGTATGCGGGAGCGCAGAAGTACATTAGGGCGACTAGTCTTAACTTAGGCTGGCTAGAATTTGCGAAGCCTTGCGAGCTTCGCGGTCTTGAAGACCAAAATATTGGAAGAGAGCACATACCAAAACAGAAATACGTTAGCTTTTCGAGTACCGGCATAAAAGAAGCTGATAAAATCTTAAAAAATGTATACGAAGTAAACCCGCTGCGAGCATCTATCGCCTCCACCTATTTGATCGAGATGCGACAGGCTCTGACAGAAGTATTTAGAGTTTTAAAGCCAGGCGGACAACTTGTCTTGGTGATTGGGAATAATATTGTATGCGGGCATGAGTTTATGTCTTCAAACTATTTGCTAGAGATTTGTGAAAGTTTGGGTATGGAGCTAAGGCTGAAGCTGATCGACTCGATCAAATCAAGAGGTTTGATGACCAAGCGTAACAAAACCGCCAGCCTTATAACTCGTGAGTGGGTCTTGGTTTTGAGGAAGATTGTTTAATGGAACTAAAAGACATACTAAAGCGTAAGATTGAAATTCTTTCTCAGCAAGCTTGGGACTCTCGGCTCACTTGGCCCGATGTTGAAGCTTGGCTAGAAAATTTTAATGGCCAGTTCAAAGATGAAAGTAATGAGAAGTTGCACGCATTACACCTGCTTTCACAAGTTAACTATTTTGGGCTTGATCTGCTTAGGGAGATGCTTAAGTGTGTATACCAAACACTCTACCGGCACCCAATAATATCTGAAATACGTCGTGCTAATAACGATACTTTAGATCCCGAAATTATCGAGCCCCTTTTTTTAGAAGAGCGCCTCAAAACTCGATTCGTCGGGGTAGGCAATCCTTCTGAAAGCGGCCCTCATCTTCTTTACTATTTCAGACAGATAAATAATCTCGGGAAGGATTTGTTTATTGATAGCGGTGATATCTTTAAATTATCCCGTGACACTCAAGGGCAAATTCAAATTTCGCAGCACGATAAAAATATAAAGCGGTATGTATTTATTGATGATTTGCTAGGATCTGGCTCGCAAATTGAAGAATATCTCTCGCACAAACTTGAAGAGATTCGCCGCTTTCCAGGTGTCGAATGTCACTACTATGCCTTATTTGCTACGACTAAAGGTTTGAAGACCGCAAGAAAACCAGAATACTTTGGGGATAACGTTTCTTGCGTGTTTGAATTGGATGAAACATTTAAATGTTTTTCACCCAATGCAAGAGCATTTGCTAACCTTCCCAATGGTCTAGACAAGCAAAGTGCGCAAGATGTCGCTGCTGGATACGGCGCTAAGCTACTCCCTAGCGATCATGTTTTAGGCTATAAAAATGGTCAGCTGCTACTCTCATTCTTGCACAACACCCCCGATAATTCTTTACCAATTATGTGGTTCGATAATCCACTATCAACCTCTTGGGTGCCGATTTTCAAACGATTCGATAAAAAATACGGAGTGTGATCTTGGAAAATAATACTAATCCATTTGATCTTATTCGGGCTGCTGACTATTCCGACCTCCAGATAAAAGATTTTTGGGTTGATTTTAAAGGGCAAGAGCTACAGGCTTTGCTCGAGCCAACTTCGATTACGTCAATGCATATTCTCGGAGGTAAGGGGAGCGGTAAGACTCACCTGATGCGATATTGCTCCTACCCCGTGCAAAAACTCCGATTTCCTGATAATTCGATAAAAGGTCTGATAAGCGAAGGCTATATCGGGATTTTCCTCCGTGCTAACACTCTAGATACGGGGAAGTTCTCCGGGAAAGGCCAGGACGGAGAAAAGTGGGGGACGCTGTTTAATTATTATTTTGAGCTAAGATTGGTTGAGAACTTGGTACTTACCTTGATAGATATATCAAAGTTCGATAACAAATTAATGCTTGAGCTCAACTCCTTGGTCGGCGATGTGTTGTTGCTGCTGGACGAGCAGCCAGCCCAAGAACCAGATACCCTAATTGGTCTTTTGGATTTTATAGTTTCACTTCGGAAAGCTGTCGACCTGAGTGTAAATAACTGTGTATTCACTAGATCGCTCAATGTAAATATACTGCTAAGTCCTGGCTCTTTACTCTTTGGTGTGCCGGCGCTCGTAACGAAGCGAATAAAAATATTCGAGAAGCTTCGATTTATATATTTGGTAGATGAGGTTGAGAACTTAACCGAAGATCAACAAAAGTTTTTGAATACGCTAATTCGTCATTCAATGGACCCCTGCAGCTTTAGACTTGGTGCTCGATTGTATGGTATCAAAACCCTTGCTAATTACGGTACTGATGAGGAAAACAAAGAAGGCTCAGAGTTTAAAGCGTTGTATTTGGATCAAATTCTGAGGTCTAAAGGGGAGGCGTTCAAGGAGTTTTCAAGAGAGTTGTGCGCCAAGCGTTTAGAGGACGGCGGTTTCGCGAACAAACCGGGTGAACAAAAACTTAAGGGCGTGCTGCAGAGTCTTTTTGAAGCGTATAGTTCGGACGATTACTATCGTAGCCACACTAAAGAGCTAGTCGGAATAGCCAAGTCATCCGACCGTCCGTACTTTAAGAGGCTTCGTGATCAGCTTCATTCAAAAGGTACAAATAATGCCGTGGCAACTGCTTCTGACGCTAAAAGAATAATCTCTTTGCTCAGCATCTATGAGCATCCCCTGGTTGAGAAAGTTAACATTTTTATGCTTTACCAAGACTGGTATCGCGGAAAAGACCTGATTAAGTCAGCGGAATTAATTTCCGAAGAATGCAAAGGTTTTCTTGCTGGTGAGCCCGGTCGGCACAAAACTTTATACGGGCACTTCGCTATAGATTTGTTGGCTCAGTTATATCGAGATTACAAACAGTCACCGACTCCAATGTATGCTGGGTTCGACTCGTTCGTCAGGATGTCAGCCTGTGTCCCAAGAAATCTGTTGGTAATACTGCAAAATGTTTACAAATGGGCATCGTTCAATGGTGATCGCCCATTCCGAGAGGGGCCTATTCCAATCCTCACTCAAGCCGAAGCTGTCATACAAAGTGCCGGGTTTTTCTTTGATGAAGACGCTAGGCCAGGTGCGGACGTTCCTAACGTTCAGCGTGCAGTAGAACGTTTGGCCGAATATCTCCGCGAGGTCCGCTTCTCCTCCAAACCAGTTGAGGTATCTCCATTAGCCTTCAGTTTGGATGTGTCTAAGCTGTCAGAAGCCGCCAAATACAATCTCAAGCGAGCAGAGAATTGGTCATATATTTTCCGCCATCCTAAAGGCCGTCCCAACGCAAACTCCAAGCGCGTCGATGAAAAATATCAACTCAACCCTATGCTGTCGCCGAAGTGGGATCTACCCGTATCTGTTCGCGGAGATGTCCGCTTGCCCCACAGCGTAGCGGAAGCCATATTCGGTACGCTTGACAGCTCAGGCTTTCAAAAAGAGTTGAACGAGGCAACCTTAGGCATGAAGGCTCCTAATTTTGGCAAGTCGAGAGCTCAGCTAAATCGTCCGCATATGGAAGAGCTATCCACCAACGGTACTCTTTCACTGAATTTTGGTGACGATGATGCGATTTGATTACTTTTATAAAACTCGCTTGCCCCTAGAAGGAAGCTGGCCGCTCGACGCCCAGTATGATGTATTCATTTCTGCATATAATTTGAGCGATCGAATTGGAGTCGTGTTCGATAAATGTCAAGCGCCGCTAAAGCTATGGCTAATTTTTCCACAATACCAATTTAACGAATCTGAGTACCCCGAAAGCGGAGAGGTGTTCTATTCGTCGCAGATGGAAGAGTCTGAGTTTTTAAACGAGTTTTTTCAGAAGTATGCTGAGTCTCTGGCAGGCAAGCGATTGTGCATTGATATAACCGGATTTATGCGGCCGCACTTATTGTTTTTGATCAAGTTGCTACAATATTATGGTCTTCTGAAATTTGACGCAATTTATTCTGAGCCTGTTCGATATCAGAAAAAAGACGATACCAATTTTTCTGCGGGTCCTGTAACGCTAGTTCGATCAATAGCCGGATTTGAAGGTGAGCCAAACAATGAAAGCTCAAACGATATTCTACTCCTCGGTATTGGCTATGATCATGAACTGCTCAAGCAAGTGGCTGAGCATAAAGACTTCGCAAATATAGTTACATTGTGGGGGTTTCCTTCTCTTAGAGCAGATATGTATCAGGAAAGTGTTGTTCGGGCTAGCAAGGCTCCAGAAGCAGCATTTCCGACTGGGAGAGGTAAGCAGCGATATTATGCTCCCGTTAACGATCCATTTTCTACCGCTGAGCGAATCCATGAAGTAGTGCAAGCGGAATCATTAAAAAAGCCTATCACGAATTTGTATTTGAGCCCTCTTTCCACTAAGGCGCAAGCACTAGGCTTTGCTTTATATTACCTCTATGCAAAAAATAACGCTTCGAGCATAGTATTCCCTTTTGCGAATGGCTATGAACAAGAAACATCTATAGGTACCGCGGAAATATGGAAATATTCAATAGAGCTACCAGCATGGACGATTTAAGATGAGTTAGCGGTGGCAGTACTGAGGTTCCGATGAAGGTTGCAGGGGCTGCCATAACTGGTTTTTTTAAGAAAGAGGGAGCTAATCTGGTGTTCTGAGGGTGTCCGCGTCACTTCGAAAAAGGGCCCCGCATGGGCCCTTTTTTAGGCGAAGCAGATTTACTTTTTCAGCCATCCTTCGACAACGTCGGTACCGTGTTTGGCTTTCCAATTTTTCAAGGCTTTGTGATTTCCTCCCTTCGTTTCGATCATTTCACCGGTATTCGGATTTTTGTAGACCTTGAGTTCGCGTGGTTTGCGTGTTCTGGCGGCCGGAGCTGCGCCTTGACGCTTCGCCGTGGTCTGCGGCTCTAGAATGTTGACGATGTGCTTCAGGCTAAACCCATACTGTCCGAGTAGCTTGCGCAGCTTCGTTTCGAACTCGATTTCTTTCTTCAGCCCATCATCACTTTTTAGAGCTTCCAGTGCCTGGAGTTGCTCGGCGAGGTGTTTTTCCAGCTGACGGTATTCTGCGAGTTTGGACATTGTCTTTCTCTTTACGAAGTGGTCGTGCTTAGTTATTAAGATAAAACGAGCTGGTTATAGTTCAGCGCTATTTTCGACGGCTCAGTTGGCTGTCAATGTGCGTCATTTCCGATTTGATCGCGTTAATCGTCAGCGTTTGTATCGGGCTAGCTTTTCCCGGCCCTGCGTTGATGGTTTTCAGCAGGGCATTGAGGTGGGCCTGCCGAGTTTTGAGCGTTTCAGACCACCTGGCGCTGTTCTGCATTGGCTTGTTCATTACCTTCATCCTTGCATTGTTCTTGAGTGCTCACTTCTTCGGATCGTTGAGGGCTTAGCAGACCGTCAAGCTGCACCAAGTCGAGTGCGCTGTATTTACGGGCACGGTCGGACAGTTCACGCCACGTCCAATTGCCGAAGCGTTCACCTTCTTCGGGAACCGTCAGCTTCATCAGGTTCACTTGATCCAATCCGAGTAAGTTGTAGTTCGCCCACAGCTTTCCGCCTACCTCAAATAACGCTTTTGCGGCCTCATTCCACTTCTCTTCCAGCACCGTGTAAGAGAGCCACAGGGCGGTTCGTTCGATCTCTTTATACTTTTCCTGTGCTTCGGTGATGTATTTATCTACTGTCACCAGCTCCTGCTCTAACGCTGCCATGATCAGGGTTTGCCGACGGTTATGTTCGGTGGCGGCTGTCAGGTTCTTCGCGGCCTTTTGTGCGTCGGCGTTCGCGGTCTTCTCGCCTTCGGTGTCACCCCAGGCGACTGCCTGCGCGTATGCCGTGGCAGCGTCTGTTTCGGCCTGACGTGCCTTGGCCATGTCTTCAGCCGCTTGTTGTTGAATCTGCTCAAGGCGGGTGCTGAGGCTACGACGCTTTTCGTTCAGCTCCTGCTCATCCGCTTTCCAGTTGTTCATCGCCTCGACGTAATCCGCCATCAGCGAATCGCAATTCGCGAGGTCTTCACGGCGAATGATCTTCCGATTTATTAAGTCGGCATTGTGCTTGCGCGAGTGAAATTTACTTTTCACCTCGCTGTACTTCTCCCGTAATTCGCGTTTGCGGTCTGGTTCAATGAGTTCTTCACTTTCCAGCGCCGACTCAAGTGGCAACATTTCGGCTTGTAGTCGCTCTGCCTCGCTCAGCAGTTCGTCACGGCGGTCTTTCAGTTCTTGAATCTCGTTCATGTGTTTGGTCTCTGTTCAATTCGATTGTGGGTTGGTTGAGTGGCTGGCGAGGCCGGGAATGAGCCGGTGCTACCTCGATCAGCAAAGATGCCCTCAGGCAGCCCGAGCCTCGCTCTCATCCATTCCTGGAATCGTCTTAACGATGTAGCAACGTTGCGTGCCGAGACCGGGTAACCGGATCAGGCTCGACGCCTTACCGTCCTTCCCGGGTTCCAGAACACCGCGCTGCAGCAGCTCCTTGTTCACCGCGTTGATGTTCATGCCTCGGAAGATCTCCGAGCGCCATAACTCGGGGAGCACGTAGTAGGTGTTGGTGGTGTGCAGGGCATCGCCTAGACCGTGCTCCAACGTCTTACGAAAACCGAGTCGGTCGATGGTGCGCGGCCCGTGCTCATCGATTTTTGCCGCCGCCGATTCCCAGCGCGTGAAGCGGCTTTCACCGAAGCGCTCGATGACCTGGCGCAGCCGCGCCAAGATCGCATCGCCCTCGAAGTTGCCTGCGCCGCCGCGCTCGTTCATCCATGCATTGAGACACACTCGAGCAGCGGTGGTGGCAGTGCCGTCGGGCCAGCCTGTGATGCCCATCGCCGTGGCCAGCTCGCCCGCTGCTGCGGCGAGACCGAAGCGAGCGGCGGCACGGTGCGCTTGTCCACTGGCCGATGCTGGTAAAGACTGGGCAATAAAGCCTTCCAGCGTGCGGCGCAGGATGGCGGACCATCCGTGACGCTTACCGGGTTGACACAGCGCCGTCAGGAAGACCGTGAGCGGCGTGCCGTAGTACTTCGCTACGCGTGCCTTGAGCGCGTCGGACAGTGCCGCCGCATCCTCAAAACCGTTAAGCACATCGAACATGCCAATGCCTTTGCTGGCATCGGCCGGGGCAGCGAGCATGCGCACTTCCATACCCGCTTTCAGTTCCTTGTTCGCTTCGGCCATGTGCTGGGCCAGCGTCTTCTCGCCAGTGGAGAGAAACAGCAGGCGCCACTCCTGTACCTATCGGCCAGCTTGGCCTCGATCGTTGGCGCGTGCCTTGCCTGTGCCGTTGCCGAGCATGTACACCGTCTCGCCGATGATGCGCGGGTCGCACATGCCGATTTCGTCCAAGACCAGAAGGCCGTCGGAATGGGCGGCGGCGATGGATTCGAGCGCGTTGTCGGTTGACCGCCACGAACGCACCAGACGCGGTCCGCCGTAGATCGAGGCGGCGACCTGCAAATGGGTGGTCTTGCCACCGGAGCTGTCGCCGTACAAGTGGAAGCCACCCGACTCGTGGCCGAGCATGTGCAGCAGCGGTCCCGCGAAAGCCACGCCGACGACAAACGCCAAACGGTGATTGCCGATGCACAGCGCGCCGATCTGCTCCTGCCATTGCTCAAGCGTGCCCGCTTCGCTGATTGGCGGAAGTTGCGAACCGGCTTCGTAGAAGTGCAGGTGCTCGCTGTGCGCGCCGACCTGCTGCTCGGGCAGAAGAAACGCGGTGTCATGCCAACCCAAGCGCGTGACCAATCGAGCCCGTTGCGCGCTGTAGAAGCCGCCGAGATAACTCTGCAGGTCATTGCGTGCATTGCGTCCTGAACGACTTCCTGCAAGCCGCAGGCCCATATCTACCAGCGGGCCGAGTACGTCTTTGCCGAAGTCACCCGTCATGGTGCGCGCCGGGATGTTCCAGCGTTTCTTGACGCCCTCGGGTCGTCCAACTCGACCAGTTTTGTGAGGACAGCTTGGCTTCTGCTTCAGGCTTGGGTTGGCACTCAGGCGGCGGGCCAGCTTCTGGCGAGCGCGGGGGGAGATAGGGGAGTAGCAGGTAAACAGACAGGCACAAAAAAACCGGCCAAGTGGCCGGTTTCTCTGGGTCTGAGAGGCTGGTAGAGACTCTCAGATACTGCTATGTGGTGCCCCGAGGGAGACTCGAACTCCCACTCCTTTCGAAAACGGATTTTGAATCCGCCGCGTCTACCAATTCCGCCATCAGGGCTCAATGGCGGCGAAGTATAGAGAGGTGATTACCGTTGGTCAATCACGTTTCATGGTCAATTTTCGATAATTCCGCTAGACTTTCCGGCCCTGCTAGACGAACCCCATCATGCGCGTTGCTGACTTTACTTTCGAGCTCCCTGATTCGCTGATCGCCCGCCACCCGTTGGCCGAGCGTCGCGCTAGTCGCCTGCTGACCCTCGATGGGCCGAGCGGCGCCCTGGCACACCGTCAATTCACTGATTTGCTTGAGCATTTGCGCCCGGGCGATTTGATGGTGTTCAACAATACCCGGGTGATTCCGGCGCGGCTGTTCGGGCAGAAAGCGTCCGGCGGCAAGCTGGAAATTCTCATCGAGCGCGTGCTCGATGCGCACCGCGTACTGGCGCATGTGCGCTCCAGCAAGTCGCCGAAACCGGGTTCGAAGATCCTTATCGACGGCGGTGGCGAGGCCGAGATGCTCGCGCGTCATGACGCGTTGTTCGAGCTGGGTTTTGCCGAGGAAGTGTTGCCGCTGCTCGACCGCGTCGGGCACATGCCGTTGCCTCCTTATATAGACCGCCCGGATGAAGGCTCGGATCGCGAGCGTTATCAGACTGTTTATGCCCAGCGCTTGGGCGCGGTGGCGGCGCCGACGGCGGGGCTGCATTTCGATGAGCCGCTGATGCAGGCGATTGCCGCCAAGGGCGTCGAAACTGCGTTCGTTACATTGCACGTGGGCGCGGGGACGTTTCAGCCGGTGCGCGTGGAGAAGATCGAAGACCACCACATGCACAGCGAGTGGCTGGAAGTCGGCCAGGACGTGGTCGATGCGGTTGCTGCCTGTCGTGCGCGTGGTGGTCGGGTGATTGCTGTCGGCACAACCAGTGTGCGGTCGCTGGAAAGTGCGGCGCGCGATGGTGTGCTCAAGCCGTTCAGTGGCGACACCGATATCTTTATCTACCCGGGCCGGCCATTTCATGTGGTCGATGCCCTGGTGACCAATTTCCATTTGCCGGAATCCACGCTGTTGATGCTGGTTTCCGCGTTTGCCGGTTATCCCGAAACCATGGCCGCCTACAAAGCTGCTGTCGACAACGGTTACCGCTTTTTCAGCTACGGTGATGCGATGTTCATCACCCGCAATCCCGCTCCAACTGCCCCTGAACAGTCGGGCCCAGAGGAAACAGAATGAGTCGCGAATGCCGAATGTCCTTTGAGCTGTTGGCCACCGATGGCAAGGCTCGCCGTGGTCGCCTGACCTTCCCCCGTGGCACCGTCGAGACCCCGGCGTTCATGCCGGTCGGCACCTACGGCACGGTCAAGGGCATGTTGCCGCGTGACATCGTCGCCACGGGTGCGGAGATCATTCTGGGCAACACCTTTCACCTGTGGCTGCGCCCCGGCACTCAGGTGATCAAGGAGCACGGCGATCTGCACGATTTCATGCAGTGGAAAGGCCCGATCCTCACCGACTCCGGTGGCTTCCAGGTGTTCAGCCTCGGCGCGATGCGCAAGATCAAGGAGGAGGGCGTGACCTTCGCTTCTCCGGTCGACGGCGCCAAAGTGTTCATGGGCCCGGAAGAATCGATGCAAGTGCAGCGCGATCTCGGTTCCGACATCGTGATGATCTTCGACGAATGCACGCCGTACCCGGCTGACGAAGACGTCGCGCGGGTATCGATGGAGCTGTCGTTGCGTTGGGCGCAGCGTTCGAAGAATGCCCACGGCGACAACACCGCAGCACTGTTCGGCATCGTTCAGGGCGGCATGCATGAAAACCTGCGCATGCGCTCGCTCGAAGGCCTCGACAAGATCGGCTTCGACGGCCTCGCCATCGGCGGTCTGTCGGTGGGCGAACCGAAGCACGAAATGATCAAGGTGCTGGATTATCTGCCGGGCCAGATGCCCGCTGACAAACCTCGTTACCTTATGGGCGTTGGCAAACCGGAAGATCTGGTTGAGGGTGTGCGCCGCGGGGTGGACATGTTCGATTGCGTGATGCCAACCCGTAATGCCCGCAATGGGCATCTGTTCATCGATACCGGTGTGCTGAAGATCCGTAACGCGTTCCATCGCCATGATGAATCGCCGCTGGATCCGACCTGCGATTGCTACACCTGCCAGAACTTCTCGCGCGCTTATCTGCATCACCTGGACAAGTGCGGCGAAATGCTCGGCAGCATGCTCAATACCATCCATAACTTGCGCCATTATCAGGTGCTGATGGCTGGTTTGCGCGAGGCTATTCAACAGGGTACATTGGCCGCCTTTGTCGATGCCTTCTACGCCAAACGCGGACTTCCCGTCCCGCCTTTGGACTGAGTTTTCTGACCCCAAGATTCAACATTTGCAACTGGAGTGCTAAATGAGCTTTTTTATCTCTAACGCCATGGCTGACGCAGCTGCACCGGCTGCTGCGAGCCCAATGGGCGGCGGCTTCGAGTGGATTTTCCTGGTCGGCTTCCTGGTCATCTTCTACCTGATGATCTGGCGTCCACAGGCCAAGCGCGCCAAAGAGCAGAAGAACCTGCTGAGCAGCCTGCAGAAAGGCGACGAAGTCGTGACCACTGGCGGCATCGCCGGCAAGATCACCAAAGTTGCCGATGACTTCGTGGTTCTGGAAGTCTCCGACACCGTGGAAATGAAGTTCCAGAAAGGCGCCATCGCCGCCACGCTGCCAAAAGGCACGCTGAAAGCGATCTAAGAGCAACAACTTCTACTCAATCGACGGGGCGCGCAAGGCGCCCCGCGTTCATAACGGGCGGCGTGATGCTGAACAAATACCCTCTGTGGAAATACATTCTGATCCTGGCGGTGCTGGCGATCGGTCTGATTTATTCCGCTCCCAATCTTTACCCCGATGACCCGGCCATTCAGATCAGCGGCGCCAGCACGGCTCTGCAGGTCAATGACGCCGATCTGGCTCGCGTCAGCACAGCGCTGAAAGAGTCCGGCATCAACGTCAAGGCGGCCACGCTGACGGCGGGCGGCAAGGGCGGTCTGATCCGTCTGAGCAAGGCTGAAGATCAGCTGCCAGCCAAGGACGTTGTGCGCAAGGCGTTGGGTGATGACTACGTCGTCGCGCTGAACCTGGCACAGACCACTCCGCAATGGCTGCGCAACCTCGGTGCGCACCCGATGAAGCTGGGTCTGGACTTGTCCGGTGGTGTGCACTTCCTGCTCGAAGTGGACATGGACAAAGCCCTCGATGCGCGCCTGAAAGTCTACGAAGGCGACGTCAAGAGCCTGCTGCGCAAAGAGAAGCTGCGCTATCGCAGCCTGCCGCAACTGGGCGGTGCCATTCAGTTGGGCTTCAGTGATGAAGACTCCCGCGAACAGGCCCGTGCGCTGATCCGCAAGAACTTCAATGATTTCGACATTGTTCCGGCCGACCTCAACGGTCAACCGGTGCTGCGTCTGGCGATGACCCCGGCCAAGCTGGCGGAAATCCGTGAATACTCCATCAAGCAGAACCTGACCACGGTGCGTAACCGCGTCAACGAGCTGGGTGTTGCCGAACCGATCGTTCAACGTCAGGGCGCCAACCGCATCGTGGTTGAACTGCCGGGCGTGCAGGACACTGCCGAAGCCAAGCGTATTCTCGGCAAGACGGCCAACCTTGAGTTCCGCCTGGCCGCCGAGCCGGGCGCTTCGAAAGCCACTTCCGAATCGTTCGAATTCCGTGAAGGCAACCGTCCTCCAGCGCAGATCGAGCGTGGTCTGATCATTACCGGTGACCAGGTCACCGACGCCAAGGCCGGTTTCGGCGAACACGGTACGCCTGAAGTGAACATCCGCCTGGATGGCCACGGTGGTGAGCTGATGAGCCGCGCGACCCGTTCCAACGTTGGTCGCAGCATGGCGGTGATCTTCATCGAACAGCGTCCGGTCACCACTTACACCAAGCAAGTGGTTGATGGCGCCGAGAAAGACGTTGCAGTGCAGACCTTCAAGGAAGAGAAAAAGATCATCAGTCTGGCGACCATCCAGTCGCCGCTGGGTGCGCAGTTCCGCATCACTGGCCTGAACGGTCAGGGCGAGTCGTCCGAACTGGCGCTGCTGCTGCGTGCCGGTGGTCTGGCGGCGCCGATGTACTTCGCCGAAGAGCGCACAATCGGTCCGAGCCTGGGTGCTGACAACATCACCAAGGGTATCGATGCGTCGCTGTGGGGCATGCTGTTCGTGTCGCTGTTCATCATCGCCATCTACCGCTTCTTCGGCGTCATTGCCACCGTCGCGCTGGCGGTGAACATGGTGCTGCTGCTGGCCCTGATGTCGCTACTGGGCGCCACGCTGACCCTGCCGGGCATCGCCGGTATCGTCTTGACCATGGGTATGGCGGTCGACGCCAACGTACTGATCTTCTCGCGGATTCGTGAAGAGATCGCCGCTGGCATGACTGTGCAGCGGGCAATCAACGAAGGCTTCGGCCGGGCATTCACCGCGATTCTCGATGCCAACCTGACCACCTTGCTGGTCGGCGGCATTCTCTTCGCCATGGGCACCGGCCCGGTGAAGGGCTTCGCAGTGACCATGTCCCTCGGGATCTTTACCTCGATGTTCACGGCCATCATGGTGACCCGCGCAATGGTCAACCTGATCTTTGGCGGACGTGACTTCAAGAAGTTGTGGATTTAAGGGGCTGCCATGTTACGTACAATCAACTTCATGGGCGTTCGCAACTTCGCGTTCGGCGTCACCGTGTTGCTTACCGTCATTGCCTTGTTCAGTGTCGCCACCAAGGGCATGAACTGGGGTCTGGACTTCACCGGCGGTACGCTCATCGAGCTGACCTACGAGCGTCCGGCCGATGTCACCAAGGTGCGCGAGCAGCTGGCGACTTCCGGTTATCACGAAGCCGTGGTGCAGAATTTCGGCGCCACCACCGATCTGTTGGTGCGCATGCCGGGTGAAGACCCGCAGCTGGGCCATCAGGTGGCCGAAGCGCTGCAGAAGATCGGCGGCGACAACCCGGCGACGGTCAAGCGTGTCGAGTTCGTCGGCCCGCAGGTCGGTGAAGAGCTGCGCGACCAGGGCGGCCTCGGCATGCTGCTGGCGCTCGGCGGCATCCTGATCTACCTGGCGTTCCGCTTTCAGTGGAAGTTTGCGGTCGGCGCGATTGTGTCGCTGATCCACGACGTGATCGTGACCGTAGGTATCCTCTCGTACTTCCAGATCACCTTCGATCTGACCGTATTGGCGGCGGTGCTGGCGATCATCGGTTACTCGTTGAACGACACCATCGTCGTGTTCGACCGGGTACGTGAGAACTTCCGCGTGCTGCGCAAGGCGTCGCTGATCGAGAACATCAACATCTCGACCACCCAGACCCTGCTGCGCACCATGGCGACGTCGATCTCGACTCTGCTGGCAATCGCGGCGCTGCTGTTCTTCGGCGGCGACAACCTGTTCGGCTTCTCCATCGCACTGTTCATCGGTGTACTGGCGGGTACCTACTCGTCGATCTACATCGCCAACGTGGTACTGATCTGGCTGAACCTGACCACCGAGGATCTGATTCCTCCGGCCAACACCGAAAAGGAAGTCGACGACCGTCCATAACGGCCAGCGATTTTCCGGCCGTCAGGCTACAAAAGGCGCGAGTTGAACTCGCGCCTTTTTTTGTGCTCCAAGGCTGGGAGAAGCGCGGGCGCGTCCCGCATGTGATGGTCAGGAGGTTCATGTGAACAAGTCGTTGCTGGTTGGTGCGGTATTGGGTGCTGTCGGTGTCACAGCCGGGGGTGCTGTTGCCACCTACAGCCTGGTTAAAAGCGGCCCTGAGTATGCGCAAGTATTAGCCGTTGAGCCGGTCAAGACACAGATCAAGACTCCACGTGAAGTTTGCAAGGATGTAACGGTGACCCGTCAGGCGCCGGTCAAGGATCAACACCAGATCGCCGGTACGGTGGTGGGGGCGCTGGCCGGTGGCTTGTTGGGTAATCAGATTGGTGGCGGCACCGGCAAGAAGATTGCCACGGTCGCCGGTGCGGTCGGTGGCGGTTATGCCGGCAACAAGGTGCAGGAGGGCATGCAGCAGCGTGACACCTACACCACCACGCAAACACGCTGCAACACGGTCAATGACATCAGCGACAAGGTCGTTGGCTACGACGTGCGTTACTCGCTCGATGGCAAGGAAGGCAAAGTGCGGATGGATCGCGATCCGGGCAACCAGATCCCGGTCGACAAGGAAGGCAAGCTGATCCTTTCGCAGAATGAGCCGGGTCAGTAAGGCTCGAACGTTTTAAAAGAAGCACCCTGCGGGGTGCTTTTTTTTGCCCGTAATATTGCAGGCGCCCGGTCTCCTGCTGATTCAGCCGATTACCCCTGTAGGAGCTGCCGAAGGCTGCGATCTTTAGATCTTGCTGAAAAGATCAAAAGATCGCAGCCTTCGGCAGCTCCTACAGGGGCGATGTCGAATTTCAGGCATAAAAAAAGCACCCCGAAGGGTGCTTTTTTGGTTTCGCGGAGAGCTTAGCGCTTCAGCGAAGCCGGCAGGTGCGGCTGGATCGCCGTCAGCACTGCCTTGAAGCATTTGGTGTTGCCGGCAACGATGTGGCCCTTCTCAAGGAAGTCGTGACCGCCGGTGAAGTCACTCACCAGACCGCCGGCCTCCTGGATCAGCAGGGCGCCTGCAGCCATATCCCACTCGGACAGGCCCGACTCCCAGAACGCATCGAAACGACCGGCGGCCACGTAGGCCAGATCCAGGCTCGCCGAACCGGCGCGGCGGATGCCGGCAGTCTGGCCAACCAGGGCGCGGAACATGCCCAGGTAGTTGTCGAGATTGTCCATCTGATCGTCACGGAACGGGAAGCCGGTGCCGAGCAGGGCGCCGTCGAGACTGGTGCGACCGCTGACGCGCAGACGACGACCGTTCAGTTGGGCGCCGCGACCACGGCTGGCGGTGAATTCTTCCTGGCGAACCGGGTCCAGAACCACTGCGTGTTCCAGGCGGCCACGGTATTTGCAGGCGATGCTGACTGCGAAATGAGGAATGCCACGCAGGAAGTTGGTGGTGCCATCGAGCGGATCGATGATCCACAGGTACTCTTCGCCTTCGATGCCGGTGCCGGCGTGCAGGCCGGTTTCTTCGCCCTGGATCGAGTGATTCGGGTAAGCCTTGCGCAGGGCATCGATGATTTTCTGTTCAGCGGCGCGATCAACCTCGGATACATAATCCTTGGCGTCTTTTTCGTCGACCTTGATGGTATCCAGGCGCTCGATGGAGCGGAAGATCAGTTCACTGGCGCTGCGGGCGGCGCGCAGCGCGATATTCAGCATGGGCTGCATGGATGTGTCACCTAAGGTTGTTAAAGAAAGCCGCGCATTCTATCAGAACTTTTCTTCAGGTGAAGGACACTGTTCGCTTTCATAGCTTAACGGTAGGCTGTTCTGTAAGATTTGCCCCCCTTTCCTGTGTCCGAGAGCGCCTCCCTTGCTGCAGAACATTCGTGTCGTCCTGGTCAATACCAGCCACCCCGGCAACATCGGCGGGGCCGCGCGCGCCATGAAAAACATGGGTCTGTCGCGGCTGGTGCTGGTCGAACCGCGGGTCTTTCCGCACCACGAGGCCGATGCCCGCGCCTCCGGTGCCGGGGACATCCTTGAAAGCGCGCAAGTCGTCGCCACTTTGGAAGATGCCTTGGTCGGCTGCAATCTGGTGCTCGGCACCAGCGCCCGTGATCGTCGTATCCCTTGGCCGCTGCTGGATCCGCGCGAGTGCGGCAGCAAAGTGGTAGAGGAAGCCGGGCAGGGCGCTCAGATCGCTTTGGTGTTCGGTCGTGAAGACTCCGGCCTGACCAATGATGAGCTGCAGCGATGTCACTTTCACGTGCATATCCCCTCCGACCCGACGTTCAGTTCGCTGAACCTCGGCGCGGCGGTGCAGGTGTTGAGTTATGAAGTGCGCATGGCCTGGCTGGCCGCACAGGGTCAGCCGAGCAAGGTCGAGAAGGAGGAAGTGGCCTCGGTGAAAAGCGCTGAGCTCGCGACCATGGATGAGCTGGAGCGGTTCTATGAGCATCTGCAGCAGACGCTGGTCGCCATCGAATTCCTCGACCCGGAAAAACCACGGCACTTGATGGCACGCTTGCGCCGGTTGTACGGACGCAGCTCGGTCAGCCGGGCGGAAATGAATATATTGCGTGGCATCCTCACGGAAACCCAAAAAGCGGCCCGTGGCGAGCTTCTGAAGCGGAAGGATTGAATGATGTTCGAGCGTTTGCGTGAAGATATCCAAAGCGTATTCCATCGAGACCCGGCGGCGCGTAACGCTTTTGAAGTCCTGACTTGCTATCCCGGTATGCATGCCATCTGGATTCATCGTCTGGCCGGCATGCTCTGGCGCAACGAACTGAAATGGCTGGCGCGACTGGTGTCGAACTTCGGTCGCTGGCTGACCGGAATCGAAATTCACCCGGGCGCCAAGGTTGGACGCCGGTTCTTCATCGACCACGGCATGGGCATTGTCATTGGTGAAACCGCGGAGATCGGCGACGATGTGACCATCTATCAAGGTGTGACCCTCGGCGGCACCAGCTGGAACAAAGGCAAGCGCCACCCGACTCTGGGTGACGGCGTGGTGGTCGGTGCCGGTGCCAAGGTGCTTGGTCCGTTCATGGTAGGCGCCGGCGCCAAGGTTGGCTCCAATGCCGTGGTGACCAAAGAAGTGCCGCCGGGCGCCACTGTGGTCGGGATTCCGGGGCGGATCATCATCAAGACCGATGAAGAGCAGGATGCCAAGCGCAAGGCTATGGCAGAGAAGATCGGTTTCGATGCCTACGGCGTCGGCGAAGACATGCCTGACCCGGTGGCTCGCGCCATTGGCCAGTTGCTCGATCATCTGCAGGCTGTTGATGGACGTCTGGAAGGCATGTGCGGCGCGCTGAAGGATCTGGGCAGCAATTACTGTGCGAAAGATCTGCCTGAGCTGCGTGAAGAAGACTTCGCCTGCGTCAAAGGCAAAGATGAATCGAAAGCCGGCTGAAGCGCAGCGCTTTTCGCGAGCAGGCTCGCTCCCACATTGAAATGAGTCTTCCCTGTGGGAGCGAGCCTGCTCGCGAAGAACGATCACGCGGTTGCGCTGGCTGTCCACAACCCGTCTTTGCTATAGTGCGCGCGCTCTTTTGCGGGTAAACCCGACTAAAGCACTAGGTCTTATAGTTGACTTAAATGCTCGGGAATTGCATACTCCCGCCCATTCCGAACTCCGTGGTAACTGTCCATGCGACTGACTACAAAAGGCCGATACGCCGTGACCGCCATGCTTGACCTGGCGTTGCACGCGCAGCACGGGCCGGTGTCTCTGGCCGATATCTCCGAGCGCCAAGGCATCTCCCTGTCCTACCTCGAACAGCTGTTCGCCAAACTGCGCCGCAGCAACCTGGTTTCCAGCGTTCGCGGTCCGGGCGGTGGCTACCAGTTGTCCCGCGACATGCAGGGCATCCAGGTCGCCCAGGTGATCGATGCGGTGAACGAATCGGTCGATGCCACCAAGTGCCAGGGCCAGGGCGATTGCCATTCCGGCGATACCTGCCTGACCCATCACCTGTGGTGCGACTTGAGCCTGCAGATTCACGAATTTCTGAGCGGTATCAGCTTGGCCGACCTTGTGACTCGCCGTGAGGTACAGGAAGTGGCCCAGCGTCAGGACCAGCGCCGTTGCAACAGCAAGGCGCCACGCCTGGACAAGATTGAAGCGTCCGCCGTCGAATGACAGCCGAAGAGCTACCCGCGGCACGCCAGCCCTGATTTAGGAGATAGTCCATGAAATTGCCGATTTACCTTGATTACTCTGCAACTACCCCGGTCGATCCGCGTGTTGCGCAAAAAATGAGTGAATGCCTGCTGGTCGACGGAAACTTCGGTAACCCGGCGTCCCGCTCCCACGTGTTCGGCTGGAAGGCTGAAGAGTCCGTCGAAAACGCTCGTCGTCAGGTGGCCGATCTGGTCAATGCCGACCCGCGCGAAATCGTCTGGACCTCCGGTGCGACCGAATCCGACAACCTGGCTATCAAGGGCGCGGCACATTTCTACGCCTCCAAGGGCAAACACCTGATCACCAGCAAGATTGAGCACAAGGCTGTCCTCGATACCATGCGCCAGCTGGAGCGTGAAGGTTTCGAAGTGACCTATCTCGAGCCTACCGAAGATGGTCTGATCACCCCGGCAATGATCGACGCAGCCCTGCGCGAAGACACCATTCTGGTGTCGGTGATGCACGTCAACAACGAAATCGGCACCATCAACGACATTGCCGCCATCGGCGAGATGCTGCGCGCCAAAGGCGTGCTGTTCCACGTCGACGCTGCTCAGTCTACCGGCAAGGTCGAGATCGATCTGCAGAAGCTGAAAGTCGACATGATGTCGTTCTCTGCCCACAAGACTTATGGTCCTAAAGGCATCGGCGCGCTGTACGTCAGCCGCAAGCCGCGTGTGCGCATCGAAGCGACCATGCACGGCGGCGGTCACGAGCGCGGCATGCGCTCCGGCACCCTGGCGACCCACCAGATCGTCGGCATGGGCGAAGCGTTCCGCGTGGCCAAGGAAGACATGGCTGGCGAGAATGTGCGCATCAAAGCCTTGAGCGATCGCTTCTACAAGCAGGTCGAACATCTGGAAGAGCTGTACGTCAACGGCAGCCTGTCCGCCCGCGTTCCGCACAACCTGAACCTGAGCTTCAACTACGTTGAAGGCGAGTCGCTGATCATGGCGCTCAAGGATCTGGCGGTATCGTCCGGTTCGGCGTGCACCTCGGCGTCGCTGGAGCCTTCGTACGTACTGCGCGCCCTGGGCCGCAACGACGAACTGGCACACAGCTCGATCCGCTTTACCTTCGGCCGTTTCACCACCGAAGAAGAAATCGACTACGCCGCGCAGAAAGTCTGCGAGGCCGTTACCAAGCTGCGCGCTCTGTCGCCGCTGTGGGACATGTACAAAGACGGCGTCGATATCTCGAAAATCGAGTGGGCGGCACACTAACTATAGAAGCCGCCGGATATGGATCCTGTAGCGACGCGGCGGTTTACGCAGCGCAGTTGCAGGGTCTCAAGAGCGGCCCTGATGAGTGAGGATTGAGAATCATGGCTTACAGCGAAAAGGTCATCGACCACTACGAAAACCCGCGCAACGTCGGCAAGATGAACGCGGAAGATCCTGATGTCGGCACCGGCATGGTCGGCGCTCCGGCGTGCGGCGACGTGATGCGTCTGCAGATCAAGGTCAACGATCAGGGCGTTATCGAAGACGCCAAGTTCAAGACCTACGGTTGCGGTTCGGCGATCGCCTCCAGCTCCCTCGCTACCGAGTGGATGAAGGGCAAGACCCTGGACGAAGCCGAAACCATCAAGAACACCCAGCTGGCCGAAGAACTGGCCCTGCCGCCAGTGAAAATTCACTGCTCCGTGCTCGCTGAAGACGCTATCAAGGCGGCTGTTCGCGACTACAAGCAGAAGAAAGGCTTGATCTAAGCATTGGGCGACGAGTAAGGAGTCAACGATGGCTATCAGCATGACAGAAGCGGCTGCTCGACACGTGCGGCGCTCCCTCGACGGGCGCGGCAAAGGTGAAGGGATTCGTCTGGGTGTTCGCACCACAGGCTGTTCCGGCCTTGCCTACGTGCTGGAGTTTGTCGACGAGGTAGTGGCAGAGGATCAGGTGTTCGAGAGTCACGGCGAAAAAGTGATCATCGACCCGAAAAGCCTGGCCTACCTGGACGGCACCGAGCTTGATTTCGTCAAGGAAGGGTTGAACGAAGGCTTCAAGTTCAACAACCCCAACGTGCGCGGTGAATGTGGCTGCGGCGAAAGCTTCAACATCTGAGGCTCGTCGTGGGTATTCCTTGTCATTTCGCTTTATTCGAGCTGCAACCGAGCTTCCGCCTGGATCTCGAGCAGTTGGCCACGCGCTATCGTGAGTTGGCGCGCGGCGTTCATCCTGACCGCTTTGCCGACGCTTCCGAGCGCGAGCAGCGCTCGGCGCTCGAGCAATCGGCGCGGCTCAATGACGCTTACCAGACGCTCAAGAGCCCGGCCCAGCGTGCGCGCTACCTACTGAAAATCAGCGGGCATGAAGTGCCGATGGAAGTCACGGTTCATGATCCCGAGTTTCTTCTGCAGCAGATGCAATGGCGCGAAGAGCTTGAAGACCTGCAGGACAGTGCCGATCTCGACGGTGTCGCGGTGTTCAAGCGTCGCCTCAAGGCTGCTCAGGAACAACTCAACGAAAGCTTCGCAGCCTGTTGGGATGACGCGGCGCAACGCGAGCAGGCCGAACGCCTGATGCGGCGCATGCAGTTCCTCGACAAGCTCACCTACGAAGTGCGCCAGCTGGAAGAGCGCCTCGACGATTAACCCAGCGCTGCCCTGATTGCACGCTGACAGACAGACAAGACCTGATCACCATGGCTCTACTGCAGATCGCCGAACCCGGCCAAAGTCCTCAACCGCACCAGCGCCGTCTGGCTGTGGGGATCGACTTGGGTACTACCAATTCGCTGGTCGCTGCGCTGCGCAGTGGTCTTTCCGAGCCGCTGGCCGACGCCAACGGGCAGGTCATCCTGCCGTCCGCCGTGCGTTATCACGCCGACCGCGTCGAAGTCGGTGAGTCGGCCAAGCTCGCCGCATCCTCCGATCCTTTGAATACTGTGCTGTCGGTCAAGCGCTTGATGGGTCGCGGTCTGTCCGACGTCAAGCAATTGGGCGAACAACTGCCGTACCGCTTTGTCGGTGGCGAATCGCACATGCCGTTCATCGACACCGTGCAAGGTCCGAAAAGCCCGGTAGAAGTCTCCGCCGATATCCTCAGGGTCCTGCGTCAGCGGGCTGAAGCGACCTTGGGGGGCGAACTGGTTGGCGCGGTGATCACCGTTCCTGCCTATTTCGACGATGCTCAGCGTCAGGCCACTAAAGACGCGGCCAAGCTCGCCGGGCTGAACGTATTGCGTCTGCTCAACGAGCCGACTGCTGCTGCCGTGGCTTACGGTCTGGATCAGCACGCTGAAGGCCTGGTTGCGATTTATGACCTGGGCGGCGGCACTTTCGATATTTCCATTCTGCGTCTGACTGGCGGCGTGTTTGAAGTGTTGGCCACTGGCGGCGACAGCGCGTTGGGCGGCGATGACTTCGATCACGCGATTGCCGGCTGGATCATCGAGAGCGCGGGTCTGTCCGCCGATCTCGATCCGGGCGCGCAACGCAATCTGCTGCAGACCGCCTGTGCGGCCAAAGAAGCCCTGACCGACGCGGCCAGTGTGGAAGTGGCTTACGGCGACTGGAAAGCACAACTGACCCGTGAAGCCTTCGATGCGCTGATCGAGCCGATGGTCGCGCGCAGCCTGAAAGCCTGCCGCCGTGCTGTTCGCGATTCCGGTATCGAGCTGGAAGACGTCCACGCAGTAGTCATGGTCGGCGGTTCGACCCGCGTCCCACGTGTACGCGAAGCCGTTGCCGAAGCCTTCGGTCGTCAGCCATTGACGGAAATCGACCCGGATCAAGTGGTGGCCATCGGGGCCGCGATCCAGGCCGATACCCTGGCGGGCAACAAGCGCGATGGCGGCGAACTGCTGCTGCTTGACGTGATTCCGCTGTCCCTGGGGCTGGAAACCATGGGCGGCCTGATGGAGAAGGTGATTGCGCGCAACACCACCATTCCCGTCGCTCGCGCTCAGGATTTCACTACTTATAAAGACGGCCAGTCGGCCATGGCCATCCATGTGTTGCAGGGCGAGCGCGAGCTGATCAGCGATTGCCGCTCTCTGGCCCGCTTCGAATTGCGCGGCATCCCGGCGATGGTCGCCGGTGCAGCGAAGATTCGTGTGACCTTCCAGGTCGACGCCGACGGTCTGCTCAGCGTCTCTGCCCGTGAGCTGGGTTCGGGCGTTGAAGCGAGCATTCAGGTCAAGCCGTCCTACGGCCTGACCGATGGCGAAATCGCCAAGATGCTCAAAGACTCCTTCCAGCATGCCAATGACGACAAGGTCGCCCGCGTTCTGCGTGAGCAGCAAGTCGATGCCCAGCGCCTGCTCGAAGCGGTGCAGGGCGCGCTGGAGGCCGATGGCGAGCGATTGCTGGACGCCGAAGAGCGCATGGTCATCGAACTGCAAATGCAGGAACTGGCCGAACTGATGAAAGGTACCGATGGCTACGCCATCGAGCAGCAGACCAAGCGTCTGTCGCAAGTGACCGATGCCTTTGCTGCCCGCCGCATGGATCTGACGGTGAAAGCCGCTCTGTCGGGGCGCAATCTGAATGAAATTGAGGATATCTGATGCCGCAGGTCATTTTTCTGCCCCACGAGAAGTTCTGTCCTGAAGGCATGGTGGTCGAGGCTGCGCCCGGCACATCGATTCTCGAACTGGCCCACGAACACCATATCGAGATGGAAAGCGCTTGCGGCGGCGTCTGCGCGTGCACCACTTGTCACTGCATCATCCGCGAGGGTTTCGACTCGCTGGAAGAGGCCGACGAGCTGGAAGAAGACTTCCTCGATCGGGCCTGGGGCCTGGAAGCACAATCGCGCCTGGCCTGCCAGGCCATCGTCGGTGAAGAAGACCTCACCGTTGAAATTCCGAAATATTCGCTTAACCATGCGGCCGAAGCGCCGCACTGACTGGTAAGACTGTCATGAGCTACGGTTGGAATGATGTTCAACGCATTGCAGAAGAGCTGGCCGAGGCCCACCCGGATCTCGATCCGTACTCGGTAGGCTTTGTCCGTTTGCAGCTGATGATCGAGGGACTGCCTGACTTCGATAAGACTTCTGGCCGTGTTGGTGAGAAGGTGCTGGAAGCGGTTCAGACTCTCTGGGCCGCAGAATTGGACTGATCGTCTCGCAGGTTAGGCAATACCCAAGAACCCGCGTATAATTCGCGGGTTTAATTTTTCGCACATTACCGTTTCTGGAGTTACACCATGGCTGTTCAACGTACTTTCTCCATCATCAAGCCTGACGCCGTTGCTAAAAACGTGATCGGCAAGATCACCACTCGCTTCGAAGACGCTGGCCTGCGCGTTGTAGCTTCGAAACTGAAGCAACTGTCCAAAGCCGAAGCCGAAGGCTTCTACGCTGAGCACAGCGAGCGCGGTTTCTTCGGTGACCTGGTTGCTTTCATGACTTCCGGCCCGGTTGTCGTTCAGGTTCTGGAAGGCGAAAACGCTATCGCTCGCAACCGTGAGCTGATGGGCGCTACCAACCCTAAGGAAGCTGCTCCAGGCACCATCCGTGCTGACTTCGCTGAATCGATCGACGCCAACGCCGTTCACGGTTCGGACTCCGAAGCTGCTGCCGCTCGCGAAATCGCTTACTTCTTCGCAGCTACTGAAGTAACCACTCGCTAAGCATTGCTTGCAGAGTGAAGGTGAATCCATGACTACATCGACTGTTAAAACAAACCTGCTGGGTCTGACCCAGCCGGAAATGGAAAAATTCTTCGACTCAATCGGGGAGAAGCGTTTCCGTGCCGGTCAGGTAATGAAATGGATTCACCACTTTGGCGTCGATGATTTCGACGCCATGACGAACGTCAGCAAAGCCTTGCGCGACAAGCTCAAGGCCATTGCTGAAGTGCGTGGTCCGGAAGTGGTCAGCGAGGACATCTCCAGCGACGGCACCCGTAAATGGGTGGTGCGCGTGGCGTCCGGCAGTTGCGTCGAGACCGTGTACATTCCCCAGGGCAAACGCGGCACCTTGTGCGTTTCGTCCCAGGCAGGCTGTGCCCTGGATTGCAGTTTCTGCTCCACCGGCAAGCAAGGCTTCAACAGCAACCTCACCGCCGCCGAAGTCATCGGTCAGGTGTGGATTGCCAACAAATCTTTCGGCAGCGTCCCGGCCACCATCGACCGCGCCATCACCAACGTGGTGATGATGGGCATGGGCGAGCCGTTGCTGAATTTCGATAACGTCGTCGCCGCCATGCATCTGATGATGGATGACCTCGGCTACGGGATCTCCAAGCGCCGCGTGACCCTGTCCACCTCGGGTGTGGTGCCGATGATCGATGAGCTGGCCAAGCACATCGACGTATCCCTGGCGTTGTCCCTGCACGCACCGAATGACGCATTGCGTAACCAATTGGTGCCGATCAACAAGAAATATCCGCTTAAGATGCTGCTCGAGTCGTGCCAGCGCTACATGTCCGCCCTTGGCGAGAAACGTGTGCTGACCATCGAGTACACCTTGCTCAAGGACGTCAACGACAAGCTTGAGCACGCGGTTGAAATGATCGAGTTGCTTAAAGATATCCCGTGCAAGATCAACCTGATTCCATTCAACCCGTTCCCGCACTCCGGGTACGAGCGGCCGAGCAACAATGCCATCCGCCGCTTCCAGGATCAGTTGCATCAGGCCGGTTTCAACGTCACTGTGCGCACCACTCGTGGTGAAGACATCGACGCCGCATGTGGTCAATTGGTAGGGCAGGTGCTGGATCGCACCCGTCGCAGCGAACGTTACATCGCCGTGCGCGAGTTGAGCGCCGACAGCGATCTGGCACAGAACGCCGCGAACACTAACTAAGAGAGGATCTCTATGTCCCTGCGCTTTGCGCTGCTGTTGCTGTTGGCCAGCCTGTGCGCTGGCTGTGTCCTGTCGGGTGACTACAACCCGATGAAGACCAGCAAGGGCCGCGATGAAGCGCGGGCTGCCTACGTGCAGCTGGGGCTGGGCTACCTGCAGCAGGGCATGACCGAGCGCGCCAAGGTGCCGTTGAAAAAAGCACTGGAGCTTGACGATTCGGATCCTGACGCCAATGCCGCCCTTGGCCTGGTATTCCAGGCCGAGATGGAGCCTGCACTCGCCGACGAGCACTTTCGCAAGGCCTTGTCCTCACGTCCCGCCGATGCGCGCATCCTCAACAACTACGGCAGTTTTCTTTACGAACAACAGCGCTACAAGGAAGCCTACGAGCGTTTTGAACAAGCGGCCGCCGATACCCTGTATCCTGAGCGTTCGCGGGTCTTCGAAAACCTCGGCATGACGGCCGCCAAGCTTGGCCAGCGCGAGCTGGCGCAGCAACAGCTGGAAAAAGCCCTGCGCCTGAACCGCCAACAACCGCGCGCATTGCTGGAAATGGCTGAGTTGTCCTTCGAAGACAGGCATTATGTGCCCGCGCGGGACTATTACGACCGTTTCAGCCAGTTGACCGAACAAAATGCACGTAGTCTATTGCTCGGCGTTCGGCTGGCAAAAGTGTTTGAAGATCGCGACAAGGCAGCCAGTTACGGTCTGCAATTAAAACGACTCTATCCCGGTACGCCGGAATATCAGCAATACCTGTCGGAGCAATGATGAAAGCGGCGCATCCCGAAGTTGTAGCAGCGAATCGCGTAAACCCCGGTGAGACCCTGCGCCAGGCCCGCGAAAGCAATGGCTGGTCGCTGGCCGAAGTGGCCCTCAAGCTCAACCTCACCGTGACGTCCCTGAGCAATCTTGAAGCCGGCGCGTTCGACAAGCTGCCGGGGCATACCTTCGCTCGCGGTTACATTCGCGCCTATGCCAAGTTGCTCGGCATGGACCAGACCGTTCTGGTTCAGCAATTCGACCAGTCCACCGGTACCGACTCCCAGGGCAGCAGCGTTCACGCCCTCGGTCGAATCGAAGAGCCGGTACGCGTATCCCACACTATTTTGCGTATCGTCAGCCTGCTGTTGCTGATCGCGGTGATCGGCGGCGGTTTCGTCTGGTGGCAGGATCAGACCTCCCAGCGCACTCGCGATCTGACCACCCTGGCGCCGGAACACGTCGAAGTCGAAGGCGCTGACGGCACCACGCAGATTCACCCGATCGACGAGCCGGAAGATCAGGCGGTCGCCGAGAATCAGGCCGACAACTCCACCTCACTTGCCTTGCCGCAGGCGGAAACCAGCGCTGAATCGACCGGCGCCGAATCCGCTGCTCCAGTGACCGAGCCGGCCGCTCCAGCCGTTACACCAAGCGTACCGGCCCACACGGCGGCGCCAGTGGTTGCTGCGCCGGCCACTCCAGCCCCGAATGTGCCTGCAACACCGGCCCCGACGGCTCCGGCGCCAACCGCTGAAGCGGTCGCTCCGGTTGCCGGCGAAGGTCAGGTACAGATGCAGTTCACCGGCGATTGCTGGGCACAGGTGACCGATGGCCGTGGCAAAGTGATTTTCAGTGGTCTGAAGCACAAAGGCGACAGCGTGACCGTTTCCGGCAAACTGCCGCTCGCCGTGCGCCTGGGCGTTGCCCGCGCGGCACAGGTCAGCTACAACGGCCAGCCGGTCGATATCGCTCCGTTCACCAGTGGCGAAACTGCTCGCCTGAAGTTGGGTCAATAAGTCATGCACGGCGAATCTCCAATCAAACGTCGCGAATCGCGCAAGATCTGGGTCGGCAACGTACCGGTGGGCGGCGACGCGCCGATCGCGGTGCAGAGCATGACCAACAGCGACACCAATGACGTCGCCGCGACCGTGGCGCAGATCAATCGTCTGGAAGCCGCCGGCGTCGACATCGTCCGCGTCTCGGTGCCGGACATGGACGCCGCCGAGGCGTTCGGCAAGATCAAGCAATTGGTCAAAGTGCCGTTGGTGGCTGACATTCACTTCGATTACAGGATCGCTTTGCGCGTAGCCGAGCTGGGTGTGGATTGCCTGCGCATCAACCCGGGCAACATCGGTCGTGAAGACCGGGTGCGTGCAGTGGTCGATGCCGCCCGTGATCGCGGCATTCCGATCCGCATCGGTGTCAACGCCGGGTCCCTGGAAAAAGACCTGCAGAAGAAATACGGCGAGCCGACCCCGGCCGCTCTGGTCGAATCGGCTTTGCGTCACGTCGAGCACCTCGAGCGCCTGAATTTCCAGGACTTCAAGGTCAGCGTAAAGGCCTCCGACGTGTTCATGGCCGTCGAAGCCTACCGCTTGCTGGCCAAAGAAATCGTCCAGCCGCTGCACCTTGGTATCACCGAAGCCGGCGGATTGCGTTCGGGCACGGTGAAATCCGCCGTAGGCCTAGGTATGCTGCTCGCCGAAGGGATTGGCGATACTATCCGCATCTCGCTGGCGGCCGACCCGGTCGAGGAAGTGAAGGTCGGTTACGACATTCTCAAGTCTTTACATCTGCGTTCCCGTGGCATCAACTTCATCGCCTGCCCGAGCTGCTCGCGGCAGAATTTCGATGTGGTCAAGACCATGAACGAGCTGGAAGGGCGCCTTGAAGACCTGCTGGTGCCGCTGGATGTCGCGGTGATCGGCTGTGTGGTCAACGGCCCCGGCGAAGCCAAGGAAGCTCATATCGGCTTGACCGGCGGCACGCCAAACCTGATTTACATCGACGGCAAGCCGTCGCAGAAGCTGACGAATGACAATCTGGTGGACGAGCTGGAAAAGCTGATCCGCCAGAAAGCGGCCGAAAAGGTCGAAGCTGACGCTGCCGTTATCGCGCGCGGCTGATCGAACGAATTAAGGAAATTTTGTGAGCAAGTCTCTGCAAGCCATTCGTGGCATGAACGACATCCTGCCCGAACAGACACCGTTGTGGCGTTATTTCGAAGGCACTGTGGCGCGCCTGCTGGATAACTACGGTTACAAGCAGATCCGCATGCCGATCGTCGAGTTCACCGAGCTGTTCAAACGCTCGATCGGCGAAGTCACCGATATCGTCGAAAAAGAGATGTACACCTTCGAAGACCGCAACGGCGACTCCCTGACTTTGCGTCCGGAAGGCACCGCGGCCTGCGTGCGTGCAGTGCTTGAACACGGCATCACCGGCGGTGGTCAGGTGCAGAAACTCTGGTACATCGGCCCGATGTTCCGCCATGAGCGCCCGCAAAAGGGCCGCTATCGCCAGTTCCACCAGATCGGTCTTGAGGTGTTCAACCTCGACGGTCCGGACATCGACGCCGAACTGATCATCATGACCTGGCGCCTGTGGGGCGAGCTGGGCATTCGTGATGCGGTCAAGCTCGAACTGAACAGTCTTGGCACCAGCGAGTCCCGTGGTCGCTATCGTGAAGCGCTGGTCGAGTACCTCTCGGCGCACCACGACAAGCTCGACGAAGACAGCCAGCGCCGCCTGAAAACCAACCCGCTGCGCGTGCTCGACACGAAAAATGCCGACACCCAGGCCGTGCTGGTCGATGCGCCGAAAATGGCCGATTACCTGGACGACGAATCCCGGGCTCACTTCGAAGGCCTGAAAGCGCGTCTGGACGCCGTGGGCATTCCTTACGTGCTCAACCCGAAATTGGTGCGCGGCCTCGATTACTACAGCAAAACCGTTTTCGAATGGGTCACCGACAAGCTTGGCGCCCAAGGCACCGTGTGCGCGGGCGGCCGTTACGACGGACTGGTCGAGCAGATGGGCGGCAAGCCAACCCCTGGTGTCGGTTTCGCCATGGGCATTGAACGTCTCGTGCTGATGCTCGAAACCCTTGAGCAGATCCCGGCGCAAATCTCCCGACAGGTCGACGTTTACCTCTGCGCCTTCGGCGAGGCGGCCGAACTGGCCGGTCTGGCGCTGGCCGAACGGGTTCGCGATCAACTTCCAAACCTGCGCCTGCAAGTCAATGCTGGCGCCGGCAGCTTCAAAAGCCAGTTCAAGAAGGCCGACAAGAGCGGTGCGCTGTACGCATTGATCCTCGGTGACGACGAAATGGCCCAGCAAGTGGTAGGTTTCAAACCCCTGCGTGGCCAGGGCGAACAACAAAGCATTGCCTGGGATGCGCTCGCCGCTCACCTGGCCACCTGCGTCGTGCAGGGTTGAAGCTGTCTTAACAGCCGATTTAGCGATTAAGGAGTATTGGGGTGTCGAGTACCGAAGACGAACAGTTGGCGGATTTGAAGGACTGGTGGACACGCAACGGCAAACCTCTGGTCACCGGCGGCCTGTTGGCGCTGGTCATCGTGTTCGGCTGGCAGGCTTATCACAAATACCAGAGCAACCAGTCGCAAGGCGCCTCGGTGCTCTATCAGCAATTGCTGGAAACCACGCTGACGCCTGACGGCAAGCCTGACGCCGCCCGTGTTGCGGATCTGGCCGGCAAGCTCAACAGTGAATACGGCGGTTCTGCCTACGCGCAGTACGGCAGCCTGTTCGTCGCCAAAGTAGCGGTCGACAGCGGCAAGCTGGACGACGCGGCGACCGAGCTGAAAGCCGTCGTCGACAAACCGGCCAACCCGGCGCTGGGCGAAATCGCCCGTCAGCGTCTGGCGCAGGTGCTGGGCGCGCAGGACAAGGCTGAAGACGCCCTGAAACTGCTCGACGGCGATGCCGACAAAGCGTTCCTGGCCACTCGCGAAGAACTCAAGGGCGACCTGCTGGTGCGCTTGGGCCGTACCGATGACGCGAACAAGGCGTATCAAAAAGCCAAGGCGGCACTGTCGGATGAAGCGGCGGTCGGTGGCCTTCAAATCAAGCTCGACGACCTGGCCAAAGGGGATGCGTGACGTGATCCGTTGGAAGCATGCAGCATTGCTGGCTCTGGCCCTTCTGGCCGCGGGTTGCAGCAGCAACAGCAAGAAAGAATTGCCACCGGCCGAACTGACCGACTTCAAAGAAGAAGTGGTTCTGCACAAGCAGTGGAGTCGTTCGATCGGTGACGGTCAGGGCGAAACCTACAACATGCTGGTGCCGGCGATCGACGGCGACACCATCTACGCCGCCGATGTCACCGGTGTGGTGATGGCGCTGGATCGCAGCAATGGCGACGTGAAGTGGGATCAGGACCTTGAACTGCCTGTCTCCGGCGCCGTTGGCGTGGGTTACGGCCTGGTGCTGATCGGTACGCTGCGTGGCGAAGTCGTCGCTCTGGACACCAGCAACGGTGAAGAGAAGTGGCGTGCACGCGTCAACAGTGAAGTCCTCGCGCCGCCGGCCAACAACGGCGACGTGGTCGTGGTGCAGACCCAGGACGATCGTCTGATCGGTCTGGACGCCGCCACCGGCAACCAGCGCTGGGTGTATGACAGCACCCCGGCGGTACTGACCCTGCGTGGCACCAGTGCTCCGCTGGTCACCAACCGTCTCGCGGTGGCTGGTCTGTCGACCGGTAAAGTGGTCGCTCTGGACATTTCCAACGGCGTGCCGGTGTGGGAACAACGCATCGCCATTCCACAGGGTCGTTCGGAACTGGAGCGTGTGGTCGACATCGACGGCGGCCTGCTGCTGTCCGGCGGTACGCTGTACGTGGCCAGCTATCAGGGTCGCGTCGCGGCGCTGGATCTGGAAAGCGGTCGTCAACTCTGGCAGCGCGATGCGTCGAGCTACGCCGGTATCGCCCAGGGTTTCGGCAGCGTCTATGTGAGCCTGTCTTCGGGCACCGTCGAAGGCGTCGACGAGCGTTCCACCACCGCACTGTGGAGCAACGATTCGCTGGCTCGCCGTCAACTGTCGGCACCGGAAGTGTTCTCCAGCTACGTAGCTGTGGGTGACCTGGAAGGTTATCTGCATCTGCTGAGTCAGGTCGACGGTCGTTTCGTCGGCCGTGAGCGCATCGACAGCGACGGCCTGCGCGCCCGTCCGCTGGTGGTGGGCGACACGATTTATGTGTATGGCAACAGCGGCAAACTGGAAGCCCTGACCATCAAGTAACAACTATGCTTGGGGTTGATCCCCAAGCGGCCCTGCATCAGCAGGGTTTGCAGCACCCTTGGGTGTTGCCCCGAGCACCAGCCGCTGCCTCGCAGCGGCTTTTGTATTTTCTGAAATAACGCAGTGGAGAGCCGCATGGTTCCCGTAATCGCCCTGGTGGGCCGACCGAACGTCGGCAAGTCCACCTTGTTCAACCGCCTGACCAGGACTCGTGACGCCATCGTCGGCGACTTGTCCGGTCTGACCCGTGATCGCCAGTACGGTGAGGCCAAGTGGCAAGGGCGTTCCTACATTCTGATCGACACCGGCGGTATCTCCGGTGACGAACATGGTATGGACGAAAAAATGGCCGAGCAGTCGCTGCTGGCCATCGAAGAAGCCGATGTGGTGCTGTTTCTGGTAGATGCCAAGGCCGGTTTTACCGCTGCCGACCAGATGATCGCCGAGCATCTGCGCAAACGTAACAAGCGTTCCCACGTGGTTGCCAACAAGGTCGACAACATCGATCCGGAAATGGCCCGCGCCGAATTCGCCCCGCTGGGCATGGGCCACGCGATCCCGATCGCCGGCGCCCACGGCCGTGGCATCACGCAACTGCTGGAAGCCGCCCTGAGCGAATTCCCGCGCGATGATGACGAGCCGGCTGAAGGTGAAGAGGAAGAAGTCGTCGCTGAAGGCGAGGAAGCCAAGCGCATTCCTGGCCCGAGTGAAAAAGACGGCATCAAGATCGCCATCATCGGTCGTCCTAACGTCGGCAAGTCGACCCTGGTCAACCGCATGCTCGGTGAAGACCGCGTCATCGTCTACGACCAGCCAGGCACCACCCGCGACAGTATCTACATCCCGTTCGAGCGTAACGACGAGAAGTACACGCTGATCGACACCGCCGGTGTGCGCAAGCGCGGCAAGATTCACGAAGAAGTCGAAAAGTTCTCCGTGGTCAAAACCCTGCAGGCGATCAAAGACGCCAACGTAGTGATCTTCGTGATGGACGCCCGCGAGGGCGTGGTCGACCACGACCTCAACCTGCTGGGCTTTGCCCTGGAAGCCGGGCGTGCGTTGGTCATTGCGATCAACAAGTGGGACGGCATGACGCCGAGCGAGCGCGATTTCGTCAAGGTCGAACTGCAACGTCGACTGTTCTTCGTTGACTTCGCCGACATCCACTTCATCTCGGCGTTGCACGGTACGGGCGTGGGCAACCTCTACGCTTCGGTGCAGAACTCGTTCAAGTCGGCGGTCACCCGCTGGCCGACCAGTCGCCTGACCCAGATCCTCGAAGACGCGGTCACCGAGCACCAGCCGCCGATGGTCAACAGCCGCCGGATCAAGTTGCGTTACGCTCACCTGGGTGGCGCCAACCCGCCGATCATCGTGATTCACGGTAACCAGATCGACAAAGTGCCGAAGTCGTATGTGCGTTATCTGGAAAACACTTATCGCCGTGTACTCAAGCTGGTCGGTACGCCGATCCGCATCGAGTTCAAGGGCGGCGAAAACCCGTACGAAGGCAACAAGAACACGCTGACCGACCGCCAGGTCAACAAGAAGCGTCGCTTGATGTCGCACAACAAGAAAGCCAGCAAGAAACGCCGCGACAAGAAGTGATTTATCACTTCGTGTAGGAGCTGCCGAAGGCTGCGATCTTTTGATCCTGCTTTTACGACAAGATCAAAAGATCGCAGCCTTCGGCAGCTCCTACAGGGTTCAGCGATAAGAAGGGTGCTCACCAGAGCGCCCTTTTTTTATGGGCGCCGGATGGGCTATCCTCGGGCTCTCCCGCGCCGTCGTCAGAGCCGGGTGTTGAGCAGAGAACCCCCGATGATCACCAGCAAGCTGCCGAATGTCGGCATCACTATTTTCACGCAGATGTCTCAGCTCGCGGCACAGGCCGGCGCGATCAACCTGTCCCAGGGTTTTCCCGATTTCGACGGCCCGCAGTCGTTGCGTGACGCGGTCGGTCGGCACATCGCCGCTGGCCATAACCAGTATTCGCCAATGACCGGATTGCCGGCGTTGCGTCAGCAGATCGCGGCCAAGATCGCGCGCAGCTATGGCGTGACTGTGGATGCCGATCATGAAGTGACGGTAACGCCCGGTGCGACTCAGGCAATCTTCTGCGCGATTCAGGCAGTGATTCACAGCGGCGATGAGGTCATCGTGTTCGATCCGTGCTACGACAGCTACGCACCGGCGACGGAATTGGCGGGTGGTCGTTGTGTGCATGTGCAGCTGAATCCGGACGACTTCTCCATCGACTTTGAGCAGCTCGCCGCGGCCTTGAGTCCACGCACGAAAATGATCGTCATCAACACTCCGCACAATCCCAGCGGCGCGCTGATCAGTCGGGCTGAACTGGATCAACTGGCGGCGTTGATCCGTGATCGCGACATCTATCTGATCAGCGACGAAGTCTACGAACACCTGGTGTTCGACGGCGTGCCGCATGTCAGCGTGCTGGCCCATGAAGAGCTGTATCAGCGCGCGTTTGTGGTCAGCTCGTTCGGCAAGACTTACCACGTCACCGGCTGGAAAACCGGCTACGTCGTAGCACCGCCAGCCCTGACGGCCGAGCTGCGCAAGGTGCATCAGTACGTCAGTTTCTGTGGTGTCACGCCGTTGCAATACGCGCTGGCCGATTACATGGCCGAGCACCCGGAACACGTCGAAGAGTTGCCAGGTTTCTATCAGGCCAAACGCGACCTGTTCTGTGATCTGCTGGCGTCTTCGGGGTTCAGCTTCACCCGGGTTACCGGCACCTATTTCCAGTTGGTCGATTATTCGCAGATCCGTCCTGATCTCAATGATGTCGACATGGCCATGTGGATGACTCGCGAGCACGGTGTTGCGAGCATTCCGGTGTCGGTGTTCTACCAGAATCCACCGCAAGGCCAGCGCCTGATACGCCTGTGCTTTGCCAAACGCGAGGAGACGCTGCGTGAAGCAGCGGCGAAACTATGCGTGATCTGAGTGCGTTGCCAGACCTGACCCTGGCGCTGATCCAGACCAGTCTCGTGTGGCATGACCGCCAGGCCAATCTCGAGCATTTCGAGCTGTTGCTGGAGCAGGCCCGGGGTGCCGACCTGATCATCCTGCCGGAGATGTTCACCACCGGGTTTTCCATGGAATCGGCAACTCTTGCCGAAGCCGAAAATGGCCCGACCAGCCAATGGCTGCGGGCGCAGGCGGCGACGTTCGATGCGGTCATCACCGGCAGCGTGATCATTCAGGCCGCTGACGGCAGCCATCGCAACCGCCTGCTTTGGGCGCGGCCGGATGGCGAAGTGCTGCACTACGACAAGCGACACCTGTTCCGCATGGCTGGCGAGCACAATCACTACACGCCCGGCGAGCGTCAGGTGCAGTTCGAGCTCAAGGGCTGGCGGATACGTCCGCTGATTTGCTACGACCTGCGTTTCCCGGTGTGGAGCCGCGACGCGCAGGACACTGATCTGCTGTTGTACACCGCCAACTGGCCGGGCGCACGACGTTTGCACTGGAATCGCCTGCTGCCGGCGCGAGCGATTGAAAACCTCTGCTATGTGGCGGCGGTGAACCGGGTTGGCAGCGATGGCAAGGGCTTCGCGTATACCGGTGACAGTCAGGTGCTGGATTTCCAGGGCGAGACGTTGCTGGCGGCGGGGGAGGCGGATGGCGTGTTCAAGGTAGTGCTGGAGGCAGCGCCGTTGGCTGCGTATCGCGAGCGCTTCCCGGCGAACCTGGATGCCGACACCTTCGAGTTCACCTGAAAAGAAAAAGATCGCAGCCTTCGGCAGCTCCTACAGGATGTACGTCGTCCCAATGTAGGAGCTGCCGAAGGCTGCGATCTTTTGATCTTCAACAAAAAGGCCCCGGAGTTTGCACTCCGGGGCCTTGCACATTTCAGCAGTCAATCAGGCCGCTTTCGCCTCTGGCTGGCTCAGCGAGCGATTCAGCGCGCTGAACAGCGCCTTGAAGCTGGCGGTGGTGATGTTTTCATCGATACCCACGCCGTGCACCGCACGCTCACCGTTCACCCGCAGTTCGATGTAGGCCGCCGCTTTGGCGTTGGTGCCCGCGCCGATCGCGTGTTCGTTGTAGTCCATGATTTCCACCGGAATGGGCAGGCCGGCGACCAGTGCTTCCAGCGCGCCGTTGCCCTTGCCGCGCCAGTGCAGGTTGGTTTCGCCCTGACCTTTGCTCGCGACTTCCACCTCCACGGCGCTGTTGCCGTTTTCTTCCTGCAGACGATGGCTGACCAGCGCGTAAGGGGTATTGGCTTGCAGGTATTCGCTGATCAACAGTGAGTGAATCTGCTTGGCGGTCATCTCCAGGCCCAGGCGATCGGTTTCACGCTGCACGACCTGGCTGAATTCGATCTGCATGCGCCGTGGCAGGCTGATGCCGTATTCCTGCTCCAGCAGGTAAGCGATGCCGCCCTTGCCCGACTGGCTGTTGACGCGGATCACCGCCTCGTAGCTGCGACCGATGTCGGCCGGGTCGATCGGCAGGTACGGCACTTCCCACAGGGTGTCGGGTTTCTGCTGGGCGAAGCCTTTGCGAATCGCGTCCTGGTGCGAGCCGGAGAACGCGGTGTGCACGAGATCGCCAACGTACGGGTGACGCGGGTGCACCTGGATCTGATTGCACTCTTCGACGACTTTGCGTACGCCGTCGATGTCGGAGAAGTCCAGCTCAGGGTCGACGCCCTGGGTGTACATGTTCAGCGCGACAGTGACGAGGTCGACGTTACCGGTGCGTTCGCCATTGCCGAACAGGCAGCCTTCGACACGATCGGCACCGGCCATCAGGCCCAGCTCGGTGGCGGCCACGCCGGTGCCACGGTCGTTGTGGGTGTGCAGGCTGATGATCACGCTGTCACGACGGTTGATGTTGCGGCCGAACCACTCGATCTGGTCGGCGTAGACATTCGGTGTGGCGCATTCGACGGTGGCCGGCAGGTTGAGGATCATTTTGTGCTCAGGCGTCGGGTTCCACACCTCGATCACCGCGTCGCAGACTTCCTTGGCGAATTCCAGCTCGGTGGCGCTGAAGGTTTCCGGCGAGTATTCGAAGGTCCACTCGGTCTCCGGCTGCATCGCCGCGTATTTGACGAACAGTTTGGCAGCGTTTACCGCGATGGCCTTGATGCCGTCCTTGTCCTGATTGAAGACGATGCGACGGAAAGAAGGCGAGGTGGCGTTGTACAAGTGAACGATGGCTTTCTTCGCCCCGCGCAGGGATTCGAAGGTGCGTTCGATCAAGTCTTCGCGGCCCTGGGTCAGCACCTGAATGGTGGTGTCGTCCGGAATGTGGCCTTCTTCGATCAGCGTACGTACGAAGTCGAAATCGGTTTGCGAAGCGGCCGGGAACGACGCTTCGATTTCCTTCACGCCCACCTGCACCAGGGTTTTCCAGAAGCGCAGCTTCTTCGCCGCGTCCATTGGCTCGATCAGCGACTGGTTGCCGTCACGCAGGTCGGAGCTGCACCAGATCGGCGCAGCGTCGATGGTTTTCGACGGCCAGGTGCGATCCGGCAGATTGATGACGGGAAACGCGCGGTATTTCGAAGACGGGTCTTTGAGCATGCTCATCGGGAAATTCCTTGTTGTAAGGGCCGAAAAGAGGCGGCCTGCCGGTTGAACGAATGTGCTTGGAAAAGCGTGGGACGAGGCGCAGCGATTCAGCCTGGCAGTCGTGCGCTGACGAGGCACAGGCTGCGGTGCTGGCGAAGCTGAATAAGGGTGTGAGAGGTTTTCATGGCTTCAACCCTAACCGCGAGGGGAAAGGATGGCAAGCAGTCGAAAAAAATTGAGAGGAATATCCGGAAAGCGGGATTTTGCAGAAATTTATTGCGCTTAAGGCGATGGAAGTTGCTGATGTTTGCGTAAGGCTAGATTGGCGCGCAATTGAGTTTTTGAAGATTCATTGAGTATGGCGATGCTTTATAGGCCGCCTTCGCGAGCAGGCTCGCTCCCACACTGGACCTTATTCACAACAAAGATCCCTTGTGGGAGCGAGCCTGCTCGCGAAGAGGCCGGTCGCCTCAACACATATTCAAGGTTGGAAAGCCCCAATGAAAATCGCCGGATCCACCCGCGCATCATTCAGGCTGACATTCCAGTGCATATGCGGCCCGGTCGCCCGGCCGGTCGCGCCGACCTTGCCCACCACCGCGCCACGGGCCAGTTGCTGGCCGTTTTTCACGTCGATCTTCGACATGTGGCAAAACATGCTGATAAAGCCCTGGCCATGGTCGACGAATACCGTGTTGCCATTGAAGAAGTAGTTGCCGATCAAAATCACCTTGCCGGCCGCCGGGCTCTTTATCGGCGTGCCCGCCGGCACCGCGAAATCGAGGCCGGCGTGGGGATTGCGCTCTTCGCCATTGAAGAAACGGCGCACACCGAACTTGCTCGACAGCGGCCCGTTGACCGGTTTGTCCAACAGCAGATTGCTCGGCGTGTTCGGACTGAAGCTGCGGTAAGCGGCGATCTGTTCCGCCAGCTCACCTTCGATGCGCTTGAGGTTGTCGGCGTCCGGATTGACCTGCTGTTTGTTCTTCAGGGTGATGTGCTGTTCCGGGTATTTCTTGCTGCCGACGGTGAACGGCAGAGTGCGCCCGCCAGTGCTGATCTGCTGTGCGCCGGGTTTGACCGTAAGCGGTACGCCGACAATTGCCAGCCAGTTGTTCTGCTCCTTGACCACCAGCACCGGTTTGCCTTGATAGGTGCCTTTCGGCGCCTGCGCGGCAGCGCCCAAATCCACCACGGCGACGCCGCCCGGCACCGGTTTGTTCAGCAGCCGGGTGATGTAACTGTCAGCGTGGGCGTTGAGGGTCAGGCAGAGCAAAAACAGCGGAGCGAGAAAACGCGGCATGGATCAGTCCAGTAACGAGAGGGTGACGGGCGTCAGGTGATTGTCCTCGACGCGCACTTGCAGTTCGCCTTCGCCCAGTTTTGCTTTCAGACGCTGGCCGGTATGGGTCTGCGCAGCGTTGCGGATCGCGTGGCCGCGTTCGTCGAGCAAAATGCTGTAACCACGACCGAGGGTCGCCAACGGGCTGACCACATGCAGGGTCTGCATCTGACTGTGCAATAGCTGACGACGCTGTTTCAGACCATCGCGCATGGCTCGGGGCAGACGTTCGGCGAGGCTGTCGAGACGCTGGCGGAGCATGGCCAGTTGGCGCCCCGGATGTTGCCCGGCGAGACGTGTTTCCAGACGGATCAGGCGTTCGCGGCGGGTGTTGAGGCTGCGCTCGAAAGCCCGACGCATGCGCATGTCCAGATCATCCAGGCGCTGCGCCTGTTGCCGCAGCCGCTCACCGGGATGGCGCAAGCGTCGCGCCATGCCTTCCAGCCGCAGGCGATCACGCATCAAGCGATCACGCATGCGCATCACCAAACGACGATGCAGGCTCTCGACCTGACGGATCAGATGGCTGGAATCCGGGGCGAGCAATTCGGCCGCCGCCGACGGCGTTGGTGCGCGCACGTCGGCGACGAAGTCGCTGATCGAGACATCGGTTTCGTGGCCGACGGCGCTGACGATCGGTGTGACACAAGCATCGACCGCGCGGGCCACGGCTTCTTCGTTGAAACACCAGAGATCTTCCAGCGAGCCGCCGCCACGGGCGAGGATCAGCGCATCAAAGCCACGGGCGTCGGCCATTTTCAGCGCGCGGACGATCTGCGCGGTGGCCTCGCGGCCCTGCACGGCGGTCGGAATCAAGGTCAGTTGCACCTGCGGCGCACGCCGGCGGAACACGCTGATGATGTCGCGAATCACCGCGCCGGTCGGCGAACTGATGATGCCGATGCGTTGCGGGTGCGCTGGCAGCGGCACTTTGCGTTCGGCACTGAACAGGCCTTCGGCGCTGAGCTTTTCCTTCAATGCATCGAAGGCCAGGCGCAGTGCGCCGTCGCCAGCCGGCTCCACGGTGTCGAGAATCAGCTGGTAGTCGCCACGGCCTTCGAACAGCGAAACCTTGCCCCGCACCTTGACCGCCAGACCGTCCTTAAGCGCCTGACGCACCCGCGCCGCGTTCTGTCGGAACAACGCGCAACGCACCTGCGCGCCGCTGTCCTTGAGGGTGAAATAGACGTGGCCGGACGCCGGGCGCGCGAGATTGGAGATTTCGCCCTCGACCCAGATGTTGCTGAACACGTCTTCGAGCAACACCCGCGCGCGGCCGTTGAGCTGGCTGACGGTCAGGACTTCACGGTCCAGGCCAAGTCTTGCAAAGGGATCTTTAATCATGGGGTGCAGTTTAAAGGCATTCTTCTACTCATTGCACGAACCCTGTAGGAGCTGTCGAGTGCAACGAGGCTGCGATCCTTTGATCTTGTTTTTTCAGGATCAAGATCAAAAGATCGCAGCCTTCGGCAGCTCCTACAGGGGAGTATTGGCGACTCAATAAGGGAATGCATTGATGAGCATGATGGAGCTGTTGGGCGCGTGGTCGTGGGGTGCTGGCGGTTGGGCGGCGATCGGGTTGGGCGTCGCGCTGGCTTACATCGTGTTCGGCATCGCCGGTTTCGGCACGGCGCTGGTCGCGGGGCCGATTCTGATTCTGTTCATGCCGTTGTCGAAGATTGTGCCGTTGTTGGTATTGCTGGATTTCGTCGCGGCGTTCGGCAATCTGCTGCCGTCGCGGCGCGATGTAGCCAGGCCCGAATTGCTCAGACTGCTGCCGTGCATGGCGCTCGGTTGCACGCTGGGGGTGGTCTTTCTGCTCAACCTGAAATCCGATCTGTTGCTGTTGTTGATGGGGCTGTTTATCAGCGCCTATGGGATTTACAGCCTGTGGGTCAAAACGCGGCCGGCACAGCTGTCAGCGGCGTGGGCTGTGCCGATGGGCACGGTGGGCGGCTTGTTCGGTGCGCTGTTTGGCAGTGGCGGGTTTCTCTATGCAATCTATTTGAACAGCCGTCTGCCCAAGGAAGCGGCCCGGGCCACGCAAAGCGCGTTGATCAGTTGCAGTACCGTGGTGCGATTGAGCCTGTTCGTTATTGCCGGGGTGTATGCCGAGCTACCCTTGTTGATGCTGGCGCTGTGTCTGTTGCCGGCCATGGCCCTTGGTCTGTGGATTGGTCGGCGGCTGACCATGAAGTTGTCGCGCGAGGCGTTTGTGCGATTGGTGACATGGCTGGTGCTGGCCAGCGGGATTGCCCTGATCGTGCGCTATTTCAGCACTTGACCGGATTTCGTCAGGGATTAAGCTGCCGGCCTTCAGGGCGCCTTCGCGAGCAGGCTCGCTCCCACAGGGGATTGCATTCCAATGTGGGAGCGAGCCTGCTCGCGAAGGCGTCAGACGCCATACCGCAGGACTTGCCATGAACACGCAAAGCATCATCGTCCCGAAAATCTCCACCCTGCCGGTGCACGAGCCCCGGGCGCGGGCGATCGTGCGCTGGCTGGTGCGCAAGAACATCGTCGAAGAACAGCTGACCACTTGCGGTCGCACCGGCAATCGCATGGCGCACGCCATCGCCGATGGCGCCCGCGCCGTGGTTCTGCATCCTGAAGCGCTGCCGTTCGGCGAGCCGGTCAATGGCCTGGAAATTATCACCAAGCGCTGCATCTACACCCCGGCCAAGGGTTTTCTCGAAGAGGCCGGTTGCGCTGAATGTCGGCGTGAAGTGGGGGAGGCGTTGTTCGAAAGTCTTGAAGAGTGGATGCCCGGCCGCACCGACAATTTCACCTGCCCCGAATGCGGACATGAAGATGACATCAACGGCTTTCTGTTTTTGCAGGAATGCGCGTTTTCCAACCTCGGCTTCATTTTCAACAATTGGCTGGAGGCGGGGTTCAAGCAGAGTTTCATCGACGAGTTCGCCGATTGGCTCGATCAACCCGTAAGTTGGGTGAAGGTCGAACTTTAACCCCTGTAGGAGCTGCCGAAGGCTGCGATCTTTTGATCTTGCCTTTGAAAAGCGAAGTCAAAAGATCGCAGCCTTCGGCAGCTCCTACAAAAAGCGGGGTTTTCCATCTATCAATTAGGCTGAGTTTTACATTGAACAGCAGGGGGTGTCTGACTATAATGGCGCGCTTCCATTTTCCCGCTCGGGAGCCCCCGCGATGCTGCGTATCAGCCAAGAAGCTCTGACATTCGACGACATTCTCCTAGTGCCCGGTTATTCCGAGGTGCTTCCCAACGAAGTCAGTCTGAAGACCCGTCTTACCCGTGGCATCGAACTGAATATTCCTCTGGTTTCTGCCGCCATGGACACCGTTACTGAAGCCCGTCTGGCAATCGCCATGGCTCAGGAAGGTGGCATCGGCATTATCCACAAGAACATGACCATCGAGCAGCAAGCTGCCGAAGTGCGCAAGGTCAAGAAGTTCGAAGCCGGTGTGGTCAAGGATCCCATCACCATCGAGGCCGATGCCACGGTGCGTGATCTGTTCGAACTGACCCGTCTGCACAACATTTCCGGCGTTCCGGTGCTGCATGATGGCGACCTGGTCGGCATCGTCACCTCCCGCGACGTACGTTTCGAAAACCGTCTGGAAGCCACTGTCCGCGAAGTGATGACGCCTAAAGAGCGTCTGGTCACGGTCAAGGAAGGCGCCGACAAGAACGACGTCCGCGAACTGCTGCACAAGCACCGCATCGAGCGCGTGCTGATCGTCGACGAAAAATTCGCCCTCAAAGGCATGATGACCGTCAACGACATCGAAAAAGCCAAAGCCTACCCGCTGGCCAGCAAGGACGATCAAGGTCGTCTGCGCGTTGGCGCTGCGGTCGGCACCGGCAAAGACACCGGTGATCGCGTGACTGCACTGGTCAATGCCGGCGTGGACGTGGTGGTGGTCGACACCGCACACGGCCACTCCAAAGGTGTGATCGACCGCGTACGCTGGGTCAAAGAGAATTTCCCTGAAGTGCAGGTGATCGGCGGCAACATCGCCACCGGCGCTGCCGCCAAGGCCTTGGCCGAAGCGGGCGCCGATGCAGTCAAGGTCGGTATCGGCCCGGGCTCGATCTGCACCACTCGTATCGTCGCCGGTGTCGGCGTGCCGCAAATCAGCGCCATCGCCAACGTCGCCGCTGCCCTTGAAGGCACCGGCGTGCCGTTGATCGCCGACGGCGGTATCCGTTTCTCCGGTGACCTGTCCAAGGCCATCGTGGCCGGTGCCTCCTGCGTGATGATGGGCTCGATGTTCGCCGGTACCGAAGAAGCCCCGGGCGAGATCGAACTGTTCCAGGGCCGCTCGTACAAGGCCTATCGCGGCATGGGGTCGCTGGGCGCCATGTCCCAGGCGCAAGGCTCGTCCGACCGGTACTTCCAGGACTCCTCGGCAGGTGCCGAGAAACTGGTTCCGGAAGGCATCGAAGGCCGTGTGCCGTACAAGGGCACCCTGAGCGCGATCATTCACCAGTTGATGGGCGGCCTGCGTTCCTCGATGGGTTACACCGGCAGCGCCAACATCGAAGAGATGCGCACCAAGCCCGAGTTCGTGCGGATCACCGGTGCCGGTATGGCCGAATCCCACGTTCACGACGTGCAGATCACCAAGGAAGCGCCGAACTACCGCGTAGGTTGAGGCTTCCAGCAAAACGTTAAATCACCGGGGCTGTTCATTCAGCCCCGAGTTGTTTCTGATTCACTACATGAGAATGAGTCATGGCCCTCGACATTCACGCTCACCGCATCCTGATCCTCGACTTCGGTTCGCAATACACCCAGCTGATTGCCCGCCGCGTGCGCGAGATCGGCGTGTACTGCGAACTGCACCCGTTCGACATGGACGAAGATGCGATCCGCGAATTCGCCCCTAAAGGCGTCATCCTCGCCGGCGGCCCCGAATCGGTGCACGAAGCCAACAGTCCGCGCTGCCCGCAAGCCGTGTTCGACCTGGGCGTTCCGGTCTTCGGCATCTGCTATGGCATGCAGACCATGGCCGAGCAACTGGGCGGCAAGGTTGAAGGTTCCGAACTGCGTGAGTTCGGCTACGCCCGTGTTGACGTGGTCGGCAAGAGCCGCCTGCTCGACGGTATCGAAGATCACATCGACGCCGACGGCCTGTTCGGCCTCGACGTGTGGATGAGCCACGGCGACAAAGTCACGAAGATGCCGGAAGACTTCCACATCCTCGCCAGCACTCCGAGCTGCCCGATCGCCGGTATGTTCAACGACGACCGCGCTTACTACGGCGTGCAGTTCCACCCGGAAGTGACTCACACCAAGCAGGGCGGGCGCATCCTTTCGCGCTTCGTGCTCGACATCTGCGGCTGTGAAGCCCTGTGGACCCCGTCGAAGATCGCTGAAGACGCCATCGCCAACATCCGCGCCCAGGTCGGCACCGACAACGTCCTGCTGGGCCTGTCCGGCGGCGTTGACTCTTCGGTGGTTGCCGCGCTGCTGCACAAAGCCATCGGCGATCAACTGACCTGCGTTTTCGTCGACAACGGCCTGCTGCGTCTGCACGAAGGCGAGCAAGTGATGGCCATGTTCGCCGAGAACATGGGCGTCAAGGTGATCCGCGCCAACGCTGAAGAGCAGTTCCTCAACAACCTGGCTGGCGAAGCCGACCCGGAGAAGAAGCGCAAGATCATCGGCCGCACTTTCATCGACGTGTTCGATGCCGAATCCTGCAAGCTGGACAACATCAAGTACCTGGCCCAAGGCACCATCTACCCGGACGTGATCGAATCGGCAGGCGCGAAAAGCGGCAAGGCCCACGTGATCAAGTCGCACCACAACGTGGGCGGCCTGCCGGAAGAGATGAACCTGAAACTGGTCGAGCCACTGCGCGAACTGTTCAAGGACGAAGTCCGTCGTCTGGGCCTGGAACTGGGCCTGCCGTACGACATGGTCTACCGTCACCCGTTCCCGGGCCCGGGCCTGGGCGTGCGCATCCTCGGTGAAGTGAAAAAGGAATACGCCGACCTGCTGCGTCGCGCCGACCACATCTTTATCGAAGAACTGCGCAAGGCCGACTGGTACCACAAGGTCAGCCAGGCATTCGTGGTGTTCCAGCCAGTCAAATCGGTCGGCGTGGTCGGCGACGGCCGTCGTTACGCCTGGGTCGTGGCCCTGCGCGCAGTGGAAACCATCGACTTCATGACCGCACGTTGGGCACACCTGCCTTACGAACTGCTGGAAACCGTGTCCGGCCGTATCATCAACGAAATCGAAGGCATCTCGCGCGTTACCTACGACGTATCGAGCAAGCCACCGGCGACGATTGAGTGGGAGTGATCCTGCAACTGCTAAAAAGCCTGTAACTTAGAAAGCCCGCTGTATTGCGGGCTTTCGCTTTTTTGCGTTTCGCCTTCCGTGACAATATTTTATGACAAGCCATGCGAGTGCAGCGCTGTGGATGGCTCGGTGTGTCTTGCCTCTTCTTCGTGTGCTGCCTTGTGAGCAGAAATTGATCAATACGTTTGGGGTACTCGGTCCATGAACCACAAGCTGAATACCTATGGGGTATCCATAGTAGATAGGCCTAAAATCAAAGCCACCAAGAAGCTGGATTTGGGTGGCGACCAAGGTAAGCAGATCGTTTTTTCAGAAACGAAGCTCGTTCTCAGAACTCATCAAAAAACTTTCAAGAAGCTGGCTGACATGTAATGGAATTGATCCAATTTCCATTTGAGCGAGTGATTGAAATAATTACTCCCTCGTTCGGTTAACCGTAGTTCAGTCAGGTGATGGGATTGATTTTTACAGTCTTCCGTTTTCTCTTCTTAACTGAGTGGAAGTGATCCTGCTGCGGATCGATTGAACAAAAAAACCTTGGCCTCAGCCAAGGGTTTTTTCGTTCATGGGCTAGCCGATCGGTCAGGTGGGCAAGCTACTTTGCAGGGGCAGGCCGATCTCTATCAGGCGTTCGGCCTGCGCAGCGATGTCCAGGAACATGAGGTTGATGCGAGGGATCGCTTGAGCCCAGATGTAGAATTCGCCGTTCGATCCGCCATTCACCATTGTTCAAACAGTGCTGGCGCGGTCACAACGGACCAGTACGCGAACCCACATATATTGAAATGGGCTCGCCTGTCAGCGCCGCGCCACATCCGAAAAATAGAACTTGTCCAGCGTATGCCGCGATTCGGTGTATTCGAACTGGCGGCCGTCCTGCAGGAAGGTCTGGTTGCTGACCACGATGACATGGCTCTGGCCGTCGAGGTCCAGATGCTGCTGGTCGTCGTTGCTGCACGGCACCGCTTCGATGGTGCGCTGGGCGTAGGCGATCTGCAGTTGCAGGGTCTGTTCGATGTGAGCGTAGATCGAGTGCTCGGCGATGTCGGCAGACAGGTCGGGAATCACTGCGCTGACGAAGTGGTTGATGTCGAGGATGACGCGTTTGCCGTCGATGCGTCGCACCCGTTTGATCCGCGTGATCGAAGCGCCGGGTTCGGCATTGATGTGTTCGAGCAGCGCACCTTCCAGCGGAACCTGGCACATCTCGACCACTTCGGTGCTGACGTCGTTGCCTAGGCGCGGGTGGGTCTCCTGAAAACTGACGATGCCGCCGAGCTGGAATTCGATCGGATTGGTCGACAGCACGAAGGCGCCTTTGCCGTGGATCTTCTGGGCGAAACCGCGGTCCTGCAACTGGTCGATGGCTTTGCGCACCGTGCCGCGGCTGGCCTGATAGGTGTCCATCAGTTCGGTTTCTGAAGGCAGCCGGGCGCCGCGCTGCAGGCGCTGCGTGGTGATGCTGGCAAGCAAATCGCTGTAGATCCGGTTGTATTTGCTCATGGCTGGGCTCTTTGCCGACGCTGCTCAAAATCCCGAACCTTAAGTGCAGGGCAGGAGTTTGTCCATGCAGAGGACGGAAAACACCCTAAGTCAAAGTAGGAAAAATCCGCGTTTATCTGACGTCCATCCAGATACACAAACTCGTACAGACGAGTTATTGCATTAACTCGTACAGACGAGTATTTTTCCTCTCGGCGTGCTGCCAATAACAACAATCCACGATGGAAGAACAAGCATGAGCCATGACTATCCGAACATTGCCCGTGAGCTGCTGGAAAGCCTTGGGGGCAGCGACAATATTGAGCAGGCCGCGCATTGCGTGACGCGCTTGCGCCTGGCGCTGAACAATCCCGCGCGGGTCAACGTTGCCGCGCTCAATGGGGTCGATCTGGTCAAGGGTTCGTTCTTCACCGGCGGGTTGTATCAGGTGGTGATTGGCCCCGGCGATGTTGAAAAGGTCTACGCCGAATTGCGCCGGCAGACCGGTCTTGCGGCATCGACCATCGCCGACGTTAAACAGAAAAGCGCGGAAAAGATAAACACCATGCAGCGTCTGGTTCGGGTGTTTTCCGATGTGTTCATGCCGATCCTGCCCGCGCTGATCATTGCCGGCCTGTTGATGGGTATCAACAACCTGCTCGGGGCCAAGGGCATGTTCATCGAGGGCCAGACCCTGCTCGATGCCTATCCGAACCTCGACGGCCTGTGGAGCCTGATCAACCTGATGGCCAACACCTCGTTCGTGTTTCTGCCGGCGCTGGTGGGCTGGTCAGCGGCCAAGCGTTTCGGTGGCAGCGAGATCCTCGGCATCGTCCTCGGCCTGATGCTGGTGCATCCGGATCTGCTCAATGCCTGGAATTACGGCAAGGCCGTCGCCGGGCTGGACGGGCAGCAGCTGCCGTACTTCGACATCCTCGGCCTGTTCCAGGTGGAAAAGGTCGGATACCAGGGCCAGATCCTGCCGATCCTGCTGGCAGCCTATGTGATGAGCGTCATCGAGAAATGGTTGCGGGCGCGAGTGCCCAACGCCGTGCAGTTGCTGGTGGTGCCAATCACCACCATCGTGCTGACCGGCGTGCTGGCGCTGGCGATTATCGGCCCGGTGACCCGTCATCTCGGCATCTACATCACCGAAGGTCTGGTGATGCTGTTTGACCTGGCTCCGCTGGTGGGCGGTGCGATTTTCGGTCTGCTGTATGCGCCCCTGGTGATCACCGGAATGCACCACATGTTCCTTGCGGTGGATCTGCAATTGATCTCGAGCCAGGGCGGCACTTTTATCTGGCCGATGATCGTCATGTCCAATCTCGCGCAGGGCAGTGCTGCATTGGCGGTGTTCTGGATGACGCGCAATGCGCGGGACAAGAGCATGGCCTCGACCTCGGCAATTTCCGCCTATTTCGGTATCACCGAGCCGGCGATGTTCGGCGTCAACCTGCGCTACAAGTTTCCGTTTTATGCCGCGCTGACCGGCTCGGCGCTGGGCTGCATGTTTCTCTCGCTGAACAAGATCCAGGCTTCGGCTATCGGTGTCGGCGGCCTGCCCGGTTTCATTTCGATCATGCCGCAGTTCATCCCGATGTTCGTGATCGGGATGCTGATCGCCATGCTTGTTCCGTTTGCCCTGACCTGTGTGCTGAGCATGAAGATTGTCCGGCCGGGTTACCGGGTCGCCTGAAATCAATAAAGGAGTCGTGCCATGCAAGACTGGCAACGTTCGGTGATCTACCAGATCTACCCGAAGAGCTTTCACAGCCATGCCGGCAACGCCACCGGGGATCTGCTCGGCATTGTCGCCAAGCTCGATTACCTGCAATGGCTGGGGGTCGATTATCTGTGGATCACGCCTTTTCTGCGCTCGCCGCAACGCGACAACGGCTACGACATCAGCGACTACTACGCGGTCGATCCGAGCTACGGCAGCATGGCCGACTGTGAACTGCTGATTGCCGAAGCGGGCAAGCGCGGGATCAAGCTGATGCTCGACATCGTGGTCAACCACACTTCGATCGAGCACGCCTGGTTCCAGCAGGCGCGCAGCAGCCTCGACAACCCTTACCGTGACTTCTATATCTGGCGCGACCAGCCGAACAACTGGGAATCCAAGTTCGGCGGATCGGCCTGGGAGTACGAGGCGCAGACTGGCCAGTATTATCTGCACCTGTTCGACCATACTCAGGCTGACCTCAATTGGGACAACCCCAAGGTCAGGGATGAAGTGTTCAAAATGATGCGCTTCTGGCGCGACAAGGGCGTAGGTGGTTTTCGGCTGGACGTGATCAACCTGATCTCCAAACCGGCGGACTTTCCCGAAGACGACAGTGACGGACGGCGTTTCTACACCGACGGGCCGAACGTGCATGCGTACTTGCAAGAGATGCACCGCGAAGTTTTCGAAGGGCATGAGCTGATCAACGTCGGTGAAATGTCATCGACCCGTCTCGAGCACTGTATTCGCTATTCCAGGCCGCAGTCGAAAGAGCTGTCGATGACCTTCAACTTTCATCACCTGAAGGTCGATTACCCGAACCTGCAGAAGTGGGTGCGTGCCGATTTCGATTTCCTCCAGCTCAAGCAGATTCTGTCCGACTGGCAGACCGGCATGCAGGCCGGTGGTGGCTGGAATGCGCTGTTCTGGTGTAACCACGATCAGCCGCGAGTGGTCTCGCGGTTCGGCAATGACGGCGAATACCGCGAGCTGTCGGCGAAGATGCTCGGCACGGCGCTGCACTTCCTGCAGGGCACGCCGTTTGTGTATCAGGGCGAAGAACTGGGCATGACCAATCCGGGTTTCGAGAGTATCGAGCAGTACCGCGATGTCGAGACCCTGAACATCTTTCGGCTCAAGCGCGAAGCGGGCGCGAGCGACCGCGAGAACATGGCGGCGATCATGCAGAAGTCCCGCGACAACGGGCGCACGCCGATGCACTGGCACGCCGGGCACAATGCCGGGTTCAGTCGCGGCGAACCGTGGATCGGCGTCCCGGCCAATGCCGCGCAGATCAACGTCGCGCAGCAGCTCCACGATCCGCAATCGGTACTGCATCACTATCGACGCCTGATCGCCTTGCGCCGCAGCGAAGCGCTGATCTCGGATGGCATTTATCGCCAGTTGCTGCCTGAACATCCGCAAGTCTGGGTTTACCTGCGTGAAGGGGCGGGTGAACGCTTGTTGGTGGTGAGCAATTTCTATGGCACTGCGTGTGACGTCGAGTTACCGCCGGTGATCGACGAAACGCAACAGCAGCGGCTGTTGATCAGCAACTACCCGGACTGTTCGACCCGCACGCGGCACGTGCATTTGCGACCTTACGAATCGTTCGTCCTGCACCTGACCGATCCCTGATCAATCCCTGAAAAACAGCTTTTGAAAAACACGCAGAACGCTGCGCGGGGGATTTGTGCGCGCTGAATTTCTGCAACCCCACAATAAAAACAATGGGTGGCTTATGAAAACAACAATGAATCTCAGCCTGGCAGTCGCAGGTTTTTGCCTGGCAATGCCTACGGCTTCGCATGCACTGGAGTTTGGCGGCTATCTGCGCAGCGGTGTCGGCACCTCGCTCAACAGCAGCGGCCAGTCGTGCTTCCAGTTGCCCGGTGCGCAGACCAAATATCGCCTCGGCAATGAATGCGAGCAGTACGGTGAACTCGAACTGCGTCAGGATCTGTACACCCTCGACGACGGCTCGGTGTTGAGTATCGACGGCATGGCCTCGCTGTATAACCGCTACGACCGCAGCCTGACCTTCAAGGAAGGCAACGGCTCGATTCGCTTGCCGCAGGCCTACGCGCAATGGTCGGCGATGCCCGCGCTCAATGGCGGGTCGCTGTGGGCAGGGCGGCGCTACTACAAACGTAACGACATTCATATTTCCGATTTCTATTACTGGAACCAGAGTGCCACCGGCGGCGGCGTCGAAGACGTGTTGATCGGTGGTCTGAAATACAGCTACGCCTTCTCGCGCAAGGACAACCTCTATCAAAAGGACTACATCAACCGCCACGACTTCAATGTCGGCGGTTTCAACAGCAACCCCGGCGGCGAGCTGGAGTTCGGCCTGAGCTACATCGACAAGCCCGACAGCCGCGATGCCCACCGTGGCTGGGCGATCACCACGCAGCATGTGCAGCAGGATTTCTTCGGCGGCAAGAACAAACTGGCGCTGCAATATGGCGAAGGGCCGGGCACCGGATTGGGTTATACCGGTGACGTCAGGCTCGACGACCGCAACAAAAGCTATCGAATCGTCGAGTTCTTCGACTGGCAGCTGACTCCGCGTTTCGGCGGACAATTTCAGGCTGTTTATCAGAAAGATATTCGCCGAGGCGGTGCCGACCAGAACTGGCTGTCGCTGGGTGTGCGGCCCGCCTACGCGATCAGCGAACAGTTCAAACTGGTCACCGAACTCGGTCACGATCAGGTCGAGGCAGCGGACGGCACGCGCAAACTCAGCAAGTTCACCTTCGCACCAACCTGGTCGCCCAAAGGCCCGGAATTCTGGGCGCGTCCCGAGGTGCGCTTGTATTACACCTATGCCAGTTGGAACCAGGCGGCGAAACGCGCAGCCAATCTGTTGGCCAATGGCTCGGCACTCTCTGATAGCGGCGCTTTTGGTCGCGCACGGCACGGGGCCAATGTCGGGTTGCAGGTCGAATACTGGTGGAAATAAGCGAGGCGGGTGTTACCGCCCTTACAAAAAATACAACCGCAGGTGATGTCATGGACACTCCCCAACAATTGCAGCTGCTGGCACCGTTGTCCGGCGTTCTGATGGCGCTCGACCAAGTACCCGACCCGGTGTTTGCCGGTCGGGTCATCGGCGATGGCGTGTGCATCGACCCGACTTCAGCAACGCTCTGCGCACCGCTGGCCGGTGTGGTCAGCGACGTGCAGGCCAGCGGACACGCCGTCACCGTCACCAGCGACACCGGTGTGCAGGTGCTGATGCATATCGGTCTGGACACGGTGAATCTGGCAGGCACGGGATTCACCCCACGCGTCGAAGCGGGCCAGCGGGTAGAGGCCGGTCAAGCGCTGATCGACTTCGATGCCGATTACATCGCTTTACACGCGCGCAGTCTGCTGACCTTGATGCTGGTGGTCAGTGGCGAGCCGTTCAAATCTCTGGTCGCGGCGACGGGATTGCTTGAGGCCGGCCAACCAGTGCTGGATGTCGTCGTAGGCGCCGCGGCAGGCGAAATAACAGCGACAACGCAAGGCGATGCCGTGTTCTCGCAACCGATCGAGCTGCTCAATCCCAATGGCCTGCACGCGCGGCCGGCGGCGGTCTTTGCCCAGGCAGCCAAGGCGTTTTCGGCAACGATTCATCTGCACAGGCTGCAGGCGCAAGCCAATGCCAAGTCATTAGTGGCGATCATGGCGTTGCAGACGGCCCATGGCGACAGCGTGCAAGTCAGCGCCGAAGGTGAAGATGCCGAAGCCGCCGTCCAGGCACTGACCCGGTTGCTGAGCGAAGGCTGCGGTGAAGCCGTGACAGCGCCCGCGCCGGTCGAAGTTGCCGCAGACATGCCGAACATTCTGCGCGGGGTCTGCGCCTCGCCCGGTTCGGCACTGGGCCGAGTGATGCACATTGTTGAACCTTCGCTCATGGTCAACGAGTTCGGCGCCGCGCCGCCCATCGAGCTTGAGTCGCTGACGCATGCCCTGATCGAAGCCGATATGGCTTTGCAGCATCTGCGCGATACCGCCAGCGGTCAGGCCCGGGCGGAGATCTTCAAGGCACATCAGGAACTGCTCGCTGACCCGAGCCTGCTGGATCAGGCCCGGGCGTTGATCGATGAGGGCAAAAGCGCGGCGTTTGCCTGGAAGACCACCACTGAAGCCACGGCGGCGATGTTTCGCTCGCTGGGCAACGCACTGCTGGCCGAGCGCGCGGCGGATCTGGCTGATGTCGGTCATCGGGTGCTGAAGCTGATTCTGGGGGTGCAGGAACAGGCGCTGGAGCTGCCGGACGACACCATCCTCATCGCCGAGCAGTTGACGCCTTCACAGACGGCCGGGCTCGATACGCGCAAAGTGCTGGGGTTCGCCACGGTCGGCGGCGGTGCCACCAGCCATGTCGCCATCCTCGCGCGGGCCTGTGGTTTACCGGCGATCTGCGGCATGCCGATGCAAATGCTGACGCTGGACAACGGCACTCAAGTGCTGCTCGATGCCGACAAGGGTGAGCTGCAGTTGTACCCGGATGCACAGTCCATCGATCAATTGCGCGCGCGGCATGAGCGACAGCGCCAACGTCATCAGCATGAGCTGGCGCACGCTGCTCAGGCGGCCTGCACCCGTGATGGCCAGCACATCGAGATCACCGCCAACGTGGCGTCGCACAGCGAAACCGCGCAGGCGATGGAACTGGGCGCGAATGGCGTCGGCCTGCTGCGTTCGGAGTTCCTCTACCTGGGCCGCCATCAAGCGCCGAGCCATGACGAACAAGTGTCTACCTATAGCGCTATCGCCCGCAGTGTCGGGCCGGCGCACAATCTGGTGGTGCGCACCCTCGATGTCGGTGGCGACAAGCCGCTGGCCTATGTGCCGATGGACAGCGAGACCAATCCTTTTCTCGGTTTGCGCGGCATTCGCCTGTGCCTGGAGCGACCGCAATTGTTGCGCGAGCAATTGCGCGCCATCCTGGCCTGCAGTGAGCTGACGCGTTTGCACATCATGTTGCCGATGGTCACCAGTCTTGCCGAGCTGCGGCTGGCGCGACAGATCCTCGAACAGGAAACCCGGGGGGTGGGCCTGGCGCACATGCCGAAGCTGGGGATCATGATCGAAGTGCCCGCCGCCGCGCTGATGGCCGACGTACTGGCGCCACACGTGGATTTTTTCTCCATCGGCACCAACGACCTGACCCAATACACGTTGGCCATGGACCGCGATCACCCACGGCTGGCCAGTCAGGCAGACAGCTTTCATCCGTCGGTGCTGCGCCTGATTGCCATGACGGTGCAGGCTGCGCATGCGCACGGCAAATGGGTTGGCGTCTGTGGCGCGATGGCCTCCGAGCGCCTGGCGGTGCCGTTGTTGCTGGGGCTGGGCGTGGACGAGTTGTCGGTGAGCGTGCCTTTGATTCCGGCGATCAAGTCGGCGGTGCGTGAAGTGAGTCTGAGCGATTGTCGGATCATCGCCGAGCAGGTTGCAAACCTCGAAAGCGCCGCTGATGTGCGCGCAACCTTGCAGCGATTTTATGAGGCGAAACTCGATGCCTCGCCGGTCATGGAGAACTGAAAATGCTCGACAAATTGCAGCAGGCCTTCTGGAAAGCGCTGACGCCGGATCTGCTCCCGGAGGAGCTGAAAGCACCCGCTGAGCCAGGTGAACACTTGAGCGCGGAAATCGTCGCGGCGCTCGGCGGTGTGGATAACCTCAAGGCGCAGCAACCGGTAGCGCTGACGCGAGTGCGCGTGGCGTTGCATGATGCGTCGCGCATTGATCGTCAGGCGTTGACTGATGCCGGTGTCGTGGGCGTGATGGCGCTGGAAGGCGACGTGCTGCACCTGATTACCGGGCTGCACGCGCAAGGCTGAACAGGACGTGCGGCCGTAGGTCGCCCTTACTGTTTCTCAACTGCGGGTGTATCGTATTCGCCTTTTTGCGGATCCCTCGGGATCTGTCGCTGATACGTGAGGTAGTTGAGTTCATGTCCTTTACCCGTCGCCAAATCCTCGGTGGCCTGGCCGGTCTTGTTGTCGTTGGCGTGGGCGCCGGAGGCGCGTCGCGTTACTGGCTGGGCAAGATGGCCGACGCCGAGGCCGGCCACGACTATGAACTGATCGCCGCGCCGCTCGACGTCGAGCTGGTGCCGGGGCACAAGATCGAAGCCTGGGCATTCGGATCGTCGGCGCCGGGCACCGAGTTGCGCGTGCGTCAGGGCGAATGGCTGAGGGTGCGCTTCATCAACCATCTGCCGGTGGCGACCACTATTCACTGGCACGGCATTCGTCTGCCACTGGAGATGGACGGCGTGCCCTACGTGTCTCAGTTGCCGGTGCTGCCGGGCGAGTACTTCGATTACAAATTTCGGGTTCCGGACGCCGGCAGTTACTGGTATCACCCGCACGTCAGCAGCAGCGAGGAACTGGGTCGCGGGCTGGTCGGGCCGCTGATCATCGAAGAGCGAGAGCCCACCGGTTTCAAATACGAGAAAACCTTGAGCCTGAAGAACTGGCATGTCGATGAGCAGGGCCAGTTCGTTGAATTCAGCATCCCCCGCGAAGCGGCACGGGGCGGCACGGCAGGGCGCCTGTCGACGATCAATGGCGTGCCGTTGCCGGTGATCGATCTTCCGGCCGGGCAGATCACTCGGGTGCGCTTGCTCAACCTCGACAACACCCTGACCTATCGCATCAACATTCCCGGCGTCGAAGCGAAGATCTACGCGCTGGATGGCAATCCGGTCGAGCCTCGCCCGTTGGGCAAGGAATACTGGCTCGGCCCCGGCATGCGCATTTGCCTGGCGATCAAGGCGCCGGCGGCCGGTGAAGAGTTTTCGCTGCGCAACGGCCCGGTGCGCCTGGGCACCCTGCGTTCGGTGGCCAATACCGACGCGCCGACAGACTGGCCCAAAGCCCTGCCGGCCAACCCGGTGGCCGAGCCAAATCTGGCCAATGCCGAAAAACTCAACTTCAATTTCGAGTGGGTCGGTTCCGTCTCGGTGAATACCGATAACGGCAAGCCGCCGAGCCTGTGGCAGATCAACGGCAAGGCCTGGGACATCACCGACAAGACCTGCGCCGATCGCCCGATCGCCAGCCTGAAGCTTGGCCAGAGCTATATTTTCGAACTGAAGAACATGACCCAGTACCAGCACCCGATTCACCTGCACGGCATGAGTTTCAAGGTGATCGCGTCGAACCGGCACAAGGTCGTTCCGTATTTCACCGACACCTATCTGCTGGGCAAGAACGAGCGCGCGCAAGTGGCGCTGGTGGCGGATAACCCGGGGGTATGGATGTTCCACTGCCATGTCATCGACCACATGGAAACCGGCCTGATGGCCGCAATCGAGGTGAAGTGATGCGCCAGGTTCGCCCGATGGCGATCATCGACCGCAGCCGCGATCGCGACTTCATGCGCGAAGCCCTGACCCTCGCCGCGCAAGGTGCGGCCCTCGGCGAAGTGCCGGTGGGCGCGGTGCTGGTGCAGGATGGCGCGATCATCGGTCGCGGCTTCAACTGCCCGATCAGCACCAGCGACCCGAGTGCCCACGCCGAAATGGTCGCGATCCGCGCCGCCGCGCAGGCTGTGGATAACTATCGCCTGCCGGGCAGTACGCTGTATGTGACGCTGGAACCGTGCAGCATGTGCGCCGGGCTGATCGTGCATTCGCGCATTGCGCGGGTGGTTTATGGCGCGCTGGAGCCCAAGGCCGGGATTGTGCAGAGTCAGGGGCAGTTTTTCACCCAGGGCTTTTTGAACCACCGGGTGCTGTATGAAGGCGGGGTACTGGCTGAAGAATGTGGCGCGGTGTTGACCGAGTTTTTCCGGGCACGGCGCACCAAATCCGCTGAATAAACACGGATTCAATGTGGGAGTGAGCTTGCTCGCGAAGGCGTCGGTACATTCAAAATGAATGGTGCCTGGTTCACCGCTTTCGCGAGCAATCTCGCTCCCACAGGGGATCTCCGTTATTCCGGAGATCGGGTTATTTCTTGGCGACAATCACCGCCCGCATCGGCGCCGGCAGCCCTTCGATGGTTTTGCTGTGATCCTCGGGATCAAGGAAATCGCTCAACGACTGATACTTCATCCACTCCGTCCCGCGCTGTTCCTCGACGGTCGTGGTGCTGACATCAACGCAACGGATATCTGTAAACCCGGCTCGCCGCAGCCACAACTCCAGCGCCGGCACCGAGGGCAGGAACCACACGTTGCGCATCTGTGCGTAGCGATCTTCCGGCACCAGCACCTGATGCTTGTCACCCTCGACCACCAGCGTTTCCAGCACCAGTTCGCCGCCCTTGACCAGGCAATCCTTCAGCGCCAGCAAATGCTCGATCGGCGAGCGGCGGTGGTAGAACACGCCCATGGAAAACACCGTATCGAAACCTTCCAGATTGGGCGGCAAGTCTTCAAACGGGAACGGCAGGTGCCAGGCATTCGGCTCGGACAAGTAACGCTGCACGGCCTGGAACTGGCAGAAGAACAGCCAGTTCGGGTCTACCCCGATCACGCTGTCGGCACCGGCGCCGAGCATGCGCCACATGTAGTAACCGTTGCCGCAACCGACATCGAGAATGCGTTTGCCTTTCAGATCCAGATGCGGGGCGACGCGCGACCACTTCCAGTCCGAGCGCCACTCGGTATCGACATGCACGCCAAACAGATCGAACGGCCCTTTGCGCCACGGCGACAGGCCCATCAGCGCGGTGCGCATCTGCGCACGAGTTTCATCGTCGCAATCGGTGTCGAGTTTCAGGCCGTTGAGCAAGTCGACTTCCTTTGGCTGAATCTTCGGCAAGGCGTCCAGCGCACTCTGCCAGCGCTCAAGATCGCCGTGACCTTTTTCCATTTTCCTGTCGAGTTGCGCTTGCAGGGTGTTGGCCCAGTCGGCCAGCGGTGTACCGGCCAGACGGCGGGCGAGGGGGGACAGATCAATCATGGCAAGGCAATCAACGAGGCAAAGTTAAGACACTGGAACCACGGCACGACTTTCGAGAACCCGGCGGCGAGCAGGCGTTCGCGGTGTTCTTCGAGGCTGTCGGGCTTCATGACGTTTTCGATGGCGCTGCGCTTCTGGGCGATTTCCAGTTCGCTGTAGCCGTTGGCGCGTTTGAAGGCCACGTGCAGATCGGTGAGCAAAGCGTGTTCTTCGGCGTCGTTGAAGCGCAGTTTCTCCGAGAGAATCAGTGCGCCGCCGGGCAACAGCGATTGGCGAATACGCGAGAGCAACGCGGTACGCTGATCGGGGGCGATGAATTGCAGGGTGAAGTTCAGCGCCACCACCGAGGCAGGCTGAAAGTCGAGGGCGAGGATGTCGCCTTCGATCACCTCGACCGGCAACAACTCCTGAAACATCGAATCCTGACCGTTAAGGTATTCACGGCAGCGCTCAACCATCGCCGCCGAGTTATCCACAGCAATCACTCGGCACCCGTCGGTGCGCACATGCCGGCGCAAGGCTTGAGTAACTGCCCCCAGCGATGAGCCGAGGTCATAGAGCACGCTGTCTGGCTGAGCAAATTGCGCCGCGAGCACGCCGAGGTTTTCGACGATGGTCGGATAACCCGGCACCGAGCGCTTGATCATGTCCGGGAACACCCGCACCACGTCTTCGTTGAAAGCGAAGTCAGGCACCTGGGCCAAGGGCTGGGCGAATAGGCGGTCGGGTTCTCTGCTCACGGCGGCGTCCGGCGGTATCGGTGGAAAGGGCCGGCATTTTAGCCAAAGTGGCGCGGGGATGCTTGGGTTGTCTGATAAAGCACCGGCGGGCGTGTTGTGCCTCGTTGTCAGGGATATGGCTTTCGCGAGCAGGCTCGCTCCCACAGGGGCGCGCGGTGATCTGTGGGAGCGAGCCTGCTCGCGAAGAAGCCAGCGCGGTTTCCCGAAGTCAGTTCACCGAAATGGCGCAGTCAAAGGTTTCCACTGGCAGCACTTCCGGTGCCCAGGGTTGTTGCGAAGTCAGGCGCAGACGGCCGGTGCCGGTGGCAAAGGCCTGGAAACGCCAGGTCGAAATGCCCGCCGCACCGACGACCCCTGCGTCTTCCGGATTGCTGTAAACCTCCGGACTCAGCGCGCGCAATACGCCGCCAGCGGAATCCTGGATTGCCCAGCGATAACCCGTGGTCGGGTTGCTTGGCAGCATCACAATCAGGTTTTGCCCGTTGGTGAGGCGTACGGGGCATTCGCTTTGTTTTTCCACGGTCACGTTGTGCTTCGGTTGCGTGGCGCAAGCGGCCAGCAAGGACAGGGCGAGGGGGAGAAACAGGCGAGTGGGGGTCATGGGGCAGCAGCTCCGGCGGTTACGACGAACGGCGAGCATAACTGAAGATGAGACAAAGTGTGACAGGCGGGTGCCGCGTTGGCCCCACTGGCGCCATCGCGAGCAGGCTCACTCCTACAGGGGGAACGCGTTCCATTGTAGGAGTGAGCCTGCTCGCGATAGCGGTATATGAGGTGCTACAAACCTGTCAGAACAACACCTTCGCCACATCGGCAAACCGCTTGGCGAAATGCACGGTAATGCCTTCCTTCAGATAATCCGGCAATTCCTCGAAGTTGCCCCGGTTCGGCTCCGGCAGAATCAGCTCGAAAATCTTCTGCCGCCGCGCTGCAATCACTTTCTCGCGCACGCCGCCGATCGGCAGTACGTGCCCGGTCAGGGTCAATTCGCCGGTCATCGCCACGCCTTTCTTCGGCGGTTGATTGCGTGCGAGCGAGAGCAGGGCGCTGGCCATGGTCACGCCGGCACTCGGGCCGTCCTTCGGTGTGGCGCCTTCCGGTACGTGCAGGTGGACGAAGGCTTCATCGAAGAACTTCGCATCGCCGCCGAACTGCTTGAGGTGCGAGCTCACGTAGCTGTAGGCGATCTCCGCCGATTCCTTCATCACATCGCCCAGTTGTCCGGTGAGTTTGAACCCACGGTTGAGCGTGTGAATTCGCGTGGCTTCGATCGGCAACGTAGCGCCGCCCATGCTCGTCCACGCCAGACCGGTAATCACGCCGGTGCCGGACAGCACCTGCTCATTGCGGAACACCGGATGACCAAGCGAGGCCTCCAGATCTTTCGGCCCGAGTTTGATCACCGCTTTCGGATCGTCGATCAGTTTCATCACCGCTTTGCGCACCAGTTTGCCCATTTGTTTTTCCAGCTGGCGCACGCCGGCCTCTCGGGCGTAACCGTCGATCAAGGCTTTGAGTGCGGTATCGCTGATGCTCAGGCTGCCTTTGGACACGCCGGCCTTCTCAAGCAGCTTTGGCCACAGGTGACGCTTGGCGATGGCGACCTTTTCTTCGGTGATATAGCCCGACAGGCGAATCACTTCCATGCGGTCGAGCAACGGGCCGGGGATCGAGTCGAGGGTGTTGGCGGTGCAGACGAACAGGACTTTCGACAGATCCATGCGCAGGTCGAGGTAGTGGTCGAGGAATTCGACGTTCTGTTCCGGGTCGAGGGTTTCCAGCAGCGCCGAGGCCGGGTCGCCCTGGTAGCTCTGGCCCATCTTGTCGATCTCGTCGAGCATGATCACCGGGTTCATCACTTCGACGTCTTTCAACGCCTGCACCAGTTTGCCCGGTTGTGCGCCGATGTAGGTGCGACGGTGGCCCTTGATCTCGGCCTCGTCGCGCATGCCGCCGACGCTGAAGCGGTAGAACGGCCGACCGAGGGATTCAGCGATGGATTTGCCGACACTGGTTTTCCCCACGCCCGGCGGGCCGACCAGCAGCACGATCGAGCCGCTGATTTCGCCTTTGTAGGCACCGACGGCAAGGAATTCGAGGATGCGATCCTTGATGTCGTCCAGGCCCGCATGGTGCTTGTCGAGGATTTTGCGCGCGTGCTTGAGGTCGAGCTTGTCCTCGCCGTACACGCCCCACGGCACCGACGTTGCCCAGTCCAGATAATTGCGAGTCACCGCGTATTCCGGTGAGCCGGTTTCGAGGATCGACAGCTTGTGGGTTTCTTCTTCAAGGCGTTTCTTCACTTGCGCCGGCAGGACTTTGCCTTCCAGGCGCTGTTGGAACTGTTCAAGGTCGGCGCTGCGGTCGTCCTTGGTCAGGCCGAGTTCCTGCTGGATGACCTTGAGTTGTTCCTTGAGGAAGAACTCGCGCTGATGCTCGCCGATCTTGCGGTTGACCTCTGCGGAGATCTCTTTTTGCAGACGCGCGACTTCGACTTCCTTGCGCAGCATCGGCAGGACTTTTTCCATGCGCTTGAGCATCGGCACGCAGTCGAGCACTTCTTGCAGTTCACTGCCTGTCGCCGAAGTGAGGGCGGCGGCGAAGTCGGTCAGCGGCGACGGGTCGTTGGGGCTGAAGCGGTTGAGATAGTTCTTCAGTTCTTCGCTGTACAGCGGATTGAGCGGCAGCAGTTCCTTGATCGCGTTGATCAGCGCCATGCCGTAGGCCTTGACCTCGTCGGTTGGCTCGGTGGGTTGATGCGGGTATTCGACCTCGACCAGATACGGCGGGCGGTGGTGCTTGAGCCAGGTCTTGATGCGCACGCGGCTCAGGCCCTGGGCGACGAATTGCAGTTTGCCGTTCTCGCGGCTGGCGTGGTGGACCTTGACCAGCGTGCCGTATTCGGGGAGGGCGCCGGTGTTGAAATGGCGCGGGTCTTCCTGGGGCGTGTCCATGAAGAACAGCGCCAGGGAGTGATGTTCGGATTTGCTGACCAGCTCAAGGGTTTCGGCCCACGGTTCTTCGTTGACGATGACCGGCAGGACCTGGGCCGGGAAGAACGGACGATTGTGGATCGGGATGATGTAGACCTTGTCCGGCAGGTTCTGCCCGGGCAGCGCCAGGCCGGTGCCGGAGGAGGTGTGTTCGATGTGGTCGGTTTCGTAGTCGTCGTGATTGTCCGGGCGATCTTGCTGGTCGGTCATGGGGCACCTGCGCAATGGGGTATGGGCTCTTAGATGGGGCAGGGGTGGGGTGGTTTCAATGGGGCGGGTGTGTTTCTGCTTGTGTGTTCGGAGGGGGGACAGGTTTTTTGACCTTGGCGGCCTTTGGGCCGGCCATGCTCTAGGGGTTTTATGTGAATATCCGTTTGTTCGGGTGTTGCGGCTGGCGGTTTCGCCCTTACGGCGAGGCACTTTTTCCAAACGCCGAAAAAGTACCCAAAAAGGCTTGCCCCAACGTTCGGCCCGCTCGCTAAAGCTCGGGGTTCCTTCGCTGCGGGATCGATCCGGGCGCAGCGGCTCCGGTTTGCTTCGCTGCACCTACACTCGCTGTGTCTGGCTGCGCCAGACGGTCGCTGCGCTCCCACCCCCGGATCAATCCCCCCGCTCAGCCTGCCGACGGGGCGGGTGGATCAAGATCAAAAGCGGTACTCGAGCTGGCGTTCATTGTGTGTAGGAGCTGCCGAAGGCTGCGATCTTTTGATTTGTGTGGGAGCAAGCCTGCTCGCGAAGGCGGTGTATCAGGCGCCATAACTGCTGAATGTGCTGACACTTTCGCGAGCAGGCTCGCTCCCCCCGGGTTCAGCTGTGTGTCGGGGCTGCGGGGCGTAGCTATCAAGCCTCCGTTCACCGCCAGCTCTGCCAGCATGATCACCTGGTGAGTCGCCAGAATGGCATGCCGTTGCGGACTGTCCACATACGCCGCGATGTCACTGGCCATCGCCGACACACGGCTTCACAGGCATGGGCCAACAGGTTGTCGTTGTCCTGAACCGGGGGGATCTGGAACATGGCACTGGGATTGAGGGATTTTCAGGGCTGACGGGGAGTTTTCAGGAGATGACCCAGCGCGTTGGTTTCAAGATGTTCAAGGCCCGCAACGTCGATATTACCGACCACTTCATGGCTGAGCTTGGTATCGAAATCCGTAAAGGTGAAGTTGAACGCGGCCGTGAAGGTTCCTTTGTTTATATCGAATGCTGTTACTTCAAGATAATCCCACGTCTTTTTTACTCTCGTAGCCTTTGGTATGTTCACCTACTGTGCATGAGAAGTAAGGTGGGCGAGGAAGTTTGCCCGGATGAAATTCATGTCGCCCTTTTTCGATGTCCGCTGCAAATTGCAACTGTATCCTGAAATACGGAAAAGGGTTTTTCGTATTTTGTATATAAGGCCACTACTTTTCCATCAGTAGCGAATATAGTGGGTTTCCCTTGGATTCGCTGATATTTTCGTTGTTTTTAATCACAGCATTCAGTGTGCCAGTGCCCGACTGGGTAGCATTTTTAAATTGAAAGTCCGCCCAGCGGGTTGAAAGACACAGAAATGCCAGTCGTCGTGAAGCTGCCCAGATCGACCAGCGTACCGCCAATGGTGCCTTTTACATAAACGTTAAGAATTCCGTTTACCCAGACTGCCGGGGATGCCTTTGGATTCATCATTGGAGTGCTTCCTGTCACTGATTTTGGTTGGAGTAGGAAGTCTGGGGGCGATGTTGGAAAACCGCGAACTGTCATACCTGACAGGTTTTTATACTCTTTGGCGATGAAGCACTATTAGTGGAAGTTATATAGGAGTCGGAGTGCCATCAGGATGCTGGCACTCCGAACAGCAAGCGCAGCCTTTGGAATAAACGTGCAACGGAAATGATCTAAAAAACTGTCAGACCTGACAGTTACATGCCTTAAAACTCATCCGCACTATTGTCATTCCACTTTACGCTTCAATGGAGCTTCATTATGACAGGCAAGAAAGCCGTAACATCCATCACGACTGGTGATTTTACTGCAAAGATCCAGGGACGCCCTGACTTCGACGCGAAAAGGGGCAGGGTCAGTGTTTTTTTCGATGGCGAGTATTATCACTGCGCCGGGACAGAGGAAAATCCTGATCCGAAGGTTTTCAGAACCCTCTATTTCCATGTTAAGAACAATCCAGGCCAGCCACCTACGTTCCATGAGTTGTTATATATCGCTCAATCAGGGCATGATCTTGAGAAAGCCGTCGCCAAAGATGGGACGTTCACTATTGATTTCGATACGGTGGCTCGAATTTACAAGATGTCTTTCGATGTAGTTGTCAAGCACGTAGATTTCGGCAGCATCGCTATTGAGGGGAGCTTTGATCTGCGTAACGAATGACGCACATGCCTCCCCGTTCGCTAGTGAGGAGGTCGTGCGCAGGAGGACTGACGGGAGCTCTCCTGCGCTCTGCGAATCCTTAATCAACCCTGCGCCGGTATCTCCAGATTATCCAGTACCCGGTTCACCGCCAGCTCGGCCAGCATGATCACCTGCTGAATCGCCAGAATGGTATGCCGTTGCGGACTGTCCACGTACGCCGCGATGTCACTGGCCATCACACTCGCCGACGCCAGGGATTCACAGGCATGGGCCAGCAGGCTTTCGTTGTCCTGATCCGGGGTGACCTGGAACATGGTGCTGGGTCGGTGGGATTTGTCGGCGCTGGCGGGTGGTTTCAGATAGTGGTCAAGCGCACGCTCGGCGGCGTGGTGGAGTTTTTTTGAGTCGGGGGATTGGTACGGGGAAGTGTTTTCGGTTTCGGGGGGATTGGGTGTTGGTTTGAACATAATGACGCCTCAGGTTGGGGCCACTTCTCAAATTGCCGCGACGCAATCTGAGGGTGGCAGCTGTACGCAGGTTCGCGGACCGACCTGAGGCATTCGGCATACCCGAAGGTATCCCGCGCACAGCCACCATGAATAACTGCAAAAACAGCATTTCAGTGGCGGCGATTATGCCTCATTACACGGGCCGCGACGCCCGTTCGCTGAATTAGCAGCGACCTTGCGAGCCTATCCAGCGGATTTCCGAAGCACAACCGACGCGAGCTGTCGGAAAACTCCACGGGATTGGTCGCATCTGTAGGACGGCTACATTTCTACGATTCTGCGCGGATCAAAATGTGGGAGTGAGCCTGCTCACGAATGCGGGGTGTCAGGCAACATTTACTGCCGAATGTGCCGATGATTTCGCGAGCAGGCTCGCTCCCACAGGTATTCGCGGTGCTTGCCAAATTGCGCTCACAAAAAAGGCGATGCCCCTCGCGGGACATCGCCTCTTCTTTAACAGCCGTTTACAACTTACTCAGACAGTTTGTAAGCAATCACATAGTCACCCTGCTTGGTGCCCAGCGAGCCGTGACCGCCGGCGACGACGAGCACATATTGCTTGCCGTCCTTGCCGGTGTAGGTCATCGGCGTGGTTTGCGCGCCGGCTGGCAGGCGGCCTTCCCACAGTTGCTTGCCGTTTTTCACGTCGTAGGCACGCAGGTACTGGTCGAGGGTGCCGCTCAGGAAAGCCACGCCACCGGCGGTGGTGAAAGTGCCGCCCAGGCTAGGCACGCCCATGCTCAGCGGGATCGGAACCGGCGAGCTGTCGCGCACGGTGCCGTTCTTGTGCATCCAGATGGTTTTGCTGGTGGTCAGGTCGACCGCCGCCACATAACCCCAGGCTGGCGCCTGGCACGGCAGGCCCATTGGCGACAGCAGCGCTTCGAGGATCACGCCGTATGGCGCGCCTTTGTTGGGCTGCACGCCTTCGGTTTCGCTCTTGCGGCCCGGGCCGGCTTCAACTTCTGCGGCCGGTACCAGTTTCGAACGGAACGCCATGTAGCTCGGGTTGACGAAGGCAATCTGGCGCACCGGATCGACCGAGATGCCGCCCCAGTCGAACACGCCGAAGTTGCCCGGGTAGACGATCGAACCTTGCAGCGACGGCGGGGTGAACGGGCCGTCATAACGCAGGGATTTGAAGTCGATCCGGCAGAGCATCTGGTCGAATGGCGTCACGCCCCACATGTCGCGTTCCTTGAGGGGAGGCGGCATGAAGTTGAGGTCGGATTTCGGCTGGGTAGGCGAGGTGTGGTCGCCTTCCACCGCGCCTTGTGGCACCGGGATTTCGTTGATCGGCACGATGGCCTTGCCGGTGCTGCGATCCAGTACGTAGATGCTGCCCTGCTTGGTCGACGCCAATACTGCAGGCTTGACGCCGTCAGCGGTTTTGATGTCCATCACGGTCGGCTGGCCGCCGACGTCCATGTCCCACAGGTCATGGTGGGTGAACTGGAAGTTCCAGCGCACCTTACCGGTGGCGATATCCAGCGCGGTCAGGCCGGCGGCGTGCAGTTCCGATTCAGGGGTGCGCATGCCACCGAACTGGTCCGGAGTCTGGTTGCCCATCGGCAGGTAGAGCATGCCGAGTTTTTCATCGACGGCGAACATCGACCACATGTTGGGCGAGTTGCGCGTATAGGTTTTGCCTTCGGCGATCGGCGCGGTGTCGTCCGGGTTGCCACTGTCCCAGTTCCACACCAGTTTGCCGGTGTGCACGTCGAACGCACGGATCACGCCGCTAGGCTCGTCGGTGGAAACGTTGTCGGTGACGTGACCGCCAATCACCACCAGGTCCTTGGTGACCGCAGGTGGCGAAGTGGAGTAGTAACCGCCGGCATTGAAGCCGCCGATGTTGGCGCTCAGGTCGACCTGGCCCTTGTCGCCGAAGTCTTCACACATCTTGCCGGTGTCGGCGTTAAGGGCGATCAGACGGGTGTCGGCGGTTGGCAGGAAGATGCGGCGCGGGCAGGCACTGGCCGGGGCCGGGCTGGCCGAACCGGTCGGGCTCTGCTCGGAGGCGTAGACCGCGTCGTCGTGATAGCTCACGCCACGGCAGGTCATGTGCGCCCAGCCTTTGAAGTTGGCCGCGTTCTGCGTGCTCAGCTTCGGATCGAAACGCCAGATCTCTTTACCGGTGTCCGGATCGAGGGCGATCACCTGGCTGTGCGGCGTGCACACGTAGAGCATGCCGTTGACTTTCAGCGGGGTATTTTCAGCGGTGGTTTCGCCCGGGTCGTTCGGCCCCGGGATGTCGCCGGTGCGGTAGGTCCAGGCTGGAACCAGTTTGCTCACGTTGGCCGGAGTGATCTGCGCCAGTGGCGAGTAACGATCACCGTGGGCGCTGCGGCCGTAGGAGTTCCAGTCACCGTCGGGCATGGCCGGGGCGGTGTTGGTCATGCCGTCGACGCTGTCGCGGTCGAGCTGGCCTTTGATTTCACCCGGGTTGGTGAACTGGCTGGCGACAGCGGTCAGGCCGGCCAGCACCACGGCTACGCTCAGAGCACCGGTGCCCATCGGCGCAGGGCCATTGAGCAGCAGCGGGCGGCGGAACCATGGCAGCAACATCACCAGGCCGAGGGCAAACAGCATGGCCAGACGCGGTACCAGTTGCCACCAGTCCAGACCCACTTCCCACAACGCCCAGACGGTGCTGGCGAACAGCACGATGGCGTACAGGCCCAGCGCCGCGCGACGACGCATCAGCAGCAGGATGCCGGTCAGCGCGATGCCGATACCGGCCAGCAGGTAATACAGCGAGCCGCCGAGCATGCTCAGCTTGATTCCCCCGGCCAGCATGGCCAGGCCCATCAGTAGAAGCAGGATGCCGAGCAGGCCCGGTAGCAGACGGCCCCGACTCGAAGCACTTTCGGTGCTCATAGTGTGATTCTCCGTGACGTTTATGTAGTCCCGCGCTGTAGTCACTTTAGATGACGATTCGGCGCGGGCATGGTTCAGATAAAAACTTGTGCAGCTTGCTGAATTTTCTGTGGGAGCGAGCCTGCTCGCGAAAGCGGTGTGTCAGGCAACATCTGCAGCGACTGGTACGCTGCCTTCGCGAGCAGGCTCGCTCCCACATTGAGTGTTTCGGTGTGCTTTAGAACGACGACTGGATCTTGATCCCGCCGATCAGGGCGTCGTCGACGTCGTTCACGCCACCGGGATGGCGGATGTATTGCAGGTTCGGGCGCACGGTCAGCCAGTTGGTCACGTGCACGCCGTAATAGAGTTCGGCGCTGTATTCAGTGTCTTGCGGTGGCAGGAACGCGGGATTGTCATAGTCGTAAACGGCGTTGGCGCGGTTGCTCGCTTCGGCGTTCTTGCGATACGCCGGATTGACGTGCACGCGGGCCAGGGCGAAACCGATGTCGTCTTTGGCGCGGGCATCGAACGGACCTTTGTAGGTCAGGCCGGCCTGCACGTAGTTGTCGATGGCGTTGGTTTTCTTGTCGTGCATCGTCGCGTTGGCGAACAGGCTCAGACCACGGCTGTTATCGCTGGCGACGCGGGTGACCTGCTGCTGCACGCCCAGCCACACGCCGTGCTTGCTCGACGCGCTGCGGTAGGCTTCGCCGCTCAGCGCCGCCGGTTGGCCATTCTGGTCTTTATAAACGTCAGAGGCCTTGGCGTTGCTGTAGTAGTAACCGGCACGGTATTCGCCCGGCAGGCCGTTGAGCTTCGGCGTCCACACCAGTTCGACCGGCAGGATCGCGCCCTGGGTGCCGCTGCCGCTGAGTTTGAAGCCGTTGCCGCGATCCAGGTTCGACGGGTTCTGCTCATAGGCGCCGACTTGCGCGTACAGCTCTGGCGTCAGGTGATATTTGACCCGCAGCGCCCATTGGCTGACCGGCCAGTTGTACCAGATGCCGCCGACCCAGTTGCCGACCTGCGAGCCGCAGAACGCCAGGTTCTGGAAGTCGCAAGGGAAACTGTTGAAGTCTTCACCTTCGCCGAAACGGCCGACCTTGATGTCGAGCTTCTGATCGAAGAATTTCTGCTGGTACCACATCTGCGTCAGGCGCGTGGTCTGGCCACGGCCCCAGACTTCCTGCGCCGAGGTGAAGCCGCCGACGCGCGGGTCGTTGATACGGTCGTTGCTGATGTTGTTGCCGCTGCGTTTGGTGATGGTCAGCTGAAATTCGGCATCGTCCCAGCCGAGGATCTTCTGCAGATCCAGATGCGTGCCGAGGCCGAACTGGTCGCTGTAGCGAGCGGTGCGGTCATGGTCGTAGCCGCCGTGCAGGTTGCTGCCCATCTCGCCGGTGTAGTCGAGTTTGAATTCGTAGCCTTGTTCGGCGAGTTCTGTGCGGGTGCCGTTCCAGTCTCCGAGCATGTACGGTGACTCGTTGTCGAACGCGGGAGCAGCATGGGCGCAGGTGGCGAGGCTCAGGGCAGTGCAGCCTCCGAGCAGGCGCAGAGCGGAGATAGCGCTATCTCGATACAGCGGAAAATCGGGCATAAAAGGGTCTTTCTTGATCTTTTTCTGGGGGTGGGCTGGCCGCTACGATTTGACGCAGGCAGTGAAGCGATTCAGCGGAACGGCGGCAGGATAATGATCTGTAACAAAAAGACAAAGCGCTTTTGTAGACATGCAGCCTTTCGTATTTGGTAACAGTGCGGCAAACGGGCGCATTGTCCGCTTGCCACGCGGCTGCGATCTTCGCCGGTTGACCTACATTTGCACGAAGGCCTTCCACCCGCTCACCCCCTCGGCTAAGGTGCGCGGCTTTACGCATTTTCACTTCGCCCAGAGGTCCGGCATGAACGAACAAACCCCCGATCCGCTGCACGGCGTGACCCTCGAACAGATTCTCAATGCGCTGGTGGCCCACTACGAGTGGTCGGGGCTGGCCGAGCGCATCGACATCCGTTGCTTCAAGAGCGACCCGAGCATCAAGTCGAGCCTGACCTTCCTGCGTAAAACCCCGTGGGCGCGTGAGAAAGTCGAACGCCTGTACGTGAAGCTGATGCGCACCAAGCGTCCGCTCTGAGATGGACAGCGCGAGGCGGCGAAGCCTGATCACCTGCCTGGCCGTATTGGGCTGGGCCGGATTGACGATTCAGCTGTACCTGATTTTCTTCGCACGTTTGAGCATCGGCGCCAGCCTGCTGGGCGGGCTGGTGAGTTTCTTCAGCTACTTCACCATATTGACCAACACCCTGGTGGCGACGGTGCTGACCTGCGCTGTCACCGAGCGCGAATCCGCCGCGCGGCGCTGGTTTCTGCAACCGTGGGTCAGCAGCGGCATTGCCGTGAGCATCGCCGTGGTCGGCCTGGCCTACAGCATCCTGCTGCGGCATTTGTGGCACCCCGAAGGCTGGCAGTTCATTGCCGATGAATTGCTCCATGATGTGATGCCGGTGCTGTTCCTGGTTTATTGGTGGTGCTGCGTGCCAAAAGGCACGTTGCGCCTGTGGCACCTGCCGCTGTGGCTGATCTACCCGCTGGTGTATTTCATTTACGCCTTGCTGCGCGGGCATTTGCTCGGCGCCTATGCGTACCCGTTCATTGATGTGGCGGTGCTGGGTTATCCACAGGTGCTGGTGAATGCCGGGGGGATTTTGGTGGGGTTTGTAGTGATTGGGTTATTGGTGATTGGTCTCGACCGATTTCGGCGGTAACGTCAAAAGATCGCAGCCTTCAGCAGCTCCTACAGGGGGAATGCATTTCAAATGTAGGAGCTGCCGAAGGCTGCGATCTTTTGATTTTCGAATTTACTCCTCTTCTGAGCCTTCAGCGCGCCAGTAACCGACAGCCTTGATCAACTGTTCATCCAGCCCATGCGCGTCGATCAGCACCCGGCGGATCTGCCGTGAGACCTTGGTCTCCGTCGCCACCCACGCGTACAGATTGCCCTTGGGCACCTGCAGTTGTTTGACGGTGGTCAGCAGGTTGTCCTTGCCGCCCTCGCGCAATACCCAGATCACGTGAACCTCTGCCGGGCTTTCGAGCCGTTGCTGCTCGGCACCGTTTTCCACTTCGATCACCACCAGCGCCTTGCGGTTGGCGGCCAGTCCTTCAAGGCGGCGGGCGATGGCGGGGAGGGCGGTTTCATCGCCGATCAACAGGTAGCTGTCGAAAATGTCCGGCACGATCATCGACCCGCGCGGCCCGCCGATGTGCAGGTACTGGCCGGGTTGCGCCTGCTCGGCCCAGGTCGAGGCAGGGCCGTCGCCGTGCAGGACGAAGTCGATGTCCAGCTCCATTTTTTCCAGGTCATAACGGCGCGGGGTGTAGTCGCGCATCTCGGGCATCGGGCCATTGTCCTTGCCGGCGCCCAACTGCAGTGTCTCGAGAGCGGCGGCCTGTTCGGCGGTCTGCGGGAACAGCAGTTTGACGTGGTCGTCGCTGCCCAGGCTGATGAACCCGGCCAGCTCCGGGCCGCCGAGGGTGATACGGCGCATGCGTGGGGTCAGGCTGGTGACGCGCAGCACTTGCAGCTTGCGCCGTTTGATTTCGTGCATCACGCGGTGAATGGTCTGGGTATCGACTGCAGTCATTGGGCTTTCTCCGGGACAGGTTGCACGGCAGGGCCGTCGACGATGGCTTTGGCGGTGTCGTTGAGCAGGTCACGCACACGCTGGATTTCCTCGGCGCTCCAGCGCCCATGGTGCAGTTGCAAGGCATGGCGCAGGTTGTGCACCGCTTCATGGATTTCCGGCGGGCGATCATGGCCGCGCAACGAGCGCTTGCTGACATCGATGCGCATGCGCACGCCATCGAGGGCCACGGCCTGTTCACTTAAAGACAGACGTCCGGCGTCGGTCACGCTGTAACGTTTTTTGCCGCCTTCGGCATCGCCGGCGATCAGGTCGCTCTCTTCCAGAAAGGTCAGGGTCGGGTAGATCACGCCGGGGCTCGGGCTGTAGGCGCCATCGAACATGGCTTCGATCTGGCGGATCAGGTCGTAGCCGTGGCACGGCTGCTCGGCGATCAGTGCCAGCAACAGCAGTTTCAGGTCGCCAGGGGCGAACACTCGCGGGCCGCGACCGCCGCGACCGCCGCGTTCGCGACCGGGGCGTTTCTCGAAGCCATCGCGGCCATCGTGTTCGCGGTGGGGGGGATGAGGGTCTCTCATTTTCGCTTTCTCTCTCGTCGTATTTAGATACAACTTAAGATATATCTTAATGCACATGCAAGGCGTTTTTCTTGCAGCCTGGGCTTGGCAGACGAGTGGTCGACATACAAAAAAAGGCAACAGGAAGTTTTTCCGCCCCTCGATGAGCACGGTAACTGCGAAGTTAAAGTTATCGCTCTAGTTGCTCTGGAGTATCTATTCTAATATCCCCCAAGTTACCGGTTTAACGTGGCCGCGTTGCTGTATGGTTTTTTGTTGATAACTGTATGTAGGGATTAACTTACGGCGATTGTTGCAAGTATCTGTTTTTCGTTCCTTTTTCCGGCAGGGTGTGAGGTTGTTTAACTACGAGTTTGTCGGAAGTTGCCTGCTTACATTCCAGAGGCAACAGCCGATGATGGCCGCCGTTGAAAGTTCAAGTTGCTCCCCGATGTTTTTGTCGAGCAATGGGTTTATGAACTTTTAATGACACCCCCCTTAGATAAGCAAACAGGTATTGAACGATGTTCAAGAAACTCGCAATCGCCGCTCCACTGGCTCTGGCCATGTCCTCCACTGGTGCCTTCGCTGCGGGCGAAGCGGCGCACTCGATCAATCTGATCGCACACGTGCCGACCAATGGTTTCTACGTAGTGCCGACCGATCCTGATCTGGTCAACAAGGATCAGGACATGAGCTACCAGCCGGCCACCGGCACCATGGGCGTAATCAATGGCTTCTTCGACGTGCGCAACAATAATGGTTCGGTGTACGGCAGCGTGGACAGCACGCCGGAACTGATCTCCGGTTCCACCAAGATCCCGCTCAAAGTCGAGTTCAACAACAAGACGCTGACCACTACCCCGCAGGAAGTTGTCGGCGAGGCGGAGTCGGACGTGAACTATCGTGCTCCGATCAGAATCAGCGCGGTTGGCAATACCTTCAACCCGGGTGATTACACCGGCGTCGTCGCGATGACGTTTGATGCTGTGCCACCGGTAGGTCCTTGATCGAACCGCTTGGCAAACGGCGCTGATCTCCCCACAGCGCTGACCGAAGGGCAAGCCGGCCGGCTTGCCTCTTCGGATTTTCATCATCCGTAATCAGAGTAAGAGTTCATGTTCCCGATGACACCCATCGCGGCTGCGCTTGCGCTGTTGTTTTGTGCCAGCGCAGCCGTGGCTTCCACCTCACCCGGCACCACGCCGCGCAGTTTGCTGGCGCAGGCCAAAGGTTTGCCGGCGGATTTCGAGGAGCATTTCTTTGATGTGCCTCTGGCGGTGCGGGTCGAACTGGATGGCCAACCCCTGGGCGAAGCCATGGTGGTGTTGTCCCGTGACGATCGCGTCACCTTGCTTGAATTTACCGACACCAGTGAAAACCGTTTCGGCCCCGCCGAACGGGAAAAGTGGGCCAGTTTTCTCAAGCCCGGTGTGCCGCTGGGCAATTGCACCGGTTCGTGTCCGGATCAGGTGCTGGCGGTGCATTACAACCTGGAAAATTCGCTGCTTTCGATCCTCACCGAAAACGCCGAACGCGACGTGCAAGCCAAGCGTTACTACGACCAGCCCGAAGGTGGCAGCAGTGGTTTGATGGTGCGCAATCAGCTCAACCTGAACGGCGGGCAGGACCAGGATCTGGGCGGGCGCTTCGGCCTTGAAGCCAGTGGCAGCCTGGGCAACTGGAGCCAGACGCTGAACCTGCAACTGGCGCGTCTGGGCGGCCCGGACGACAAGCTTTATCACGCGGTACACGAGCTTCACACCCAGCGCGAACTGCAAGGCAGTTTCTTGCGCCTGGGCTATTTCACCCCCAATTCCGAAGGCCTGACGCGCCAGCCGCGCACGTTTGGCACCAGCCCGGACACCGCCGTAGGCGTCATGTACGGCAGCTCCGACAGCCTGGCAATCAACAGCCCCATGCCCAGCGTCTATCCGATTTATGTCACCGCCAATCGCCAGGGTTCGGTGGAGATCTGGCGCGACGGCCTGTTGATAAATACTCAATCGGTGCCCGCCGGTCTGCAGACCCTCGACACTCGTCCTTTGCCGGGCGGCATTTACGAAGTGGAAGTGCGCCTGATCGAAAATGGCCAGATCACCTCCACCACCCAGGAGCTGGTGTACAAGCCCAACAACTGGCGCAACCTCGACGAGCGCTGGCGCTACAACGTGTTTGCCGGCGAAGAGACCCGGCTGCTGAGCAACTGGGACACCCAGGCCAGTGGCAGCCCTACCGGCGGCGCGGCGGTCAACTACCTGCTGCACCCGCGCGTGATTGTCGGCCTGTCGGCACGGCAGATTCGCGAAAAACTGCAATACGGCACGTCCATCGACTGGACCCTGGCCAATCACGTCAGCCTGTACGCCAACGTCTACAAGACCGAGGACTACGGCACCGGTCTGGATCTGCAAACCCTTTACAGTTATGGCTCCGGCAGCGTGGTCTTCAGCCATACCCGCAGTTGGCTCGACACCACCAACACCTACGACACCCTGCCCGACGGCACCCGCATTCGCCCGCGCAATGTCTTTGTCGGCCAGACCAGCAACTCATCGCTGGCAGTCAACCATCGGCTCAGCAGCAAGAACTCGCTCAACGCCCGGGTCTCCCACAGCGAAGGCAATGTCGAGGGCCTCGGCCTGGACCTGGGCTGGACGCAGCGCACCGAACTGTTTGGCAGCGATGCCAGCTGGCGCCTGTCGCTGTTCGATCGGCCCGGCAGTTACAGCAGCGGCGATGCGCGCAACCGTGGCGTCGACTTGAGCGTCAACCTGGCGCTTGGCGCGCCCGGCCAGCAAATCACCGGGAGCATCGGCTCGCGTACCGCCCGTGACGGCGCGCGCGACAACAATGCTTCGCTGGGCTGGCGCAAGGACTTCAAGGATCACGTGCTGCAAAGCGTGTCGGTGACGGCGTTGACCGACACCTATGGCGTGGGCATGTCCAGCCTGGCCAACTTCCGCACCGATGCGGTCAATGGCGACGGCTTTATCCAGCGCTCGTCCTACAACGGCAATTTCACCGGTGGCCTCAACCTCGACAGCACCCTGGTGGTCGGCGGTCAAAAGATGCTCATGACCAGTCAGAGCGAAATGCGCGGCGCCGGCATGATCGTCGATGTGGAGTCGGATATCGACGACATCACCCTGCGCGCCGACGACTACAGCGGTGGCAGTGCGGTGTTGAAGCCGGGGCGCAATTTCATCCCGATCACCGCCTATCAGAACAGCTCGGTGAGTTTCGATTTCGAGGGCAACAACGTCCCGGCCGCCACCATTGCCCCGGCGCGCACCCGCTATCACTTGAACAAGGGCGGGGTCGAATACCGCAAGTTGCAGGTGATGAAAACCCTCACCGTGCTCGGCCGTCTGGTGGATGCGCAGGGTCGCCCGCTCAAGGGCCATCACGTTATCAACCACGCCAGCCGCGGGGTGACCGAGGTCGACGGGTTCTTCTCGATGGAAATGAACGCCGGCTCACCGACCCTTGAAGTGCGTCGGGATAACCAGCTGCTGTGCCAGTTCCGCCTCGAAGAGAGCCAGCATCGCAGCGAAAACAACGTGTTGATGATCGGTGACCTGCGCTGCACGCCGGACACCCTCGCCGATGTTACGGCCACTGAACAGAAGGCGGGTTGAGCCGATGAAAGCCACTACGTACAGCCTGGGATTATGTCTGGCGCTGGTGATGCCCATGGTCGAGGCGGCCACTCAGGAGATTCGGGCGTTGTTTCAACCCGATTCGTCGCAGCCGGGCAAGAACGTGTTCGTCAACAAAACCCCGAACAGCGGGTACTGCGCCACTTACCCGAACCAGTGTGCGGAGCACTCGATGTTCAGCATTCAGGTGCCTGTGCGGTTCACTTCCCGGTACCCCCGCCCGCCCAATGCGACAACTGGAATAAAGGCGCCCACCGACTGGCGCCGCTTGACGGTGACCAACACCGAAACGATGGAATCGGAAACGGTTGAAATACGCATTATCGGCATAGGCTCCACCTATGTATTGAGCCAACCGGCCCACGAGCTGGTCGGAGTGAGCGACGTACTTGAGGGCCATAAACGGCTTTGGGATACCAGCAGCTGGGTATATCCGCCCCGGAACTGCCAGTACAGCGGTGTCGGCGCTTATACCCCCGAGACCTACCGTTTTTTCTGGAAGACTCCTACTGCGGGATATTGTGTCAAGAAGTCGTTGGCGGCCATTCCGTCGATGTACTTCAACAATATGGACTTTGCCTATGAACTGCGGACGCCTAATCCATTGGGCATGTCATCGGGTCAGTACACCGGTTCGCTGACCTACAGCCTGGGGGGGATTGACGGTGACTTCGTTCTGGGGGCAGAGCATGATCCAGACGACACCAGCCTCACCCTGGACTTCGTGCTCGACGTGCAGCACACCCTCAAAGTCGAGCTGCCACCGGGTGGCAACCGAGTGGTGCTGGAACCGGAGGGCGGCTGGATGCCCTGGATCAACAGCGGACGCATACCACCGCGCATCTTCCGGGATCAGCTGTTCTACATTTCCGCCTCATCGCGTTTCAAAGTGTCGATGCTGTGCAACTCCTACGGCGGTACGCTGTGTCAGCTAAACAGCCCTACGGGCAGGTCCACCCAGGTCGAAGTATTCCTCACCTTGCCGGCCGGGATCGAAGGCCCTGGCGGTGGCCCCGTCAAGGACACGCCGTTGCGGTTCAACGGATGGGCCGGGCCTTTCCAGCCCACCGCCTATTTGCCACGTCAGACCGGCTCACTACGTTTCGCAATACCCCCGGACGCCATCAGCTTTTTGTTGAAACCCGGCCTCAGAGACACCTTCAGCGGCAACATTACCGTGATCTGGGATTCGGAAGTGTGAGCGCGTCGATCAAACCATTTCAATTCAGGGAGAAAACGATGAACCGTGGTTTTTTGCTGAGCGTACTCGGGCTGTTTTGCCTGAGCGCGCAGGCCGGTCCGCAGATCAATGTCGGCACGGTCTACGACTATCTGGACGCCGATAAAAGCACCTACCTCAAGCGGGTGTTCAACAGCGGCGACGCCACGGCGTTCGTCAAGGTCAATGTGCTGGAAATCGTCTATGGCGACGATGGTGTGCCAAAGGAAATTCCCGTCGAAAGCGCTGCCGACGGTGCTTCGCGCAACGGTCTGATGGCCAGCCCGGCGCGGCTGATCGTCCCGGCCCAGGGCATGCAGGGCACGCGTCTGCTGTACATGGGCGCGCGCGATCGGGAACGTTATTTCCGCGTGCGCTTCGTTCCCGTGGTGCCGGAAAAGGAAGACGAATTCAGCGTCAGCGGCGAGGAGCGCGAAGACTATAAAAAAGCCTTGAAGGCCGGGGTCAACGTGATGACCGGTTTCGGCACGGTGTTTTTCGTGCGGCCCAAAGACGCCCGTTTCGCCACCGCCATCAATGAAACCGACACGCGCTTTGAGTTGCGCAACAACGGCAACACGGTGGTGATCGTCGATGAGTTCAAAAGCTGCTCGCAGGCAAAGGAAGGCGACTGCGGGGCGACGACCAAACACCATGTGCTGGCCGGCAAGACGTTCGCCTTCGATAAAGAAAAGGGGCGCGAGTACCGCTTCTTCCTGATCGAAGGCGCAGAGAAGAAAACCCTGAAAATCGCCAGTCGCTAGTGCGGTTTTCCATTGACGCATCGGGTATCCCACATGATCAAGCAATGCATCGTCGTCGCGCTGGTGGCCGCGACGATACTGACCGCCACCGCGGCCTGGGCCGCTCGCGAGGAGCACATCTTTGAAGTGTCGCTGACGGTTCCGGCCCGGCCGTTCTACATCATCCCGACGGAGCCGGGCTGGATTCATCTGCCGCAGTTGCTGGCCTGGGATTTCCCGACGTCGAGCCTGCGCGGCCTGCGCAGGAATTTCGATGTGCGCCATGACACCAGTGCCATTGAGGCGCGCCTCGGCAATTTGCCTTACCTGTCCAATGGTCGGCCGGGTGAAGAAATCGGGCTGCGGGTAACGTTCAACGACGTTGAGCTGAGTAACGAGGTTACGCCGCGGCAGGTACTGACGCGCGAAGAGGCCGCAGCCGGCGCACGCGTGGCGCTGGTGATCGAACCGCAAAGGCCGGTCGGGGGATACCGCGCCGGCGACTACAGCGGCAACGTGTTGCTGTTGTTCAACGCCCAGGCGCCGGACGTCAGATAACCGCCGTCCCGCGGATTTGCAAAGGCACAGAGACCCATGAAAATCGTCAAATGGCTGGTATTGCTGGCGTCGTTGAGCAGCCCTCAGGCGCAGGCGCTGAATCAGGAAATACGCGCCCTGTTCCAACCCGATCCTTCGAAACCGAACAAGAACGGCTTCGTCAACAAGACCCCGAACAGTGGTTACTGCGCGCAGTATCCGCAGCAATGTGCGACGCACTCGATATTCAGCATTGAATTGCCGGTTCGATTCACGTCCTCGCGCTTCGTGGCGCCCTTCGACTGGGCGCACGTAAAAGCCCCCGCCGAATGGCGGCGAGTGACGGTGACCAACCCCGAGACCCAGGAAGAGCAAACCCTCGAAGTGCGCATCAGCGGCATGGGCTCCACCTATGTACTGAGCCATCCGGCGGCCGATCTGGCGGGTGGCGGCAACGCGCTGGAAGGCCATCGCCGCCTGTGGAAAACCGGCGATTGGGTCAGCGGGATACCCGTGATGTGCCAATACAGTGGCGTCGGCGCCTATGGCGCGTCGCATTGGCGGTTTTTCTGGAAAACTCCTCTGCCGGCTTTTTGTACGAAGGAACCGGCGTTCATCATCCCGTCGATGTATTTCGACAAGCTGGACTTCGCCTACGAGCTGCGCACACCCGATCCATTGAAAATGTCCACAGGCCGTTACAGCGGCTCCATCAATTACAGCCTCGGCTACGGTGCCGATTTCGACATGGGTGTACTGTTCGAGCCGGACGAAACCAGTGTCACCCTGGATTTTGTCCTCGACGTACAGCACACCCTGAAAGTGGATATTCCACCCGGTGGCGACAAGATCGTGTTGGAGCCGCAGGGAGGGTGGCCCCGCTGGCTGGCCGGGGGACGCAAACCCGTGCGGGTTTTTCGCGATCAGGTCTTCCATATCTCCGCCTCGTCGCCGTTCAGCATGAAGCTGGAATGTGAATACGACATGGGCTTTGAAACAGGCTGCGGCATTACCAACCCCGACACCGGATACGCCGGGCTGGTCGGCGTGAGTGTCAGTCTGCCCAACAATTTCACTGACAGCGCCGGGCAAGCGGTCAGGCGCCAGCCGCTCAGTCTTCAGGCAACAGGGCCTTTCCAACCCGTTACCTATGCCGAACGCAAGCCCGGCACGCTGCATTTCGAAGTCGGTTCGAACCAGACCGGCTGGCTGATCGATAACGCCGGGGACAAACCCTACCGGGGCAACATCACGGTGATCTGGGATTCGGACGTTCGTTAGCTGGATTTTGCAAAGGGAAAAGACCCATGAAAACCGTGAAGTGGCTGGCACTGCTGATGGCGTTGAGCAGCCCTCAGGCGCAGGCGCTGAATCAGGAAATACGCGCCCTGTTTCAACCCGATCCCTCCAGACCGGACAAGAACGGGTTCGTCAACAAGACTCCGAACAGCGGTTACTGCGCGCAATACCCGGGGCAATGTGCAGCACAATCGATATTCAGCATTGAGTTGCCCGTTCGGTTCACCGCCACACGCGGCCTTTCGAATCTATACGACTGGACGTCCGTGAAGGCTCCCTCCGACTGGCGGCGAGTGACGGTGACCAACCCCGAGACGCAAGAGACTCAAACCCTCGAAGTGCGCATCAGTGGTATGGGTTCCACCTATGTGCTGCCCCGCAGAGTCACCACGATTGCCGGCGGCAGCAGCGCCCTTGAAGGCCATGGCCGCCTGTGGAAAGGCGGCGATTGGGCAAATGCAATACCTGCCCCTTGCCAGTACAGCGGAGCCGGCGCCTATGGTGATACGCATTGGCGTTTTTTCTGGAAAACCCCTCAGGCCGGTCATTGTTTCAAGGAGCCTGCCGTCTTCTTACCGGAGCCGTTTTATTTCGACAAACTGGACTTCGCCTATGAGCTGCGCACCCCCGACCCGTTGAAAATGTCGACGGGCCGCTACACCGGCTCCATCAACTACAGCCTCGGCTACGCCGGCGATTTCGACATGGGCAAGCTGTTGGAGCCGGACGTACGAGCCATCACCCTCGATTTTGTCCTCGACGTGCAGCACACCCTGAAAGTGGATATTCCCCCCGGTGGCGACAAGATCGTGCTGGAGCCGCAAGGAGGGTGGCAACGCTGGCTGGCCGGGGGAAGCAAGCCCGTGCGGATTTTTCGCGATCAGACCTTCCATATTTCCGCGTCGTCGGCGTTCAGCATGAAGCTGGAATGCGAACACGATATGGGCTTTGGCTCGGGCTGCGGCATTATCAACCCCGACACGAGATACGCCGGGCTGGTCGAGGTCAGTGTCAGCCTGCCGAACAACATAACTGACAGCGCCGGGCAACCGGTCAGGCGCAAGCCGCTCAGTGGCCAGGCAACAGGGCCTTTCCAACCCGTTTCCTATGCCGAAAACAAGCCCGGCACGCTGCATTTCGAAGTCGCTGCAACCCACCTCGACTGGCTGATCAACAATGCCGGAGACAGACCCTACCGCGGCAACATCACGGTGATCTGGGATTCGGAGGTGCGTTAGGCCGATCAACCCGGCCGGCCCTGCGCAAGGCTGGCCGGGTTGATTGCCAGACTGTCAGAGACCGGCTCTGGCCAGCGCTTCGCGGGTCAGGCGCCGGGCGAGTTCCTGGCGTTGATAACCCATGTCGGTCACCAGCTCGTCGTAACGTTCCTGGCGCATGGGCGCATCGTCGAACAGACCCGGTTCATTGGAAATGCCCAGTTGATCCGCCAGGGTCTGCATCCTGCGGGCCAGCACGTGCGCATTGGTCTGCTTGTTCGGGTTGGCCCATTCGGCCTTCGCCGTGCGCAGGTCTTCCAGCTGCTCCAGTCTGGCAGCGAAGGTCTGATTATTGAGTTCGAACTCCGCGGGATACGTCTTGCGCAGATGTTCTTCCCAGAAATTTTCCGAACGCAGATTGAGCATTGCGTTGACCAGACCATCACCTTTTTCAGCCTTGATGATCGTGGCGTAGGCGGCGTCGATTTTTTCCTCGGTGACGTTCGAGCGGCCTCGGTACAGCATGGTTTCGGTTTGCCAGGGCAACTGCAGTCGCGCAGCCAGGCCCGTCTCGAACGCGAGATGGACTTCGGCTTCATCCGGCGCCATGTTGTCGGCAGGGGCGGTTTCGTTGAGGGTCTTTTGAGACTCGTATTCAAATTTCGCTTCATCGGTGACCCGGTTCAGGCGTGACGCGCCACGGGCCAAGCGGACCAGCGTCTGCTCCAGCGCGGCAGGCGATGTCGAGTCGGTGTACGCCTTGGAAACCAGCACCTTCAGGCCCAGAGAGTTGAACAGCTGCGTGCCGAGATCGCCGCAGTCGTCCGCCGAGACGGCCTGTTTGAACATTTTCTCGCGCAGCCTGGAGTCCAGCGCCGTTGCATCGACCATGTCCCAGACACGTTGGGTCAGCCGTCGGCGACCTTCGTCCCACAAGTAATCGGCGCTTTCCCGCTGCTTGCGAATCACGCTGAAAAAACCTTCGGATTCGGGTTCGGCCATCAGGTCATGCCAGGATTCTTCCCGGTATTTGCTGAGCGATCGCGACGGCCCCAGATCAAGAACACTGTGGGGAAACAGTTGCCAGTAGCTGAGTTCGTCGCTGGCTGCCGGCAGATATTCCTGCACAAAAGTGAAACCTGTGGATTGACGGTACTGACCATAGCGCACCCGATCCTCATTGCTCAGGTACGACTGTTCGATGCGCGCGCGGCTCAGAATAAACGCCTGATCAGAACCCGGGGTGACCACAGGCAAGGTGTTTACGGTGGTTTCGCGCATATCCAGCATAAAGCTTCGCGGCCGCATTTTCGCGGTTCCACCGACCTCGAATAAACCTTTGGGCCAGCTCTGCAAACGCGTTTTGGCCAGATGCAGTTGTGTCAAATGATCCATGCGGCCGACGTCGGGCGGCACCTGCAAGTGGTTGCCGTCCAGATTGAGCGTGCGCAGGTCTTCCAGTGCGCCGAGGTCCTGGCTGGATTGCGCTGTCAATGTGATCTTGTTGTCGGCGAGATCGAGATCTTGCATTTTGCGCATCAGCCCCAGAATGGGCGGCAGTTCCTTGAGACCGCACTGGCGGGCGCTCAACTGACGCAGATTGGGGAAGTTGCTCAGCAGAGCGCTCGGATCTGGCGGGAGCATTGCTCTGTCGAGTTTCAGCGCCGTGATGCGGTCAAAGAATGGTTTCATTGCCGGACGTTGACGCAGGTCTTTCCACCAGCGCTCGAGATCGTAGCGTGACAGTTCGGTCGACAGGTCCAGCGTATAGCCTTGTTCAGGATGCACGCTGCGCTCGCCGAATATCTCGCTTTCGCGATCAAAGCATTCGATCAAGCGGCGCTCGATAAAGTCTCCGCCATTGCGCAGGTAATCCTGTGGCGAGTGAGGGTGCCCGGTTTCGGGATCACGGTCGACGACATAACTTTCGCGCCACTTGCGCAGTTCGTCGTGCAATTGCAAGCGCTCGTTTTCCAGCCGGGTGATGGCATCCACCGGCTCGCCCTTGCTCGCCAGCGCCTCGAGGAATGCAATGATCTCCCTTTTTTCCAGTCGCGGATAAAGACTCTGGAGCTTTTCCTCCGGTGTCGAACCACGCAAAAACCGTGGCCAGCCACGTACCAGAAGTTCGGTGTCACGCGGCGCCACCGGGCGAATCGGTGGTTCTGCCAAGGCGACGCGCCGCTCGGCGGGCGGGGCGCACGTTTCCATGATCCACAGCTTCAAGGCGCTGCCCTGGCCGCGACGATAACCAAGATTCGACAGGGCCTCGTCCGGCAACGCGCGCAGAATCGATTCGTAGAAGTCGGCGTCGGCATGCAGGCGATGGCCGTTGCCGTCGCGCACTTCATAACGGCCTGTTTCGTTGCGGATCAGACGCCGCACGGTGCGCGCGTCCGCCGGCCCGGCACTGCAACGCAGTGGCCCCTGCGGGGTGCCGTCGAGGACTTCGATGCGCAGGTCTGCGAAGCTGTCGCTGTGGATTTTCAAGGTGTTGAGCGCCAGGCGTTCGGTCTGCGCGCTTATTGGCTCATCCCGATAAAACCCCTCGTAGGCGCGGGTGGTCGATGCCTCGAAGTCCAGTTCGCGCGCGGTGGTTTTCAGTCGCAGGGGCAATCGTTGTTCATCATGGATTCTCTGCAACTCGGCGGGCCGGGCCTGGGCCACGACTTTTTCCGCCAGCGGCAGTGGCAGCTGTGCAAAGGACTGGCGGATCACCCGCAGTTCGCCGTTGCCGCCACGCTCGCCGGCCTGATAGACATGCCGGGCCACCTCGCTGCGGCGCAGATTGACCGCGTCGGCGAGCTGGTTGCGCAAGGCCGGCACTCGTTGCTCCGGGGGCACGGCGGGCCCGAGCAGGTTGTTGAATTCGTCGTCGCGCAGAAACCCCGCGACGCGCTCCGGCAACTGACCGGCGTTGAGGTCGGCAAGGCTGATGCGCAAGGTATCGGCCGGCAGGGCCAGCGGGTTGCCATATTTGCGCGAATAGCCAGTCAGATCCTGGCTGGCGAACACCTCCAGTGCGCGGGCCGGAGGCCAGCCCGGCAGGCTGGTCAGTATCGGCTCCAGCCACACCGACTCGGCTTCGATCGACTCGCCGTTGCGGATCCTCGCGCTAGCCTCGAGCACCTGTTCATGGGCACTGAAGCGCTTGATCGTATCGGCCAGCAGTGGCGGCGGCGGGCCGTTTTCGTTGTGCATCTGGCGCAGCTCGTGATGGTTGGTACCGCTGGTCACGCGGATTTGCTCCAGCTGCGTGGGCGAAAAACCTTCGACGCTGTGACCCAGGCGTGGCATCAGCCTGGCGTCTGGCCAGTCCGCCGGGCTCTCTGCTTCGTGCACCCAGGCACCGTGACCGTTATGTTCGACCCGTGGCTGGTAAGCATTGGGGCGGTGCGGGTGCTGGATCCGGTGGGTTTTACTGGCCGGGTCGGTCGAGGCCTTTTCGACCACATAGAGGTTGCCTTCGAGGGGCAGAACGTCGGCGCCGGCGTGTCGGTGCAGGCCATGACGGTCAGGTTTCGATTGCGCTGACAGCGTCAGGTCGTCGCGGGCGTAAGGGCTCAGGTCGCGATGCCACAGGCTCGGTTTACCGTTGGGCAGTTTGACCGGTTGCATGGCATCGACCAGCGGTGACAGTTTGACCTTGGCCAGCTCGCCGATCTGCGCGCCGGCGCCGACAGCGGCCAACTGGATGACGTCCGTCACCACGCTGATGACGTGTTCGGCCGCTTCCTGCCCCAGACCTTCGGCCAGATCGACGATGCCCTCGATGACGTCGGTGGTCAGTTGATAGGCGGTCCAGGCCATCATCAGTTCGCCCAGCCCCGGCACGAACGGGGTGGCGACCAGCAGCGCGACATTGAAGATGTCCGAGACGATTTTCTTGAAGTTGTCCCACCAGGCCCAGCGCGCCTTGCTGTCGGTGTCGGCGGTGGACACGGCGATTTCCCGGGCGTCATTGAGGATTTTATTGAGCTTTTGCTGGTAGGCGTGGCGCCAGTAATTGCCTTGCAGCGCCAGACGCTGCATGCGCAGTTTGGGATTGTCCACCGGGTCCTTGCGCCACGGCGGGCTTTGGTCGGTAGGGTCGGTGCGGGGGTGATAGCGCAGGGTGAACAGCTGTTGCTCCAGCTCGGCGAAGAAATGTCCGCGCTGCTGCTGGTCGACGAACTGGCTGAAAAACTGGCGGTAGGTCTGCCGGGTGGCGGCGCTGTATTTGTCTTCGCGCAACTGACGGGTCAGTTCTTCCTTGAAGCGCTTGAGCGAGTCGTACTCCTTGAGCGGATGCTCGGGATCCTGGGGCACGTAGGCGATCATCCGGGTAACCCCAGCACTGCCGCGAACCGCATAAACCAGCAGCAGGACACCGGTGAGCCGGGTGCCGAGGATCGACAGGTCGCAGCACCGCATGGCGCGGCCATTGAGCAATGGTGGCTGGATGTCCTGAGCCAGATCCATCAGCATTTTGAACGCGTCGTACTGGATGTCGTTTCTGATCAACGCCATGTGCGCGGCAGCACCGAGGGCATCTTTCTGGCTTTGCGTGACGCGGGTTTGCAGTACGGCTTCGGCCACGGGTTCGCCGGGCAGCAGAATACTTTCCAGGTGTTTTTTGTAGCGCGCGCCGATGTCCAGTTCCCGGCACAGGGTCTGAAATGCGGGAATCGACATGCTTTGCTTGATCGGCAGGATGTCGAACAGACCGCGCGCGTCCGGTTTGTTGATGTATTGCGAGCCGCTTTCTACGGTTTCGTCCTGGGCGAAGTTGTGCAGGGCGGCGTCCAGCAGGGACACTGTCCGGCTGGCGCTCCCCTTGACGATATCGAAGAAGGCGTACCAGGGCGTGTCCTGGGGCGCATACAGGCGCAGCCAGGTGGCTTTGACGTCGAGGTCGAGGCCGTGGCGCTGTTTGATTTCGGCCTTGAGCAAGGCTTCGGCGAAAGCGTACAGGTCAGTCTTTTCCAGCAGGTGGTCAATCGTGTTCTGCGAAGTCCAGGCCTTGAGGTTGGCGGCGGCGAGCTTGTCCGGCCAGACGCTGGCCTTGGTTGAATACCACGGCTCGATCTTCAGGGGGACGGCTGCCAGAGCCTGGATCCGGCTGACGGTGGTGGTTTTGAAAGCGGCGCTGACAGTCGACTCGATGAATCCGTAGTGCCGCCCTTTGTCCGCGTTTTCGGCAGGCTGAGGTGCGAGAGACATGGCAATCATCCTTGATTGTTTGAGGAATGATCAGCCTACCGCCGCAAGGGCAAAACAAAAGTTCAAAGTTCAGGAGGCAAACCGCGCTGCGGCGCACCAATGGGCCCAAAAATCGAATTCGAAAAATACAGGAGTACCGCCCGCAGCGACAAAAAAGCGCCACCCTGAAACAGAGCAGGGCGACACGCTTTGTTACCTCGCAGCATAAGCCACGTGATCGCCTCCGGGCACGGTGGGTGCTGCTGGCGTCCGACATTGCGAGTCACTGCCCGGCTGCAAATAGGGCGTCAGAATCGGCGCCATGCCCTTGAGCACCTGCGTGGGCAGGGCCGAGGTGAATTTGAAATTCTCCGCCGAGCGCCCCGGCACGAACGCGGTCAGCGTGCCGAAATGATGATCGCCGATGTAGAACACGAAAGTCGCGGTACGGTTGATCGACTTCGAACTGATGATCCTCCCGCCCGAGCCGATGGCCGCGATGCGGTTGTCGCCGGTGCCGGTTTTGCCACCCATGGCCAGCGGCGTGCCGTCGGGCAATTTGAAACTGCCGGACACACGTTTTGCCGTACCGGCATCGACCACTTGCGACAGCGCCTCACGCATGGCTCTGGCGACTTCCACGGGCATTACCCGCTTGCCGACGTGCGGGTCGTTGACCAGCTTCGTTTCGTAAGGCGTACCGGCAGCAAAATGCAGGCTGTCGATGCGCAGCGTCGGCATGCGCACACCGTCATTGAGAATGGTGCCGATCAGCTCGGCGAGCGCGGCGGGGCGGTCGCCGGAACTGCCGATGGCGGTGGCCAGCGACGGCACCAGATGGTCGAACGGGTAGCCGACCTGCTGCCAGCGCTGGTGAATATCGAGGAAGGCTTCGATCTCGAGCATGGTGCGGATACGACTGTCGCGGGCGCCTTTGTGCCGGCTCTTGAACAGCCAGCTATAGACTTCCTGGCGCTCGAAATGGCTGGCCTTGACGATCTCGCTGAAGGTCGCTTCCGGGTGATGCAGCAGGTAGCCCATCATCCACAGATCGAGCGGATGCACCTTGGCGATGAAGCCTTGATCGGGCAGATCGTAACTGCCGGGGCCATAGGCATCGTAGAGCCGGATCAACCGGTCATCGGTGAGTTTTTCCGTGACTTTGGCGCCCTTGAGGTGCGCGCGGACAAAGCTGTTGAAGTCTTCCTGGCTGGCGTCGGGCAGCAGATAGCGGTGCACCGCGGCCATGCGGATCGGCGTCGGGCGGATGCTGTCGAGAAAGGTTTCAAGCCGCGCCTGGGTGTCCTTGTTCTTGTACTTCTTCCAGAACTTGAGCAGGAACGACGTGCCCTCGCGGTCGGCGAAACTGGCGAGGTATTCCTGCCGGCGCGGGTCACGGTCGTCCTTGAGCAGTTCGGCGCTGCTGTTGGGGCCGGAATAGGTGACGTAGCGCACCACGTCGCGCATCAGGCGAATGAACGGCAGGTTGATCGACTCGCGCAACGAGTCGCGCAGGGTCGGCAGGCGCCCGTTGTCCTCTTTGCGAAAGTTATGGAAGGTGTGCAAACCGCCGCCGGTGAAAAACGCTTCGCCGGGGCTCGCCGAATATTTGCGATCCAGCGCGGCGGCGAGCAGCTTCGACAGGTCGTGATCCTTGTTCTGGATCAGGTAGTCGATAACCCACTGGCTGAGGCGATCCTGATCCGGCACGTCGACCTTTTTCAGTTCCGCCACGCCCATGGCGCCGTACTTGTCGTGCAGTTCGGCGATGATTTGCAGGTAGGTGGTCAGCACGCGCATCTTCGCCGTCGACCCCAATTCCAGTTTGCTGCCTTCGTTGATGTCGAAGGGCTGGTCGGTGCTGTCGGTCTGCACGCGCACCCGGGAGCCGTCCGGGGTCAGCTCGAACAGGGTGAAGCTGTAGCGCACTTGCGTGGTGCTGGTGGGTGTCAGCAGGCGTTCGCCGAGCAAACCGATTTCGGCGGCGTAGGCCGGGTCGGCGAGTTTTTTCAGGTAAGCGGTGGCCTGGTTTTGCAGATCGCCCTGCAGGGTGCTGGTGGCCGACAAATCGAGGCGATCGAGGTCGTACAGCGGACGGTTGAGCATGCTCGCCAGACGGCTGCGGGCGACGCTGATGCCTTTGTTGGTTTCGATCGGCTGCATGGTCGGCTGGGTCTGCCAGTCGCGGTACGACGCGGTGCTCGCCAGGGCTGCGTCGGCCAATGCGCTGTCGATCACGCCGTTCTGCCTGAGCAGGCGCAGGTGGCTGTCGGTCAGGCTGGCCAATTCCTCGCGGCCCTTGGTCAGGTAATACGAAGGCCGGCGCTGAGCGATCATCAGCGAAAGCATTTCCCGCAGGGCCAGGCCTTTGGCAGCCATGGTCTGCGGATCGGTCGCCGGACTGTTGAGTTGCTCGTTGGCCTTGTTGAAATCACTGCCGTACCAGACCCGCAAGCCTTCGGCCATGCCGTGCACTTCGCCGTGGCCAGGCACCGCCGAGAGCGGCACGCTGTTGAGGTAGTCACGCACGATGTTCTGGCGCGCGCCGAGGGTCTGCGGGCCATCCTGATAGGCGCGCACGCTGGCGGAAATCATCTGCCGAATCTTCTCCGCGCCGGACACGGTCAGGCCATCCGGTGAATGCCGGTACTTTTCCAGTTGGGTCGCCAGGGTACTGCCGCCGGCCGATTGCCCCGGCAAGCGCAGCAACTTTGCCACCTGCGACCAGGCGGCCATGCCGAAGCGCGGCCAGTCCACCGCCGGGTTGGCCAGCGGCTGCCTGGGGTCGAGCAGAAAACGGTTTTCGATGAACAACAGGCTGCTGACCACAACCGGCGGAATTGCCGCGAAGTCTGCGTACAGTTGCTGCGGATAGTTGTAGCGATACAGCGGCGCGCCTCGGCAATCGGTGATCGACAGCCCGGCCTGAATCTTTTCCGAATACGGCACGAACAGGCCTTTGTCGGTGTAACCGAGCAGGGCAGGGGAGAAGCGCGTCTGCTCGGTAATCACATAATTGCGCTTGAGCAGGCGCGGAAGAAATTCGTCGAGCGAGCTGTAACCCAGGCGCAGATCGAACGGCCCGTTGCCCGGATAGCGAATCGCTTCGCTGGGGCCGGGTTCGAGCTTGTAGGTCAACGAGGCGGCGTACTGGCTCAGTTCGCGGGCCTGGAAGCGCGAGGTGCGCATTTCCTTTGACGCAGCGAGACCCACCACCACCGCGATGATCACAAACAACAACCAGAAAGCCTTCCACCCGTGCCGGTTGCGGCGGGGTTTTTCAGGGACAGGCGCTTCATCCACACGTTCAGTCGGAACCACGGTTTTACTCGAATCGGTTTGCCACAAAACGCCCATAGTCGACTGATCCATTCACGCAGATTGATCGGACTTGTCTGAAGCTTAGACGGTGGACAGGAAGGGTGGAGGAAATGTGCGTCTGCAGCAGGCCCAAGCCCATGCGACCACGGTCTTGCTGATACACCGCAAGAGGCAGGTTTTACGACTGCTGCGCAGCCGAGCGGGAGCAAGCTCCCTCGCCACGGGGTGTTGCGCAGCTTTGGAGTGAACACGCAGGGCAGCGATGGCTGAAGTTGGCCATTACAGTGGGCGCACCCCACTTCTGTGGCGAGGGAGCTTGCTCCCGCTGGACTGCGCAGCAGGCCCAACCCCAGGCAAGCCCGGTCTTGCTGATACACCGCAAGAGGCAGGTTTTACGACTGCTGCGCAGCCGAGCGGGAGCAAGCTCCCTCGCCACAGGGTGTTGCGCAGCTTTGGAGTGAACACGCAGGGCAGCGATGGCTGAAGTTGGCCCTGACAGTGGGCGCGCCCCACTTCTGTGGCGAGGGAGCTTGCTCCCGCTGGACTGCGCAGCAGGCCCAGGCCCAGGCAAGCACGGTCTTGCTGATAGACCGCGAGAGGCAGGTTTTACGACTGCTGCGCAGCCGAGCGGGAGCAAGCTCCCTCGCCACAGGGTGTTGCGCAGCTTTAGAGTGAACACGCGGGGCAGCGATGACTGAGGTTGGCCCTGACAGTGGGCGCGCCGCACTTCTGTGGTGAGGTGTTGCGCAGCTTTGGAGTGAGCACGCAGGGCAGCGATGGCTGAAATTGCCCTGACAGTGAGTGCGCACCACTTCTGTGGCGAGGGAGCTTGCTCCCGCTGGACTGCGCAGCAGGCCCAACCCCAGGCAAGCCCGGTCTTGCTGATACACCGCAAGAGGCCGGTTTTACGACTGCTGCGCAGCCGAGCGGGAGCAAGCTCCCTCGCCACAGGGTGTTGCGCAGCTTTGGAGTGAGCACGCAGGGCAGCGATGGCTGAAGTTGGCCCTGACAGTGGGCGCGCACCACTTCTGTGGCGAGGGAGCTTGCTCCCGCTGGACTGCGCAGCAGGCCCATGCCCTTGCGACCACGGTCTTGCTGATACACCGCAAGAGGCAGGTTTTACGACTGCTGCGCAGCCGAGCGGGAGCAAGCTCCCTCGCCACAGGGTGTTGCGCAGCTTTGGAGTGAACACGCAGGGCAGCGATGGCTGAAGTTGGCCTGACAGTGAGTGCGCCCCACTTCTGTGGCGAGGGAGCTTGCTCCCGCTGGACTGCGCAGCAGGCCCAACCCCATGCGACCACGGTCTCGCTGATACACCGCAAGAGCCGGTTTTGCGACTGCTGCGCAGCCGAGCGGGAGCAAGCTCCCTCGCCACAGGGTGTTGCGCAGTTTTAGAGCCAACAGGCATCCCACAGCGGGTAGTTGCCGACTTTCGTTACCAGGCCTGCACGCAGAGGGTTGGCAATGATATAGCGTGCATAGGGTCGCAGGTCTTCATTGTCGCGGATCGCGTGGTCGTGGTATCCGGTTTGCCAGAAGGCACCGGTCCGGTTCAATGCTCGATTGATTGTCAGCGTGCTGCGGGACTTGATGGTTTGCATCAATCGCTCCAGCGAAGAGTTTTCGAGTTGCACCAGCCAGTGGAGGTGATCCGGCATTACCACCCACGCGATCGACTTGACCCATTGCTGGTCATGGGGTCGCTTGAGTTCTGCTACCAGCAGACGACCGATTCGCCAATCCACGAAGATCGGGCGGCGTTGGTAGACGACTGCCGTGATCAGATAAGCGCGCCCTGGTTCCGAGCACCGCCCGCGTCGAAGTCGATGCGAATACAAGCATTTGCGCATTCCGTTGCGTCCTGGTGATTCATTCCTTATTTACGCTAGCTGTCGAGTGACCGAGTTGGGTCTGAGAAGGCTGTCAGACGCTTCTGCTTAATGTGCGGGCAAGTTCTGTGACGAGGCAATGCGCAGCTTAGAGCCGGAGGGCAGGATTAATGGTGGTGTAGCCATGTAAGGGGGCCACAACCAGCGGCGCCGATCGCTCGGGCGCGACATGACGCTGCACCATAGCTGTGCAATACTCGTCGGCTTTTTCAGTGGCGAAAATTCCTACGAAGGGTAGGTGAAGCCTCTTCGCAAACCGGACTCATGCCGAGAGTTGTCGCTGAATATTGTGACCTATTGAGTGAAAAATCCTGTCCGGAGCTTTTTATACTGCACGCCCCGCTGATCTTGCAGGTCTGCCCGCAAGACGCGTCCGCCCACGAAGCGAACGCGGTTTCCTGCCCAGCCAAGGCCTATCGGCCGACGCTTCGAAACTCGGCGGTCATATCCAATAACAAGACGAGGTTGTACCCCTATGCCAGTCGGCAATCCTCTGCCCAACGGCGACACCGCTTCGGGCGGTCCGCTCAAACGCGAACTCGGCGAACGGCATATCCGCCTGATGGCGCTCGGTGCCTGTATCGGCGTCGGTCTGTTCCTGGGTTCGGCCAAGGCCATCGAAATGGCCGGCCCGGCGATCATGCTCTCCTATATCCTCGGTGGTCTGGCGATCCTGGTGATCATGCGCGCCCTCGGTGAAATGGCCGTGCATAACCCGGTGGCCGGTTCGTTCAGCCGCTACGCGCAAGATTATCTCGGGCCGTTGGCCGGTTTTCTCACGGGCTGGAATTACTGGTTTTTGTGGCTGGTGACCTGCGTCGCCGAAATCACCGCCGTGGCGGTGTACATGGGCATCTGGTTCCCTGACGTACCGCGCTGGATCTGGGCGCTGGCCGCTCTGGTCAGCATGGGCTCGATCAACCTGATCGCGGTGAAGGCGTTTGGCGAATTCGAGTTCTGGTTCGCCCTGATCAAGATCGTCACCATCATCGCGATGGTCATTGGCGGCGTCGGCATCATCGCGTTCGGTTTCGGCAATGACGGCGTGGCGCTGGGCATTTCCAACCTGTGGGCCCACGGCGGCTTCATGCCCAACGGCGTGACCGGTGTGCTGATGTCGCTACAAATGGTCATGTTCGCCTACCTCGGCGTCGAGATGATCGGCCTGACCGCCGGTGAAGCGAAGAACCCGCAGAAGACCATTCCCGATGCGATCGGCTCGGTGTTCTGGCGGATTCTGCTGTTCTACGTCGGCGCGCTGTTCGTGATTCTGTCGATCTACCCGTGGAACGAAATCGGCACCCAGGGCAGTCCGTTCGTGATGACCTTTGAGCGTCTGGGCATCAAGACTGCCGCGGGCATCATCAATTTCGTGGTGATCACCGCCGCGCTGTCGTCGTGCAACGGCGGGATCTTCAGCACCGGGCGCATGCTCTACAGCCTGGCGCAAAACGGCCAGGCCCCGGCCGGTTTCGCCAGGACCTCAACCAACGGCGTGCCACGCCGTGCGTTGCTGCTGTCGATTGCGGCGTTGTTGCTGGGGGTACTGCTCAACTATCTGGTGCCGGAAAAAGTCTTCGTCTGGGTCACCTCGATCGCCACCTTCGGCGCGATCTGGACCTGGGTGATGATCCTCCTGGCGCAACTGAAATTCCGCAAAGGCCTGAGCGCCAGCGAACGTGCCGGCCTCAAGTACAAAATGTGGCTGTACCCTGTCAGCTCGTACTGCGCACTGGCGTTTCTGGTGCTGGTGGTCGGGCTGATGGCGTACTTCCCGGACACCCGTGTGGCGCTGTATGTGGGACCGGCGTTTCTGCTGCTGTTGACGGTGTTGTTCTACGTGTTCAAGTTGCAACCGAGCCAGGTGTCGCAAGACCCGGTGCGTTCGGTTTCGTAAGTTCCAGTCGCTGAAAAAACAAAGCCCCGATCGCAGGATCGGGGCTTTGTTTTTGGCGCGTGCCACAGATCGTCTCGCAAGCCAGAACCACCTGTCTTTGCTCCGGCAGGGTGATGACCGCTCGTCGGAAGTAGCCCTGCACCTGTAATTTCTGACTGTGCACTGCCGCCGAACTGACCCAGGCCTCCAGCAATTTCGCGACTTTCTGCATTGCGGCAGCGTTTTCGTTTTACATGAATACGCTCTACACCTTCGACAGCCGCAGATCGGTGCTTGGTTATGTGTTGTTGCTTGGAGTGATGGGCGCGATGGGTGTTGCCATCGGCGACATTGCCTATGCGCGTGGTCTGCCGGGGATGCTGACGGTGGGGGTGTATACGCTGTTGAATCTGCTGTGTGGGTACTGCTTTTTCATTTTTGTGCTGTTGCGCGGGAGAGCGCCATGACCGCTCTTTCAACGTGCTGCGATGGAAGTTTTAGACGCGCTGGACCTTGGCCGGCACCACCAGGGCGTTCGGCTCAAGTTGCAGCCAAATAATCTGTCGCACAGTGCCGAGCGTTCGATGCCATCACCGAAAATCGCTGTCTGCAGCAGTGTCTACATCGTTTTGATCATGTAGAAGTTGTTGCAGGAAGCGATTTTTTTTGTTGTAAGCAGTCATTGAAAAAAGCTCGCTTGTTATCTCGGGAAATATTTGTGGAGTATGTGTCCGGGTGCGATGAGTTGATTCTTGTAGTTGTTTTGTCATGGGCGACAGTGGTTAGCGTCAGGAACGTATAATGTCCGGTGCCATTCTCTAAGTAACAGTTTTTATAGTTATTCGTTGAGTTGTTGTCTGTCGGCGTCGTCAAGCTACATTGGAAATACTTCTCCGGTTTATGGTTTTTTAAGTTTCATTATCTACTTTGGATTCCATTTAATCCCGTCAAGGAAGAATAAAATGTCTGAATCCAATGTGGACGTAGTTGCTGATGTATCGATATCCGAGAATGAACAGCTGGAGAACATCACCACCCTTCTGGAGGTCGAGAAAGTTGCTCCCCACCCGTTTGCTGATTTTGCCGGAGCATTGTCCTGGCCAATTCCATTGACGGTTGCGCAGCAAAAAGAAGTCTTGAGCGCCACCCGTGTTTATCTGGACAGCCTCGATCTTATTTCCACACCTGGTGCCGGCGTACTGGACTATCTGGATGCTGAAGAGCCGCTTTCAAACGAGGCACTGATGCATCCGCCGTCGGCATTGGCCAGCCTTGTCGCCAGTCCTCGCGGGCAGGCTCTTGGGCTGGCGATCCAGAATCGCTTGAACGGCATCGCGACGGATGTCAGCGTCAGGGAATACGCGTTGGCTGGCATCCATTTGAGCCTGCATCCGGGAGATATCGATCAACCGTCACGTAGCAAAGTTGCCGGTTTCGACCTGACCGGGGAGCAACTTTGGGGCAAACCTGCTTTGGCGGTTTTTGACAATCTGGCTGATGACCTGATCAAGAAACATCTGAGTAGCCGCAGACTTGCCGGATTGACAGCAGCCCTGTTGCTGGTTCGCAAGGCGCCTGAATTTCTCATCGAGAAGTTGCCCGACAATCTGAAATACGGCACCACGGCCTGGTTCAACCTGACAGTCGCGGCGCGAACGATTGAGGCTCAGACACCCGGCAGAGTTGCGTACATGACGTTTGCCCAAGTCATGGCGAGCGCCGATAACGCTGCACTGATCGACTCGCAAATTGCGCCTCAAATTCATGCCGCCGCGCTATTGGATTGGGGTGTGGTCAACGGTGTATTGCAAAGGAATGACAACGAACAATACACCCGCAAAGAGTTGGAGCAGGTCAGGATACAGTTCAACCAACAACTGACCGACCGCCTCAATACTTCAATACTGTTGAACAGCGAACTTCCGAGCCGCAAGGCCATTGCGCTGGAAAGGCTCAGGACAACATTCAAGGGCGATATTCCTTTTGAAGAGCGGCTTCTGCAACAACCCGCAGTGGTCGCTGTTGAAGGCATCGGCTTGTCCCCGACACTCAACGGCCGATATTCGCTGCTCGACATCGTCATGATGGAAGGGGCTAAGCAGTATCGATGGACGACCCGCGATCCGCGCTTGCTGCCGCTGCTTGGGAAGATCAATGCGCCGCTGGAACTCGGCGTGGTCGACGCCTTCCAGACTCAATTCAACAATGCCCTGAGCAACCTCAAGCAAGGTGCGCGGCTGCTGGTTAAACACCTGATAGCCGAGTTGCCGCTGCAAGACAGAAAAAATCTCGAATACGGACGCGTTTCTTTTTACCAATACAAAACCTATCGGCTGGATCTGGGCTTTTTCGGCAAAAGCCTGAAGTCCACTCAAGGTACCTTGAGAGTGAAGGCAGAACTGGGCGGGGAATCGAAGCTTTATGAAATCGATCTGAAGCGAGGCGTTATCCGTACCAGGACCTACGATCCAGCGGAGGCCAGCGAGCGTACTGATGCATTCGTTCCGAGCCTTCAGCACACCATTGAGCCTTTCAGGCTGGCTGACGAGGCGAAAACCAGAAAGCTTTCGTCACCAGGCGCACGTACCGCTCTGGTGCCCGCCAGTTACTCAAGCGAGAGGACTGAGCTGATTGCCGACGCTCTTGTTGAACATCTTGATCTGGACAGCAATGCCATTCTCCAGGCAGCCAAGGGCCAGACGACGCAAGATCGGGAAAACGCGGCGGTGCAGAAGTTCATCGATTTTCTGGTCGATCTGGTTCCGTTCAAGTCGGCGATCACCAACTTCATCAACGGCAACTATCTAGACGGTGCAGTGGATCTGTTTTTTGATTTGTTGGGCTTCGTTACCGCGGGTGCGTCGACTGCGGCGAGGCTGACGCAGGTTGTCGGCAAAAGTGCTTCGGCGCTCAGCCGGGGTCTCAAGGCGGCGAGGATCATCGGGGCTTTCGTTATCGGTGAACTCAATCCGCTCAGTGGCCTGCCAGCGCTGCTGGCAGGTGGCGGCAAGCTGATAGTAAAAGGATTAGGATTCGTTGGTCACCGTGGCCTGCAACAGCTCAACAAATTGCGCGGCGCGACAGATGGCTACCAGTTGCTGCAAACGATAAGTGAAAAGCACGGGCCCACATTGGTAGGCACGTTCAGGACGGGTGATCACGCTATCGTCGGTGTGGGGGCGTTGAAAAATGATGTCTGGTATCCCTACAACCTCGATACCGGCAAGTTGTATGGCCCACCAAGGAATTTCGAGCCTCGAGGTGTCAGTTGGGGGGGAACCTTGGGGGCCGACGCCAACTCCCGCCTGTACGTCAACTTTCACAACAATATCGAGTATGCACGACACCCGAAGCACCTTTCCGACTTCGAACTAGGTTACCGGCAGGGCCGGGTGCTCGATATCAGTGGCTATCAACCGCAAATGAAGTTTGATGACTTGATTGATCTCGCATCGCAGCCAGGACTCATGCCGGCAGAAATAGGAGCCCTTACAAAGGAGCTGAAATCAAGAATGGTTCATGACGCTAATTACACTTGCGCTCTGCTGCGCCAAGATGTTCAAGGTGTGAATGTCAAGGTGATCTCCTATTCCCAAGGGCATTATCTGGCGCACGTCAACCTGGTGTCCAAAGGCGAATGCGCAGGGCTCGCAAACGCCATGGCGCTGGCCGTTCTCAATGGAAACGAAGAGAGATTGCTGAGAAACATGACCAGGGCGGCCAAGATGCCCGCCAGCCCTGACGCCGCGCGATTCATTGGCGATCTGCGGTCGTTCCACGACACGGTGAATAAAAAACACACGTTTCATATGCGCGCGGCTGAGAAAAAATGGATGCAGATGAAATTATTGAAGCATTGGAAACGTCTTCGGAGACGAACATTCTCAGAGTGACTTCCAAAGATCATGCAATGCTTGCAGGGATAAGAGTCAAGAACGGCAACCCGGAGTGGTTTTTTTACGACCCTAATTCCGGATTAGCGAAATTTGCCACCCCGGAAGCCATGAAAAAGGGCTTGCATAACACCCTGGAAAACGGAGCGCTGAGCGCCACGTTCAATTCTTACGGACGCAAACGCGGTGGCCGTGATTTCAACGTCAGCAAGTTCGACCCCGCTGATGTTGACGGTGGCTCCTTCAGCCGCAACCGCGTTGAAAAGCTGTCATCGGTCGAGTTGCCTGATCCGGACGAACTGATCGCGGTCCAGGTCGTCAGGTAATCGGCGCAAGCCAGCAAGCCAGCAAGCCAGCAAGCCAGCAAGGCAGTCAAGCGTCAGTCCGCCATGCAGACTGACGCCGTTAGCGTCAAGCGGCCGCTACCTCCTGCGGCTCAAAACTATCCGCCCGCGCCATCTGCCACATCCGCGAATAGAACTCGCCGTTGACCTCGCCATTGAGCAGTTCCCCCGGTTTCAGGAACACATGCAACTGCGAAAACAGTTTGATCTCGGTCGCCGACATGCGCCGCACCAGATGTTTGGCCGACAGCTGCGACGGGTGATCGAGCCCCGCCGCAGCGAGCATTTCCGCCAGCGCTTTCAACGTGCTGCGATGGAAGTTGTAGACGCGCTGGGCCTTGTCCGGCACCACCAGGGCGCGTTGGCGCAGGGCGTCCTGAGTGGCGACGCCGGTCGGGCATTTATTGGTGTGGCAGCTTTGCGACTGGATGCAGCCGATGGCGAACATGAAGCCGCGCGCGGAGTTGGCCCAGTCGGCGCCGATGGCCAGCACGCTGGCAATGTCGAAGGCGCTGACGATCTTGCCGCTGGCGCCGAGTCTGATCTTGTCGCGCACGTTCAGGCCGACCAGGGTGTTGTGCACGAACAGCAGGCCTTCGCGCATTGGTACGCCGATGTGGTCGGTGAATTCCACAGGCGCCGCGCCGGTGCCGCCTTCCTTGCCGTCGACCACGATGAAGTCGGGCAGGATGCCGGTTTCCAGCATGGCTTTGGCAATGCCCATGAACTCCCACGGATGGCCGAGGCAGAACTTGAAACCCACCGGTTTGCCGCCGGACAGTTCACGCAGTTGCTGGATGAACTGCATCATTTCGATCGGTGTGGAAAACGCGCTGTGGCGCGACGGCGAGACGCAGTCCTCGCCCATCAGAATGCCGCGGGTTTCGGCGATTTCCCTGGTGACCTTGTGTTTGGGCAGGATGCCGCCGTGGCCGGGTTTGGCGCCCTGGCTCATCTTGATTTCGATCATCCGCACTTGCGGGTTTTGCGCCTGAACAGCGAAGCGCTCCGGGTCGAACCGGCCATCGCTGGTGCGGCAACCGAAATAGCCGCTGCCCAGCTCCCAGGTCAGGTCGCCGCCGTGTTCGCGGTGATAGGGGCTGATGCTGCCTTCGCCGGTGTCGTGGGCGAAGTTGCCGAGTTTCGCGCCCTGGTTCAAGGCGCGGATGGCGTTGGCGCTGAGCGAGCCGAAGCTCATTGCCGAGATATTGAAGATCGACGCCGAGTAAGGCTGTGTGCATTGCGGTCCGCCGACGGTGACGCGGAAACTGTTCGGATCGCTTAACGGCGCCGGGCGCATTGAGTGGCCGATGAATTCGAAACCCGACTGGTAAACGTCGATCAGCGTGCCGAACGGTTTGTCGGCGGTCTCGTTTTTCGCCCGCGAATACACCAGCGAACGCTGGGCGCGGGAGAAGGGCAGAGCATCGCTGTCGGATTCCAGCAAATACTGGCGGATCTCCGGGCGGATGCCTTCGACCAGATAACGGATGTTGCCCAGGATCGGGTAATTGCGGCGCACCGCGTGGCGCGTCTGCATCAGGTCGAAGACCCCGAGCAGGCTCAGCACTGCGGTAACGGCGCTGATCGGCCACAGCCAGTCATGTTCGAGGAAGGGCAGGCTGGCGAGGGTGAACATCACACAGACGGCAAAGAAGGCGTAGCGGCTCAGCAGTGACAGGCTCATACGGGTTCCCTGGTTCGGACTTGAAATTCAAAAGATCGCAGCCTTCGGCAGCTCCTGCAGGTCGGTGCATGACTCGCCCTTGTAGGAGCTGCCGAAGGCTGCGATCTTTTCAGGCGTTCTGCGCCTGCAGAAAAATCGAAAACAGCTCGGACTGGGATTTGATCCCCAGCTTGCTGTACATGTGCTTCTTATGGACTTTCACGGTTTCCACGGAGATTTCCAGCTTACGGGCGATTTCTTTGCTCGAGCAACCGCTGAGCATCAAACGCCCGACATCCAGTTCGCGCGCGGTCAATTGCGCGCCCTTGAGTTGTTGCACCGACGCTTCCAGTTGCACTCGCCAGTCTGCCTGCGCAGGCGCGGCGGCGAGAGCCACGGTTTCGTTGATCTCATAGGGCAGACGCTGGCGCAACAACCCGAGTACCCACGGTTGAATCAAAGACAGCAAAGCAATCTGTTCACCAGTGAAAGGTTTTTCACTGCCCAGCGACAGGCACAGCGTGCGCTCGCCTTCGAGCTGACAATTGAACTGGATTTCGTCAGCGACCACATTCAGACGAAAGTATCGCTGGTAGTACTCGGTCAGTTCGAAGTGCTCCGGCGCGACTTCCGAGAGACGATACAGCCCGGTGCGCGATTGCTCGCGGCAGGCGATGTAGAACGGGTCGAGCAGGTAGAGACCGCGCAGATAATCCTGAAACAACGGGTCCGAGCTGCCGTCCTCGCCGGGGCACTCGGCGAAGACCTGCGGGCGCTGATCGGTGCTGAACAGCAGCACCACCCAACTATCGAACGCTACGTACTGCTCAAGCAGACGCACCAGTTGGGCCCAGAAATTCGGCTTGTCGAGCGCGTCGATCAGTTGCCCGACGGCGCGGTGCCAAGTGATGTCATTCAACGAAAGTGTCATCGATCTACCCCTATCGGGTTACCCCGGCCGCGTGATTCCCTGGTCGGTTGCTTGCTGCGCATACTGGCCCACAGACAGTCACCGGGCAATCTTTCAAGGCCCGGCGCACCCAACAAGGAATGCCCATGAAAGTCGAACTCGCCCAACTGGCGGGCCGTGACCACGACACGGCTTACAACCTGGAACGCGCACTGGCGGCGATTGCAGCCTGCGCAGCCGATACGCAACTGATCGTCTTCCCGGAAACCCACCTGATGGGCTTCCCCAACGCCGAAACCGTGGCGCAGATCGCCGAACCGCTCGACGGTCCGTCCATCAGCGCCGTGCTGGCGGCGGCGCGTGAGCGCGACATCGCCGTGGTCATCGGCATGGCCGAGAACGACGACGGGCGCTTCTACAACACGACGTTGCTGATCACCCCTGAAGGCATTGCCCTGAAATATCGCAAGACCCATCTGTGGGCCTCGGATCGCGGTGTGTTCGAAGCGGGCGACCGCTACGCCACGTGTGAGTGGAACGGCGTGCGCGTCGGCCTGTTGATTTGTTATGACATCGAGTTCCCGGAATCGGCCCGTGCCCTGGCGCAACTGGGCGCCGAGCTGCTGATCGTCACCAACGGCAACATGGACCCGTACGGCCCGACCCACCGCACCGCGATCATGGCCCGGGCCCAGGAAAACCAGGCGTTTGCCTTGATGGTCAACCGCGTAGAGGCGGGGGACGACGGTCTGGTGTTTGCCGGTGGCAGTGCGCTGGTCGATCCGCTGGGGACGCTGCTGTTCGAGGCCGGACGCGAAGAAGGGCAGTTCAGTGTCGAGCTGGATGTCCGGCAGTTGGCGGTGGCGCGCAAGGATTACCGCTATCTGGATGATCAGCGGTTGAAGTTGCCGGGGGCGGTGGTGGAGCACGCTTCTGGCTTACGCGAGCTGCTGATTCCTGCCCGGTGATCCGAATGCTGTGCCGCTGGGGCTGACGCCTTCGCGAGCAGGCTCGCTCCCACAGGGATTTGAGACGTGCACGGACATTGTGGGAGCGAGCCTGCTCGCGAAGAGGCCGCTCAAACAACATAAAAACAACAAGCAATAACCGAAATTTTCGCCGACCCCGGCTCTGCCATAAATCCAATAACATTCGGAGTAAGTCGCCCATGGCTCGTTTGCAACGCACCCTTTCATTAGGGTCGGTGGTGCTGTTCGGCATCGCCTACATGACGCCGATCATTGTCCTCGGCACCTTCGGCATCCTCGCCCAATCCACTGCCGGCATGGTGCCCGCGGCCTATCTGGCGGCACTGGTGGCGATGTTCTTCACGGCGATGAGCTATGGCCGCATGGCCGCGGCGTTCCCTTTCGCCGGTTCCGCCTACAGTTACGTGCGCAAAGCGATCAGTCCGAAACTTGGTTTTATCGCCGGTTGGGCGGTGCTGCTCGATTATCTGTTTCTGCCCATGGCGATCTGGCTGATCGGCGCGGCCTATCTGGCCTCGGCGTTCCCGTCGATCCCGCAGTGGATCTGGGTGCTGGCATTTATCGGCATCACCAGTGCGATCAACATCATCGGCCTGAAACTGGCCAACGGCATCAACGCCTTGTTGATGCTGGTTCAGTTCCTCGTGCTGATCGCCTTCGTCGCGCTGTGCGTGCACTACATCGGTGGCGATGCGAATACGCCGTTGTGGTCGGTCAAACCGTTCTTCAACGGCGACATGCAAATGCCGCTGATCATGAGCGGTGCAGCGATTGCCTGTTACTCGTTCCTCGGCTTCGACGCGGTCAGCACTTTGACCGAAGAAACCCGCGATCCACGCCGCACCATCCCGCGGGCGATCATGTTGATCACCTTGGTCGGCGGGCTGATCTTCGTCGGCGTTTCCTACTTCGTGCAGATCGCGCACCCGTCGTTTCAATTCGAGAGTGTCGATTCGGCGGCTTACGAGATTGCGCGCAACATCGGCGGTGATCTGTTTGTATCGATCTTTCTGATCGGTCTGATTGTCGGTCAGTTCGCCTCGGGGCTGTCGGCGCAGGCCAGCGGCTCGCGACTGCTGTTTGCCATGGGCCGCGACGGTGTGTTGCCGAAATCCTTCTTTGGCACTTTGCACGCGCGCTTCGGCACACCGGTCAACAGCATCCTGCTTTGCGCCGTGGTGGCGTTGCTGGCGCTGAAACTCGACGTGACCACCTCGACTTCATTTATCAACTTCGGCGCGTTCCTGGCGTTCAGCCTGGTCAATCTGTCGGTGATCTTCCATTACTGGATCGGTGGCGAAAAAAAGGGCCTGCGCGAGTTGGTGCTGTTTCTGATCTTCCCGCTCATCGGGCTGGTGGCTGATGTGTGGCTGATGGTCAGCCTTGATCATCTGGCGGTGTATCTGGGCCTGAGCTGGCTGGCGATTGGCGTGGTGTATCTGGCGGTGCTGACGGGGGGCTTGCGGCGCCAGCCGCCGGAGATGGATTTTCAGGAACCCGCCTGAAACGGCTTCAGGCAGCGGGCCGGTTCTGACGCATCGGTAGCTCGACGCGAAAGGTCGTGCCCACTCCCGGCTCGCTGCGTACCGAAATCTCTCCACCGTGTTTTTTAACGATGCCGTAAGACAGGGACAGACCAAGCCCGGTGCCCTGGCCGACCGGTTTGGTGGTGAAAAACGGATCGAAGATTTTCTGCAGGATGTCCGGCGCAATCCCCGCGCCGGTATCGGCAACCTCCACCCAGGCGGTTTCCTGTTGTTGCCCGATGCGCAAGGTGATGGTGCCGCGCTCAGGGCCCATGGCCTGAGCGGCATTGACCACCAGGTTCATGATCACCTGATTGATTTGTGACGGCAGGCACTCGATATCCGGCAATGGCTGATACTCCTTGATCAGGTCAGCCTTGTACTTCAGTTCGCTGGCGACGATGTTCAGGGTCGACTCTATGCCTTGCTGCAGATTGGCCCACTGCCATTGCTGATTGCTGTCGACCCGGGAGAAATCCTTGAGGTCTTTGACGATCTGCCCGACCCGGCCGATGCCGTCCTTGGATTCGCGGATCAGCACCGGGATGTCTTCGAGGAGAAAATCCAGATCGACGTCTTTGCACAATTGCTCAAGGCGCGCAGCGGATTCGCCGTCCAGGGCCTGCCCGAGTGTCTGGCAGGCATCGCGCAGACTCAGCAATTGTTTGAAGTAGCCGTCCAGGGTGCCGAGGTTGGAGGAGATGAACCCGATCGGGTTGTTGATTTCATGGGCCACGCCGGCCGCCAGTTGGCCCAGTGAGGCGAGTTTTTCCGACTGTACAAGCTGACTTTCCAATTGCTTGCGCTCGTCGATTTCTCTTTGCAGTGCTTCGCTGGCCTGCTTGAACTGGGCCGTGCGGCGATCCACCAAGTGTTCCAGATGATGCATTTGCAGTGAGGCTTTTTCTGTCATCTGCCATTTGGTCAGCAGCGTGTTGGCCATTTGTTGGACTTCGATGTTGTCGAACGGCTTTTTCAGGATCAGCAAGCGGTCATGAGCTTGCAGGCGGTTGAGCAGTTCGTCCCAGGAATAGTCCGAATAGGCGGTACAGACCACCACTTGCAATTTCGGGTCGTGCTGCCACAGGTGTTCGATGGTCTTTGCCCCGTCCCAGCCATCGGGCATGCGCATATCGACGAACGCCAGTGCGTACGGCCGTTGTGCCTGCAGTGCTTGAATCAGTTTGCCCAGGCCTTCCTCGCCACCATAGGCCGAGTCCAGCTCGAACAGGGGGCGCTCGGGCAGCACCTGAGCGCCGAACAGCGCGGCCTCCATCTCATCGAGTTCTGCAGACTGCGCGGTGGCCGGGGTCAGAATCTTGCGAAAGTCCTCATGGATCGACGGCATGTCGTCGATCAGCAGGATACGGCGGTTCGACGGCTCGCTCATGCGTTCTCCGTTACGGTAATCAGCGGGATTTGCAAGGTGAACAGCGCGCCCGTGCCTGGCCCGTCACTGTGCGCGGTAAGGTGCCCGTTCATCTCGATGGCGGCCAGGGCACAACTGTGCAACCCGAAGCCGTGACCTTCCTTGCGGGTGGTGAAGCCGTGGGCAAAGATTCGCGTCATGTTCTCCGGAGCGATGCCTTCGCCATCGTCTCTGACGCTGATTTGCAAAAAGCTGTCCTCGACGGTTTTGACGCCCAGGGTCATGGTGCGCTGCCGATTGCCAAGGTCGGACATGGCATATTTGGCATTGCTGATGAGGTTGATCAGGATCAGCAGCAAACGGTGCTTGTCGCCCATGACTTGCGGCACGTCACCGTATTCCCTGACCACGGTGACGTGGTGCCGGGTCAGTGCTCCGGCGTTCATGCGCAAAGCGTCTTCGAGCAGTTCGTGAATGAACAGCGGCTCGGTCATGCTGCTGGCGCCGGCGTAGGACTGTTGCGTGGCGACGATGTCCTTGATGTGATCGACGCTTTTGCTCATCTGGTTCAACTCGTCGACCATTTCCTGCTGCTCCTGGGCAATGGCACCCACCAGTTGGTTGAGGTAACCCGGGAGCAATTTGCCCTTGGCGTCTTCGCTGAGGAAGGCGCCGAGATCATGAGGGTGTTCGTTGACCAGTTGCATGGCTTTGCCCATACCCTGGGTCTTGCTGCTGCGCAGTTTGCGCGCAATCAGATCGGTGGAAATGTTCACGCTGTTGAGGACATTGCCAACGTTATGCAGCACGTTGGTGGCAATCTCCGCCATGCCGGCCTGACGGGCGGCGGCCAGCAGTTCGCTCTGAACATTTTTCAGCTCGCGGGTGCGCTCTTCCACCCGTTGTTCCAGCACGTCGTTGGCGGTTTGCAGTGCGTTATTGACCCGATTGATTTCCGCGAAACTGCCGATCAGACGAATCGCCAGCCACACCAGCGACAACATCAGCAGCACGGAAAACACCAGCAGATAAAAGTGGTATTGCCGGTCCAGCAGATCAGCGCGCTGTTGATCGCGATCGAGCAGGGTGGTGATGGTGTCAAGACGTTCGGCCACGGGTATGGCCTCGATGCTTTCGAGCAGTTGATTGACCACCGGTTGCTCGCGTGCAATCAAGGCAATGTGATTGCTCAGGATTCTGATCGGGACCTGAAATTCCTGCGGCAGGCGTTGCGCATTCACTGCCAGTTTGTTCAGTCCCACCTCGATTTCGGCGGCCTTGTCGGTGCTGGTGACCTGGGCAAACTCCAGCGCACTGAGCAGCAGGTCATACGTATCGGTGGTGATGTTCTGCAGTTGCAATTTGTCGAAATCGGCGAGGTCGGCCAGTTGCTGCTGAATGTCGTCCTCGGCCGTTGGCAGAAAAGCCAGTGAATTACGCAACAGGGCGTTATGGGATTTGAACTGTTCGACCAGACGGGATTTCTCCCGCATCGCTTGCAAATAGCCTTGATGGGCCTGATTCCATTGCGCCGAATCGTGGCGTCCGTGGCCGGACTCGATAGCGTCGAAGCGCGCCCAGAGCTGGTTCATCTGGTTCATGGGCGACACCAACGGATCGTAGTCATGGGAGATTGCCACCCGCGCCTTCAGAACCTCGTTTTCCCACAGTGAATCCTGTTGTTTGATCTGCCGAATCAGGTCCCGTGATTCGGTGTAGGTCATGGTTTCATCGGCGCTGTACTTCACATAAAGAAACAGCAGCACCGAGGCCAGCACCAGGGCGACCAGGGTCAGCAACAGCAGGCTGCGCCGGCGTGAGGACTTCATCATGGTGCGCCTTCCCACTGGCCGGTCAGGGTCTTGAGAAACCCGATGATCAAGGTTTTGTCTTCCTCGCTCGGCATGCGTCCCAACTGGTACTTGAACATGATGTCCACCGCCTGTTCGAGCGTCTGCGCCGAGCCATCATGAAAGTACGGGGCGGTCAACGCGACGTTGCGCAGACTGGGTACTTTGAACACCGAGCGATCGGCTTCATCGCCGGTGACATTGAAGCGTCCCAGGTCGGCTGCCGTCGGCTTGCCGCGATCGGCGATGTAGTCGCCGAATACACCGAACTTCTGAAACATGTTGCCGCCGATATTCACGCCCTGATGGCAGGCGATGCAGCCGTAGTCCTTGAAGCGTTGGTAGCCTTGCTTTTCTTCGTAGCTGAGGACGTCGGTGTGGCCCAGAAGGTACTGATCGAAACGCGAACCGGGCGTCAGCAATGTGCGCTCGAAGGCGGCCAGCGCTTGCTGGATATTGGTCTGGGTCACCCCGTCGGCATAGATCGCGGTAAAGTCGCGGCGGTAACCGGGGTCGCCAGCGATGCGGGCGATAACGGTGTCCCAGTTGCTGCCCATTTCGTGAGGGCTGGTGACGACAATGTGGCTTTGCTCCTCCAGAGTTTCGACCCGGCCATCCCAGAACTGGCGGAAATTCAGACTGGCATTGAATACCGTCGGCGTGTTGACGGCTACCGGGTTGCCGTCAACACCCAGGGAGAACGCGCGGTTGTCGGCGCCGTTGGTTGCCAGTTGATGGCAGCTGGCGCAGGACAGGGACTGGTTGGCGGACAACCTTGCGTCGTGAAACAGCTGACGGCCGAGGGCAACGCGCCTGGCATCCTGGCTGACGATTTCGGGCAAGGGCTTGAGTGGTTCGTTCAGCGGTTCTGCCGGAACCTGGCAACACAGGCTGCACAGTGCCAACGCCAGCGTATGTCGGCGAAGGTTCATGGGCGATCGTCTGCCTGATCCACAGACCGTCGCCCGGCGATCGGCGCGTACAAACGCCGTGCTCACGTCAGACGATCTGCGGTGTTGGTCGCCGTTATTTTCAGAAACATCCTTTTCCCCCATGACTTCCGTTCCAGACTTTGCCCCCGACTACCCTGTTGAGCGTAGTTGGCCGCTCGGGACTTCGCCTGCGGGTCGGCCCTGAAGTTTTGCGTGGCCGGCGGAAAAATCATCTAGCCTTTCCCCAGATGCAGACAAGCGCGGTGCCGGATCGCTGCGTCATTAACGTTCACTGTTTCGCTGAGGCCATGCCATGGAAGTCCAATCCACTCCGACGACAGGTCACCGACCCAAAGTGCTGCTGGTCGATGATGAAGAGTCGATTCTCAACAGCCTGCGCCGTCTGCTGCGCGGCCAACCCTATGATGTCCTGTTGGCCACCAGCGGTGCGCAGGCGCTGGAGATCCTCGCACAGCAGCCGGTGGATCTGGTGATGAGTGATGCGCGGATGCCCAATATGGACGGTGCCTCGTTGCTGGCGCAGGTTCGCCAACAGTACCCGGCCGCCCAGCGCATCATGCTCACTGGCTATGCCGACCCCGACGCCATCATCAAGGCAATCAATGACGGGCAGATCCACCGTTATGTCAGCAAGCCGTGGAATGACGAAGAGTTGCTGTTGATTTTGCGCCAGTCCCTGGAACATCAGCATTCCGAACGCGAGCGCCAGCGTCTGGAGCGCCTCACGCGCCTGCAAAACGACCAGCTCAAGCAGCTCAACAGCGCGCTGGAAAAGCATGTCGCCGCGCGTACCGCCGAGTTGCAACAGACTGCCGACATGCTCGACCTGGCGTACGAAGAACTCAAACACAGTTATGTCACCGGCACGGAAGTGTTTTCGCTGCTGGCCAACCTGCGTTTGCCGCCTGCCAAGCAGACCAATCGACAGATCATCGAACTGGTGCGCGGCTACTGCAAGGCGCACGCCATCGATGAGGCGTCCAGCCGTGACCTGGCCATGGCGGCGGCCCTGTATAACATCGGCAAACTCAGCTGGCCCGACACCATGATGGCCTCCCCGTCGGATCTGCTGCGCCATACCGATCGTGAGCGCTATCGCAGCTATCCGAAGCAGAGCGAATCGTTGCTCATGACCCTGGATCCGATGAAAGACGCTGCGCGCCTGATTCTGCATCACCAGGAGCGCTGGGATGGCAGTGGTTTTCCCGATCGACTGAAGGGGGAGGCGATTCCGTTTGGTTCGCGGCTGCTGAAGCTGGCCGTGGACTTCGTCGAGCTGCAGCGCGGTCTGATACTCGAACGGCAGATGAACAGTGATGAGGCGCTGCTTTATCTGCGCCAATACAGCGGCAGGTTGTACGACCCGCAACTGGTCGAGGATTTCATCAGCGTATGTGCCGCGTTCCTCAGCGATATCACCCTGATCGATCCGGACGTCAAGGTGCTGACTACCCGTGAGCTGGTTGCAGGGATGAGCCTGGCGCGCAACCTCAATGCCGATAACGGCATGCTGCTGCTCAATGCCGGCAAAGTATTGAGTGCTCTGCTGATTGAAAAACTGATCGCCTTCGAAGCGATGGAAGGTGGCAAGTATCGTATTTTCGTCAAAGTCCCCCAAGACGATCCGGCGTTGCTGCAAGCCGAGGGATGAAAGGCATGACGGCATGGGGCTGGCGTGGGATCCTTGCCTTTTTGACCCAGGGCCGTTCCTTCCATGACGCTTGCATCCGCCGTTTCGCCTCGCCTCATACACATCGCCGCAGCGTTGCTGCTCAACGCTCAGGGCCAGACCCTGCTGGTGCGCAAGCGCGGCACCACGGCGTTCATGCAACCGGGCGGCAAGATCGAAGCCCAGGAGTTGCCGGTGCACGCGCTGGCCCGCGAGCTGGAAGAAGAATTGGGGCTGGCGATCGATCCGGCGCGGGCGGTGTTCCTCGGTCAGTTTTGCGCCCCCGCCGCCAACGAGCCGGGGTTCGTTGTGCATGCCGACATTTTTCAACTGACGATCGACGCTGACGTGATCCCTGCAGCCGAAATCGAGGAAGCCATCTGGGTCGATCCGGCCACTGATCCGGCACTCGAGCTGGCGCCATTGACACGCGAGCATATCCTGCCGTTTTATCGCCGTTCACTGACTGCGCTCGCCTGATCATCCCTGCCAAGGACGTTGCCATGATCCCGCTCGAAGACCTGCTGATCTTTGCCGCCGCTGCACTGCTGATGGTGCTGACGCCAGGGCCGAACATGATCTACCTGATCTCGCGTTCGATCTGTCAGGGGCGCCGGGCGGGAGTCACTTCGTTGCTCGGCGTGGTGGGCGGGTTCTTTGTGCATATGTTTGCCGCCGCGGCCGGTCTGACCGCAGTGTTTCTGGCTGTGCCGATGGCCTATGAAGTGTTGAAGTGGGCCGGTGCGCTGTACCTGTCATGGCTGGCCTGGCAAGCGCTGAAACCCGGCGCCCGCTCGCCGTTCGAGGCGCAGCAATTGCCGCCGGACTCGTCGCGCAAACTGATCACCATGGGTTTTCTCACCAGTGCGTTGAATCCGAAGATTGCTGTGTTCTACCTCTCGGTATTCCCGCAGTTCATCAGCCCTGAGCACGGCTCGGTGTTTACCCAGAGCATTATCCTTGGCCTGACGCAGATCAGCGTCAGCTTCAGCGTCAACCTGTTGATCGCGCTGTTCGCGGCCGGCATTGCTTCGTGGTTCGTGCGCAATCCGACGTGGCTGGCGTTGCAGCGTTATTTCATGGGCATGGTGCTTGGCGGCCTCGCGGTGCGCCTGATGCTCGAACAGCGCCGGACGGCCTGAGATGTGGATCGAGCGGCTGGATGCCAGCCATGCCCTGGCTTATCGCCAATTGATGCTGGAAGCCTACGACCGTCATCCGCAGGCGTTCACTTCCAGCGTGCGCGAACGGGCGGTGATGCCGCTGAGCTGGTGGGAAGGGCGGCTGACCAGCAAGCTTGATGTGGTGTTGGGGGCGTTCGACGCCGGCACGCTGGCCGGTATTGTCGGCCTGGCTTTCGAACCACGCGAAAAGGCCCGACACAAAGCCACGCTGTTCGGCCTGTATGTTTCAGCAGACTTTCGCCGCCATGGTCTGGGCTTTGATCTGGTCCAGGCCGCTTTGGCCGAAGCGCAAAGGCACCCGCTGCTGAAACTTGTTCAACTCACCGTTACCGCTGGCAACGACGCGGCTTTCCAGTTGTACCAGCGCTGCGGCTTCATTCAGTACGGTCTCGAACCACTCGCAGTGCGCGTCGGCGAAGACTATTTCGACAAGATCCACATGTGGCGCCAGCTCTGATCCAACACGACAATCCTCGTGGGAGCGAGCCTGCTCGCGAAAGCGCTGTATCAGCAAACATCTTCGGCGACTGACACGACGATTCGCGAGCAGGCTCGCTCCCACAGGGGGATCTTCCGCACAGAAGAATCAGCGTACGGCGCTGACCCCATCAAGGGTGGAAAACGAGGTGTCCTTGGCGGTCAGCAGGAAATCGCGCATGTACGGCGCGTCAAGCATGTCGGTGCGGATCGCCGCATACAGCGTCGCGAACAAACCTTTCTCCCCCAACCGCTTGCCCTTCACATAACCGCGCGAGCTGTATTCATGCAGCGCCCAGTGCGGCATGCCGCAGACACCGCGGCCGCTGGCGACCAGTTGCATCATCATCACCGTCAGCTCCGACGTGCGCACCTGCGCAGGCTCGATGTCGGCCGGTTCAAGGAAGCGGGTGAAGATGTCCAGACGATCACGTTCCACCGGGTAGGTGATCAGCGTTTCAGTGATCAAGTCTTCCGGGACGATGTACGGTTTGCTCGCCAGTGCGTGCTGATTGGCCACCGCGAGCATGGCCTCGTAGGTAAACAGCGGCACATAGGTCAGGCCGGCGATCTCCAGAGGGTCGGAGGTCACCACCAGATCCAGATCCCCCCGGGCAAGGGCCGGCAGTGGCGCAAAAGAGAACCCCGAGGCCAGATCCAGTTCGACCTCCGGCCAGGCATCACGAAACTGGTCGATGGTCGGCATCAGCCACTGGAAACAGCTGTGGCACTCGATGGCCATGTGCAAGCGCCCGGCAGTGCCACCGGCCAGACGGCCGATGTCGCGCTCGGCGGCACGCAGCAATGGAAGGGTGGCGTCGGCCAGTTGCAGCAGGCGCAAACCGGCGCTGGTGAAGCGTACCGGTTTGGTCTTGCGCACGAACAAGGCCATGCCCAGCCGTTCTTCAAGCTCCTTGAACTGGTGGGACAGTGCCGACTGCGTCAGGTGCAAGCGGTCGGCGGCATCAACAAGGCTGTCGGCTTCACGCAGGGCGTGCAGGGTTTTCAGGTGACGGATTTCAAGCACCGAGGGCTCCATGAGGAAAACTTTTGACTGGTACGATTATCTTGAGTTTGTCTCATGATCTCGCGCTTGTCGATCAGAGGGGCTGCGTTTGTCTCAGGTCGGCCAGATTGCCACCGACGGTCATCACAGACAGCGGTGGCGATGGCTGAGCGTTCAGACGTTTTCGAAATGCCTCAGTACCACTGACTGTTTGCTGATCTTTGCATACGGCAGCGTCGCGTCATCGGCATGGGTGAGAAACCGGTGTTGCGGCAGTTTCACGTGGCCAGTTTCAATCAGGCTGACCACCGGCGTGGCACTGAAGTAATGAAAGTGCACATACCACAACAGTCGTGCAGGCTCCTCAGTGATATTCCAGATTTCATACTCCTGCATATAGTCGGGACGATTGCCGCGCTTGCCCAAATATTTGATCGGTTGCATTTTGCGTATTTCAACAACCTTTTGCTCGATGAGGTCGTCGAGCATGCCGTCAGTGGGCTTCTGGCTGGTCAATGTACGTTCGGTACGCAGGGCTCGCCCCGCAATCTTCAACTCAGCGGCCTTGTCGCGTAATTGCTGCACAAGCGGGTGCCCGGCCGATCTGGCTTCAATGCGCTCGGCCCGGCTGATGAGCTCACTGGCCTGGGTATCCATCATGTGTTGCAGATCAACAGGCAGCATGCCGCGGTCGGCATGTCCCAGTACGTTGGCCCGATAGGCGGGCACCTTGTCCAGACTCTGTCGGGCGAAGTTGACCAGTGCGGCAAGACTCACCTGGGGCGGAGCAGGGCGGGCAAGCTGACTGCGAGTGCTGATCAGCCGTGCATAACCATCGCTTCCTGGTTCCCAGGTTTGCACTTCGCCTTCCCTGAGCTTGCGTTCGTACAGGCGCCGCTGCGCCGTGGTGTCCCATTTTTCGATCCCGTACATCAGTTCGCCGTCGACGCTGGTAAACACGCGCAGGACTGGCTGGCCCCTTTTTTTCGGTTGAGGCGGATCGATAATGCCTTTGCGGGCGCGGCTGGCGAACTGCTCCAGCCCGTCGAGCAGCGGTTCGATGTCGTCTGCATGGAAGTGCTCTGGATAGGCGGCGACCCAAATGGCCATGTGCCGTCGAAAGCGGGTGTAGACGTCCAGGCAGTTCTGGAGCATGCGGCTGCGCTGTTGGGGGATCGTTTGAATATCCGGCAAGTCGTACTGGGTGTTCACGGCCAGTCTGACGCTGTCCCAGAGATCCTCGCTCTGTTCACGGAAATACATCCAGGAAACATCGTTGTCGTAGAGGTTGTCCATGACCAGTTCCAGGCGCCTGCGGATTTTGTGATAGAGCAGGCGGGCATCACTGTGTTGACGATTGATCTGACCGATATCCGTGGACCAGCCGGTCTTGTCGGATTTCACGGTAATGCGCTCGTACCATTGATTGAGCTGGTTCCTGATGGCCTCCAGCTCCTCGATTTTTTTCACATAATCCAACTGCAACTGGCGGATTTCTGCATGCAGCGCCAATTTTCGCGTTCGTGTGCCCGGCGGCAGGGCGCTCACGGTCATGCTTAAGCGCAAGATGTCGTCCGATATCATGCTTGCGTCTACGGACACGTGACGGGCGCGCAAGGCGTATCGCGCAGTCAGTTGTGCTGCGACGGAGCTTTGCACCTGGCGCACGGACTGTTGTTTGTTGCCACTGGTGAGCAGCTTCAATTCCTCCAGGGCTTGATAACGTTGAGCAAACAGGCGGATATCTTCCAGGCACGCGGTTTGCGCTGCCGGCAACAGGGCGCGCTGGTCGGCGGGGCTGGCGTTCGCGAAAGCCAGCATCGCCGCCTTGTGCGCCTCGAGCTTGCTGTCAAGGACATAAGCCAGACGTTCCGTCTCCAATGTCAGCTGCTGATGGCGACGAAAGGTGCGCTCAGCCCACCAGCGCGGCAGATATTGGCGGATCGCTGGTGGCCAGTACGGATCCAGCGTATCGGCCAGACGCCCTTGAATATTGCCGCCGCCGACCAGGCCGCCATCGAACGCGGTTCCATAGACGCCGAACCAGGTATCCCACTGACCGGTTTCATCCAGGGCAACCGGTTGCTTGTAAGTCCTGCGGGAGTTACCGGACAAGCGCCAGATGCGCGAGTCCTGGTTCAGTTCCACTTGATAGATGCGCCCCTGACGAACGATGAAATCACCGTCGGCATGCTTGTAAATGCCTCGGTAAAGCCCGTGGCCGCCAGGCTCCATACCGCTCAGCGATAATGGCTTTTCATAGTCGTAACCCTGAAAACGCGCCAACACCTGCCTGGCATTGCGTTGCGTCCGGCCATGCAGCGCCGCGACGTTGCCGAGCAGCGTGCGCAGCTGGCGGGTGCGGGTCAGCGCGCGGGTAGTACGCGCGAGGGTCGAGGCCGCCGCTTCGCCCGGCAACAGATCCATGAACGCATCGATCAACGACAGGAACATGGATTCGATTTCTGCCAGGCCTTCGGCCACCTCTCCGCGCAAAAACGCCGCCACGGCCTGATTGGCTGCATTCCAGGCGTCATACAGCGCCAGCACGGTGCCGACGAAGGGCAGCATGCCCATGGCCATTTTTATATAGTTAAAGGCGCGCGGGCCTTTCAAAGCGTAACGTTCGAAGAACAGCTCATCGTTGGAGCGCGACGTGCCGCGATGCGCTTCGATCAAGCGGCCCATGTGCGCATCGAGCAGATGGGCGGCCAGCGAAGTGCTCGCCGGCCAGGGAATGCCGATCTGGATCATGGCGTCGAAGTTTTTCTGCACTGCCTGACCGATGCGGCTGACGTGGGCCCTCACATCGCCCTGCAGGGCCCGGCCCGCGAGATACTCGCTCCATTTATCAGTGCTGCATAAGGTGAACAAACCCCTGCGTGCGGCTTCGCGGCTGGCATAGCGGCGTATGAACTGACCATCCGGGCTTTGCGGCAAATACAGCAGGGTGACGCCGCTGACCTGTTCTTCGATGAGCGTCACACCCGACAAGGTGACCGGGCCTTGGTGCGGCGTGTCCTTGCCGCCTGATTTCAGCGACACCGGCAGCAGCACGATGCGCTTGCCATGGCTCAGCCAGACCTCGGGCGTGTTGGCGTCGATGGCGATGTTCAGCACCTGCGACTCGCCAGCACTGATGTGTTTTTGCAGTCTGGCGTTTTCACTCTGGATCTTGAGCAGCAAACGCCAGGGCTCGATCAGGCTTTCGCGCCGGTGTTCGCGGACGAAGCGTGGTTCGCTGGCCGATCCATTGAATGCTGCGTAGATCTTTTGCTCATAGGCCTTGGGCAGATCCAGCTCCGGCAGAACCTTGCGCAGCCAGGTCAGGTTGACGCCATTGAGCAGGCGAATGCGATCTCTGGGCAGCGTTGCGCTGATCTCCAGGCGCATGAACACCAGGCGTTGTGACAGTGCGTCATTGAGAATGGACGGAACGTTGTCGACATTGAGCTGGGCAAGGTCTTCGAGCGACATTTTGCTGCGCGTGGCGCCGGGCACTATGACGGTCTTGCGGCGTGGTCCGGTGGGAGTTGGCTCCACGATGGTCTCGGTTTTAGTCGAATCGGGCAGTTCGACCTGCACGGAAAAATCCCCCTCGATGGCGAAATCCTTGCGCAATCGAGCGTGCAAATGTTTGCGAGTGAAATCGTCACGGGGCTCCAGCGCCAGCGTCATCAGCTTGTGACTGTTGCGCATCGCCTGGATGTAGGCCTCGATGTGCTGCTTGAGCTCGATTCGCTGGCTTTTTTCCAGATGGACCAGCCAGTGCGGAAGGTTGGTGGCGAGCGTGCCACTGCGCTCCTGCTCCTGCATGTGATGGAAACACAGGCGGCGCGCGGCGTGAACGGGAACCTGCAGCGCCGTCAGGGTGACCAGGCGCAGGGTTTCCAGAGCGTCGGCCTGCTCGGGTTTACCGCGCAAACCGGCGGCTTTCGTTTCGAAGTCGGAAATCAGCTCATCGAGGCAATAATGCAGCGGATCATTCGCGAGTTTATTCAGTTGTACGCTCGCTTGGCTGTCGAGTTCGTGGATCTTGAACACTTCACGGGCCAGTGTCCGGTGATCGGCAAAGCGCTGCAGACCGCCTCCGGCGCCAGGGCAATAGAGCAACAGGCTCGAGTCGGGCGCATCGTTCGCCGGCGTGGTGCGGCGGCTGAACACCAGTGCGCCTTTGAGCGTTTCACGCTGTACGGTGGTTACTGCGTTCGCGCTTGCGCTGAGTGACAAGCTCAGACTGGCGGCGCCGCAGTCAGCATCGCGTTCAGCGGCGAGCGGGGTATCCAGCACCGCCGTGAGCAGGTCGTTTTCGCGGCGGTCGATCAGCCCCAGCAACGCTTGCAGGCTGGCCTCGGCCCGCAAACCGTCCTTGTGCGCCTGATAAATGGCGGTAAAGGTCGAATTAAAGGTTTGCGCATCAATCACGTGCTCGCGGTAAAGCAGAGATCTGGCGGCGCTCTCGCAGGCTTGTTCGGCGCGATCCTGGGCAGCCAGCGCGTCTTGGCATTGCTTGTAGCCGTCGGCCTCACGGCCATCGGCAAGCAAACGTTCGAGTGCCTCGCGTTCGCGTTTGAGCGCGGCATGCCGCACGGCCAGCGGGATGCCGGCGTGCAGGCTGCCGAACAAGGGCGGTTCGTCACTATCGACAGCGTCCGTGGCGGCGGCTGGTTTCGCCGGCGCCGCGACGATGGATGCGCTGCTGCGTTGAAGGTCGATCAGCTCGACATGCACCAGCGCTTGCCCGGCATGTTCCCTCAAGCCGGATTTGCCTCTGTTGGTGTTTCGCAACGCGGCGATTTGGGCATGATGCCGGTCGGCAAACAAATCGCTTGCGCCGGTGATCATCGGCGCTGTGGCTGCGGTGTAATCGAAGCGCAGGATCTTGCGGGGCAGCCCTGTGGGAATCTGCACCGCGCCGGCCAGCCAGGTTTCCAGTTGCCCGCGGTTGTCGAAAGCCCGAATGCATTCGGGGCGGCAAGGCAGATACAACAGCGGGCTGGCGCGATCGCCGACGCTGATGACCCATGCGCCCGGCAGTTTGACCTTGCTCTGATTGCTCAGCACCAGTGCCGGTTTCTCGGTGTGCAGGGCTTGCCCTTTGAAACTCAGCGCAGCGGAACCCGAATCGATGACCTGACGCAGAATTTCAAGCTGCTCAGCGTTGATCGTCTGCCGGGCGAAAGCCGCATCAACAGTTGCTTCGAAATGTCGGCGATAAAGCTGCGTTGCGCGTGTGCGCCGGGTGACCGGAGTACGCGGCGCACGACCTTCCCAGAATTGTGCCCAGGCCGTGGCATGCGCCTGTTGTGGATCGAGCGCCTGGAGTTTTCCCAGCAGTTGCAGCGGCTTCAAGGCGTACAGCGGGTGATCGCGCGTCAGACCTGTGATCTGGCAGCGCTGATCGAGGTCGCTTTCCAGCGTCGGCTGTTGCACGACAAAGGCGCAAGCGTCGGTGAGGCTGACAAGTTGCTCTGGTCGGGTACCGGTGGCGGCGAAGCGCAGCGCGCTCTTTTCGCCATCGAGTTGCAGCTGTTGGCGCAGCAATCTGTTGATCGTATCGCGCAGTGCCGGGCTGGCGGCAAACAGTTCGCGCAAGCCTTCGCTGCTGTCGCGCCAGCGTTCGTTGGCCTGTTGCAGCAAACTGTGATCGATGGTTTTTGGCAGGGGCATGGAGGGCGCCAGGATTTCTGGCGCAGAGGGCGGCAAATCGAGGACAAGCGGTTCGAGCATGGCGGATGACTCGCATGGAGGAAGCGGGGCATCCGCTCCTTTGGCGGTCATTCAAGAGAAATCGCAGCGGGCGATGGCGGTACATAGATATCGTCTGCGACCACCAGGCGACCGCTCGGCACTCTTCATCAAACTGTCATGGAAGTGTGGCAGCGCGCTCGCACGAAGTTCATCAGACTCGCGCTCTACTGGGGTGCTGCGTTTTGGTGTTTTTCATGTTCAAGGGATTTCTTTCAGTCGCGGCCGCGTTGGCCGCGCTTTTGTTCGGGGCTTCGGCGCTGGCGGTGGAACGTTGCGATGTGAACGTGCCGACCGAGCATGTCGATCTGCCGCAAGTCAGCTTGGCTTATCAGAGTATCGGTCGGGCGTCCGACCCGGCATTGTTGCTGGTCATGGGCCTGGGCGGACAGTTGATTCATTGGCCGGATGAGGTCGTGGTCGCGCTGTGTCAGCAAGGCTTTCGGGTGATCCGCTATGACAACCGCGATGTCGGTCTGTCGACCTGGCGGCAAACGCCGGTAGAGGCCAACCTGACGTTTGAAGTGCTGCGCTACAAGCTCGGCCTGCCCGTCTCGGCACCGTATAGTCTGACCGACATGGCCGACGACGCACTGGGTCTGATGACGGCGCTGCAGGTCGAGCAGTTCCATGTGCTTGGCGCAAGCATGGGCGGGATGATCGCCCAGCACATGGCGGCCCTGGCGCCGCAGCGGGTCGAGAGTCTGACCCTGATCATGACCACCTCCGGCGCCGAGGGTTTGCCGGCTCCGAGTGCGGCGCTGGTGCAGTTGCTGTCGCGGCGGGGCGCACCGAACCGGGAGGTGGCGCTGGAACAACAGGCCGATCTGCTCGCGGCGCTGGGCAGCCCGGCGGTGACTGATGATCGGCAAGCCCTGCTGCAACAGGCGGCGGCGTCCTACGACCGTGCGTTCAACCCTGAAGGGGTCAAGCGGCAGATCATGGCCATTCTCGCCGAGCCCAGTCGCGTGGCGTTGCTCAATCAACTGCGCGTGCCGACGCTGGTGGTGCACGGCACGGCTGATCCGCTGCTGCCGGTGATGCACGGTGTGCACCTGGCGGCGCACATTCAGGGCAGTCAGTTGAAACTGATTCCGGGACTGGCGCATCGGTTTCAGGAGGCGTTCAAGGAGCCGTTGCTGGCGGCGGTCCTGCCGTATTTGCAGGCGCATCGTGAAGACACTTCGCATTGGGCGCAGATTGAGCCGGTGGCGGGAACAAGCCTTTTGTAATAATGATGCATTGAAAATACCGGGAAAAGTTAATCCCTTGGTAGTGTGCTGCGTGGTGCGAGAACTATTAGAGGAAATGAAGTAAGAAGTTTCTTCGCTATTCTGAATCGGTATGTCCGACTGTAATTTCTGACAGTGGCTTAATTGGCATCATTAAAATATTCTCGGCCAATGGTCTCGCGAAGCGGGACAACTATAGGGAGAATGGAAAATGATACGTTTACGCCAAGGTCTTGTTGCAGCCGCATTTTTTGCCATGCTTTCTCTTAATGCCGAGTCTGTAAAGGCAGATCAATATGATGACGCTTTTGACGCTATCGACAAAGAGAGAGCAGAGGAAGAGGCAAAAGTCGCCGAGTGGGCGAAAAGTCGAAATCCAAAACCCGATACACCTTGTATGACAGCCTGGAAAGAAAATAGCGCGAACCATAGCTGTATCTCATCTGCCATCATGGATGGTCCTAACAATGAATGCACGTTTACAAGTATTACGTGCCCGAGGGTGAACACCTCACCAAACGATGAATATTCGACGGAATCAAAGGGCGACGCTTCATCCATTCATGTAAGGACTTCTGTGATCTATGAAAACCTGACAGTGCACATCAATACTGTGAGAGGTTACTTTAATTGTGATGGCGTATTAACGGTGAAACGTTCGATTAACGATCTTGAGCCCTGCAAAAAATGATTTTCACCGGCTTGAAGTGGATTGTGTGCAGGTCATGCATGGATACGCACCCAGACCGTGACAAGCACCGTAGCCGCCATCAACCACGCCACCGCCGCCACCGCTAGCGAAGCCTCCAGGCGCATTCGATCGACCATCACATACAACGTCGCCAGATACACAAAGTACGGAATGATCGACCACATCCCGAACACGATGGTGGTCTTCAAATCGTCAATCGAACGCCCCTTGCCGACGATGTAATGCGCGATCAAGGCAAAGGTCGGAAACAGCGGCACCAAACCTGCAATGTAATAGTTTTTTGTCTTGGCCAGCGCCGCCAGAATCACGACCACGGCGGCGCCGAGTGCAGCCTTCAGTAATAGATCCATCAGTGGCTCAACCCGTATTTTTTGACTTTGTCGAACAGGGTGGTTTTCGCCATGCCCAGTTCCTGACTGGCCTGGGTCAGGTTGCCGCCGCTGCGGTGCAAGGCGTCGCTGAGCAGGTTGCGTTCGAAGGCTTCCACCGCTTCGGCAAACGCCAGACCCTGGCCGGCGCTGGCGCCGGATTTCTTGAAGGCCGGCAGGCCGAGGGCGAAGCGTTCGGCGACGTTGCGCAGTTCGCGCACATTGCCCGGCCAGTCGTGGCTCATCAGCTTCGACAGGGTCTGGTTGTCCAGTTCCGGCAGCGCGCGGTCGAAGCGCAGCGCCGATTGCTGGGTGAAGTGTTCGAACAGTTGCAGGATGTCCTCGCGGCGTTCGCGCAGTGGTGGCAATTCCAGGGTCACTACGTTGAGGCGATAGTACAAGTCGCTGCGAAATGCCCCGGCCTTGCTCGCTTCGTCGAGGTCGGATTTGGTCGCCGCGATCACCCGGCAATCCACCGCCACGCTCTGGTTCGAACCGAGGCGTTCGAGGGTGCGTTCCTGCAGTACGCGCAGCAATTTGATTTGCAACGGCAGCGGCATGCTTTCCACTTCGTCGAGGAACAGCGTGCCGCCGTCGGCGTGTTCGATCTTGCCGATCCGGCGTTTGCCGGCGCCGGTGAAGGCATTGGCTTCGTGGCCGAAGATCTCGCTCTCGAACAGGTTTTCCGGCAGACCGCCGCAATTCAGCGCGACGAACTGTTTGCTGTGGCGGCGACTGAAATCGTGCAGGCAGCGGGCGACCAGTTCCTTGCCGGTACCGGTCTCGCCTTCGATCAACACGTTGGCGGAGGTGTCGGCAACGTTGGCGATCAGCTCGCGCAGGTTCTGCATCGCCGGTGAACGGCCGATGATCCGCCCTTCAAGAGAGTCGCGTTCAGCCAGTTGCCGACGCAACGAGGACACCTCGCGGGCGAGGCTGCGTTGCTCCAGCGCGCGTCGCGCAACGTCCACCAGGCGCTCCGGCGAGAACGGTTTTTCCATGAAGTCGTAAGCGCCTTTCTGCATCGCGCCGACGGCCATGGAGATGTCGCCGTGGCCGGTGATCAGCACCACCGGCAGGCTGCGGTCGCGTTGCTTGAGACGGCTCAGCAGTTCCAGGCCATCGATGCCCGGCAGGCGAATGTCGCTGATGACGATGCCGGCAAAGTTGTCGCCGACACGCTCCAGCGCTTCTTCGGCACTGCCGACGCCGATGCAGGGAATGTCTTCGAGGGTCAGCGCCTGTTGGCAGCCGAGCAACACATGGGGGTCGTCTTCGACGATCAGCACACTAAGGTCGTTGTTCATATTGGCTCGGCAGGAGTAGGGCTTACCAACGGTAAACTGAGGACGAAGGTGGTGCCACCGCCGGCCGGGTGTTCGACACCCAAATGCCCGCCAGTGGCGGCGGCGAGGCTGGCGGACAGGGTCAGGCCCAGTCCCAGGCCCTGCTCGCCGGGTTTGGTAGTGAAGAACGGTTCGAACAGATGCTTGCGCGCTTCGGCGTCGATGCCGTGGCCGTTGTCGCGCACACGCAAGCGATACTTGCCGTTGAATTCTTCACCTTCGAGCCACAGCTGCGGCTGCGGTTGTGCCTGCATGGCGTCGAGGGCGTTGCCGATCAGGTTGACCAGTATCTGTTCGAGGCGGGTTTGATCGATCTGCAACTGCACGTCGGCAAACTGCCGGTGAATCTGCAACGTGGTGTTTTCCAGACGCGCGCCAAGCACTTGCAGCGCGGCGTCGACGGCTTTGCCGAGACTGGCCTGGCCCTTGTTGTCACCGCGCCGGGCGAACGAACGCAGGCTGGCAGTGATCCGGCCCATGCGGTCGATCAGGTCGTTGATGGTCTTGAGGTTGGTGCTGGCGACGTCGAGCTGCCCGCGCTCGAGAAAGCGCACGGTGTTGCCCGACAGCGTGCGCATCGCCGCCAGCGGCTGGTTCAATTCGTGGGCGATGCTGGTCGACATCTGCCCTATCGCCGCGAGCTTGCCGGCCTGCACCAGTTCATCCTGGGCGCGGCGCAAGGTTTCTTCAGCCTGGCGGCGCTCGCGAATCTGACTCTTGAGTCGTTCGTTGCTGGCGCGCAGATCGGCGGTGCGTTCGGTAATCCGACGCTCCAGTTGGCTATTGGCTTGCTGCAACGCTTCGCGAGCGGCCAGGCGGGTGGCGAGGACTTTGCGCCGCTCGTTCCAGGCGATCAGCAGGAAGGCAAACAGGGCAAACGCCACTGCCACCAGAATCCCCTGGTTGATCGCTTCGCGGCGCAGATCCTGCAGCGGTGTCAGCAGGGTGAAATTCCACGGTGTGTCGCTCAGCGGCCGGGTTTGCGCCAGGTAACTGATGTCGTCCTCGCCAGGCTGCAGTTCGCTGTTGGCCGGGAAGGTCAGTTTCTCGACGCCTTCGGCCAGCGTCTCGCGGGCCAGCGGTTGCAGTTCGTTGAGCGGGAACCAGTAATACTGCAGGCTGCGGGCGAGTTTTTCCTTGACCTCGTCGCTCAGCGGAATCACCGATTTCAGGCGCCGGGCCGGGTCGCTGGAAAGAATGATGATGCCGTTCTCATCGCTGACGAACGCTTCCAGACGCGCGCGCTGCCAGCGCTCTTCCATGGCTTCCAGACGCACCTTGACCACCGCGACGCCGATGATCTTGCCATGCTCTTCGAGACCGTGAGCGAGGTAATAACCGGGCTCGCCGTTGGTGCTGCCGATGCCGTAGAAACGCCCGGGCTGGCCGCGCACGGCATCCTTGAAATAGGCGCGGAAGGACAGGTCTTCACCCAGATAACTGTCGACGTCGCGCCAATTGCTGGTGGCCATGACCCGGCCGGTGGTGTCCATTACGTAAATGGCCCGGCTGCGGCTGCGGCGGTTCAGGCCTTCGAGGTAATCGTTGACCGTCTGCCGATGTTCCGGCGTCGGGTCGGCCAGCAACTGCGGCACACTCGTTTCGAGCTCCAGCAGACTGGGCAGGTAGGTGTATTTGCTGATTTCGCTTTCGACCGCGCGGGCGTGCAGTTCCAGCTGACGCTGGCCGTTCTCGCCGAGGCTGCGGATGCCGAAATGTTCACTGGTCCAGAAGCCGATGAAACCCAGTCCGACCATCAGGGCGATGATCAGCGGCGGCAGGAACAAATGGCGGATCAGACGGGGCTTCACGGCAAGTGATGGCGGCGCTGCGCGATAGAGATTGGGGTCGCATTTCATCACAGTTGCCTTGGGTCAACCAGCGCTGCCGCGGACGACGCACTGGTTTGGTCGAGCCTGGAACCTGTGGCGAGGGAGCTTGCTCCCGCTCGGCTGCGAAGCAGTCGTAAATCCATTCAATGCGGTGTTTCAGATAGATTGCATTGGCAGGTTTTGGGGCCGCTACGCGACCCAGCGGGAGCAAGCTCCCTCGCCACAAAGGGCAGAGCGGTGTCGCTTTTAGTGCTGCAGGATTTTCTCGAGGAAATGCTGCGCGCGTTCGGAGCGGGCGCTGATATCGCCGAAGAATTCCTCCTTCGGGCAGTCTTCGATGATCTTGCCCTGATCCATGAAAATCACCCGGTCGGCCACTTTGCGCGCAAAGCCCATTTCATGGGTCACGCACATCATGGTCATGCCTTCGTGGGCCAGCTGCACCATCACGTCGAGCACTTCGTTGACCATTTCCGGATCGAGCGCCGAGGTCGGTTCGTCAAACAGCATGACGATCGGGTCCATCGCCAGCGCACGGGCAATCGCCACACGCTGTTGCTGGCCGCCGGAGAGTTGCCCCGGATGCTTGTGGGCGTGCGCCGACAGGCCGACGCGCTCAAGCAGTTGCAGACCTTTTTTGGTCGCCTCTTCCTTGCTGCGGCCCAGTACCTTGATCTGCGCGATGGTCAGGTTTTCGGTGATGGTCAGGTGCGGAAACAGCTCGAAATGCTGGAACACCATGCCCACCCGCGAACGCAGTTTCGGCAGGTTGGTTTTCGGGTCGGCAATCGAGGTGCCGTCAACCACGACATCACCTTTCTGGAACGGCTCAAGCGCGTTGACGCACTTGATCAGCGTCGATTTGCCGGAGCCCGACGGGCCGCAGACCACGATCACTTCGCCTTTTTTGACCTCGGTGCTGCAATCAGTCAGCACCTGGAAGTCCCCATACCACTTGTTGATGTTTTTGATAGAGATCATACGGCGAACCTTTTTTGCAGACGCTTGACCAGCCGCGAGGCGGCGAAGCTGATGATGAAGTACACGAGACCGGCGAAAATCAGGAACTCATTGGAGCGGCCGATGATGTCGCCGCTGGCGCGCGAGGCGTTGAGGAAGTCCACCAGGCCCACGGTGTAGACCAGCGAGGTGTCCTGGAACAGGATGATGCTCTGCTGCAACAGCAGTGGGGTCATCTTGCGGAACGCCTGGGGCAGGATGATCAGGCGCATCATCTGCCCGTAGTTCATGCCCAGCGCTTGCGCGGCACCCATCTGGCCCTTGGAAATCGACTGCACACCGGCGCGGACGATTTCGCAGAAGTACGCCGCTTCGAACATCATGAAGGCCACGACGCACGAGGTGAACGCGCCGATCGGCGTGTCTTCGCCGGTGATCCAGCGCAGCACGAACGGCACCGCCAGGTAGAACCAGGTGATCACCAGCAGCAGCGGAATCGAGCGGAAATAGTTGACGTAGGCGCCGGCAATGCTCGACAGCAACTTGTTGTGCGACAGCCGGCACAGCGCGAGGATCGTGCCGAGAATCATCCCGCCGATTACGCCCATGGCCATCAGCTTGAGGGTCATCACCATGCCGTTCCACAAACCGGGAATGGCCGGGACGATGCCACTGAAATCGAATTCCATTATTTACCCCCCACGGAGATCAGGCCGGGCACGGCGACTTTCTTCTCGACCAGGCGCATCAGCAGCATCAGGCTCATGTTGAGGGTGAAATAGATCAGGGTCGCCAGGGTGAACGCTTCGAACAGGTTGGCCGAGAACTCGGCGGTCTGTTTGGTCTGCGCCAGCAATTCCATCAAACCGATCAAGGACGCCACGGAGGAGTTCTTGAACACGTTGAGAAATTCCGAGGTGAGCGGCGGAATGATGATCCGGTAGGCCTGAGGCAGCAGCACATTCCAGTAGATCTGCGGCAGTTTGAAACCCATCGCGCGGGCGGCGGACTCCTGACCACGGGGCAGCGCCTGGATACCGGTGCGCACTTGCTCGCAGACACGGGCGGCGGTGAACAGACCAAGGCAGACGACAACGCTCAGGTAGGCGGAGGTGGTCGGGTTCAGATCCTGCTTGTACCACTCCTGCAGATCCGGCGGCAGCAGATCGGGCACCAGAAAGTACCAGATGAACAGCTGCACCAGCAGCGGCACGTTACGGAACAGCTCGACGTAGCAGGTCGCAATGCCGGATACGATGCGGTTCGGCACGGTGCGCATGATGCCCAGCAGCGAGCCGAGCAGCAGGGCGATGATCCACGCCACGACGGCGATGGCGATGGTCCAGCCCAGACCGGATATGAACCAGTCGAGATAGGTCTCGCTGCCCACGCCGGTGGACTTGAAGAACACGCCCCAGTCCCAGTTGTAATTCATTTAGGGTCTCCCCTCGAGTCGATCGATATACAAGTGCCCGCCTGGGGAACTCCGTTCCCTCCCCGGTCTTCTTTTCAAAGACCGGGCACACGCGATCGGCTCGACAGCCACCGGTTCGAGTGTTTCCAGAAAAATGCCAGCAGGGAGTGACCATCCCCTGAAAAGGCAGGCGCCTCCTCAGGGGATAAGGTTAGTCAGAAAATCAGGACTTCTTGTCGTCAGCCGCTTTGTCGGTCGGGTTGGCGATCAGGTTCTTGAGCTCGTCGCTCATCGGGAAGTTCAGGTTCAGGCCTTTTGGCGGGATCGGCTGCATGAACCACTTCTCGTAGATCTTGTTGATTTCGCCCGACTTGTAGGTGGCGACGATGGCGTCATCCACAGCCTTTTTGAAGGGGGCGTCGCCTTTGCGCATCATGCAGCCGTAGATTTCGTACGACTGTGGCGTGCCGGTGACGGCCCAGTCGGTGGCTTTCTTGGCCTTGGCCGCTTCGCCGGCGAGCAGGGCGTCGTCCATCATGAACGCAACGGCACGGCCCGATTCCAGCATCTGGAAGGACTCGCCGTGGTCTTTGGCGGAGATGACGTTCATGCCCATCTGCTTGTCGGCATTCATCGCCTTGAGGATGCGCTCGGAGGTGGTGCCGGCGGTGGTGACGACGTTCTTGCCTTTCAGGTCGTCGAAATCCTTGTACTTGGAGTCAGCCTTGGACAGCAGACGGGTACCGATTTCGAAGATGCCGACGGAGAAGTCAACCTGCTGCTGACGCTCGACGTTGTTGGTGGTCGAACCGCACTCGACGTCCACGGTGCCGTTCTGCACCAGCGGGATACGGGTCTGCGAGGTCACCAGGTTGTATTTGACTTGCAGGTTGGGCAGGTCGAGGTCTTTCTTGATCGCTTCGACGATGGCCAGCTGGATATCGTGGGAGTAGCCGACCGGTTTGCCGGAGGCATCAGCGATGTAGGAGAACGGAATGGAGGCGTCACGGTGGCCCAGGGTGATGACACCGGACTCTTTGATCTTCTTCAGGGTGCCGGTGAGCTCGGCGGCGAAAACTGGCGTGCTGATCAGAGCGGCAGCAATGGCTGCGCCCAGGATATGGGGAACGATGCGCATCAAATTTTCCTCGACATTGTTTTTTTTATGGAGCCAGTTTGTCGGCCCTTTTGTGCTTCGAATGCCTGACGGCTCCTGCAGTGTTGGCACAGCAGGCATTCGTCGAGAGAGTGTAGAGCATGACTCGTGCCAGAGCAGGCTGCATTGGCTAACGTATTGTTTTATAACGTTATTAAACTTTTATGGCGGCAATTTGATGCGAGTCAGATCCGGTTAACCGAATCGACCGTTGAGTCGCGTTCGGAAAACCGAATGCGGCCCTTGCAGGAGTGAGCATGCTTGCGATAGCGGTTCTCCGGGAAAGCATCTGTGCCTGATGCGCCGCTAGCGCGAGCAGGCTCACTCCTACAAAGAACGGGCTCTTGCCGGAGGTACGAAAAAGCCCCTGAATCTCTCGATTCAGGGGCGTTGGTTTGACCGCTAAGATCAAGCCGCCTCGATCTTGCGGTTCTGCTCAACCTTGCCCAGATACGAAGCGAGCTTCTGCTGCTCGTCCGGCGTAGTGAACAAGCCCAGCTTGGTACGCCGCCACAGAATGTCGTGCGCCGTGGTCGCCCACTCTTCGCTGCACAAGTAATCGACTTCGCGGGTATAGAGCCCGCCGCCGATGTGCTCACCCATGTCAGCCAGCGTTTCCACGCCTTCGAGCATGCGCCAGGTGCGGCTGCCGTAGGTGACGGCCCAGCGCCGGGCGATTTCCGTCGGGACGAAATCGAACTTGTCGCGGATCTGTGCGCTCAGGGCCTCTGGTGTCGTCATGTCCTCGCCGCCGGGCAGAGTAGCGGTTGCCGTCCAGCTCGGGCGCATCTGGGTGAAGAATGGCATCAGCTGAGCCATCGCCGATTCGGCGAGTTTGCGGTAGGTGGTCAGCTTGCCGCCGAATACCGACAGCAGCGGCGCCTCTTCGGTATTGCCCGACAGCGCCAGGGTGTAATCGCGGGTCACTGCCGACGGATTGTCGGATTCGTCGTTGCACAGCGGACGTACGCCCGAGTAGCTGTGCAGGATGTCTTCGCGGGTCAGCTGCTTCTTGAAATGAGCGTTGACCACTTTGAGCAGGTAATCGGTTTCACCCTCGGTGATCGCGACTTTGGCCGGGTCGCCGGTGTATTCGCGGTCGGTGGTGCCGATCAGGGTGAATCGATTGAGGTACGGAATGGTGAAAACGATGCGCTGATCTTCGTTCTGCAGAATGTGCGCGTGCTCGCCTTCGTACAGTTTCGGCACGATGACGTGGCTGCCCTGAATCAGACGGATGCCGTACGGCGATTCCATTTTCAGGTCATCACGGATGAACTTGGCCACCCAAGGGCCAGCGGCGTTGACCAGCGCTTTGGCGGTGATCGAAAACAGGCTGCCGTCGGCGCGTTCCAGGTGCAGATGCCACAGGCCTTTTGTCCGGCGGGCGCTGACGCAGCGGGTCTGGGTGTGCACGTGGGCGCCTTTTTCACGGGCGGCCATGGCGTTGAGCACAACGAGCCGGGCGTCGTCGACCCAGCAGTCGGAGTATTCGAAGCCTTTCTTGATTTCGCTTTTCAGCGCGCTGTCGGCGCCGAACTTCAGGCTTTTCGAACCTGGCAGCTTCTCGCGCTTGCCGAGGTTGTCGTAAAGGAACAGGCCGGCACGGATCATCCACGCCGGACGCAGGTGCGGACGGTGCGGCAAAACGAACCGCATTGGTTTGACGATATGCGGTGCCTTGGCCAGCAGCACTTCGCGCTCGGCCAGCGCTTCACGCACCAAACGGAATTCGTAATGTTCGAGGTAGCGCAGGCCACCGTGGATCAGCTTGCTGCTGGCCGACGAGGTGTGGCTGGCCAGATCGTCTTTTTCGCAAAGGAACACCGAAAGACCGCGACCGGCGGCATCCGCTGCGATCCCCACGCCATTGATCCCGCCGCCAATCACAGCAACGTCATAGATCTCGGAGAGAGGGGGCGTACGCAAGGTAGAGGTGGACATCGGCTGGCCTCGGTTCTTTTGATTTTCTGTATTGGAAATCGAACATAAATGTTCATTTGCGAAAATGGTAGCCCATAAAGACGCGCGCAGCCAGTCACGTTCGATTGAAAAAACTCATCGAAGGGCAGATAAAAGAAAATTTTCGAACATGAAAAGCAAAAGATCGCAGCCTTCGGCAGCTCCTACAGGGGAACGCATTCCAAATGTAGAAGCTGCCGAAGGCTGCGATCTTTTGATCTTGAGGGGGGTTAAACGACTTCCAGGCGAATCTTGTGCTGGTTCAACAACTGCGCCAGCGCCGGTACCGGCTGCTGATCGGTGACCAGGCAATCAATCAGGCTGATCGGCCCCAGTCGAATCATCGCGTTACGCCCGAACTTGCTCGAGTCGGCCGCCAGAATCACCTGCCGCGCGTTGGCAATGATCGCCTGGCTGACCCGCACTTCCTGATAATCGAAGTCGAGCAGGCTGCCGTCTTCGTCGATACCGCTGATGCCGACCAGCGCGAAATCGACCTTGAACTGATTGATGAAATCAACACTCGCCTGACCGACCACGCCGCCGTCACGGCGTACGTTGCCGCCGGTCAGCAGTACATCGAAATCATCCTTGGCACTGAGCATCGACGCGACGTGCAGGTTGTTGGTGATGATTTTCAGGTGGCTATGGTTGAGCAGGGCGCGGGCGATCGATTCGGTGGTGGTACCGATGTTGATGAACAGCGAGGCGTGATCGGGGATCTGCGCGGCGATGGCTTCGCCGATGCGTTGTTTTTCATCGCGCATCTGATCGGCGCGCATGGCATAAGCGGTGTTTTCGACACTGGAATCATAGGCGGCGCCGCCATGGTAGCGGCGCAGCAGATTGGCTTCCGCGAGCTGATTGATGTCGCGGCGGATGGTTTGCGGGGTAACAACGAACAGCGTGGCCATTTCCTCGATGCTGACATAGCCGCGTTCGCGGACCAGCTCGAGGATTTGCTGCTGACGGGGAGGCAGATTCATGGGGCTTCCTTTGGGCTGCCGTGCAAAATTTGCCCATGATGCCGCAGGAATCTCCTCCCGACCAGTTTCCAGCTTTAGCCAGTCCTCAGACTGGCTTATTCAGCGTCCTCACGCGCCCAGTCACGGGTGCGGCTGACGGCTTTCTTCCAGCCTTTGTACAGCTTCTCTTTCGCGACTTCGTCCAGGCTCGGCTCGAACTCGCGCTCGATGACCGCTTTACCACGCAGTTCTTCCAGGCTGCCCCAGAAACCGCAGGCCAGGCCCGCCAGATAGGCGGCGCCGAGTGCGGTGGTTTCGCGCATTTGCGGGCGCTCGACCTGGGTGCCGAGGATGTCGGCCTGGAACTGCATGAGGAAGTTGTTGGCCACCGCACCGCCGTCCACACGCAGGGCCTTGAGGCGTTCGCCGGAGTCCTGTTGCATGGCGTCGAGCACATCGCGGGTCTGGTAGGCGATCGACTCCAGTGCAGCACGGATGATGTGATCGACGCGCACGCCGCGAGTCAGGCCGAACAGGGCGCCACGGGCGTACGGATCCCAGTACGGTGCGCCGAGGCCGGTGAAGGCCGGCACCAGATAAACGCCGTTGCTGTCCTTGACCTTGTTGGCGAAGTATTCGGTGTCGTGGGCGTCGTTGACGATTTTCAGCTCATCGCGCAGCCACTGCACGGTCGAACCACCGTTGAACACTGCACCTTCGAGGGCATAGGCAACTTCGCCGCGCGGGCCGCAGGCGATAGTGGTAAGCATGCCGTGCTGGGACTTCACCGCTTTGTCGCCGGTGTTCATCAGCAGGAAGCAACCGGTGCCGTAGGTGTTTTTTGCCTGGCCCGGCTCGACGCACATCTGCCCGAACAGCGCGGCCTGCTGGTCGCCGGCGATACCGCCGATGGCGATGCCGCTCTTGGTGCGACCGTAGATTTCCGAGGAGGCTTTGACTTGCGGGAGCATTTCGCGCGGGATGTCGAGGATTTCCAGCATCTTCGAATCCCACTCCAGCGAGTGGATGTTGAAGAGCATGGTACGCGAGGCGTTGGTGTAATCGGTGACGTGCACTTTGCCGCCGGTGAATTTCCAGATCAGCCAACTATCGACGGTGCCGAACAGCAGTTCGCCGTTGCGTGCACGCTCGCGGCTGCCTTCGACATTGTCGAGAATCCACTTCAGCTTGGTGCCGGAGAAGTACGGGTCGGTGACCAGACCGGTGGTGTCGCGGATGTAGTCTTCGTGGCCATCGCGCTTGAGCTGCTGGCAGATCTCGGTGCTGCGGCGGCACTGCCAGACGATCGCGTTATACACCGGGCGGCCAGTGGTCTTGTCCCAGACCACGGTGGTTTCACGCTGGTTGGTGATACCGATCGCGGCCACCTGATCATGATGCAGACCGGCCTGTGCCAGCGCTTCAACCATCACCGCGCTCTGGGTAGCGAAGATTTCCATCGGGTCATGCTCGACCCAACCGGCCTGCGGGTAATGCTGAACGAATTCACGCTGGGCGGTGCAGACCACGTTCGCATCGCGGTCGAAAATGATGGCGCGAGAGCTGGTCGTACCCTGATCGAGGGCAATGATGTAGTTCTTGTTCTGAATGTCGGTCATGTCGATTGCCTTGGACGAAAAAAGGGAGAGTGGGCCGGGGCGCAGGCTCTATCGGGCAGGAGCCGGCGCCGACTGTTTCAAGAAGTTCTTGGTTTGCCGTCAATGGCCGGTTCTGCATCCTTTGTAGCAGGTGTGGCGCCGGTCAGGTGACGGGCAATCAGCCCGCGATACCCGGCAGCGCCGAGGCAGGCACCGACAATCGGTGCAAAAATCGGAATCAGGAAATACGGAATATCACGTCCACCGGTGAAGGAAATTTCACCCCAGCCGGTAAAGAAAGTCATCAGTTTCGGACCGAAGTCACGCGCCGGGTTCATCGCGAAACCGGTCAGCGGGCCCATCGCACTGCCGATCACGGCAATCAGCAAGCCGATCAGCAGCGGTGCCATCGGGCCGCGTGGCAGACCGTTGTTGTCATCGGTCAAAGCCATGATCACGCCCATCAGGATTGCGGTGATGATCATCTCGACGAGGAACGCCTGCGCTGTCGACAGCACAGGATTGGGGTAGGTGGAGAACACCGACGCCAGTTCAAGGCTCGCGGCCGAACCACGGACCATCTGGTGGGTTTGTTCGAAATCGAAGAACAGGTTGCTGTACAGCGTGTAGACCAGCAGCGCGCCGCAGAAGGCGCCGGCGATTTGCGAAAGAATGTAGAAGGGCAATTTGCGCTTGTCGAAGTCAGCGAAAATTGCCAGCGCAATGCTCACGGCCGGGTTCAGGTGCGCGCCGGAAACCCCGGCGGTGAGGTAGATCGCCATGCTCACGCCGACCCCCCAGATGATGCTGATTTCCCACAGGCCGAAGCTGGCGCCCGCGACTTTGAGCGCGGCGACACAGCCGGTGCCGAAGAAGATCAGCAGGGCGGTGCCCAGAAACTCGGCCATGCATTGGCCGGAAAGCGATGGTTGCGGTAAAGCAGCTGTCATTGAAAACCTCGGTTTTTTTTCTTGTGTGGCGCGTTGCCAACGGAGCAAGGCGCGATCTTCACCGGGTTGGAATCCCCATTCGGTTCCCGGGTTACTGCTGGGTACTGCGGTGACCATAATTCTTACATTATTCAGATTCGAAAAAATATAGACAAGAAACAAACCTGTCAAAGGTCGAAAGTGAACCGTCGGTCACAATAAAACTATTCGCTGCATGAATGATCAGTGCGAACGTGCGCCCAATAGACCTTCAGGCCACGGGAATAGCGGGCGGAGATAGAGCCTTTTGCTCAGTGTTGGCCTAGAATCGGCCGCAGGTTTTTTCTGTCATCGCCGAACCCGGAGCTGCCATGACCCCCGCGTTGGACTTGTTGAAAAAAGTTCGTGCCGAACATCGCGTGCACAGTTACGAACATGATCCGAAGGCCGCGTCCTACGGACTGGAGGCTGCGGAGAAACTCGCGCTGGAGCCGGCACAGGTGTTCAAGACGCTGCTGGCCGCCAGTGAAAAAGGCGAGTTGCTGGTGGCGGTGGTGCCGGTCGTCGGAAGTCTCGATCTCAAGGGACTGGCCCACGCCGCCGGAGTGAAAAAAGCCGAAATGGCCGACCCGGCGGCGGCGCAACGTTCCACTGGCTACCTGCTGGGCGGTATCAGTCCGCTGGGGCAGAAGAAACGCCTGCGTACCTTCATCGATAATTCCGCCCAGGGTTTTGCGACTATCTATGTCAGCGCCGGGCGGCGGGGACTGGAAGTGGAATTGGCACCAGCGGTGCTGGCTGAGCACACCCAGGCAAAGTTCGCCGACATCGGTCGGCCTTGATCCGGGCGCCGGCTGTATGAAGAAAAAACTGCGCTTCTGTCACTGGCACTGACCCCGCCAGGCGTTACATGCTCTGATCACCAATTCAGGGAGAAATTTATGCAGCTTGCGTTTCATCAGGTCGATGCGTTCAGTGATCGGCCATTCAGTGGCAACCCGGCGATGGTCTATCGGCTCGACAGCTGGCTGGCCGATGAATTGATGCAGAAGATCGCCGCTGAACACAATCTGGCGGAAACTGCGTTTCTGGTGCGTGAAGGACAGGCCTGGCATATCCGCTGGTTCACCCCGACTACTGAAGTGCCGCTGTGCGGGCATGCGACCCTGGCCAGCGCGTTTGTACTGTTCGAAATCTATAAGGAAAGCGCCGAGCGCATCGACTTCACCTGCAAGTCCGGCCCGTTGAGTGTCAGCCGTGAAGGTGATCGACTATGGCTGGATTTCCCGACGATCATCCCCTCGGAAATCGGCGTGACGCTGGATGTAGAGAGGGCGCTCGGTGTTGAGGCGGTTGATGTGCTCGGCTCCAACGAGCTGTTTGTGGTGCTGGAGTCAGAACAGGCCGTGCTCGACTGCAAACCCGACATGGCGGCGCTGGCGAAGCTGCCGTGGCTGGGCGCAATCGTCACCGCGCGCGGCAATCAGCATGACTTCGTCTCGCGCTATTTCGCCCCGGCGATCGGCATCAATGAAGACCCTGTGACCGGTTCGACGCATTGCAGCCTGATTCCTTACTGGGCCAAGCGCCTGGGCAAGTCGAACCTGACCGCGTGCCAGCGCTCGGCAAGGGGCGGCGAGTTGTTCTGTCGGCTGGAAGGTGAGCGAGTGAAGATTGGCGGCAATGCGACGCTGGTTGCCAGCAGTACCCTGCATCTGAGCTAGCCGCAATCCCCCCTGTAGGAGCTGCCGAAGGCTGCGATCTTTTGATCTTCAAGATCAAGATCAAGATCAAGATCAAAAGATCGCAGCCTTCGGCAGCTCCTACAGGGATATGTGTTGGATCAAAGGCTGGTGCTGAATCGGCGCACGCCGTTTTCCACCGCTGGAATCTGCGCCGCGGTGCTGCCGGATGCCTGGAACAGCACCAAGTGATCCGCCGCTACTCGAATCCCCACCTGCGCGCCAATCAGATGATCAGCGTGGCTGGGGAAGATCGATTCCAGCTGCGCGCCAGTTGGCAGTTGCAGGCGATACAGGGTCGCCGCGCCCAGAAATGTCTTGCCGACAATCTGCGCCTTCAGTGCGCTGTCCGGTGCGTAAACGATGTCGTCCGGACGCAGCAGCACATCCACCGCACCGCCAATCGGCCAGGTGTAAGCGCGATTGCCGCGCAGTTCGCCCAGTTCGGTCTGTACCGATTCCGGGCTGGAGAGCTGACCGCGAATGAAATACCCCTGACCAATGAAACTGGCGACATAAGGCGTCGCCGGTTCGTGATAAAGGTTATAGGGTGTGTCCCACTGCTCCAGTCGACCTTCCTTGAACACGCCGACGTGATCGCTGACGGCGAAGGCTTCTTCCTGATCGTGGGTGACCAGAATCGCGCTGGTGCCGCGAACCTTGAGAATGTCGCGCACCTCATGGCTGAGCTTGCGGCGCAATTCGCCGTCGAGGTTGGAGAACGGCTCGTCGAGCAGCAACAGTTGCGGCTCCGGCGCCAGTGCGCGGGCGAGGGCGACGCGTTGTTGCTGGCCACCGGACAGCTCATGGGGAAAGCGCTTGCCGAGGTTTCTCAGGTTGACCAGGTCCAGCAGTTCCTCGACCACGCGCGTCTTGTGCGGGTGCTTGCGGATGCCGAAGGCGATGTTGTCGGCCACGCTCAGGTGCGGGAACAGTGCGTAGTCCTGGAACACCATGCCGATCCGGCGTTTCTCCGGCGCCAGGGTGAAACCGGCGCTGGACAGGGTTTCGCCACCGAGGGTGATTTCGCCTTCGTGCACCGGCTCGAAACCGGCAATGGCGCGCAGGGTGGTGGTCTTGCCGCAGCCGGACGAGCCGAGCAGGCAACCGATGTCGCCGGCGTTGAGGTGCAGATTGAGGTTCTGCACCACGCGTTGATCTTGATAGCCGCAAGCGAGGTTGCGCAGGTTCAGCAGTAATTCATGGCTCATGCGTGGTGATATGCCGGTTCGACGAGGAACTCGAGCAGGGCCTTCTGTGCGTGGAGACGGTTTTCTGCCTGATCCCAGGCGACGGAGCGCGGGTCATCGAGCAGGTCGAGGCTGATTTCTTCACCCCGGTGCGCCGGCAGGCAGTGCATGAACAGCACGTCCTCGGCAGCGAGGTCGAGCAGGGCACGGTTGACCTGGAACGGTGCGAACAGCTTGAGGCGCTTGGCAGTTTCCTCTTCCTGGCCCATCGAAGTCCAGACGTCGGTGCTGACCAGATGCGCACCGCGCACGGCGTCCTGCGGATCGCGGACGATGGTCACGCGATCGCCGGCCCTGGCGACGAATTCAGGGTTCGGCTCGTAACCTTGCGGGCAAGCGACGCGCAACTGGAAGTCGAACTGGATCGCCGCTTCTATATAGCTGTTGCACATATTGTTGCCGTCGCCGATCCAGGCCACGGTCTTGCCCTGGATCGAGCCACGGTGTTCGAGGAAAGTCTGCATGTCGGCCAGCAACTGGCACGGGTGCAGATCATCGGACAGGCCGTTGATTACCGGCACGCGCGAGTTGGCGGCGAATTCGGTGAGAGTGCTGTGGGCGAAGGTGCGGATCATCACCGCATCGAGCATGCTCGACATGACGATGGCGCAGTCGCTGATCGGCTCGCCACGGCCCAGTTGGGTGTCGCGCGGGGACAGGAAAATCGCCTGGCCACCGAGCTGGATCATGCCGGCCTCGAAGGAGATCCGGGTACGGGTCGAGGATTTTTCAAAGATCATCCCCAGCACGCGGTTTTTCAGAGGCTCGAACAGTACGCCGCGGTTACGCAGGTCCTTGAGCTCAACGCCTCGACGGATCACGCTGACCAGCTCTTCGGGCGTGCAATCCATCAGGGAGAGAAAGTGCCTTGCGCTCATCATTGACTACCTTTTTGCTACAAACCGCAGATGCTCAAAGCCTTGTTTAACGGAACAACGGGCGAGACCTGCGGCGTAAGCCGCACGGGGCGACGAAATAGGGGGAGGCGCGATATTGACACTAAATGTCGCGTTTTTCCAATAGGCTACGATTTCAACGGGATTCGCAGAGCGGAGCTGCAATTGCAGTCACGCATTTGAAGCCGGGTTCAGGACAGCAGCGAGCTTCTTTGTACACTGGCCTCGCCAGGCTTGGCAATGCGCTGCGGCGGCGCTGGCGCGGCTTTGGTCGGTTTACGACCACTGCGCCGCGAATTCGCTTGGTCGGATGTTCTGACTGAAACATTTGCTAAAGCAAAGTGCTGGGTTATAAATAACTTTCGAGCGACGCAGGAAGCCTCCGCATGGAATCGAAAGAACAACTGTTAATGGAACTGCTGGGCCACACGGCTCGCTCTCTGACCCATCTCACTGCCTCGGTCACGTCGATGTCCTTCGAGCTCCTGCGCAGTGAGGACGAAGTAGTCAAATCCGCCGGCCGGCACATGATCGACCGCATGGCCACGATCAGCGCCGGGCTTGATGAGCACTGGCGCTTGATAGGCGAACTCACCGGCGTGCATGTCGCCCACGAGCAGATTGAAACCATCCAGGAAATCCAGCTGGCGGCACCGCCGCAGTTGCCGTCGAACTGATTGCGGCGATTTATCGGCTGCCCTGATAACCGTCGATTCACAAGACGAACGTCGCTGGCGCCAGCGCAGCGCACGGGCCATAGTTTTGTTCCCGCGGGCGTGAGTGCCTGCCCCGAACAAGACAGAGACTGGCCATGACCAAGACTCTTCATCACCGTGCGTGCCACCTGTGCGAAGCCATTTGCGGCCTGACCATCGAAACCACGCAAATCGATGGCAACGTCGCGATCACCTCGATCAAGGGCGATGCCCTTGATACCTTCAGTCGCGGCCATATCTGCCCGAAAGCCGTGGCCCTGCAGGACATCCAGAATGATCCGGATCGCCTGCGCCAGCCGATGCGCCGGGTCGGCAGTGAATGGCTGCCCATCGAGTGGGACGAGGCGTTTGCGCTGGTGGCCGAGAAGCTGGCGGCGATTCAGGAGCGTCATGGGCAAAACGCGGTGGCGGTCTATCAGGGCAACCCGAGCGTGCACAATTACGGGCTGATGACCCACAGCAATTATTTCCTTGGTTTGCTGAAGACGCGCAATCGCTACTCGGCGACCTCGGTCGATCAATTGCCCCATCACCTCAGCAGCTACCTGATGTACGGCCACGGCTTGCTGCTGCCGATTCCGGACATCGATCAGACTGATTTCATGTTGATCCTGGGCGGTAATCCATTGGCCTCCAACGGCAGCATCATGACCGTGCCGGATGTCGAGAAACGCCTGAAAGCGATTCAGGCGCGCGGCGGCAAAGTGGTGGTAGTCGACCCACGGCGCAGCGAAACCGCGGCGATGGCCGATCAGCATGTATTCATTCGCCCGGGTGGCGATGCGGCGCTGTTGTTCGGCATGCTCAACACCTTGTTCAGCGAAGGCCTGACCCGCGACAGCCATTTGCCGGTCGATGGCCTCGACGAGGTGCGCAGCGCCGTGGCGGCATTCACCGCCGAAGCCATGAGCCCGCTCTGCTCCGTACCTGCCGAGCAGATCCGCCAACTGGCCCGTGATTTCGCTGCCGCGCCGAGCGCCGTCTGCTATGGCCGCATGGGCGTTTCGACCCAAGCCTTCGGCACCTTGTGTCACTGGGTGGTGCAGTTGATCAACCTGGTCACCGGCAATCTTGACCGCGTCGGCGGCGCGCTGTGCACCGAGCCGGCGGTGGATCTGGTGGCGTCGACCTCCGGCGGGCATTTCAACAAGTGGCAGAGCCGTGTCTCCGGCCGGCCCGAGTATGGCGGCGAGTTGCCGGTGTCGGCGCTGGCCGAAGAGATGCTCACCGAAGGCGAAGGGCAGATCCGTGCGCTGATCACCGTGGCCGGCAATCCGGTGTTGTCGACGCCCAATGGCCGGCAGCTGGAGCAGGCGCTGGATGGTCTCGACTTCATGCTCAGCATCGATTTGTACATCAACGAAACCACACGCTATGCCGACCTGATCCTGCCGTCGACGTCGGCGCTGGAAAACGATCACTACGACACCACTTTCAACCTGTTTGCGGTGCGTAACGTGACCCGCTTCAACCGAGCGATCCTCGCCAAGCCTGAGGGGGCTTTGCATGATTGGGAGATCTTCGTCGGCCTGGCCAAAGCCTTCGCCGGGAAGACCGGCAAGGATTTGAAACCGACCATGCCGCCGGCGCAGATGATCGACATGGGTTTGCGCATGGGCCGTTATGGTGATGCGTCTGAGCACAAGCTGTCGCTGGCGACGCTGTACGATCATCCGCACGGTGTCGATCTGGGGGCGCTGAAACCAAATCTGGCGTCACGTTTGAAAACGCCGAATCAGCATGTTCAAGCCGCGCCACCGGAGATTCTCGCCGACCTCGCACGCTTTGCCGCGTTACAGGCACCGGCTGCCGATGAATTGTTGATGATCGGCCGTCGCCATGTGCGCAGCAACAATTCGTGGATGCATAATTTTCATCGGCTGGTGAAGGGCAAGCCGCGCCATCAATTGCTGATGCACCCGGATGATCTGGCCAGCCGTGGTCTGGTTGATGGGCAACTGGTCCGGGTCAGCTCGCGGGTCGGGCAGATCGAGGTGGAAGTGCTCGCCAGTCTCGACATGATGAAAGGCGTGGTCAGTCTGCCGCATGGTTGGGGTCACGCGCGCCCGGGCGTGCAGATGGCGATCGCCAGCGGTCAGCCGGGGTCGAGCGCCAACGACCTGACCGATGAGTGCCAGCTCGACGAGCTGTCGGGCAACGCGGCGCTCAATGGCGTACCAGTGACGGTAGCGGCGGCTTGAGCAGGTCAGTCGGGGAGACCGAGCATGGCGCTAGGGATTGCGTTACAATGCGCCACCGTGCCGACCTCTGAGTCGGAAAGTTCAGCCGAGGTGCTCCATGGATATCATCGAAACGATTAAAGAGCAGATTGCCAACAACACCATTCTGCTTTACATGAAAGGCTCGCCGAATGCCCCGCAGTGCGGCTTCTCCGCAAAAGCTGCGCAGGCTGTGATGGCCTGTGGTGAAAAGTTCGCGTACGTGGACATCCTGCAGAACCCGGAAATCCGCGCCAACCTGCCAAAGTACGCCAACTGGCCGACTTTCCCGCAGCTGTGGGTCGGCGGTGAGCTGATCGGTGGCAGCGATATCATGACCGAGATGTCTGCAGACGGTTCGCTGCAAAGCACCATCAAGGCTGCTGTCGAAGCGGCAGCGGCGAACAAGGCCGAAGCCTGATTCGCGTCTCCTGTAGGAGCTGTCGAGTGAAACGAGGCTGCGATCTTTTGATCTTCGGCCAAAAAAAAGCCCCGCACCTCGTGAGAGGGCGGGGCTTTTTGTTGGTTATATGAGATGACTGAGTGTCAAGGCTGAAATCGATGAAGATCGCAGCCTCGTTTCACTCGACAGCTCCTACTCCTCGCCCATCTGCGATTGCAGATAGTTTTCCAGACCGATCTTGTCGATCAGGCCGAGCTGGGTTTCCAGCCAGTCGATGTGCTCTTCTTCCGACTCGAGAATATCTTCGAGCAGTTCACGGCTGCCGAAGTCGCCAACAGTTTCGCAATGGGCGATGGCGGCTTTCAGGTCAGCGTGGCCGGTCTTTTCGATGCGCAGGTCGCATTCGAGCATTTCGCGGGTGTGTTCGCCGATGTGCAGCTTGCCCAGATCCTGCACGTTTGGCAGGCCTTCAAGGAACAGGATGCGCTTGATCAGCTTGTCCGCGTGTTTCATCTCGTCGATGGATTCTTTGTATTCGTGCTTGCCGAGCTTGTTCAGACCCCAATCTTCGTACATGCGCGCATGCAGAAAGTACTGATTGATCGCGACCAGCTCATTGGCGAGGATCTTGTTGAGATGCTGGATGACGGTAATGTCGCCTTTCATGATCGGAGTCCTGCCCTGTATTAACTGTATATAAAGCGGAGTTTGAGCTTGGCAGTTATAAGTGTCAAACCTAAGTTATTGAATAATAAATGAAAATTAATCGGAATAAGAATGTTTGTGTTCCGCGTCTGCGCGCTAAGCAATTGATTTTCAGGCATAAAAAAACCGGACACGAAGTCCGGTTCTTTAAAATGGGGAGTATTACGCGGCGGTAAATTCTGCCGGGTAAGGAATCGCGGCCTGCGCCGTTTGCAGCTTGGTCAGGGTCTCACGCACCACTTCCTTGGCAAGGCAGGCGCATTTGCCGCACTGGCTGGCGACGCCGGTAGCCTGGCGAACTTCTTTGTAGCTGCAGCAACCTTCATAGATCGCTTCGCGGATCTGTCCGTCGGTGACGCCAGTGCAGAGGCAAACATACATAAGTAAGAACCGTCGCTGGTTGTGACTCAATTGCGATGGATCTTAATGTTAACGAGAATGATTGTCAAAGTGCTTTCGGAACGCTTCGCAGCCTATTTGCCCGTGCCTGACGAACGGTATTTCACAACGGCTCGCGTGGCCCCACGAATACGCAGTGGAGAGCCGAACATGGAAAATCCATTACGGACAGGCCAAACACGCAGTGTATGATGGTCGTCCCTTGCGAAGAGGGTTCGTGTCACAGGGCTGTCGCCTGAGGGTGGCAGGCTGGCCCGGACCCTGAACTTCAAGTTTTTACACCAGGAGATATCAATGAGCGTACTCGTAGGCAAACAAGCCCCAGACTTCACCGTCCCGGCCGTACTCGGCAATGGCGAGATCGTTGACAGCTTCACCCTGTCCTCGGCCATCAAAGGCAAATACGGCCTGGTGTTCTTCTATCCATTGGACTTCACCTTCGTCTGCCCGTCCGAGCTGATCGCTCTGGACAACCGCATGGCTGACTTCAAGGCACGCAACGTTGAAGTGATCGCTGTGTCGATCGATTCGCACTTCACCCACAACGCCTGGCGCAACACCCCGGTCAACAATGGCGGCATCGGTCAGGTGAAATACACCATGGCTGCCGACATGAAGCACGACATCGCCAAGGCTTACGACGTTGAATCCGAAGGCGGCGTGGCTTTCCGTGGCGCGTTCCTGATCGACGACAAAGGCGTGGTTCGCTCGCAGATCATCAACGACCTGCCGCTGGGCCGTAACATGGAAGAGCTGATCCGTCTGGTCGACGCGCTGCAATTCCACGAAGAGCACGGCGAAGTCTGCCCGGCCAACTGGAAGAAAGGCGACAAAGGCATGAACGCTTCGCCAGAAGGCGTTGCGGCTTACCTGACCGAGAATGCTGCTGCCCTGTAAGGCGCAACGTCGAGGTACAAAAAACCGGCCCATGTGGCCGGTTTTTTTATGCGCAGGATTTATCCGACGGGGATCAGTCGTCGAAATCTTCCCAACCGCCCATCTGTTTCCAGCGATTGACGATGCCGCAGAACAGCTCAGCGGTCTTCTCGGTGTCGTAACGCGCCGAGTGCGCTTCACGGCCATCGAAATCGATGCCAGCGGCCTGACAGGCTTTCGCCAGCACGGTTTGCCCGTACGCCAGACCCGCCAGGGTCGCGGTGTCGAAGCTGGAGAACGGGTGGAACGGGTTGCGCTTCATGTCCAGGCGCGCGACCGCTGCGTTGAGGAAGCCCAGGTCGAAGCTGCTGTTGTGCCCGACCAGAATCGCCCGCTTGCAGCCGTTGGCCTTCAGCGCTTTGCGGATGCCACGGAAGATGTCGGTCAGTGCGGTTTCCTCGCTGACGGCCATGCGCAGCGGATGATCGAGCTTGATCCCGGTAAACTCCAGCGCCGCCGCTTCAACATTGGCGCCTTCGAACGGTTCGACGCGGAAAAAGTAGGTGTGATCCGGGTAGACGAAACCCTTTTCATCCATGGCGATGGTGGTCGCGGCAATCTCCAGCAAGGCATCGGTGGCCGCGTTGAAGCCACCGGTTTCTACGTCGACGACAACCGGCAGGTAGCCGCGAAAACGCGCTGCCATCGGATGGCGGGAACCGCCGCCACCACCTTGACCGTCCAGCTCATCGTCGAAATGGTCTTCACTCACGCGTGTTCCTCCAGCAGGCGCCAGCGCAGTTTTTCACCGGCGCGCAGCGGGATAACGGTCAGCTCGCCAAATGGCAGACTGGTGGGGGCGGTCCATTCTTCGCGAACCAGGGTGATGCGATCGGTGTTTGCCGGCAGGCCGTAGAAGCGCGGGCCGTTGAGGCTGGCGAACGCTTCGAGTTTGTCCAGCGCGTTACGCTGTTCGAACGCTTCGGCGTACATCTCGATGGCGGCGTAGGCGGTGTAGCAGCCGGCGCAGCCGCAGGCGGCTTCCTTGGCATGCTGGGCATGGGGCGCCGAGTCGGTACCGAGGAAAAACTTCGCGCTGCCGCTGGTGGCGGCGTCGAGCAAGGCTTCCTGGTGAGTATTGCGCTTGAGGATCGGCAGGCAGTAGAAGTGTGGCCGGATCCCGCCCACCAGCATGTGGTTGCGGTTGTACAGCAAGTGATGCGCAGTGATGGTCGCGCCGACGTTGGCCGCAGCCTCGTTGACGAATTGCACGGCGTCGCCGGTGGTGATGTGTTCGAACACCACTTTCAGCGTGGGGAAACGCTCGACCACGCGGCGCATGTGCTCATCGATGAAAATCTTTTCGCGGTCGAACACGTCGACATCGCCACGGGTGACTTCACCGTGGATCAACAGCGGCATGCCGACTTCGGCCATGGCTTCCAGCGCCGGGAAAATCTTGTCGATGCTGGTCACGCCGGAATCGGAGTTGGTGGTCGCGCCGGCCGGGTACAGCTTGGCGGCGTACACGAAACCGCTGGCCTTGGCCTGACGAATTTCTTCCGGTTGGGTGCGATCGGTCAGGTACAGCACCATCAACGGCTCGAACTGACTGCCGGCCGGGCGGGCAGCGAGAATGCGCTGACGATAGCCGTCGGCTTCGGCGGCGTTGCGCACCGGCGGTACCAGGTTTGGCATGATGATGGCGCGCCCGAAGGTGCGGGCCACATCGGCAACGGTATTGGTCAACACGGCACCATCGCGAAGATGAATGTGCCAGTCGTCGGGACGCAGCAGGGTCAGGCGGTCGGACATGAGGGAATTCCAGGCGGGTCAAACTGAGGCGAATGCTACCGGAAAAGACTCTTGCAGGCACTCGCTATCAAGTTTTGCCGCAGGTGTCCGATATCCCGAAGGTATGCCGTAAACATTGTGTGAATCGGTGTTTGTGTTTCACAAGCCAATGGAGCCTCCCGTGCGCCAGCGTTATTTAGCCCTGCTCAGTGTGTTTGCCAGCCTTCCCGCGATGGCGCTGACGTACCAGACCCGTCTGGAGAACATTGAGTGGACGGTCGCCGGCGACAAGTTCGAGTGCCGTCTGACCCAACCGATCACCGATTTCGGCTCGGGCGAGTTCGTGCGCAAGGCCGGTGAGCAGGCGATCTTTCGTCTTAATGCCTACAACGCCATGCTCGGGGGCGGGTCGGCAACCTTGCTCGCCGCCGCCGCGCCCTGGCAGCCGGGGCGGGGCGACATCAACCTGGGCAGCGTCAGGCTTGGCAGCGGCAACGTGCTGTTCAACAGCTCGCAATCGCAGGCCGGTGGCTTGATCAGTGGGCTGCTCGATGGTCGCAGCCCGGTAGTGCGTCGCGCGTCTGGCGATGGCCGCGTCTCGGAAGTGCGCCTGTTGCCGGTCAAGTTCAGCAAGGCCTTCAACGATTACCAGAGCTGTGTGGCGAAATTGCTGCCGCAGAATTTCGACCAGATCAAGCAGTCGCAGATCGGCTTCCCCGGCGAAGGTGTAGATCTGGACGCTGCCGCCAAAGCCAGGCTGCAAGTGATGCTCGAGTACATGAAGGCCGATCCGACGGTCAATCACATCGAACTTGACGGCCATTCCGACAACAGCGGCAATCGTCTGACCAACCGCGAGCTGTCGCGGCGGCGGGCGCTGGCGGTGGTTGATTTCTTCAAGGCCAACGGCATTCAGGAATCGCAGATCACCGTACGTTTCCATGGCGAGCAGTATCCGATCGTGCCGAACACCAATGCAGCCAACCGCGCGAAAAACCGCCGGGTCAATGTAAAACTGGCGCGCGTGGCGCCGACCACGGCCCCGGCTCCAGCACCGCAGGCGAGTACGCCGGCCACCGCTGCAGCGACTTCCTGAACCCATCGGTCATCGTCGCGCCCTCGACAGATTCTGTCGCTTTGTCGTCTTAAGCTGTCGCGCCTCTGTAAATTATCGCGTTTGAGCGGTAGACTCCCCGGCTTTCCGTAGAACCCCGTGGAGTGATGGCATGGCGGACGTAAACAAGGTCGTTCTGGCGTATTCCGGCGGCCTGGACACTTCGGTGATCCTCAAGTGGCTGCAGGATACTTATAACTGTGAAGTGGTGACCTTCACTGCTGATCTCGGTCAAGGCGAAGAGGTCGAGCCGGCCCGCGCCAAGGCTCAGGCCATGGGCGTCAAAGAAATCTACATCGACGATCTGCGCGAAGAGTTCGTGCGTGACTTCGTGTTCCCGATGTTCCGCGCCAACACCGTTTACGAAGGCGAATACCTGCTGGGTACTTCCATCGCACGTCCGCTGATCGCCAAGCGCCTGATCGAGATTGCCAACGAAACCGGCGCCGACGCCATTTCCCATGGTGCCACCGGCAAGGGCAACGACCAGGTGCGTTTCGAACTCGGCGCCTACGCGCTCAAGCCAGGCGTGAAAGTGATTGCGCCGTGGCGCGAATGGGATCTGCTGTCGCGCGAGAAGCTGATGGACTACGCCGAGAAGCACGCGATCCCGATCGAACGCCACGGCAAGAAAAAATCCCCGTACTCGATGGACGCCAACCTGCTGCACATCTCCTATGAAGGCGGCGTGCTGGAAGACACCTGGACCGAGCACGAAGAAGACATGTGGCGCTGGACCGTGTCCCCGGAGAAGGCTCCCGACACTCCGCAATACCTGGAACTGACCTACCGCAACGGCGACATCGTCGCGCTGGACGGCGTCGAAATGACCCCGGCCACCGTACTGGCAACGCTGAACAGGATTGGCGGCGAACACGGCATCGGTCGTCTGGATATCGTGGAAAACCGTTACGTCGGCATGAAGTCCCGTGGCTGCTACGAAACCCCGGGCGGTACCATCATGCTGCGCGCTCACCGTGCCATCGAGTCGATCACGCTGGATCGTGAAGTCGCTCACCTCAAAGACGAGCTGATGCCGAAATACGCCAGCCTCATCTACACCGGTTACTGGTGGAGCCCTGAGCGTTTGATGCTGCAACAGATGATCGACGCTTCGCAGGTCAACGTGAACGGTGTGGTGCGCCTGAAGCTGTATAAAGGCAACGTGATCGTGACCGGCCGCAAGTCCGATGATTCGCTGTTCGACGCCAACATCGCGACTTTCGAAGAGGACGGCGGCGCCTACAATCAGGCCGATGCTGCGGGCTTCATCAAGCTCAACGCGCTGCGCATGCGCATTGCTGCCAACAAGGGCCGCAAGTTGTTCTGAGTGATTCAGACCTGCGCGCACTAAAAAGGCGGCCTGTTCAGGGCCGCCTTTTTTTCTGGAATGTATATCTGGTTCATCAGGCTCGTCTCTCGGGTGCCCGCGTGCGGCACATGACTCATCTGTCAGCTTGTTCTTCCCAACAATGTCACTGTCTGGGAGCACAGGTTGTAAACGATACACAGCGTCGCGCCTGAGCCTTTCTTCGCTTGCCTGATCTGTTGCAGTGCGGTGTGCGCCAGCGAATCCGAGACATGATTGGACAGAAAGACCAACACTCGCGCGTTCTTTTTATCGGTTCTGCGCAGAGTATCGAGAATGGCATCAAATTCCCTCGTTGCGTCGACATCCCTGGCGTCAATGATGTTCAGTTCGCTGATCAAGGGTGACAACTTGATAGTCTGAACGACCGGGCTGGGTTGGCTGCCCGTATCGGGCGGTGGATCCTGCGCGTTGTGAATTGTGCATGAACGTTGAAATCTGCCTCCGCCGGATTTGCCTGTAACGATGCAACTGGTTATTTCAAAAGCGCAGTGTTCACCTGTTTCGCTTAGCGTTGTGTTTCGTTTGGTGTCGCGCTGCTGATTGTCCGTTGACTTTAGAAAGCTTTTATCTTTTACAAAGTCAGACGGCGAGTAGAGTGAGCGGTGGTTGAAGTTGAGGGTAATGAAAAACAGAAATAACAAGTAGAACGGGAAGCTGATCAGGAACCAGACGTAGATTTCCCGATCCTTATTGTCCAGAAACGGCAGTGTGACGGCAGCCGAGGTTTCCGAAAGAATCGCGAATATAGCGATGACTGTCATGGGGTTGGTTATCTTTCTTTTTATCTTCAGCATAAGTCTAAGTTCTATAAAGTTGTCTGGCAGGTTGTATTTCTATTTATAGCAAAAGTGCGCGTTTAAGTATGCGGCTGTTGTTTCAAGTTTTGAAAGCTGATTGAAACGTACGTCGCCTGTACACAGTCAGATTTTCGCGCCATGTTTCCAGTCATCCATTTGTGCAACGCTGGCGCAGAATCATGATCGTTCAGCGCGGGTTCGCTGCTGTTGATCACGGCGGACAAGTCCGTAAAACGCTGGCGTAGGGCGATGTTTCACTACCTCTGAAATTCTGACAATGGGCCGTGGAATATGTCGGGCAAGAGGCTGACGAAGCTGCTTTTGTGGGAATTATCTTCAATGTCTGTAGGGAATGTCTCTTGATGCAAGTGTGTGTAAAAGTTGGTATGCATCGGCGCAAGTGACTGGGATATCGTGCGTGTTCTAAAAATTCGAACAGCGAAAACTGGACTTGCCCATGAATAAAGTGCTGATCGTGGATGACCACCCTGTCATTCGACTTGCGGTACGTATGCTGATGGAACGGCATGGCTACGAAGTCATTGCAGAAACGGACAATGGTGTAGACGCGTTACAGATTGCTCGCGAACAACTGCCGGATCTTGTCATTCTGGATATTGGTATACCGAAACTCGATGGACTGGAAGTCATTGCGCGCCTGACCTCTACCGCCATGCCAGTTAAAGTTCTGGTGTTGACTTCCCAGGCTCCCGGGCATTTTTCAATGCGTTGCATGCAGTCGGGCGCAGCGGGTTATGTATGCAAGCAACAGGATCTGACCGAATTGCTGAGTGCAATCAAGGCAGTTCTATCCGGATACAGTTATTTCCCCAACCAGGCGCTGCACACCGTGCGAACCAGTCTGGGTAATGCGAGTGAAGCGGACATGGTTGATCGCCTGTCCGGGCGGGAGATGATGGTGTTGCAGCAGCTGGCGCGCGGCAAGACCAACAAGGAAATTGCCGACGGCATGTTTTTAAGCAACAAGACCGTAAGCACTTACAAGACACGCTTGTTGCTCAAGCTCAATGCGCGGTCGCTGGTTGATCTGATCGAGCTGGCGCAGCGCAATGGTCTTGTCTGAACGAATCGACAGCTGACCACGTCATGGGCCGATCAAGTTCAGTTGCCGCAAAAAGTGAAAAGCCTCCGGTTCGGGAGGCCTTCAACTATCACAGATCAAAATCGTAATCGGCCAATTGCCTTTGCAGTCGGCGCTCCTCAAGCAGGTTGTCGATTGTGCGACGCTTGCTGAGGTTGGTTTTGGCCACTTCAACCACCGGTTCTGCGTCATCGGCATCGGTAAGATCTTCTTCTACATCCAGTTGCTCTGTGTCGGTACTCATGAAGTCAACTCCCGGCTAAGACTGCCTTTGGCGCTCCTTATAGCGACAATAGTGCGGCGGGTAAAAAAGATTTTTTCAATCGATGCCCGACAAAACCTTCGGCCTGCTTAATCGTCGGAGGTTTTATGTTTGTATTCACACAAATCCTCTATGCGGCAGCTGCCACAGCGCGGTTTACGCGCCAAGCACACATAACGGCCGTGCAGAATCAGCCAGTGATGAGAATCGAGCAAGAATTCTTTCGGTACAAACTTCATCAGTTTCATTTCAACTTCCACCACATTTTTCCCCGGCGCGATGCCGGTGCGATTACTGACGCGGAAAATGTGCGTGTCGACCGCCATGGTCAACTGGCGAAACGCCGTATTGAGCACCACGTTGGCAGTCTTGCGTCCGACGCCGGGCAAGGCTTCCAGCTCTTCTCGGGTTTGCGGGACTTCGCCGCCATGGCGCTCAACCAACAGGCGGCAGGTTTCGATGACGTTCTTCGCTTTGCTGTTGTACAAACCGATGGTCTTGATGTACTCGGACAACCCTTCAACCCCCAGCGCATGAATCGCGGCGGGTGTATTGGCCACCGGAAACAGCTTGGCCGTGGCCTTATTGACGCCCACGTCGGTGGATTGCGCCGAAAGAATCACCGCAATCAGCAGCTCAAAGGGCGATGAGTAGGCCAGTTCAGTCTTCGGCTCGGGATTGTCTTCATGCAATCGACGGAAAATCTCAAGACGTTTTGCGGCATTCATGGGCGATGCGTTTCCTTGATAACAGGGTTGCGGCGAGTCCACGCCTGATGCGCGGCGAGGAGCAAACCCGACAAAACAAAGGCGCCGGGGACCAACGTCAGCAAATGCAGTCCCTGGGGAAATATAACCAGACCTTGCCAATCCGCCGACAGTCCTCGGCCAAGCGTGCCGTGGCCGAGCAGTTCACGCAGCCCGCCGATCAGCAGCATGAACGAGCCGAACCTGGCGCAGCGTTTGAAACATGCAACGACGGGCTCGCGGAAGAACCCATTGTATTCAAGCGCGACGCACTGCAAGGCGATGAGTCCCATATAAAGGCCAGACGTCTGTTGCCAAGACAAAAACCATCGTTGCGCCACGATGTCTGCACAACTGGTCAGTGTTGCGGCGAGCATCAGGCTCGCCAGCAATGCGCTTGTGCCCTCCAAACGATAGCGTAGCGGTGACATGCACGCGGCGAATACACCGAGCAGCACGCTGAGCATCAAGGTCATCGCCAACGCAGCGCTCAACGTTTCTGTAGCGCCCAGGAGTTGCACCAGCATCATTAAAGTCAGTGTGCGCTTCATGTGCCGGGCCCCAGCAGCAGCGCCCGGTGTTCATCGAAATAACGCAATGCGTCCTGAATCGCGTTGATGGCGGCCCGGGAGGTAATAGTTGCACCGGCCATTTGATCGAATTGCCCTTGGTCCTTTTTCAATGCCCATCCGGCATCTGGCGGATCGTTGCGCGATTTACCGCTGAAGGCCTGCAGCCATGTATTCGGCCATTCGCCAATATAACCGCCCAGCCCCGGTGTTTCGCGCTGCTCAAGAGTTTTCACGCTCAGAAGTTTACCGTTGGCGTCGATGGCGATCAGCAGGTCGATGGCACCGGTGTAACCATCGGTTCGACTGCGCAACAGCACCGCGACCGTTTGCCCGGAGCGAGTCGCCCGATAGCCGGCCGACAGCGTGCTATGGCGTAAAGCAGTGTCGACGAGCGCCAGAGGCTGTTCCAGTGGCTGATTGTCGTAGCGTTCTGCAGGGAGCACATCAAGCAGTTTGCGGCTGTCGAGCAAGCGCTGCGCAACGGCAATCTGCGGCGCACTGCTGCGCTGCGCCAGATAGGTCGCGCTGATGCCGGCGAGTGCCAGAAGCGCCACCGTCAGGGCATGCGCCGAGCGCTTCATGCGCTCACCGGCGCTTGTCGGGTGGCGGCGAAGCGTTCCAGCGCCGGCACCAGAAGATTCATCAGCAACACCGCAAACGCGACACCGTCAGGGTAGCCGCCCCACGTCCGAATCAGGTAAGTCAGCAGGCCGACGCCGACGCCGAACAACAGGCGGGCGAGGGCGCTTTTCGCCCCGGATACTGGTTCGGTGACGATAAAGAACGCCCCGAGCATGGTCGCGCCGCTGAGCAGATGAAACAGCGGCGAGCCATGGGAGTCGGAGCCCGAGCCGTTCCAGCACAACAGGCTGATGACGAACAGACTGGCGAGCATGCCCACCGGTGCGTGCCAGGAAAAGATCCGCCGTTGCAACAGGAACAGGCCGCCGAGCAGAAACGCCAGATTCACCCATTCCACACCGTGCCCGCCGAAACGGCCGAAGGCCCGATTGCTGGCGAACAGCTCATCGATGGTCAGGCTTTTATTGATGCGCAGACTGTCCAGCGCCGTCGCCTGTACCCAGGCATCCGGCGCTTGGGGCGGATTGAATACCTGTTGCAGCGCTGAGAGGAAATCCACGCCATGGCCCGGCCACTGCGTCATCGATTGCGGGAACAGCACCAGGCTCAGGGCAAAGCCGAGCATGGCCGGGTTGAACGGATTTTGGCCGACGCCACCGTACAGGTGTTTGCCAAACAACAAGCCGGAAGCGGTGGCGGTGACTGTCAGCCACCAAGGGCAATAAGCCGGCAGCGCGGCGGCCAGCAACATCGCACTGACCAGCGCGCTGCCATCGCGCAGTGCCGGTTGCACGGCTTGCCGACGCAGGCTGGCGACGGCGCCCTCAACGAGCAGCGCGCTGCCAGCCGCCAGTAGCAGATTGATCAACACGCCCCAGCCGTACAGCCAGAACAAAGCCAACAGCCCCGGCAGGGCGGCGAACAGGACAGTATTCATCGCCTGTTGCAGGCGACCGTCCGCTGCCTCAAGGGGTGGCATGGTCTTGCACCCGGCGCTCGGCGTCAGTCACGGCTTGTTCCAGTGCTGCGATCTGCTCCGGGGCCGCCTCGGCGGTCTGGGCTTTTTTCAGTTCGGCACGGCGCATGGCCAACTGAATCTTCGCCCGCTTCAGGTCGGCGTCGTTGGTCGGGGCCGGGGCGACGGGAATCGCCGGTTGACTGTTTTCCAGCATGGCCAGCGCTTGCTCGGCGGCTTCGAATTGTTGCTGCAGGACGATCAGTTGCGACTGCTGCTCGAACGTCGGCGGATGGCCGAAGGCTTTCAGCGATTTGTGCAGCTGCGCGCGACTCATCGCCACATCGACCTTGGCCTTTTTCAGCGCCGCATCGGCACTCGCGGCTTTTTGCGCACGCACCCGCTCCAGCGCAGCCTGCACCGGGTCGGCGGTCGATACTTGCGGTTGTGCCGCACGCGCGGCTCGCGCTTCACGTTCAGCCTGCTTTTGCTGTTCTTCACGCAGCAAGCGCTGGTTGCGTCGCTCGAAACGCTGGCGCGCATGGTCACGCTTTTCAGCCCGGGCGCGCTGTTCTTCGAGATCGAATGCGAGACCGCCAACCACTGGGATCGTGTTCGCAGGCAAAGGATGCATTTCGATGCAGTCGACCGGGCACGGCGCAACGCACAGATCACAACCGGTGCATTCGTCGATCAGCACCGTGTGCATGAGTTTTGCCGCGCCGACGATGGCGTCGACCGGGCAGGCCTGAATGCACTTGGTGCAGCCGATGCATTCGGCCTCGCGGATGAAGGCGATTTGCGGCGGTGCCGGGCCACGGCTGATGTCCAGTTCCAGGACCGGTATTTTCAACAGCTCGGCCAGGGCGGCGATGGTCTCCTCGCCGCCCGGCGGGCACTTGTTGATCGGCTCGCCATCAACAATGCCTTGCGCATACGGTTTGCATCCGGGATGGCCGCACTTGCCGCATTGGGTCTGCGGCAGCAGGGCATCGATGCGTTGAATCAGACTCATGTTTTGATCAATCCACTGAATCCGAGAAAAATCACTGCGACCAGTCCGGCGCTGATCAGATCGATCGGCAGGCCGCGAAAGGGCAGGGGAATATCGTTGTCGACCGTGCGCTCGCGCAGGTCGCAGAACACACTCAATACCAGCCAGAAACCCAGTCCTGCACCCAAACTCAAAGCTGTCGCGTGCAGCAGGCCATGATCGTTTTGCGCATTGATCAAGGCCAGCCCGAGCACGCCGGCATTGCCGAGCAGCAGCGGCCACAATCCAGCGAACGGCCAATCCGGCAGCCCGCGCGCCAGCAGTTTCAGCAGCGGCGCGATCAACAACACACTCAACGGCAGAAACACGAACAGGCGCAGCGCTTCAAGCTGCAACGGCAGCAGTATCCACTGCCAGATCGCCTGACCGATAACGCCGACCACCACCATCAGGCACAACGTCGCCAACCCCAGCGCATGGACCTGGCGTCGGCTGCCCGCCAACAGCGGAGCGACGCCCAGCGGCCAGTGCAACACGAAGTTGTTGAGCAGCGCAGCACTGATCAGCGTTAACACGAGTTCGGTCATGGTTCTGCCAGCGAAACGGGCGGGTGTCTCTTAAGGGTAGGCACTATCGGGCCAGATATGAAAAATCCCACCGGCATGCAGAGCACGTCGGTGGGATCGTTTTACGGCAACCTCTTACTTGATGCGCTGACCCGGCTTGGCGCCGCTGTCCGGGCTCAGCAGGTAAATCTCTTCGCCACCAGGGCCCGCCGCCATCACCATGCCTTCGGAAATACCGAACTTCATTTTCCGTGGCTTGAGGTTGGCGATCATCATGGTCAGGCGACCGTCGAGCTTGGACGGGTCCGGATACGCGCTCTTGATCCCGGAGAACACGTTGCGTTGCTCGTCACCGATGTCGAGGGTCAGGCGCAGCAACTTGTCCGCGCCTTCGACGTGTTCGGCCTTGACGATCAAAGCAACGCGCAAATCGATGGCGGCAAAGGCGTCGAAATCGATTTCCGGCGACAGCGGATCCTTGGCCAGCTCGCCGTTGCCCGCAGGCTTGGCTTCGCCGGTGTCGGTCTGGCTGGCGGTCAAGTCTTCCTTGGAGGCGTCGGTCATGGCTTGCACTTTTACCGGGTCGATGCGGGTCATCAACGGTTTGAATTCGTTGAGCTGGTGGTTGGCCAGCAGCGTGGTGTGGTCGTTCCAGGTCAGCGGCGCGACATTGAGGAACGCCTCGGCATCGGTGGCCAGTAGTGGCAACACCGGTTTGAGGAAGATCACCAGCTGGCGGAACAGGTTGATGCCAGTGGCGCAGATCGCCTGGACTTCATCCTGCTTGCCTTCCTGCTTGTTCAGCGACCACGGCGCCTTGTCGGCGATCCACGCGTTGGCGCGGTCGGCCAGGGCCATGGTTTCACGCATGGCACGGGCGAAATCGCGGGCCTCGTAGGCGTCGGCGATGCTCGGCGCGGCGGCGAGGAACGCCTCGGTCAGCTCCGGTGCGGCATTGGTGTCGACCAGCAGGCCGCCGTTGCCCTTGTGGATAAACCCGGCGCAACGGCTGGCGATGTTGACCACTTTGCCGACCAGGTCGGAGTTGACCTTCTGCACGAAGTCTTCGAGGTTCAGATCGAGGTCATCGACGCCACGGCCCAGTTTGGCCGCGTAGTAGTAACGCAGGTATTCCGGCGACAGGTGATCCAGGTAGGTACGGGCCTTGATGAAGGTGCCGCGCGACTTCGACATCTTCTGGCCGTTGACCGTCAGGTAGCCGTGCACGTTGATGCCGGTCGGCTTGCGGAAGCCGGCGCCTTCGAGCATCGCTGGCCAGAACAGTGCGTGGAAATTGACGATGTCCTTGCCGATGAAGTGATACAGCTCGGCGGTGGAGTCCTTGCCCCAGAACGCGTCGAAGTCCAGTTCTGGCGTGCGGTCGCAAAGGTTCTTGAAGCTGGCCATGTAGCCGATCGGCGCATCCAGCCACACATAGAAATACTTGCCCGGCTCGCCCGGAATCTCGAAGCCGAAGTACGGCGCGTCGCGGGAGATGTCCCACTGCTGCAGGCCGGCGTCCAGCCATTCGGAAAGCTTGTTCGCCACGGCGTCCTGCAGGGTCCCGCTGCGGGTCCAGGCCTGGAGCATTTCCTGGAAGTCCGGCAGCTTGAAGAAGAAGTGCTGGGAATCCTTGAGCACCGGGGTAGCGCCGGATATTGCCGACTTCGGATCCTTCAGGTCGGTCGGCGCGTAGGTCGCACCGCATTTTTCGCAGTTGTCGCCGTACTGGTCTTCGGTGCCGCACTTGGGGCACGTGCCCTTGATGAAGCGGTCGGCCAGGAACATCTTCTTTTCCGGGTCGAAATACTGAGTGATCGAGCGCTGGGCGATGTGCCCGGCGTCGCGCAGCTTGAGGTAGATCTGGCTCGACAGCTCACGGTTTTCTTCGGCGTGAGTGGAGTGGAAGTTGTCGAAGTCGACGAGGAAATCGGCAAAGTCGGCGCTGTGTTCAGCCTGCACGTTGGCGATCAGTTGTTCCGGAGTGATGCCTTCCTTTTCTGCGCGCAGCATGATCGCCGAACCGTGGGCGTCGTCGGCGCAGACATAAATGCATTGATTGCCGCGATGCTTCTGGAAGCGCACCCACATATCGGTCTGGATGTATTCCAGCATGTGGCCAAGGTGGATCGAACCGTTGGCGTAGGGCAGGGCGCTGGTGACGAGAATCTTGCGTGGCTCGGACATGGGGCTTCGCTACTTGATGAAACGGAGGTCGGCCACTATAAAGTGCTGGCGCATATTTTTCACCCTGTGCGCCTGTTTCATGAAGAGGCGGACACAATCACTGTGGCGAGGGAGCTTGCTCCCGCTGGGTGGCGAAGCCGCCCCATCTTCATTGTCAGTTATCCTTTATTGCGACTGCTGCGCAGCCGAGCGGGAGCAAGCTCCCTCGCCACAAAGGCGCGGTGCAATATAAATCTCCTCACCGCAAACGAATCAGCGCGGTAGGATACCCGTCATCTTTTCCAGTCTTGTTATCGGAGTTGCCCATGAGCGCCGTCACTCGCGCAGCGGTGGAAGCCGTCCTCAGCCAATACACCGACCCTTACCTGAACCAGGACCCGGTCAGCGCCGGTTGCGTGAAGAACATCGAGATCATCGGTGACCGCGTCAATGTGCAGCTGGAGATCGGCTACGCCGCCGGCCTGTTCAAGAGCGGCTGGGCGCAACTGCTGCAACTGGCCATCGAAAACCTCGATGGCGTAGTGATCGCTCGGGTCGAGGTCACCAGCGTGATCGCCGCGCACAAGGCGCAAACGCAGATTCCGGGGCTGGCCAACGTCAAGAACGTCGTCGCGGTCGCTTCCGGCAAGGGCGGCGTGGGCAAATCCACTACCGCCGCCAACCTCGCGCTGGCGCTGGCCCGCGAAGGCGCGAAGGTCGGCATTCTCGACGCCGATATCTATGGTCCCAGCCAAGGCATCATGTTCGGTATTGCCGAGCGTACCCGCCCCGAAGTCAAAGACCAGAAGTGGTTCGTGCCGCTCAAGGCTCATGGCGTGGAAGTCATGTCGATGGCGTTTCTGACCGACGACAACACACCGATGGTCTGGCGCGGGCCGATGGTGTCCGGTGCGTTGCTGCAACTGGTTACGCAAACCGCATGGGGCGATCTGGATTATCTGGTCATCGACATGCCGCCGGGCACTGGCGACATCCAGTTGACCCTGGCGCAGAAAGTCCCGGTGGCCGGCGCAGTGATCGTCACCACACCGCAGGATCTGGCGCTGCTCGATGCACGCAAAGGCGTGGAAATGTTCCGCAAGGTCAACATTCCGGTGCTGGGTGTGGTGGAGAACATGGCTGTGCACATCTGCTCGAATTGCGGGCATGCCGAGCATCTGTTCGGTGAAGGCGGCGGTGAGAAACTGGCGACCCAGTACGGCGTCGAACTGCTGGCCTCGCTGCCGCTGTCGATGCTGATCCGCGAACAGGCTGACGGTGGCAAACCCACTGTGATTGCCGAGCCGGACAGTCAGATTGCCATGGTCTATCAGGAACTGGCCCGCCACGTCGGCGCGCGGATCGTATTGCAGGAAGCAGCCAAGCCGGCGATGCCGAATATCACCATCAGCGACGATTGATCGGCGCCGTCTGTAAAAAGATCGCAGCCTCGCTTCGCTCGACAGCTCCTACATATTCCCCGTAGGAGCTGTCGAGCGAAGCGAGGCTGCGATCTTTTGATTTTGCTTTAGATACGCAACCCGCCATCCATCTCCAGAATCCGCCCGGTGTAGTAGTCGTTCTCGAAGATATACGCTGCCGAATGGGCGATCTCTTCCGGCTTGCCCATGCGCTTGAGAGGGATCCCGGAGGTCATCTTCTCCAACGCTTCCGGTTTCATGCCCAGGGTCATTTCGGTTTCGATGAAACCCGGCGCAATGCCCGCTACGCGAATGCCGTAACGCGCCAGTTCCTTCGCCCAGGTCACGGTCGCGGCTGCGACGCCAGCCTTGGCTGCGGAATAGTTGGTCTGGCCGACGTTGCCCGCGCGGGAAATCGACGAAATATTGATGATCGCGCCGCTGGTCTTCAGCTCGACCATTTTCGCTGCCACTTCACGGGTGCAGAGAAATACGCCGGTCAGGTTGACGTCGATCACCGCCTGCCACTGGGCCAGGCTCATTTTGGTCATCTCGCCATCCTTGACCTTCAACAGCAAGCCATCGCGCAGGATCCCGGCGTTGTTGATCAGACCGTGGATCGCACCGAAATCTTCGGCCACTTGCGCGACCATGTGCTCGACCTGTTCCTCATTGGCGACGTTGCACAGGTAGCTGCGCGCTTCGACACCCTGGGCTTTGCAGGCGGCCACGGCAGCGTCGAGTTTTTCCTGATTCAGATCGACCAGCGCCAGCTTCGCGCCCTTGCCGGCGAAATACTCGGCCATGGAACGGCCCAAACCCTGGCAACCGCCGGTGATAATGATTACTTTGTCGTTGAGTTGCATTCGCATGTCCCGCTGGCAGGTCAGAATTGTTTTTGTCGTCGGCAACGCTCGATCGGCACCGTCCCGGGCCAGTTGGCAAACGTACGTTGGCCGATGGCGCGAAGGTTGCCTTTGATCGCGCATCTGTCCGTTTTCTAGACGGAATCCATTTAAGGAGTCATAAATTGAGCGCTGAAGTGGCGAAGAATGCCCGAGAATTGCTTCTCAAGGAATACCGTGGAGTGCTCTCGACTCACTCCCGGTCGATGCCGGGTTTTCCCTTCGGCTCCGTTGTGCCGTATTGCCTCGACGCACAGGGCCGGCCGCTGATCCTGATCAGCCGCATCGCTCAGCACACGCACAATCTGCAAAAAGATCCGAAGTGCTCAATGCTGGTGGGCGAGCGCGAGGCCGATGATGTGCAAGCGGTCGGCCGCCTGACCTATCTGGCGCAAGCGCAAAAGCTCGAAGACCCTGGCGCCATCGAGGCGGCTGCCGAACGCTATTACCGCTATTTCCCTGACTCGCAGAATTATCACAAGGCCCACGATTTCGATTTCTGGGTGCTCGACCCCGTGCGGCATCGCTATATCGGCGGTTTCGGTGCGATCCACTGGGTAGACGATCTGACTCTCGCCAACCCGTTCGCCGGCAAGGCTGAAATCAGCATGGTCGAGCACATGAACAGCGACCATGCCAAAGCCATCGCCCATTACGTCGAACTCGCTGGCCTGCCGAAAAATGTCCCAGCGCAACTGGCCGGAATTGACAGTGAAGGCATGCACCTGCGCATCGGTCAGGCGCTCTATTGGTTGCCCTTTGCAACGCCATGTAATACGCCGACACAAGTGCGCGAGGCCTTGGTTTCTCTGGCTCACGCCCAGTCTTGGGCGAAAAATCCGTAAAGTTAAGCTTGAATTCACGCAAGGGCGACGTCATCTAAGGCTTACTGCAAGGCATTTCTTGCGTTGAGGAAACTTTGATGCGCCCTTTTCTGTTGCTCTTTCTGCTGTTTCCAGTGCTGGAGCTGTTCGTATTCGTCAAAGTGGCAGGCTCTATCGGGTTTTTCCCGGCCCTGCTGCTGATCATTCTCGGCTCGATGTTCGGTGTGTTCGTGCTGCGCATCGCCGGTCTGGCTACCGCACTGCGTGCCCGGGAAAGCCTGAACCGCGGCGAGCTGCCCGCGCAGACCATGCTCGAAGGGCTGATGCTGGCACTGGCCGGTGGCCTGTTGATCATCCCGGGCTTCATCAGTGACGTGGTCGGTCTGGTCATGCTGTTACCGGTCACCCGGCGTCTGCTGGCGAACAAGATGCGCCAGCGTGCCGAAGACCAGGCCATGCGCCAGCGCGCCTTCGCCGACGACCTGCAATCCCGTGGCGGTCCTGCACCGCGCGAGCCGCTGGGTCGAGAGCCGAATGTGATCGAAGGCGAGTTCGAACACCGCGACAACAAATGACACCACCATCGACACGGCACCTTCGGGTGCCGTGCTCGTTTATGGCGGTTATTTGCCGCGCCGCGATGAAAAAATTTTTTCCGTCAGCCCTTGTAATCGGCTTGTACGCCCCTATGTATCGGTCACCGAAAGGTTTCCGGTATTCAAACCGGACAGACTTGCGCGGTTCGCTCGACGGACCGCATCCGGCGCAGGCCGGATTCGTTAAACCCGCCGGGACTACACCGGCCGATGAAAACCACAATTAGGAGAGATCGACAATGAAGCTTCGTCCTCTGCATGACCGCGTCGTCATCCGTCGCAGCGAAGAAGAAAAGAAAACCGCTGGCGGTATCGTCCTGCCAGGTTCGGCTGCTGAAAAAGCCAACCACGGTGAAGTTCTCGCTGTAGGCCCGGGCAAAGCACTGGAAAGCGGTGAAGTGCGTGCACTGTCCGTGAAAGTGGGCGACAAGGTTGTGTTCGGTCCTTACTCCGGCAGCAACACTGTGAAAGTCGATGGCGAAGACCTGCTGGTAATGAACGAGAACGAAATTCTCGCGGTTATCGAAGGCTGATACTCCCGTTCATTTTCCCGTTACTACAAAGTATTTAAGGAATATCGATCATGGCTGCTAAAGAAGTTAAGTTCGGCGATGCCGCCCGCTCCAAGATGCTCAAAGGCGTCAACGTTCTGGCTGACGCGGTAAAAGCGACCCTGGGCCCGAAAGGCCGTAACGTGATCCTCGAGAAGAGCTTCGGCGCTCCGACCATCACCAAGGACGGCGTTTCCGTCGCCAAAGAGATCGAACTCGAAGATCGCTTCGAAAACATGGGCGCGCAGCTGGTCAAAGACGTTGCCTCCCGTGCCAACGATGACGCCGGTGACGGTACTACCACCGCTACCGTTCTGGCTCAGTCGATCGTCAACGAAGGCCTGAAAGCCGTCGCTGCCGGCATGAACCCGATGGACCTCAAGCGCGGCATCGACAAGGCGACCATCGCCATTGTCAAAGAACTCAAAGCCCTGTCCAAGCCATGCGCTGACTTCAAGGCCATCGCTCAGGTCGGCACTATCTCGGCCAACTCCGACAACTCCATCGGCGACATCATTGCCGAAGCCATGGAAAAAGTCGGTAAAGAAGGCGTGATCACTGTTGAAGAAGGCTCGGGCCTGGAAAACGAACTGTCGGTTGTAGAAGGCATGCAGTTCGACCGTGGCTACCTGTCGCCGTACTTCGTCAACAAGCCGGACACCATGGTGGCCGAGCTCGACGGCCCGCTGATCCTGCTGGTCGACAAGAAAATCTCGAACATCCGCGAAATGCTGCCAGTGCTGGAAGCCGTTGCCAAAGCCGGCCGTCCACTGCTGATCGTGGCCGAAGACGTTGAAGGCGAAGCCCTGGCGACTCTGGTTGTGAACAACATGCGTGGCATCGTCAAAGTCGCTGCCGTCAAGGCACCGGGCTTCGGCGACCGTCGCAAGGCCATGCTGCAGGACATCGCTGTTCTGACCGGTGGTACCGTGATCTCCGAAGAGATCGGTCTGAGCCTGGAAAGCACCACCCTGGAGCACCTGGGTAACGCCAAGCGCGTGACCCTGTCCAAGGAGAACACCATCATCGTTGACGGTGCTGGCGTGCAGGCAGACATCGAAGGCCGTATCGCTCAGATCCGCGCCCAGGTTGCCGAAACTTCCTCGGACTACGACCGTGAAAAACTGCAAGAGCGTCTGGCCAAGCTGTCCGGCGGCGTTGCAGTGATCAAGGTTGGCGCTGGTTCCGAAGTTGAAATGAAAGAGAAGAAAGCCCGCGTTGAAGACGCCCTGCACGCAACCCGCGCAGCCGTTGAAGAAGGCGTGGTACCTGGCGGTGGCGTGGCACTGATCCGTGCTCTGGAAGCACTGACCGAGCTGACCGGCGACAACGCTGACCAGAACGTTGGTATCGCTGTGCTGCGTCGCGCTGTTGAAGCGCCGCTGCGTCAGATCGCTGCCAACTCCGGTGACGAGCCAAGCGTAGTCGTCAACGAAGTGAAAAACGGCAAAGGTAACTTCGGTTACAACGCTGCTTCCGGCGAATACGGCGACATGATCGAAATGGGCATCCTGGACCCAACCAAGGTAACCCGTTCGGCTCTGCAGGCTGCAGCGTCCATCGGCGGTCTGATCCTGACCACCGAAGCAGCTGTTGCCGACGCACCGAAGAAAGAAGGTGCAGCTGGCGGCGGTATGCCAGACATGGGCGGCATGGGTGGCATGGGCGGCATGATGTAAGCCAGCCTTACCCTGTAACGCAAAACCCCGCCTGCGCGAGCAGGCGGGGTTTTTTATTGACTGGATTTCATGATTACGCCGATCCCCTGTAGGAGTGAGCCTGCTCGCGATAGCGGTTTTCATCCGACATATAAGTCAGTTGACCCGGCAATTCGCGAGCAGGCTCGCTCCCACAGGTTGTTTATTTCAAGCGTTGATTGGCTGTGGATTCACAGCCGTCAAAATCTTGCCTGCCGGGCGATACAACACCCAGTAATAAGCCCCCAGGCAAATCAGCCAGCAGAAAATCGCCGTCCACACGTTGTGCGAAAAGAAGTGCGCGCCCTGCATCATGCGGCTGATGGAGAACACCGAGCCCAGCGCGAAGGCAAAGACGAACGCCTGTCGCGCCAGGCGCGGCCGGCGGTCGCGCAGCACGAAGAACAGCGCAAACAAGGTAAATCCCGTCGCCGCGTGGCCGCCTGGCCAGCAACGTCCCGGCTTGTCAGTGGCGGGGCGATGCTCCATCAGTTTGCTGTAGGTTTCGTGGCCACCGAATTGCTCCAGGCTCCATGGGCACTGCACGGCGGTGACGGCTTTGACCGGGGTAACAAACGAAGTGGCCAGGCCCAGCGACAGTACCAGACAACCCAGTTCGCGCTTGAATGGCTTCAGCCGTTCGAGCAAAAACGCGCCGATAAAACCCAGAATGGCAAACACCGAGAAGGCGATCACCACCTGTTTCGCCCGGTCGTGCAGGATGTCTTCAAGAAAGTAGCTGTGCCGCCCGATGAAATCACCCGCGACCGGGTCATAGAACCTACGCGCCAGATCCATGTCCAGATCGGTCAGTTCCAGCAGCAAAAGAATGATCGCCGCCGCTGCGGGAATGCCCAGACACAACCACCAGTTCAGCGGTCTCGAAGCGGGAAGGGCAGAGGTCGACACCATGGGCAGATTCCTTGGTCGATAAAGAAAGAGGGAGAGCGCAACGGCGGGGAGTCTGCGCGCGCGGGCGTCGGCGATTTGTTAACCGAAAGTGAAAAAAACGTCGCGCAGCGCACCGCGCAGGTTTAGCGAAAACGCCCCTAGCCCTGAGCCACACTTGGCCGTAAGCTGCGCGGGCCAAGACGGCCGTTACCCCGTTCGGAGGAGGTGCCCATGCGAATTCTGCTGGTCGAAGACAACCGCGACATCCTGGCCAATCTGGCCGATTACCTGGGCCTCAAAGGCTACACCGTCGATTGCGCCCAGGATGGTCTGTCGGGTCTGCATCTGGCGGCTACCGAGCATTACGACTTGATCGTGCTCGACATCATGCTGCCCGGGATTGACGGCTACACCTTGTGCAAACGCCTGCGCGAAGATGCCCGGCGCGACACGCCGGTGATCATGCTCACGGCGCGCGATCAACTGGATGATCGTCTGCAGGGTTTCAAGTCCGGCGCCGACGATTACCTGATCAAGCCGTTCGCCCTGTCCGAACTGGCGGCCCGTGTCGAAGCGGTCATGCGCCGTGCTCAGGGCGGTGGCCGCCGGGCATTGCAGGTGGGTGACCTGAGCTACGACCTCGACACGCTGGAAGTGACCCGCGAAGGCAAACTGCTCAAGCTCAACCCGGTCGGCCTCAAGCTGCTCGCCGTATTGATGCAGAAGAGCCCGCACGTTCTGCGTCGGGAAATTCTCGAAGAGGCGCTGTGGGGCGACGACTGCCCGGACAGCGACAGCCTGCGCAGCCATGTCCACCAGTTGCGTCAAGTGATCGACAAACCGTTCGCCAAGCCACTGCTGCACACCGTGCACGGTGTCGGTTATCGCTTGGCCGAGGGGCGTGATGGAGTTTAAGCAGAGTCTTTCCCAGCGGATCATCATCGCCTTTGCGCTGATGAGTGCGCTGGTGGCCGGCGCCTTCGCCATGGGCATCGTCGCGACAGTGCACCTGGTGGAAGAGAAACTGATTTCGGCGGGGTTGGGCGGCGATCTGCAGCGCTTGCTGTTGATGGACAACGTTTCGGACTGGAGCCACCGTCCCGAACCGGATCAGCTGTTCTATTTCAGTGGCGGGCCGGGCGACTTCGAACTGCCCAAGGATTTGCGTCACCTCGATGCAGGTTTTCATGAGGTGTTTCGCGAACAGCTGTCCTATCACGCCATGGTTGAAGTGGTGGATGGTCGGCGCTATGTGCTGCTGCAGGATCAAAGCGATTTCGAAGAACGTGAGCGCGTGCTGTTTGCCGTGGTGCTGGTGGGCTTCGTGCTCAGTCTGGCGCTGGCGGTTTTTCTCGGCTGGGTACTGGCACGCAAGGTGATGGCGCCGGTGGTGCGTCTGGCGCGCCAGGTCCGTCATCGCGACCAGTTGCTCGGGCTGGCGCCGCCGCTGGCACCGGATTATGCGGCGGATGAAGTCGGTGAACTGGCGGTGGCATTCGATGCCACGCTGGGCCGCTTGCGCCAGGCACTGACCCGCGAGCGCCTTTTTACCAGCGACGTCAGCCACGAGTTGCGCACGCCGCTGATGGTTCTGGCCAGTTCCTGCGAACTGCTGCTGGAAAACCCCGGAATCGACCAGCGCGGGCGCGCCCAGGTCGAGCGCATTGCCCGCGCCAGCGAGGAGATGCGCGAGCTGGTACAGACCTTCCTGATGCTGGCGCGCGCACAAAACGAAGAGGCCGGGGCGGCGCCTCAGCAGGATCTTACGCAAGTGGCGCAAAGCCTGTTGTGTCTGTGGCGCGAGCCAATCGAGCGCAAGGGGCTGGCGCTGATGTTCGAGCCGGGCAACCCGGCGGATACCCGCTACAACGCGACCTTGCTGAATGCAGTGATGGGCAACTTGCTGCGCAACGCGCTGCATTACACCGAGCAAGGTTTCATTCGCCTGACGCTTACCGCCAACGGTTTTGTTGTCGAGGATTCGGGGGTGGGCATTCCCGAGGAAAAGCGTGAAGCGATGTTCGAGCCGTTTGTGCGCGGCAGCGAGAAACGCGGGGAGGGTCTTGGCCTCGGCTTGTCACTGGTACAACGCATCTGTGAAAACCAGGGCTGGACAGTCAGCCTGAGCACGATGAACCCCAATGGCTGCCGATTCGAGGTAGATCTTGGCGTTAATGGACGCAAATAGTGGCTCGAGGCTACTCCCGCCTACCTGTCTAAATCCTGTATAACGTTGTAATACTTTACAGATTTACCTGACAGAATTTTCACAACTGGATGACCTGACGCTGACACGCCGCTGCTTAAGGTGGCGTTATCAGAACGCAGGAGTCCAGATGATGGCCGACCCGATCAAGCTCGATTTTTCCGAAAAGTACGACGAACAACACGCACAGCGATACCTGCGCAAGCACAAGGAAAGCGTAGGCCGTCGCTTGTCGCATTGGCGCGATGAGCAATTGGCACGCAAGGCCCTGGCGCTGGCGGGCGATCCCGGTCTGGTGCTGGATCTGCCCTGCGGCGCCGGACGCTTCTGGCCGATGCTCGCGCAAAAGCCCAACCGGGTAATCATCGGCGCGGACAATTCCGAGTCGATGATCAACACCGCGCTGCAGGGGCAACCGGCCGATGTAGTAAAGCGTGTACAACCGTTGCACACCTCGGCATTCGATATCGCTCTGCCGGACAACGCGGTCGACAGCATTTTTTGCATGCGCCTGCTGCATCACATCGGTGAAGCCGAACACCGTCGGGTGATCTTGCGTGAGTTTGAGCGGGTGACCCGCGACAGTGTGATCGTTTCATTATGGGTCGACGGCAATTTCAAGGCCTGGAAGCGCAAGCGCGCCGAACTGGACCGGCCCGATCGTGATTACCAGAATCGCTTTCTGATTCCGGCAGCGACGATCGAAAAAGAATTTGAACAGGCGGGTTTCCGCATTCAGGAACAACTGGACTTTATACCGCTCTATGCGATGTGGCGGGTTTACGTATTACGCAAGAGGTAGAGGATGGCAGTGCAAGCAGCGGTTGAAGCGGATGTCGCTCCACAGGATCGTTTCGATTATTACTGGGCCCAGCGCGGCGAGTGGGTTGAAGAACCCAATGTGCGCCGCGGTGGCGAAAGTGGTGTACAGCGCATCGTCGGCCGTGACGGCCAGTTGCTGTACGCCAAGCGTCAGACCGGACACATCTATCGCAGCTGGTTGCACCCGTTCGGTCGCCCGACCGTATTGCGCGAACTCGATGCGCTGACCGGCGTGAGCAAACTCGGCGTGCGCGTGCCGCAAATCGTCTTTTGCGGCGCTCAGCCTGATCCACAGCACAAATGGCGCGCTCTGTTGGTAACCAAATCGCTCGACGGCTTCCAGGAGCTGGAACACTGGCTCGCCGCTGCCGGTGGTCGCGATCAATGCGGTGACGTGGTTTACGAGCGCGTCCTCAAGGATCTGGCCGAGAACCTGGCACGCATGCACAAGGGCCGCTGGCAGCACAGCTGCATCTACATCAAGCATGTTTTCGTGCGGGTAACCGGTGAAGGCGAAGCGGCGCAGGTTGAAGTGGCGCTGATCGATCTGGAGAAATGCCGCCAGCGCCTGACCGCCTACCGCGCAGCACAGCATGACATGAAGCAGTTGCGACGCCATTCGTCGTTCCGCGATGCCGACTGGAAAAAACTCGTCTACTTTTATGAGACGGCGTTTGGCAGCGCTATCAAAGGTTTATAGCGATGAAACTCGAAATTGCACGAGGTTTGTTCCTGGTCGGAGCCTTGGCAGTTGCGTCACTGGCGGTGGCTGCCTGGGAGCAGCCGCGCATGCAGGTCATAGGGGCGTGCGAAACGGACGCTCACTGCACGATCCCACGGGTGGCCAAAACCTCCGTGGCGACTCAGCCCGATCATGATTTATTGCTGTTCATGTTTGGACTGTCCCAAGGGATGAGGCCTGCCAGTTGAAACGATTGAAGCCCACATGAAAGGCCTCGCAAACGCGAGGCCTTTTTTTTGGAATACGGATCATGTAGGAGCTGCCGAAGGCTGCGATCTTTTGATCTTGTTTTTGCTGTTGTCTCTGAAACCCAGAATCAAGATCAAAAGATCGCAGCCTGCGGCAGCTCCTACAGGGTCACGACTTGGCATCCGGTTTCGCCAGAAAGGTATAAACGCACGGCAGGACGAACAGCGTAAACAGCGTGCCGATCGACATCCCCGTGGCAATCACCAGGCCGATATCAAAGCGGCTGACCGCTCCCGCACCGGTCGCCAGAATCAACGGCACCATGCCAAACACCATCGCTGCGGTGGTCATCAGCACCGGCCGCAAGCGAATCGCCGCCGCTTCTTCCACCGCTTCACGGGCGCTCAGGCCCTTGTCCTTGCGCAACTGGTTGGCGAACTCGACGATCAGGATCCCATGCTTGCTGATCAGGCCGATCAACGTCACCAGCCCGACCTGGGTGTAGATGTTCATGCTCGACCAGCCCAGGAACAGCGGAATCAGCGCGCCGCAGATCGACAGCGGCACGGTCACCAGAATCACCAGCGGATCGCGGAAGCTTTCAAACTGCGCCGCCAGCACCAGAAAAATGATCGCCAGCGCCAGCGCAAAGGTTACCCACAACGCACTGCCTTCCTGCACGTACTGCCGCGAGGCGCCGCCGTAGTCGAAGGCAAACCCGGCGGGAGCTTCTTCACGGGCAATCTGCAGCACGGTATCGATCGCTTCGCCCATGCTCACCAGCGGGAAGCCGGAAATCTTTGCCGCATTGAGCTGCTGGAACTGATTCAGCTGGCGGGGCCGCGCACGGTCGCTGACCTTGATCAGGGTCGACAGCGGCAGCAATTCACCCTGGGTGTTTTTCACGTAGTAGTTGTTCAGCCAGTCCGGGTTGTCGCGATAGGCGCGTTCGACCTGCGCGATCACCTTGTAGCTGCGCCCGTCGATGGTGAAGCGGTTGATCTCGGCCTCGCCGAGCAGCGTCGCCAGCGTGCCGCCGAGGTCGAGCATCGACACTCCCATCTGCGCGGCCTTGTCGCGGTCGATATCGACCACCACTTCCGGCTTGTCGAAGGCCAGATCGAGGTCGACGAAGGCGAACTTGCCCGAGTCCATGGCGCGTTTCTTGATCCGGTCGGCGACTTGCAGCAGCAGCTCGTAGTCATTGGCGCTGTTGACCACAAATTCGAAGGGCAAGCCTTCACCGGTGCCGGGCAGGGAGGGCAGGTTGAAACCGAAGATCTGCAGGCCGGGAATGCTCTCCAGTTTGCTCTGCACCTCGGGGAGGATCTGCATCTGCGTGCGGCTGCGCTCATTCCACGGCTTGAGCAGGAAACCGCCGATACCGGCCTGCACGCCGTTGTAGCCGTTGATCTGGAACGATGAGTAATACTCGGGAAACTCCTTGAAGATGGTGATGAACTGGTCGGTGTAGGTGCTCAGATAATCCAGGTTGGTCGGCTGCGGCGCGCTGGCCATCATGAAAATGATGCCCTGGTCCTCGTCAGGAGCCAGTTCCGATTTGCTGAACTTGAGAAACACCGGAATCAGGCACAGCACGATGACCGCGAACACCAGCACCACCGGGCGGGTGTTGAGCGTACCGTGCAACATGCTTTGATAGCGGCGCTTGAGACCTTCGAAAATCCGGTCGAGACGATGGGCCAGCCCGCTGGGATTTTCTTCGTGGCGCAGCAGAAATGCGCACATCATCGGCGATAGAGTCAGCGCAACGACGCCCGAGATGACCACCGCACCGGCCAGGGTCAAGGCGAACTCCTTGAACAAAGCCCCGGTCAGCCCGGTGAGGAAGCCGATCGGCGCATACACCGCCGCCAGCGTGATAGTCATCGAGACTACCGGCATGGCGATTTCCCGGGCGCCTTCCAGCGCTGCATCGAACGGCGTCTTGCCTTCTTCGATGTGCCGGTGAATGTTTTCCACCACGACGATCGCATCGTCCACCACCAGACCGATGGCCAGTACCATCGCCAGCAGCGTCAGCAGGTTCATCGAGTAACCCATCATCTGCATGAAGAACATTACGCCAATCATCGACAACGGAATGGTCACCACCGGGATCACCACCGAGCGCAACGCACCGAGGAACAGGAACACCACGACGATGACGATCAGCACCGCTTCGAACAGGGTTTTCACCACCTCGTCGATCGAGGCCTGAATGAACAGCGTGGCGTCGTAGGCGATTTCGCTTTTCAGGTTCGGCGGCAGCTGTGCTTCCAGCTCGGGCATCAGCTTGCGTACTTCCTTGATTACATCCAGCGGGTTGGCGCCCGGCGTCGCCTTGATGCCGATGTACACCGACGGCGTGCCGCCGAACGAGCTGATCGAGTCGTAGTTTTCCGCACCCATTTCCACCCGTGCGACATCGCGCAGCAGTACGCGGCTGTCGCCGTCGACCTTGAGCGGTATCGCCGCGAAGGCTTCGGCGGATTTCAGTTCGGTGTTGGCGTTGATGCTGGTGACCACGTACTCGCCTTTCACTTCGCCGGCGGCGGAGAGGAAGTTGTACTGGCGCACCGCAGCGGTCACGTCGGCGGCGCTGAGGCCGAATCCGGCGAGTTTCACCGGGTCGAGCCACAGCCGCATGGCGAACACCTGATTGCCGAGAATCTCGGCTTCAGCCATGCCCGGCAGTGTCGCCAGTTTCGGCTGGATCACCCGCGACAGGTAGTCGGTGATCTGCGGGTTGCTCAAATCCTTGCTGAAGAAACTGATGTACATCAGCGCCGAGGCGTCGGCGGATTCCTTGCTCAGTACCGGGTCCTCGGCGTCCTGCGGCAGCTTGTTCTTCACCTCGTTGGCCTTGGCCAGCAGTTCGGTGAACAACCGGTCGGTGTTGGCGCCGATGCGCGCGTAAATCGAAATCACCGAGAAATTCTGCCGGCTGACCGAGGTCATGTAGTCGATGCCTTCGGCGCTGGCCAGGCTCTGTTGCATGGGCTGGGTGATGTAACCCTGAATGGTTTCGGCGTTGGCACCGGGATACGCCGTGGTCACGGTGATCAGGGCGTTTTCCATTTGCGGGTACTGACGCAGCGGCAGCTTGCTCCAGGCCTGGAAGCCCAGCAGCACAATCAGCAGGCTGACCACGGTGGCGAGCACCGGGCGGCGGATGAACGGATCGGTAAAAGCCATGGGGATTCCTTGATCAGTCGGCGCGGGGCGGACCGTTCTGCTCGCCGAGGGTCTTGTCGTCGCTGATGGCGATGTGGGCGCCGTTGTCCAGTTTGATCTGGCCAGCCGTCACCACTTGTTCGCCGCTCTGCACGCCCTTGTTGATCATTACCAGGCCGTCGCGGCGGTCACCGGTTTCGATGAAGCGCCGTTCGGCGATCAACACCGGTTGACCCTTGTCGTCTTTTTCGACGCTGCCGTCCTCGGCTTTCTTCTGCCCGACCACGTAAACCGAGTTGCCATACAGGGTGTAGGTAATCGCGCTCTCTGGCACCACGATGTGTTTGCGCGGATCGGGCAGCAGCACCTCAAGGCTGGCGAACATGCCCGGCAGCAGTTTGCCATCGGGGTTGGCCAGGGTGGCGCGAACCAGAATGTTGCGCGTGGTGCTTTCGACGATCGGGTTGATCGCACTGATCTTGCCGACGAAATTTTGCCCGGGATACGCGGCGACGGTGAACTGTACGGGCTGACCGACGGCGAGTTTCGGCACCGACTGTTCGGGCACGTAGAAGTCGGCGTAGAGGCTGCTCAAATCCTGCAGCGTGGCGATTTTTGTGCCGCTGGCGAGATAATCACCGACGTCGACCTGACGGATGCCGATGGTGCCGCTGAACGGCGCGAGGATGCGTTTTTTTGCCAGCGAGGCATTGAGCTGATTGACCGTGGCCTTGTTCTTTTGCAGTACGGCGGAGAGGCGGTCGTATTCGCCTTTGGAGATCGCGCGGCTGTCGACCAGTTGGCTGCCTCGGCCAAAGTCCAGTTGCGCCAGACCGAGGTCAGCTTTGGCGGTTTCCAGCAGGGCGGTTTCCACGGCGCTGTCGAGTTGCAACAACGGTTGCCCGGCTTTGACTTTCTGTCCGGATTCGAACTTGAGTTCGGTAACGGTGCCGGCGACCTCCAGGCTCAGGTCGACACCTTGCAATGCCTTGAGCGTGCCGACGGTCGGCAGGCGCATCTGCCACGGCTGTACACTGGCAGTGGCCACGGCGACGCTGATCGGTGGCTTGGGCTTGGAAAAGCCCTGGATCATTGTGTAGATCGAAAAGGCTTTGTAACCGCCCAGCACCAGGACGATCAGCAAAACAACACCCAACATGATCAGCATGCGGCGACGCAGCATATGTCCAGTTCCTTGGATAAATCATGAGACAGGCGGGCACATTACTCCGAGTACAGGGGGGATTCCAACTGGCAGTTATTACAGGGTGAAGCAAAAGATCGCAGCCTTCGGCAGCTCCTACAGAGGAACGCGTTCCAAGGGTAGGAGCTGCCGAAGGCTGCGATCTTTTTTAACGGTCTACGCCATCAAGTGAAGATGGTTGTCCCAGAGCCCCGCCGGCAATTCCAGCGGCTTGGCCAGCAGCTGTTCCTGACGGCAATCGTAGTAGCGGCAACGGCCCTGACCCGAGGTCACGACAAACCCGTCCTTCACCGCTCCAACGCCAGCGCAATCAGGCAAAGGCGCATCGAGGCGCAGTTCGCCGCTGTCCAGATCCCAGATAAAGAAGCGGTTGCCACGCGGCGCCGTCAACGCGACCAGACGCAGATCGCTGTGCACCGCGACGCTGGCGGTGTAGTGCCCCATCGCTTGCAACTGCTGCTCCGCCACCGGGAACGCAACGAACGGTTGTCCCGGCCGCTTGATCGCCAGCAGCTCCGAGCGTTCGTGCGATGGCCCCATGAATTGCTGGCCGGCAACGATGGTGCCGTCGCTGGCGATGCCCAGGTGGCGCACGCTGTTCATCTGTTGGGCGAGGGTTTCCTTGCTCAACAGCGTGCCGTCGCGCTGCATCAGCACCAGGCTCGGTTCCATGGCATTGAGGTTCATGTCGACGCGGCTTTCCGCTTCGGTGCGAATCCCGCCGTTGGCCACCACCAGCGTTTCACCGTCGGGCATCCACGACACCTGATGCGGGCCGAGACCGTGAGTCGAGATCTCGCCGCTGTGCACCAGCCGCTCGCCCTCGAACTTGTACACGCCGAGCAGGCCACGCCCGGGATCGGTGGTGTCGTTCTCGGTGGCGTACAGGTATTGGCCGTCCTTGTGCACCACGGCGTGGCCGTAGAAGTGCCGGTTCGGCTGCGAGGTCACCGTCTGCAGCAACGTGCCGTCACGCAGGTCGATCAGGTAACTCTCGGTGCCCGGACGCCGCGCAACGAACAGCGCCAGCGGCTGCGTCGGATGATTGATGATGTCGTGGCAACGCTGGCCGACGTGGGTGGCGAACACCCGCGTGCCGTCGAGCCGATAACCGACGGCGTAATGCTTGCCGTCGCTGTCATCGCGCGCCGACAGCAACAGCGGGCTCTGATCCTTGCGTTTGAACAGCGTCCAGCCGCCCAGCGTCACTGCTCCCAGCAGTGCACTACCTAAAGTCAGTACCTGACGTCGCAGCATGGCACTCGCCCTCATCAGTCACCGTCGTTGGCATTGAAGCCCAGTTGGATGCCCAGCGCCTTGGCCAGTTCGCCTTCGTGCAGGCGATGGACGACGTTGAGGCTGTCGTAGATATCGTTGAGTTGCTGGCGACCGGCGTCGTCCTCGAGCATTTCGCCGAGCGAGCGCTGGGTGCTGTCGAACAGCTTGAGCGAAGCGGCGTAAGCAGCGTCGATCTTGTCCGCCAACGGTTTCTGCTCGGCCGGCAGCAGACCGCGCAGGCCTTTGTTGTCGACGCCTTCCCAGACGGTTTTGGCCGCGGCAAGGCTGGCTTCCAGCGCCGTCAGCGACGACTGGCTGCGCCACGCATCAGCCTGGAACGGCTGCGGCACGCCTTTGCTCTGACGGCCCATCGGCGTGCCGAGTTTTTTCTTCAGAGTATCCAGTGCAGTCACTTGTACGCGCAGCAGGTCGGCGATCGCTTCGTGGGAGTCGGCGTAGCGCTGGTTGGGGAATTTGCTCATCTGCGCAAGCATGCCGTCGGTGTTGTTCCAGCCCTGCAGAATTTCTTCGGCCAGTTGCTTCTGGCGTTCGCCGATGGCGATCAGCAGCGGACAGTATCTGGCTTTCTGCGCATCGTTGGCGACGTCCGGCCTGGCGTCGAAGAGGATGTATTCGTAGGCCGACAGACCCTGCACCACGACGCTGGATTTGGCCAGCGCGGCGGCATCGATCTGCGGCTGGGCGACGACCAGTTGCTCGACCTGACGGCCTACGAGGTTTTTCTTGTCCGGCCAGAACTGCACTTGCCATGCACGGTTGCCCTCGGCCAGCGGGCCGATCAGCAGCGGCTGCAACTCGGCCCAGGCTTTCTGCGCGTGGAGGAAATCGGCGCGGGCGGTTTCCAGGCTTTCCTTGCCCTGGCAGTAGGCGAGAGCGCTGACTGCCAGTTGCCTGTCGGCTTCGACCCAGCGGGTGTAGGTCGGCAGGATCACCGATTTGGCGATGGCCGCCGAGGTGACCGCTTGCGGATCCTGCGGCGAGCAGGCGCCGAGGGCGAGCGCGGCAAGGCTGGTGAACAACAACTTGGGACGGAACATGTCGGGCTCCCGATGCTTTTTCAGTATTTAAAGTGAGTTCAGAAATGCCAGCAACGCAGCGCGCTGCTCGGCATTGAAAGACAAAACCTGTTGCTGTGCCGCCGTCGCTTCGCCGCCATGCCACAGCACCGCTTCGAGCAGATTGCGGGCGCGGCCGTCATGCAGAAACTGCGTGTGACCGCTGACCGCTTGCGTCAGGCCGATACCCCACAACGGCGGCGTGCGCCAGTCGCGGCCGGATGCCAGGAATTCAGTGCGGTTGTCCGCCAGACCGTCGCCCATGTCGTGCAGCAGCAAATCGCTGTAGGGGCGGATCACCTGATTGGCCAGTTCCGCTTCGGCGGCATTGGCGGCGGTGGTGTATTTCGGCGTGTGGCACGACTGGCAACCAGCCTGGAAAAACAGATTCTTGCCGGCCAGCACCTGCGGGTCGTTGACGCCACGACGCGCCGGAACTGCCAGATTGCGGCTGTAGAAAAGTACCAGCCGCAGAATGTTATCGCTGACTTCCGGTTCGCCATCCGGGCCATTGCCGTTCGGCGCCTGTTTGCAGGCGGTTTGCGCCTCGGTGCAGTCGTCGAACGGCCGCAGGCTGGTGGTCAGGCCCATGTCACCGGAAAACGCGTGCACATTCTGTTGATTGAGATTCGGTTGCCCGGCCTTCCAGCCAAATCGGCCGATGACGGTTTTTTGCAGTTGATCATCCCAGACCCGGTTGGGCCGGCCGTTGACGCCGCTTTTGTCTTTGGCCTGAGCGGCGGCGTTGGCGAGGATCGCTTCTTCCGGGATGGCTTCGAGCAGGCCCAGACCGATCATCGGCGGCGCCACCCGTGCGGAGAAACGTGTGTCCGGGTGCATCGGGCCGTAACCGAGTTGAGTGATCTGCAGCGTCGGTTTGCGCAGCTCGACTTCGGTGCCGTCCTTGAAGCGTACCGGCACCGGCGTGTAGTCGACGCGCACCTTGCCCTCCGGGGCGACGCCGGGCACGGCCATGTCCTGGAATTGCGCGCCATAGACCGGCTCGGGCACTACGCCAAGCTGCTCGATGACTCTGGCGTAGGGCGGCGCGTCGGGGATCGACAGGCGCACCAGCATCGACACCGCATTGGCCGCGTCGGCTGCGGGCGGATGACCGCGACCGTCCTTGATGTGGCAGTTCTGGCAGGCATTGGTGTTGAACAGTGGCCCGAGGCCGTCGCGTGCGGTGGTGGTCGACGGCGCGATCACCCAAGGGCTGCGAAAAAAACTGTTGCCGACACTGAAATCCACCCGTCGCGATGGCGGCAGGTTGGCCGATGGCAGAGAGAAAGCATTCTGATCGCTCTTGCGCACAGTCGCTGCACCGCCCGAACGCGCCTCGCCGGGCTCGGCCTCGGTAAAACGCGGGGCGTCATCGCAGGCACTCAGGCCCAGGGCCAGCAACAGTGCGGACAAGCGAAGCGGCAACGACGGCATCAGACATCCTGCAAACGGGCGAAAACAAAGGCGCAAAGTCTAACAGGGCGGGGGGCTTTGAATAAGAGGAATTATCGTTTGCTTACTATCGCGCAAATCTGCAGACCAATGCGAAACCCCTGTAGGAGCTGCCGAAGGCTGCGATCTGTTGATCTTGATTTTTGAAGATCAAAATCAACAGATCGCAGCCTTCGGCAGCTCCTACAAGGGACTGTGAACATGAGGTATGAAAAAGGCGACCCGAAGGTCGCCTCTTTTTGTCTCGTACGCGGTGATCAGAACTCGTGATCAGCATTGTCCGGGTTCAGGTCGCTGATGCCCAGTTTGCCGGCAGCGGCTTCGATCGAGCCGGTCTGCTTGACCAGCGCGGCGATGGCGTCGCGAACGATCTGGTTGCCCGCAGTGTTGCCGGCAGCGATCAACTGGTCGTAGTGCTCACCCTTGCTGGCGTGGTCGACCATGACCTGGATCTTCGCTTCGGTCGCGGCCAGATCGGCTTTCAGCGCGGTGTCGGCGGCCGGATCAACCTTGGCCACCAGCGACGACAGGCTGGCGCCGGTCAGCTTGGTGCCGTCAACGCGGGTGTACTCGCCCAGATAAACATTACGCACGCCTTTGGCATCGTAGAAATGCGAATAGTGCGTGTTGTCGCTGAAGCAATCCTGCTCGTCTTCAGGGGAGTTGGCTTCCAGCGAGACCTTCATGCGCTCGCCTGCCAGTTCGCCCAGCGACAGGCTGCCCATGCCGAAGAGCATTTTGCGCAGGCCGCTTTCGCCTGGCTCGGCTTCCAGGGTGGCGCGGTAGTTGTCGGCCACGTTCGGCTTCCAGTTGCCGACCATTTCTTCCAGATCGCTGACCAGCAGTTGGGTCACGGCTTTGAGGTAGGCACGACGACGCTCGTTGTGACCGCCAGTGGCGCCAGCGCCTTCCAGGTAGTCCGAGGCCGGACGGTTGCCAGCGCCAGGGCCGGTGCCGTTGAGGTCCTGGCCCCACAGCAGGAATTCGATCGCGTGGTAGCCGGTGGCGACGTTGGCTTCGGAACCGCCCAGCTCGTTGAGGCTGGCGAGTTTTTCCGGGGTGATGTCCTTGACGTCGACCTTGTCTTCGCCGACCTGCACTTCGGTGTTGGCGATGATGTTGGCAGTGGCGCCCGGGTTACCCAGCGCGTGCTCGTAGGATTTGTCGACGTAGTCGATCAGGCCTTCGTCCAGCGGCCAGGCGTTAACCTGACCTTCCCAATCGTCAATGATGGTGTTGCCGAAGCGGAACACTTCGCTCTGCAGGTACGGCACGCGCGCGGCGACCCAGGCAGCCTTGGCGGCTTTGAGGGTGTCGGCGTTCGGCTTGGCGAGGAACGCGTCGACGGCGCTCTGCAGGGTTTTCGCGGTGGATTCGGCATCGCTGTAAACGGCGAAGACCATATCGGCGTAATGCGCAACTACAGCCTTGGCGGCGGCATCGTCAACTTTACCGGCAGCAGGGGCAGGCGCAGCGGCCGGGGCTGGAGCAGCGCTGCTGGAAGCCGGCGTCATTTCGGAGGCTTTTTCTTTGTCCTTGCCTTCGCCGCAACCGGCGAGGGAAATAGCGATGGCCAACAGACTGGCGGTAGCCAGAGGCATACGAATCATGGCGAACATCCTGCTTCGGTAGTTGATTGGACTGGCGCCGGCGGCGCGCAAAACTGCGACATAATGCAAATCTTTCGCATTATGTGTAAAGGCGTGGGTGGAAATATTTCTTATTTGCGCGTCAGGATCAAAAGATCGCAGCCTCGTTGCACTCGTCGGCTCCTACGGGGGGAACGCATTTCAAATGCAGGAGCTGCCGAAGGCTGCGATCTTTGCTGTTACAAAACGGCTGCGATCTTCTGATCTTTAAAGAATCGCCGCGTTACTGCGTTGCGCCTGCTTGAGGTAAATGCCCAGCTCCCGCGCCGGCAGCGGTTTGCTGTAGTGGTAGCCCTGACCTTCGTGACAGCCCTCGGAAATGATGTATGTCTCCTGCTCGGCGGTTTCCACGCCCTCGGCAATCACTTGCATGCCCAAGCTCTTGCCCAGTTGGATGATCGCGCGAACGATGGTCGCGTCATCGTCGTCATCGAGCAGATCCTGCACGAAACTCTTGTCGATCTTGATCTTGTCCAGCGGCAGGCTCTTGAGATAACTGAGAGATGAGTAGCCGGTGCCGAAGTCGTCAATTGCAATCAGCGCGCCGGAGCGACGCAGGCTGAGCAAGTGCTGGGCGGCGGTGGTGATGTCTTCCATCAGGCCGGTTTCGGTGACTTCCAGCTCCAGGCTGCGCGGCGGCAGGCGGTAGATCTGCAGCAGGTTGTTGACCACCCGGGGCAGCTCGGCGTGGTGCAGTTGCACAGTGGACAGGTTGACGGCCATGCGCAGATCGACGAAACCCTGATCGTGCCACTCGCGCAGTTGCTTGCAGGCCTGATCGAGCACCCATTCGCCAATGGCGATGATCGTGCCGTTCTGTTCGGCCAGCGGAATGAACAGGTCCGGCGGCACCAGCCCGTGCTCTGGATGTTGCCAGCGAATCAACGCTTCGACGCCGACCACGCGGTGATCGCGATAGCTGATCTGCGGCTGATAGACGAGATAGAACTGGTCGCGAATCAGTGCATCACGCAGGTCTTTTTCCAGCTCGCGACGGCGGCGCATCTCGCTGTCGACGCTGGCGATGTAGAACTGATAGCGGTTGCGCGAGCGGGTCTTGGCCAGGGTCATGGTCTGCTCGGCTTTCTGCAACAGTTTTTCGGTGCTGTCGCCGTCCTCGGGGAACAGGGTAATGCCGATGGTCGCGCGCAGGCGGATTTCCTGATCGCCGAGAGCGAAGGGTGCCTCCAGGTCATCGAGAATGCTCTGCGCCAGTTCCGCCGCTTCGTAAGGTTGTTCGATATCGGCCTGCACCAGCGCAAACTGGTCGCCGCCCAAGCGAGCGAGGGCGCCAAGACGGCCGCTGTGCGCGCGCAAGCGATCGGCCAGGGCCAGCAGCAATTGGTCGCCGGTCTGGTAGCTGAATTGCTCATTGATGCCTTTGAAGTCATCCAGCCCGACGCACAACACAGCAACGCGGCGCTGCAGTTTGCCGGCATCGATCAGGATCTTGTCCAGTTGTTGCTGCAGTTGCTGGCGGTTCGGCAGGCCGGTGAGAAAGTCGTACTGAGCCATGCGTAACAGGCTGTTTTCGGCTTCGTGGCGCAGATGGGTGTTGCGTTCGATGGACTCAAGCAACTCGTTGGCCGTGTTGATCCACAGGCCCAGCTCGTTTTTTTCGTGGCCCTTGAGCTGCGGAATCTTGTGCTCGCTGGGACGATCGGGGTTGATCTCGGTGAGGTGCTCGATGATCCGCGACAGCGGTTTGGTCAGCAGCCAGTGATAGACCAGATACAACACCAGCCCCAACGCCAGTGCGCGCAGCACGCCGGAAATGAAAATGATCACCGAGCTGATGATGAAACCTTCGCCGTAGGTCGCTGTGTCGAGGGTGATGCTCAGGTCGCCATAATATTCGCTGTAGGGACCCCGACCGACCAGTTGAGTGGTGAAGGTGCGTTCCTGACCGAGAATCAGGTCGGTCAGCCAGCGGCTGTTCGAATGCTGCAACTCGCGGGATTTCTGCGCGAGCATGGCTTCGTTGGGGTGGCCGATGGAGGCCTGGCGCACCGCGTCGTCCTGGAACAGGCCTTCGATCACCTGCATGCCCATTTCCCGATCGAGGCTGTAAACGGCCTGGGTCGAAGGATCGCGGAACATGTCGAGGATCCGTTCGGCGTCGCCAGCCACCGCCTGACGGGTCTTGTAGGCATCGAAGACAATCTGCGCGCAGCTCAAGACAACGCCAACGATCAATGCCGACAGGAGCACGACCCGGAGCAACTTCACCGACAAGCTGTTCTTGAGTTCCAGCTTCAAAGGGTTATTCCTTGTTCCGTGCGGGTAGCGTCAAGTTGCCATGAGTATTGGCAATCCCGGGTTGGCAGTCAAAGGGACAATCGGGCACGGGAAGATTTGCCGGTATCCTGGCCGCAATGTCGTCATTTGAGTAATAGCTCTGAATTACCTGTGTCGGTTGGAATTGCCTTCAACTTGAGCACTTGGCTAAAGATTTTTTCCTGTCTCTGATGGTAGTCGGCCATGGGTTGCCAGCAAACGGTGCGAGGCTGTATTTGCCGTGCGAGAAACGCCATTCGCCGGGCATAAAAAAACCCGGCCAAAGCCGGGTTTCTTGTCTGGCGCGCAGCTTAAGCAGTGAAGGTTTTGCCTTCGAACTGCTCGGCCACGAACTTCCAGTTGACCAGGTTCCAGAACGCTTCAACGTACTTCGGACGCAGGTTGCGGTAGTCGATGTAGTAAGCGTGTTCCCAGACGTCGCAGGTCAGCAGCGGGGTGTCGCCGCTGGTCAGCGGGTTGCCGGCGCCGATGGTGCTGGCCAGAGCCAGGGAACCGTCAGCCTTTTTCACCAGCCAGCCCCAGCCGGAACCGAAGGTGCCGATCGAGGTTTTGCTGAATTCTTCCTTGAACTTGTCGAACGAACCGAACGCTGCGTTGATCGCTTCAGCCAGCGCGCCGGTTGGTTGACCGCCGGCGTTTGGCGCCAGGCAGTTCCAGTAAAAGGTGTGGTTCCAGACCTGAGCGGCGTTGTTGAAGATGCCGCCCGAAGAAGTCTTGACGATTTCTTCCAGGGTCTTGCCTTCGAACTCGGTGCCTGGCACCAGGTTGTTCAGGTTCACGACGTAGGTGTTGTGGTGCTTGTCGTGGTGGAACTCCAGGGTTTCCTTGGAGATGTGCGGCTGCAGGGCATCGTGTGGATAAGGCAGCGGCGGCAATTCGAAAGCCATGATGATTCTCCTAATCAGGTCTGTTGCGGTGAGCGCAAGGCCGATCACGGGCGGCCGGAAATGCACCGGCGAGTTTTTACTCTTTGCGGCGCAGGGTTCGGATCATAGCACCGGGGTCGCGCCTTAACCACGCAACAACTGTGTGGGATAGAGGTTCCAGAGCCCTCTGGATTAATTATCCAGCGATGATCAGTTGCCCGGCGACGGCGAACATCATCAACGCGACGAGCAGATCGAGAATGCGCCACGTGCTCGGGCGGGCCAGCCATGGCGCCAGCCACGCCGCGCCAAGGGCCAGGGTGAAAAACCACAGCAGCGATGCGCTCGCGGCACCGACCACATAGGCGCCGGGCACCGATTGCTGCGCGCCCAGCGAGCCGATCAGCAATACCGTATCCAGATAAACGTGGGGGTTGAGCAATGTCACCGCCAACGCGCTGAGCATCACCGCGCGCAGCGAGCGCACGGTCTGGTTCTCGCCTTGCTCAAGGCTCTGTTTCGAGCAGGCCCGGCGCAGCGCCTGGCTGCCGTACCAGATCAGAAACGTCGCGCCGCCCCAACGGGCAATCGCCAGCAGGGTCGGGTTCTGCGCCAGAATCGTCGCCAGGCCGAACACTCCGGCCGCCACCAGAATTGCGTCACACACCACGCACAATGCCGCCACTGGCAGGTGATGCTCACGGCGCAGACTTTGCGCCAGGACGAAAGCGTTCTGCGTGCCGATCGCCATGATCAGGCCGAGCGCCACCAATAGACCGTTTACATAGCTTTGCCACATGGGGGATTTCCTTGAAAAAGAGTGCTTGCTGGCTATTCTCCGGTGCGCCGCTGTATAAGAAAAACCAATAGTGCTGATCGCCCATTAGGAAAACTGATGTTCGACTACAAGTTGCTCTCCGCTCTGGCCGCCGTGGTCGAGCAGGCCGGCTTCGACCGTGCCGCGCAGGTTCTGGGCCTGTCGCAATCGGCCATTTCCCAGCGCATCAAACTGCTCGAGGCGCGGGTCGGCCAACCGGTACTGGTGCGCGGGACGCCACCGGCACCCACGCAAATCGGCCGACGCTTGCTCAACCACGTGCAACAGGTGCGTTTGCTTGAACGTGACTTGCAAACCCTGGTCCCGGCATTGGATGAAGAGGGGGGGCCGGAGCGCCTGCGCATTGCGCTGAACGCCGACAGCCTCGCGACATGGTGGGCCGGGGCGGTTGGCGATTTCTGTGCCGAGCAGCATTTGTTGCTCGACCTGATCGTCGAAGACCAGACCGTCGGCCTCAAACGCATGCGCGCCGGTGAAGTGGCCGCCTGCCTGTGTGCCAGTGAGCGACCGGTGGCCGGCGCACGCAGCGTGTTGCTCGGCGCCATGCGTTATCGCGCAATGGCCAGCCCGGCGTTCATCGAACGCCATTTTCCTGAGGGTGTGCGTGCCGAACAGTTACCGCACACCCCGGCGCTGGTGTTCGGCCCCGACGATTTCCTTCAGCATCGCTATCTCGCCCTGTTGGGCGTCGACGGCGCTTTCGAACATCATTTATGCCCATCCTCCGAAGGCTTCCTGCGTCTGACCGAGGCCGGACTGGGCTGGGGGCTGGTGCCGGAACTGCAGGTGCGCGAGCAAGTGCAACGCGGATTGCTGCGCGAGTTGCTGCCAGATAAACCGATCGACGTGCCGCTGTACTGGCATCATTGGCGCAATGGCGGCCAATTACTCAATCTGCTGACCGAACAACTGCTGCGCTCGTCAAAGCAATGGCTAGTGGCTTGAAAGCAGCGGCAAGCGTCAAGCTGCAAGCGGCAAGAACAAGCACCGTTTCAACTTGCAGCTGAAAGCTCGTAGCTTGCAGCTGCTTCCCTGGAGTTTTAGATGAAGATTTTGGTTACCGGCGCCAGCGGCTTTATCGGCGGGCGCTTTGCGCGTTTCGCCTTGGAGCAGGGCCTGGAGGTGCGGGTCAACGGTCGCCGGGCCGAGAGCGTCGAGCATCTGGTGCGCCGGGGTGCCGAGTTCGTGCCAGGCGATCTGACCGACGCCGATCTGGTGCGCGAGCTGTGCCGCGACGTCGAAGCCGTGGTGCACTGCGCCGGGGCTGTCGGCTTGTGGGGACGTTATCAGGACTTTCACCAGGGCAACGTCGAAGTCACCGAAAATGTTGTCGAGGCGTGCCTGAAACAGCGGGTGCGGCGACTGGTCCACCTGTCGTCGCCGTCGATCTATTTCGATGGTCGCGACCATCTCGGCCTGAGCGAAGAGCAAGTCCCGAAACGTTTCAGACATCCGTATGCGGCGACCAAATATCTGGCCGAACAGAAGGTTTTCGGTGCGCAGGAATTCGGTCTGGAAACCATCGCGCTGCGCCCGCGCTTTGTGACCGGAGCCGGCGACATGAGCATCTTCCCGCGCCTGCTGAAGATGCAGCGCAAGGGCCGTCTGGCAATTATCGGCAATGGCCTGAACAAGGTCGATTTCACCAGCGTGCAGAATCTCAATGAAGCCATGCTCAGCAGCCTGTTGGCCGCGGGTTCGGCGTTGGGCAAGGCCTACAACATCAGCAACGGTTCGCCGGTGCCATTGTGGGACGTGGTCAACTATGTGATGCGGCGGATGGAAGTCGAGCAGGTGCGCAAGTACCGCTCCTACGGTCTGGCCTACAGCATCGCGGCGCTCAACGAAGGCGCCTGCATGCTCTGGCCCGGACGCCCCGAGCCGACCCTGTCGCGCCTGGGCATGCAAGTCATGAATAAAAATTTCACCCTCGACATCAGCCGCGCCCGGCATTATCTCGATTACGATCCGAAAGTCAGCCTGTGGGCGGCCCTCGATGAGTTCTGCGCCTGGTGGAAAGCGCAGGACATTCGTTGAAACGATTCGGCCGGGCGGCAATGAACCGCCTTGCGGGTTGGGGGTCAATGCCTGCGGCTGCGGCGGTTATACTTCGCAGCATTTAGCCATCACCGCTCCACAAAGGTTGCCTCAATGTCCATGCGTAATGATGCCCACGACGACGATTTCGATAACGTGCCAAGTCTGCGTGCCGACCCGTTCGACGACGATGGCATCCCGCCTTCCGCCCGCACCGCCGTGCATTCGCGCCCAGCGCCGGTGGTCAAGGTCAAGGCCGCCAGCACCGGGCCATTGTGGGCGCTGGTCGGTGCGTTGTTTTTCGCCTTCATCGGCCTGGCCTGGTGGAGTTTTCAGCAGATTTCGCTGATGGAACAGCAACTGGTCGCCACCCAGGAAAGCTTCGCGCGGATCAGCGAAGAAGCGGCGGGGCGCCTGCAGGATATTTCCGGCAAGGTGGTCGCCAGCCAGAGCAATGTCAGCAGCGACAGCGAAGCGTTGAAACTGCAGATCAGACAACTCGAAGGCAAGCTGCTCGATCAGAGCAAGCAGCAGCAAGGCGTGGCCGGGCAGGCCAGCGAGCTGGACAAGCGTCTGGCGCAGATGACCGCGCAGACCACCGAACAGCAGAACGCCAATACGCAGTTGCAGGCACAGGTCAAAGCCCTGAGCGCTGAGTTGGCGACGATCAAAAGCACTCCGGCCGATACCAGCAAGGTTGATGCGCAGTTGAAAGCCTTTGACGCCCAATTCAAAAGCCTGGGCGCCGATATTGCCGCACTGAAGAAGCAGGGCAATCCGAGCGCGGCGATCGATCGTCTGGAGCAGGACATCGTCGTGCTGAAGAGCCAACAGGACAACCGCCCGGCAGCGCCACAGGGCGGCGGCAATACCGCCGAGTTCGATGCGTTCCGCGCGCAGATGACCCGCAACCTCAACACCCTGCAGGCGCAGATCCAGAACCTGCAGCAACAGATCAATTCCCGCCCTTAGGGTTAGTGAGCAAGCTCCTTGGCCACAAAAGCTGCGCAATGTTCAGAAACGCTCTGAATATCTCTACATGACCCCAAGCCGTCTACGCTCTTGAAACACCGACAAGAACGAGGGATGCGCTATGGGGTTTTTGCATAAAGTGGCCGGGCTTTGCCTGGTGTTACTGGCCGGACTCGGCCAGGCCAGCGCCGCCACTGCCGCCAGGGATGACAGCCAGGCCGCCATCGCCCTGCTGGAAAAAGCCCTGGCGTATTACCACGACAATGGCGACAAGGCGTTCGCCGCGTTCAGCCGCCAGGGTGAGTTCGTCGACAAGGATCGCTACGTGTTCGTCCTCGACACCCAAGGCGTGATGCTCGCCAGCGGCGGCCCCTCATCGGCGCTGATCGGCCGCGATGTCAGCGAAGTGCTCGGGCCGGATCTGCAGAAGGCGTTCAAGCAAGCGCTGAAAGTGCCGGAAGGCAATGGCATCCAGCAGGCCGAATATCGCTGGCAGAACTGGGCAGACGGCAAGGTCGAGCGCAAGCATGTGTTCTATCAGCGCGTGGGGCAGCGCATTCTTGCGGTCGGTTACTACTTGCCGCGGGCTTCGGCCGAGCAGGCCAAAGCGTTGCTGGACAAAGCCGCGACGGATCTGACCAAGGACGAAAAGGGCACGCTGACCGCGATCAACTCGCTCAAGGGCGGTTACCTGCAGGATGATCTGTATGTGTTCGTGGTCGATCTGAACACGGGTCGCTATGTCGGCCATGGCACCAATCTGCGCTTGATCAACACCGACTTCGGCAAGGTCAAGGATCCGGAGGGCAAACCGGTGGGCGAGCCGATTCTGGCGCTGATCGGCAAGCAGGATGAGGGTGAGTACGAATACCGCTGGAAAAACCCGGTGACCGGAAAGATCGAGGACAAGCATGCCTACCTGAAAAAGGTCGGGCATTTCCTCGTAGCAGTGGGTTACTACAGCCCGTGAGCCAAACACCGTCCCCCGTGTGGCAGCGAGCCTGCTCGCGAATGCGGTGTGTCATCCAGCCATGTGTCGGCTGATGCTGCGCCTTCGCGAGCAGGCTCGCTCCCACATGGGTATCTGTTGCGGCAATTATTTCGCGCCGTGCTCGCGCCCGCGCAGCAGGTTGTTCGGCATGGCAATCGCCGCCGCCAGCCCCAGCAGCGACACCGCTGTGCTGACCCAGAGCAAATGCCGGAAGGTCACCAGCAGCTCCGCACGCAAGGCATTCTGCGCCTCGCCCGGTGCTGCGTTCAGGCCATCGAGCAGGACGTTGCCCGAATGTCCTTCGCTGAGCAGCGAACTGCTCGCCAGGTGGGCGAAACTGGAGTCGTGCAACAGTGCCAGGAGCAGCGCCGACATCAACGCCACACCCACCGCGCCACCCAGCGAGCGGAACAGGTTGGTGGTGCTGGTGGCCACGCCGATGTCCCGTTGCTCTACCGAGTTTTGCGTGCCGACCAGGGACGTCGGGAACTGCATGCCGCCGGCAATGCCACTGAGTAACATGAACAAACCGCTGAGCAGTGTCGCTTGCGGCGCACTGAAAGCCATACCGAGAATCGAGATCGGCATAAGGATCGCGCCGGTGAGGATCTGTGGTTTGTAACGCCCGGTGATCGACGTGCGGCGCCCGGCGAAATAGGCGCCGATCGGCAAACCCATCGCCAGTGGCAGCAGGTGCAATGCCGCGCTGTCCGCGCCAGCACCTGTGACACTCTGAAAGCGCAGCGGCATCAGCACGATCAGGGAAATCGCCTGGAAACTGGTGAAAAAGATCGTGCACCAGCACAGCAGCGCATTGCGGTTGGCAAACAGGTGCATTGGCAGCAAGGGCTCGCGTGCCCGGCGCTCATGCCAGACAAACAGCGCCAGCACCAATACGGCGCAGGTGAACAGACCGAGCACTTCGCTGCTGCGCCATGCATGGCCTTGGCCGACTTCGGTGATGCCGAGCAACAACGCGGTCAGGCCGATGATCATCAGCACCGTGCCGAGGTAATCGATCACCGGTTTGCGCTGTGGGATTGGCAAGCCGCGCAGGTTGCGCCGCGCTACCCACCAGGCGCCCAGGCCCAGCGGCAGGTTGATCAGAAACACCCAGCGCCATGACAGATATTCGGTCATGTAGCCGCCGAGCACCGGGCCGGCGACGCTGGCTACCGCGTACATGCTGCTGAAATAGCCCTGATAGCGGCCGCGTTCGCGCGGCGGCACGATGTCGCCGATGATCGCCTGACTCACCGAGATCATGCCGCCGGCGCCGATGCCCTGAAGAATCCGCGCCAGCACCAGTTGTTCCATGCTCTGCGCCATGCCGCAGAACAGCGAGGCGAGGGTGAACAGGCCCATGCCGAAGAGCATCAGTTTGCGTCGCCCGTACAGGTCGCCGAGCTTGCCGTAGATTGGCACCGCCACGGTCATCGCCACCATGTAGCCGGAAATCACCCAGGCCAGCAGGCTGACGTCCTTGAATTGTGCGGAGATGGCCGGCATCGACACGGCGACGATGGTCTGATCCAGCGCACCAAGGAAGATCGCCATCATCAAGGCGACCAGCACGCTGCGAATGGCCGGTTTCGGCGTTTCAGGCTGATTGAGAGTGGTCACGGAAAACCTGCGGGCAGTGATTGACCCGCGCGTTCAGGGCGAGCGGGTGGGTGCTCGCCACTATAAGTCGATAGCAGGCTATTCGATAGCCTCGTATGGAAGCCCGACGTAATTTTCCGCAATGGTTTTTTGCCCGGCTTCGGAGCTGACGAAGTAGTCCAGTTCCGAGGCGCAAATGCGCTGGCTGAATGCATCGTGCTCGTCGAAGCGATGCAGCATCGATGTCATCCACCAGGAAAACCGCTCGGCTTTCCACACCCGACGCAGGCAAATCTCCGAATATTTTTCCAGAAGATCCGTGCGACCTTGGCGATAGACCTTGAGCAGGATGTCGAACAGCGTGCTGACGTCGCTGGCGGCGAGGTTCAAACCTTTGGCGCCTGTAGGCGGGACGATATGCGCGGCGTCGCCAACCAGAAACATGCAGCCGTACTGCATCGGTTCGACGACAAAGCTGCGCAGCGGCGCGATGCTTTTTTCGATCGAGGGGCCGGTCACCAGTTTTTCCGCGAGAGCCTGCGGCAGGCGTTTTTTCAGCTCATCCCAGAAACGCTGATCGCTCCAGTCATCGATGCTTTCATCCGCCGGCACTTGCAGGTAGTAGCGGGTGCGCGTGGCCGAACGCATGCTGCACAGGGCGAAGCCACGTTCGTGCCGGGCATAAACCAGCTCATCGTGAACGGGTGGCGTATCGGCGAGGATCCCCAGCCAGCCGAATGGATAGACCCGCTCGAACGTCTTCAGGCAATCGGCAGGAATCGCCTGCCGCGCGACGCCATGGAAACCATCGCAACCGGCGATGTAATCGCAATCGACGCGCCAGGTTTCACCGTCCTTTTCGAAAGTGACGAACGCTTCGTCGCTTTTCATGCCGTGGGGGATGACGTTGTTGGCTTGGTAAATTGTCGTTGCGCCGGCGTCCCGACGAGCGGCCATCAGGTCACCGGTCACCTCGGTCTGACCGTAGACCATGACGGTTTTGCCGCCGGTCAGCCGATGCAGATCGATATGCACTCGACGCCCGTCCAGCGCCAGATCAAAACCGCCATGAACCAGACCTTCGGCATCCATTCGCTGACCGACACCGGCCTGACGCAACAGCTCTACCATGCCTTGTTCAAGCACACCGGCACGGATGCGCCCAAGAATGTAATCAGGCGTCTGGCGTTCGAGGATAAGTGTGTCGATGCCAGCGTTGTGCAGCAACTGGCCGAGAAGCAGTCCGGAGGGACCGGCGCCGATAATGGCGACTTGGGTTTTCAAGGTTTTCATTGTTTTTATGACTCGCAAGCTTCACCCAGCAAACGCCGGTGAATGATTTATGGATCGAGTGCTTGCATTTTTCCCTTGCGGGTCTGTCAATTGAAGGTGAAAACTGAGCCGAAATCTGTACATTCTGCCAATCGGTGCGATTATCGCCCACAACCCCGAGGCCTGGATTGAAGTGATGAACAAGCCTGCCCTGCCTTCGATTCCGGTGTTCAAGCTCTATGGTGAAAGCCTGGACTGGCCGACTCCGGACTTGCTGCACTGTGAAACCATTTCCTCACGCAGTCGCGAACATCAATGGGAAATCAAACCTCACCGCCACGCGGATCTGTGCCAGCTGTTGTTCGTTTTCAAAGGTCAGGCAGAGCTTGAGATCGAAGGCCAGCGCACCCAGCTCGAGACACCGGCGATTCAAGTCCTGCCACCGCTGTCGGTGCACGGCTTTCGTTTCTCCGAGGACGTCGAAGGCTTCATCGTCACGCTGGCGACGCCGCTGATCAACCACTTGCAGGCGCAACTGGGCGACTCGGTACACGCCCTGGCCCGCGCGGAAAACTACCCGGCCGGCAAGGACGGTGATTATCTGAACAGCCTGTTTTCGGCGCTGCAGGGCGAGTACAACGGTCATCAACCGGCGCGGGAAATGCTCATGCATTCGCTGGTCAGCGTGATCATGGTCTGGGTCAGCCGCCAGGCGATCGTGCGCCATAAGGCCAGTCAGCGCCCGCAACGCCAGCGCGAATACCTCAACGGTTTCATTCAGTTGGTGGAGGAGACTTACCGCCAGCACGTCAAGGTCGAAGACCTCGCCCATCGCTTGGGCATTTCCGTATCGCACCTCAACGGCACCTGCCGTGAACTGGCCGGGCAGCCGGCGTTGCAGATCATGCATGAGCGTCAGTTACTGGAGGCCAAGCGTCTGCTGACGTACACCAGCATGACCATTTACGAGATGTCAGAGCTGTTGGGGTTTTCCGATCCGACCAACTTCACTCGCCTGTTCCGCCGCCGGGTGGGGATTTCGCCAAAGGCATTCCGCGACCGCTTGAAGGCCGAGCAACAATCCTGAGAGCACCGGCAGACCCTGCAGGAGTGAGCCTGCTCGCGAATACGTTCCTTCATTCAGCAAAGATGCTGGCTGACACACCGCATTCGCGAGCAGGCTCGCTCCCACAGGAGCGACATTCCAGACAGAAAAATCAGCGCAGCGCGTTCAGCGTGGCATTGTGCGGAATACACCGCTCATAGTTGCAACTCGCATACTCGCGCGGCAGCTGGCGCAACTGCTCGACCCGCCAGGCCGCAGTGCCATACAGCGCCAGCGTGGCGGCGCAGGTGATGAAAATCGCGGCGTACCTTTTTGTTTTGATGTTCATGGCGTGGACCTCTGAACGTCTACCTTGCGGTATTACTTTCAGCATAGAACAAGATCAAAAGATCGCAGCCTTCGGCAGCTCCTACAGGGAGAATGCATTCCAAATGTAGGCGCTGCCGAAGGCTGCGATCTTTTGATTTTTTACAGGCCGACATCCCACGCAGGATTCTCGGGGAAACGCTGAACAAGAAAATCGAGCATGCTGCGCAGTGCCGCCGGCATGTGTTTGCGCGAGGCGTATACCGCGTAAATATTCATCTGCCGCGGTTCGGCGTGCGGCAGCAGGCGCAGCAATTCGCCGCTGTGAATATGCACGCCGGCCTGATACGTCGGTAGCATCGCCACGCCCGCGCCGGCTAGGGTTGCGCGAAGCAGGGTGCTGGCTTCATTGGCGCTGATATTGCCCTGCACCGGCACCGACACCGGTTCGCCATCCACTTCGAAATGCCACAGGCTCTTGCCAAAGTACGAATGTGTCAGGCAATTGTGCCGGCTCAGGTCTTCGATCCGTGAAGGCGCCGGATGCTCATGCAGATAAGCCGGCGCGGCGCAGACCACCGAGCGACATACGGTCAGGCGCCGGGCGATCAGGTTGGGATCGAGGTCGTTGCTGGTACGAATCGCCAGATCGATGCGCTCATCGACCAGATTCACCGTGCGATCGAGCATTTGCAGGTCGATGCTCACGCCGGGGTAACGCTTGACGTATGCCGCCATCGCATCGGCCAGTTGTGCCTGACCGAACGAGGTGCTGACGCTGATCCGCAGCAGGCCGCGCGGCGTGTCATGGGGCTCGCTGACGGCGGCTTGCATGTCGGTCGACAGCTCGATCATCTGTCGGCAACGGGGGAGGATTTCGCTGCCGGCGGCGGTCAGGCTCAACTTGCGCGTGGTGCGGTGCATCAGCCGTGCACCGACCCAGTCTTCCAGCTCCGCCAGATAGCGCGAAACCACTGGCCGCGACAGGTCCAGGTGATCGGCCGCTGCTGACTGGCTGCCCAGATCCACCACCGTGACGAACACTCGCATTGCTTGAAGACGATCCATGATTTGCCCGCTTTCAGAAACAAACTATGTCCAAGCATCGCATTTTTTGTACTGAGTCAGGCAACTAAGCTCTGTTGCATCGCCAACCTGGCATTCGAACCCCGGAGCAACCCATGATCGGTTTCACCCCATTCAAACGCGTTCTGCTCGTCGCTGCATTTTTCGGCTTTGCTGCCCATGCATCTGCGGCCGAGCTGCGCCTGGATGTCTACAACCCAGGCACAAACGCGATTTTTCCGGTGAGCTCGGTGTTGGTCAGCGGTGAGAAGGAAGCGATTCTGGTCGATGCCCAATTCGGCAAATCCCAGGCTGAGCAAGTGGTGGAAAAGATCCGCGCCAGCGGCAAGCAATTGACCGCCATCTACATCAGCCACGGTGACCCGGATTACTACTTCGGCCTCGACACCCTGACCAAGGCATTCCCACAGGCGAAAGTGCTGGCGTCGCAACCGACTGTCGAGCACATCAAGCACACCGTCGACGGCAAACTGGCCTACTGGGGTCCAAAAATGGGCGCCGATGTGCCGGCAAAAACCATCGTCCCGGACGTGCTCAAGGGTGACAGCCTGACCCTCGAAGGCCAGAAGCTGCAGGTGATCGGCCTCGATGGCAAACAGCCTGATCGCAGCTTCGTGTGGATCCCGTCGCTCAAGGCCGTGGTCGGTGGCGTGGTGGTCGCCGAGAACATTCATGTGTGGATGGCCGACACCCAGACTGCGCAGTCCCATGCCGACTGGCTGCACACCCTGCACACCATCGAAGGCCTGAAACCGAAAACCGTGGTGCCGGGTCACTTCCTCGGTGACAGCAGCCGCTCGCTGACCAGCGTGAAATTCACTGCTGATTACATCAAGGCGTTCGATGCCGAAACCGCCAGGGCCAAGGATTCCGCTGCACTGATCGCGGCGATGAAGAAGCGCTACCCGCAACTTGGCGAAGAAAGCTCGCTGGAGCTGAGCGCGAAAGTCGCCAAAGGCGAAATGCAGTGGTAAACCGAATCCGAATACCCACTCAAGCCAACTGGAGAATGTCATGAGCAAGATCGCAATCATTGGCGCCACCGGACGTGCCGGTAGCCAACTGCTGGAAGAAGCCCTGCGCCGCGGGCACAGTGTCACCGCCATCGCCCGGGATACATCAAGCATCGGCAGTCGCGCCGGTGTGGTCAGCAAGAATGTCGATGTGCTGGATTCGGCGGCGCTGCAAGCGGCAGTGGCCGGTCACGACGTTGTAATCACGGCTGCGCATTTCGCCAGCGTGCCGGCGCAGGCGATTGTCGGGCCGCTGAAGCAGGCCGGGGTCAAGCGACTGCTGGTGGTAGGGGGCGCCGGTTCGCTATTGCTGCCGGATGACACGCGGGTGATCGACAGTGCAGGTTTCCCGGCCGAGTACAAAACCGAGGCCAGTGCCGGGGCTGCGTTCCTTGAGGCGCTGCGTCAGGAGCAGGCACTGGACTGGACTTTCCTGTCGCCGTCGGCAGAGTTTGTCGAAGGTGAGCGCAGCGGTACTTTCCGCCTCGGCAAGGATCATCTGTTGGTCAGTGCACAAGGGCGTAGCTGGATAACGTTTGCCGATTACGCGATTGCGCTGATCGACGAAGTGGAAACGCCGAAGCATTCGCGGCAGCGCTACACCGTCGGTTACTGATCCGAAATGCGATCCGTGTAGGAGCTGCCGAAGGCTGCGATCTTTTGATTTTGCTTTTCAAGATCAAAAGATCGCAGCCTTCGGCAGCTCCTGCAAGGTATCACGGTGTTCAGCGGGTATGAGCCTGCTCAACCAGCCAGAGCATCAGCTCCTCCAGCTGCGCGGACGGTTCGGCTCCCGCAGGCACCACCACGTAATACGCCAACCCCGTCTTGACCTTCAACGCAAACGGCATCACCAACCGCCCGGCGCTCAGATCATCGCCTATCAGCGACCAGTCCCCGATCGCCACACCCGTGCCGTGGGACGCCATCGACATCGCCTGATCCAGGGTTTCGAAATGCTGGCCGCTGCCGAGGTTGCTCAGCTGCAATCCGGCTGCACGCAGCCACACCGACCAGTCCTGAAGGTCGAGGGTCGGATGCAACAACAGGTGCTGTTGCAAATCCTCTGGCGAATTCAACGCGGGCACGCCCTGGAACAATTGCGGCGAGCACACCGGCGTCAGTTGCTCGTCGAACAGGTGCAATGCGCCCGGCGAATTGTCCGGCGGCGGGCCGTAAATCACCGCGGCATCGAATGGCTCGCGCTGGAAATCGACCCCGTGCTGCAGCGAGGCCGTCAGTTTGACCGGCACATCCGGGCGTTCCTTCTGCCACTGCAGCAGGCGCGGCAACAGCCAGCGCATCACGCAACTCGGAGCCTTGAGTTGCAAGGTCTGGTGCCTGAGCCCGATCTGTTCAGCGGCCTCGCTGATCAGACCGAAGACCTTTTCCACTTGCAGCAGCCATTCACGTCCTTCAGCGGTCAGCGCCAGGCCTCGGGCCAGACGAATGAACAATGGATAACCAAGATGTTCTTCCAGCCCGGCGATCTGCCGGCTCACCGCGCCCTGGGTGATATGCAACTGTTCGGCGGCGCGGGTGAAGTTGCAGCACTGGGCGGTGATCAGAAACGTGTGCAGCGCGGGCAGGGGAGGCAAGCGTTTCATGGCGATCCGAGATATGACGTGAGGACATGGCTAGTATGACTTTTAATCGATTGTTGCCGCTAGCTGTGCGCCGTTCCAATGGGCACTCCACCGACCCTGTGGGAGCGAGCCTGCTCGCGAAGGCGGTTCAAGGTTCGACACTGATAGTGGCTGGACCGCCTGTTCGCGAGCAGGCTCGCTCCCACAGGGAGTGTTCAGTGAATGAAAGGGCAATCGACATGGCAACGTGCGGCGAAGTACTGGTCAAGCTGTTGGAAAATTATGGGGTCGAGCAGGTGTTCGGCATTCCGGGCGTGCACACCGTGGAGCTGTATCGCGGTCTGGCCCGTTCGAGCATCAACCACGTCACGCCCAGGCATGAGCAGGGCGCGGGTTTCATGGCCGACGGTTATGCGCGCACCAGTGGCAAGCCGGGGGTGTGTTTCATCATCACTGGCCCGGGCATGACCAACATCACCACCGCCATGGGGCAGGCCTATGCCGATTCGATTCCGATGCTGGTGATCTCCAGCGTGCAGTCGCGCAGTCAGTTGGGCGGTGGGCGCGGCAAGCTGCATGAGTTGCCGAACCAGAGCGCACTGGTCGGCGGCGTCGCAGCGTTCTCGCATACGCTGATGTCCGCCGCCGAGCTACCGGTAGTGCTGGCGCGTGCATTTGCCTTGTTCCAGGCCGGGCGACCACGTCCGGTGCACATCGAAATTCCGCTGGACGTTCTGGTCGAAGAGGCCGATGACTTGCTCGCCAGCGTGCCGGTGAACATCGATCGCGCTGGTGCCGCGCCGGGTGCGGTGAGCCGCATGACTGAACTGCTGGCCGGCGCACAACGACCACTGATTCTGGCCGGTGGCGGAGCCATCGACGCGGCGGCGCAGCTGACCCGAATCGCCGAGATGCTCGATGCCCCCGTGGCGCTGACCATCAACGCCAAAGGCATGCTGCCGTCCAGCCATCCGCTGCTGATCGGTTCGACCCAGAGCCTGGTCGCCACTCGCGCGCTGGTGGCCGAGGCCGACGTTGTGCTGGCGATCGGCACCGAGCTGGCCGAGACCGATTACGACGTGACCTTCGCTGGCGGCTTCAGGATTCCCGGCAAGCTGCTGCGCATCGACATCGATGCCGATCAGACGGTGCGCAACTATCCGCCGCACGTCGCGCTGGTCGCCGACGCGCGCCATGCCGCGCAAGCATTGCTCGGCGCGCTGGAGCAAAAAACCCTGGCTCTGCGCCGCAGCGACTGGGGCCATGTGCGGGCCGCACGTCTGCGTGAAGAATTGAGCGCGACCTGGGACGCACCCACCCTCGCCCAAACGCGTTTGCTCCAAACCGTGTTGCACGAACTGCCTGAGGCGGTGTTCGTCGGCGACTCCACGCAACCGGTGTACACCGGCAACCTGACTTTCAACCCCGAACGTCCACGTCGCTGGTTCAACGCCTCGACCGGTTACGGCACCCTCGGTTATGCCTTGCCGGCGGCCATTGGCGCATGGCTCGGCGGCAGCGTCGAGGGCGGGCGGCGACCGGCGGTGGTGTGCCTGATCGGCGACGGCGGCTTGCAATTCACTCTGCCGGAACTGGCCAGCGCCGTCGAAGCGCGGGTGCCGGTGATCGTGCTGCTGTGGAATAACCAGGGTTACGAAGAGATCAAGAAATACATGGTCAACCGCGCCATCGATCCGGTCGGCGTGGACATCTACACCCCGGACTTCATTGCCGTGGCCAAGGCCCTCGGTTGCGCCGCGCAGGCCATCAGCGATATCGCACAACTGCGCGCCGCGCTGCGTAGCGCGACGGACCGGCAAGGGCCGACGCTGATTGAAATCGACCAGACCCAATGGATGCAGGCGGTGGCCCCATGATCACTTTTCCAACCACGCTCGACGGCCTGTTCATCAACGGCCAATGGTCGGCGGGCCGCGAACATCTGCGAGTGATCAACCCGGCCAGCGAGGCGCTGCTGACCACGGTCAATGGCGGTGACGAGCAAGCCGTCGATCAAGCCATCAGCGCGGCAACCGTAGCGTTCAGGGACTGGTCGAAAACCACCGGTGCCGAACGCGGGGCGATCCTGCGTAACATCGCCAATGGCGTGCGCAACGGTCGCGATCACTTGATGAAACTGCAGTCGAGCAACAACGGCAAACCGCAGTTCGAGGCGGCCATCGATGTCGATGACGTCATTGCCACTTTCGAGTATTACGCCGAACTCGCCGAACGCCTCGACGCGCAACAGGACAGCGACGTGGCACTGCCCAGCGACGACTTCAGCGCACGCCTGCGCCGCGAACCGTGCGGCGTGGTCGGGCTGATCGTGCCGTGGAATTTCCCCATGGTCACCACCGCGTGGAAACTCGCGCCCGCCCTGGCTGCGGGTTGCTGTGTGGTGCTGAAACCTTCGGAAGTGACGCCGCTGCCGGAACTGGGACTGGCAGCGATCATTGCGCAGTCCGGTTTGCCCGACGGCGTGTTCAACCTGGTCTGCGGCACAGGGCTGGCCGTAGGCGCACCGCTTTCGGCGGACCCGCGCGTCGCCAAGATCTCCTTCACCGGCAGCAACGCGGTCGGTGTCCAGGTGATGCAGCGCGCCGCGGAAACGGTGAAAGGCGTGAGCCTCGAACTGGGCGGCAAGTCTTCGCTGTTGGTGCTCGATGATGCCGATATCGAGCTGGCCGTTGAGCTGGCTTGCGGTGGCGGGTTCTTTAACGCCGGGCAGATGTGTTCGGCCACCAGTCGCGTACTGGTGGCCGATGAGCTGGCGGATGAATTTCTCGAAGGTCTACGACAACGTGCCCAGGCTATTCGCGTCGCCGACCCGTTTGACCCGAACGTGGAGATGGGCGCGCTGGTCAACCAGGCGCAATACCAGCGCGTCCTCGGCCACATCGATCGTGGTCTGAGTGCCGGGGCGAAACTGGTGTGCGGCGGCAATCGTCCGGCGCATCTGCCGCGCGGCTATTTTTTGCAGCCGACCGTGTTCACCGAGGTGCCCCTCGACAGTGCGTTGTGGTGCGAAGAGATCTTCGGGCCGGTGGTCTGTGTGCGCAGTTTCAGCAGCGAAGCCGAGGCGATCGCCCTGGCCAACGACAGCCAGTTCGGTCTGGTCGCCAGTGTGGTGACGCGTAACCCCGCAACCGCCGACCGTGTCGCCAACGCCCTGCAGGCAGGGCTTGTGTGGGTCAACGCGCCGCAGGTGATCTTCCCGCAGGCGGCGTGGGGTGGTTACAAGCAGAGCAGCCTTGGGCGCGAATTGGGGCCGTGGGGCCTGCAGGCTTTTCAGGAAATCAAACATGTGATCCGGGCGCACTGAGCGCCCGAAAAAGGTCAGCGCATGCCTCGCAAGGAGGCATGCGTCGGCATCATGGCTTCAATGAGTTTTTATCGATAGTCAGGTGTTTTGCACGACCTCAGGATGAACCGTCGGCAGCGCTGAAGCCCTTGTGAACCGGGGCTGGCGCAGGACAGGCCGCGCGGATGCAACGGTTGCGACCAATCTCATACTTAAAACAACAAAGGGAGTCCGTCATGGGCGAGCACGATCTGAACAGGCGTCAATTCATCAAAACCGTGGGCGTGGCGTCGGTGGCTGCGGCCGCCCTGAGCATGCCCTTGATCCGGGCGAGTGCCAGCGATACCCGCTTTGCCGGCAAGACTCTGCGTTTGCTGACCTGGTCGGATGACACCGGCCTGGCTGCCCTGCGCAACATCGCCGCGACCTTCGAAGCCAAAACCGGCGCCAGGGTTATCGCCGACCGCACCGGCAGCACCTCGGAAATGGTCGCCAAACTCAAGGCCGGCGGTGACCGTCCGCAATACGACATCATCACTCTGGCGGGCGTCGGCGCCGAAGGTCTGGCCGCCGCCGGACTGCTGGAGAAACCCGACCTCAACCGGATCCCCAACCTGATCGACGTGCCGGAAAAATACCGCACCGGCGCCAACGGCCACGGCATCGGTTACCTGCTCTGGTGCAACAGTCTGGTCTACAGCACCCGCACGCTCAAACAAGCGCCGGACAGTTACGCGGCATTGTGGGATCCGGACCTGGCGCCGAATATTTTCCTGCCGCCGCCGAACTGGACCGAGGCGATGGACCTGATCATCATCGCCGCGAAACTGGCCGGCGGTGACGAACACAACATCGAACCGGGTTTCAGGAAACTCGCCGAGCTCAAGGACCGCGTGGTGACCCTGGGCGAAAACCCGAATCAGATTGCCGAGCTGTTCCGCACGGGTTCGCTGGACATGGGCGGGTTGTATGCGCCGGCGTTCTTCCCCAAGCAGATCCGTGATCCGAACTACGGCCTCGGCGCGACGTTCGGCATGAAGGAAGGGTTCTACACCGACCTGATGCTCTCGGTGATGCCGAAGAATCGCCCGGGCGACACCGACTTGGCCTATGCCTTCATCGACCACTCCCTCGACCCGCTGGTGCAGGGCAAGATGGCCGAGGACATCTACAACGGCCCGGTCAACGCCAAGGCAATCATTTCCGCCGAGGCCCGCAAGAGCCCGTTCATCCTCACGCCGGAACAGATTGCCGAGAAGGCGATCATGCACGACAACGCCTTCCTGGCGACTGTGCATGACCAATGGATTCGTCGTTATACGGAAATTTTTTCTTCCTGATTTTCGCGGCCTGAAGATCTTGTGTGGCGAGGGAGCTTGCTCCCGCTCGGCTGCGAAGCAGCCGCAATCTGAACGGCAACCTTGCGAGTGCGTTCAGTCATTGATGGGGCCGCTTCGCGACCCAGCGGGAGCAAGCTCCCTCGCCACAGGTTTTTTGCCCGGATTTCAATCCTGTTGCTTGCCGTTGACGAGATCATTGCTATGGAACATCAAACCCTGACCCGAACGGCAGGTGCTGCCGACGTGCGCCCGACGCGCGGTGTATCGCCCACTGTGCGGGCGTGGCTTTTCCTGTCGCCGTCGATGCTGTTTCTCGGCGTGCTGATCGCCGCCAGCCTGCTGGTGCTGCGCATGAGCGTCGGCAGCAAAGGCGCGGAATGGACAGGTTTAAGCCTGGCCAGTTATGCGCAGTTGCTTGAACCCTATTACCTCAAATCGCTGCTGTTGACGTTGCGTCTGGCACTGATCAGCGCAGTGATCGCGGTGGTGCTGGCGATCCCGGTGGCGTACACCATGTCGCGGCTGACCTCGCCGTTTCTGCGGCGGGTATTCCTCGCCGCAGTGCTATTGCCGTTGCTGGTCAACCTGCTGCTGCAAAGCTACGGCTGGCTGGTGATTCTCGGCCCCGGCGGGATGCTCAACCAGACCCTGATGGGACTGGGTCTGATCAAGCGACCGATCATGTTGCTGTACAACCAGAACGGCGTGCTGATGGGGCTGGTGCAGACCGCGTTTCCGCTGGCCGTGTTACCGATTGCCAGTGCCATGCGCGGCGTTGCCCGCACCTATGAAGAAGCGGCGGCAACTCTTGGCGCCAGTCGTTTTCAGGTGTTTCGCCAGGTGGTGTTGCCGATGAGCCTGCCGGGCATCATCACCGGTGCGACGTTGGTGTTCGCCTACAACGCCAGCAGTTTTGTCGTGCCGTTGCTGCTCGGCGGTCGGCGCGTGCCGATGCTCGCCGTGATGGTGCATGACCAGATCGCGCCGCTGATGAACTGGCCCGCCGCATCGGCTGCCGGTGTGGTGCTGATCGTCACCACGCTGGCGATCATGACGTTATCCGAATACATCACCGGCCGTCGTCGGCGTCTGCTGGAGGCTTCGCAATGAGTGTTCTGAGGAAAAAGCGTATGGCGTTGTTGCCCGGCGACACCGGCAAGTTCGCCGGCATGCTCTCCGGGATCATTCTGTTGCTGGCGGTGTTGCCGATCCTGACCATGATCGTCATGTCGTTCAGCGGTGCGTCGAACCTCGACTTCCCGCCGAGCAGTTACAGCCTGCAATGGTACAAGGCCGCCTGGCACACCTTCGTTGCACCCGACGCCAGCGACGTGCTGAGCCTCGGTCAGGCGATGGCCACCAGCCTGTTGGTGTCATGCCTGACCATGATCTTCGCCACGCTGATTGCCGTGCCGGCCGCTTATGCGCTGACCCGTTGCGAGTTCCGCGGCAAGGCCGTGGCCCTGCAACTGATGTCGCTGCCGCTGGTGTTCCCGATGGTGGTGCTGGGGCTGGCATTGCTGTTGGTGTTCGACAGCCTGCCGTTCCACATGACCACGTCGCGGCTGGTCATCGCCCATGTGATTCTGGCGCTGCCGTTCGTGGTGAAAAACTGCACAGCGGCGATGTTGTCCATCGGCGGCGAAGTCGAAGAAGCGGCACGGATGCTCGGCGCCTCGCCACTGCGCGCAATCGTCGATGTGGTGGTGCCGTTGATGAAATCGGGGATTCTGGCGGGCATGCTGCTGGCGTTCATCGTCTCGTTCAACGAATTCACCGTGACCTACTTCCTCTACACCATCGACGTCATGACCGTGCCGATCTGGATGTACAGCCGCACCGTGTCATCGCTTGACCCTACCGTGTTCTCGTTTGCCGTGCTGATCGTCCTGATCGACTTCGTCCTGATCTGGGCGCTGGAGAAACTGGTGGGCGAGGGCGGCGTTTCCTTTTGATTTGAGGTGCAACATGACTGGTCTGATTCTGGAAAACGTCGAGAAACATTACGGCTCGGCTTGCGCGGTACAAGACGTCAACCTGCATTTGCCGGAAGGCAAACTGGTGTGCTTCCTCGGCCCGTCCGGCTGCGGCAAAACCACCTTGTTGCGGATGATCGCCGGGCTGGAAACCCTTTCCGGCGGCGAGATACGCCTGGACGGCGAGAACATTGGGCACACCCCGGCGCACTTGCGTAACTTCGGCATGGTCTTCCAGTCGCTGGCGCTGTTCCCGCACATGACCGTCGGCGAGAACATCGCTTATCCGCTCAAGTTGCGTGGCGTCGGCAAGGCTGATCAGCAAAAACGTGTCGTGGAGTTGCTCGAGCTGATCCAGTTGCAGGCAATGATCGATCGTCCGGTAGCCAGACTCTCCGGCGGGCAGCGCCAACGGGTGGCGATTGCCCGGGCGATTGCTTCACACCCGAAAATCCTTTTGCTCGACGAACCGCTGTCGGCGCTCGACGCCAAGTTGCGTGAGTCGATGCAGGTGGAAATCCGGCAACTGCAACAACGCCTGAACATCACCACGATCATGGTCACCCACGATCAGCGCGAAGCGATGACCATGGCCGATATCGTCGTCGTGCTCGGCGAACACAAAGTACAGCAGGTCGGTACGCCGATTGAAATCTATCGGCACCCGGCCAATGAGTTCGTCGCCGACTTTATCGGCTCGGGCAATATCTTTCCGGCCACGGCGCTGGGCGATGGCAAGGTCAGCCTGCCGGGCGGTGACGCGCTGCAGGTGCCGATCTGCAGCAGCATCGTCGTCGGGCAGAAAGTGAAGATGCTGATTCGCCCGGAAGACCTGCAACTGTCGGCACCGCAGGCCACGGCGGGCAATCGTTTGCTGGGCAAGGTGACATTCGTGCGCGATATCGGCGCGACGATCGAGACCACGGTGGAGTGTTCCGGCGTGACGTTTACCGCGCTGAGTACGCCGTGTCAGGGGATCGGGCTGGGGATCGGCCATCCGGTGTCGGTGACGTTGCCGGTAGAGGCGTGTCGGGTGTTGGGGGGCTGATCCGGATGGGGCAGTGATCATTTCGGCCTCATCGCGAGCAGGCTCACTCCTGCATGTGGAATGCGTTCCACTGTAGGAGTGAGCCTGCTCGCGATGGCTTCATCAGCAGCGCTACCAAACCCGGATCAGACCGACAACCGCAATCGCGCCAGATCCCGCAACGGCGGCGCGCCAAACAAGCGGCTGTATTCGCGGCTGAACTGCGACGGGCTTTCATAGCCCACGCGATACCCCGCCGCCGACGCTTCCAGTCCTTCAGTCAGCATCAGGCGCCGCGCCTCTTGCAGGCGCAATTGCTTCTGATACTGCAACGGACTCATCGCCGTCATCGCCTTGAAACGATGATGCAGGGTCGACACGCTGAGGTTCACTTCCCGGGCCAGATCATCGATGCGCAGCGGCTGCTCGAAATGGCCGTTGAGCCATTTGATCGCCTGGCTGATGCGGTGGCTCTGGCTGTTGGCAATCGCAATCTCATACAAGCGATGACCCTGCGGGCTGCGCAGCAGGCGATACAAAATCTCGCGCCGAATCAGCGGCGCGAGCATGGCGATGTCCTTCGGTGCATCGAGCAGCCGGGCCAGGCGCAGCACCGCATCGAGCATGGCACTGTCGATCTTTTCGACGTACAGACCGCGCCCGGTAGGCCGGGTCGGCACGCCCATCGGGCCGGCATCGGCGATCAGTGCGGTGATTTCGGCCGGGTCGATGTCCAGGCGCACGGCGAGGATCGGTTCCTCTGGCGAGACGTTGACCACGCGCCCGCTCAGCGGCATCGAAACCGATACCACCAGATAATTGAGCGGGTCGTAGTTGAAGAACTCATCGGCCAACCGTACCTCTTTGCGCCCCTGCGCCATGATGCACAGCGCGGGCTGCGCGAGCACCGGGGCGAAGTCATGGGACTTGGTGTGACGCGACATCACCAGCGAACCGATGGCGGTCTGGTAGCTGCCATCGTCGCTGGTGTTGCGGCGGATGATCGCCGCCAGTTCCGCGCGCTGCTTTTCCATGTCGGCGCTGGGTTCGGCTTGAAAACGATCGAATGACGTCATGCACGGCATCCTCGGCAAGTGAGGGGGAATGCAGCAGAGCATATGTTTGTGCAAGCAGCGGCGGTAGCCACATTCTGCCAAATGCTTGCCTGATTCTGCCCGGAGCTATTTCCGCGTCTGGCGCCATGCCACCCTGTAGGAGCTGCCGAAGGCTGCGATCCGTTGATCTTCAAGGCAAAATCAAAAGATCGCAGCCTTCGGCAGCTCCTACACAAAACGCGTATGACAGACGTGTTGCGCGGGGTTACCGGTTGTTACAGGTCGTCTGCACAGTCTCGCAGGATTGTGCAACGCGAAGGCAGGAATCGACTAACGGCGCAGATACCCCGGCCCTTAATCTTTGCTCCAGTCGCAGCCCGTCCCCGGCTGCCACGCGATTTCATGGAGGGTTGATCATGTCCAAGCAGATGCCTGTCAGTCATATGGCCTTCGTCCGTGCCCAGGCCGGGCGCTCGGCGGAACTCGGTGTGCGCCTGAGCGCGTTGATCGAAGTCTCGCGCGCCGCGCCCGGGTGCCTGAGTTTTTCGTTGCAGCAGTCGCAGTGCGATGCTGACCTGTGGCTGGTCAGCGGCTACTGGAGCAGTCAGCAGATGATGACCGCGTATTTCAACAGTCCGTCGATGGAAGTCTTCGCCGAACTGGTGCAGGACTTGGTGGTCAACAGCCTCGACTTCCATACTTTCAGAGACGTCTCGGCAGCGCAGGCCCTTGGCCAATGTTCGGCGCCGGTACACAAACTCGCCGGTTGAGGGTTTAATGTCCGGCTTGATTGATTGAGTCGGGATCCGCGACATGGCACGTAAAGAGTTTGAACGCTTCGAAGCAGTCTCCGCAGTCGTCCCCGTCGAACTGGGCGGCAACAAGGGTTATTACGCGGCCATCGCGGTCAAGGCCCGGGTCGATGGCGGCGCACCGCGTTTTCACAAACTGCTGAATGATCAGGTCTTCGCCGGCGCGATCGCTGCCGATGACGCGGCAATCAACGAGCTGGACAAGCTCAAGGGCGTCACTGATGAGGCCGAGCTGGTCTGGTAATTATTTCTGCGCCCCGGGGCGCCACATCTTGAACAGCGCCTCAGGCCCCAGCTGAAAGTAATCCGCCGGCCCGCCGCCACGCAGAATCGGTTCTGCCGCGGCGGTGTCGTAGATGCCATCCTTGAGCAACCACTTGGCGATGTGCACGGCGACCACCTCACCCAGGATCAGCCAGCTCGGCACGGTTGCGCCATCGGCGCGTTGCAACTGGATGATCTGGCTGACCTTGCACTCGAACGACACCGGGCTTTCGGCCACCCGTGGTACCGAGATCACCTTTGACGCCACGGTCGTCAGCCCCGCCAGTTCAAACTCGTTGACCTGGGGCGCGACCATCGCGCAGCTCTGATTCATCTGCTCGGCCAATGGACGGGTGGCGAGGTTCCAGGCGAACTCACCGGTCTGCTCAATGTTGTTCAGACTGTCTTTGCGCCCGACGCTGGAAAAACCAATGATCGGCGGCACGTAGTTGAAAGCGTTGAAGAAACTGTACGGCGCCAGATTGAGCCGGCCTTCGGCATCCTGCGAGGAGATCCAGCCGATGGGCCGCGGGCCGACAATGGCGTTGAACGGATCGTGAGGCAGGCCGTGGCCGTGGGCGGGTTCGTAGAAGTGGATATCATCGGGCATGGGGAGCGGATTCCTGGGCTGCATTCGGATGCAGCCATAGTGCAAGGACATACCACATATTTCCAGCCAGAAGCACATCCCGTGTAGGAGCTGCCGAAGGCTGCGATCTTTTGATCTTGAAAAACAAAATCAAAAGATCGCAGCCTTCGGCAGCTCCTACGGGTTCGAGTCAGGACACAGATTTTGTGTCCTGCCAGCGATGCGGCCCGGTCAGTCAGTCACGATCCGCGAATGCTTCTGGGTGTCCTTCATGGTGATGTACACCAGCAGCGACACGGCAATGCAGGCGGTGACGTACCAGTAGTAACCGGTTTCCATGCCGATGCTCTTGAACCACAGCGCGATATATTCGGCGGTGCCGCCGAAAATCGACACGGTCAGTGCGTAGGGCAGACCGACGCCCAGTGCGCGGATTTCGGTCGGGAACAGCTCGGCCTTCACCACCGCATTGATCGAGGTATAGCCGCTGACGATGATCAGTGCCGCCATGATCAGGAAGAACGCACCCCACCAGGTCTGGATGGTGTGCAGAGTCATCAGGATCGGCACGGTGAAGATCGTGCCCAGTACGCCGAAAGCGATCAGGATAGGACGCCGGCCGATCTTGTCCGACAGGCCGCCGATGATCGGTTGCAGGCACATGAACAGGAATAGCGTGGCGGCAGAAATGGTGGTCGAGTCGGAGATGCTCATGCCGACCGTGTTCACCAGGTACTTCTGCATGTAGGTGGTGTAGGTGTAGAAGGCCAGGGTGCCGCCCATGGTCAGGCCGACCACCGTCAACAGCTCTTTCGGGTGGCGCATCAAGGTGCGCATGGCGCTTTCCCTGGATTTCTCTTTTTTGCTGAACGACTCGGTCTCTTCCATGCCGCGACGCAGGTACAGCGCCACCACCGCACACAGCGCGCCGATGGCGAACGGGATGCGCCAGCCCCACGCGTACAGCTGTTCGGTGGTCAGCATGTTTTGCAGCACGATCAACACGCCGAGGGCGATGAGCTGGCCGGAGATCAAGGTCACGTACTGGAAGCTGGAGAAAAAGCCGCGACGTTCCCTGGTCGCCATCTCCGAGAGATACGTGGCCGAGGTGCCGTATTCGCCGCCGACCGACAGGCCTTGCAGCAACCGCGCGAACACCAGCAGGATCGGCGCGCCGATGCCGATGGTTTCATAGTTGGGGCTCAGGGCGATCAGCAGCGAGCCGAAGCACATGAGATACACCGAGGCCATCAGCGCTTTCTTGCGCCCGACCTTGTCGGCGTACATGCCCATCAGCCAGCCACCGATCGGACGCATCAAAAATCCGACGGCGAAGATCGCTGCGGTGTTCATCAGTTGCGCGGTGGTGGAGCCGGCGGGGAAGAAGGTCTTGGCGAAGTACAGGGAGAAGGCGGCATACACATACCAGTCGTACCACTCGACCATGTTGCCGACAGAACCGCTGAAGATCGATTTGATCCGGCTGGCGGTGGTTCTGGGTTTGGCCGGCACGGCAGCCGACCCAAGGGGCAGGGCGTTGGAGTTATCCATTGAAGGATCCTTCATTTAATTGTTTTTGTGGAGCGCGTCGGAACGCAGCCTGCTAGGGCTATAGCAGGAGCTGTGCCAGGGGAAAGAGGGCCGGTTTAGAGGGGGTGGCGGGAATGGGTGAGCGGAAATCCGCTTATGGTTGGTCGAGGCTGAGCGGAAATTTGCTTATGCGAATGGTTCTGTTGCCTGATCAGGCCCCTTCGCGAGCAGGCTCGCTCCCACAGAGAGTGCATGACAAATGTGGGAGCGAGCCTGCTCGGGAAGGGGCCATCAGCGACGACGAATAACTCAGTTGTCGGAAACAAACATCTCCCGACTCAACCCATGCCGCTGCATCTTTTCATTGAACGTGCGGCGCGGCAGTTGCAGTTCTTCGAGCACCGCTTTCACATCGCCCTTGTGTCGGGTCAGCGCCGCGCGCAGGCACTGCGCTTCGAACGCTTCCTGCTGCGCGGCCAGCGATTGCCCGGGATCAATCCCGGCGACCGGTTCATCCAGTCCCAGCACTTGCCTTTCAGCAACATTCGCCAGTTCGCGAACATTGCCCGGCCAGTCGTGGCTGAGCAGATGACTCAACTGCGCACCCGTCAACGGCGGGAAGGTTCGACCCAGGCGTTGGGCGGCATTGTGCGCGAAGGTCTCGAACAGCAACGGAATGTCTTCGCGGCGATCACGCAAGGGCGGCAAGCGCAGTTCGGCGACGGTCAAGCGGTAAGCCAGGTCTTCACGAAAGCGCCCGGCGCGGGCTTCGTCGAGCAGATCCGGTTTGGTCGCCGCAACGATGCGCAAGTCAACGCGGATGCTCTGGTTCGACCCCAGGCGTTCAAGCTTTTGCTCCTGCAACACGCGCAACAGTTTCACCTGCTGCGCCAGCGGCATGCTTTCGATTTCATCGAGAAACAACGTGCCGCCATCAGCGTATTCCAGTTTGCCGATGCGCTTGCCCGCGGCGCCGGTAAATGCGCCGCTCTCATGGCCGAACAGTTCGGCCTCGAACAGCTGCTCGGGGATCGCCGCGCAGTTCAGCGCCACAAACGGTTTGCCGGCTCGCGGACCGAAATCATGCAGACAGCGCGCGACCAGTTCCTTGCCGCTACCGGTTTCGCCACGGATCAGCACATTGACCGGTAACGTCGCCAGATCCAGCACTTGCCGGCGCAACGTCTGCAAGCTCCGGGACACGCCCAACAGCGTCGCATCGAGCCTGGCGCGGTTGTCGGCGAGTTCGTGCAGGGCGCGGTTTTCCAGGACCAGGCGGCGCTTGTCCAGCGCCCGGCGCAAGCTGCCGAGCAATGTTTCGGGGCTGAACGGTTTTTCCAGAAAGTCATAGGCGCCGTCGCGCATCGCCTCTACCGCCATCGGCACGTCGCCATGGCCGGTGAGCAGAATCACTGGCAGATCGGCGTCGCGCTTTTGCACGGCGGCGAGCAATTGCAAACCGTCCATGCCGGGCATGCGCACGTCGCTGAGGATCACTCCGGCGAAGTGCTCGGGGAGTGCGGCGAGGCATTCTTCAGCGCGGCTGAACAACTGCACTGCGAATCCCGACAGGCTCAGCCACTGTTCGACGGCGTTGCGAATGCTGGTTTCATCGTCGACCACCATCACCGAATTGAGCATCAGATGTGTGCCTCCAGATCGATCGGCAGGGTCAGGCTGAACACCGCGCCGCTGTCGCCATTCTCGGCGCTCAGGCGACCGCCGGATTCATGCACGATGGCGAAGGATACTGCCAGCCCGAGGCCCAGACCATCGCCCACCGGTTTGGTGGTGAAAAACGGGTCGAACACCTGGCCCAGATGCTCCTCGGCAATGCCGTCGCCGTTGTCACTGACGCTCAGCCGCCATAGTTGCTCGTCGGCCTCCAGACGGATTTCCACACGCTTGCAGGCTTTGCCCTGCATCGCATCCAGTGCATTGCGCAGTAGATTGATCAGCACCTGTTCGAGACGAATCGCATCACCGCGCACCCACGCCGGACGCGCCAGATGCAGGACCAGACTGACCTGCTCGTCACGCAGCCGCGCATCGAGCAGTTGCAGCGCCTGATCGACCACCGTCGCCAGATCCAGACGTTCGCGCAGGCCGCTCGGGCTCTTGCGGGCGAAAGTCTTGAGGTGACCGGTGAGTGCGGCCATGCGCGTGAGCATGTCATCCACCGGTTTCAGCGCCTTGTACGCGTCGTCGACGCGGCCGTGTTCGAGCAGCAGGCGCAAAGTCGCCAGCTGCATGCGCTGAGCGGTCAGCGGTTGATTGATTTCGTGGGCCAGCGCGGCGGACATCTGCCCCAGCGCCGCAAGTTTGGCCGATTGCACCAGACCTTCCTGAGCGGTGCGCAAGTCGCGGGTGCGCTCCTCGACCAGACGTTCGAGTTCTTCGCGATTGCGCTGGCGCACCTTGGCCAGGCGCCAGCGCTGGTTGAGGAACAACAGCAGGAACACCAGCGCCAGCCACACACCGGCGGCAGCAAGTGCGGCATTGCGCAAATCTTCGAAGGCTACTTGCGGTCGCCGCAGCAGGTGCAGGGTCCAGCCCTCGGTCGTCAAAGGCAGCGATTCCCATAAGTAATCCGCCGTACCCTGCGGACCCTCGACCCGGCGCAGGTCGCTGTTGTCATCGAAGCGGCGCACCGACAAATGGGTCAGGGGCAGCAGCGATTGCTTGTCGTACTGACGCGTGGTCTTGATCTCGGCCAGATCGCTGGCAGTCAACGGCCGCAAGGCGCGGTAACGCCAGCCAGGCTGGTTGGCGATGAAGACAATCCCGCGCGCGTCGCTGACCAGCAGAGTGTCGTTGCCCTGACTCCATTCACGCTCCAGTTCGGGAAATTCCAGCTTGACCACCATCGCGCCGAGGAACTCGTCGTGGTCGCCGAGCACCGCACTGGAGAGGAAATAACCGGGAATCCCGCTGGTCACGCCCACCGCATAAAAGCGCCCGGTGCCTTGAGTGCGGGTCTGGCTGAAGTAGGGGCGGAAACCATAATTGTGGCCGACGTAACTGCTGGGCAAGCGCCAGTTACTGGCAGCCACGGCCAGGCCAGTACGGTCGAGCAGTTCAAGGGTCGAGGACTGCGCCGCACCGTTGATCTTTTCCAGCTTCAGATTCAGCGCTGCCTGTTCATCGGCATCGACCGGGCCGGCCAGTGCCGAACGCAATTGCGGGTCCAGTGCCAGTACGGCGGGCAGGGCGCGGTAGCGGTCGATCAGGGTGTGCAACGAGTTGGCATAAAGCCCCAGTTGCTGATTGGCGCGGGCGGCGTCTTCCTCCAGCGCCTGACGCTCGGCGTGGCGCATTGCGAGCGTCGCGGCGAGTGCGGCGCCGGCGATGATCAGCAGGGTATACAACGACAGACGCAGGGTACGGGAAGTCGGCAGCATGCTGGGCGAACGGATGACAATCGGGCAGGCACGATAGCATGCCGCAGATTCATGGCAGCTCCGACTGTGTTAAAGACCCGGGAAGGCGTGCGCGACTGCGTGAGTTCATCGCCCGTATTTAAACTTGGCTACCAGTGGATGAGCGGGTTTTTTCGATGCCACATGCCGTTGTCTTGCCATATACAGGTTATCCGTCGTCCCCATCTCTTTGTAGTGCGCAAGGCCGGCCTGAGCCCGCGAGATGTTGGCAAGCACGGCTCGGGTTTTCTGCCGCAGGCCCGAACGCGTGATGACGGCCAGCGTTTCGCTGGAAGTGTTGCCATTGGCATTCGGAAGCACATTAGCGGGCGAAACACGGTCAACACCCACTGCATCGAAAGCATTCTCTGCCCACGCAGACCGTTGTTCGATGGCTGCTTTCCAGTCGCTGAGCATTTTTTCGATCTTTTCAATCTTCACCGGATCGAGCCGGTTCTTGATGTCTTGTGCTTCCTGCGCCCGACTTCCCATATTAAGTGCGCCGGAAATGCCCCCGATTACCGATCCGACTACTCTGTTCATTAAAAATAACGGGTTGAAGACTGAATTGAGTACCGGATGGACTACCTCGCTTTTGAAGTCTTCCCAGGAGTTGATCTCCTTGACCGGTTCCGCAATTCCCAGCCGTTCATCAATCGCGCTGACGGACATCTGCGAGGTCTGCGGTATCAATGGGCCGACTCGCAGGTCCACCTGGTTTGCCAGCGGTTCCAGCATAGCCCCCGCGACATCCCCACCGATGTTGCCACCGATCAAGCCTGAGGGTTTCAACACGTTCGGTTCGACTTTAAGGGCGGGGAGCAGAATGTCGAATTGCCCGCCACCCAAAGATCCTCCTTCATAGCCGATAAGGCCTCTGATGCCTTCTCCTGCCATATTCACCATCATGTTCACTGCAACGTCTGAATGAATAATGCTGTGCAGTTGCCCCAAAACTTCTTCGGAATGTTCTCCTACGGCCGAAACAAACGCCGAATACAGCATGATCACGCCTTCTGCTCGCTTGTTTCCGTCCGGATCGACGAAGCGGATCGGGTTGTTCCCCACGAACGCATATAAGTTCAGACCATCTGCCTGCTCCGCATCCGGGCTGACCCATCGCTGCAACCACGGCGCGTAATACCGTGCGCCGTAGTAATACGCACCGCTGCAGTCCATTTCCTTGCCCGAGTAACGCCAGAATCGGTAGCTGACCTCGATGAAGAATTCGGCCAGCAGCCACGCCGTGGCGCCGAACGGGTAATAACCTTCCTCGCTGATGATCCGCGCGAGCTGGTCGAGCTCCATCGTGCACGAGCCCAGGTGGTCTTCGAGGCTGTAGCGCAGTTGATTGTTGGCGATGTCTGCCGGTGGTTTCTGCACCCAGTGCAGGCAGCGCGCACTGCCCACGCTGATGACATGCAGTTCTTCACCGTTGTCCCTGGTGCGGATTTCCAGTCCCGGAAGGTAACGCACCTGATGAAAATGCACCGTGGCGCCGGCATGCCATTCATGTCGCTTGAGCACACGTGCGCCCTGGCTGTAGGTGTAGTGCTCGATGTCGTCGGGAGCGTTTTCGCGGTGGACGAGGGTGACGCTGTGCAGTTCGTCGCGAGTGTTCCACTGCATCGGGCGACCGGGGTGCAAATGCAGCTGATTGCCGTGGGGGTCGAACAGGCTGTCGAAGTCGGGCTCCGGATCATTCGGTTGCCAGCGCACGCTGCGGTTGCTGTGCCGGTCGGTGCACATCTGCAGGGTATGACTGGCGCCGGCACGCACGTGCACGCGTTTTTCCAGGTTGCCGCCGTCGTCGTAGGTGTACGTCTGAGTGTAGTTGAGGCGGTTTTTCGGATCGGTCGGTTGCGGCAAACCGGGAATGTCCGAAGGCGGGCCGTCGTCGTAACCGGTGGCGTAGACCAGGCGGTACTGCTCGTCGTAGCAAAACTCCCGGTGGCCGTCGACCTGCTGGTTGGCGAACCAGGTCGGCTGGAAGGTGTGGTCCTTGATGCAAGTGATATTGCCGACCGGGTCGTAGAAGTATTCGAAGTTTTGCAGCGGCGGCCCGACATCCTTGCGGCTGCACTGGGTGCGTAAACGACCATCGGCCAGGTCGTATGTCCATTGACTGCACACGCCATTGCCGGCCCGCTGTTCGATGATCTGATCGGCGGCGTTGTATTGCGCATCGTATAAAACCGGCTGCCAGTCGGGCTGGCCCTTGACCCATAGTCGCACCTGCCTGAGCTGGCCGGCGCGGCCGTAGCGCGATTGTTGACGATGACCGCCGGCGTCGGTCTGCTCCAGCACCGCGCCCAGCGGGCTGAACACGCGCCGACTGGTGAAGGCTTGGTCATCGCCAAAGGTGCGGGTTTCGGTCAGTGGCTGGCCAGTCAGGGCATAGCTGTCGGTGCGCAGAGTGCCCGACCGGTCCTTCTGCTCGAGCAACTGACCGCACCGGTTGTGTCCGGTGTCGGCGCTGGCATCGGCATAGGTGAATACCTCCACCTCGGCCTGGCCATTTTCCTCCACGGTCAGTACGCGCAGTTGATCATCGAAGGCCATGCGCCAGTGGTTGACGCGCTCGTCCCAGCGCTGGCGCGGCTCCCCGGCCAGCCCTGGCAGACTCAGGCGCCAGCCGGCGTCGACGCTGTCGGTTTTCAACACTGCGCCGCCCAGGTCATGAACCGTGGTCAGGTTGGGCATCGCCAGGCGCGGGTCCCGCTGCGTCACTGGCCGGCCCGCTGCATCATGTTGCTGGCGATTGACCAGCGCTTTAATGACCCCCTCGCAGCGCATGTAAGCGACTTGCCGAACGGCCAGGCCGCGACCATCGATGACCGAAAGTGCCGGCGTGTGCCAATGCGTCGCGGCGTTCATCGCGTGCTGGTCTCGGTTGGCGGTTTGATCGTGTCGTTGAAGTCTTCTGCGGTCTGATACCAGGGATGGTAAGCGGTGCGGGAAAAATAGCCTTTGGCATTGATCAGTTTGATCAGGCGACCGAGGGCGTCGTAAAACAGCTGATCGAAGAAGCCGTATTCGCGCAGCGACTCGTCTTTGATATAGCGATGATCTTCGGTGAAGATCGGTCGGAAAGCGCGTACCTCCGCGCCCTTGTTGTTGTACTCGACCCGTGCGCTGGTGCGCCAGCGCGACTCGGCGAAGACTTCTTTCAACTGGCCGTTTTCGATGATCAGCGAACCGTCGTCATCCACCGCGTAAGCCATGCCCGGATCAACCCGTTGCTGGGTCTGCAACGCTCGGCCAAAGCCGTCGACACAGGCCTTGATGATCTGGATCTGCGCGGGGATTTCATCATCGTGATAGCGGTCGGCTGAGAGCACAACGCTGTGCACCGGTTCGCGCCGGGTCGTCTGGATCGCCTCCAGCAGTGCCTGTTCGGAGGGCGTCAGGCTCGTGCGCCGAGCCAGACGCTGACGTGCACTGGCGCGAATGTGGCCGCTGGGCAGCAGATACCGGTCGGCCACCCATTGTGCGCTCAGCGCGGCAGGCGCGGTGACCTCGCCCATCCAGCTGAACAGGTCCTTGCGCAACGTGCTTGCGGCATTTTGCACGGCGCTCTCGGGGTCGGCAATGGCCGGGTCGGGTCGATGATCCTCCGGACGCTTGTATTCACTGAGCGGTCGGAATCCCGCGACGACGCCGTTTTCCGTGCCGTGAAAGCTGGTGGCCAGCGGTTGACCGGAAGGTTCGTAAATGGCCTCCTCGATATTCTCGTTCGCGTTGATGATCTGCAGCGGTTGCAGGGCATGGTAGTCGTAGGCGATGCGGGTGGTACAACCGTCAGGAAGCGTAACCCGGGTCAGGGCCAGCCCGTAGCCATCGTATTCGGCTTCGGTGACACCGTGGCTCGGCGTTTCGTGATAGCGCTGCACTCTGTAGAAGCCGTTGAGGTCGGCATACTCGGCAAAGCCGAAACACGAGGAATACAACTCAGGTTCGGCATCCGCCGGGGCGGGAGGCTCGAACAGAAACGCCATCGGCGTGTAGCCGATTTTGCTCAGTTCGATATGGATGTCGAACGGTTTCGGCAGGACGCTGTAAGCCTGCAGCGCGGTCTTGTCCAGTTGCGCCAGTTCCAGCGGGCCTTTGAGGGCTTCGAACCCGGCTTTGCCATCGGGCAGCGGCGAGCCATCGGGTTTTACGTAACGCTGCACCGACTGGGATGTCAGCAGCCTCGCGTTCCTCCATTGCGACGAATCCTGATGCAGCGCCAGTTGTTCATAGGACACCTGCGCCGGGGACAGGCCGGTCGGCAGCGTGCCCTTGGGCAAGACCAGCGCATTACTGCGCGCCAGGTATGGCAGGCCCAGCCGCCATTGCTGCAGATCGAGCAGGTCGATGTATTGCGCGCGACTTTCGCTCAGGTAAAACGACTGCTGCGCCTCGTCATGCGCATCGCGCCACCACTGCTGTTCATCCGGATCGGTGAACGGCGGGGTGTCACCTTCGTTCAGGCGCCGTGCGTAACTTACCGTCAGCGCCTGGGTCGACAGACCGTAGCGGTTCCAGCGCAGGTTGACCTGGTGACTGCACAGCGGGTCATCGACGAATCCGTCGTACTGATAGCTTATTTCCTCCAGTACCAGCGGTAACAACACGGCGTCGGCGTAATGGCCTTGAGGGCGAACTTCGCGCACCAGATAGCGCGACTCTTGCACGGCAAACGGTGTGGCAATCCCTGGCAAATCCTTGTCGGCATCGGCATAGGTTTCAACGCGCGCGACCGCGCCCACCAGCGCCCGACGAATCTGGTATTCGGTGTCGGCGTCGTGCGGGGCAATCGGCTGGTCGAACTCTTCTTCCGGCGGGGTGCGGCTGAACAGCGTTTTTCCCAGCGCGACGGCATCCTTGTCTGCATTGAAATATTGATCACGGGGCCGATCCATCGATTGTCCGGTGTGAAACCAGGTGCACACCCGGACCGGTGCGCTGAAGCCGGCATCATCATCACCGGTTGCACTTTCGCTGTCGGTCTGCTGCAAGTGGCCGAAGCCGCGAAACTCACGATCCACGCCGTCGTATACGCCTTCGCGCCAAGTGAACGTCTGCGTCAGACAATTGCCGGTGATCTCGTCGAGTTGTTGCTGCTTCTTGACCACTGCCACCGGGAACGGCAAGTGTGAAACGGGCAAACGCTTGAGGGTAAGCATCCGCTGTTTTTCGTCGAGCCATTCCTGTGCGGAACTGCGATAGACCACGCTGGCGCTGCAACCCATGTTGTTGTTGCTGGACGTCAGCAGATAGGGCTTGGCCGACACAAAGTCGTAGCGCCAATGCTGCGGCTGCATGTAGGGCACGGTCAGGATCAGACTGGCGCAGCCCAGGCCTTGCAGATCGGCGAAGGTCACCTGGCACAAGCGGTCATATCGCACGCCTGTGGGCCAGGGCACCGTAAGCGGGATCTGCTCCAGGCCGTTGCCGCCGCGGTTCAGATAGATTTCGAACACATCGGATTTGAGGTAAATCAGCGCCGAAGCACCGGAGCCATCGAGGTCGGCGAGGCGCACCCGTGAGGCATCGAATTGCTCGTAGCTGAAGGGCAGATCGCTGATCTTGCGCCCGCGGCCGAACTTGCCATGGCCCAGATTGGGCCAGCAAGTGATTGCATCGTGGCGGATGCGGCTCAGCTCAGGCATGTCACTGCCCAGCATCTGTCCCAGCAGTACCAGCTCCGTGGGGGTGTCACTGAACACCGGCAAGCGATCATCGTCGGGCTGGTGACTCACCTCTTCTGCCGCGGCGAAGCCCTCTTCGCGGCGATTGGCGTACAGACGCACCGAGTGCGGGCCGATCATCGCCACCGAACTCAAACCGTCACCGCTCAGGTCGCCGAGGGTCGACAGCGTGTTGAAGAACTCCAGCGGAAATTTATTGAAGGCGACGAAGTCGGAGAACTCGCGCTGTGCATTGAGCGTTCGAAAACCACTCAAGCCCGGCTGGGCGGTGATCCAGTCCAGGCGTCCGTCACCGGTCAGGTCGGTCAGTAGTTGCTCTGTTCCCCGGCTGCGATCGGCCACCGGGATTCTCTCCAGGGGCGTCCACGGGCCGTAGTCGATTTCGTCGGTCTGCGGCGTACCGCGCAACGGTTCGCGGTAGTACCAGCTCTGGTCGTAGCGACACAGAAACCCCGGCAGGCCTTCGCCGTAAAGGTCGACGCACTGATAAGAACCGCCGTCTTCGATGCCCGGTTGGGTTTGTGATTCGAACAGGCGGGACGGAGTTTTATTGAGTTCGAACGGCGCGTAGTCAAACTCCACCGGCGGCGTGTTCTCGACAAAACCACTGGCATCAAACGCTTGATAGTGGGCCGCAGCGATCTGGCCGAACGCCCACTGCGAACGGTCTGGCGCGGTGTGATATTCCAGCAGCAGGCGACGTACCAGTTTCGGCGGGTCATCCTCACTCGCGGGAAAATGGTGGAACATCAGCACTTGCTGGCACAGCCGTCGGGTGCCCAGCGCAAAGCCCTGGCCGTAGGTCGAAAAGCGGTCGGGTCGGTCGATCCACGGCTGGAGGGTGGCGCCGTCATACACCGGCACCTCGGTCAGCGATGTCGTGCGCTCGCCGTAATCGAACAGCAGGTGAAAAAGCCAGCCCCATTGCGCGGGGTCAGCGTCGTCCCAGGCATAGAGTTTTTCGCTCGCGGTACAGTTGCCGTAATACACCCGCTCCAGGTAGCGCTGGGCACGGTAGTCATGGATCGGGTCGGGATCCTGGTCATCCGCCTTGTACTGGTAGCAGATGTGTTTACCATGGGTATTCATGCTTTCGCTGAGCAACCAGGCGCTGATGCGCTGCGCGTCGTCCGGGTCTGTCAGGCGTGCGTTGGCTGTTTTGCCGTAGACGTGCAACGAACCGTCGGCGCCGTGGATCAGCCAGAACCCAGGCGGTGAAGCCTCCTTGAGGCGGGACGGGCGTTGCCAGTATTCGCGCAGGGCAAAGTCCCCCTCCACCCGTGCCCAGTAGCGCACCACGCTGTGCGGGCCGATGTTTTCCCCCTGATAGGTGGTTTCCAGGCGTGAGTCGAGGCTGCCGTCGGCAAGCAGTTCCGGCATCCATACCTCACCGTCGGAGCCGACGACTTCGTCATGGCCGTCGTAACGCGGCACACCCTTGTTGGTCCGCAGGCTGATCTGACCGGCATTCAGCGCCCAACCGATGCCGAACGGGCCGTTGCCGGTCTGGCTGCTGTAGGTGAGCGACAGTTGCGGATCCCAGCCACGTCCGCTGGAAGCGGGAATCGGCAGTACGAAAGAGGCGGCACCGGTAGGGCCAACCGCGCCCCAGCTCTTGCCGATGGTGGCGATCGTCGAACTTTTGGCGATAGACGGCGTGACGATGCTCAACTCTTGTTCGGCCATGATTGCGTCCGGTGCAGATACGGTGACGAAGGTGGTTTGACGCTAACAAGAATCGACGCGGGCGTAACCTGTCAGATCTGACAGGTGCACAAGAACGTTTTGTATGCATGGACGAGTTTTTTATCGCCAATGTGCATTTGGTTTTTTTGGCAGGCATGAAAAAGGCCGGCCCATCGTGTGATGGGCCGGCCTGTTTTTTGCGCAACGCTTACTGCACTTCGACCGCCAGGCTTTCGCTGATCTTCTGCTGCCAGATCGCCGGGCCGGTGATGTGCACCGACTCACCCTTGCTGTCCACCGCGACGGTGACCGGCATGTCCTTGACCTCGAACTCGTAGATCGCTTCCATGCCCAGCTCGGCGAACGCCAGTACTTTGGACTTCTTGATCGCCTGGGCCACCAGATAAGCGGCGCCGCCTACGGCCATCAGGTAGACGGCCTTGTTGTCCTTGATCGCGTCGATCGCCGTCGGGCCGCGTTCGGACTTGCCGATCATGCCCAACAGGCCGGTCTGCTCGAGGATCTGACGGGTGAATTTGTCCATCCGCGTAGCCGTGGTCGGGCCAGCCGGGCCAACCACTTCGTCACCGACCGGATCAACCGGGCCGACGTAGTAGATGAAGCGGCCCTTGAGGTCAACCGGCAGGGTTTCACCCTTGTTGAGCATCTCGACCATGCGCTTGTGCGCCGCGTCGCGACCGGTGAGCATCTTGCCGTTGAGCAGCACGGTTTCGCCCGGCTTCCAGCTCTGCACGTCTTCCGGGGTCAGGGTGTCCAGGTTGACGCGGCGCGCCGACGGGCCGGCTTCCCAGACGATTTCCGGATAGGCGTCCAGCGGTGGTGCTTCCAGCGAGGCCGGGCCGGAACCGTCGAGCACGAAGTGCGCATGACGGGTGGCGGCGCAGTTGGGGATCATGCACACCGGCAGCGAGGCAGCGTGAGTCGGGTAATCCATGATCTTCACGTCGAGCACGGTGGTCAGGCCGCCGAGGCCCTGGGCGCCGATGCCCAACTGGTTGACCTTCTCGAACAGCTCCAGACGCATTTCTTCGATGCGGTTCTGCGGGCCACGGGCCTTGAGCTCGTGAATGTCGATGGATTCCATCAACACTTCTTTAGCCATGACCGCGGCTTTCTCGGCGGTGCCGCCGATGCCGATGCCGAGCATGCCCGGCGGGCACCAGCCAGCGCCCATGGTCGGAACGGTCTTCAATACCCAGTCGACGATCGAGTCGGACGGGTTGAGCATGGCCATTTTCGACTTGTTCTCGGAACCGCCGCCCTTGGCCGCCACGTCCACTTCCACGGTGTTGCCCGGGACGATGGAGTAGTGAATCACCGCGGGGGTGTTGTCCCTGGTGTTCTTGCGAGCGCCCGCCGGGTCGGCAAGGATCGAGGCACGCAGGACGTTTTCCGGCAGGTTGTAGGCGCGACGCACGCCTTCGTTGATCATGTCGTCCAGGCCCATGGTGGCGCCATCCCAACGCACGTCCATGCCGACACGGACGAACACGGTGACGATACCGGTGTCCTGGCAGATCGGGCGGTGGCCGGTGGCGCACATGCGCGAGTTGATCAGGATCTGCGCCATCGAATCACGGGCCGCTGGCGATTCTTCGCGCAGGTAGGCTTCGTGCATCGCCTGGATGAAATCCACGGGGTGGTAATAGGAAATGAACTGCAGGGCGTCGGCGACGCTCTGAATCAGGTCATCTTGCTTGATTACGGTCATGAGTCGCGCTCCTCTAAAAAACGGTGGGGCAGCTACAAGCTTCCAGCTTCGAGCGGCAAGTTAAAGCAGTACGCGGACAGCTTGAGCTTGCCGCTTGAAGCTTGCGGCTCGTAGCTGTCCCTCTGTGGCGCGACGCTAAAAAGGCGCGGCAGTATACCGCGGCTCGGTTGGGCGTACACGCACCAGCAGTCATTCGTTGCGGCAGCTGCAAGCTGCAAGCCTCGAGCGGCAAGTTAAAGCAGTAGGCGGACAGCTTGAGCTTGCGGCTTGAAGCTTGCGGCTTGTAGCTGCCCTTCCGGGCCGGGCGGGCCACACTTTTGACGCCATTTTCCCGGCCCGAAAATCGGTGGTCATTTATCGACTACGCCTCTAAAGTGGCATCCGGTCTGTAGAGTAGGACACTCGGTCAGCCTCCTATCGCACGGTGAGTCAACGATTGACCCATAACGCCATTCAACGCCTTTTGCTCAAACGCTTCGCCCTCGCTGCGGCCACCTACGGATTGGCTTTGCTGCTGCTGTGGCTGGCGTTTTTTACCGGGCATTACCAGCAGTCGCTCAGTGGCGTGGCCATCGGCAGTGCCCTGGTGGTGATCAGTCAGGCGACCCTGTTCGGGCTGTTCTGGAGTGGTCGCAATCAACGCTTCGCCGACCCCAGCCTCACCGAAGCGCAAGTGCTGCTCGGGCTGGGCTGGCAGACCTGGCTGATCGCCCATGTCGACGAGGCGCGCGGTGCGTTTCTGGTGTTTTATGTGCTGATTCTGCTGTTCGGCCTGTTCCACCTCACGCGTCGGGTGTTCATACGCTGCGCACTGCTGGTGTTTTTCAGTTTCTGCGCCATCACGCTGTGGGACGGTTACCACTTCCGTTTGGCCGAGCCGGCGCTCGCAGCGTTGCAGGTGTGCATTCTGGCGATGGTGCTGGCGTGGCTGGTGCTGTATGCGCGCTTCGTCCAGGTGTCGCGCCAGCGCCAGCGTCAGCGCCGCTTTGCTTTGCAGGCGCATCAGGACACCCTGCGCGGGATGATGCGCCAGCTCGAAGACCTGGTCGCCACCGACGAACTGACCGGGCTGTTCAATCGCCGACATTTCCTGCGCCTGGCCACCCGTGAGCTGAATGCGCTGGACGACGATGTGATGCATGGTCTGGCCTTGATCGATCTGGATCACTTCAAACGCATCAACGACCTGCACGGCCACGCCGCCGGTGATCAGGTATTGCAGGCGTTCGCCGGTGTGGCGCAGGCCTGTCTGCGCGAGGGCGATGTACTGGCGCGTTATGGTGGCGAAGAATTCGTCGTGCTGTTGCCCGACTGCGATGCCGAACGGCTGACCGCCTGCTGCGAACGTTTGCGCATCGCCTTCAGCGAGGTTGAATTGATGGGCCTGCAAGTACGCAATCTGAGCCTGTCGGCGGGCATGACCTTGCTGGCAGTCGGTGACGATCTGGACGAAGCCTTGCAGCGCGCCGATCAGGCGCTGTACCGCGCCAAACGTGACGGGCGCAATCGTTGTGCGGCCGCATGGGAGAACGTCGATGCCTGAGCTGCGCGTCGGTGAACGACACTGGACAGTGGAGGCGGGCAGCAACCTGCTCGATACCCTGAACCGCCACGGCGTCGCCGTGCCCTACAGCTGCCGCGCCGGCAGTTGCCATGCCTGTCTGGTGCAATGCGTGCACGGTCTGCCCTTTGACAACCGCCCGGACGCCTTGACCGCCGAACAGCGCCAGCAGGGCTGGCGGCTGGCTTGCCAGTGCCAGGTGAGCGAAGACTTGCAGGTGCATACCTTCGACCCGATCACCGATGGTCGCCCGGCAGTGGTCGAAGCGCTGGACTGGCTCAGCGATAACGTCCTGCGTCTGCGCCTGACCCCTCAACGGCCGTTGCGCTACAGCGCCGGCCAGCATCTGGTGCTGTGGATCGACCACATCGCCCGCCCGTATTCGCTGGCGAGCCTGCCGGAAGAAGACCGCTTTCTCGAATTTCACCTCGATTGCCGCCAGCCCGGCGAATTCATTGATGCTGCACGCAAGCTGCAGATCGGCGACGCTATCCGCCTGGGCGAGCTGCGCGGCGGCGCGCTGCACTACGACCCGGACTGGCACACCCGAGCGCTGTGGCTGCTGGCCGCCGGCACCGGTTTAGGCCCATTGTTCGGCGTGCTGCGCGAAGCCCTGCGCCACGATCATCAGGGCGCCATTCGCGTCATTCACCTAGCCCATGACGCTCGCGACCACTACCTGGCCAAACCCCTCGCGGCACTGGCTGCGCAGCGGGAAAACCTCAGCGTCGAGCTGTGGACAGCGGCCGAGTCCGCCGCCGCTTTGGCGCAACTGCGCCTTGTTTCCCGGCAAACCCTGGCTCTGGTCTGCGGCTCGACGGCCAGCGTCGATGCCTTCGCCAAGCGACTCTACCTGGCCGGACTGCCGCGCAACCAACTGCTGGCGGACGTGTTTCTGAGCCGTGGTTGAGCGCTGACGGGCTTGAGGCGTATTCAGCTCAAATAGCGCAGGATCACGCCCTCAGCGTTACCGTCGGTACGCTGAACGCCGGCCGCGACGATTTTTTTGTCATTCTGCAAAGTCAGTGCATTGAAAAAGGTCCTGCCGTTTACCTGAGTCGCTACCCAACCACGCCCGTGGAATGTCTCGTCCAGCGTGCCGTCGCTCAGCAAACGCGCCACCACGCCCAGCATTGACTTGTCCGCAGGTGCGATGGCGCCGCACAGAACGATCTTTCCATCGGGTTGCATCGCCCCGGCTGCCCAGTAGGTTATGTTTCCCAGTTGTGTGAGCAACGGTTTTGCACCGTTGAACTGAATGTTGTACTTGCCATCCGGTTCGAGGCTGATCAAAAGACCTTGCCCATCATCGGTTGCACCGATCCCCAGGAGTCGGTTGTTCGGCTGGCCAATGACCGCGTTGAGATGACCGAATTCGGGCAATTCCTGTGTCGGGATGAAGAATCCCCCGGTGCCGAAACGAGCATCAGGTTGCCCGTCGCGTGTATAACGCGCCATCAATGGCCTTGCTGACAGGGGGGCTGGCCGGAGATTGCCCACCACAACGATCGTCCCGTCCTTGTCAAGAAATCCACCGCGCAGTACTACGTGGGTCTGATCGGCTCCGGGATAGATGACCTGGACGTAACCTTTCTGGTTGAACGAGGTGTCCAGCGAGCCGTCGCGGTTGAGCACAAACAGGTAAGCACGGGTATCTGCCAGGTGACTGACAACATAAGTGCGAGTCACCAGAATTTTCCCCTCATCCAGTGGTATGACGCTTGTCGATGAGTCCTGACTTTCATTCATGTCAGATGCCGCACTCTGGATCGGATCTTCGGCGGCATCCGGCATTCTGAGAATCACGTAACCATCGTCACCACCGAATTCAAGGTCGCGCGTGCCGTCTGAGGTGAATCTGGCCAATGCCGGAACCGAGTTGCCAAACACCCGCCCGAGCAGCAGGATTTTTCCGTCAGGAAGTACAGTGATCGAAGTACCGCCTGATTCCGACTGCATTGAAAAGTGGCCACTGGTGATGCCGTTTTCTCCGAAATCAGGATCAAGCGTGCCATCAGGTTTCAAGCAACCTAGCAGGTAGACTGAATGGGCAGCGCCTGCGCGCACCTTTCCAGTGAAATAAAGACGTTGTGCTGTAGAGGAGTATTGCGCCTTGATGTCATTAAGGATCGACTCACGTCCCAGGTGGGGGAGGTCGAGCAAAAAAATCCCGGCGTCTGCGAAGTCCTTATCAAGTGCAGCGTCGTCCTGAGCTAACCGTTTCGTGTCGTTCATACCGCTCTCCTTGAGTGTATGGGGGCGACTCGATTAGCTGCCGAAGAATGTTCGCGGTCTACTGTCAGGTCTGACAGTAGACGCCAGCGTCGCTTTTATGTATCGCCAATAAAAAGCCCCGCCATTCACATGGCGGGGCTTTGGTTTTTCAGCGCCTGGTAATGCCGACCAGCTGCTGGTTGCTTTCTGGCCGGACTACCGTGCAGTCAACTGCTGGCCGAGGTGTTACTGAGCCATGGTTGAGCGCTGACTTTCATGCTGGTTCGGCCGTTACACCTTTTCACGTGAGGTAACGCAACAAGGCACTTTTTCCGCCGGGAAGTTTGGCGCAGACCAGAATTTTCTCGTCTTGCAGCGTCATGCCATAGGCCGATTGCACCCCATTTTCCAGACGTGTGCGCACCCAGCCTTGGCCATCGTTGAACTCAGGGTCGAGGTCAGCGTCGATGAACCGCGCAACGACGATGTCTGCCTGCCCCCTTTCGCCCAGGCCCCCGACAAGCACAATCCTTCCGTTTGCTTGAACGGCTGCGCCGCTCCACGTTGTAATCGCATCGGGTTGCAGCTCGGTGTAGAGCGGCTGGCCTCTATTGAACTGAATGTTGGGGCTGCCGTCAGGTTCAAGGCTGGTCATCACGCTTGCGTTGTCGTGCGTGTCGCCGAATCCGAGGATGCGTTGATTGGGTTGCATGACCGTGGCCTTGATCATATGGGCGTGCGTTGCGCTGCCAATGGTGACAAACCCATGTTCGCCAAACTGTTCATCCAGTACCCCGAATGGATCGTAGCGCACGAACATGGCCGAGCTGGGTGTTGCGGAATCGTCGTACACATTGCCGCAACCCAGATACTTGCCATCAGGCTGCACGGTCACGTGCCTCAGCACCGTGGCATTAAGCATGTAATCGGGGTGAATCACCGGTAAGTAACCGATCTGGTTGAAACTGGTGTCCAGAGATCCGTTTTCGTGCAGCCGAATAAGCACTCCCTGGATCTGGCTGAAGTTAAAGAAATAGTTGAGGGACGTAAGAATCTTGCCATCTGGCAATATGCTGACTCTGCCATTCGCTGCGCTTTGGCCGCTGGAGTGCAGAGAGTTGTTGTCAGGTTCAGCAGAGGGTTTTGGCGGGGACGACCGCTCCGTCGGCGGCGATAGCACGATGTTGAGGACGGTGTGGCCATTTTCGCCAAAGTCCTTGTCTATCCAGCCGTCCACGCCCACGCGTGAGAACGCTGCACAGCGCCGCTCTTGTCCAGACATGACCGTACAGTTGACGACAACTTTGCCATCGCTCTGGAACGCAAAAGACTGGACTTGCTCGATCCCGAAGCCTTCATAAATCCACTGAGCGAAGCCTGAATCGCCGTAACCCGAATCGAGAGTGCCATTTGCTTCAAAGCGACCCAATACGCACGCGCTTGCCGGCACCGACCCGCCACTGACCGTGCCTGCAACGTAGATTTTCTGATCCGGACCGGTTTCTACGCAGCTGATCGTGATCGATGGGTAGTCGTGATGGATGATCGTTGCGACTCCGTCCCTCCCGAACTCTGGATCAAGTTTCCCGGCGTCATTGCTGTTGTGTCTGATCATGATGTCGTCATCCGCGGTCAAGTGTTGAGGCAAACCGCGACAGCGGTTTCGCCCGGCGAACACCCATTTCGCGCTTCCCCAGCGCAGACGTCTACTGTCAAACCTGACAGTTGACGGTGCGCAAAAAAACGCGATTGCCCGTCTCGCGGGCGAAAAAAAGCCCCGCCATTCACATGGCGGGGCTTTGGTTTTTCAGCGCCTGGTCTATCAGACCTGCGGATCACCGACATGCAGGATCTTCATGCCGTTGGTGCCGCCGGTGGTGTGGTAGCTGTCGCCCTTGGTCAGGATGACCCAGTCGCCTTTTTCCACCACGCCGCGCTTGGTCAGTTCGTCGATCGCCTTCTGGCTGACTTCGTGCGGTTCCAGCGAGGCCGGGTCGAACGGGATGGTGTAGACGCCACGGAACATCGCTGCGCGGGCCTGGGCTTCGCGGTGCGGGGTGAACGCGTAGATGGGCACCGAAGAGCGGATGCGCGACATGATCAGCGGGGTGAAGCCACTTTCGGTCAGGGCAATGATCGCTTTGACGCCCGGGAAGTGGTTGGCGGTGTACATGGTCGCCAGCGCGATGCTTTCGTCGCAGCGGCTGAATTCCTTGCCGATGCGATGGCTGGAGGTCTTGCCGGTCGGGTGCTTTTCCGCGCCGACGCAGATGCGTGCCATCGCCTGCACGGCTTCCAGCGGGTACAGGCCAGCGGCGGATTCGGCCGAGAGCATCACGGCGTCGGTGTAGTCGAGCACGGCGTTGGCCACGTCGGACACTTCGGCGCGGGTCGGCATCGGGTTCTGGATCATCGACTCCATCATCTGCGTCGCCACGATCACCGCCTTGTTGTGGCGGCGTGCGTGCAGAATGATTTTCTTCTGGATGCCCACCAGCTCGGCGTCGCCGATTTCCACACCGAGGTCACCCCGGGCAACCATCACCGCGTCGGAGGCCTTGATCAGACCGTCGAGGGTCTCGTCGTCTGCCACGGCTTCGGCGCGCTCGATCTTCGCCACCAGCCAGGCGGTGCCGCCGGCCTCGTCGCGCAGTTGACGGGCGTATTCCATGTCGGCAGCGTCGCGCGGGAAGGACACCGCGAGGTAGTCGACTTCCATTTCAGCGGCGAGCTTGATGTCGGCCTTGTCTTTTTCCGTCAGGGCCGGCGCGGTCAGGCCGCCACCACGACGGTTGATGCCTTTGTGATCGGACAGCGGGCCGCCGATGGTCACCACGCAGTTGAGTTCGGTGGCGGTGGCGGTTTCAACGCGCATCACCACGCGGCCGTCGTCGAGCAGCAGCTCGTCACCCACGCCGCAGTCCTTGACCAGATCCGGGTAGTCGATGCCGACCACCTGCTGGTTGCCTTCGGTCAACGGATGGCTGGTGGAGAAGGTGAACTTGTCACCGATCTTCAGCTCGATCTTCTTGTTGGCGAATTTGGCGATACGGATTTTCGGGCCTTGCAGGTCGCCGAGCAGGGCGACGAAGCGGCCATGTTTGGCAGCGAGGTCACGCACCAGCTTCGCGCGAGCCTTGTGCTCGTCGGGGGTGCCGTGGGAGAAGTTCAGACGGGCGACGTCCAGACCAGCCAGAATCAGCTGTTCGAGAACTTCCGGCGAGTTACTGGCCGGGCCAAGGGTAGCGACGATTTTGGTACGACGGACGGACATGCAAAGACTCCTGAGTTCAAGCGCAGGCAGAGGCTACTATGCTCGAAGGGTGTAGTCATTGTTCGAATGCACTACTTATCGTTTTCTTTATTGAACGTGGCCACTTTGGGACAAACACGCCTGAAGATTTCCGACCAGGGGTCGATACAGAGCACAAGACAGGAGAACCGAAATGCGATTGTTGCCCATTGCCGCCCTTGCCCTCAGCGTCCTCGCCGTCACGGGCTGTACCCGCTGGTCGATGAACCATCATTTGAACAATGCCTACAGCGCCTATGAGCGAGGCAACTGCGAGCAGGTCATGCTCGAGCTGTCCAAGGTCGAACGCGCCAGCCGCGCCCGCCCGTATGTGTGGCCGGAAGTGTCGATGATGCGCGGTCAGTGCCTGGAGCGGCAGAAGCTCTACATCGACGCGGTGCAGACCTACCAGTTCATCATTGCGTCGTACCCGAACAGCGAATACGCCTATCGCGCCCGTGCGCGTCTGGAAACCCTGCAGAGCCTGGGTCATTACCCGACGCGCAGTGCCGCGGCGGTGGTGCGTCCGACGCGCTTCTGACAGGATTGTCGTACAAAATCTGGCCGTCTGTACAAGCTGAGCTATAGTCCAATGACACCGGTTCAGAGCGATGTCTCTGGTCGGCGCAACACCTGCAACTGGCATGTGAAGCAAGTGAAGGCGCTCGGGCGACCTTTGCACCGGAAGCGGGGAGAGCGTGGCCATGCAAGCCGCGTTCCGAAGCAAGGTGTGGCTCCGGTCAGGGAGCCCTGCATGGCGAACTGCGCATGTTTACCGACCGTCGAATCGAGCGGCACCAGTTGCCGTATTACCTCAGAGTGTTCAACAGCGTCACCGACAAACCCGTCGGTTTTCTCGGCAACGTGTCTGCAGACGGGCTGATGCTGATCAGCCAGTTGCCGATGATGGTCGGCGCGGATTTCCAGTTCCGCCTCAACGTGCCCGCCTGCGATGGCAGCCAGCAAATCATCGATTTCAGCGCCTGCTGCGTGTGGTGTCATGAAGACGCCACGCCGCTGCATTACGACGCCGGTTTCATCCTGCGACGCGCGCCGGCGGAGTTCGGGCAGTTGGTGCTGGCGTTGCAGCAGTATTTCAGCTTTCAGCCGCTGCCGGCGTCGGCCTGAACTGTAAAAGATCGCAGCCTTCGGCAGCTCCTGCAGGGGGAACGCGTTCCAAAATGCAGGCGCTGCCGAGGGCTGCGATCTTTTGATCTTGACATCACGCCAGCGCAATCGCCCGCTCGTGATCCAGCGCCTTCTCCGCCAGCAACAAGCCCATCTCACTCAACTGATAGATCGCCATCGCCAGATGTCGAGGCTTGTCCTCGAGGCTGTCGGCCAGGTCGAGCAGCAGGATGCTGACCGAAGAAAAGGTTTCGTAGGTTTGAATGGCCATCGCTTCGGGGTTGATGTCGGGCGCGACCATGAACATCTGCATGCCGCGATCCACGGAATTGCGCGAGGGTGGGGCGGCGGGTTTTTTGAGGTAATGGTCGAGGGCTTTTTCGGCGGCCTCGTGGAGCTTGTTTGAATCGGGGGACGCGTAGGGAGAAGTCGAGTCTTCGATTTCCGGGGGATTGGGTGTTGGTTTGATCATGATCGTATTGCCTCTATGAAGGCCATCACCTGTTCGCGACTAAACGAAAAGGGGTGGCGGCTGTACGCAGGTTAGTCGACCGGGAGGCATACGAATTACCGGCGCGCCCGAGGGCGCCCTGCGCACAGCCACCATCAAGTGCGGGGATAGGGAATACCCGACTGGATGACGCTTATGCACCTTCATATACCTACCGGGCGACTAAACCCGACCACTGATTGGCAGCGGCATGGATCACGTTACGGAGCATCGGCAAAGTGCACAAGCCGGCGGATTCTGAGGGATGTGTAGGCAACGGCGCAACCTGCTGCAGCCGCGTGTTAATGACTGAAGGACGTCTGCATGTTGCTGTGTGGGAATAGTTACCGTTGGTCGGGACTGTCAGATTTTACAGGTGCCTGCGCACTGGCGTGTTCTGTAAAAACAAGACTGGCTGCCAAACTTAGCGAGAGGAGAACAATCATGTCAGAGGGTACTTTTATTCCTGAGGAGGGTGAGCGTGCTCCGAACGAAGATGACGGAAGTTCAGATGTTCACGCTTTGCTGCCTCTCGAGTTTCTCCATGCATCCAGCACGATTCTTCTCGCCCCCGATACGCCGCTTACATTCAGTATTCCATCGTCCGTCGGAGAATATAATCAGGCGTGGATGGACTTTCATTCTGGAAACACCAGCAGGACTATTCTTGATGGAGATTGGTTTCAGGCGGTTCATTGGAACACTATCCAGGTCAATGGACTTGTGGAAGGAAGGGCCAGATTTGATGGGGTGTGGAGGAGAGGTACCGTGTGGGCACCATGGACCTCTCAGTATGTTGAAGTGAGGGTGCCTGCCGCGTTCGGCCCCAGTGATGCTGTTGCGGTCGCCGGGGTGGTGGCAGGTACTGCCCGTCCGGGCAGTGTGATAAAGCTTGTGCGTCCTGCCGACAAAGCCGTAATGAGTACCACGCACCCTACTCAAGATTGGGGGCGGTGGAGTGTCACCTTGTCGGCCGGCCTTGCTCAAGGCGTGCACGACCTGCAAATCCGTGAAGACGTCGACGGAACGCTGGGTCGATATACCGAGACGAAGAGGTTCTTCGTTCTAGGCAAAATCAAAATCACATCCCCGGATAACAATCTGCCCGTCGAGAGTGTTCAACCCGTCATCAGGGGCCGCGGGGCGCTCAAGGGCGCCACAATTAATGTTTACATATCGGGTTCATTGGTGCTTGTGGCTTCTTTCGAAGCGGTTTCCGACGGCGATTGGCTCGCAACCAGTACCCATACTTTTGCGCGAGGGGCTCGCTACACCCTGATTGCTCAACAGAGAAAGGGCGACATCGTCTCCGGCTGGGGGGATCCTCAAGAGTTTTATCTTATTGGCCCTCCAGTATTTACAGCGCCAAAGCCTGATCCCGCTGCGCCGCCAATCGTGGACGTGGAATCGATTTTCGAGGGGACCGGCGGCGCCGGTTTTCATCAGGACAGGGTCGACGTGTATTCAGAGCAAATGGGGAGCGATGCCGTGACTGTGGGCTGGCCTGATGCTGTCACCGGCAAATGGCGCGCAGAAGCCACCCTGACACCGGGCCCTCATTCGATTTTCGGAACGCAAACAGTCAAGGGGGTTACCTCAAGAACAACTGAACCTTTCGGCATACGGGTGCGCACGGACAAACCGACGGTCACCTACACGCAAGCCAATGAAACGATCACATTCTCCGGCACCGGACATTTCGACGAGAAACTCAGAACCGAAGTCGGGTTTACCATTCTCGAAAGTACAGCCGACCCGATGCCGGACGCGCCTCAAAGTGCAGAAGTACGGCCCGACGGCACCTGGAAAACCACCGCCACGGGCTGGGAATTTGGCACCTATAAATTAAATGCTGTTCAGAAGATCAGAGACAACGCCAATGGCTGGATCGAGTCGCTCCCCGTTACCTTTGAAGTGAAAAAAATCCTCCCTGATGTCAGTGATGTGCAATACACCAGGGATTACACACCGACCCTCAGCGGCACAGGCTTCAACGGAGCCACGGTGCAGCTGCGCCGGCCCGATAGCGAAGATCTCGAGGCGCCTGCTGTGGTGGTCGCGGGCGGTCGCTGGTCAACCAAGGTCTCGACTGAGTGGGGGCCGTCATTCGAGCGTCAAGTGAACATCAAACAGTTTCTCGACGTCCACCAGTCACCGAACTGGCACATTCTCAAAGTCACCATCCCACCGAAGGCCCCAGGCTTGAACGACCCCGAGGAAGACGGCCTCTCGCCGAAGCTGAGTGGCACTTGCTGGCCGGGGGCAGCCGTTAATATCCAGTACAGCGACGAATCCAGCATTGTCCATAAAGGAGTTGTCAGTGGTAACACGTGGAAGTTCCGGCGCGACAAGGAGTTTGCTCTGGATGTCACGCATACTGTCACGGTAACCCAACTCGCCGCACAGCAGACTTCGGAGCCGGTGTCCAAGACCTTCACGGTCAGAATACCGATGGTCGCACCTGTGATTACCCAGCCAGAAGATGGCTCGGAAGTTGGCGCCCTCGTAACAGTCAGGGGCGAGCAGGGCATGGCGCGCGCCACGTTGCAGCTGCGTGACAAGCGTTTTGATCGTCCCTTGGGCGATCCGAAAGTATTGAGCCAGGACGGCGACTGGTCGATCGATCTGAGCCTTCAGCAATTCAGGCTCTACACCTTCGACGCCCGGCAGACACTGGATGGGCGGCCGTCGCTTGACAGTAACGAGCATAAATTGACGGTGGTGCTGTTACCGCCAGAAATTCTCCAGCCGGCGAAAAACGGCAAGTTGCCACGCACTGCAATGATCAGCGGCACGGGAATGAAGAATGGCCGTGTCGAAGTCTGTCTGGAGGGGCTTGCCGAGCCTCTCCTGACGAATGTCATTGTGGGCAGCGATGGCAATTGGCAAGGCGAAGTGACGTTGCCGGTGGGTAGCAAAACCATCCGGGCCCGGCAGACGTTCATGGATGAAGACGGCACGCTGCAGGAATCGAAAGACAGTGAGTGGGTGCCATTCGCCGTGGTCCCGGCCGCACCCTTCATTGAAACTCCGGTTGAAGATGGCAATGTCGGCAGGCAGGTAGTGGTGTCCGGTTTTGGTGTGCCGGGCGATACCGTTACGGTGGCACTGGTGGGGCCCGCGTGCTCAGCGCCGACGAGCGCAATCGTGCAGGAAGATCGCACTTGGTCGGTGATGCTCGATGCCGCTTCACTCGACGGGGGGCATTACCGGCTGCAAGCAATCGCATCACTGGATGAGTTCGAATCGTTCGAGACGTTGCGACCAGTAGACCTGGGCACTTTTTTGCCCGTTCTCGACGAGCCAGCGGCGGGACGCTGGGTCAGTCATCCAGTGCCATTTGCCGGACGCGGCCTTCCAGGCGTGGGTAGCGTCGTGAGTTGGTACAACCCGGATGTGCAGTGGGTGCCGACGTTGCCGGTGATCGATGAGCAGTGGCGCGGTGAGGCGACGCGGGCACTGCCCGTAGCGGGTAATTGGTACCGTTTCCGGCAGACCTTCACTGACGGAGCGGATGACGCAACGATGTCCGATTGGGTCGACAGCGCGCGTTTTGAAGTCGAGGCAGCACGCCGGCCTACTGACGATTCCGGAAACTCTGATTTCGACGAACGGTTATAAAACCTGTCAGATCTGACAGTGGACGTCAACGCTATCCAAGCGCTAAATCGTACTCACCGAATGCGCAGCCTGACGAAGGACGTCAGGCTGCGCCGGTCAGTTGCAGCCTAAAGGAACCTGATCATGGTTGATTCGCGCCGTCCCGCTTTGCAACTGTTCGACCAGTTGTTCAGCGAGGAACAACACGTACAAGACATCGGACTGAAGAACCTCGAGACTTACCTGGAAACAGGCGGATCGATTTTCCTTCTGGTGGAAAAGGGTGTTCAAAGCCTGGTTCGGGAGCTGCAGCTCAGCGTTGAGGACGCGCAGCGTTTTTTGCGTGGCGCCAACAGCATGGCTACGCATCTGCGGCGCCAGTTTATCGAGCAGACGCTGACAGGCGACAAGCTAGCGACGACGCGCAGCTCCAGCGGCCTGTTATCGATGGTGGACGGCCCCAATTATCATGCGCTGATCGGTACCGATTTTGCTGCGCTGTGCCCACCCGATGCACTGGAGTCTATTTGGTCGCCTGCGGCGTATCTGATTGCGTTGTTGCGCTGGGTTTTTGATCGTCTGGAGGGCATCAATGAGGAAGACAAATATCGGTTGGTTATACGTCGTACGGATTTACTGAAGCTGGAAGTCGACTTCAACGCGGTTTATCAGTCGATGTCGTCTGTGGACATCATCGTCGAGGTGCTGGAGGCGTTCATTGCGGCGAACACTGATTCCGAATCGATTGAAGACGCGCTGATCCAGGCTCGCTACCCCAATGGCCTGCCGTATTACCAGCATTGGGTGACGGTTGATGGCATCGCGCAGTTTCACGACCTGTCGGTCGGCGACTTCGAGCACCAGGTCGACCTGACTTATCCCTATTTTCTGCAGGCCAATGCTCGGGGTGGCAATACTGCCCAGGGTTTCGCCCATGCGTCGCGGCTTGGCCCTTATCAACGCCAGTTGCTGACAGAGGCGCGTGCGGATTTTGCCGATCGCGAAGATTTTCTTGCGCACAACTTTGGTACCGATAATCTCGACAAATATCAGAATCTCAATCAGGTGGTGTTTTTGGGTGAGCGCACCAAGCTCGACAGCCGGCAGATCGAAGCCTTGCTGTCGACTGGCGACTTTGCTCCGATACGCTCGGCCAATGTGACCTATTCCGATGACGAGCCGGAGCACGCGGAAAGCGAGCGCTCGGGGTCGGTTTACATAAATAACAATACTGCGCCCGCGTTGCGTATCGACCCTGCAACCAAGCCTCGCCTTCGATTGACGTTAAGCCCCGACGACCCCATCGGTTTTGATCGATATGGCCGGATAAACCAGATGGTGCGCCTGGGCAACTGGACCGGATTACCGTTCGATCAGTTGGATGCAGTGTTGGCGGCCGCCATCAAGGCGACAGCGCTCGGCAACCCACTGAAACTCCCTCCGTACATGATGGACATCTCGAGTGGCGCGGTGCGTGCGCTTGGCTTGTTTCAGACGTTGCGCGAGCGCTATCAATGCACCGCTGCAGACTTTGCGGTGTATATCGGTGAACTGTCGGTTTATGGCCGCGGCGAAGCGCTGTCGCAATTCGATCAGGTGTTCAATTTTCAAACGGGTTATCGCGAGCCCTTGAGGCTCGACAATGGTGATTTTGCGGTGACGCCGACACCGGGCAAGGCAGACCTGACGGTTAACCAGCTCTGCAGTAGCCTGGTGATTGATCCGCAGACTTATTACGTTCTGGCAACGACGGTGGCCAGGGCTCATGGCTTGACCGACACACTGACACGCAGCTCGGCGATCATCTCGAGTTTTTATCGCTTGGTAGCGCTCCCCCGATTATTGGGCATCACGCCGATTGAAGGCGTACTGATGCTGTCGCTACTGGGTGGTGATGACTGGATCAATCGCTTCGCTGGCATTCCTGTCATTCATGACGTGCCGGATGGTTTGCCGGATGCGCTGGAACTGATCGAAGCCATGCACGGTTGCGTGCAGTGGTGCGCGCAAAACGACTTGCCGGTGTTGTGGGCATTGCAGCATGCGATCCCTGCGCCATCGGCACAGGAGGCGTCCGAACAGGAGGAGCAATTTTTCGAGCAGATTCGCAATTTGCTGCCAGCTGCACGGCTGTCCAATAGCGCGTTTCTGATGGGCGGCGTACCTGCGGCCGGGGCCGCCGACTGGCTCGATTTTTTGGCGACATCTGCCGATGGCCTTGAGCCGATCGTAGACGCTTATGGTCTGGTCTTACCTCCAGGCGGAACCGCCGAAGCGTATCCGGCTGCCGTCCATGAAAAAATCTCCCGGGCCGTCGACAGTGCCCTTGGCGAGCTCGAATCGGTATTGCGTCAGAACATCATCGACAGCATGGTCAGTGTATTTTTGCAGATGCGCGATGTTCAGAACTCGCTGGTCAAGGAAACGCTCGCCGTGTACGCCGGCATCGGCATTGATCAAGCATTACTGGCCCTGAGCTGGGCAAGTGCCACGGTTCATCAATTATTGCTGCTTGTGCTGGAGCAAACCGATAAGGAAGCCGAGGCGTACGGCCGAAAACGCTTGCGCAACGCCAACGTATTGCTCGATCTGATGGCTGAGGTTCGACGGCGCAGTGAGGTGGTGTCGACCCTGGGGTTAAGTGCCCCGGTGCTGCAGGACTATCAGGATTACGGCTACAAGGCCTGGCTCGGTCAGGACGACAGACATGCGTTGACGCTGCGCACTCTTTATTACCTCACAACGCTCACTCGCGCTTTTGCCCTCGCCTCTGCCTCGAGTCAGCAGCCGCCACAGAAACTGTTGGACTACCTGCGTCAGGTCAACGCCTTGCCGGCGGTTACCGGCGATGCAAGGTGGCTGGCGCAACAAGTGGCCGACATCAAGCTGGCCAATTTTTTTGGCTGGAGCGTGCAGGAAGTGCGCGAGTGTGTCAGCCGCATCGATCCCGAGCTGAAGGTGTTGAAAAACCTCAGCCAACTCGATTTGTTGATGCGCGTTCTGGTGCTGTCCACCAAGAGCGGTATGGATGCGTTGACGATTTTCCTGATCGGTAATCTGCCCGAAACCGTCGACAAACAGGCCTATGCCGAGGCTGCCGAACACGCCTTGCTCGGTGAGTCCGGTATGCAGGCTCCGATGGCGCATGTGCCGGAAAATCCCAGAGGGCTGGTCGTGCTCACGTGCGAGGTGGTGGGCAACAGCACGGTCGTGGCCAATAAACCAGACGAAAAAGTCACTTACAAGGTGACGCTCAAAGATGTGAAAGGGAAGGCGCTGAGTGGCATCAACGTTTATTGGAGCGCCACGTTGGGCACCATTGAAAGCGGCGCGACCGATATGGACGGAACGCTACTGGCCACGTTTATCCCCGGAACTGTAATGGGTCACGACACGCCACTGTTATGGCTGGACCTGTTTGAGCCGGAGGATGCCCCGGCTGTCCAGATTGGAGTCGACCATGGTTCGCTGTCTTTCCCGCTGGTTGAGCTTTCACCGACGCCTTCGGGTGACGTGCCGAAAGGCCATGAAGTGGAGCTTTACGCGGTGCTGGAAGATGCCTTCGGGAACCGCGCTCAGAACTCGCTCGTGGATTGGTTCTGGCAGAGCGCGTCGCCGACACCACTGGATGCTGCAATTATTCGCCCGGCGCAGGGGTTCACCGATCAGCAGGGGCTCACACGGGTTTTCGTCTCCAGCAAGACAGGAGGCAGCTTCCTGTTCAGTGTTCGCTCGCAATCTGGCGAGGCCGAAAGAGACTTCGTCCATGCCGTTACCTTCGTCGGTGAATGAGCAACGAGGTGAGCGGTCGTGCCTGGCGAGCGTGTGTCCCCGGGCCATATTCCAAGGAGCAAGATCATGGCACTGAGTAACATTGGCGGATTGCTGGAAAAACGTCGATCGGCACTGCTCGAATACTGCATTGGCCAAGTGGCCAATGAAAAATACCGGTTTTTGAAAACGCCTGAAGATTTATTCGAACTGCTGCGCATCGACCCACTGGACACTTATCAGGTAAAGAGTTCCAGAGTTGCCGAAGCGACAAGTTGTGTGCAGCAGTACATCCATGCGGTATATCGCAAACTTGAACCAGGTTTTCAACTGCACCAGTTCGACAAGTTTCATCTGATCGAATGGCAGCTCTTCAACAACTATCCCGACTGGGCCGCGCTGCAGCGTATTTCATGCTATCCGGAAGACTTCATTATTCCATCCGTGCGACGGCGCAAGACCACTCTGTTCAAAAACCTGGAAAACAACCTCAACCAGGCGCGCTTGAACAAAGATACCGTGCAGGCCGCGCTGCAAGACTATCTACACGCATTCGAGCTGACCTGCGATCTGGATGTGATCAGTTGTTTCATGGACGGCATGACACCTGCCAAAGCCGAATATTACTTTTTGGGGCGGCAGCGGGTGCAGCCATTTCAGTATTTCTGGCGCAAGGCCAGGATCGAACTGGGCGCGACCAGCGAAGCGGTCAGTCCGGCGGCCTGGAGTGAATGGCAAGCCGTGGAAATTCCTGCCGCCAATCAGGTGCTGGATATTCGCCCGGTGTTCTGGAATGGCCGGTTATGTGTGGTCTGGGCCGAATGGCGTGACCGGGTGGCGGGTAAGACCGAGGAAGATTCCGTTCCGTACAAACTGGATATCAACCTGGCGTTCATGACACAGAGCGGGCAGTGGTCGGCACCGCTGTGCGTAAACAGTTCAGAGCATGAAGGCATGCTTTATCCAGGCACTCGGCTGGTTGCGAGCGTGCGCACCGATTATCTTGATCCCAAAGGCAGGCTGGGAATTCTGCTGACGGGCAAGTTAATGCCGGGAACCTCAATACCGCCCGCGGACCTGAGAGTGCACGCGGTTTATGACGTGCTGATGCGCCCCGTCACCAGTGACGGTGGGGACTGGCTTGATCTGGCACTCAGAGACCGGTTTGTCAGCAACGAAACAGTGCAGCACCCGCTGGCCAGTCAAGTGAGGGTTGTTCCCAGTGTGACGACCGCAGGAGACATGACGCCGTACCTGGATTTGCAGGCTACTGCCTTGCGGGTCAATGATCATGATCAGCTGACGGTGCAGGGTTTTTGCAGGCCCACCGGATTTGCCAGCGCTACTACCAGCATCACTTTGCAGTTTTTGGGCATTCCAACAGCAGATGATCCAGACCCGATAACTGCGCAACTGGATCGGGCGGGGGGCTGGGTAACCGGGTCGTGGACATCCCATCGTGCCAAAGGCACATGGCTGAATCCGACACTTTTTTCGCTCGGTACAGACAACCCTGCGGTAGGAGTCAAGCAGTTTGAGCTGACGATTGTCGACCTCATGGACTTCGTTCCTCCTGCGCTGCACAAAAATACCGCCGATGCGGCACAGTTTCTCTCATTCAATCAATCCGGACTGGCGCTGAAATTCGTCAGGCTCAATTCATTGTTCGGCCCGGAACTGGTGAAACGTTCGAATGACTCCGTGGACGCAGTGCTGGACTGGGACACCCAATTCATTTCCGAGCCGGGACCGAACGGCGAGGATTTCCATGAGCCCAATGGTTTCTTCAACGGTGCCAATGGCCTGAATTTCTGGGAACTTTTTTTTCACCTGCCACATTTGGTCGCCACCCGCTTGAGCGATGAAGAGCGCTTCCAGGAAGCGCAAGACTGGCTGCATTACGTATTCGACCCACAGGCAACAGCCGATCCACAAAAGCCTGCCGACCGGAAACCGGACTACTGGCGTTGCCGGCCTTTGGATATCGGAACGGCGCCGGGCGAGCCGGGGTGTGAAATCCAGGATCCTTCGGATCCGGACGCCATTGGCTACGCGGCCCCCGCGCATTTTCAAATCCTGATGTTTACCGACTACGTGAAAAATCTGATGGCGTGGGGTGACTGGTATTACCGGCAGTTGACCCGTGACAGTCTTGTGGCCGCCAAACTTTGCTATGTCCAGGCCGGGTTTCTGATGGGGAAGGCGCCCACCGCCGAAACCGCGACCCGATGGCAGACCGATACCGTTGCAAACCTCTTGGCCAAAAGCGCCTCACGACCCGCACTCGAAGCGCTTGAAATGACGCTGGATTTCAGCAAGGTAGATTACCCAATCGCTTCCGATACCCCCCCGATGCTCGGGCTGTTGGGGTGCGAACCTTTCGAAATTCCGATCAATCAGTCGCTGCTCGACCTGTTTGCAGCGCCGCAACGCCGGCTGGATAACCTGCGCAACAATCTCACCATCGATGGCAAGCCTCTGGATATACCGCTGTTCAGCCCGATGACGGACCCCAGGCAACTGCTTCGCGATCTGGCGGCCGGAGGCATGGCCGGGCCGAGACCGATGGGCGGGCGGCTGGTAGTCAATGCGTTCCGCTGGCGCGTGACATTCGAAGTCGCGTTACGCGGGGTACAGATCTTGCGGGATTTCGGCAGTCTGGTGTCCCGTCTGCTGGAACAGCGTGATCGCGCCGAGCAGGAGGAAATGCAACAGAACCACCTGTTGGAACTGGGTCGCTACGCCGAGACGGTGCAGGAGCAATCCATTTCCCAGTTGCAGGCCAGCGTGACTGCACTGCAGAACAGCCGGGACATGGCGCAGGAACGTGCCGATGTGTACGCCATGCGTTGCAAGGAATATGTTTCGGCGGTCGAGTATCAGGTCCTGGACAGTCTGCAGCAGTCGAAGACATCCGCGCTGCAGGCCAAGGTTGTCAAAGTTACAGGCGGCGCCGTCGCGGCGTTACCGAAAATTTTTGGCATGTCCAATGGTGGCTTCAAACCCGAGCACGCGTTTGATGCAGTGGCTTTCGGCCTGGAAGTTTCCTCCTCACTGCTGCAAATCGACGCCGACAGGCAGGCCACGACTGAAGGTTATCGCCGTCGTGGTAGTGACTGGGCGCTGCAGCGCGATCAGGCACTGGCGGAAGTAAGTGCCATCAATGCGCAAATCGAAGCGCAAAACTATGCGCTCAGCGCGGCAACATCCAGCCTTGAACAGACGTTGCGGGCCAACAGTCAAGCATTGACGATGTACAACTTCCTGAAAAAACGCGCGAGCAATGCCGAGTTGTTCGGCTGGATGCTCGGCCAGCTCAAGGCGCTGCATTACCAGGCCTATGATGCGGTTGTCAGCCTGTGCCTCAGCGCTCAGGCTTCGCTGACCGCCGAAACCGGAGACTACGATGCGCAAATCCCCTTGCCGCAGGCCTGGCTGGATCACCGCTTTGGCCTGGGCTCTGGCGAGCAATTGCAGGTGTATCTGCTGGAGCAGGAACGCCGACACTTGCAAAGCTACGAGCGGCGGCTGGAGCTGGTCAAAACCACTTCGCTGCGGCAATTGTGCGATGACAAAGTCGATCCTCAACCAGGGATAACTTCCTGGGCGGATGCTCTGGAACGACTGATCGAGACCGGTGTATTGGAGTTCAGACTGACCCAATTGCTGTTTGATCGTGACCATCCCGGTCATTTCTGCAGGCAGATCAGATCAGTGGAGGTCGATCTGCCGATCCTGACCGGCGCCTACGAAGATGTACGGGCAAGCTTGCAGCAGAAAAGTAGCGTGCTGGCGACCCGAGCCACCACACAGTCCGTGCAGTATTTGCATAACCCGACCACAGTGGCTCCAGTGGATCTGGTGTTCAACCTGCGCAGCGCTCAGCAAGTCGTTTTGTCGCGCGGGCTTTCCGACAATGGCCTGACAAACCCGAGGCCCGAAGAGGGCTTGCTCAATCCGTTTGAATGCACTGGTGCAGTTTCACAATGGGTATTGCGTTTTCCATGGTTCTTGAAGCAGGCGCAAGCAGAGATGCTCCGCTCATTGCCCGACATCATTATTCGCCTGTACTACTGCGCCAAGGCCGGCGAGCCGACGTTCACTCAAAAAGTCGTCGACCTTGTCACTGAGGCTGAAACCGCCAGCCTCGCCAGGCGGACCAAAGGAGCAAGTGATCATGAATGATCCAGTCATCCAGGGAAACGAAAGTCTGGTGCGCAATGGCGACTTCAGTGACCGGCTCAATGAGTGGAGCCGCAGTGGGACCGTGGGCCGGGCGAAAGAGCTTTATGAAGGCGATTTCGTTAACTATATGGAAGTGGGCGCAGGGGGCGTGGCGACTCAGGTTGTCACGGCGCCTAAAACCCCGGCTGCCAGCGCCGGTTATGAATTGACGTTTCTGTGCGAGCTGCGCCCCGGTGTTGCATGGTCGGGTGAACCAGGCTGTTTGCGTATCCGCAAGGACGACGAGGTTCTGATGAGCATCGACCTCATAGCGGGGACAGACCGGAACCTCGAGGATGATCAAGCCCGCCTGGTGGCGGGGCAGCCGCTGGACTTCAAACCGCGGGTCTATCTGCGGTCGCTGGATCAACTGTCATTTGCCGGCGGCGATGAGCTGATCTTCGAAATCAGCGGTATACCGACCGATCCGCCCGACAACCGTACGACGGTCTGCATCACCCGCATCAACCTGCAATTGAAGCTGGAGCCATTGCAGCTTCGCGAGATATGTCTGGATGAAGAAGTGCTGGCACCGGGGCGAACGTTGCATCTGTGCCTGGGAGCGTCGCTTGGCAATGCGGTGAGCGACCCCCTCTACGTTTCGCACAGGCTCTCGTTCAAACCTGTGGACGGCAACGCCTGGCTGGGTACAAAGGTTGCGTTGAGCGCGCCTGGCAATCCGATGGAAGCAGTCAAGGCTGACCCTGACTGGAAAGTCGACGCTGCGTTGTTATCGCAATGGGAACTTGACTGCCCGGCAATCGGTGAAGAGAAAAGCTACGACTTCTCGATAGACGTGGTCAACCAGTACAACGCTGAAACTTATGTGATCGACGTGTCGCTGGGGCACCATCGCCTGGCGATAAGCAACGTGCAGGAAGCGGCTTATTACCCTGTACTGGAACTCCGGCAAAGTGTCCGGCTGGGCGTGCAAGTCATCTCGTTCTACACCGGCCAGGCGCTTGATGGCCGGGAGGTCAGGTGGACAGATACCGGACAGGGATTGCTCGGCACCGGCACCACCAATGAACAAGGTTGGGCGTACTTCGATTTCGTCCCTGAGCAAGCAGGCGAATGTGTCATCGAGGCCTCAGTCGACAGCCCTTATTACGCCAGTGGCGAGGTGACTCACGAATTTCCGGTGACAGTCCTGCAAACCGATCCCTGGATCGAGTTGCGGTGCGTTGTCGAGGAGCAGGAAACCCTCTGGAATGTGACCGGCTATCCCAACCGCGGCACAGAGCATCCTTTCATCGTGCGTTGGCCGGTCGCCAGTTCTTTGCGGGGAAGTACCCTGTCGCTGCACTGGAGCGGCGTCGGACACGAAGAGTTGAGGGTCACGGTTGACCCGCCGCTCCAGAAACCGGTCGCCTTCGATGGGAGCGACAGTCTCTGGACGCTGGCCTGCGAGGACTGGCTCGACGGTCGCTTTGAGCTGTCATTGGTCTGCTCAAGGTTATTGTTGCCATCGCCGCGTAAACCGATGTCGCTGGCGCGCAACATGGTCAGGATTGTTGACACGCGCGGTCCCAACCTTTCGCCGGTAGTGGAGAACGGTGCACAGACATTGATGCGGGTGAAGGTGGTGCATGTCACCGACAAGGGGGACGGTGAGCCAGTGATTGATGCGATGGTCGACTGGCAAACTCCCGAGGGTATGGTCAAGTCGCGTACCGGCAGTGGGGGCTGGGCCAGTCTGTATTACCGCCCGTTGACGGCGTTGAACAACGCGCGCGTTACCGCAAGCGTCAGTGCCTACGAAGGCGGGCCCGTGGATGAACGCGTATTTCTTGTCACAGCGCTCGAACGTGACGAGTGGAAGGACAAGGTCCGCATCACCTTTGATGGCAGCGAACCTGGCTGGCATGGAATCGTTTGCAAGCGCGGCCAGACGCATGTGCTGACGGTCCGCGCGCTGGATGACAGCTCCCTGATTGACCAGCCGGTCACGCTTCGATGGCGGGACGAAGAACCAGCGATTGGTCTGGATGTGAGCGACCTGGGCGTACGCAGAATATTGCGCAAAGGGGAAGATCTGACATGGACGTTCGAATCTGATCGCATCGAAAGTATCAGCAGCATTTTCGAGATGAAGTTGCTGACCGACACTCTTGGGGACCGCGAGTTGTTCTGCCGGCTGTTATCCACTGACATTCATGAAGAAATGACCGTCGTTCTGGATCAGATGACCGACCTGAGGGGGCAGCCGCTCTTTCCGTGTATTGGCGCTGTTCATCGCTATATCTTCCGCACGAATGCGCTGAGCCCTTTGGTAGGTATCGATATGGATCTGCAGTGGGGGGGAACCTCGGCGCAAGAGCTTGGAATCACATTGAACCCGCCACCGAAGAGCCTCAATTTTGTAGATGACAGTGGGTTTACCTGGACGCTGGACTGTTCAAAAAGCACGCAACCTGGGCGTTTCAGTCTCAACTTCATTATTCATTATCTTGGCTCGAGCGAAGTTAACACGATGACCTTGGCCCACCATAAAATCACGATCGAAGATGCGCGTGGAACCGCGGTGAATCCGGTCATTGGACAAGAACCGGCATGGATGTGGCTGAAGGTACGCTCGCCTTGGCGTCCCGACCTTGCCTTGGATCAAGTGCCTGTTCGATGGACAGTCGATGGCGACACCGAAGAGCACGGGACGGGGGCCGACGGCTGGAGTGGTTTTCCCTTTAGGTCGGCAACCGCAGATGAGCATGTGGTGACAGCGTCGATTGTCAGTCCTTATGACGGTTTCGAAGAAAGTCGCTCGATGAAGGTCATATCCCTGAAGGCGGACCCGTGGGCCGGGCTTGAATACAGTTTCGATTTCAAGCCGTTCAAGCCAATGGGGCAAGACACAGAGTTCCCGCGGCGCAATGGTCAGCACCACTTGCGCGTGAGAGCTGCGCCAGACAACGCCTTGCTGGGCCAGTACCTGACATTGGGAATGACCGGTACCGGGCCGGCGGAACTGGGCATCCGTTTTGAGGAACCAAGGCTGGGGGATCCCAGGTTGTTTTCAGGAGAAATGACCTACCGGTTCCAGGCAGGCGACCTCAAGGATGGGAGTTTTGGCTTGCGCTTTTCCTCCACTCGGCTCGCCAGTTTGTCTCCTGTTATTGCAATGTCGCTGGGCCAGGGCGATCAAGTGGTGAAAATCGCCGAACGTTCGCGAAGCACTCAGACATTGCTTTGGGGTGAGGCTGTGTCGGAGCAGATCACCATTGTTTCGGCCATCAGTGGCAAGCCGATGTCAGGGGTGCGGGTCGTCTGGCGCAGTCCGGATCTTGGCGAGGTGAGCACCACTACCAATTATCATGGCGAGGCACGGATTCGGTTTGTGCCAACGACACCGGGATCGGCGCAACTGACCGCTACGGTGGGGGATGCGCAGTATTCGGAATCGATTTCGTTGCCGTATTTTTTGCACGAGCCTCGCAAAATTGTCGGGTTGTATGTGTCGGGTGATACCGAGGATTACGCCCATGCCAAGGTGGTTTCCGTGCTTACTGGCGCGCCGCTGGCAGATATCGAAGTAGTGTGGGAATTCGAAAACCAACCACTGGGAACTTCGCTGACAGGCGTAGATGGCATTGCTCATTTGCCATCGGCTCTGCCTGGCGATGGCGTTTTGCACGCTGCGGTAAAAGGTGGTGTGGCAGGCTGGGACATGGCGTCTTTATTGTATGCAGGTCAAGTGCCCATCATCGAATCACTCAACTTCGACAGAACAACAATCTATCGCGCAGATGAAGTAAACGCTTGGGCAGTCGTGAAAAACCGACCGCACGGTACTCCTGTAAGAAACGTGCCAGTCAGTTGGCAATTCGCCGGACAATCGCTGCCCATATCGATGTCCGACGAGTACGGGATTGCTCCGGCAATATTTCTGGCTGCTGAAGTCGGGGAGTTTGATCTGGTGGCATCGCTGCATCTGGCCACGGGTTCGGTAACACAGAAAATCAACGTGGTTACTCGGCCGAGTGTCATTTTGCGCGCCATTTACGCATTGCCCCCCATTGGTCAAGCGGGCAAGCCTGTGACCGTTGCGGTGCAAGTGGTAAAAAATCTGACCGAGCCGGTCGTCGGCATGAGCGTGCTCTGGACCGTTGATGATATTCCGTTGAGAGGGACTCCCAGCGATGAGAAGGGGTGGTCGAAGGTGGTTTATGAACCTGCTGAAATCGGTTCGGTTGTTGTCAGGGCAAGCGTGACCAACCCTGTGGGAACAGCCGAAAGCTCATTGACGTTGGTCGTGGTCTGAACGTGCCGACGCATTAGAGCGTGGCGGATTTTTTCCACCCAAGATAACGGTTCACCAAATCGGCTCCCAATTCTGCGGGTCGGACGTCCACCACATGAACGCCATGAGCTTCCAATCGTTCATGGCGTTCCGCCCGTTCATTCAGATAACTCACCGTGCCGCAGTAAACCAAGGCTTCCGGCAGCGTTTGCGCCGGTGTCAGGCGTAACGTATCCAGCACTTGTTCGCGCAGACTTGTTATCAGCACCCGGTGTTTTTTGCTCACGCGTTCAACTGCTGCCAGCAGTTCATCGTCTTCATCACGCAAATTGGTCACCAGCACCACCAGTGCCCGACGCTTCTGCCGAGCCAGCAGTTGATTGACCGCCGCCTGATAGTCAGCTGGACGCTGCGTGCTCTCAAGGTCATAAACTGCGTTGAGCAAAACGGTCAGTTGGCCACTGCCTTTGACCGGGGAAAGATAACGCGGGTGATCACAGGCAAACGTACTCAACCCCACCGCATCGCCTTGGCGCAACGCCACATAACTGAGTAACAGACAGGCATTGAGCGCATGATCGAAATGCGAAAGCTGTCCATCCTGACTGCGCATCTGTCGCCCGCAGTCGAGCATGAAGATGATCTGCTGGTCTTTTTCGTCTTCGTACTCGCGCGCAATCGGCGTGCGCTGGCGCGCGGTGGCTTTCCAGTCAATCTGGCGCAGGCTGTCGCCCTCGCGGAATTCGCGCAACTGGTGGAATTCCAGGCCCTGACCACGACGTTGCCTCTGGCGTACGCCAAGCTGGCTGAGCCAGTTGTCCACCGCCAGCAGTTCACCACCATAGAGCCGGGCGAAGTCCGGATAGACGCGCGTCTGGTCGATAACGCTGAGCAGGCGTTTGCCCGACCATAGACCCAATGGGCTCGGCACGTTCACTTCGCATTGCTCGAAGCTGAAACGGCCACGCTTGAGCGGGCGCAGACGGTAGCTGATCCGGCTGTATTGACCGGGCTGCAATTCGACATCCAGCGGCAGGTGTTCGAAACCCATTCCCTGTGGGACATGGTCGAAAATCCGAATGTTCAATGGCGCGGTGAAGTCGTGTTCAACCTTGAGTTGCACGTGCCCCCAGCGCCCGAGCGCGAGGCTGCCGGGCATCTGCCGCTTGATCCGCACCGTCGGCAAACGCTTGAGGCGTGACGCATCGAGCGCGGCCAAGGCCAACAGCGCCAGCAGCAGTCCCCAGTTGATCGACAGCAGACTCGCCGGGAGATCGATCTGTAACGCCTGCAAAACGCCCAGCACCATACCGATCATCAGCAACGCGGCGACCCAGCTCAGTAGCAGACGCGAAGGTTTCATCGGCAAACACTTCCTGTGGCGAGGGCGATCAGCTGCATGGTCACACGCGCGGCGCCGAAATCTGGTCAAGCAACTGCAGCAGCACCTGATCCACTTGCAGCCCTTCGATATCCAGCTCCGGAGCCAGCCGTACGCGGTGGCGCAACACCGCCAATGCGCAGCCCTTGACGTCGTCTGGAATCACAAATTCGCCGCCGCGCAACAAGGCCCGCGCGCGGGCACAGCGCACCAGCGCAATGGACGCACGTGGCCCGGCACCGAGAATCAGGCCCGGCCAGGTGCGGGTGCTGCGCGCCAGGCGCACGGCGTAATCGAGCACCTGATCGTCCAGCGGCAAATCACTGGCGATACGTTGCAAGGCCTGCACATCCTTGGCCTGCAACACCGTGCGCAGCGGTTGCACATCGAGCATGTCGGCACGGGTCGAGCGACTGACCTGGCGCACCATGTTCAGTTCCTGATCCGCGTCGGGGTAGTCCATGCGCACCTTTAGCATGAAACGGTCGAGCTCGGCTTCCGGCAGGGGATAAGTGCCTTCCTGTTCGATCGGGTTCTGCGTGGCCAGCACCATGAACGGTTGCGCAATCGGCAGGGCGCGACCTTCGAGCGTCACCTGGCGTTCCTGCATCGCTTCGAGCAATGCGGCCTGGGTTTTCGCCGGGGCGCGGTTGATTTCGTCGGCCAGCAACAGGTTGGTGAACAGCGGGCCCTTGCGCAGTTTGAACTGCTCGGTCTGCAGGTCGTACACCGCGTGTCCGGTGACGTCGCTGGGCATCAGGTCCGGGGTGAACTGGATGCGCGTGAACTCGCCGCCGAAGCAGCGCGCCAAGGCTCGCACCAGCAAGGTTTTGCCCAGACCGGGGACGCCTTCGAGCAGCACATGGCCACCGGCAATCAGCGCCGTCAGGACATCATCGACCACCGCATCCTGGCCGATCAGCGCCTTGTTCAATTCGTTGCGCACCGCTTGCGCCAACTGGCTGGCACGCTGGCGTTGCCGGGCGACGTGGGTCTCGCTGCCGGGCTCGATCTGTTCAGTCATAACGCGTTCCTCAAGGTTTGCAGGTGAGCGACCTGACGGCAGAATTCGGCGCTGGACAAGCGCTCTTTCGGTCGCGGGCTCAGGGCCTGGCTGATGGCGCGGGTGGGTTGCCGGGTCAGGCGCGACAACGCCAGCCACTGCTTGGCCACATTCAATTGATCGAAACCGGGATGCCGGCGGCGGGCGCGGCGCAACAGGTCTTGCTGCAGCGCTTGCAGCAGTGCCTGCTGGCCGTTGTGGCGCAGGACGAAGTCGGCGCTGGCGCGCAGATGTTCCTGCAATTGTCGCCGACCGCCTGGCGCGGGCATTTGCACGGGGCCATGGCGCACGGCGGCCTGCCACAACCACAGGCCGATCAAAGCGAGCAACGCGACGATGGCCTGTGGGAAATAGCGCCAGAGCAAGGTCCACAGACCCTCGTGCGCCGTGTTGTAAATCAGCGTGACGTTGGTGTCGGCGCTCAGGTACCAGAGCAGCCACGCATTGTCGTATTGGCCAATCGCCGGGGTTTTCCACAACTCGGCGTCAGTCACCACGGTGACCGTGCCGAGGCCATACACCCGTTGCATCATGTGCGTGGCTTTGGCGCTGTTGGCCCAGGCTTGGGCGACATTGTCCGGGTCGTCGAGGTGGAAGTCGGTATCGAAACCGGCGTAGGCCGGCGCGTCCTCATCCTCCAGATACAGCTTGGTCAGTTTCGGGTAGCGGTCCTTTTCCGGTTCCGCCGCAGGATCTTGCAGATCCTTGCTCAGCGATTGTTGCAGTTGCACCCGGTCGAGCAGCAGGTCATTGCTCTGTTTGCGCTGCGCATCCCACAGCGACTCGGCGACAAACACCAGTCGCCCGCCGGCGCGTGTCCAGTTCAGCACCTGATCGACTTCACGGGGCGTCATCCGCGCGCGCTCGCCAAATAACAGCAGCGTATTGGCGTGCGGATCGATCTGCGGCAGCACCGCCAGCGTCTCGGCGTGGCTGACCGCGAGGCCGCGTTCGCGCAGAAACATTTCCGCCGCCAGATACGGGTTGGCTTGTGCCGCCGGCGAGGGGCCGTGATCGATGACTTCCTGATACGGCCGCGCCTTGAGATAAAGGAACAGGCTCAAGCCCCCAAGCAGCACAAGCGCCAGCACCCCGAGCGACCAGCCTGTGCGCCGGTTCAATGCGCAGGGCCTTTGGCGAACAGTGCGCGCCAGCCATCGCACAGCTGCGCTTGCACATGAGCCGGTGGAATCCGCTGCCCGTAGGCCATGTTCTGCCAGTGGCCGGTGAGGTTGCGGCTGTAGGCGAGCAGGTCAGGACGCTGCAAGTGTTCGATGCGTTTGAGGATCTGGCTCTCGGTGTCGGCAGGTGTCAGCGCAAGATCGAAATCATTCAGCAGATGGCTGAGCAGCCCGCGATAGAGCAGACTCAGCGCAGCGCGAGGTTCGCTCAGCCACAACTGTTCGGCGCTGGTGGCGATGTCGTCGGGCAGGGTTTCACGGTTCAGGCCCGGGCCGAACACTTGTGGCGCTGGCGCTTGCCTGTTACGCACCGGCAACTTTGGCCGACGGCTGACGAACGTCTGGAAAAATTGGCGATAGCGCCAGATGAGCCAGCCGAGCGCAGCAATCAACGCGCCCCACAGCGCTACCTCAATGACATTGGCCACGGCATTCAGGTGCTGACCGTCGAGCCAGCCGAGCAGGGCTTTGAGCCATTGCGGTGCGTCACCGGGTTGCGCTTCCCTGGCCGGGCTCGCCGGATCTTCGCCGAAGCGATAGCGGGTAACGCTCTCTTTGTTTTTGAACGGCGGTTGTTCCAGCAACGATTGAATGCTGTCGCGCGCAGCCTGGCTGGTCAGTGGCTGATTGAGCAGACGCGCAGTGTCCGGCGTGTCGTCTGCCCACAGCGGTTGCAGATTCGGCAGCAGCAGACACACAGCCAGTAACAGACCGAGCACGCCGTTGTTCAGACGCTGGCGCAAACGGCGAAACACCAGCTCGATATCCCAGGCTTCCAATTGCGTGCGTCGGTTGAGGTACAGACTGAACCCGCAAGCGACATAAACCGGCTCCCACACCACCAGAACCAATGCATAAAAAGCGTTGGTCAGGTGTTCCAGCCATTGCCAGTCGTTATCGGCCGCGAGCAGCAGCGACTGCCAGTCCCAATCGGTTTCGATCTGTTGCGGCACGAGCATGTAGAACAGCAGCATCAGGCCGATCCACAGTGCGGTTTCCAGGTGCATGCCGATGATCGTCAGCCACTGCGCGGCGCCGCCGTTGCGTTGCAGCAGCACCTGCAGGCGTTGCTGTCTGGCATGGCCATCGAGGCCTTCGAGTTGCTGCACCGGCAGCACGAAGCTGCGACTCAGACTCAGGCGGCGCCAGGTCAGGCTGGCCAGCAGTTGCGGCTTGAGCAGACGTGGCCATTCGCGCAAGGCTTGCCTGAGCGTTGGAGTTTCGCCGAACAGTGCTTTGGAGAGGATGTACAACGGCAGGCGTTCATACGCCGGTTTCAGCCACCAGAAAACAAACACCGCCAGCGACGGCGAATCCCACAGCAGCACGCTGAGCAGAATGAACAGCGGCAGGGTGACGATTGCCCAGCTGGTCATCAACAACCGGCGGTGTTGTTGGCTCATCAACACGCCCAGGTCCATGGCTTCCCAGGTCGTACGCGGGCGGATCACCACGGTGGCGTCACTCAGGCGCATGGCGAACGCTTCCGGCGAACATCAGATAAGCCGCCACGGCGAGCCACAACGCCGCGCCGACTGCGTATTTGATCAGTGGCGTGACACTGGTTTTCGACGACCAATAGGCCTCGACAAATGCTGAGATCAACAGGAACAGCATGACCCCGCACACCAGCGCTACGCTTTTGCGCGCGGCCAGGCGCAGTGCCTCACCGCGCGTCAGGTGTCCGGGGGCAATCAGCGCCCAACCCAGTTCGAGGCCCGCTGCACCGGCGAGGGCGATGGCCGTCAATTCGAACGCACCGTGACCGATCACGAACGACCAGAAGGTCCGGCCAAAGCCGATTTCGCTGAGATGCCCGGCAACCGCGCCGATGATCATGCCGTTGTAGAGCAGAAAGAACGCGCTGCCCAGTCCCATGAACAAGCCACTGGCGAAGGTCTGGAAGGCGATGCCGATGTTGTGCATGACGTAATAGCCGAACATCACCCAGTCTTCACTGGCGGCGCGCTCGGCCGAGCGTCCGAGGTGGCCGGCGACGGGGTCGTACATGCCTTGCATCTCGCGCACCTGGTCAGCGGGAATCAGGTTGTAGATCAACTCGGGAAACAGATAAACCGCAACAGCGAAACCGGTCAGGCTGGCGAAGAACAGCAGGCTGGCGACGGCTACGAAGCGCCACTCTTCACGTACCAGGCGCGGGAAGTCAGCGAGAATGAAACTCAGGATCTGCGCGCCCAACCGGCTGCGATGCCGATACAGCTGTTGGTGGCCGCGCAACACTTGCTGCTGCAGCGAGTCGATCAGGAAACTGCTGTAGCCGCGCTCCTGTGCCAGCGCCAGATGCTGACAAAGGCGGCGATAGGCTTTGGGGAAACCGGCCACTTGCGCAGTGTCCTTGCCCTGTTCAAGGCGTTGCAGCGCGAGGGCAAAACGCTCCCATTCGGCCTTGTGGCGACTTTCGAAAAGACTTTGCTTCATCACGGCCCCGACAAACCGCGCGCGATGCCGTTGAGTTCGGCCACCGCTTTGGGCGCAGAGATGTGCAGCGGCTGGGCCAGCAACGCCGCCAGTTCGTTGACCCGCGCCGGCGACAGCTCGGCCTGACGCTCGGCGAAACCGAGCACGGCGCGTTGTTCGTTGAGGGTGAGCGAGACGGCCGAGCGGCGAGGTTCAGCGTCAGGCAATTGCGGGCGGCTCAGCGGGCGTTCGCTGTAGACCACCAACGTACCGGCGGCGATATCGCCAAGGCGTTTGAAGGTCGGGTGTTGCAGGCAACTGATCGCACCGAGGAAGTAGCCGAACGGCAGCAGATCGACAAAACGCAGCAGGTTGCGCAGCAATGACGCCGACCAGCCAACCGGCGTGCCGTCATCGTGCACCACGCGCAGCCCCATCCATTGTTTACCGGGTGAGCGCCCTTGGTGCAGCACCTCGAACAGCACCATGTACCACCAACTGATCGCAAACAGCAGTAGTGAACCCAGGCCCATGCCGAGCTTGCCGAGAAACGCCAGGGCGATAAACAGCACGCCCAGGATCAACCCGCGGATGCCCAGATCGATCGCAAACGCCACCGCGCGCACCATCAACCCGGCGGGACGCAGCGGCAGGTCGATGCCCTCCGGGGTTTCGACCTGATGCCGCGTATCCAGCGGCGGGGCCAGCGGTGCTTTCCTTGGCGGTGCTGTGGGCTCGAGCATGGGCTACCTGATGTTCGCCGGTTCGGGGTGCAAGTGCGCCTGATGCTAGCAGCCTCTCGGGGGGGAACGACATCACTATGTATTGCACAGGATGTAACCGTAGTCAGTTGAATGCCAATTGTGTGCGAGCCTGCTCGCGAATGCGCTGGGCCAGTCAGCCTGTATGTCACTGACAGAATGCTTTCGCGAGCAGGCTCGCTCCCACAAGCTGAAGGCATTCCAGCTGTAGGAATTCGGAGAAATTGCCGTTCACGGGCTACGAGGCTGGCCGTGGCAACCCTGGAGAGCCTAGACTTCGCCGATCTTCTGTTCAGGATCCGCCTGTGACTTCAATCTTCTGGTACGACTACGAAACCACTGGCATCAATCCGCGCAACGACCGGCCGCTGCAGGTGGCCGGGATTCGCACCGACCATGCGCTCAACGAAATCGACGAGCCGGTCAACCTTTACTGCCAGCCCAGCGAAGACATCCTGCCGCATCCGGCGGCGTGCGCGATCACTGGAATCACCCCGGGCCAGCTCGCCGAAAAAGGGCTGAGCGAAGCCGACTTCATGACCCGGGTGCATGCGCAACTGGCCGCACCGGGTACCTGTGGCGCCGGTTACAACACCTTGCGTTTCGACGACGAGATGACCCGCTACAGCCTGTATCGCAACTTCTTCGATCCCTATGCCCGTGAGTGGCAGGGCGGTAACAGTCGCTGGGACCTGATCGACGTGGTGCGTGCCGCCTGCGCGTTGCGCCCTGACGGTCTGGTCTGGCCGACCGATGACGAGGGCCGCGTGACCCTCAAGCTCGAACGGCTGACGGCCGCCAACCATATCGACCACGGGCACGCCCACGAAGCGCTGTCCGATGTGCGCGCCACCATCGCGTTGGCGCGGCTGATTCGCGAAAAACAGCCGAAACTCTATGACTGGCTGTTCCAGTTGCGCAGCAAGCAAAAGGTCATGGACCAGATCCGCCTGCTGCAGCCGCTGGTGCATGTGTCGGGGCGTTTCTCGGCGGCACGCAGCTACGTCGGCGTGGTATTGCCGCTGGCGTGGCATCCGAAGAACCGCAACGCTTTGGTCGTCTGCGATCTGCACCTCGATCCACAAGGGTTGCTGGACCTGGACGCGCAAACGCTGCGCCAGCGTCTGTACACCCGTCGCGATGAGTTGGCCGAAGGCCAATTGCCGGTGCCGCTCAAGCTGATTCACATCAATCGTTGCCCGGTCGTGGCACCGTTGACGGTATTGCGTGCGCAAGACCAGCAACGCCTCGGTCTGGACATGGCACTTTATCAGGAGCGCGCAGTGCGACTAACTGACGCACAACAAGTCTGGAAAGATAAAATAGCGGCGATTTATGCCAGCGAAGATTTCACTCCCAGCGAAGATCCCGAACAGCAGTTGTACGATGGGTTTATCGGTGATCGCGACCGTCGTCTATGTGAGCAAGTTCGAACGGCGGATCCGGCGCAATTGGCGCAAGAACAGTGGCCTTTCGATGATGAACGTTTGCCCGAATTACTTTTTCGATATCGAGCACGCAACTTTCCGGACACGCTGGATGAAGCCGAGCAAGAACGCTGGAAATTATTTTGTCAGCAACGTTTGAGCAACCCTGAGGCGGGCGCGCCGAATACCGTGCAGTCATTTATCGAGGCTGCCGAGCAATGGTCGCTTAGTGCGACGCCAATGCAGAGAGAGGTGCTCAATGACTGGCAGAATTATGTCCAGGCATTACGCAAACGTTTGAATCTTTGAAACCGAACATACCCGCAGACAATTGGCGGGCATAAAAAAACGCCAGCGCAGGCTGGCGTTGTTTTTTCGCGGATCGCTCGGCGAAGGCGTAGCGTGACGGCTTAGCCCAGCAGCGTAGCCCAGCCTTCAACCACGTCGCCGCCCCACTTGGCTTTCCACTCTTTCAGAGTCTTGTGGTTGCCACCTTTGGTTTCGATGACTTCACCGTTGTGCGGGTTTTTGTATTGTTTAACTTTGCGAGCACGCTTGGTGCCAGTAGTTTTGACTGCGCCGCCACGTGGAGCCTTGGTTTTGGCTTCCGGGTCAAGCAGCGCGATGATGTCACGCAGCGACTTGGAGTATTCGCCCATCAGCGTACGCAGTTTGCCTTCAAATTCCAGTTCGGCTTGCAGTTTGTCGTCTTCCGACAGGTTTTTCAGACGGGCTTGCAGCTCTTTGATGGCTTCTTCGGTGGCGCGATATTCGTTGATCAAGGACATGTGTACTACCTTTTGTAGAATGCTGAATGACAGGGGACAGTGCCGCAATAATAGTCAGGCTGTTTCATCAAGTAAACATTTAGATGGGCTTTTTATTTAAATGAGTTACGAGAATTAGCCTCGATTGAATATTCAGTTAAATAATGTGATGCAGTCATCACAGATATTTACAGTTACCTGACAAAAGCCTTGGTAAAGCGTCACCGGCTTGACGTAGTGCTGCGTCAGAAAGCCGTTCAGCCGAGCTTGCCTGCGGCTTATGCCGATCCGTACTGCAGTTTTCCTGCGCAGTCGCTAGAATGGCGGCCTTTGCGAAGTTCTGGAGTTTCCCCCTCATGCGCACTTTTCGTCTGGTGATCTCTTGCCCGGACCGCGTTGGCATCGTTGCCACAGTCAGTAATTTTCTGGCTTCTCATAATGGCTGGATCACCGAAGCGAGCCACCACTCGGACAATCAAGTGGGCTGGTTCTTCATGCGTCACGAAATCCGTGCCGACTCCCTGCCGTTCGGTATCGAAGAATTGCGCGAGAAATTCGCGCCGATCGCCGAAGAGTTCTCGATGGACTGGCGTATCACCGACACCGAGCAGAAAAAACGCGTGGTACTCATGGCCAGCCGCGAATCCCACTGCCTGGCAGACCTGCTGCACCGCTGGCACAGCGACGAACTGGACTGCAACATCTCCTGCGTGATCTCCAACCATGACGACCTGCGCAGCATGGTCGAGTGGCACGGCATTCCTTACTACCACGTGCCGGTCAATCCGCAGGACAAGCAGCCGGCGTTCGACGAAGTGTCGCGTCTGGTCAAAAAGCACGATGCCGAAGTGGTGGTGCTGGCGCGTTACATGCAGATCCTGCCGCCGGACATGTGCCGTGAATACGCGCACAAGGTGATCAATATTCACCACAGCTTCCTGCCGTCGTTTGTCGGCGCCAAGCCGTATCACCAGGCGTCCCTGCGCGGCGTCAAGCTGATCGGTGCGACCTGCCACTACGTGACCGAAGAGCTGGACGCCGGCCCGATCATCGAGCAGGACGTGGTGCGCGTCAGCCACAGCGACAGCATCGAGGACATGGTGCGTTTCGGCCGTGACGTCGAGAAGATGGTGCTGGCCCGTGGCTTGCGTTATCACCTGGAAGACCGCGTGCTGGTGCACGGCAACAAGACAGTTGTGTTCTGATTGACCTGACACACTTGAAAATCGAAGGGCCTGGGCGTTGAATCGCCCAAGCCCTTCGCCGTTTCTGCCCAAGGAAAAGCCATGAGCGATCCACTGGACAAAGCCACTTCCAAAGCGCCCGCCACCCTTGGCGAAGGCTGCCTGAGTCGCTACGACCCGGACGCCATGAGCCCTGAGGACGGCACCGAATTCCCCGGCGCCGCCGAGCTTTGGGAACAGCTTCAGCGAGAGCAGGACGACCCTAAGAAGCCTGCCTGACGTTCATCAGCTTCTTCAGCAACGGCTTGCCCAGCATCAACACGAATACCGGGCCGCCGACCAGCAGATAGAAGTAATACGTCACTACCCGCCAGATCAGAATCGCCGCCGCTGCGGTGGATTTGCCCACCATCGGTGCGAGCAGCGCGGCCGAAGTCAATTCCGCCGCCCCCGCACCACCGGGCAACAGGCTGAACTGACCCGCGCCCAACGAGAGCATCTGCACCAGAAAACTCCAGGCCCACTGCAAGTCTGCGCCGAGCCCGCGCAAGGCCAGATACAAAACGCTGTAGCGCAACAGCCAATGCACGCAGGTCAGCGCGAACACCTGGGTCAGTGTCTGCCACGGCAACTTCAAGGTATCGGTGAACGCCGCGAGAAAGTGCAGCAACTTGCGCGCCCAGCGCCGACGGGTGCGCGCCGTAACGTTCATCCGCGCCAGAAGGCGCCCGCTCAGGCGAATCAAGGCGCGGTGATAACGCGCAATCAACACACAACTGAACAGACCGCCGAACAGCGACACGGCGCTGACCGTCAGCAGCCATTCGAGGCGATCACTCAGGTGCTGGAACAGCGCGTAGATCAGAATGCCGGTCAACGCGCAGAGGAAGAACAGCAGGTCGCTGAGCTGGTCCATGGCGAACACCGCGCTCCCGCGCGCCGGACGTACGCCGCACCGGGCCAGCAGCGCCATGATGGTCAGCGGCCCACCGCTGCCGCCAGGCGTGGCGCAATAGGCAAATTCCGCCGCCATCACCACGCCGAGGCTTTTCAGGGGCGGAACTTTTTCCCTCTGGTCGCCAAGCAGCAAGCGCAAGCGCAGGGTATTGATGCCCCAGCACAGCAGGATCATGCCGAACATGATCAACAACCAGTTCAGCGGAAAACTGCGCAGGCGTGCCCAGGTTTCGCCGCCGCCGAGCAGCACGGGAATCAGCACCGCCGCGAGCAGGCCGATCAGCAACAACAGGCTGCGCTTCATGCCGCGCGTTCCAGTTGCGCGCGCTGTCGGGCGAGCCAGTCGATTTTGGTCATCGGCACACGTCCATCGGCCAGCAGGCGTTGCAGGGTGCAGAGCCAATAGTCACGAGAGAACCGGTGGCGCATGTCGACCGGATGCAGACCCAGACGTATCACCGGCGCTTCGCGCCAGCGCTGTTCACGCTGATCGCTGACGATTTTCGACAAGCCGCGACGCCAGGCACTGCGCGCACTCCAGACCAGTCCCGGCGCATCGATAGTACTGAAGTCGGGCAAACTGTAGAGATGCTGCGGATCGCTGGTGTAGCTCAGCGGCAATTCGCCCAGGGCCTGACGTGTGCCGTCACTCATCAGCCAGGCCGGGGCGACGAAGCCCTGTACCGGCCAGTCATAGCGCTGAAACAGTTCGAGACCTGCGTGCAGGCGGGTGAGGGCGGCTTCGCGAGACAGGCGATAGAACTCGCCTTCATGGGTGTAGACCCTGCGCATGAACCAATCGCGTGGGGTGGTCGGCGCAGCTTCGTGATCGTCATGGTAGTAACCATGCAGCGCCAGTTCGTCACCACGCGCCACGCGGGCGTCGAGCACCCGCCGAAACGCCGGGTTGGCGTCAAGGGAGTCGTGGCGATGAAAATTCGGCACTACCAGCCATGTCATCGGCACATTGCCCAGTGCATCGACCGCCTCGACGAAGGGTTGGTAATCCACCCAGGTCGAGGGCGCCACATCATGCAATACCAGACAGACAGTCTTGATCTTTTCAGCCATTGGCCACCCGTGGCAGCGCATGGCCGAGTACGGCGTGGTAGTGACTGAGCAGGCTGTCGACCACGGTATCCCACGCGTAATGCCGTTCGACGTGTTGCCGCGCCTGTTGCCCCAGTCGCGCACAGCCGCGACTGAACAGTTCACGCACGGCGTTGGCCATCGCTTGCGGGTTGTTCGGCGCACACAGTAAACCGCAGGCATCGTTGACGATTTCTTCAAACGCCCCGGCCGCCACCGCCACCACGGGAATCCCGCAGGCCATGGCTTCAAGGATGACCAGCCCGAAGGTTTCCTGATCGCCTGCATGCAGCAGTGCATCGGCACTGGCCATCAACCGCGCCACTTTCGGCGCCGGGCAGAATTCGTCGATGACGCTGACGTTGTCCGGTACGGCTGCCGGCATCGACGAGCCGACCAGCAACAAGTGATAGCGGGGGCCGAGGCGCTGCATGCACTTGAGCAGCACCGGCAGGTTTTTCTCCTTGGAGCCACGCCCGGCGAAAATCAACAGCCGGGCATCCTCGGCAATGCCCAATTCGGCACGCAGACCGGGATCGCGGGCGTTGGGGTGGAAGGTGTGCAAATCCACCCCCAGTGGTTGTACGTAGACATTGCGCACGCCAAGCCCGGTGAGCTTGTCGGCCATGACCTGGCTCGGCGCAAGGACCCGGTCGAAATTGCCATAGAGCCGGGTGACATAAGCTTCGACATTCGGCGTAACCCACTGGCCCATGCGGTTGCTGACCAGCAGCGGCAGATCCGAGTGATAAAAGCCGATTACCGGCACATCCAGTTGCCGCCGGGCATCGAGCGCGGCCCAAGCGGTGAGGTAGGGGTCGCCGACTTCGATCAGATCCGGCTGCAAATCCTGCAGGACGTTTCGCCATGGTGCCAGGCGCAGGGGGAAGCGGTAGCCTTTGCCAAACGGCAGGGCGGGCGCTGGAACCGTATAAATCCCGTCATGTTCACCTAGTCGCGCGCCGGGGATCAGCAGGCTGTGGCGAATTCCATTGCGGTCGCCAAGGCGACGGTGTTTGGCATCCAGATAAGTGCGCACGCCTCCGCTGGCCGGGGCGTAGAACATGGTGATGTCGGCGATATGCACGGTGAGCAACCCTCCGCTGTGTTGTTCTCCCTTGGTTGACCGTTATCCAGAATAGATGTTCGGTCGGGATTGCGCGGTGCAGGGCACATGCAAAAAGATCGCAGCCTTCGGCGGCTCCTACAATTGGAATGCGTTTCCCCTGTAGGAGCTGCCGAAGGCTGCGATCTTTTGATTTTAGATGCGGAAACTGCCGACCAACTGTTTCAACCGCGAAGCCTGCTGCTCCAGATCCGAGCACGCGCGCAGCGTCGCATGCAGGTTCTCGACGCCTTCCTGGTTCAATGTATTGATCTCGGTAATATCGACGTTGATCGACTCGACCACCGCGGTCTGTTCCTCGGTTGCGGTCGCCACCGACTGATTCATTCCGTCAATCTCGCCGATGCGCAAGGTCACACTGTTCAGACGTTCGCCAGCGAGGTTGGCGATCTCCACGCTGTCCTGACTGTGGCGCTGGCTGTCGCTCATGGTGCTCACCGACTCCCGAGCGCCGATCTGCAGTTCCTCGATCATGGTCTGCACCTGTTGCGCCGATTCCTGGGTGCGATGCGCCAGATTGCGTACTTCGTCGGCCACCACGGCAAAACCACGACCGGCCTCACCGGCACGCGCCGCTTCGATCGCCGCGTTCAGCGCCAACAGATTGGTCTGCTGGGAAATGCTGGTGATCACTTCGAGAATCTGGCCGATGTTGACGGTCTTGCTGTTCAGCGACTCGATATTGGTGCTCGACGCGCTGAGCATGCTCGACAGTTGATTCATCGCCTTGATGCTGCGCTCGACCACCTGCTGGCCATCCTCGGCCAGACCCCGGGCGTCACTGGCCTGGTTCGACGCTTGCGCGGCGTTGCGGGCGATTTCCTGTGCGGCGGCGCCGAGCTGATTGATGGCGGCGGCGACGCTGCTGGTGCGCGAGGCTTGTTGGTCGGAGTTGTACATCGACGAGTTCGACGCAGCGACCACACGCAGAGCGACTTCGTTGACCTGCCCGGTGGCCGAGGACACTTCGCGGATGGAACCGTGAATGCGCTCGACGAAGCGGTTGAATGCGGTGCCAAGGATGCCGAACTCGTCGTTATTGACGATGTTCAGACGTTTGGTCAGATCGCCTTCGCCGTCAGCGATATCCTCCATGGCACGGGTCATCACGTGCAGCGGCTGGATCAGCAGACGAATCAGCATGCCGAGCAGGGCGATGATGATCGCTACGGCAATTACGGTGGCGATTACCGCCGAGGTGCGGAATTCGCTGAGCATCGAGTAGGCCTGATCCTTATCGATCGACAGACCGATGTACCAGTTGACCGACGGCAAGCCCGTGATCGGCGCGAAGGTGACGATGCGGGTTTTGCCATCCGCCGTCACTTCACTGAAATCGCGGCTGATGCGCGGAGTGTCCTGGGGATAGGCTTCCTTGAGCGATTTCATCACCAGCGCCTTGTCCGGGTGCACCAGAATCTTGCCGTCGGCGCTGACCAGAAACACATAGCCCATGCCGTCGAAATCCCGCGCGGCGAGGGTATCGACCAGCGATTGCAGGCTGAGGTCGCCGCCGACCACGCCTACGCTCTGGCCGCCTTTTTTCGACGCGGTGGCGATGGAAATGATCAGTTGGCCGGTGGCCGCGTCAATGTACGGTTCGGTCAGGGTCGAAGTGCTGCTGCTCTCGGCGCCTTTGTACCAAGGGCGCACGCGCGGATCGAAACCGTCCGGCATCTTAACGTCCGGGCGGATGGTGAAATGCCCGGTGGCATCGCCCAGGTAGGTGGCCATGAACGTCGAGGTCAGGCTTTTCTGTTCCAGAAGGCTGGCGACTGTGGCCGGTTCCGGGTTGATCGCGATGTTCTGGGCAGCGTTCTCGATCAGCAGAATGCGTCCGCTGAGCCAGGTCTGGATATTGCCGGCGGTGACCTCGCCCATTTCGTTGAGGTAGTTGTTCAGGTCATCGCGAATCGCATTGCGCTGCAACCAGTCGTTGTACAGCGTGAACGAGGCGAAGGCGGCGATGACGATGAGGGCGGCGGCAAGCAAAATCTTATGGCTGAAGCGCAGGTTTTTGTTCATGGCTTGGGGTTCCGCTAAGGTCTTAATGTCCTGGGCGTGCTTTGATAGAGGCGCGCACTATGGGCAAGGTTGAAAAACTGATATTTCCGGCTCTCCTTAGGGAAATGTCTGACCCTGTTTTCTGACGGGTCTGTCCACTTTATGTATCGGCCATGTGTCATCAAAGATTAACCATTGGGTGAGAAAATGCCTGACTCCTTGCAACTCGTCATCGGCGCTGATCCGGCCGCGCAACCGACCGCTCAGGCCATGCGCCTGGCCAACCGGCACGGACTGATTGCCGGCGCCACCGGCACCGGTAAAACCGTTACTTTGCAGCGTCTGGCCGAAGCGTTCAGCGACGCTGGCGTGGCGGTATTCGCCGCCGACATCAAGGGCGACCTCTGCGGTCTCGGCGCCGCCGGCAGTCCGCAGGGCAAAGTAGCCGAGCGCATCGCCGGCATGCCGTGGCTCAATCACGCGCCCCGGGCCTATCCAGTGACGTTGTGGGACATCCACGGCGAATCCGGTCATCCGTTGCGCACCACGCTGAGCGAAATGGGGCCGTTGTTAATCGGCAGCCTGCTCGAGCTGACCGACAGTCAGCAATCGGCGCTGTACGCAGCATTCAAAGTCGCCGACCGCGAAGGGTTGTTGCTGTTGGATCTCAAAGATCTGAAAGCGCTGCTCAATCACCTCAAGGACAACCCGCAGTTATTGGGTGAAGATGCCGCGCTGATGACCACCGGTTCCAGCCAGGCGCTGCTGCGCCGGTTGGCGACGCTGGAGCAGCAGGGCGCCGAAGCCTTGTTCGGCGAGCCGGCGTTGCAACTCGAAGACATTCTGCAACCGACTGCCGATGGCCGTGGGCGCATCCACTTGCTCGACGCCAGTCGGCTGGTGCACGAGGCGCCGAAGGTCTATGCGACTTTCCTGCTGTGGCTGCTGGCCGAGTTGTTCGAACAACTGCCCGAGCGTGGCGACGCCGACAAGCCGCTGCTGGCGCTGTTTTTCGATGAGGCGCACTTGCTGTTCGGCGACACGCCCAAGGCTTTGCAGGAACGCCTGGAGCAAGTGGTGCGTTTGATTCGTTCCAAGGGCGTGGGCGTGTATTTCGTCACCCAGTCGCCAGCGGATCTGCCGGATGACGTGTTGGCGCAGTTGGGCTTGCGCATCCAGCACGGTCTGCGGGCGTTCACCGCCAAGGAACAGAAATCCCTGCGCGCGGTAGCCGAGGGCTTCCGACCGAATCCGGCGTTCGACAGCCTGTCGGTGCTGACCGAGTTGGGCATTGGCGAAGCGCTGGTGGGTACCTTGACCGAGAAGGGCACGCCGGAAATGGTCCAGCGTGTGCTGGTGGCGCCGCCGCAGTCGCGGATCGGACCGTTGACCGAGACCGAACGCACGATGTTGATCGCAGGCTCGCCGTTCAAGGGCCGGTATGACAAGCCGATCGATCGCGAGTCGGCCTATGAAATCCTGATGGGGCGTAAAGGCCTGGCGCCTGAGGCTGAAACCCCCGCAGGGAAACCGGTAGCGCAAGAACCGAGTCTCGCCGATCGCGCAGGAGAATTCCTCGGCACGGCGGCAGGGCAGGCGCTGAAATCAGCGATGCGTCAGGCGGCCAATAACCTTGGAAAACAGTTGGTGCGCGGGTTGATGGGTTCCCTGCTCGGGGGCAGCAAGCGCCGCTAAAAGCATAGATCGCAGCCTTCGGCAGCTCCTACAGTTGCAATGCATTCATTCTGTAGGAGCTGCCGAAGGCTGCGATCTTTTGATTTTGCTTCAGGCTTTACCCTTGGCATGCGCCGCCAACCGCTCCAGCGCCGCCCGCAGCCCCGGATCGCTGATGCCGTCAGCCGTCGACTGAATCGTCTGCGCCGCACTGCTCGACAAATCCATCGTGTGCCCAACCGCCCGATGCTGGACGATGGGCGGGCGCACGCTGAATTTGATCCGTGTCAGGCTGGCGAACTCTTCGAACAGTTGCAGCTGCCGTTGCAGGCGTTTGTGCTGATAGCGCAGGCGCGTCGCCCAATGACCGTCGGTGACCACCAGCGACAATTCACCTTCGCGCCACTTGGCCACACGGCAATGCTCGCGGGCGGCGGGTTGCAGCTGGCTTTCGAGCAGGCGCTGCAAATGCTCAAGACGTTGGGCATGGCCGAGGATGGCTTTGAGCGGCTTGGCTTCGCGTAGCAGAACGGCGGGTGCTCTGGCCGTGAGAGGGCGAAATGCCATGATTGAACACCTGAAGTAACAGAGGCGCCATGTTAGCAGAAAGCTGCGGAACCTCTGGCCCATTGCTTTTGTCCCTGCTTTGCTCATTAAATCAACGCCTGACTTCCTCCCCTGACGGGTTGAAGTTGAGCAAAACGCCCCTATTTCAAGTGAGCCCCGTCAAAGCGCAGTGCCAGCATCGTGGAACATCGCCACTTTCCTCACCACCGTTTCCGGGTAGAATGCTCGTTCGCATGCGGCCATGAGGGCTGCACGGGCGACTCACGGGGCCGCCCTCCATCCCTTTAGTGTGGAAGATCCTGCCGATATGTTTGCGCCTTTGTTAAAGAAACTTTTTGGAAGCAAGAACGAGCGTGAAGTCAAACGCATGCTCAAGACGGTGCAGCTCGTCAATGCCTTCGAAGAGCAAATGGTGGCCCTTTCGGACGATCAATTGCGCGCCAAGACCGCCGAGTTCAAGGCCCGTATCGCCAAAGGGGAAACCCTCGACAAGCTGTTGCCCGAAGCCTTTGCCGTAGCGCGCGAGGCCGGCAAGCGTGTGATGGGCATGCGCCACTTCGACGTGCAACTCGTCGGCGGCATGACCCTGCACGAAGGCAAGATCGCCGAAATGCGCACCGGTGAGGGCAAGACCCTCGTGGCCACCCTGGGTGTTTACCTCAACGCACTGTCCGGCAAGGGCGTGCACGTTGTGACCGTCAACGATTACCTGGCCCGCCGGGACGCCAACTGGATGCGCCCGCTGTATGAATTCCTCGGTCTGACCGTCGGCGTCGTGACGCCATTCCAGCCGCCGGAAGAGAAGCGTGCCGCCTACGCCGCCGACATCACTTACGGCACCAACAACGAATTCGGTTTCGACTACCTGCGCGACAACATGGCGTTCAGCATGGATGAAAAATTCCAGCGCGAACTCAACTTTGCCGTGATCGACGAAGTCGACTCCATCCTCATCGACGAAGCGCGTACTCCGCTGATCATCTCCGGTCAGGCCGAGGACAGCTCCAAGCTGTACATGGAGATCAACAAGCTGATCCCGCAGCTGGAACTGCACGTTGAAGAAGTCGAAGGCGAAGTCACCAAGGCTGGCCACTACACCATTGACGAGAAGACCCGTCAGGTCGAACTCAACGAGGCCGGTCACCAGTTCATCGAAGACATGCTCACCCGCGTTGGCCTGCTGGCCGAAGGCGAGAGCCTCTATTCGGCGCATAACCTTGGCCTGCTGACCCACGTCTACGCCGGTCTGCGTGCGCACAAGCTGTTCAACCGCAACATCGAATACATCGTGCAGGACGGTCAGGTCGTACTGGTCGACGAGCATACCGGTCGTACCATGCCGGGTCGTCGTCTCTCCGAAGGCCTGCATCAGGCCATCGAAGCCAAGGAAGGCCTGAACATCCAGGCCGAAAGCCAGACCCTGGCCTCGACCACCTTCCAGAACTACTTCCGTCTGTACACCAAGCTGTCCGGCATGACCGGTACCGCCGACACCGAAGCGTTCGAATTCCATCAGATCTACGGTCTGGAAGTCATGGTCATCCCGCCGAACAAGCCGTTGGCGCGTAAAGACTACAATGACCTGGTGTTCCTCACCGCCGAAGAGAAATACGCGGCGATCGTGGCGGACATCAAGGAAAGCATGGCCGCCGGTCGCCCGGTGCTGGTGGGTACCGCCACCATCGAGACGTCCGAGCACATGTCTGCACTGCTCGTGAAAGAAGGTATCGAACACAAGGTGCTCAACGCCAAGTTCCACGAAAAAGAAGCCGAGATCATTGCCCAGGCCGGTCGTCCGGGCGCGCTGACCATCGCCACCAACATGGCCGGTCGTGGTACCGACATCCTGTTGGGCGGCAACTGGGAAGTGGAAGTCGCTTCGCTGGAAAACCCGACCCCTGAGCAGATCGCCCAGATCAAGGCCGACTGGCAGAAGCGTCACCAGCAGGTGCTGGAGTCCGGTGGTCTGCAGGTGATCGCGTCCGAGCGCCACGAATCGCGCCGTATCGACAACCAGCTGCGTGGCCGTGCCGGTCGTCAGGGCGATGCCGGTTCGAGCCGCTTCTACCTGTCGCTGGAAGACAGCCTGATGCGCATCTTCGCCTCCGACCGGGTGAAGAACTTCATGAAAGCCCTGGGCATGCAGCCGGGCGAGGCGATCGAGCACCGCATGGTGACCAACGCGATCGAGAAGGCGCAGCGCAAGGTCGAAGGCCGCAACTTCGACATCCGCAAGCAATTGCTCGAGTTCGACGACGTCAACAACGAACAGCGTAAAGTGATCTATCACATGCGTAACACGTTGCTGGCCGCTGACAACATCGGTGAAACCATCGCCGACTTCCGTCAGGACGTGCTCAACGCTACTGTCAGTGCGCACATTCCGCCGCAATCGCTGCCAGAGCAGTGGGACGTTGCCGGTCTGGAAGCGTCGATCGAAAGCGATTTCGGCGTGAAACTGCCGATCCAGCAATGGCTCGACGAAGACGATCACCTGTACGAAGAAACCCTGCGCGAGAAGCTGATGAACGAGCTGATCGCCGCGTACAACGAAAAAGAAGACCAGGCCGGTGCCGAGGCGCTGCGCTCGTTCGAGAAGCAGATCGTTCTGCGCGTGCTGGACGACCTTTGGAAAGACCACCTGTCGACCATGGATCACCTGCGTCACGGCATTCACTTGCGTGGCTATGCGCAGAAGAACCCGAAGCAGGAGTACAAGCGCGAGTCGTTCACGCTGTTCTCCGAACTGCTCGATTCGATCAAGCGCGACTCGATCCGTGTGCTCTCGCACGTTCAGGTTCGTCGCGAAGATCCGGAAGCCGAAGAGCAACGCCTGCGTCAGGAAGCCGAAGCACTGGCCGCGCGCATGCAGTTCGAACACGCCGAAGCGCCTGGGCTCGATCAGCCGGAAGCGCTGGGTGAAGAGGTCGATGTAGCCCTCGCCACCGCCGCTGCTCCGGTTCGCAACGAGCAGAAGCTGGGCCGCAACGAACTGTGCTACTGCGGTTCGGGCAAGAAATACAAGCATTGCCACGGGCAGATCCAGTAAAACCCGTTTCAATCGCTGAACACCCGCGCCGCGACCGGCTCCTGCCGTCGCGGCGTTTTGCCATTTATCCCACCGTCCTTTCCCGTGGCGGTGCTGACATCATTGAGTAAGGAGCGCATTCATGGCTGTTGGTCTTGGTCCTTTGCCAACGTTGCACCCGGTTGCCGGTTTTGAACTCGGTATCGCCTCGGCCGGCATCAAGCGCCCGGGGCGCAAGGATGTGGTGGTAATGCGCTGCGCTGAAGGTTCGACCGTGGCTGGCGTGTTCACCCTGAACGCTTTTTGCGCCGCGCCGGTGATCCTGGCGAAAAAGCGCGTGCACAATGCGGTGCGTTACCTGCTGACCAACACCGGCAACGCCAACGCCGGCACCGGCGAGCCGGGTCTGGCCGCCGCTGAGCGCACCACCGCCAGACTGGCTGAGCTGACAGGCGTGGATGCCAGCCAGATTCTGCCGTACTCCACCGGGGTGATCGGCGAGCCGCTGCCGGTCGAGAAAATCGAAGGCGCGCTGCAAGCTGCGCTGGATGATCTGTCGGAGAACAACTGGGAAGCCGCCGCCACCGGTATCATGACCACCGACACCCTGCCCAAGGGCGCCAGCCGCCAGTTCGAACATGATGGCGTGACCGTCACCGTCACCGGCATCAGCAAAGGCGCCGGCATGATCCGCCCGAACATGGCGACCATGCTCGGTTACATCGCCACCGATGCCAAGGTCTCCCGCGAGGTGCTGCACAACCTGATGCTCGACGGCGCCAACAAGTCGTTCAATCGCATTACCATCGACGGCGACACCTCGACCAACGACTGCTGCATGCTGATCGCCACCGGCAAGGCCGCGCTGCCCGAGATCACTCGTGCTGAAGGCGCGCTGTTTGCCAAGCTGAAACAAGCGGTGTTCGAAGTCTGCATGGACGTGGCCCAGGCCATCGTGCGTGACGGCGAAGGCGCGACCAAGTTCGTCACCGTTGAAGTCAATGGCGGCGGCAACCACCAGGAATGCCTGGACGTCGGTTACACCGTGGCCCACTCGCCGCTGATCAAGACTGCACTGTTCGCCTCCGACCCGAACTGGGGCCGGATCCTTGCCGCCGTGGGCCGTGCCGGTGTGCCGGACCTGGACGTGAGCAAGATCGACGTGTTCCTCGGCGACGTGTGCATCGCCAGCCGTGGCGCCCGCGCCGCGACCTACACTGAAGCCCAGGGTTCGGCGGTGATGCAGCAGGAAGAAATCACCATTCGCATCGAGCTGGGTCGCGGCGATTGCAGCGAAACCATCTGGACCACCGACCTGTCGCATGAATACGTGAAGATCAACGCCGAATACCGCACTTGATCTAACCTGAGACCGAGTCGCGGCCATCGCGAGCAAGCTCGCTCCCACAGGGTTTCGTGAACGCCAGAGACCCTGTGGGAGTGAGCCTGCTCGCGATGGCGGCCCATCAGGCAACATCCATGTTGAGATTGGTCACAAGATCTCAAGGCAGCTCGGTCCATTGTGGGAGCGAGCCTGCTCGCGAAAGCGGTGGAACAGACACGATCAATTCAGAAGCTTTCCTCTGACGAAAAGGCGCCACACCATGTCCCTGCACCTGATCATCGGCGACAAACTGCTTTCCTCCTGGTCCCTGCGCGCGGCACTGGCGCTGGAGCTGACCGGCGCACCCTATACCGAAGAGCTGATCAAACTCGGCAAGCCCGACACCCGCGAGCGTCTGCTCAAGCATTCGCCGACCGCCAAGGTACCGTTGCTGCAGACTACGCGCGGCACTATCGCCGACTCGCTGGCCATCGCTGAATACCTGGCCGAGCAGTTTCCCTCCGAGCAGCTCTGGCCGAGCGATACCTTCGCCCGCGCACAGGCTCGTTCCGCCTGCGCGCAAATGCACAGCGGCTTCTTCGCCATGCGCAACCACATGCCGTTCAACCTTGGCCAGGACGCGCCGCTGAACCCGGTGCCGCCAGAAGTGAAGGTCGATATCGAACGCATGCTCGCGCTGTGGGCCGAGTGCCGCGCGGCGGCAACGGAAGAAGGGCCGTACCTGTTCGGGCGCGTCAGTCTCGCCGATGCCTTCTTTGCGCCAATCGCCGTGCGCCTGCGCACCTATCAGGTGCAGTTGCCGGCGGTCGATGAAGCCTATGTTGAAACCATCTACCAATGGCCCGCTTTCAAGGCGTGGCAACAGGCCGGGCTGGAGGAGTTGAACCCGTGAAACGCGTGCACGTCGCAGCTGCCGTCATTCGTGACGGCGCTGGCAAAATTCTCATCGCCCGCCGTGCCGACACCCAACACCAGGGCGGCTTGTGGGAGTTTCCCGGGGGCAAGGTCGAGGCTGACGAGTCAGTCGAATCGGCACTGGCTCGCGAGCTTCAGGAGGAGTTGGGTATCGTCGTCGACGCTGCCCGCCCGCTGATCAAGGTTCGCCATGATTATCCGGACAAACAGGTGTTGCTGGATGTCTGGGAAGTGTCGGCGTTCAGCGGCGAACCCCACGGTGCCGAAGGTCAGCCATTGGCTTGGGTGAGTGCAAGGGAGTTGGCCGATTATGAGTTCCCCGCGGCCAACCAGCCGATCGTGGCGGCGGCGCGGTTGCCTGCCGAATACCTGATCACCCCGGAAGATCTCGAAGGCCCGGCCTTGTTGCGCGGCATTCAGAAGGCGATTGCTGGCGGCATCAAGCTGATTCAGTTGCGCGCGCCGAATGGCTATGACCCCAAATACCGCGATCTGGCGATCGATGCGGTTGGTCTGTGTGCGGGCAAGGCGCAGTTGATGATCAAAGGGCCGTTCGAATGGCTGGGTGATTTCCCGTCTGCCGGCTGGCATATCACCGCTGCCCAACTGCGCAAATACGCGGCGGCAGGGCGCCCGTTGCCGGCCGAGCGCTGGCTCGCAGCGTCGTGCCATAACGCTGAAGAACTGGCGCTGGCCGAGCAGATGGGCGTTGACTTCGTCACCCTGTCGCCAGTGCAGCTCACGCTCACACATCCGGATGCACAGCCATTGGGCTGGGAGCAGGCTGCTGCGTTGATTGAAGGCTTCAGCAAGCCGGTGTTTCTGCTGGGTGGAGTAGGGCCGGCGGAGCGGGAGAAAGCCTGGGGTGTTGGGGCTCAGGGTGTCGCGGGGATTCGGGCGTTCTGGCCTGAAGCTTGATTTTCGATTGCGGCTAGAGGCCCCTTCGCGAGCAGGCTCGCTCCCACATTTGTCTGCATTCCAACCGGTTAAATGCAATCCACTGTGGGAGCGAGCCTGCTCGCGAAGGCGTCCTGCCAAGCGCTATTGTCCTTCAGGTTTCGCAGCCGGCTGCCACAGAATCTCCGCCACCCCCTGGCGCCGCGCAATCAGCCGCGCCGCGACAAACAGCAAATCCGACAACCGATTGATATACGCCAAGCCGACCCCGGCCAGCGGCTCCAGCGTATTCAAATGCTGGCAGCGCCGCTCGGCGCTTCTGGCCAGGCTGCGGCAGACGTGCGCCTGCGCAATCAACATCGAACCGCCGGGCAAGATGAAATTCTCCAGCGGCCCCAACTCTTCATTCCATACATCGATCGCTGCTTCCAGCCGCTCGATTTCCGCCGCGTTCAACGCCTGATACGCCGGCATCGCCAGTTCACCGCCGAGGTCGAACAAGCGGTGCTGACAAGGCGCCAATACGTCGATCACTTCATTGAGCCCCGGATGCGTCTCACGTTCGGCCAGCAACCCGGCCAGCAGCACGCCGATCTGACTGTTCAGCGTATCGACCTCGCCGATCGCCTCGATGCGCGGGTGATCCTTGGGGACACGGCGGCCGTCGCCCAGGCCGGTTTCGCCTTTGTCGCCGGTGCGGGTGTAGATCTTCGACAAGCGAAAGCCCATGGGTTACCTCGGGAGTGAATTGGTTTCGGTGGCAATCGGCGCAGGCTGCGTCAGCGGCAGGCGCAGGGTGAAGCAAGTGCCCTGGCCGGGCGCCGACTGCACCTCCATCTGGCCTTTGTGGTTGTTGGTGATGATGAAGTACGAAACCGACAGGCCAAGGCCAGTGCCCTGACCGATCTCCTTGGTAGTGAAGAACGGTTCGAAGGTGCGCTTGCGCACGTTTTCGCTCATGCCGATGCCGTTGTCTTCGACCTGAATTTCCGCCCACGGCGGATTGAGCCTGGTACGCAGAATGATCCGTCCCGGTTCACTGTCGTCTTCACGCTGGTGGATCGCCTGCGCGGCGTTTTTCAACAGATTGAGCAGCACTTGTTCCAGTTCGTTGGCGGTACCTGGCACCGGGCCGAGTGCCGGATCGAACTGGCGGATGATCGCCTGGCCCTTGAAGTCGAAACCGATGGCCAGGTCAAAGTCATTGCCAGCGATTTCCACAGCCTGATCGATCAGCGCCGGCAGATCGCAGGGCGCCATTTGCCGGGTACTGCGGCGGCTGAAACTGAGCATGTGCGTGACGATCTTCGCCGCGCGGGCACCGGCCTGCTGAATGCCATCGAGCAATTGCGGGACTTCGCGGCCGTGCAGATAGCGGTTGACCGCATCCAGCTCAATGCCCAGCTGTTCGGCAGTCTCGATGTTCTTCGGCAGATCCGCCGACAAACGGCGGCGAATGTTCTGCACGTTGTGCAGGATCGCCCCGAGCGGGTTGTTGATTTCGTGGGCCATGCCGGCCGCGAGGCCACCGACCGAGAGCATTTTTTCCGACTGCACCATCATTTCTTCCAGCGACAGGCGCTGAGTGATGTCGTCGATACGGATCACCACGCCGCGCCCGGCACCGCCCATCAGCGGATAGAACGTCAATGCATAATGCTTGGGCTCGTCGTCCTTGAACCAGGTCACCCGATCGACTTTCGCCACGGTGTGCTGTTCGACGGTGGCTTTGAGCTGCGGCAGAAACGGCTTGAGCGGTTCGAAGGCGAGGAAGATCGGCTGGTTCAGCGCCTCATCCAGGCGTGTGCCAGAGAGCGCGCTGGCTTCCTGGTTCCACTGGGTGACGTAGAGCTGCTCATCGAGGGCGATCAGCGCCGAGGGCATCGAATCGATGATGCTGTTGAGGTAATTCTGGAAACCGGTGAGTTTCTTCTCGATCTTGCTGCGCACCTGGACTTCCAGCTCCAGTTTGCGGTTGGTGTGACGGGTTTCCTCGGCCAGCCCCTGCGCCTGATCGTAGGCGGCTTGCGAGTCGTCACGGGCGCGTTTGAGCTGCTGCTCGCGAGCCTCGATGCGCGAGAGCATGGTGTTGAACGCCTCGGCCAGGCTGCCGATTTCGTCGTGATTACCGCGTGACGCGCGCAGGGAGTAATTCTCTTCGCGGGTGACCTGTCGCGACAGTTCCTCGAGCTGATGAATCGGCCGGGTAATCAAGCGTTTGATCTGCCGGGCAATCACCAGCCACAGCAACACGCTGAAAATCAGAATGCCGAGGCTGGCGGTCAGCGTGCCGGTGTAGAAGGCCATCGGCAGTTCGCTGCTGGCCACCAGTAACAAGTGCCCCGGCGCAGCACCGGGGCGGGGCAGGGTGATCAGTTGGTTGCTGCGAAACTCGGTGAGCTGCCAGGCTTCGACATGGCGGTAGCGTTCAGGAAGGCTGAGCTTTTCGCCGCGCTGCACCTGCGCCAGCCGTTCGCCCTTGCCGTCGTACAGGGCGGCTGCGCGCAGCGGTGAATAACTGTCGAGTTCCTTGAGCAGGCGCTCGGCGCTGCGCGGCGATTCCAGCGCATCGCTGACCAGACTCGGATTGGCAATCAGCCGGCCGATGGTCTGCAGGGCTTGTGGCGCCATGCTTTCCTGAGAAATGTAGTAGGCGGCGCTGATAAAGGTCAGGTTGGCGACCAGCAGAACCGTGGTCAACAACACCAGCAGGGCGGCCAGCAGTTTCTGGCCAACCGGCAGGTTTTCAAGGCGCTGGCGCAATGGCATCAGGTTTATCGCAGCAAAGGAACAAGTGGTCAGCGTAGCGGCTGCTCAGTCGCTGGGCAATCCACGGCTGCGCAGATGAGCGACCAGGCGTTGCTGCAACTGGTGCAGATGCGGCAGGCTCAACTGATGGCGCGCAGCAACTTTGCAGGCATGGCCCAGCAGATAGCTGATCTCGGTGCGGCGCTGATTCGCCACGTCCTGATACATCGAGGAATAATTGGCGGCGGTGGCCTGAATCACCCGTTCTACTTCCTGTTGCAGATTGTCCGCCGCAGCGGGCTGGCCGCAACGCTCCAGCAGCTCAGCGAGCTCGGCGCAGAGGGTGGCGACTTCGCAGTGATGCTCCGTCAGTCCGCCGTTACGGCAGTCGTGGAGCACGGTCAGCGGGTTGATCGCGCAGTTGAGCGCCAGTTTGCGCCACAGGCGGGTGAGGATATCGGCGCTCCATTCATGAGGAATGTTCGCCGCTTGCAGATCGTCCAGCCAGACCGGCGCCAACGGATTCGCAGCATCGCCCAGCCAGTTGAAGCCATGCCCGGCAAACACCACACGCCAATCTCCATCGCGAAACGCGCCTTCGGTGCTGGACGCGCTGATGCAGCGCGCTTGCGGCACCCGCGCGGCAACAGCGTCCTGACTGCCGAGGCCGTTTTGCAGCAGGATCAATTCCGCGTCCGGGGCCAGGCGAGAGGCCAGACGAGCGACGGCCTCTTCAGCGTCATAGGCCTTGCACGCCACCAGCAGACGGCGAATCGGCTCGGGGCTGCCCGGGGTTTCGCCGGGAACCGCATAGGTATGAGGTTGTCCGTTTTCTACCAGGGTCAAGCCGCCGCCAGCTGCATAGCTGCGCAAGCGTGACGCGTCGCGCAGGATCAGTCGCACCGGCAAGCCGGCCCGAGCCAGACGCGTCCCCCAAAGTGTGCCGAGACTGCCGGCGCCGAGTACGTGCCAGGTCGTGGACATCAGTTTTTTGCTCGATTGCGTACAGGCATCTGCGGCTCGCCGTATCGGTAGGAAAAGACCCGTTATAATGAGCCCGATTTTAACCGCAAGCCAAGCGCGCTCCATGTACATCGAGCGCGCCTTTTTATTGGAGAGATTACATGCCGTCGTTCGACGTGGTATCCGAACTGGACAAACACGAACTCACCAACGCGGTCGAGAACGCCGTGAAGGAACTCGATCGTCGTTATGACCTGAAAGGCAAAGGCAGCTTCGAGTTCAAGGAAAAAGACCTGACCGTCAGCCTGACTGCCGAGGCCGAATTCCAGCTTGAGGCGATGATCGAAATCCTCAAGCTGGCGCTGACCAAGCGCAAGATCGACGTGCAGTGCCTTGAGGTCAAGGATGCTTACGCTTCCGGCAAACTGATGAAGCAGGACGCCATCCTCAAGGAAGGTATCGACAAAGAACTGGCGAAGAAGATTGTTGGCCACATCAAGGAGGCCAAACTCAAGGTCCAGGCCGCCATTCAGGGCGAGCAGGTACGTGTCACCGGCAAGAAGCGTGACGATCTGCAGGAGGCCATCGCGGCCCTGCGTGCCAAGGAATTCGGCATGCCGCTGCAGTTCAACAACTTCCGCGACTAAGCTTGGTCTGAAGGCTATGTGGGAGCGAGCCTGCTCGCGAATGCGGTGTTTCATTCAGCGATGAGTTGACTGATATGGCGCATTCGCGAGCAGGCTCGCTCCCACATTTTTTATGTACACCCCGGGAAGCCGGAAATCAGGAGATAGAACATGGATTTGAATGCTGAAGTGGACCACTTGGTCAAGGCGTCCCAGGCGTGGATCCCGATGATCATGGAATACGGCAGCCGTGTGTTGCTGGCAGTAATTACCCTGGCCATCGGCTGGTGGCTGATCAACAAGGTCACGCAAAAGCTCGGCGGTCTACTGGCCCTGCGCAATGCCGACCTGGCGCTGCAAGGCTTTATCAGCAGCCTGGCCAACATCATTCTCAAGGTATTGCTGATTGTCAGCGTCGCGTCGATGATCGGCGTCGAAACCACCTCGTTCGTCGCGGCCATCGGTGCTGCGGGTCTGGCAATTGGTCTGGCCTTGCAAGGCAGCCTGGCGAATTTCGCTGGCGGCGTTCTGATTCTGCTGTTCCGCCCGTTCCGCATCGGTGACTGGATCGAAGCCCAAGGCGTGGCGGGTACCGTCGACAGCATTCAGATCTTCCACACTGTGCTGCGCACCGGCGACAACAAGACCATCATCGTGCCCAACGGCAACCTGTCGAACGGCATCATCACCAACACCAACCGTCAGCCAACCCGCAAAGTCGTGTTTGACGTGGGCGTGGACTACGAGGCAGATCTGCAGAAGGCACGTCAGGTGTTGCTGGATCTGGCCAGGGATGCTCGCGTCATGCAGGATCCGGAGCCACAAGCGGTAATTTCGACACTGGGCGACAGCTCGATCACGGTTTCCCTGCGAGTGTGGGTTAAAACTGCGGACTATTGGGATGTGATGTTCATGTTTAATGAACAGGCGCGAGATCGTTTGAAGGCAGCCGGAATTGATATTCCATTTCCGCAGCGTGTTATACGCGTAGTGCAGGAATCGGCGACACAATGATAGGTTGCTAGCTAAGTAATTGGTTTGTTGGTCAGACTACTAAACAAATGGCAGGCAACAAAAAAGGCCCATCCGAAGATGGGCCTTTTTTTATGCTGTGAAACTAACCACTGACGATTACAAGATGTTCAGTGGGTATTCGGTGATCAGGCGGAACTCTTTGACATCGCCTTCACCTTGGTCATCGTTGGCAACGTGCCAGGCTTGACGAATACGGAAGGACAGATCTTTCGCCGGGCCAGACTGAACAACATATTTGGCTTCGAAGTTGGTTTCGTGGTGTTCACCATCTTCACCGTAAAGCGGTGCGCCAGTTCTGGTGCGGTATTGGCTGTTGTCAGACAGACCGGTACCGTCGATATCCCAACCTTTGACGTAGCGAACCATGAAGCTCAGGCCAGGAACACCGTATTCGGCCATTTTCAGGTCGTAACGGGCTTGAACCGATTTTTCGCCAGGACCGTTGAAGTCAGAGTACTGGATGGAGTTGGCGAGGAAAATCGAGTCGCCACCACGATTGTTTTTGCCCACGCCGATGTAGTCGAACGGGGTGTCGCCGTTGACCTTCTGGAAGGCCAGGGTGAAGGTGTGTGCCTTCAGGAACGACAACGCAGTTGCCAGAGAGAACGTGGTGTTGCTGATGTCACCTACATCCTTGTCACCGGTGTCGGTGGTGCGGTAGATGTTGAAGTCAGTGTTCAGCGAAGTGTCACCACCCAATGGCGTGGTCAGGTTCACGTTGGCGTAGTACTGGTTCCAGATGTCTTCCAGCTTGGCGCCATACAGCGATGCGCTGAGGTTTTCGGTGATACCGTATTTGCCGCCGAAGTAATCGATCGAGTTGGCTTCGATGCCCGAGTAGTTGGAGTACAGACCACCGTTGCGGGCGTTCTTGTCCTGGCTGGTCGCCGAGTAGAAGTGACCGGCTTCCAGATCAAGATCTTTGATCTCGCTGCTCTGCAGCTGGAAGCCACTGGCACTTTGCGGAATGATGCGCGAACCACCTACGGCGAACACTGGAGCAGTGCTTGGCTGTTGGTCGCCGATTTTCAGTTCGGTCTTGGATACACGGAATTTAATGGCTGCGCCGGCTTTGCCCTGGCTGTCGTTGACGTCGCGGGAATCATTGAGCGGGTCAACAGTGTCGCTGCGGCTCATGTTGCCCGAACCGGAAGTACCGTCACCACCGTCGAGTTTCAAGGCCAGATAACCGAACGCATCGATACCAACACCGACTGTCCCTTGGGTATAACCGGAGTTGAAATTGGTCAGGAAACCCTGGGTCCAGTCTTTCTGGTCAGCGCCGCCGTCCTTGTTATCGCGGTTGAAGTAATAGTTCTTCACCGTTTCAGTGAGTGTCGCGCCTTCAACGAAGCCTTTGGCTTCTGCCTGGTCACTTACAAATGGTGCGGCCGTAGCCAACTGAGAACCAGCAGCTGCAGCAACTGCCAGTGCGATCATGCTCCACTTCATCACGCGCATCGTGATTTGCTCCTTTGGTTTTTAGAAGAGTACTGCCGTCCCACCTGTTTTATTATCTGGGCGGCTCTTTCTTTTTGTGTCGGCGCAAACTTATATCACGCCGACAATGTTGGCGATACTTGCGAAATCAACCTTTCAGCTTCTTTACGACGTTGTCGCAAAAGGAGCGGTGGATGTCGCAAATTCACAGTCCCCATGCAGCCGGGCTGACAACTTTATCGCTGTTTCCGGACCTTCTTGCATCGGTACAAAGAGTCCCTGGCAAAACACTTGAATCTCCATCGGGCAACCCTGCCACTGTTCTTATGGGACCAAGGCTTCCACGTTCGTGGTGCGCTTATAGTCCATAAGGTTACGAATGCAACAAGCGTGCACAAACCGCAAAATCGGTGCGGTTATTTTTCCGTCAGGTACGCACATATGTGAAAACCGTGTGAAAACGGGGCCCCGAGCCTGTTTTGTCACGGGCTTGACGAGGCTCTGACAATGGTGTTGCACCGCACCAAAGGCGCGCACGACAACCAAAAACGTTACCGGTTCACCCCTCAGTGAGTATTCGGCGGATGCCCGACCCAGTGAGCGTAGACACAATGTGCGATTTTGGTGCAAAAAATTCACGACTCGGCCGGCATCGATTCGGCGGTGGGAAATTCAAGGTGGGCCTGATCAGGGGGTTCCATGCTTTTCTTCAAGTCGACACTCAAGTCAGGCCTCGTATTGGTGCGCACCGTCGGTAAACGTTTCATGTCGGAGCGAGGGGCGCGGTTGAAGTGAAGCTCGCTGCATTCGCAGGTATGCTGCCGCTCTGTCGCTTGGTGCGCCGCTTTGTGGGCGCGGCCGCTAAGCTGAGTTATAGGATCAGCCGGGAGTGCAGGCAGTGTTTGCTTTAGATAAACGACTTCAACAAGACGCGCTGGTCATCGGCGACTTTCCGCTGTGCCGGCTGTTGCTGTCCAACGACAGCAACTACCCGTGGTTCATCCTGGTGCCTCGTCGCGACGATATCAGCGAGTTGTTTCAGTTGGATGTCGCCGACCAGCAGCAACTCTGGCAGGAAACCACGGCGCTCGCTGAATTGCTCAAGGATTCATTCGATGCCGACAAGCTCAACGTGGCGACCCTGGGCAACGTTGTCAGTCAATTACACATGCATGTCATCGTGCGCAAACGCGACGATGCCGCTTGGCCGGCGCCGGTCTGGGGCAAGCATCCGGCCAGGCCGTACAGCGCAGAACAGGTGGTGGCCATTCGCGAACGTTTGCGTCTGGTGCTGACTGAAGAATTCACTTTTGTGGAGGGCTGAGTCATGAGCCTTGAAGAACGCGTTACCGATCTGGAAAGCCGTTTGGCCTTTCAGGACGACACCATTCAGGCATTGAACGATGTGCTGGTAGCCCAGCAGAAAGTCATTGAGCGCCTGCAATTGCAGATGGAGGCGCTGATCAAGCGTCACGAAGAAATGGTCGGGCAGTTCGGTGCTTTCGAAGAAGACGCACCGCCACCGCATTACTGATTCGTTTCTGCGGGCATAAAAAAACCGCGAACAGCCAGGCTGTTCGCGGTTTTTTGCTTTGGATCAGCGACGCGGCAGAGCGGCGATCACATCCTCGGCTTGCAGGCCTTTGTCGCGGTTCATCACCGAGAACTCGACGCGCTGGCCTTCGACCAGGACGCGGTGGCCTTCGCCACGAATGGCGCGAAAGTGCACGAAAATATCATCGCCGGAATCCCGGGAGATAAACCCGAAACCCTTGGAAGTGTTGAACCACTTCACGGTCCCGGTATCGCGGTTGCTCATGTCGTAGCTGGCTGGCGCAGCAGCTGGTGACGATTTGTAGAAGCTGACGGCCAGGTGCAGCAGCACGGCAACCAGCGCAATCACCAGACTGAACAGCACGGCCGGCTGGCCAGCGATGACAGGCATTGGCGCGATCAGGGTCAGGGTTTGCAGGACGACAGTCAGCACCAGCAGGGCGCTGACCAGATTTTGCAGATGCTGGCGCGGGCCTTTGTTCCAGTAGGGAATCACTGGAGCGAGAACCAAGTTCAGCAGGCCGAAAAAGGCCAGGTAAAGTGCATCGGGCTGTTGCAGGTAGGGAACGGCTTCGGCTTTCAGGCTGGGGATGAACGACAGCAGCAAGGCCGCTGCGCCCATTAGCAGGTGGACGATTTTCAACATTTTGATTGGCTCACGTTATGACGGCTCACAAGGAAGAGCTGAAGGCGCACGGTTCGCTTCAGGACAAAATAAGAGGCGGTGGACACGTACACGGCATCAGCCTATGCGCAACACCCCGGAAAATGGGGCATGGCGACACGCTGTCTATTTAACAGCAAAGCCTGCGGCTACTCAAATCAGCCCGGCCAGCGGCAGAGCAACGGTCGATTTGTCGCAGCCTGTTTGCTGATTGATAGCTGCGAGCCTGCGCTTGCCTTGCTAAAGTGGGGTCGAACCTGCTGGATGAATTCAATCACTGTTAGGGGGCAAGCATGGCAATTGATATCGGTATCAGTGAAGAAGACCGCAAATCCATCGTCGAAGGACTGTCGCGACTGCTGTCGGACACCTACGTGCTGTATCTGAAAACCCATAACTTTCACTGGAACGTCACCGGCCCGATGTTCCGCACGCTGCATCTGATGTTCGAAGAGCAGTACAACGAGCTGGCGCTGGCCGTCGACTCGATCGCCGAGCGCATCCGCGCGCTGGGCTTTCCGGCGCCGGGTGCCTACGCCACCTATGCGCGCCTGTCTTCCATCAAGGAAGAGGTCGGCGTGCCGAGCGCCGAGGACATGATCAAGCAGCTGGTCGAAGGCCAGGAAGCGGTGACCCGGACCGCGCGGGGCATTTTCCCGTTGCTGGACAAGGTCAGTGACGAGCCGACCGCCGACCTGCTGACCCAGCGCATGCAGGTGCACGAGAAAACCGCGTGGATGCTGCGCGCGTTGCTCGAGGAATAACCGATCGGTGCGGACGCGGTGACGTTGTCCGCACACTGTCCAGCCTCTTACCACTGTCGTTGGCTTATCCTACGTGGATGGTCAACAAATCGTATGGCTATAACTTTGTCACTGGGTTTTTATGAAGGCGCAGGATGTTGCCTTATAAATCAGCAGTCATGGCAAAGGAGTGTCAACGCTATGGTGGAAGGAGACAGGCGAAGCGACAGGATGTCGGCTTCGCGGCACGTTATAAAGGTCGATCCGTTTGTCGGCGAGTTCGACATGGCTTTGGTCCGGCCGTTGTCCCGATCAATACGCCTCAATGGTTTCGCGACCTGCCTGCGACTTGAGCAGGTCTACTGGAACATCCTCGGCGCCATGGCCGAGGACAATCACTGTTCGGTCAGTACGCTGTTGTCCCATGTCGACCGTGAGGTTCACCTGCGTCACGGCGGGGTGAAGAACTTCAGCGCCCTGGTGCGGGTAGTGTGTGTCATGAACGGGGTCAGGCAAGCTGCACCGGTGATTCCGCGCTGAAGCGGCGGTTGCAGACGAGCTCGCGGGCTGTGCAGTCTAACGGCTGCACAGCCCGCATTTAATCGATATAATCCCGCGCTTTCGCCGCAAAGCCCTGCGCGCGGCAGCAATCCGATCGCCGAGACACCCCCATGCCAATGTACGATTACCAATGTGCTTCCTGTGGTCATCAGTTGGAAGCCATTCAGAAGATCAGCGACGCACCGCTGGTCGACTGCCCTGCCTGCCAGGCGCCCGAACTGAAGAAGCAGCTGTCCATGCCGGGTTTTCGCCTCAGCGGCAATGGTTGGTACGAAACCGATTTCAAGACCGGAGCCAAGAAGAATCTGGCCGGTGGCGACAAAGCTGACTAGGGTTCAAGCCCTGAACGAACGACACGCGTGAGTTTCCGCCTTGCCTGAAGGCGACGGTTACTCCACCGAATTTCGAATTACGAGAAGCGAACCACACCATGATGCGCAGCCACTATTGCGGCCAACTGAACGAAAACCTGGAAGGCCAGGAAATTACCCTTTGCGGATGGGTTCACCGACGCCGCGACCACGGCGGGGTGATTTTCCTCGATATCCGTGATCGTGACGGTCTGGCCCAGGTGGTGTTCGATCCGGATCGCGCCGAGAGTTTCGCCGCCGCCGATCGCGTGCGCAGCGAGTACGTCGTGAAAATCACCGGCAAGGTACGCCTGCGTCCGGCCGGTGCGACCAACGCCAACATGGCTTCGGGCATGATCGAAGTGCTGGGTTATGAACTGGAAGTGCTGAACGAGTCGGAAACCCCCCCGTTCCCGCTCAACGAGTTCTCCGACGTCGGCGAGGAAACACGCCTGCGCTACCGCTTCCTCGATCTGCGTCGTCCGGAAATGGCCGAAAAGCTGCGTCTGCGTTCGCGCATGACCACCAGCATCCGCCGCTTCCTCGACGAGAACGGCTTCCTCGACGTCGAAACACCGATCCTGACCCGTGCCACCCCCGAAGGCGCGCGTGACTATCTGGTGCCGAGCCGTACCCACGCCGGTTCGTTCTTCGCATTGCCGCAATCGCCGCAGCTGTTCAAGCAACTGCTGATGGTGGCCGGTTTCGACCGCTACTATCAGATCGCCAAATGCTTCCGTGACGAAGACCTGCGCGCCGACCGGCAGCCGGAATTCACCCAGATCGACATCGAGACCAGCTTCCTCGATGAAAAAGAGATCATGGGCCTGACCGAGCAGATGATCCGCAACCTGTTCAAGGAAGTGTTGAACCTGGAGTTCGGTGAATTCCCGCACATGACCTTCGAAGAAGCCATACGCCGTTACGGTTCGGACAAGCCGGACCTGCGTATTCCGCTGGAACTGGTCGACGTTGCCGACCAGTTGAAAGAAGTGGATTTCAAAGTGTTCAGCGGCCCGGCCAACGATCCGAAGTGCCGTATTGCCGCACTGCGCGTTCCAGGCGGGGCGAGCATGCCGCGCAAGCAGATCGACGATTACACCAAGTTCGTCGGCATCTACGGCGCCAAGGGCCTGGCGTACATCAAGGTCAACGAGCGCGCTGCCGGTGTTGAAGGTCTGCAATCGCCGATCGTGAAGAACATCCCTGAAGACAAGCTCAACGTGATCCTCGATCGCGTGGGCGCAGTCGACGGCGACATCGTGTTCTTCGGTGCCGACAAGGCGAAGATCGTCAGCGAGGCCCTGGGCGCGCTGCGTATCAAGCTCGGTCACGATCTGAAGCTGCTGACCTGCGAGTGGGCGCCGATGTGGGTCGTCGACTTCCCGATGTTCGAAGAGAACGACGACGGCAGCTTCTCCGCGCTGCACCACCCGTTCACCGCACCGAAGTGCACCCCGCAGGAACTCGAAGCCAACCCGGCCGGCGCGCTGTCCCGCGCGTACGACATGGTGTTGAACGGCACCGAGCTGGGTGGCGGTTCGATCCGTATCCACCGCAAGGAAATGCAGCAAGCGGTGTTCCGTCTGCTGGGCATCAACGAAGCGGAACAGGAAGAGAAGTTCGGCTTCCTGCTCGATGCGCTGAAGTACGGTGCACCGCCGCACGGTGGTCTGGCCTTCGGTCTGGACCGTCTGGTGATGCTGATGACCGGCGCCCAGTCGATCCGTGAAGTGATCGCTTTCCCGAAAACCCAGAGTGCTGCCGACGTGATGACGCAGGCTCCGGGTGTGGTGGATGCCAAGGCATTGCGCGAGCTGCACATTCGTTTGCGCGAAACGCCAAAGGCAGAGTAAGCGGGCCTGAAGGCGCATCTTCGGATGCGCCTTTTTTCTTTCTCAGGTCGAATTTTTCAATTGCCGGCCGCTGCCTCGGCGGGGCGGGCAAGGTTTCAAAGAGCATTCGGAGCAAGTTATGGCAGGTCATTCCAAGTGGGCAAACATCAAGCACCGCAAAGAACGTCAGGATGCCAAGAGAGGCAAGATCTTCACCAAGTGGATCCGTGAACTGACCGTTGCGGCCCGCCAGGGTGGCGGTGATCCGGGTTCCAACCCGCGTTTGCGCCTGGCGCTGGACAAGGCGCTGAGCGCCAACATGAGCCGCGACATCATCGACCGCGCCGTCGCGCGCGGTGCTGGCGCCACCGAGGCGGACAACGTTGAAGAACTGACCTACGAAGGCTACGGCCCGGGTGGCGTGGCGGTGATGGTCGAGTGCATGACCGACAACCGCAACCGCACCGCCGCAGCAGTGCGCCACGCGTTCAGCAAGTGTGGCGGCAATCTCGGAACCGACGGTTCGGTGGCTTACCTGTTTGAGCGCAAAGGCCAGATCAGCTTCGCTCCTGGCGTCGATGAAGACGCACTGACCGAAGCGGCGCTGGAAGCCGATGCCGATGACGTGGTCACACACGAGGACGGTTCGATTGATGTGTTCACCTCGTTCACCGGTTTCTACGCGGTGCGCAATGCGCTGGAAGCTGCCGGGTTCAAGGGCGACGACGCGGAAATCGTCATGCAGCCGACCACCAGCGCCGAGCTGGATCTGGAAGGCGCGGAGAAGGTGCTCAAGCTGATCGACATGCTTGAAGACCTGGATGACGTGCAGAACGTTTATTCCAACGCGGATATCCCGGAAGACGTGGCCGCTCAGCTCGGCTGAATAAATAGGCAGGTCGCAGGTTTCGCCGGCTCTACACTCATCTGTAGGAGCTGCCGAAGGCTGCGATCTTTCTGTTTATAAAGATCAAAAGATCGCAGCCTTCGGCAGCTCCTACATGTACCCTCAGCTTTCGCATCATTTTCTGCAGGCGTTATGACTTTAATTCTTGGTATCGACCCCGGTTCGCGCATTACCGGTTACGGGATCGTTCGCGATACCGGGCGTGGCGGCTGCATCTATGTGGCCTCGGGCTGTATTCGCACCGGATCCGGCGAACTGCACGAGCGTCTGCAGATCGTCTATCGCGGCGTGCGCGAGATCATCAAGACCTACGGCCCGGTGACCATGGGCATCGAAAAAGTGTTCATGGCGAAAAACGCCGATTCGGCGCTGAAACTGGGCCAGGCGCGCGGCGCTGCCATTGTCGCCGGCGCTGAAGAATGCCTGGAAATCGCCGAGTACACCGCCACGCAGGTCAAGCAGGCCGTGGTCGGCACCGGCGCGGCGAATAAAGAGCAGGTGCAGATGATGGTCATGCACATGCTCAAGCTGACCAGCAAACCGCAAATCGATGCCTCGGATGCCCTGGCCATCGCCATTTGTCACGCACACACCCGCTCCAGCCTGCTGCCTCACGGTTTGGCAACCGCACGCAGTCGTGGCGGGCGCCTGCGTCTCTGATAGCATCAGCAACAATTTTTCTGAAAGTGGCTTTGTGGTGCCTGTGTGGTCGGCGCGCAAGTTGCCTTCAATCGTCGCCAGCCCACGGCTGGCCAGCGCTCAAGGATTTCAAACGTGATTGGACGCTTGCGCGGCACCCTGGCTGAGAAACAGCCGCCGCACCTGATTCTCGATGTAAACGGCCTGGGGTATGAGGTGGAAGTGCCCATGACCACCCTTTATCGTCTGCCGTCGGTCGGCGAGCCGCTGACCCTGCACACCCATTTGGTCGTACGCGAAGATGCGCAATTGCTCTATGGTTTTGCCGGCAAGCGTGAGCGAGACTTTTTTCGCGAGTTGATCCGCCTCAACGGGGTCGGGCCAAAACTGGCGCTGGCATTGATGTCGAGCCTGGAAGTCGATGAGCTGGTGCGCTGCGTGCAGTCCCAGGACACTTCGGCGTTGACCAAGGTACCGGGCGTTGGCAAGAAGACCGCCGAGCGTCTGCTGGTAGAACTCAAAGATCGCTTCAAGGCCTGGGAAACCTCGCCGGCCATGTTCGCGCTGGTGCCGAATCAGCCGGATGGCCCGGCGCCGGTCAACAGCGCCGAGACCGACGCGGTCAGCGCGTTGATCTCCCTGGGCTACAAGCCGCAGGAAGCAAGCAAGGCAATTTCCGCGATCAAAGAGAAAAACCTGAGCAGTGAAGACCTGATCCGCCGCGCTCTGAAGGGAATGATTTAAGTGATTGAAGCTGATCGTCTGATTGCCGCCGCGCACAGCCCGCGCGAGCGCGAAGAAGTCCAGGACCGGGCAATTCGTCCGGTCAGTCTGGCTGACTACATTGGCCAGCCGACCGTGCGCGAGCAGATGGAACTGTTTATCCAGGCCGCTCGTGGGCGCAGCGAATCCCTCGATCACACCTTGATCTTCGGCCCGCCAGGGTTGGGTAAAACCACGCTTGCCAACATCATCGCCCAGGAAATGGGCGTGTCGATCAAGAGCACTTCAGGGCCGGTGCTTGAGCGCCCGGGCGATCTCGCCGCGTTGCTGACCAATCTTGAGCCGCACGATGTGCTGTTCATCGACGAAATCCATCGTCTGTCGCCAATCGTTGAAGAAGTGCTGTACCCGGCGATGGAAGACTTCCAGCTTGACATCATGATCGGCGAAGGGCCGGCGGCGCGCTCGATCAAACTGGATCTGCCACCGTTCACCCTCGTCGGGGCAACTACCCGTGCGGGCATGCTGACCAACCCGTTGCGTGATCGCTTCGGTATCGTCCAGCGCCTGGAGTTCTACAGCACGGCCGACCTGGCGACGATCGTCAGTCGTTCGGCGGCTATTCTTGGCCTGCCGCTGGATCCGGAAGGCGCCTTTGAGGTCGCCCGTCGCGCCCGCGGCACCCCGCGTATTGCCAACCGCCTGCTGCGTCGAGTGCGAGACTTCGCCGAAGTCCGCGCCAAGGGCCATATCACCAAAGCGGTGGCGGATCTGGCGCTGAACCTGCTGGATGTCGACGAACACGGTTTCGATCATCAGGACCGGCGCCTGCTGCTGACCATGATCGAGAAGTTCGACGGCGGTCCGGTCGGTATCGACAGTCTGGCGGCGGCGATCAGCGAAGAACGCCATACCATTGAAGACGTTCTCGAGCCGTATCTGATTCAGCAGGGCTACATCATGCGCACGCCGCGGGGCAGGGTGGTGACGCGGCATGCCTATCTGCATTTCGGTTTGAATGTTCCGTCACGCATGGGCGAGATGCCCGTGGCAGACGAGTTTCTCGACGCCGTCGACGATTGATACACATTTGTTGGTGATTTATTCAGGGTTTGTACTGTCAGACGACGGTACTTTTGCGTTAAAGCTTTGAAACCACGAAAAACAGTTGCCTGGGCGGATTGGCAACCTGAGGAGTAAGCACTAGAGTATGCGCGCGCAAAACGGGCTTGGGCCGTTCGCACATCGTTGTCGCGTTTATTACGAGGACACCGATGCGGGCGGCATCGTGTATTACGTTAATTACCTCAAGTTTATGGAACGGGCTCGAACCGAGCGGCTACGGGAACTGGGCTTTGCCCAATCTGCGCTTGCCGGAGAGGACCTGTTGTTCGTCGTGCATTCCAGCGAAGCGCGTTACCACGCGCCGGCGCGACTGGACGACGAACTGCTGGTAAGCGCTGATGTAATCGAATTGAACCGTGCCAGCCTGCGCTTCAGACAGCAGGTCAGGCGGGCCACGGATAATGTGCTGCTCTGCGAAGGGCAGTTTTTGGTGGCCTGCGTGCGCACCGCCAGTTTGAAACCCCGGGCCCTTCCCGAAGACCTGCGTGCGGCCTTCGCCGACGCGGTCGGTCCGGGTACACACTCAAAGCAGGAGATAAAGCGTGGAAGCTAACGTCGTCGACCATTCCTCCATGTGGAGCCTGGTCAGCAATGCCAGCATCGTGGTGCAGTTGGTAATGTTGACCCTGGTGGCCGCATCGGTGACCTCATGGATCATGATCTTTCAGCGCAGCAACTTGCTGCGTGCCGGTCGACGCGCCCTGGAGAGCTTCGAGGAGCGCTTCTGGTCGGGTATCGACCTGTCCAAACTGTACCGTCAGGCCGGCAGCAATCCTGATCCGGATTCGGGCGTGGAGCAGATCTTCCGTGCCGGTTTCAAGGAATTCTCCCGCCTGCGCCAGCAGCCGGGTGTCGATCCTGAAGCCGTGATGGAAGGTGTCGCTCGTGCCATGCGCGTGGCCATCTCCCGTGAAGAAGAGAAGCTCGAACAGAGCCTGCCGTTCCTCGCCACCGTCGGTTCGGTCAGCCCATATATCGGTCTGTTCGGTACTGTCTGGGGGATCATGAACTCCTTCCGCGGTCTGGCCAGCGCTCAGCAAGCCACTCTCGCCACCGTGGCTCCAGGCATCGCCGAGGCCCTGATCGCCACAGCGATCGGCCTGTTCGCTGCGATCCCGGCAGTCATCGCTTACAACCGTTTTGCTGCGCGCAGCGAAACCTTGCTGGGCCGCTACTACACCTTCGCCGATGAATTCCAGGCGATCCTGCACCGCAAAGTGCACACCAGCGAAGAATAAGCAGGTATTTCCCGATGGCTTTAATCGCTCGAGCCCGCAAAAAGCGCAAGCCGGTCGCCGAGATGAACGTGGTGCCCTACATCGACGTGATGTTGGTGTTGCTGGTCATCTTCATGGTGACCGCGCCGATGCTCAATCAGGGCGTGAAAGTTGATCTGCCCAAGGTTTCCAGCGAAGCCTTGCCGCAGGACAACAACACCCAGGTCCTGACCATTTCGATCAAGGCTGACAAGACCTATTACTGGAACCTTGGCAGCGAAGTCGACACCGAGAAGCAACAGGACAGGGCCATGACCCTGCCGCAAATGACCGACGCGGTGACCAAGATCATTCGCGCCGGCACCGAGGGCGGCAAACGCACCCAGGTGTTCATTCGTGGCGACAAGACTGTCGACTACGGCGCCGTCATGGGCGCCATGGGCGGGTTGCAGAAAGCCGGGGTCGGTAACGTTGGTCTGATTACCGAGGCCCCCTGATGCAGCAACAGCGAGAGCCGTCCGCCTCGGAAAGCTATTTCTGGCCTAGTGTTCTGGCGATTGTCCTGCACGTGCTGGTGTTCGGCATGCTGTTCGTCAGTTTTGCCTTCACGCCCGAGCTGCCGCCGGCCAAGCCGATCGTCCAGGCGACTCTGTACCAACTGAAATCGAAAAGTCAGGCGACCACCCAGACCAATCAGAAGATTGCGGGTGAGGCGAAGAAATCCGCCGCGCGCCAGACCGAAGTCGAACAGATGGAACAGAAAAAGATCGAGCAGGAAGCGGTGAAGGCGGCGGAACAAAAGAAAGAGGAAGCCGCTCAAAAGGCTGAAGAAGCCAAGAAGGCCGACGAGGCGAAAAAAGCGGACGAGGCGAAAAAGGCTGATGAAGCCAAGAAAGCCGATGACGCGAAAAAAGCCGAAGCGAAAAAGGCCGAAGAGAAACAATTGGCTGATATAGCCAAGAAGAAGGCCGAAGACGAAGCGAAAAAGGCTGCTGAAGAAGAGGCTAAGAAAGCCGCTGCTGAAGAAGCCAAGAAAAAGATCGTCGAAGACGCGAAGAAGAAAGCCGCCGAAGACGCCAAGAAGAAAGCTGAAGCTGAAGAGGCGAAGAAGAAAATCGCCGACGAAGCGAAGAAGAAAGCTGCTGCCGATGCTGCGAAGAAGAAAGCGCAGGAAGCGGCACGCAAATCCGCCGAAGACAAAAAGGCTCAGGCCCTGGCAGATCTGCTTTCCGACACGCCGCAGCGTCAGCAGGCCTTGGCCGATGAGCAGGGTGACGAAGTCGCTGGCAGTTTCGATGACCTGATTCGCGCTCGCGCTGCAGAAGGCTGGGCTCGTCCTCCTTCGGCGCGTAAGGGCATGACGGTCGTGCTGCAAATCGGCATGTTGCCGGACGGTACGGTGACTTCGGTCAGTGTGGCCAAGTCCAGCGGTGACGGTCCGTTCGATGCTTCGGCAGTGGCGGCAGTGAAGAATATTGGACGTTTGACAGAAATGCAGGGAATGAAGCCGAGCGATTTCGCTCCGTATCGTTCATTCAAGATGACATTCACACCTGAGGATCTAGCCTTGTGAGAAACCTTCTTCGAGGAATGCTGGTCGTGATCTGCTGCATGGCAGGGTTCGCGGCGGCAGATGAAAAGAACATTCTGGTTACCAGCGGCAGCGATCGGGCTACCCCGATCGCCGTCGTACCGTTCGGCATGCAGGGCGGCGCGGTGCTGCCTGACGACATGGCGGAAATCATTGGTAACGATTTGCGCAACTCGGGCTACTACTCGCCGATCCCCAAGCAAAACATGATCAGCCAGCCAAGCCAGCCGAGCGAAATCATCTTCCGCGACTGGAAGGCGGTGGGTGCCCAATACATGATGGTTGGCAGCATCGCCCCGTCGGGCGGCCGTCTGCAGGTGCAGTGGGCACTGTTCAACGTTGCCACCGAACAGAAAGTGGCTGACGGCAGTGTTTCCGGTACTACCGACCAGATTCGTGACATGGCGCACTTCATTTCCGATCAGTCGTTCCAGAAGCTGACCGGTATTGAAGGTGCGTTCTCGACACGTCTGCTGTATGTGACGGCCGAGCGCTTCTCGGAGAAGAACACGCGCTACACTCTGCAACGTTCCGACTATGACGGCGCCCGCGCGGTGACCCTGCTGCAATCGCGCGAGCCGATCCTGTCGCCACGTTTCGCACCGGACGGCAAGCGTATCGCCTACGTGTCGTTCGAGCAGAAGCGTCCGCGCATCTTCATGCAGAACATCGACACCGGTCGCCGTGAGCAGATCACCAACTTCGAAGGCCTCAACGGCGCGCCAGCCTGGTCGCCGGATGGCAATCGCCTGGCGTTCGTGCTGTCGAAAGACGGCAACCCGGACATCTACGTGATGAACCTCGGTTCGCGCCAGATCAGCCGTGTCACCAACGGCCAGGGCATCAATACCGAACCGTTCTGGGGCAAGGATGGCTCGACCATCTATTTCACCTCCGACCGTGGCGGCAAGCCGCAAATCTACAAAACCAGCGTCGGTGGCGGTGGTGCCGAGCGTGTGACGTTTGTGGGCAACTACAACGCCAACCCGAAACTTTCGGCTGATGAAAAGACTTTGGTGATGATTCATCGTCAGGATGGCTTCACCAATTTCAAGGTGGCAGCTCAGGATCTGCAGCGGGGTAGTGTAAAGATCCTCACTGATAGCACTCTGGACGAGTCACCTACTGTTGCGCCCAACGGCACCATGGTAATCTACGCCACCCGCCAACAGGGCCGGGGAGTCTTGATGCTCGTGTCCATTAATGGACGCGTGAGGCTCCCGCTTCCTACCGCTCAAGGCGAAGTCAGAGAACCGTCCTGGTCCCCTTACCTGAAGTGAGCGGGCGCTACACGTTTTACTTAACACACTGGGGTTCATTAGGAGTTTCACGATGGAAATGCTGAAGTTTGGTAAATTTGCTGCGCTGGCTCTGGCCATGGCTGTAGCTGTAGGTTGCTCGTCCAAAGGCGGCGACAACGCCGGTGAAGGCGCTGTTGATCCAAACGCTGGTTACGGCGCAAACACCGGTGCCGTTGACGGCTCCCTGAGCGAAGAAGCTGCTCTGCGCGCAATCACCACCTTCTACTTCGAATACGACAGCTCGGACCTGAAGCCAGAAGCCATGCGCGCTCTGGACGTTCACGCCAAAGACCTGAAAGCAAACGGCGCTCGCGTTGTTCTGGAAGGCAACACCGACGAACGTGGTACTCGTGAGTACAACATGGCACTGGGCGAGCGTCGTGCGAAAGCCGTTCAGCGCTACCTGGTACTGCAAGGTGTTTCCCCAGCTCAGCTGGAACTGGTTTCCTACGGCGAAGAGCGTCCAGTTGCTACCGGCAACGACGAGCAGTCCTGGGCCCAGAACCGTCGCGTCGAACTGCGTAAGTAATTCGATATGCGAACGTGCCGTCGTGCTGTAACTGTTCTGGCTCTCAGCCTCGCGCCGCTTGCGGCGTGGGCTGCGGTTCCTGTGGTCGATGACAACTCCGGTTATAACAATAGCGGGAGCAGTTATCCGCCTGCGGGTTACGGTACGAACGGCGCCTATGCCGGGGGAGCGGCTTCGGCCCCTGCCTCGGCACAAGGCATGCTGTTCAACCAATTGCAACAGATGCAGGATCAGATCTCGCGCCAGCAAGGCGTGATTGAAGAACTGCAGAATCAGGTTGCGCGCATGAAGCAGGAATCCCTGGAGCGATACCAGGATCTTGATCGGCGCATAGGATCCGGCGTTGCACCAGCCGCGAGTCCCGAGAATTCTTCTGCCGGTGGCGATGCAAGTGCTGCTGCCGGTGCCGCCGCAAGCGCGGGTCCCGCTACGGCAGCCCAAGCCCCTGCTGCGGGTAGCGAACCGGCTGATCCGGCCAAGGAAAAGCTGTATTACGATGCCGCTTTCGACCTGATCAAAGCCAAGGATTTCGACAAGGCCAGCCAGGCCTTCGCCGCTTTCCTGCGCAAATACCCCAACAGCCAGTATGCGGGCAACGCCCAGTACTGGTTAGGCGAAGTGAACCTGGCCAAGGGTGATCTGCAAGGCGCAGGTCAGGCTTTCGCCAAGGTTTCGCAGCTCTATCCCAAGCACAACAAGGTGCCGGATTCGCTGTACAAACTGGCTGACGTAGAACGCCGCCTCGGTCACACCGACAAGGTCAAAGGCATTCTGCAGCAGGTGGTGTCCCAATATCCGGGCACGTCCGCCGCGCAATTGGCTCAGCGTGATCTGCAGCGCATGTAAGCCTGTTTATCCGTGTTTTGAAGAAACCCGCGCTTGTCGCGGGTTTTTTCGTTAGAATTCACGCCCTTTTTCTGAAACACGCTTCTTGCGGTCTACGCGTTGGCGGGATTGCCTGAAGTGCCTGACGGAGGCGGACAGCCTGTTTAGCTGTTACGCCCGTGGCGACTATGCAAGACACATTGAGAATCACCGAAGTTTTCTACTCGTTGCAGGGGGAAACTCGGACTGCCGGGCTGCCCACGGTTTTCGTGCGCCTGACCGGTTGCCCGTTGCGTTGCCAATACTGCGACAGCGCTTATGCGTTCAGCGGCGGCACCGTCCGCACCGTTGATGACATCCTCGAGCAAGTGGCCGGATTTCGTCCGCGCTATGTCTGTGTCACCGGCGGTGAGCCGCTGGCCCAGCCGAACGCCATTCCTTTGCTTGAACGGTTGTGTGATGCCGGTTATGAGGTTTCGCTGGAAACCAGCGGCGCCCTCGACGTCTCGGCGGTCGATCCGCGCGTGAGTCGCGTGGTCGATCTGAAGACGCCAGGCTCGAAAGAAGCCCACCGCAACCGCTACGAAAATATCGAATTGCTGACGCGCAACGATCAGGTGAAATTTGTCATCTGTTCGCGGGAGGACTATGACTGGGCCGTCTCCAAGCTGATCCAGTACGGTCTCGACCAGCGTGCTGGCGAGGTGCTGTTTTCGCCCAGTCATCATGACCTGAACGCTCGGGAACTGGCGGACTGGGTGGTAGCGGACAATCTGCCGGTACGTCTGCAATTGCAGCTGCATAAATATCTTTGGAATGACGAGCCGGGGCGCTGAAATGACTGAACAACTGAACACCACCGAAAAACGTGCGGTCATTTTGCTGTCCGGCGGCCTCGATTCGGCCACCGTGGTGGCCATGGCCCGCGCTGAAGGCTATGCCTGCTACACCATGAGCTTCGATTACGGCCAGCGTTCGCACGCTGAATTGCACGCCGCCGCCCGCGTGGCTCGCGGGCTGGGTGTGGTTGAGCACAAGGTCATTGGGCTGAACCTCAATGGCATGGGCGGTTCAGCCCTGACCGATACCAGCATCGACATTCCAGAAGAGCTCGGCGAAGGCATTCCGGTCACTTACGTGCCGGCACGCAATACCGTGTTCCTGTCGCTGGCGCTGGGTTGGGCAGAGGTGCTCGGCGCTCGCGACATCTTCATCGGCGTGAATGCGGTGGATTATTCGGGCTACCCGGATTGCCGTCCCGAGTTCATCGAGTCGTTCGAGCGCATGGCCAATCTGGCAACCAAGGCCGGCGTGGAAGGCAACGGCTTCCGCATTCAGGCGCCGCTGCAGAACCTGAGCAAGGCGCAGATCATCCAGGCTGGCGTGAAGCTTGGCGTGGATTACGGCCTGACCGTTTCCTGCTACCAGGCAGACGACGATGGCCGTGCCTGCGGCAAATGCGACAGCTGCCGCCTGCGCGCAGAAGGCTTTGCGGCGGCGGGTGTGAGCGATCCAACCCCTTATTTTTGATCTTTTTCAAAAAAGGTGTTGAATAGTCCTTAAAAATCAGTATTATACGCGCCACCACACAGCGGGTCGTTAGCTCAGTTGGTAGAGCAGTTGGCTTTTAACCAATTGGTCGTAGGTTCGAATCCCACACGACCCACCATATTTGGCGGTTCAGAAAATCCGGAAGGCCCACGAAAGTGAGGATTTCCGGGTTTTTTTTTGCCTGCAATCCAGGGTTTCAATGTTTCAGCGCGGCCAGGCCTGACGCAGGTCAGAATCATCTTTTGTATCAACGGGATATTCTGTAGCCTTGCGCAGCTTCAACGCTGTCCCGTGCCTGATGAAACTCACTCTCCCGGCGGTACCCTCAAGCGGTCCGGAGCCGGGTGTATACTCGACTTTCGCGCGAATGCGCCTGCAGGTCTTGCGAACATGACGCAGATTTCCGAACGCCTTCTGGTTCAAGCCCACCTCGACGCCAAACAGCCCAAACCGCTGACGGCAGAAGAGGAGGCCTACTACCGTTCCGCCATCGCCGCCGAGCTCAAGGCTCAGGACGCGGTGCTGGTGGCTCACTTCTATTGCGATCCGGTGATTCAGGCCCTGGCCGAAGAAACCGGTGGCTGTGTTTCCGATTCCCTGGAAATGGCCCGCTTCGGCAATGCCCACCCGGCCAAGACCGTAGTGGTCGCCGGCGTGAAGTTCATGGGCGAGACGGCGAAAATTCTCAACCCGGAAAAGCGCGTGCTGATGCCGACCCTGGAGGCGACCTGCTCGCTGGATCTGGGTTGCCCGGTCGACGAGTTCTCGGCGTTCTGCGATCAGCACCCGGAGCGCACCGTAGTGGTTTACGCCAACACCTCTGCAGCGGTGAAGGCTCGGGCTGACTGGGTGGTGACTTCGAGTTGTGCATTGGAAATCGTCGAGAGCCTGATGGACAACGGCGAGACGATCATCTGGGGACCGGACAAGCATCTGGGCACCTACATTCAGCGCAAGACCGGCGCTGACATGCTGCTCTGGGACGGTGCCTGCATCGTTCACGAAGAGTTCAAGTCCAAACAGCTCGAAGACATGAAAGCGCTGTACCCGGACGCCGCGATTCTGGTGCACCCGGAATCGCCGACTTCGGTGATCGAGCTGGCCGACGCGGTCGGTTCCACCAGTCAGTTGATTGCCGCTGCGCAAAGCCTGCCGAACAAGACCCTGATCGTTGCGACCGACCGTGGCATCTTCTACAAGATGCAGCAACTGTGCCCGGACAAGGTCTTCATCGAGGCACCTACCGCCGGTAACGGCGCCGCATGCCGCAGTTGCGCACATTGCCCGTGGATGGCCATGAACACCCTTGAGCGCACGCTCAAGAGCCTGAAGGAAGGCAGCAACGAGATCTTTGTCGATCCGGCGCTGATTCCCCAGGCGATCCGCCCGTTGAAGCGCATGCTGGACTTCACCCAGGCAGCGCGGATGAAATTGGCGGGTAACGCTTAAGCTTTCTCGGAATCACTACAAAACCTGTGGGAGCGAGCCTGCTCGCGAAAGCGGTGTTTCAGTCGACTTGAACATTGACTCATACACCGCTTTCGCGAGCAGGCTCGCTCCCACAGGAGTATTCGGTGTCAGGCAGTTATTTGGTCTTCTTCGGAATCCGCACGACGCGGGTATCCGAATAGATGTCATGCCACGTGCGTTTCTGCTTGTCGAACAGCGACCAGAAGAAGCCCAGCCCGACGCACAGCCAAGATGCAATCGACACCATGAAACGCAGCAGCGCCTGCCACAGGCTGATCGCTGTGCCATCGGCGTTCTGCACGCGAATGCCCCACACCTGCATGCCCAGTGTCTGCCCGCCATGGGTCCAGAACTTGGCGAAGAAGGCAAACAACACCAACAGCAGCACCGTGGAGTACAGTGGATCGCCATCGAGCTGCCCGGCTTCAGTCATTGCCCGCAGACGTTGTTCGCCAATGATCGCGGCCTGAATCATCTTATAGACGAATCCGGTGACGATCAGCAGCGCGGTGCACAGGAGAAAATCGTAGAACATTGCGGCCAGACGACGGCCGAGGCCAACGGCAGGAAAGTCGCCCTGTGGCGTGAGCAAGGTTTTCGACATGGCAGCCTCTGGACGCAAAATGAAGCGCCATTTTACGGAGTCGCGCGCACAAAAAAGCCCCTGATATCAATATCAGGGGCTTTTTTGTATCAGAAAATCAGGCTTCTGCTTGTACTTCGTCAGCCTGCATGCCTTTCTGGCCCTGCACTGCAACGAAGGTCACTTTCTGGCCTTCTTTCAGGCTTTTGAAGCCGTTGCCCTGAATGGCGCGGAAATGCACGAACAGATCCGGACCGCTTTCTGGAGTGATAAAACCAAAACCTTTCTCGTCGTTAAACCACTTGACGGTACCGCTCTGACGTGTGGACATTTCTTATTTCCTTTGACGCAAAAATTGATGACAGTCTCTTTCTCATGAAAGAGTACTGGGGCTGGTTGCAGGAGAGTAAGAAGACGTCGAACGGGATGTAGCTAACTTGTAGGCTACTGCCCAGGTCACGATTCCAAGCTGACCCATGCAAACACAGTGGACAAACTCTACGCCAACTACGGGAGAAAAAACAAGCCCCGTGAAGGCCCCGGTTTTACTGCCCTTGATCAATGTCAGGCAGTTCGCTAGTGCAGCCTTAGACGATTGTCTTGTTCTGTTTTTTTCAAACGTTATAAGCAACGTTCATATTCGAATCGGGTGTTAAAAACGCACTGTTTTATGGCGATTGCGTTACACATTAGTGCACGCATAACGCAATCGCGTTACTTATAGAAACAGTCGATCAACCACGATAGTAGCGTTGTGGAACAAATGGCATTTTGCTTACAACCAACGGCACCTTTTTCCCACGAACAATTGCCCAGACAGGCGTATCGAGTGCGACGTAGGCACTGTCCAGATAACCCATGGCCAACGGCGCGCCAAGTGTCGGGCCGAAGCCGCCGCTGCAGACGCTGCCGATGACCTCGCCAGTCTCGTTGACGATCTCTGCACCTTCACGCACTGGCGTGCGCTCTTGTGGCAGCAGGCCGACGCGTTTACGTGCGACGCCGTTTTGTTGCTGCGCGAAGATCAGCTCTGCGCCCGGGAAACCTCCGGCCCGCGCACCATCAGCGCGGCGTGGTCTGGAGATGGCCCAGAGCAGGCTGGCTTCGATCGGCGTGGTCTCGGTGTTCATGTCGTGGCCGTACAGGCACAGGCCGGCTTCCAGACGCAGTGAATCGCGGGCGCCGAGGCCTATGGCCTGGACTTCCGGTTCGGTGAGCAGGGCGCGGGCGAGTTTTTCCGCGTCGGCCGCCGGCACGGAAATTTCGAAACCGTCTTCACCGGTGTAGCCCGAACGGCTGACAAAGCAATCCACGCCCAACAACGACACACGATTGAATTGCATGAAGGTCATCTTCGCCACGTCTGGTGCCAGGCGAGCGAGTACGGTAACCGCCGCCGGCCCTTGCAGAGCGAGCAGGGCGCGCTCTTCGAACAGCGCCGTAATGGTGCACTGATCGCCGATGTGTTGTTGCAGATGCGCCAGATCCTGATCCTTGCACGCGGCGTTGACCACCAGGAACAGTTCATTGTTGCCGAGGTTGGCAACCATCAGGTCGTCGAGAATGCCGCCGGTCTCGTTGGTAAACATCGCGTAACGCTGCATGCCCACGGGCAGGTCGATGATGTCCACCGGAACCAGGTTTTCCAGCGCCTTGGCAGCGCCAGCGCCGCTCAGGCGGATCTGGCCCATGTGCGAAACGTCAAACAAACCGGCGTGTTCGCGGGTGTGCTGGTGTTCCTTCATCACGCCGAGCGGGTATTGTACGGGCATGTCATAGCCGGCGAACGGCACCATGCGCGCGCCGAGTTCCAGATGCAGTGCGTGCAGCGGGGTTTTCAACAGTGGTTCGGTGGACATGCATAACTCCTTGATTCACGCCAACCCTCTCCCGGAGGCAGAGGGGGCTAATTAGCATTCGATAATGTTGACCGCCAGGCCGCCGCGGGCAGTCTCTTTGTATTTGCTTTTCATGTCGGCGCCGGTCTGGCGCATGGTGCGGATGACCTTGTCGAGGGAGACGAAATGCTGACCGTCGCCACGCATGGCCATGCGCACCGCGTTAATGGCTTTCACCGAGCCCATTGCATTGCGCTCGATGCATGGCACTTGCACCAGGCCGCCGATCGGGTCGCAGGTCAGGCCGAGGTTGTGTTCCATGCCGATTTCCGCGGCATTTTCGACTTGCTGCACGCTGCCGCCGAGCACTTCGCACAAAGCACCGGCCGCCATGGAGCAGGCCACGCCGACCTCGCCCTGGCAGCCGACTTCAGCCCCGGAGATCGAAGCGTTTTCCTTGTAGAGGATGCCGATGGCAGCGGCGGTCAGCAGAAAGCGCACCACGCCGTCATCGTTCGCGCCGGGGATAAAACGCATGTAGTAATGCAGTACCGCCGGGATGATCCCCGCTGCGCCATTGGTTGGCGCGGTGACCACGCGGCCGCCGTTGGCATTTTCTTCGTTGACCGCCAGTGCGTAGAGGTTGACCCAGTCGAGTACCGACAGCGGATCGCGCAATGCCGATTCCGGGTTTTTGCACAGTTGCCGATGCAGCGCTGCGGCGCGGCGCTTGACCTTCAAACCGCCGGGCAGGATGCCTTCGTTACGACACCCGGCGGCGACGCAATCCTGCATCACCTGCCAGATTTTCAGCAGGCCGGCGCGGGTTTCCGCCTCCGGACGCCAGGCACTTTCGTTGGTCAGCATCACCTGACTGATCGACAGGCCATAGGTGCTGCAATGGCCGAGCAAGTCCTTGGCACTTTTGAACGGGAAAGTCAGCGGTGTAGCGTCTTCGACAATGCGGTCGGCGCCGGCGGCATCTTCGTCGACGACAAAACCGCCACCGACCGAGTAGTACTCGCGGCTGCGAATCTGAATTCCGGCTGCGTCGAAGGCGCGGAAGATCATGCCGTTGGGATGGTAAGCCAACGGCTTGCGGATCATCGCCAAGTGTTCTTTCTCGTTGAACGCGATGCTGTGTTCGCCGAGCAGGTTCAACCGGCCATTGCCGCGAATTTCTTGCAGGCGCGCGGCGACGGTTTCGGTGTCGACGGTATCCGGGTGTTCGCCTTCGAGACCGAGCAGCACCGCTTTGTCACTGCCATGGCCTTTGCCGGTGGCGCCGAGCGAACCGTACAGCTCGACGCGTACGCTGGCGGTGGTAGTGAGCAGGTTTTCACGGCGCAGACCTTCGACGAACCGCGCAGCCGCGCGCATCGGGCCGACGGTGTGGGAGCTGGAGGGGCCGATGCCAATCTTGAACAGGTCGAACACGCTTAACGACATGAGTGGTTCTCCGGTTTCTTGTTATAGGAATTGGCGAAAGTCCGAAATCGGTAGCAGATCCCTTGTGGGAGCGAGCCTGCTCGCGAAAGCGCCGGGTCAGACAACCTTTCATTAACTGACACTGCGCTTTCGCGAGCAGGCTCGCTCCCACAGGGGGATCTAGGGTGTTGCTGAAATCGGGGCCGATATTCAGCCCCTCATTCCATTAAGCGTAGCTTTCGATCGACGGGCAGGCGCACACCAGGTTGCGGTCGCCGAACACGTTGTCGACCCGTCCGACCGGCGGCCAGTATTTGCCTTCGATCAACGAAGCCACCGGGTACACGGCTTGCTCGCGGCTATACGGGTGAGTCCACTCGCCGACCAGTTCAGCTGCGGTGTGCGGTGCGTTCTTCAGCGGGTTGTCCTGCTGGTCCAGCGTGCCGTTTTCCACTGCGTGGATTTCTTCGCGGATGCGGATCATGGCGTCGCAGAAGCGGTCGAGTTCTTCCTTCGATTCGCTCTCGGTCGGCTCGATCATCAGCGTGCCGGCGACCGGGAACGACATGGTCGGGGCGTGGAAGCCGAAGTCGATCAGGCGCTTGGCAACGTCATCGACGCTGATCCCGCTGCTGTCTTTCAACGGACGCAGATCCAGAATGCATTCGTGCGCCACCAGACCGTTGCTGCCCGAGTACAGCACCGGGTAGTGCTCTTCGAGGCGACGGGCGATGTAGTTGGCGTTGAGGATTGCCAGTTGCGAAGCCCGCTTCAGACCGGCACCGCCCATCATGCGGATATACATCCAGGTAATCGGCAGAATGCTTGCGCTGCCGAACGGCGCCGCGCAGACCGCGCCTTCTTTGCGTTGCATCTGGCCATGGCCCGGCAGGAACGGAGTCAGGTGCGACTTGACGCCAATCGGGCCGACGCCCGGGCCGCCACCGCCGTGGGGGATGCAGAAGGTTTTGTGCAGGTTCAGGTGCGAAACGTCGCCGCCGAATTTGCCCGGTGCGCAGAGACCGACCATGGCGTTCATGTTGGCGCCGTCGATGTACACCTGGCCGCCGTTGTCATGCACGATTGCGCAGATTTCGCGGATGCCTTCTTCGAACACGCCGTGGGTCGACGGGTAGGTGATCATCAGCGCTGCGAGGTGTTCGCGGTGCTCGATGGCCTTGGCACGCAAGTCTTCGATGTCGACGTTGCCACGGGCATCGCACGCGGTGACCACCACGCGCATGCCAGCCATTTGCGCGGTGGCCGGGTTGGTACCGTGGGCCGACGACGGGATCAGGCAGATGTCGCGGCGCTCATCGCCACGGCTCTGGTGGTAGGCGCGGATTGCCAGGAGACCTGCGTATTCACCCTGCGAACCGGCGTTCGGTTGCAGCGAGATCGAGTCGTAACCGGTGGCGGCGCAGAGCATCGCTTCCAGTTCATCGGTCAGTTGCTGGTAACCGGCGCTTTGTGCGGCCGGGGCGAACGGGTGCAGGGCACCGAATTCAGCCCAGGTCACCGGGATCATTTCGCTGGCGGCGTTGAGTTTCATGGTGCACGAGCCCAGCGGAATCATGGTGCGATCCAGTGCCAGGTCCTTGTCTGCCAGTTTGCGCAGGTAGCGCATCAGCTCGGTTTCCGAGTGATAACGGTTGAACACCGGATGGCTGAGGATCGGCGACTGGCGCACCAGCGCAGCAGGGATGGTGCTCTGCACCGAGGCGGCCAGCGCAGCGAAGTCTGGCAGGGTCTTGCCGTCGGCGAACAGGCCCCACAGGGTTTCGATGTCGGCTTGTGTGGTGGTTTCGTCGACCGACACGCCCAGACGTTCAGCATCGATCACACGCAAGTTGATCTGCGCTGCGTACGCCTTGTCGTGCAGCGCAGCGGTGTGCGCGCCGGTGGCTACGGTCAGGGTGTCGAAGAAGTGCGCCTGTTCGACTTTCGCGCCCAGCGCGGTCAGGCCCTTGGCCAGAATCGCGGTCAGGTGATGCACGCGGTTGGCGATCTGCGTCAGGCCCTTCGGGCCGTGGTAGACGGCGTACATGCTGGCGATGTTGGCCAGCAGCACCTGCGCGGTGCAGATGTTCGACGTGGCCTTCTCGCGGCGGATATGTTGCTCGCGGGTCTGCATCGCCAGACGCAGTGCCGGCTTGCCGAAGCGGTCGACCGAGACGCCGACCAGACGACCCGGCATGTCGCGCTTGAACGCATCTTTGGTGGAGAAGTAAGCAGCATGCGGGCCACCGAAGCCCAGCGGCACGCCGAAGCGTTGCGCCGAACCGATGGCGACGTCGGCGCCGAATTCGCCCGGCGCGGTCAGCAGGGTCAGGGCCAGCAAATCGGCTGCCACGGCGACCAGCGCGTTGGCGGCGTGGAAGCGTTCGGTCAGTTCGCGATAGTCGAACAGGTCACCGTTGCTCGCCGGGTATTGCAGCAGCGCGCCGAAGAATGGCGTCACGTCAGTCAGTTTGAGCTCATCACCGACTACAACTTCGATGCCCAACGGCTCGGCACGGGTGCGCAGCACGTCGAGGGTTTGCGGGTGGCTGTGGATCGAGGCGAAGAATTGGTGGCTGCCCTTGTTCTTGCTCAGGCGTTTGCAGAAGGTCATGGCTTCGGCGGCGGCGGTGGCTTCGTCGAGCAAAGAAGCGTTGGCGATCGGCAGGCCGGTGAGGTCGCTGATCAGGGTCTGGAAATTCAGCAGCGCTTCGAGACGACCCTGGGAAATTTCTGGCTGGTACGGGGTGTAAGCCGTGTACCAGGCCGGGTTTTCCAGGAGGTTGCGCAGGATCGGCGACGGCGTGTGGCAGTTGTAGTAGCCCTGGCCGATGTAAGTCTTGAACAGCTGATTCTTGCGGGCGATGGATTTGATCATTGCCAGGGCGTCGGCCTCGCTGAGGCCGTCGTCCATGCCGAGCACGCTGGTGCCCTTGATGCTTTCCGGGATGACGCTGGCGCTCAGGGCTTCGAGTGAATCGAAACCGAGGCTGTTGAGCATGGCTTGCTCGTCACCGGCGCGCGGGCCGATATGACGGGCAATGAATTCGTTGGCGGTACCGAGGTTGATTGCGGTCATGGCGTTACTCCTCAGGCTTCGGCTTGGGCTTTGATCAGACGGTCATACGCGTCCTGATCGAGCAGTTTGCCGACAGCGGCGGCGTCGCTTGGCTGGAAGCGGAAGAACCAGCCTTCGCCCAGCGGATCTTCGTTGACCAGTTCCGGGGCGTCTTGTAGCGCCGGGTTCACTTCCAGCACCTCACCGTCGAGAGGCATGTACACGCCGCTGGCGGCTTTTACCGATTCGACGGTGGCGGCTTCGGCGCCTTTTTCGTAAGTCTGCAGCTCAGGCAGTTGCACGAACACCACGTCGCCCAAGGCGTTCTGCGCAAAAGCAGTGATGCCGACAGTGACACGGCCGTCGGCTTCGGTGCGCAGCCATTCGTGGTCTTCAGTAAAACGCAACTCGCTCATGGAAACTCCTCAGGGCCAGACTCGTCTGGTGGACGCGATGGAAGGTTGGGGCGGGGAAAGCCCTTAATAGATGAGGAGATGGGTAGCAAGAATGCGGCCAAGGTCGGTTTATTCTTTTAAATCAATGACTTGGATGGTTTGTATGTGTCTTGGGATGTTGCTGTTGTAGCGAAATCGCTACAGCCCGGTGCGGGGTTGAAAGCTGAACAGGATCAAAGCCTTGCGCGGCGGTGATTATAGGAGAGTGTAGCGAAATCGTTCCGCTGTAGCGCTTTCGGTACAGGTGGAGGTCGTTTTCAGCGTGGCGATATCATTCCTGAATTGAAAACCCGGACCGTAGGAGCTGCCGAAGGCTGCGATCTTTTGATCTTGATCTTAAAAAACAAAATCAAAAGATCGCAGCCTTCGGCAGCTCCTACAGGGGATCGGTGGTGAATCAGGGTTTGTTGGGAATGCCGTACTTGCGCAGGCGATGGGCGATGGCGGTATGCGAGGTCTGCAAGCGACTCGCCAGTTGGCGGGTCGAAGGGTAGCTGACATAGAGTTTTTCCAGCAGCTCACGCTCGAACGCTTCGACGGCTTGTTCCAGGCTGTCGACGTCGGTGTCAGCCTGCCGTGCCACCGAGGTGCCGGCGATGTCGAGGTCACCTATATCGACGAGGCTGCTCTCACAAATCGCCGCCGCCCGAAAAATCACGTTCTGCAATTGCCGCACGTTGCCCGGCCAGCGGTTGCCGAGCAGCGCCGGATAGGTTCCCGGGGCGAGACGGCAGACCGGGCGCTGGATCTGCGCGCAGGCCTGCTGCATGAAATAACGCGCCAGCAACAGGATGTCCTGGCCGCGTTCGCGCAGTGGCGGCACTTCTACATTGAGTACGTTGAGGCGATAGAACAGGTCTTCGCGGAACAGGCCTTCGCTGACCATTTTTTCCAGGTCGCGATGGGTCGCGCTGAGAATGCGCACGTTGACCTTGACCTCGCGATCTCCGCCCACGCGGCGGAAGCTGCCGTCGTTGAGAAAGCGCAGCAGTTTGGCCTGCAAGTACGGCGACATTTCGCCGATCTCGTCAAGGAACACCGTGCCCTGGTTGGCCAGTTCCATCAGCCCCGGTTTACCGCCCCGCGCCGCGCCGGTGAACGCGCCGGGGGCGTAGCCGAACAGCTCGCTCTCGGCGAGATTTTCCGGCAGGGCCGCGCAATTGAGGGCGAGAAACGGTGCGCTGTGCCGCGCGCTGATGGCGTGACAGGCACGGGCCACCAGTTCTTTGCCGGTGCCGGTTTCGCCTTGAATCAACAACGGCGCATCGAGGGCTGCGACCCGTTGCGCACGGGCCTTGAGCGTGCGAATCGGCGGGGATTCGCCAAGCAGCGCGTCGAAGCCTTCGGCGTGGTCGTGATGCAGCGCCGAGAGCTGCTCGCCGATGCGGTTCGGTTGATACAGGGTCAGCAGGGCGCCAGCGTCGGTGATCGGCGTGGCATCGAGCAACAGGGTCTGGCCGTTGACAGTGATTTCGCGCAGCGGCAGACGAAAGCCGTGTTCGAGCAAGGTGTCGAGCAGGCCGGGATCGTTGAACAATTCAGAGACGCTTTCACCACCCGGTTCGCGACCGTACAACGCAATCAGCGCCGGGTTGGCCAGCAGCACCTTGCCTGCGCTGTCGAGGGCTAGCACCGGGTCGGTCATCGCCGCGAGCAAGGCGTCGAGCTGCAAGTGCCGACGCTGGCCAGGGAGAATGTCGACCACGGTTACCGCTTCTACGCCGCGTACCCGAAACAGCGCATCCTTGAGTTCTTCGAGCACTTGCGGGCTCAGGGTCGGCGCGTCGATGTAAACGTTCGGCGGGATCATCTCCACCGCATCCAGATTGAGATTGCGCCCACCGAGGATAGCCAGGACTTCCTGGGTGATGCCGACGCGGTCGATGAAGCTGACGTGGATACGCATGGGGGCGGATTTGAGTTCTGGATTGCGGAAGGGGGCAAGTATGCCTTGGGGCGGGGGATTGGTGAAATCAGATCAAAAGATCGCAGCCTTCGGCAGCTCCTGCAGTGGACCCATGCAGGAGCTGCCGAAGGCTGCGATCTTTTGGTCTTGAGGGTTATTCGAAATGCTCGGGATTGACCGGATCCCCCGAATGCATATTCAACTTCTGCCGAATGTCTTCAAACATCAGGTCGTAATGCTTGTGCACCGAGCCGATCTGGCTGTGGGTCTTGGGGATCCCGTACTTTTCGGCAATCCGGGTGACATCGCGGGCGAAGTTGTAGGCCTCTTCCTTGGGCAGGAAAAACGTTTCTTTAACGTCCTTGTCCTGCATGCTGCCATGCAGGGTGAACTGAATGCCTTTGCCTTTCTGCGGGTCGGTGAACACTTCATAGTCGAGGCAGACGTTGTAATTGACGTCATCGTCGGTCAACGCGTGCCGCTCGATGTGCAAATGACCAGGTTCGAATTGAGCCATTGAGCTACTCCTTTCAAGGCATGGGAGCAGGGCAGGCCCTTCGCCTGCCCCGGCGTTTGTTGTTATCGGTAGGTGATACCCGGTTTCGCCGTGCTGACCCGCGTACCTGCCGTACCCTGCACGATCGCTTCGATGTCCGCCAGCGAGCCGATCACTGCAACCTTGCCAGTATGGCGTGCGAACTCGCAGGCTGCCTGCACCTTCGGTCCCATGGAGCCGGCGGCGAAACCGAGGCGTTCGAGTTCGTCCGGGTGGGCTTCGCCGATGGCTTTTTGCGACGGCTTGCCGTAGTCGATGAACGCCGCGTTGACGTCGGTGGCGATCACCAGCAGGTCGGCTTCCAGTTGCTCGGCGAGCAGCGATGAGCACAGATCCTTGTCGATCACCGCCTCGATGCCCTTGAGATTTCGCTGCTCGTCATACAGGGTCGGAATGCCGCCGCCACCGGCGCAAATCACGATGCTGCCCTTGTCCAGCAGCCACTTGATCGGGCGGATTTCGAAGATGCGTTTTGGCCGTGGGCTGGCGACCACACGACGGAATTTGTCACCGTCGGCGGCAATCGCCCAGCCTTTTTCGACGGCGAGTTTTTCCGCTTCGGCCTTGTCGTAGACCGGACCGATCGGTTTGGTCGGATTCTTGAAGGCCGGGTCGTTGGCGTCGACTTCGACCTGGGTGAGCAGGGTGGCGAACGGCACTTCGAAGTCGAGCAGGTTGCCCAGCTCCTGTTCGATGATGTAGCCGATCATGCCTTCGGTTTCGGCGCCGAGCACGTCCAGCGGGTACGGAGTGACAGAAGTGTAGGCCGCCGCCTGCAACGACAGCAGGCCCACTTGCGGGCCATTGCCGTGGGCGATGACCAGTTGATTGCCGGGATGGATCTTGGCGATTTGCTCGGTGGCGATGCGGATGTTGGCGCGCTGATTGTCAGCGGTCATCGGCTCACCACGGCGGAGCAGGGCGTTACCGCCCAGGGCTACGACGATACGCATGGTGCAATCCTTTCAGAGTTCGATGTCCCTGTAGGAGCTGCCGAAGGCTGCGATCTGTTGATCTTGATCTTCATAAAGCAAAGTCAAAAGATCGCAGCCTTCGGCAGCTCCTACAGGTTATCGGGGTGATCAAGAAGATCCGGTCAGCCAGTTAGAGATCAGCCAGGGTCGAGACCAGAATCGCCTTGATCGTGTGCATGCGGTTTTCCGCTTGCTCGAAGGCGATGCAGGCCGGCGACTCGAACACGTCGTCGGTCACTTCGATGCCGTTTTTCAGGTGCGGGTACTGTTCGGCGATCTGTTTGCCGACCTTGGTGTCGCTGTTGTGGAACGCCGGCAGGCAGTGCATGAACTTGGTGCGCGGGTTGCCGGTGGCTTTCATCAGCTCGGCGTTGACCTGATACGGCAGCAGTTGCTGAATGCGCTCGGCCCAGGCTTCCACCGGTTCGCCCATCGAGACCCAGACGTCGGTGTGAATGAAGTCGACGCCTTTGACCGCCGCTTTCGGGTCTTCGGTGAGGGTGATGCGTGCGCCGCTTTCCTCGCCGTACTTTTTGCAGCGCTCGATCAGATCGTCCAGCGGCCACAGGGCTTTCGGTGCGCAGATGCGCACGTCCATGCCGAGTTTGGCGCCGATCAGCAACAGCGAGTTGCCCATGTTGTTGCGCGCATCGCCGAGGTAGGCGTAGCTGATTTCGTGGATTGGCTTGTCGGCGTGCTCACGCATGGTCAGTACGTCGGCGATCATCTGGGTCGGGTGATATTCATCGGTCAGGCCGTTGAACACCGGCACACCGGCGAACTTGGCCAGCTCTTCGACGATTTCCTGTTTGAAACCACGGTACTCGATGGCGTCGTACATGCGCCCGAGCACACGGGCGGTGTCCTTCATGCTTTCCTTGTGGCCGATCTGCGAAGAGTTCGGGTCGATGTAGGTGACATTGGCGCCCTGGTCGTAGGCCGCCACTTCGAAGGCGCAACGGGTGCGGGTTGAAGTTTTTTCGAAGATCAGGGCGATGTTGTTGCCCTTGAGATGTTGTTGCTCGGTGCCGGTGTATTTCGCGCGTTTGAGGTCGCGGGACAGGTCCAGCAGGTAACGCAGTTCGCGCGGGGTGTGGTGTTCCAGGCTGAGCAGATTACGGTTGTGGATGTTGAACGCCATGATGATTCTCCTTGCCCGACACTGTGAAAGCTACTGCAGGCTGTGCGCCTTCGGCGCTACGCACGAAATACTGCGTTAAAAACAGGCTCGGAATGCTCATTTACAACCAGTAAACTCCGCTTCCTCGCCTGTTTTTGCCTTGTCTTTCCTTCGCTCGCTACGCTTTCACAGCGCCGGGTCGTGTTAAGAAAAAAATTAGTAATCGATCGGGTCGCGGATGATCGGGCAGGTCATGCAGTGGCCGCCGCCACGGCCGCGACCTAGTTCGCCGGCGCTGATGGTGATGACTTCCACGCCGGCCTTGCGCAGCAGGGTGTTGGTGTAGGTGTTGCGGTCGTAGCCGATGACCACGCCCGGTTCCATCGCCACCACGTTGTTGCCGTCGTCCCATTGCTCGCGTTCGGCGGCGAAGCTGTTGCCGCCGGTTTCCACCACGCGCAGCTTGGGCAGGTTGAGTGCGGCGGCCACGGTGTCGAGGAAGTTGCCTTCTTCGCGGCGGATATCGATGCCACCCTGTTTGCTTTCGTCAGGGCGCAGGGTGAAGGCGACGATCTGGTTCACCACTTCCGGGAAGATCGTCACCAGGTCGCGGTCGCAGAAGCTGAACACGGTGTCCAGGTGCATCGCCGCGCGGGACTTCGGCAGGCCGGCGACGATGACTTTTTCCACGGCTTTGTTCTTGAACAGGTTCAGCGCCAGTTGGCCGATGGCCTGACGCGATGTGCGTTCGCCCATACCGATCAGCACCACGCCGTTGCCGATCGGCATGACGTCGCCGCCCTCGAGGGTGGAGTTGCCGTGATCCTGATCCGGATCGCCATACCAGATCTGGAATTCGGCGTTGGTGAATTGCGGATGGAATTTGTAGATGGCGGTGGTCAGCAGGGTTTCCTGACGGCGCGCCGGCCAGTACATCGGGTTCAGCGTCACGCCACCGTAGATCCAGCAAGTGGTGTCACGGGTGAACTGGGTGTTGGGCAGCGGCGGCAGGATGAAGCTGGAGTGGCCGAGGAAGTCGCGGAACATCTGGATGGTCTTGCCGCCGAAACTGTCCGGAAGATCATCGGCGGACACGCCGCCAATCAAAAATTCGGCGATGCGCCGCGGTTCCAGGCTGCTCAGCCAGGACTTCACTTCGCTGATCAGGCCCAGCCCCACCGAGTCGGCGGTGACCTTGCGCTCGAGAATCCAGTCCAGCGCCTCGGGAATGGCGACGATGTCGGTCAGCAGGTTGTGCATTTCCAGCACGTCGATGCCGCGCTCGCGCATTTTGGTGACGAAGTCGAAGTGGTCACGCTTGGCCTGCGCCACCCACAGTACGTCGTCGAACAGCAGCTCATCGCAGTTGTTCGGGGTCAGCCGCTGATGGGCCAGACCTGGAGAGCAAACCATGACTTTACGCAGTTTCCCGGCTTCGGAGTGGACGCCGTACTTCACTTTTTCCGTGGTCATTTCTGTGTTCCTCCAGATGACAGATCAATCAGGGGTTACAGCGTCAGGAAGCCATCGTAGAGACCGTAGGCCGCCACCACGGCGCCTATGATCACTGCGGCGAAAATCAGCTTCTCGACGTTGGTGAAAACCGGTTGTTTGAGTTCCAGCCTGGCCTTGGCGAACAGGATCGCGCCGGGCGCATAGAGCAGGGCCGACAACAGCAGGTACTTGACCCCGCCGGCGTACAACAACCACACCGCATAGATCAGGGCGATACCGCCGATGATCAGATCCTTGCGTCGCTCGGCGGCGAAGCCTTCGTAGCTCTCGCCGCGCACCGCCAGCAACAGGGCATAGGCCGCCGACCACAGGTAGGGCACCAGAATCATTGAAGTGGCGAGGTAGATCAGCGACAGGTAAGTGCTGGCCGAAAACAGGGTGATGATCAGGAAAATCTGGATCATCGCGTTGGTCAGCCACAGGGCGTTGACGGGTACGTGATTGGCGTTTTCCTTGCGCAGAAACGCCGGCATGGTGTGGTCTTTGGCGGCGGCGAACATGATCTCCGCACACAGCAGCACCCACGACAGCAGCGCCCCCAGCAACGAAATGATCAGGCCGACGCTGATCAGCACCGCGCCCCAGTGCCCGACCACATGCTCGAGCACGGCGGCCATCGACGGGTTCTGCAGTTTCGCCAGTTCCGGCTGGGTCATGATGCCCAGCGACAGCACGTTCACCAGCACCAGAAACAACAGCACGGTGATGAAGCCGATCACGGTGGCCTTGCCGACGTCCGAGCGCTTCTCGGCGCGGGCGGAGAAAATGCTCGCGCCCTCGATGCCGATGAACACCCAGACGGTGACCAGCATCATGTTGCGCACCTGATTCATCACACTGCCCAGGTCAGGGTTTTTCACTCCCCAGATGTCGGCGGTGAAGATGTCCAGTTTGAAGGCGAAGATCGCGATCAGCACGAACAGCAGCAGCGGCACGACCTTGGCTATCGTGGTGACGAGGTTGATGAACGCCGCTTCCTTGATCCCGCGCAGTACCAAAAAATGCACGCCCCACAGCAGCAACGACGCGCCGATCACCGCCGCAGGAGTGTTCCCCTCCCCAAATAGCGGGAAGAAATAGCCGAGGGTGCTGAACAAGAGTACGAAGTACCCCACGTTGCCCAGCCAGGCGCTGATCCAGTAGCCCCAGGCGGACGAAAAACCCATGTAATCGCCGAATCCGGCCTTGGCGTAGGCGTAGACACCGCCGTCCAGGTCAGGCTTGCGGTTGGCGAGTGTCTGAAAGACGAAAGCGAGGGTGAGCATGCCCACGGCAGTGATGGCCCAGCCGATCAGCACGGCACCGACATCGGCGCTGGCGGCCATGTTTTGTGGCAACGAAAATATCCCGCCACCAATCATTGAACCGACTACCAGTGCAACCAGTGCACCGAGTCTTAGTTTTCCGGGCGCTTCAGACATTTGCATGACTCCATTGCAGGAAAGGAGAGCTCACAGCCTAGTACCGTTGTCTGTTGAAACAGCTGATCTGGATCAGTGCATGGTCACATTCCATTGTTAATGAATGACTTATCCACCCGTTGCGGGCATAACGCTGTCGTCTGAAAGGCCCGTGCCAGAGGCCTTGAGCCAACGCAATTGTGAATAGCTATTAATGCTTTCGATCTATGACGCTAGTTGCTTTTCTCCTTTTGGCAAATGTCGGCCATCTGTTTTCAGTACAGAATTGATTAATCAGGATCAGCGCACAAAAGCGTCTTAACGTGCTACGCGTTATCGTCCTCGGCTATATATAAAGGTGCGGGACTTGGCATTACCTGATAAACGTCATCTACCCTTAAGCTTTTAGTCAGCTGTTGTTACAGATAGAACTTCAGTGACTCTTTCAAGGAGATTTGCATGTCGCAACCAACGCAAAAGCTGCGCCTTGGTGCGTTGATCGCGCTGGTGGTGGGGTCGATGATCGGCGGAGGGATTTTCTCCCTGCCGCAGAACATGGCGGCGCGCGCCGATGCCGGGGCAATCCTCATCGGTTGGGGCATCACTGCGATAGGCATGCTGACGCTGGCATTCGTGTTCCAGACCCTGGCCAATCGCAAGCCGGAGCTCGATTCAGGCGTCTATGCCTACGCCAAGGCCGGGTTTGGCGACTACATGGGCTTTTCATCGGCGTGGGGTTACTGGATCAGCGCTTGGCTGGGCAACGTTGGTTATTTCGTCTTGCTGTTCAGCACCCTCGGCTATTTCTTTCCGGTGTTTGGCCAGGGCAACACGCCGATCGCCATCGGCTGCGCCTCGGTGTTGTTGTGGGCGGTGCATTTTCTGGTGATGCGCGGGATCAAGGAGGCGGCGCTGATCAACCAGTTGACCACCGTGGCCAAGGTCGTCCCGCTGATCATGTTCATCGTCATCGCCGCCGTAGCGTTCAAGGCAGACATCTTCACCCGCGACATCTGGGGCCGCAGCAACCCGAACTTCGGCGGTGTGATGGATCAGGTGCGCAACATGATGCTGGTCACCGTGTTCGTGTTCATCGGCATCGAAGGCGCCAGCGTGTACTCGGCCCGCGCGGAGAAACGCAGCGACGTCGGCCGCGCCACGGTGATCGGTTTTCTCGGCGTGCTGGCGCTGCTGGTGCTGGTCAATGTGCTGTCGCTGGGCATCATGAGCCAGCCGGAACTGGCCAATCTGCAAAACCCTTCACTGGCGGCCGTGCTGGAGCACATTGTCGGGCCGTGGGGCGCGTTGCTGATCAGCATCGGGCTGGCGATTTCGTTGTTGGGAGCGTTGTTGTCGTGGGCGTTGCTGTGCGCGGAAATTCTGTTTGCCACCGCCAGGGACAAGACCATGCCTGCGTTCCTGAAGAAGGAAAACGAGAACCATGTGCCGGTCAACGCGCTGTGGCTGACCAACGTGATGATCCAGATTTTCCTGTTGATCACGCTGTTTTCGGCGGGGACTTACACCAGCCTGATCTATCTCGCGTCGTCGATGATTCTGGTGCCGTACCTGTGGTCGGCGGCTTACGCGGTGCTGCTCAGCGGGCGCGGCGAAACCTATGAACACGCCTCGGCCGAGCGCACCAAGGATCTGCTGATTGGCGGCATCGCGCTGGTCTACGCGATATGGCTGTTGTATGCCGGCGGGGTGAAATACCTGCTGCTGTCAGCGTTGTTGTATGCGCCGGGGGTGATTCTATTTGCCAAGGCCAAGCATGAACAGGGCCAACCGGTTTTCACTACGGTGGAGAAGGGGATTTTTGCCTGCGTGGTGATTGGCGCGGGGCTGGCGGCGTATGGGTTGTATAGCGGGGTGTTGAGTTTGTAGGCGGGTTTGCTCCGGCAGATCCGGCCCCTTCGCGAGCAGGGTACTGTCTCATGCACAAACCCATGTGGGAGCGAGCTTGCTCGCGAAGAGGCCAGCACATCCAACATCATCACTGACTGGACGACCGCTTTCGCGAGCAAGCTCGCTCCCACAGGGTGTCGAGGTGTGGCCGTTACACGCGAAATTGATCCATCAACTTCATCTGTTGACTGGCCAAGGCATTGAGCTGGCTGCTGATCGCCGCCGATTCCGTAGCTTGTCCGGTCAGGGTTTCGGTCACGGTACGAATGGCCGAGACGTTGCGGTTGACCTCTTCGGCCACCGCGCTCTGCTCTTCGGCGGCGCTGGCGATCTGCAGGTTCATGTCGCTGATCACCGTGACCGCGTCGCTGATCTTGCCCAGCGCATCCACTGCCTGACGGATCTGCCCGGCATTGTTGTGCGCCTGGGTCTGGCTCGAATGCATGGTCGCGACCACGCCACGGGTGCCGGTCTGGATGCGTTCGATGACGACGCGGATTTCCTCCACCGAATCCTGCGTGCGTTTGGCCAGGTTGCGCACTTCATCGGCGACCACGGCAAAACCGCGACCGCTCTCACCGGCGCGGGCGGCTTCGATGGCGGCGTTGAGGGCCAGCAGGTTGGTCTGTTCGGCGATGCTGCGGATCACTTCCAGCACCGAACCGATCTGCTCACTGTTGACCGCCAGTGCTTCGACTTCGGTCACTGCTTTGCTGACTTCATCGGCAAGTTGATTGATGTCGCGGGTGCTGCGCTCGATGATCGCCATGCCGTCCTTCGCCGATTGATCGGCCCCCTTGGCGGCGTTGGCGGCGTTCGAGGCGCTGTTGGCGACATCATGGGCGGTAGCGCTCATCTCGTTGGACGCGGTGGCGACCTGATCGATTTCACGGAACTGCACCTGCATGCCTTCGCTGGTCTGGCGGGCGATCTCGGACGACTGGTCGGCGGTGCCGCGCGCGTCGCTGATGCTCTGTTTGATCTGCGCGATGGTCGGTTGCAGCTTGTCGAGGAAGCGATTGAACCAGTTCACCAGTTCGCCCAGTTCGTCTTTCTTGCTGTAGTTCAGGCGCTGGGTCAGATCGCCCTCGCCACTGGCGATGTTCTTCAGCATTTCAGCCACGCTGTTGATCGGACGGGTGACGCCGGAGGCAGTGAGCCAGATCAGCAGCAGGCCGACAACCCCGGCCGCGATCGCCACCAGCAGGGCAGTGATCACGCCGGTTTCCTGCGCCTCGTCGAGCACTGCTTGCAGCTTGACCGAATCCGCCAGCAAGACTTGCTTGGGCAGGTCGATGACCACGCCCCAGGCACGCGAGTTGCCGATCGGATCGACCGGGTACACAGCGCGAATCAGTTCGCCCTGTTCAAGGATTTTCGCGGTGCCGCTGGCGACCAGTTGCAGAACGTCCTTGCCGTCGGCGCCGAGGGTATCGCTGATTTTTTTGCCGACCCGCGTCGCGTCGGCACTGTCGGCGGCAAGCACGCCGCTGCCCGAGACGATCAGCATGTGCCCGGCGTTGTTGAACAGATTGCGCTGCGAATCGACGGCGGCGGCCTGCAGGGCGTCGAGGGCGATGTCGACACCGACCACGCCGATCGCTTTGCCATCGACCAGCAGAGGTACGGAAATGGTGGTCATGAGCATTTCCTTGCCGCCGACGGTATCGGCATACGGGTCGAGCAGGCAGGTGCGCTTGTTGTCACGAGGGCAGGTGTACCAACTGTTGTACGGCGTGCCGCTGACGCTGAGGGTGGTCTTGGTCAGGTCGTCTTCGACCATGATCGTATTCAGCGCGGTGCCGCCGGCACGGCTCCAGTACGAGGCGAAGCGTCCGGCTTCGTTGGACTGACGCGCGGCATCGTTGGCGAACTCGCTGTCCTTGCCATCCAGAGCATCGGGTTCAAAGGCGAGCCAGATGCCCAGCACTTTATCGTTGCGCACGAACGCGGTTTTCAGACTCTGGTTCAACTCCTCACGCACGGCGCCGGCATCCAGCGAACGCTTGGCCGCCATCGTCCGCAGATCCTTGATCTGGTCGGCGAGGGCGGTGACCACCAACAGACTTTCACCAAAGGTTTTCTGCACCCGCACCGCTTGTTCGGCAGCCTTGGCCTGCAGCAGATTCTGCACGCTGGCGGTGAGCAACTGGTTGCTGGATTGACTGACCAGTTCGTCGTTCTGGTTGGTCTGGTAAATGTTCATGCTGACAATCAGCGCCACTACACCGAGCAGACACAGGCCGGAGAGCAGGACGATTTTCAGGCGAATGGAAAGAGAGTCGAACATGGGGCGATCTCGCGAATGGAATAAACAGTTGGCCTGGGCCTGGAGCCCGGTTTGCCAAATCCATTCAGCGCCATTCAATGCTCATCGGCGTCGGGCGAGCAGGCATGAGGCGCTTGCCGACGGACGGTCGGCGCTAAACGTTTGCGCGGGAGAAAAGGTAAAAATTTCCGGGATGTTTCAGTTCGGTCTTTCAGCTCGAATACCGATTTGTGGCGAGGGTGAACTAGACGGAGATGGATTCCGGGCGCGACCAGATCCACAGATTGCCCAGGCCCATGCCGACCATTGCCAGATAGATCGGCCAGCCGTGATCGAGTAGCACCAGCATCAACGTCGCACACAGCAGCATGCTCACGGTGGCGCTGACCTTGGCCTTGCGCGCGATGATCTTGCCGTTGCGCCAGTTGCTGAGGGTCGGTCCGAACAAACGATGATGTTCCAGCCAGGCACTCAGACGCGGCGAACTGCGGGTCGCGGCCCAGGCGGCGAGCAAGATGAACTCGGTGGTCGGCAGGCCGGGCACGACAATGGCGATCAGGCCAACGCCGAGGCTGACGTAGGCCAGCAAGCCGAACAGCAGACGGGCGAGTTTCGAGGAGGCGGGTACGGGCATGGGCTCAGCGGCGGCTTCTGAAGCGGAACGGAGATCTTACAGACTTTACGCGGTCCCCCTGTAGGAGCTGCCGAAGGCTGCGATCTTTTGATCTTCAAAGCAAAATCAAAAGATCGCAGCCTTCGGCAGCTCCTACACCGGGGATTTATGTCGCTTCAGGCCACTTCGGCTTCGGCGGCATAAGCCCGTTCCAGCAGTACAGTGAAGCGGTTGAACGCATCCAGCGCCCCTTGCTCCACTTCAGCTTCTTCCTCAGCCGTGAACTGCAATGCATCCAGGGTACGCACAAAGCTCTTCCAGCCCTCAGCACGGCCACCTTGCGGCTCAGCCAAATGACGCGCGCCAAACGTTTCGCTCAGCTCCAGCGCCACTGCACGCTTGATCAGAAACGCCGCGCCGAGCTTGGAACCTTCCGATACAAAGAGCCAACCCAGCGCCCGCGCCTTGCTCGGGTTTTTCACCGCGCCGGCCACGGGGGCCGGAACTTCTGTGTCGAGATCGGCGAGGTCAGCCCTGGCCGCCTCGGTGCGGCAGCGCGCCGGCAAGTCGGGGATGATCGCCGTCAGTTCAGCATCGTTGTACAGCTCGACCAGCTCCGACTGGAACAGGTACTGCGCAACGACGAAACGGGCAAAGCTGACGCGGCTTTCGAATGGCGCGTGGGCTTTGACCAGCGCATCGAGTCTGCTGTGCGGCTCATGGGTGATCTGGTTCAGGCGTTGCGAACGCAGGGCTTTTTCCGGGGCATTCATGGGGGTGTCCTTGATAAATGAGGCGCTTGATAACAAGACGTACGGGCAGGCGCCGGACAGTAAAAAAACCTCACTGCGCGGCGATAACACGCGCAGTGAGGCCGGGCTTATCAGATGTCCCAGATCAGATTGATCGCGAAGTTGCGTCCCGGTTGGGTCAGCCGATCGAGGTTGGCTGGCTGCGTCACCGAGGCTTCGCCGACGCTGTCATAACCGCGTACGTCATCCCACCGCCAGTATTTCTTGTCGGTCAGGTTGTAGACGCCGCCGCTGACGGTGATGTCGTTGGTGACTTTGTAATACCCGGCCAGATCGAGAATGCCGAAGCCTGGGGTCTTGAACTGGCTGCTGGCGCCGTCCGGCGACTTGAAGTTGCTGTCGTCGACACGGTCCTTTTTCTTCACCACGGTCCAGCTCAGCAGACCACCGTAATTGTCTTGGTCGTAACCGAGACCGAACACGCCGGTGAGCGGGTTGACGCTGTTGATCGGCTCGCCGTTGTCGTTGTTGCGACCGTAGGCGTAGGCGATCGAGCCTTGGGTGAACAGGCCTTGCGGCGCACCGAAGGCATCCAGGTTCAAGCGGCCTTTGACTTCCGCACCCTTGATGGTGGCGCGCTTGATGTTGTTGCTCTGGAAGGTCAGCTGATCGTCGCCCGGCTTCACCGCGTCCTCGTTGATGAAGTCGCGGTACTTGTTATAGAACACTGCCACGTCGAACGAGCCCTGCTCGAAGTTACCGCGCAGGCCGGTTTCGAAGCCTTTGCTCTTTTCCGGCTCCAGATCCGAATTCGGCGCGACGGTGTAGCCGGTGGTGTTGTTCTCAAAACGTCCGTACAACGCTTTCGCCGTCGGGGTGCGGAAGCCTTCGGCGTACTGGCCGTACCAGGTGTAGTGTTCCGTCAAGGCGTAGGTCAGGCCGAATTTGGGCGAGACTTTGTGCCAGGTCTTGTTCTTGTCGCTGACCGTGCCTTGGCCATCGGCGTTCACGGTGTTGAGGAATTCCTCGGTGATATGCGGCTTGAGCTGGGTGTAGTCGTAGCGCAGACCGGGAAGGAAGGTCCAGTCGTTCCAGCTGATCTGGTCCTGGGCGAACAGGCTGTAGGTGTTGATGGTCGGATCGGGGAAGTCGCTGGCCTTCGCCAGCACGTCCGCCGCGCTGGTCGCGCCTATCGCGGTGCAGCCGCGACCGACCGCCAGGCATTTGCCGTCGCCGCTGCGCGAACCGGTGACTTTCTGTTGCTTGATCGTGGTGCCGTAAGTCAGCAGGTGATCGGTGTCGCCGATGGCGAAGGCCTTGTCCAGTTGCGCGTCGAACACCCACTGCTTTTCCTCGTAGATCGTGTCGCGTGTACGCAGCACTTTACGAGTGATCGGGTAGTAGAACTCTTCGGTACTCTGGTCAGTTTTGGCGATCTGGTGGTTGAGGCTCCACTTGACGTTATCGACCAGCAGGCTGTCGAGGGCGAAGCGGTGTTCGAGGCCGAAACGCTCGCGGGTGATGGTGTCGTTGCCGGTGCGCCACTGGTACATGCCGCCGGGCAGTACGCTGTTGGGAATGGTCGGGGCGCCGTTGAAGTACGGGCCGCCGTAGGCACTTTTCTGATCGGTGTCGCGGTCGTCCTTGTACTTTTCGTAGGTCAGGCCCAGGCGCGAATCGTCGTTGTAGTTCCAGCCGAGCTTGGCCAGCACGTTGCTTGCGCGCACGTCTTCCGGGTTGGCGGCAGTGCGCGCAAGGCCGGTGCCGTTGTGGCTGCCGAAGGATTCGGTTTCGTGACCGTCGCGCTGACTGTAATGCAGCAAACCGTCGAACTCACCGCTGCGCCCGGCGACGGTGGCGGATTTCAGCCAGCTGTCGTCGGCGGAGCTGTAACCGCTTTTCAGACGCGCGCCGACATCCTTGCCCGGTTTGACGATGTCGTCGGTATCCAGCGTGTAGTAGCTGACCGCGCCGCCAATGGCGTTGCTGCCGTACAGCACCGAGGCCGGGCCACGGAGGATTTCCACGCGCTTGACGATTTCCGGGTCGACGTAGTTGCGCTGGCTCTTGGCGTACGGGCCGTTGAAGAAACCGTTGGGGATCTCCACACCATCGACTTGAGTCAGGATACGGTCACCGTCGATACCACGGATGTTGAAACCGCTGATGCCGCCACGCTGGCCGGCACCGCCGACGGAAACACCCGGCTCGTAGCGCACCAGATCCTTGATGTTATTGACGTTGTTGCGGTCGAGCTGGTCGCGGGTCTGTACGGTGACGGTGGCGGGCACGCTGCTGACCGATTGTTCCTGGCGGGTGGCGCTGATGGTCACCTGATCGAGATTCAGCGTGCCGCTGCTGTTGCGTTTTTCCAGCACGACATTGTTGTTGCTCAGCTTGCGGAAGCTCAGGTTGGTCCCCACCAACAGGCGCTCGAGGGCTTTCTCCGGCGGCAGCGAACCGCGCACACCCGGCGACGATACGCCCTGACCCAGCTCTGCCGGCAAACCGACCTGCCAACCGGTCACGGCGGTAAACGCATTGAGTGCCGAGACCAGTGGTTGCTGGCCGATGGCGAACGCGTAGCCGCCCATGCTGCGTGGCACTTGCTCGGGGGCCGCCAGCAGCGGCGCGGTGCCGGCCATGAGAATGGCCGCCGTCAGCAGCGGCAGTATGCGGGAAGGAGAAGCGGTCTGGCGGGTAAGGCGTGAGGACATCGATAGCGCTCCGTGTCGCACGAATCTTTATAGGTGCTGATCGGCATGGTTAGATGCGAATCAATTGCATTGGCTATAACGAGACGTACTAACGTTGGCTATCGAGTAAAAATAATTCTCATTTAGTTGAGGATCACTAACGCGGGGAATTCCTGCAGGCGCGCCGAAGTGATCTGCGCCAGGGAGCGAACTACGTCCAGTGGCTGGTCGAGACGGTAATTGCCGGTGACGGCGACATCGGCCAGTTGCTCGTTGGCGTTAATGATCCAGCCCGGATAGTAGCGGCGCAGCTCGGCCAGCACCTGATTCAGCGGGCAGTTCTCGAACACCAGACGGCCTTCAACCCAAGCCAGATCCGCACTGGCGTCGAGCCTGGCTGGGCGATCAAATCCGTTGGGGCCGATGCGGATGCTTTCCCCGGCACTCAGACGCACGCGCGCATCGTTGTGGGTCGCGCGCAGATCGACATCGCCACGCTGCACATTCACTTGGGCGACGCCGTCGAGATAACGCACGGCGAATGCGGTGTCGTGCACGCTGGCCGTTACCGGGCCGGCGTCGATCTCCAGCGGTTGACTGCGGCCGCTGGCAATCTCGAAAAACGCCTCACCCTGGAACAGTCGGGCCACGCGGTGCTGAGCGTCGATGGTGCTGGAAAACGCCGAGTTGGTGTTCAGCAGAACCTTCGAGCCGTCCTTCAGTTGCAGGCGCTGGCGCTCGCCGACCACGGTCAGATGATCGGCCTGCAGGCGCATCGGCAGGTTGCTGAAACTGAACAGACCGAGAATCAGCACCGCAGCGGTGGCCAGCGGTTTCCAGTGCGGACGTAGACGTTTCAGGAAAGTGACTTTCGCCGGTTTCGCCGCCAGGGCCTCGGCGCACAGCGCGACTTGCGGGCCGTCCCAGATGGCCTGGGCCTTGGCGAACGCCTCGGCATTCAACGGGTCAGCCGCCAGCCAGGCATGAAACTGCCGGGTCTGTTCCTCGTCCGGGCTGCCGAGCACGATGAGCCAGTCCAGCGCCTGGTCCATTGCAACTGCAGCGTCCCGCGCCGAATCGGGCGAGGGCGAGCGGTGGGTGTCCGTCACGGTGGTTCCTCAAGGCTTCTGGCGAGAAGCAGTTTCTAGCTTCAAGCTGCAAGCTGCAAGCCGGATGGGTTACTGCATTTCGTTTTTGCTTGCTGCTTGCCGCTTGCGGCTCAAAGCTTGCCGCTGCCGTTATGTCGTTCAGCGACGCCGATGCAGATCGACATAATCAGTTTCAGTTCTTTCTGCACGGTGCTCAGTGACACATGCAGTTGATCGGCGATTTCCTGATAGCTGTGCCCGTGCAGGCGGCTGAGGATGAAAATCCGTTGCTGGCGCGGGCTGAGTTGACTGAGGCTCACGTTCAAGCGCTCCAGTAATTGCTCGGCATGGGCGGCGTCTTCGGCGCTGCTGGCCGGCGCGGCGATGCTCTGCACGACCTCCTGGGGCACGTCGTCGACCATGGTTCGCGCGTGAATCCTGCGCGCACGCAAATGGTCCAGCGCCAGATTGCGCGCGGTCTGGAAAACAAAGGGTTCAAGGTGATCAATGGCCCGCTCGCCGAGCGCCCGGGTCACGCGCAGGTAGGTCTCCTGCAACAGGTCTTCAGCGGTGCTGTGATTGTTGACCATCCGTTCCAGCGTGCGCAGCAGGGAAGTGCGCTGGGCAAGGAACACGTGGTTGAAGCGCGATTGACTCACGGGAGAACCTGATCCATTTCGAGCGAATGATAATGCTTATCATCTCGCTGAATGGTCAAGCGTTGAATTGTCATTGAACGGTAAAGGCAAGGCTGAAACCGGAGCCCTGTAGGAGCTGTCGAAGGCTGCGATCTTTTGATTTTGCTTTCAAGATCAAAAGATCGCAGCCTTCGGCAGCTCCTACAGGTATTTGCATCAAATCAGGGCGCGCCGGGTTATTCGGCGTTACATAGCGCCAGGCAGTTATCCAGCATGCGGTTGGAGAAGCCCCATTCGTTGTCGTACCAGGCCAGAACCTTCAGCAATTTGCCGCTGACTTTGGTGTGGTTGGCGTCGAAAATCGACGACAGCGGGTTGTGGTTGAAGTCGCTGGAAACCAGCGGCAAGGTGTTGTAGCCGAGAATTTTCGAATGCTGGCTGGCCGCTTTCAGCAGGGCGTTAACTTCGTCGGCGCTGGCTTCTTTCTTCAACTGCACGGTGAGGTCGACCAGCGACACGTTGATCACCGGAACGCGCACGGCCATGCCGGTCAGTTTGCCTGCCAGCTCCGGCAGCACCAGGCCTACCGCTTCGGCAGCGCCGGTCTTGCTCGGGATCATGTTCTGCGTGGCCGAACGGGCGCGGTACGGGTCGCTGTGATAGACGTCGGTGAGGTTCTGGTCGTTGGTGTAGGCATGAATGGTGGTCATCAGACCGCTTTCGATGCCCAGCTCGCGATGCAGCACCTGCGCTACCGGCGCCAGGCAGTTGGTGGTGCACGAAGCGTTGGAAATGATCTGGTGCGACTGGCGCAGAATGTCGTGGTTGACACCGTAGACCACGGTGGCGTCGGCACCTTTGGCCGGGGCCGAGATGATCACCTTGCGCGCACCGGCGCTGATGTGCGCGGCGGCTTTGGCGCGGTCGGTAAACAGACCGGTGCATTCGAACACCACGTCGATCTTTTCTGCGGCCCATGGCAGGTCGGCCGGGTTGCGAATGGCGCTCACCGCAATGCGGTCGCCATTGACCGTCAGACTTTCGTTATCGTGGGCCACTTCGGCATCGAAAGTACCGTGGACGGTGTCGTATTTGAGCAGATGGGCATTGATCGAACTGTCGCCCAGATCGTTGATCGCGACGATCTGCAGGTCTTGACGATAGCCTTGGGTATACAGTGCGCGCAGGACATTACGGCCGATGCGGCCAAAACCATTGATTGCGATTCGAAGAGTCATGGAACAGCGCCGCCGTCGTTTTGTTGTTGGAATTACAAGATTATTCGCATAAAAATAGAAAACAAGCCTTTTTAGTGGCAATATTTTGTTTTATCTACAACGAGTGACCTGAATCAACTGGTCCGAATGGTCAAAAACCGTCTGTCATTCCAACAACAACGGCGTTTGACCAGCATAGACAATCAGGTCGCCACATCCGTTAGCCTGGAGTTCTACACATGCATCCCCGCGTTCTTGAGGTCACCGAACGGCTTATCGCCCGCAGCCGCGCCACGCGTCAGGCTTACCTTGCATTGATTCGCGGCGCCGCCACCGACGGCCCGATGCGCGGCAAGCTGCAGTGCGCCAACTTCGCCCACGGTGTGGCCGGTTGCGGCAGTGAAGACAAGCACAGCTTGCGGATGATGAACTCGGCGAACATCGCCATTGTTTCTTCGTATAACGACATGCTGTCGGCGCACCAGCCGTACGAAGTCTTTCCACAACAGATCAAGAACGCCCTGCGCGAAATCGGCTCGGTCGGCCAGTTCGCCGGCGGTACTCCGGCGATGTGCGATGGCGTGACCCAGGGCGAGCCGGGCATGGAACTGAGCCTGCCGAGCCGCGAAGTGATTGCCATGTCCACCGCTGTGGCGCTGTCGCACAACATGTTCGACGGCGCGCTGATGCTCGGCATCTGCGACAAGATCGTCCCGGGACTGATGATGGGCTCGCTGCGCTTCGGTCATCTGCCGACGATCTTCGTGCCGGGCGGGCCGATGGTTTCGGGGATCTCCAACAAGGAAAAAGCCGACGTCCGCCAGAAATACGCCGAAGGCAAGGCCACCCGCGAAGAGCTGCTGGAATCGGAGATGAAGTCCTACCACAGCCCGGGCACCTGTACCTTCTACGGCACCGCCAATACCAACCAGTTGCTGATGGAAGTCATGGGCCTGCATTTGCCGGGCGCGTCGTTCGTCAACCCGAACACGCCGTTGCGTGACGCGCTGACTCGCGAAGCCGCGCATCAGGTCACGCGCCTGACCAGGCAGAACGGCAACTTCATGCCGATCGGCGAAATCGTCGACGAGAAGGCGCTGGTCAACTCCATCGTTGCCCTGCACGCCACTGGCGGCTCGACCAACCACACCTTGCACATGCCGGCCATCGCCATGGCGGCGGGCATTCAACTGACCTGGCAAGACATGGCCGACCTCTCCGAAGTCGTGCCGACCCTGAGCCACGTCTACCCCAATGGTAAAGCCGACATCAATCACTTCCAGGCGGCGGGAGGCATGTCGTTTCTGATCCGCGAGCTGCTCGGTGCCGGTCTGCTCCACGAAGACGTCAACACCGTGCTCGGCCACGGCCTTAGCCAGTACACCAAGGAGCCGTTCCTCGATAACGGCCAACTGGTCTGGCGCGAAGGCCCGACCGACAGCCTCGACGAAAACATCCTGCGTCCGGTGTCCCGAGCGTTCTCGCAAGAGGGCGGCTTGCGGGTGATGGAAGGCAACCTGGGTCGCGGCGTGATGAAGGTTTCCGCGGTCGCGCTGGAAAACCAGATCGTCGAAGCACCGGCGATGGTGTTCCAGGATCAGCAAGACCTTGCCGATGCGTTCAAGGCCGGTCTGCTGGAGAAGGATTTCGTTGCGGTGATGCGCTTCCAGGGCCCGCGTTCCAACGGCATGCCGGAGCTGCACAAGATGACGCCATTCCTCGGCGTGTTGCAGGATCGCGGCTTCAAAGTGGCGCTGGTTACCGACGGGCGCATGTCCGGCGCTTCGGGAAAAATCCCTGCGGCGATTCACGTCAGCCCCGAAGCTTATGTCGGTGGTGCTTTGGCGCGGGTGCAAGAGGGCGATATCATCCGCGTCGATGGCGTCAAAGGCACTTTGGAACTGAAGGTCGACGCCGCCGAATTTGCAGCGCGCGAACCGGCCAAGGGCCTGTTGGGCAACAACATTGGCAGCGGTCGCGAGCTGTTTGGCTTCATGCGCATGGCCTTCAGCTCGGCGGAGCAGGGCGCCAGCGCCTTCACTTCTGCCCTGGAGACGCTTAATTGAAACTGGCTTTGGTCGGTGACATCGGAGGCACCAACGCGCGGTTCGCGTTGTGGCAAAACCAGCAACTGCACTCGGTTCAGGTGTTGGCCACGGCCGACTTCGCCACCCCGGAAGAGGCGATCGGCCTGTATCTGAGTGGGCTCGGTCTGGCGCCGGGTTCGATCGGTTCGGTGTGTCTGTCGGTGGCAGGGCCGGTCAGTGGCGATGAATTCAAGTTCACCAACAATCACTGGCGGCTCAGTCGCAGCGCGTTCTGCAAAACCTTGCAGGTCGAGCAATTGCTGCTGACCAACGACTTCTCGGCGATGGCGCTGGGCATGACCCGTTTGCAACCGGGCGAATTCCGCGTGGTTTGCGAAGGTACGCCGGAGCCGTTGCGCCCGGCGGTGGTCATCGGCCCGGGCACTGGCCTGGGCGTCGGCACGTTGCTCGATCTCGGCGAGGGCCGTTTCGCGGCGTTGCCGGGCGAGGGTGGCCACGTCGATCTGCCGCTGAGCAGCCCGCGTGAAACGCAACTGTGGCAGCACATCTACAACGAGATCGGCCATGTCAGCGCGGAAACCGCATTGAGCGGCGGCGGCCTGCCTCGGCTGTACCGGGCAATCTGTGCGGTGGATGGCCATGAGCCGACCCTCGACACGCCGGAAGCCATCACTGCCGCCGGCCTTGCCGGTGACCCGATCGCCCTGGAAGTGCTTGAGCAGTTCTGCTGCTGGCTCGGCCGTGTGGCCGGCAACAACGTGCTGACCACTGGCGCGCGTGGCGGGGTATTTATCGTGGGTGGGGTGATTCCGCGGTTCGCCGATTTCTTCCTCGAAAGCGGCTTCGCCCGCTGCTTCGCCGACAAGGGCTGCATGAGCGATTACTTCAAAGGCATCCCGGTGTGGCTGGTCACGGCACCGTATTCCGGCCTGGTTGGCGCTGGCGTGGCCTTGGACCAGGCAACCCGAACCTGAAATGCAATCACCCCTGTGGGAGCGAGCCTGCTCGCGAAAGCGGTGTATCAGTCAACAGATGTGTTGAAGGTAAAACCGATTCGCGAGCAGGTCGCTCCCACAGTGGTTTTGTGGTGTTTGTAAAATCAGCGCTTAAGGCATAATCCGCCCCAACTCCAACAACAAGGATGCCTTCGAAGTGAGCTCAGTCAACAAGTCGATATTGTTGGTCGATGACGACCAGGAAATACGCGAGTTGCTGGAAACCTACCTGACCCGCGCCGGGTTCCAGGTGCGGGCCACCGCCGATGGTGCCGGTTTTCGCCAGGCGCTCAACGAGGCGCCGAGCGATCTGGTGATCCTCGATGTCATGCTGCCCGACGAAGACGGTTTCAGTCTGTGTCGTTGGGTGCGCCAGCATCCGCGTCAGGCGCAGGTGCCGATCATCATGCTGACGGCCAGCTCCGACGAGGCCGACCGCGTGATCGGCCTGGAGCTCGGCGCCGATGATTACCTCGGCAAGCCGTTCAGCCCGCGCGAACTGCAAGCGCGGATCAAGGCCCTGCTGCGCCGCGCGCAATTCGCCCACGAACGCAGCGGCAGCGAAGTGCTGGCCTTTGACGACTGGCGGCTGGACACGGTCAGCCATCGGCTGTTCCACACTGACGGTGAAGAGGTGATTCTCTCTGGCGCCGATTTCGCCTTGCTGAAACTGTTCCTCGACCACCCGCAGCAAATTCTCGACCGCGACACCATCGGCAACGCCACCCGTGGTCGCGATCTGATGCCGCTCGATCGCATCGTCGACATGGCCGTCAGCCGTTTGCGCCAACGCCTGCGCGACACCGAAAAACCGCCACGGCTGATCCGCACTGTGCGCGGCAGCGGTTACCAGTTGGCAGCCAATGTGGTTGCCGGCAATGCTCACTGAGTCGCTGCGCAAATTCGCCAGCCGCGTTCCGGTGCCGCGTTCGCTGCTCGGACGGATGTTGCTGCTGACCCTGCTGGCGGTACTGTTTGCGCAGACGCTTTCAAGCGTGATCTGGGTCTCGCAACTGCGCGCCACCCAGCTCGAAGGTCTGGTCACCAGCGCCCGCAGCCTGGCGCATTCGATGACCGCCAGCGTCAGCTATTTCCGTTCCTTGCCGGTAGCCTATCGGCCCTTGGTGCTCGACCAATTGCGCAGCATGGGCGGCACCCGGTTTGTGGTGACCCTCAATGACAAACCGCTGGGCATGGACGTGCTGCCAGTCACGCCGCGCAAGGCGGCGGTGATGCAAGCGGTGGACGAAGTGCTGCGCCAGTCCCTGGGCCATGACACCGATATCTCGGTGACTTTCGTCAGCCCGGAAGATCTGCGCATTTTCAACGCCGGGCTGAAGCTCGATGAGTTGCCGCGTTCCTGGGCGCATTACGCGTTGACCCTGGAACCGGTGAATCCGCCGGTGCTGGTCACGCAAATTCAAATGGCTCCGGGTGAGTGGCTGTACATCGCCTCTTTGCTGCCCGAGCCCTACACCAGTCTGGAAGAGCAGGGCCTGCCGGCGCAGCAGGTGTGGTTCATTGTCCTCACCAGCGGCTTTCTGTTGTTGTTCATCGGCCTGCTGGTGCACTGGCAGAGCCGGCCGCTCAAGCGGCTGGCGCGGGCGGCGCGGGATTTGTCGCTGGGCGCCGATGTCGAGCCGGTTTCCGAGGGCGGTGGCAGTGAAGTGGTCGAAGTGGGTCGCGCGTTCAACACCATGCGCGAACGCATCAGCCGCTACCTGACCGAGCGCAGCCAGTTGTTCAGCGCGATTTCCCACGACCTGCGCACGCCGATCACGCGCCTGCGCTTGCGCGTTGAACTGCTCGAAGACGAAAAACTGCAAGCCAAGTTCGGCCGCGATCTGGATGAGCTGGAGCTGCTGGTCAAGGGCGCGCTGCAATGCGTGAAAGACACCGACATCCACGAGAATATCGAACCGGTGGATCTCAATCATGTGCTCGACTGCCTGGTCGAACCGTACCTGGCACCGAACGGCAATGGTCGCGTCACTCAGCATGGGCGCGCGTTGTCGGCGTATCCGGGCAAACCGCTGGCGCTCAAGCGCTGCATCGGCAACCTGATCGACAACGCTTTGAAATACGGGCAGAACGCGCATCTGCACATCGATGATGATGACAGCGCGTTTGTCCTGCATGTCGACGACGAAGGCCCGGGCGTTCCGCAGCAGCGCCTGGAGCAGGTGTTCGAGCCGCACTTCAGGCTGGCGGGGCAGCAGCAGGGCTACGGACTCGGTCTGGGTATTGCGCGCAACATTGCCCATAGCCACGGCGGCGAGGTGACGTTGCAGAACCTGCGTGAGGGCGGGTTGCGGGTGACCTTGCAGTTGCCACGTTCGGTTGATTGAAGATCAAAAGATCGCAGCCTTCGGCAGCTCCTACATTTGGAATGCGTTTCCATGTAGGAGCTGCCGAAGGCTGCGATCTTTTGACTTTGCTTTGCTAATGTCACAAGCCAGTGACAAACCCCGTCCCCTTCGTTACAAGCCAACCCCGGCCCGTTGTTTAGACTGCCCGCAGTCCTGACAACAAAAAAGGGTCACTCCATGGACACCTTTCACCCGGATTTCAGCAGTTGGCTGAATGCCCCTGCCCACCAGCAATGGCTCGCCGCCGAAGGCCTGCGTCTGCTGGATTTTGCCAAGGCTGCGAAGCTGCCCGAAGGTTTCGGCAACCTTGACGAGCGCGGCCGTCTGCCGGCGCACGCGCAAGCCGAGACCATGAACACCGCGCGCATGACCCACAGTTTCGCCATGGCCCACATTCAGGGCCTGCCGGGGTTTGCCGAACTGATCGATCACGGCATCGCCGCCCTGCGCGGGCCGTTGCGCGATGCGCTGCATGGCGGCTGGTTCGCGGTAGCCGGACATCGCGACCACAACACCGGCAAGAACGCCTACCTGCACGCCTTTGTCGCGCTCGCCGCCAGTTCCGCCGTGGTTGCGCAACGACCCGGTGCCCAGGCCTTGCTCGATGATGCGATCGACATCATCGACACCTGCTTCTGGAGCGAAGAAGAGGGCGCCATGCGCGAATTCTTCAATCGCGACTGGAGCGAAGAAGAAGCCTATCGCGGCGCCAATAGCAACATGCACGCGACCGAAGCCTTCCTCGCCCTGGCCGATGTCACGCAAGACCCGCGCTGGCTGGTACGCGCCCAGCGCATCGCCGAGCGGGTCATTCACGGTCACGCTGCGGCCAACGATTACATGGTCATCGAGCACTTCGATCGTGACTGGCAGCCGCTGCGCGAATACAACCATGACAATCCTGCTGACGGTTTCCGCCCTTACGGCACCACCCCCGGCCACGGTTTCGAGTGGGCGCGCTTGCTGCTGCACCTTGAGGCGGCGCGAGTCCAGGCCGGCATGCTCACGCCGGGCTGGCTGGCTACCGATGCGCAAAAACTGTTCGAAAACAATTGCCGTCACGGCTGGAATGTCGATGGTGCGCCGGGCATCGTCTACACCCTCGACTGGGACAACAAAGCCGTGGTTCGCCATCGCCTGCACTGGACACACGCCGAAGCCAGCGCCGCCGCCAGTGCCTTGCTAAAACGCACGGGTGAGGCGCAGTACGAAAGCTGGTACCGACTTTTCTGGGAGTTCTGTGAGACCCGTTTCATCGATCGTTGCAACGGCAGCTGGCACCACGAACTCGATCCGCAGAATGTGCCGAGTGCCGATATCTGGCCGGGCAAGCCCGATCTGTATCACGCCTGGCAGGCTGTGCTGATTCCGCGTTTGCCGCTGGCGCCGAGCATGGCTACGGCTTTGGCGCAGCTGTCCCGGCCTGTTCCTGTGTAACCATATCGTGACATTTACGCGTCCCTTCGTTACCTGCGAAGCGAAACGCTCTGTTTAAACTCCGTGCAGCGCAAGCACCAGACTTGCAATGCATAACAACAAGAAAGGTACATCTCGAATGAATGCGATTTCTCGCCTCGCTACTGTCATTTCTGTCGCCTCCCTGTTCCCGCTCGCAATCCTGCCGCTCAGTGTCTCCGCTGCCGAATCCAAAGGTTCGGTCGAAGTCGTGCACTGGTGGACCTCCGGTGGCGAAAAAGCCGCTGTCGATGTGCTCAAGGCCCAAGTCGAAAAAGACGGTTTCACCTGGAAAGACGGCGCTGTAGCCGGTGGTGGCGGTGCGACTGCCATGACTGTACTGAAAAGCCGTGCCGTCGCTGGCAATCCGCCGGGCGTCGCGCAAATCAAAGGCCCGGACATCCAGGAATGGGCGTCGACCGGTCTGCTCGACACCGACGTGCTGAAAGACGTTGCCAAGTCGGAGAAGTGGGACAGTCTGCTCGACAAGAAAGTCTCCGATACCGTGAAGTACGACGGTGATTACGTGGCCGTGCCGGTGAACATTCACCGTGTGAACTGGCTGTGGATCAACCCGGAAGTCTTCAAGAAAGCCGGCATCACCAAGAATCCGACCACCCTCGAAGAGTTCTACGCCGCCGGCGACAAACTCAAAGCCGCAGGCTTCATCCCGCTGGCCCACGGCGGTCAGCCTTGGCAGGACAGCACCGTGTTCGAAGCCGTGGTGCTTTCGGTCATGGGCGTGGATGGCTACAAGAAAGCCCTGGTCGACCTGGACAACAAGGCGCTGACTGGCCCGGAAATGATCAAGGCCCTGACCGAGCTGAAGAAAGTCGCGACCTACATGGACGCTGACGGCAAAGGCCAGGACTGGAACCTCGAAGCGGCCAAGGTCATCAACGGCAAGGCCGGCATGCAGATCATGGGTGACTGGGCCAAGTCCGAATGGACCGCCGCCAAGAAAGTCGCCGGCAAGGACTACGAGTGCGTGGCGTTCCCGGGCACCGACAAGGCGTTCACCTACAACATCGACTCGCTGGCCGTGTTCAAGCAGAAGGACGCAGGCACTGCGGCCGGTCAGCAGGACATCGCCAAAGTCGTGCTGGGCGAGAACTTCCAGAAAGTCTTCAGCATCAACAAAGGCTCGATCCCGGTGCGCAACGACATGTTGAACAACATGGACAAGCTGGGCTTCGACTCCTGCGCACAGACCGCTGCCAAGGACTTCCTCGCGGACGCCAAGTCCGGTGGCCTGCAACCGAGCATGGCGCACAACATGGCGACCACGCTGGCGGTACAGGGTGCGTTCTTTGATGTCGTGACCAACTACATCAACGACCCGAAAGCCGACCCGGCCGATGCCGCGAAGAAACTTGGCGCCGCGGTGCAGTCGGCTAAATAACCGAAAGCAGGTTCGACCCTGTAGGAGCGAGCCTGCTCGCGAAGGCGTCGTGTCAGTTGCTACATCCGTCGACTGACACAACGCTTTCGCGAGCAGGCTCGCTCCCACAAGGGAAGGTGTTTGTAATCTTATTGTGGATTTCCCCATGAGTTCTGTTGCTGTATTCAGCAAGGCCTCGCCGTTCGATGCATTGCAACGCTGGCTACCAAAACTGGTGCTGGCGCCGAGCATGTTCATCGTACTGGTGGGCTTCTATGGCTACATCCTGTGGACGTTCATTCTGTCGTTCACCACCTCGACGTTCCTGCCCAACTACAAGTGGGCGGGCCTGGCGCAATACGCGCGGCTGTTCGATAACGACCGATGGTGGGTGGCGAGCAAGAACCTCGCCGTGTTCGGCGGTATGTTCATCGGCATCACTCTGGTGATCGGCGTATTGCTGGCGGTGTTCCTCGACCAGCGCATCCGTCGCGAAGGCTTTATCCGCACCATTTACCTGTACCCGATGGCGCTGTCGATGATCGTCACCGGTACCGCATGGAAATGGCTGCTCAACCCGGGCATGGGCCTGGACAAATTGTTGCGTGACTGGGGCTGGGAAGGCTTCCGTCTGGATTGGCTGATCGACCCGGATCGCGTGGTTTATTGCCTGGTGATCGCCGCTGTGTGGCAAGCCTCGGGCTTCATCATGGCGATGTTCCTCGCCGGCCTGCGCGGTGTCGATCAGTCGATCATCCGTGCTGCACAGATCGACGGTGCAAGCATGCCGCGCATCTACTGGAAAGTCGTGCTGCCAAGCCTGCGGCCGGTGTTCTTCAGTGCAGTGATGATCCTTGCGCACATCGCGATCAAGAGCTTCGACCTGGTTGCGGCGATGACTGCCGGCGGCCCGGGTTATTCCTCCGACCTGCCCGCGATGTTCATGTATTCCTTCACCTTCAGTCGCGGCCAGATGGGCATGGGCTCGGCCAGTGCGATTCTGATGCTCGGTGCGATCCTCGCGATCATCGTGCCTTACCTGTACTCCGAGCTGAGGACCAAGCGTCATGACTAGTCTCGCTGCCAAACCTGCCATCAGCTTGAGCCGAATCGCGATCTACGCGGTGCTGATCTTCGCGGTGTTCCTCTATCTGGTGCCGCTGGTGGTCATGCTGCTGACCAGCTTCAAGACCCCGGAAGACATCAGCACCGGCAACCTGCTGAGCTGGCCGACCGTGGTCAGCGGCATCGGCTGGGTCAAAGCCTGGGCCACGGTTGACGGTTATTTCTGGAATTCGATCAAGATCACCGTACCGGCCGTGATCATCTCCACCGCCATCGGCGCGTTGAACGGTTACGTGCTGTCGATGTGGCGCTTCCGGGGTTCGCAGTTGTTCTTCGGTCTGCTGCTGTTCGGCTGCTTCCTGCCGTTCCAGACCGTGCTGCTGCCAGCCTCTTTCACCCTCGGCAAGATGGGCCTGGCGAGCACCACCACCGGCCTGGTGTTCGTGCATGTGGTCTACGGTCTGGCGTTCACCACACTGTTCTTTCGCAACTACTACGTGAGCATTCCCGATGCGCTGGTCAAGGCCGCGCGTCTGGACGGCGCCGGTTTCTTCACGATTTTCCGCCGCATCATCCTGCCGATGTCGACGCCGATCATCATGGTCTGCCTGATCTGGCAGTTCACCCAGATCTGGAACGACTTCCTGTTCGGGGTGGTGTTCTCCAGCGGTGATTCGCAACCGATCACCGTGGCGCTGAACAACCTGGTCAACACCAGCACCGGCGCCAAGGAATACAACGTGGATATGGCAGCGGCGATGATCGCCGGCCTGCCGACCCTGCTGGTCTATGTGGTCGCAGGCAAGTATTTCGTGCGCGGGCTGACGGCCGGCGCGGTCAAGGGGTAATCATGGCTACGCTTGAACTTCGCAACGTAAACAAGACCTACGGGGCCGGCCTGCCGGACACCCTGAAGAACATCGAACTGTCGATCAAGGACGGTGAATTCCTGATCCTCGTCGGCCCGTCGGGCTGCGGCAAATCGACCTTGATGAACTGCATCGCCGGCCTGGAAACCATCACCGGCGGCGCGATCATGATCGGCGATCAGGACGTCAGCGGCATGAGCCCCAAGGATCGTGACATCGCCATGGTGTTTCAGTCCTACGCGCTGTACCCGACCATGAGCGTGCGCGAGAACATCGAGTTCGGCCTGAAGATCCGCAAGATGCCGCAGTCAGCGATCGACGAAGAAGTCGCCCGCGTGGCCAAGCTGCTGCAGATCGAACACCTGCTCAACCGCAAACCGGGCCAGCTCTCCGGTGGTCAGCAACAGCGTGTGGCGATGGGCCGGGCCCTGGCGCGGCGGCCGAAGATCTACCTGTTCGACGAACCGCTGTCCAACCTCGACGCCAAACTGCGCGTCGAGATGCGCACCGAAATGAAACTGATGCACCAGCGCCTGAAAACCACCACGGTCTACGTGACCCACGACCAGATCGAAGCAATGACCCTGGGCGATAAAGTGGCGGTGATGAAGGACGGCATCATCCAGCAGTTCGGCACGCCGAAAGACATCTACAACGACCCGGCCAACCTGTTCGTGGCGAGCTTCATCGGTTCGCCGCCGATGAACTTCATCCCCCTGCGCTTGCAGCGCAAGGACGGCCGTCTGCTGGCGCTGCTCGACAGCGGTCAGGCTCGTTGCGAATTGCCGATGAGCATGCAGGACGCCGGTCTCGAAGACCGCGAAGTGATCCTCGGCCTGCGTCCGGAGCAGATCGTCCTGGCGAGCGGCGAGGGCAATGGCTTGCCAAGCATTCGTGCCGAAGTGCAGGTCACCGAACCTACCGGTCCGGACACCCTGGTGTTCGTCAACCTCAATGACACCAAGGTCTGCTGCCGACTGGCGCCGGACGTGGCACCGCAGGTGGGCGAGAGCCTGACGCTGCAGTTCGATCCAGCGAAAGTGTTGCTGTTCGATGCTAATACCGGCGAGCGTCTGGGCACTGCCGGCCAGCCACAGACCGATGCGCGGTCTGCGAACGTCGCCCAATTCAAAGGGCGCTGAGAAACAAATGTAGGAGCGAGCCTGCTCGCGAAAGCGGTCTGACATTCAACATCAATGTCGCCTGATACACCGCATTCGCGAGCAGGCTCGCTCCCACAAAGGAGCAAGCGCTGCCCGGCCTGTCGAGCATCGCACTTTATGTAAACCGCGTTAGATAAAAACAGTTAATAACAATAAAGACGAGGATGTAGGGATGAAAAAGAAACACGTCAATGCCCGGTTGATCTGCCAGGTTTCAGCGGCGGCTGCACTGGTGCTGGCCGGTAACGCAATGGCGGCGGATGCCTTCAGCTCCGACTCCAAATGGATGACCGGCGACTGGGGCGGTGAGCGCACCAGGCTGATCGAGCAGGGTATCGACATCAAGGCTGACTACGTTGGCGAGATGGGTGCCAACCTGCACGGCGGCTATGACGACGACAAGACCGGCCGCTACAGCGACCAGTTCGGCCTCGGCGTTGCCCTCGACCTGCAGAAGCTGTGGGGCTGGGACAACACGCAAGCGAAGATCCAGCTGACCAACCGTAACGGCTACAACATCTCCAATGACCGCGTTGGCGACCCGCGTGCCGGCACCCTCAGCTCCTCGCAGGAAGTCTACGGCCGTGGCCACATGGTGCGTCTGACCCAGTTGTGGATTCAGCACCAGTTCTTCGACAACAAGCTGGACGTCAAGGCCGGTTACTTCGGCGAAGGCGAAGACTTCAACACCTTCCCGTGCGACTTCCAGAACCTCGCGTTCTGCGGTTCGCAAGTGGGTAACTGGGCGACCAACATCTGGTACAACTGGCCAGTCAGCCAGGCCGCGATCCGCGTGAAGTACAACATCAACGACGAGCTCTACGCGCAGATCGGTGCGTACAACCAGAACCCGTCGCAGCTGGAACACGGCAACGGCTTCAAGCTCAGCGGCAGTGGCACCAAGGGTACCGTTCTGCCGGTTGAATTGGTCTGGTCGCCGAAGGTCAACAGCCTGCCGGGCGAATACCGCGTCGGTTACTACAAGAGCACGGCCGATGCCGACGACGTTCGCGAAGACGTCAACGGTCTCGATGCGGCAACCACCGGTGATGACTACAAGTCGCACAACAGCAAAAGCGGTTACTGGTTCGTTGCGCAACAGCAACTCACCAGCCACAACGGTGATGCGACTCGCGGTCTGAACATCGCTGCCAACGCGACTTTCCACGACAAGGACACCAACTTCATCGACAACTACCAGTCGGTGATGTTTGTCTACAAAGGCCCGTTCGATGCGCGTCCGAAGGATGACATCGGTATTGGCGCTGCGCGTATCCACGTCAACAAGGACGTCAAGCGCAACGCTGAACTGCTGAACGATGCCAACGGTGTGTCCGACTACGACAACGCCGCGTTCTCGCCGATTCGTGAGACCGAGTACAACTACGAACTCAACTACGGCATCCATGTCACCAACTGGCTGACCGTGCGTCCCAACCTGCAATACATCACCCATCCGGGCGGTGTGGATGAAGTCGATAACGCTTTGGTCGCTGGCCTGAAAATTCAGTCAACGTTCTGACGCGTCTGCGATAAGCTCCTCTCCATGTGCGCATATTTGCGGACAGCCCAGGCTGTCCGCTTTTTTTTGCGATAGCAATCCGATGACGTCTGTGGCGAGCAAGCTCCCTCGCCACAAATGCGATGTGGAATTTGAGTACTCGATGATTTTCAGGACCGTGGCAAATGCATGAGCATCCGCTGCAACGCTTCTTCAAGTCCCTGCGCGAGCGACCGGTGTTCGCCTGGGAGCGCTATCAGATGCGCGATGTGTTGGTGATCGATCATCCGCTCTGTCAGGCGGTGTTCAGTCGTCAGGGCGCGCAATTGCTGCACTTTCAACCGCGCGGGCAGAAACCCTGGTTGTGGTGTGCGGCGAAGTGGCCGCATGTCGGTGCGATTCGTGGTGGGGTGCCGGTGTGCTGGCCGTGGTATGGCCGTCATCCGAGCGAAAATGCCTGGCCGTCGCACGGCTGGGCACGCCTGCTCGACTGGAAACTGCTCGACAGCAGCAGCGCTGAGGACGGCGTGCGCCTGCACTGGCAATTGCAGCTGTGCGACTGGCAGGTCGACTTGCACGCGCACTTGGGCGAACGCATGGAATTACGCCTGAGTACCGAACATCAGGACGACATGCCCTGCCAGTTGAGCCAGGCTTTGCACGCTTACTGGCGTATTGGCGATGTCGGCGAGATAGCGCTGTCTGGCCTCGAAGGTGCGCAGGGTTATGACCAATTGAACCGTCAGGTTTGCCAGCAGCAAGGCGAATTGCGGGTTGATGGCGGCTGCCAGCGGGTGTTCCAGCATGACGGTGAATTGCAGCTCAAAGACCACGCCTGGCAGCGTGAGCTGTGCATCGATACCGGCGACAATGGCGACACCGTGGTGTGGCACCCGGGAGCGCGGCCGTTGCTTGGAGTGAGCTGGGACGAGGTATCGGAATTCGTTTGCGTCGAAGCCGCGGCGGGTGGCACGGACAGTCTGCACCTGGCACCGGGGGAGAAGGCGCATTTGAGTTTGCAGGCGTGGGCGGCGGCCTGAAAATCAAAAGATCGCAGCCTTCGGCAGCTCCTACCTTGGAATGCGTTCCTGTAGGAGCTGCCGAAGGCTGCGATCTTTTACGCAAAGCGTCCTAATTGAATTCATCACCCACCGGATACCGGCTGGCATTCAGGCTCTCTTTGATCTTGCGCAGATGCGGCTGGAAATCCACGCCACGGCGCAAGGTCATCCCGGTCGCCAGCACATCCAGCACCGTCAACTGAATGATCCGCGAGGTCATCGGCATATAGATGTCGGTGTCTTCCGGCAGCGGAATGTTCAGGCTCAGCGTGCTGGCCTTGGCCAGCGGCGAATTCTCCGCCGTCAGGCCCAGCACGGACGCACCGTTCTCCCGGGCAATCCGCGCCACTTCCACCAACTCGCGCGTACGGCCGGTGTAGGAAATGATCACGAACAGCTCACCGGTGTGCGCCACGGAAGCAATCATCCGCTGCATCAGCACATCGGCATGCGCGGTGACGGCCAGATTGAAGCGGAAGAATTTATGCTGCGCATCCAGCGCCACCGGAGCCGAAGCGCCGAGGCCGAAAAAGTGGATCTGCCGGGCCTGAATCAACAGGTCGACGGCGCGGCTGATCAGGTTCGGGTCCAGCGCTTGGCAGGCACTGTCCAGCGATGCGATGGCGCTGCCGAAAATCTTCTGCGTGTAAGCCTCGGGATTGTCATCGGCCTCGACCGCGCGGCTGACATACGCCGCGCCACTGGCCAGGCTCTGCGCCAATTGCAACTTGAGTTCGGGATAGCCGCTGACACCGAACGAGCGGCAGAAACGGTTGACCGTCGGTTCGCTCACCGAGGCGGCCTGGGCGAGGGCGGCGATGCTGAAGCGGGTGGCCTGCTGCGGGTTGAGCAGAATCACCTCGGCGACCTTACGTTCGGCCTTGTTCAGCTCTTCAAGGCGACTCTGGATCTGTTCCAGTAAATTTCGCACGCGGTCCATATGGAATTCCTGATTCACCGACGCGAAGGTGCGCCGGGCTATGCAAATTGGGCCTTTGATATGGCCCGTGACGGTGGCCTATCCTACTGATGCGTCCGAGCGACCACCACTCGGATTGTGTATTCTGCGAAAATGTTGTGGTTATTACTACATTTTCCCTTGAGTGATGCCTTGAAAAAAGGTATTTGTAGCTTAACTTGATAAAAGAACAAACATCATGCCCTCCATAACGGTTGAACCGTGCACCTTTGCCTTGTTCGGCGCGCTTGGCGATCTGGCCCTGCGCAAGCTGTTTCCTGCCCTTTATCACCTTGACGGTGCCGACCTGCTGCATGAGGACACGCGGATCATCGCGCTGGCCCGTGAGCCCGGCAGCGAGCAGCAGCACATGGCGTTCATCGCCGCCGAATTGCGCCGGTACGTCGGCAAAGAGCTGAACGAAACCGTGGCCGAGCGCTTTCTCGCGCGCCTGACCTACCTGCACGTCGACTTCCTCAAGGCTGAAGACTACGTGGCGCTGGCCGAACTGGCCGGCAGCAGCCAGCGCATGATCGCCTACTTCGCCACCCCGGCGGCGGTATACGGCGCGATCTGCGAGAACCTGGCGAAAGTCGGTCTGGCGGAAAACACCCGGGTGGTGCTGGAAAAACCGATCGGCTCGGATCTGGAGTCCTCGCGCAAGGTCAACGACGCGGTCGCGCAGTTCTTCCCGGAAAACCGCACCTACCGCATCGACCATTACTTGGGCAAAGAGACCGTTCAGAACCTGATCGCCCTGCGTTTCGCCAACAGCCTGTTCGAAACCCAGTGGAATCAGAATTACATCTCCCACGTGGAAATCACCGTGGCCGAGAAGGTTGGCATCGAAGGCCGCTGGGGTTACTTCGATAAGGCCGGCCAACTGCGCGACATGATCCAGAATCACCTGTTGCAGCTGCTCTGCCTGATTGCCATGGACCCGCCGGCCGATCTGTCCGCCGACAGCATCCGCGATGAAAAGGTAAAAGTGCTCAAGGCACTGGCACCGATCAGCCCGGAAGGCCTGACCACACAAGTGGTGCGCGGTCAGTACATCGCCGGCCACAGCGAAGGCAAATCGGTACCCGGTTACCTCGAAGAACCGAATTCCAATACGCAAAGCGACACCGAAACCTTCGTTGCCCTGCGTGCCGACATCCGCAACTGGCGCTGGGCCGGCGTGCCGTTCTACCTGCGTACCGGTAAACGCATGCCGCAGAAGCTGTCGCAGATCGTCATCCACTTCAAGGAACCGTCGCACTACATCTTCGCCCCGGAGCAGCGCCTGCAGATCAGCAACAAACTGATCATCCGCCTGCAACCGGACGAAGGCATTTCCTTGCGCGTGATGACCAAAGAGCAGGGCCTGGACAAAGGCATGCAACTGCGTAGCGGGCCGCTGCAACTGAATTTCTCCGACACCTGGCGTAGCGCGCGGATCCCCGATGCCTACGAGCGGTTGTTGCTGGAAGTGATGAACGGCAATCAGAACCTGTTTGTCCGTAAAGATGAAATCGAAGCCGCGTGGAAGTGGTGTGACCAGCTGATCGCCGGATGGAAAAAATCCGGCGACGCGCCCAAGCCGTATGCGGCCGGGTCGTGGGGGCCGATGAGCTCCATTGCATTGATTACGCGGGACGGGAGGTCGTGGTATGGCGATATCTGATGTGCAACTGCCGGCGGGCGTGACTGCCCACCCATTCAACAGCCCGGTGCTGCTCGCCGAAGGCCTGGCGCTGAATGTTGCCAAGCAACTGAGCGATGCCATTGCGGCGCGCGGCAACGCGGTGCTGGTGGTGTCTGGCGGGCGCAGCCCGGTGGCGTTTTTCCAGCACCTGGCCAAGCAGGAACTGGACTGGTCGAAAGTGGTGATCACCCTCGCCGACGAGCGCTGGGTGCCGGTCGAACACGCCGACAGCAATGCCGGTCTGCTCAAGCAATATCTGCTCAAAGGCCCGGCGGCCAAGGCTCAGTTCCTCAGCCTCTACAGCGCGGCGGCCAATGTCGAGCAGGCTGCCGAACAAGCCGACCGTCTGCTTGCCGAATTGCCACCGATCGACGTGCTGGTGCTGGGCATGGGCGATGACGGTCATACCGCGTCGCTGTTCCCGGACAGTCCGAACCTCGCTGAAGCATTGCAGCAGGACGGCACGCGCCGTTGCTGGCCGATGCTGGCACCCAGCGTACCGCGTCAGCGCCTGACCATGAGCCGCGCGCTGCTGGCTTCGGCCAGGCACAAGATCCTGTCGATTTCCGGTCAATCGAAACTGACCACCCTGAATGCCGCGCTGGCATCCGATGACGTTGCGGCCATGCCGGTGCGCGCGTTTCTGCAACCTACGTTAGAGATTTACTGGTGCCCATGAGCCAAGGAACAGCCGCTATGACAACCCCATCCCCGACCGTTTCCATGGCGGACAAAGTTGCCCTGATCGACAGTCTCTGCGCCAAGGCGCGGATTTTGCCGGTGATCACCATTGCGCGCGAACAGGACGTGCTGCCCCTGGCCGACGCCCTCGCCGCCGGTGGCCTGACCGCGCTGGAAGTGACCCTGCGATCGCAGTTCGGCCTCAAAGCGATTCAGATTCTGCGCGAACAGCGTCCGGAGCTGATGACCGGCGCCGGCACCGTGCTCGACCGCAACATGCTCGCGGCGGCCGAAGCGGCGGGTTCGCAATTCATCGTCACCCCGGGGATCACCCGTGACCTGCTCGAAGCCAGTGTCGACAGCCCGATTCCGCTGTTGCCGGGCATCAGCAACGCCTCGGGCATCATGGAAGGCTACGGTCTGGGCTATCGTCGCTTCAAGCTGTTCCCGGCGGAAGTCAGCGGCGGCGTGGCGGCAATCAAGGCCCTTGGCGGCCCGTTCGGCGAAGTGAAATTCTGCCCGACTGGCGGCGTCGGCCCGGCCAATATCAAGAGCTACATGGCGCTGAAAAACGTCATGTGCGTGGGCGGTAGCTGGATGCTCGATCCGGAGTGGATCAAGAACGGCGACTGGGCCCGCATTCAGGAATGCACCGCCCAAGCCCTGGCGCTGCTGGACTGATCGTTACCCGACACTTCGTTGTGTGTTCTACGGCTTTTCGGTGCGCTTGGTCGGCGCACCGTTTTTTTTGCGCCGAAAAAAGTGCCGATACACGCCCCGATACATAGTTACCGCACGCTGGCTTTTTCCCAGGGTTAACCTGCGTTCATCTTATGGAAGAGAGAACGCCTCATGGACGACCTTCAGTCTCTGACCCACACGCCACAATCCCCATTTCAACCGAAGCGGCCCGTTTTGGGCACAGCTGAACCCGAGGTGCGCAACATCAGCCGAGGCGTCGAAGGCCTGCCGCTGATCCTGCGTCTGGCGCTGGTCGATGCGATGACCGGCGAACCGGTCAGCGGCGCACTGGTGCGCATTCTACAGACCGTCGATAACGGCATCTGCCTGCGCGGCGGTCAATCGACCGACAGCCATGGCGTCGTCCGTTTTACCAGCGTCTATCCGGATCGCTCGGCCCCCGGCGCTGCGTGCCTCACCCTGAACATATCCATCCCGAGCGACGTCGCAGGCGTGCAGGCTCACCACGAGGCCTGGGCTGGAACCTTGCACCTGCCCGGCCGTTGCGGCTGTGCATCCGTCTCCGAGGATGCCTTGCGGTTGGTGCTGCGACCGATTGCCGGAGAGGATCTCGAGGATGGCGCCTTCGCTTGCCAGACGCTCGGAATCGACACCTTCGCCGTGTCGTCGCAGATCGGCCTCGAAGGCTACGAAAAAAGTTGCGGCGTGCCTTTCTAGCGCAACTGGTTCAGCGCACGCACCAGCAGCGCCATCTCGGCCGCCGTGGTGGTCAGCCCCGGCGTAATGCGAATGCACGGCCCGCACGTGGCGCCAGTGCGTACCACGGTGAACAGGTTGAACTCGCTGAGCAGGCGCTCGGCCATGAGCTGTTGATCGTCATGACGAGTAAAACGCATCGAGGTGATCCCGCAATACAGTTGCGGGTCATCCGGGGTCATCACCTCGATGCCCGGCAAGTGCCGCACGGCGCTGACCCACAGGTTGCGCAGGTATTTCAGGCGTGCGCTCTTGGCAGCGGCGCCGCCGAGCGCATTGTGCTCTTCGAACACCAGCGGCAAGGTCATCAGCGCCGGGATGTTCGGCGTGCTGTACGAAGTGCGGGCGCGAATATCGGACGCCGGATAATGCATCTCGCCCATGTCCGGATCGATATCGGCCAGACGCTGCGGGGCGATGTAAATGAAGCCGAGAGTGAGCGGCGCGCCGATCCATTTGTGCAGGTTGTAACCGGCGAAGGCGATGCCCAGTGCTTGCAGATCGAATTCGATCTGGCCGAGGGCGTGGGCACCATCAAGGATAATATCGACGCCGTGCTCGGTGGCCAGTGCGGCGATGGCTTGCACCGGCATGACCAGGCCGGTGCGATGGGTGACGTGGGTCAGAGCCATCAACTTGATTTTCGGATGGCGGATGAAGGCCTCGCGATAGCTTTCGAGCAAGCTATCGAGGCTGGCCGGGTGGGCGTGGGCAATTTCGATAATCTCGACGCCTCGGTGCCTGGCCAGCCAACGCATGGCGCCTTTGACCGTGTCGTATTCGAGGTCGCAGATCAGCACCTGATCGCCCGGTTGCAGGCGGTTGTAATTGCGGATCAGCGATTGCAGGCCTTCGGTGGCATTGCGCGTGAGGGCGACGCTTTGCGCACGCACGCCAATCAGTTCGGCCAGTTGCGCGCGGATGTCGAGGTTGTCGTGCTGCTCGAAGCGCTGGCGTACATAGACCGAGTTGCTGGTATTGATCAGCTCGATGTTGCGCTGATACTCCTCGATCACCGTGCGCGACATGCGCCCGAAGTAACCATTCTCCAGATTGACGGGGCCGGGCCGGGTATCGTAACGGTCAGCGAAGGTCTGCCAGAAGGCTTCGTCACGGGCGCGGCGGGTGTTGTCAGGCATGGTCGGCAAGGCTCGGTAGAGGAGGGCGCTTCAGTGGCGCGGGGCGGGTTTGCCATGTTTGGCACGCAGCGGTTCCAGCAGGTCCGACAGGCCGTTGTGGTCGATCTCCTGCATCAGCGCCAGCAAGCCGCCGAGTTCGCCGTGGGGAAAGCCTTCACGGGCGAACCAATTCAGATACGGCCCGGGCAAGTCAGCAATGATCCGCCCTTTGTACTTGCCGAAGGGCATCTCGCGAGTGATCAGCAGTTCGAGTTTTTCCGGATTCATCAGCACGCTTCATCGTTTTCAAAACAGTGGGGAAAATACAGGCATTCTGCATGCAGGCCAAATGACAGATCATGCAAAAAACCAGCATACAGATGGTTCAATCTTTTATAACCCATTGAAAAACAAGAATTTATTATCGAAAGCGAAGCTGGCACGCACGCTGCAATATCCCTTGCATCTTCAACCAACCGCAAGGAATTGGAAAATGACTGACGTAAACAAAGAATCCATCTCGGTACTTAATGACCTGATCGAAACCTGCAAGGACGGCCAGGAAGGGTTCAAGACTTGCGCCGAAGACATCAAGCACCCAGAACTGAAATCGCTTTTTGTGACTCGCTCCGCTGATTGCGCTAGCGCAGCTGCCGAACTGCAGGCTTTGGTGCGTTCGCTGGGTGGCGATCCGGAAACCTCTACCAGTGTTGCCGGTGATCTGCACCGTCGCTGGGTCGACGTGAAATCCATGTTCACCGGCAAAGATGAAGAGGCTGTGCTGAACGAAGCCGAGCGCGGTGAAGACCATGCGCTGAAGGCTTACAAGGAAGCGCTGGAAAAAATCAACAAGCACAACCTGGTCGGTATTCGTGATGTGGTTGAACGTCAGTATCACGGCGTACAACGCAACCACGACCAGGTGAAAGCCCTGCGTAACCAGGCTCGCGCTCGTTCGTAAGCGGCACTGAAACAACTGTGGGAGCGAGCCTGCTCGCGAATTCGGTGTGTCATGCAATGTTGCCTTTGCTGACACGACCACTTCGCGAGCAGGCTCGCTCCCACTTTTATTTTGTGCGACTGATCAACCAATACTGATCGCCGGCAAAGTCGGCAACGTCACCGTCTGCTGCTTGCGCGGCGCGAGAATCTCCGCCTCGCCATCCACTACCAACTCATCTCGCTGGTTGAACACGCGAGTAGCAATACGCACGCGAAATTTCGGCAGTTTCTCCAGAATTTCCAGACGCACCGTCAGTGTGTCGCCGATCTTCACCGGCTTCTGAAAACTCATCTGCTGACCGATATAAATAGTGCCCGGCCCGGGCAATTCGCAAGCCACCGCCGCGCTGATCAGCGCACCGCTGAACATGCCGTGGGCAATGCGCTCCTTGAACATGCTGGCGGCGGCAAACTCGGCGTCCAGGTGCACCGGGTTGTGGTCGCCCGACATCGCGGCGAACAACTGAATGTCACGCTCTTCGACGGTCTTGCTGTAGCTGGCGGTCTGGCCGACTTCAAGGGCTTCGTAAGGGATGTTGGTAACCTGGGTCATCGGTGTCGATTCCTGTGGCGGATTCAGTGAATCCGGAAAAATTATTCGCTGCGTTGCGGGCGCGGATGGCTCAGGGCCTGGTCGATCCAGGCCAGCACATCGGCGGTCACTTCGTCGCGATTGCTGTCGTTGAACAATTCGTGCCGGGCCTGCGGGTAGATCTTCAATTGCAGGTGCTGGCTGCCAGCCCTGCGCAGTGCATTGGCCAGATCTGTCAGACGCTTGCCCTCGCTCACCGGATCACATTCGCCGCCGATCACCAGCAGCGGCAGTCCCGGATCGATCTGCGCGAGATTGGACGCTTTGCTGATTTGCTGCAAGCCGCCGAGTAGGTCGATCCAGAACTGATTGGTACAGCGAAAGCCGCACAACGGGTCGGCGGCATACTTGTCGACTTCGGCCGGATCGCGGCTCAGCCAATCGAAACGCGTGCGCACCGGTTCGAATTTATTGTTGAATGAGCCGAACGACAGCCACTCGATCAGCGCACTGCGGCCCTTGCCGCCCTGGCGCAGTTTTTCCAGACGGGCGATTTGCCGGGCGGCGCGATACAGGGCCACCGGCTGGAAATTCGAGCCGCTGAGAATCGCCCCTTGCAGACTGGCGCTGTGGTGCAACAGATAGGCTTGCGCCAGGTAACTGCCCATGCTGTGCCCGAGCAGAATGATCGGCACGCCTGGATGTTGCTGGCCGATGTGCTGATTGAGGCTGGCCAGATCGCCGAGCACTTTGCACCAGCCATCGTCATCGGCGAAATGACCAAGGGTGCCGTTGTCGGCGGTGCGGCCATGACCACGCAGGTCCGGGGCGTACACGCCGTAGTTTTTGTCGCAAAAAATGTCGGCGAGTCGGGCGTAACGAGCGCTGTGTTCGGCCATGCCATGGGCCAGCAAAATGACCGCCTTCAACGGCGCGGCCGGCAGCCAGCGGTTGACGTACAGGCGGCTGCGGTCACTCGTGTCCAGCCAGAAGGTGTCGTGGTTCATGGCGATCCCTTTGCTCAGCAATGCCACAGTGTATAGCGCGTCTGATCAGCCCACGCCACGGCAGGAAGATTCACGCGATCAATGACGGCTTGGGCCATATTTGCCTCTATGGCTATAGCTGCTAGTGTCCGTGAAGCTCCGCTTTGTGCTTTTCGTCTTCAATGGACGAAGCAGAAACGACAGAAAGCGGCTCCCGGATCGGCTCAGGTAAAGAGGACAAGAACAATGCAACCTGATTTCTGGAATGACAAACGCCCGGCCGGCGTACCGCTGGACATCGACATGGGCGAGTTCAAGTCGGTGATCGAAGTGTTTGAGCGTTCCTGCAAGAAGTTCGCCGATCGTCCGGCGTTCAGCAGCATGGGTATCACCCTGACCTACGCCGAACTCGAGCGCCAGAGCGCCGCGTTCGCCGGTTACCTGCAAGCGCATACCGATCTGGCACCGGGGGATCGCATCGCGGTGCAGATGCCCAACGTCCTGCATTATCCGATTGCTGTGTTCGGCGCTTTGCGCGCCGGACTGATCGTGGTCAATACCAACCCGCTGTACACCCCGCGGGAAATGCGTCACCAGTTCAAGGATTCCGGAGCGCGCGCGCTGGTCTACCTGAACCTGTTCGGGCAGAAAGTCCAGGAAGTGCTGGCCGACACCGACATTCAATACTTGATCGAAGCGAAGATGGGCGACCTGATGCCCACCGCCAAGGGCTGGCTGGTCAACACCGTCGTCAGCAAAGTCAAAAAGCTGGTTCCCGAATATTCGCTGGCCCAGGCGATTTCTTTCAAAAGTGCGCTGCGCATGGGCCGGGGCCTGGGCATCAAGCCGCTGAAGGTCGGCCTCAATGACATCGCCGTGCTGCAATACACCGGCGGCACCACCGGCCTGGCCAAGGGCGCGATGCTCACCCACGGCAATCTGGTGGCGAACATGCAGCAGGTGCGCGCCTGTCTCGCCCAGCTTGGCCCGGACGGCCAGCCGCTGTTGCGCGAGGGCCAGGAAGTGATGATCGCGCCGCTGCCGCTGTACCACATCTATGCTTTCACCGCGAATTGCATGTGCATGATGGTCTCGGGCAACCACAACGTGCTGATCTCCAATCCGCGCGACATCGCCGGGTTCATCAAGGAACTGAAGAACTGGCGCTTCTCGGCGCTGCTGGGCTTGAACACTCTATTCGTCGCGTTGATGGACCATCCCGATTTCAAGACCCTGGATTTCTCCAGCCTGAAGTTGACCAACTCCGGCGGCACTGCGCTGGTCAAAGCCACCGCCGAGCGCTGGGAGCAGCTGACCGGTTGCCGCATCACCGAGGGTTACGGCCTGACCGAAACCTCGCCCGTGGCCTGCACCAACCCCTACGGCGACCAGTCGCGCCTGGGCACCGTCGGCCTGCCGGTGCCGGGCACGCTGCTCAAGATCATCAACGATGACGGCGTCGAACAGCCTCTGGGCGAGCGTGGCGAGCTGTGCATCAAAGGCCCGCAGATCATGAAAGGCTATTGGAACAAACCCGAGGCCACCGCCGAAGTGCTGGATGCCCAGGGCTGGTTCAAGTCCGGCGATATCGCGGTGATCGACCCCGACGGTTTCGTGCGCATTGTCGATCGCAAGAAGGACATGATCATCGTCTCCGGTTTCAACGTGTATCCCAACGAAATCGAAGACGTGGTCATGGCACACCCGAAAGTTGCCAACTGCGCGGTCATCGGTGTGCCGGACGAGCGTTCGGGGGAGGCGGTGAAGCTGTTTGTCGTGGCGCGGGAAACCGGGGTCAGCCTGGAAGAGCTGAAGGCCTACTGCAAAGAGAATTTCACCGCCTACAAAGTGCCAAAACACATCGTGCTGCGTGATTCGTTGCCGATGACGCCTGTGGGGAAAATTCTGCGGCGCGAGTTGCGGGATATCGCATAAAGGTTATAAGCGAAAAGATCGCAGCCTTCGGCAGCTCCTACAGGGAGCGCATTCCAAATGTAGGAGCTGCCGAAGGCTGCGATCTTTTGCTTTTAAACCCCATAACCACGGGGCTTTCGGTGATTTATAGGATTTTTGCTCTAAAATGACCGCTTGCAAGTCTTGAGTCATCAATATGACTGTAGGGCCCACGTTTGGCTCTGGTCGACCCTCGGCAAAGCTGCTACTCTCGGCGCGCTTTGTGACTTCTCGGCCTGTTGAACGCCGGATTCACCAATACAAAACACACACCAATAATAATCGCATCAAATGCGGTGAAGAATTCGCGTTGCTGAGGAGTGGGCTTCCATGATCGAAGACTTTTGGAAGGATAAGTACCCGGCTGGAATCGCAGCCGAGATCAATCCAGACGAGTATCCGAACATTCAGGCAGTGTTGAAGCAATCCTGCCAACGCTTCGCCAACAAACCGGCTTTCAGCAACCTGGGCAAGACAATCACCTACGGTGAACTGTACGAACTGTCCGGTGCCTTTGCCGCGTACCTGCAACAGCATACCGACTTGCAGCCCGGCGATCGAATCGCCGTGCAACTGCCCAACGTCCTGCAGTACCCGGTCGCAGTCTTCGGTGCCATCCGCGCCGGGCTGATCGTGGTCAACACCAACCCGCTGTACACCGCGCGGGAAATGGAGCACCAATTCAATGACTCCGGCGCCAAGGCACTGGTGTGCCTGGCGAACATGGCGCATCTGGCCGAGGCGGTGGTGCCGAAGACCGGCGTCAAACACGTCATCGTCACCGAAGTCGCCGACCTCCTGCCGCCGATCAAGCGCCTGCTGATCAACAGCGTCATCAAGTACGTGAAGAAGATGGTGCCGGCCTATCACTTGCCCAAAGCCATCAAGTTCAACGACGTCCTGAGCAAGGGCCACGGTCAGCCTGTGGCGGAAGCGAATCCGGACAGTGGCGATGTCGCGGTGCTGCAATACACCGGCGGCACCACCGGCGTGGCCAAGGGCGCGATGCTGACCCACCGCAACCTCGTCGCCAACATGCTGCAGTGCAAGGCGCTGATGGGCTCCAACCTCAACGAAGGCTGCGAGATCCTGATCACGCCGCTGCCGCTGTATCACATCTACGCGTTCACCTTTCACTGCATGGCGATGATGCTGATCGGCAACCACAATATCCTGATCAGCAACCCGCGCGACCTGCCGGCAATGGTCAAGGAACTGTCGAAGTGGAAGTTCAGCGGTTTTGTCGGTCTGAACACGCTGTTCGTCGCGCTGTGCAACAACGAAGGTTTCCGCAAGCTGGATTTCTCCGCGCTGAAAGTCACCCTGTCCGGCGGCATGGCCCTGCAACTGGCTGCGGCCGAGCGCTGGAAAGCCGTGACCGGTTGCCCCATCTGCGAAGGCTACGGCATGACCGAAACCAGCCCGGTGGCCACGGTCAACCCGATCCAGCACATCCAGATCGGCACGATCGGCATTCCGGTGCCGTCGACCCTGTGCAAAGTCATCGACGATGCCGGTGTCGAGCAGCCGCTGGGCGAAATCGGCGAGTTGTGCGTCAAAGGCCCGCAAGTCATGAAAGGCTACTGGCAGCGTCAGGAAGCCACCGATGAAATGCTCGACAGCGACGGCTGGCTGAAAACCGGCGACATCGCACTGATCCAGCCGGACGGCTACATGCGCATTGTCGATCGCAAGAAAGACATGATTCTGGTCTCCGGTTTCAACGTTTACCCGAACGAACTGGAAGACGTACTGGCGACTCTGCCGGGCGTGTTGCAGTGTGCGGCGATTGGCGTGCCGGACGAAAAGTCGGGCGAAGCGATCAAGATTTTCATCGTCGCCAAACCGGGTGTGACCCTGACCAAAGAGCAGGTCATGGATCATATGCGCGCCAACGTCACTGGCTACAAGGTGCCGCGTTCGGTGGAATTCCGCGACGCGCTGCCGACCACTAACGTCGGCAAGATCCTGCGCCGCGAATTGCGCGATGAAGAGCTGAAGAAACTCAAGGCGAAAAGCGCTGCTTAAACGAAAAGCCCCGCAGATGCGGGGCTTCTTTTTTTTTGCGCTGCCTTTGGGGCGAGGGAGCTTGCTCCCGTTCGGCTGCGCAGCAGTCGTAAAACCGCTTGGCGTGGTCTGTCTGAAATTTCCGGTTGGCATGTTTCAGGGCCGCTTCGCAGCCCACGGGAGCAAGCTCCCTCGCCACAGATATCAGACGCGCCGTGATAAACGGCTACTGACGAAACGGCGCAAAATTCACGTTGGTCCCCGCCGGCCGCATGTCCTGCAGATAGGAATCCTTGTCCGCACTCAATTCCAGGCTCAGCGCTGCCTTGCGTTTGCCTTCATTGCGAATCACCAGCCCTTCGAGCTTTTCACGCAGGAACACCGTCGGCACTTTCAGGTGCAGCAGTTCATCGGTGGCCGGGGTGTGCATCAACAAATGAATCCACTCGTACTGACCGATGGCCAGGCGCGACACCGGGAGGTCGAACCACCAGATGTTGCGGTTGCGGTTCAGTTCGGCAAAGTGGCAGTTATTGGTGCCGAGCACGGCGCCGCCCAGTTCCTGGTTGCGACGGGCGATGGCCTGGGTTTTATTGAGTTTCATGACATTCCTGCGAATCGGTGTGCGGGGCGCAAGGCCCATAGGCTGAGCATTCTCGGGGCAATGCCGGCAAACATAAAGCGCAACCTGCACGCAGCGACGAAATGTCGGCAAAAAAAATGAAACTTGGCGCAAACGACGCCAGTCAATCGTTACGTAATGACTTTTCTACCTTTTATGCTTTACGGAGAAAAACCATGAGTAGCACAGGCGATAAAGTTAAGGGCATGGCCAACGAAGCTGCTGGTAACGTCAAGCAAGGCGTCGGCAAGGCGACTGACAATGACAAGCTGCGCGCAGAAGGCAAAGTCCAAGAGAAAAAAGGCGAAGCCCAGCAAGCTGTCGGCAAAGCCAAGGATGCCGTGAAAAAAGGCGTCGACAAGGCCTGATCCAGCCTTGAATGAACACTTCAGCGGCCATCCACGGATGGCCGTTTTTGTATCGCAACCCTGCGGTGATCCGCCAAAGGGTCGCCAATTAGGCTACCGTGAGGTAAAAAACGGCCCCTGAGTCGCCACGACTTCCACCTTTTTGCGGCGCAAGGAGACGCGAATGATATTTCCGGACATGAAAGGTCTGCCCCTGCACCGGGTGATGGTGCGCACGGTCACTGAATTCGTCGACGACGAAATGTCGACCTACGCCTCGGCGCTGGCTTACCAGATGCTGTTTTCGCTGTTTCCGTTCATTCTGTTTCTGATTGCCTTGATCGGTTTTCTGCATTTGCCGGACTTCTTTTCCTGGCTGCGCCTGCAATCGGAACTGGTGCTGCCGCCGCAAGCGCTGGAACAGGTCAACCCGGTGATCGACCAGTTGCAGCAATCCAAGGGTGGCCTGCTTTCCATCGGTATTGTCATCGCCCTGTACACCGCGTCGGCCGGCGTGCGCCTGATGATGAGCGCGATGAACGCTGCGTATGACGTGGTCGAAGGCCGCCCGGTGTGGAAGCGTTTTCCCTTGTCGATCGTCTACACCGTCGGCATTGCCGGCATGTTGCTGATTGCTGCTGCTTTGATGGTGCTCGGGCCACAGGTGATGGGCTGGATTGCCGCACAAGTGGGGCTGGAAGACTTCATCGTCACGGTGTGGACCATCGCGCGCTGGCCGGTCATCGTGATTCTGATGATGGTCGCGGTGGCGCTGATCTATTACGTCATGCCTGACGTCAAACAGGATTTCCGTTTCATCACCCCCGGCTCGGTGCTCGCGGTAGTGGTGTGGATCCTCGCCTCGCTGGGCTTTGCCTTCTACGTAAAAACCTTCGCCAACTACAACGCGATGTACGGCAGCATCGGGGCGATCATCGTGCTCTTGCTGTATTTCTATATTTCCGCAGCGGTGCTGCTGCTCGGGGCGGAAATGAACGCGGTGATCGAGCACATGTCCGCCGAAGGCAAGGACAAGGGCGAGAAAGCCCCCGGCGAACCGGATGAATCCACCAAACAACACGTCTCTGGCCTGGGCCGCGATCATTCGCTCAAGCCGGACACAGATGAAGCCCGACCATGATTCGTGAAATCCTGAAAATGGGTGATGAGCGCCTGCTGCGCATTGCCCCGCCCGTACCGCCGGAGATGTTCGACAGCGCCGAGTTGTGGCAACTGATCGACGACATGTTCCAGACCATGGAAAGCGTTGGCGGGGTCGGCCTGGCCGCGCCGCAGATCGGTGTCGATCTGCAACTGGTGATCTTCGGTTTCGAGCACAGCGAGCGTTACCCGGACGCCGAAGCGGTGCCGCAGACCATCCTGATCAATCCGCTGATTACGCCATTGAATCCGCTGATGGAAGAGGGTTTCGAAGGCTGTCTGTCAGTGCCGGGCCTGCGCGGGGCGGTGGATCGCTATCAGCAGATTCGCTACGAAGGGTTTGATCCGAAGGGCGAGCCGATTGTGCGCGTGGCCTCGGGGTTTCATGCGCGGGTGGTGCAGCATGAATGCGATCACCTGATCGGCCGGCTGTATCCTTCGCGGATTACCGATTTCAGCAAGTTCGGCTTTACCGAAGTGCTGTTCCCTGATCTCGACCCCATGGCTGACGATTAACCAGAATCAAAAGATCGCAGCCTTCGGCAGCTCCTACAGGGATCGGTGTAGGAGCTGCCGAAGGCTGCGATCTTTTGATCTTTAAACTAGTCCCATCGCGATCATCGGCTTGCTCCGCGCATACCGGCTCAGCCGCTCGGCCATCGCCTGCGGCAGTGCCGGATCAAAGCTGAACCCGCGCCGCTCATAAAACCCGCGCAAATCCGGATGGCAGAACAGCCACACCGGCTCGTGCACCTCCCTGACCGCCGCAACGATAAGTTGCCCGGCAATTCCTTGTTCGCGCCACTGCGGATCAACAAAAAGCCCCGTCAGCCAGTGCCCGCCCGACACCGGCCGCAGGCACAGCGCCGCCACGATCTCGCCGCGTCGCGCGACCCACAACTGGGCCTCGCGCACGGCTTTCATCGAGGACTGGTGGCTGCGGTAGAACTTGTTCATCAGCGGCCACAACGATTCGTCGAGCTGGCTGTAATGGATGTCGGACATGAGTTCGGCTGTCGGTGCGAAAAGCGCCGATTATAAAAGAACGCGCACCTCGGGATAGGTGTATACCTGATCTCACATCCCCTGAGTGGAGTATTGATCATGTCCAAAGGTATGGATTCAAAGAAAGCCGCAAAGAAGAAACCCGCGAAGACTGCGGTTGAAAAACGCGCCGAAAAGAAAGCCAAGAAAGTCGACATTTTCGGCCATTGAACAAACCATTCGGAAGCCCGGTTCACGGGCTTCCACTTTGCCCGAAAAAATAATCTGCAAGATTGCCAGCCGTCGTTGCACACAAGGGAATGATCCCGGTTCCGAGCAACGCCATGGCCTTTTACTTCGATGCCGAGCATCGCCAGCAAATCGAAACCCTGCGCCGGCGCTTCACCGCCCGCAGCGAGTGGCCGACCTGGCTGTTGCTGTTCGCTGTGTACGCAGGCTGGTTCGCCATCATCCTTGGCAGCGATGCGCTCGGACGCGGCGGGAGCACGTTGTTGCTGATCCCGCTGCTGGTGCTGTGGTTGTCATTGCAGCATGAACTGCTCCATGGCCATCCGACCCGCTGGACCCTCGTCAATAAAGTGCTTGGCTACGCGCCGTTTGCCGTGTGGTATCCGTACACGCTGTATCGCGACAGCCACTTGCGCCATCACCGTGATGAAGATCTGACGGTGCCTGGCGTCGATCCGGAAAGCCGCTATCTGGCATCCGCCGACTGGCAGGGCGGATCTGTGTTCGAGCGCGGCCTGCATTGGCTGAACAAGACCGTGCTCGGCCGCTTTGTGATTGGCGCGCCGCTGGCGTTGATCGAGCTGGCGCGTGAGGAACTGCGGCGCTTGAAAAACGCCGATTACCAAGCCTGGCTGATGTGGCTGACCCACGGCTTCGTAACGCTGCTGATGCTCTGGTTCATTGCGCGGTACAGCGTCCTGCCGGTGTGGCATTACCTGTTGTTGATCAGCGTCCCTGCGCTGTCGATTGCCATGATCCGTTCGTTTCACGAGCATCGGCCCCATGCACAAGCCGAGCAGCGCACCGTGCTCAACGAGGCCGGCTGGCCGTGGCGCTGGCTGTTTCTCAATCTGAATTTCCATCTGGTGCATCACGACTTGCCGAGGCTGGCGTGGTACGACTTGCCGAAGGTTTACCGCATGCACCGTGAACGATGGATCGCCCGCAGCGGCGGGTTCGTGGTGCGGGGGTATGGGCAGCTGTGGCGACAACATGGTTTCAAACCGATTGATAGCCCGGAGCATCCGTTTCACTGACTATCAGGCCGCCCCAAAACCCTGTGGGAGCGAGCCTGCTCGCGAAAGCGGTTTATCAGTCAAACATGTTCTGAATGTGACGAAACCTTCGCGAGCAGGCTCGCTCCCACAGCGTATTACACCGAATGGAAAAGCTTCGATGAGCCAACACCACGCCGAACTGTTGATGTACCCAGCTCCCGAGCCCATCCGCGAGGCCAATGAACAATGGTTGACGCGCATCCTCGAACATCTGGGCCACAGCCGCCTCGATGCAGGAAATCTCTCCCTGCCCGAGCTGTGGTTATCACCGCATCTGCTGCTCACCCAAACCTGCGGCTACCCGCTGATGACCGCACTGCGTGGCCAAGTGCGCGTGGTCGGCCGGCCTCGTTACGAATTGCCCGACGCTAGCGCTGGCCAGCATTGCAGCCTGATCCTCAGCCGCTCGGATGACCCGCGCGACACGCTTTCGGACTTCCGCCGCAGCCGTGGGGTGATCAACAGCGAAGACTCCAACAGCGGCATGAACCTGCTGCGCCAGCGTCTGGCACCTTTGCAGGAAGACGGCGAGTTTTTTGCCAGCGTCGGCGCCAGTGGCGGGCATCGCGAGAGCCTGCGCTGGCTGCGGGAAAATCGCGCCGATCTGGCCGCCATCGACAGCGTCACGTTCGCTTATATCGCGCAGCATGCGCCTGAAGAAGTCAGCGGCTTGCGAGTTGTAGCGCGCAGTGCGTTGAGTCCGACCTTGCCGTTCATCACCGTCGGCAGCGCTGCGCAGGAACAAGTCGAGACGTTGCGGCAGGTGATGAACGAAACGCTGAGCGAGCTCCCTGAAGTCGCGCAGACGTTGGGATTGCCCGAGGTACTTGCGGCCAGCGAAAGCGATTATCAGATCCTGCTCGACTATCGGCGCGAGGCTGAAGAGTCGGGTTATGGCCGCCTACGCTAGAAGGTCGCAGCCTTCCGCAGCTCTGGGGTTGGATGCATACCGCTGTAGGAGCTGCCGAAGGCTGCGATCTTTTGCTCTTTATTCGTAAAATGCATATAAAAATGAAATTTAAATATTATTAAAGAATAAGGCGCCTTGCTACGATCGCGCCACCGGACGACCGGACATTCAGCGACCCCTAACCCAGGAACCCCTATGTCCGGTGCCGACGCAGCCCATCGCATTCATCTGGACGCTTTGTTCCGCGCTCACTACCAGTGGCTTTGCACGCACCTGCGCCGTCATCTGCATGACGCGGCGAGCGTGGAAGACATTGCCGCTGAAACCTTCGCGCAACTGCTCGAAGCCGCAGCGCTGACGGCCATTCGCGAGCCTCGCGCTCTGCTGACGACCATCGCTCAGCGTCAGCTTTATCAGCATTGGCGACGGGCGGATCTGCAACGCCGTCATCTTCAGCAGGCGGATGTCGATTACGCGGTCTCGCCAGAAGATCTGGTGCAGCTTGCGCAAACCCTCGATCGCCTCGACCACAGCCTGCATCGTTTGCCGGCCAAAGTCCGCTCGACCTTTCTGCTGGCGCGCATCGATGGCCTGACCTACCCGCAAATCGCTGCCGAACTGGGCATCTCGCAACGTTCGGTCAGTGTGTACATGGCCCGTTCCCAAGCGCTGTGCGACCGGCACAGCGCCAATCAATTCCTGGAAGAAAAGAGGTCCGCATGAGATCGATCAAAACCCTGCTGGGGCGCACGCTGCTGGCGCTGAGCCTGAGCGTCGGCGCTGTTTCAGCCGCCGATAAAACCGCGCCCATTCACTTCGGCGACATCACTTGGGAGAGCGGCAGTTTCATCACCGAAGTGCTGCGCCTGATTGTCGAAAAAGGCTACGGCTACCCGACCGATACGCTGCCCGGCAGCACCGTCAGCCTCGAGGCGGCACTGGCGAAAAACGATATTCAGGTGATCGGCGAAGAGTGGGCCGGGCGCAGTCCGGCGTGGGTCAAGGCTGCCGCCGAGGGCAAGGTATTCGGCCTCGGCGACACGGTCAAAGGCGCCACCGAAGGCTGGTGGGTGCCGGAATACGTGATCAAGGGCGATCCCGAGCGCGGCATCAAAGCGCTGGCGCCGGAGCTGAAATCGGTCGCCGACCTGCCGCGCTACAAGGACGTGTTCCGCGACCCGGAAGACCCGGGCCGTGGGCGCTTTCTCAACAGCCCGACCGGCTGGACTTCGGAAATCGTCAACAGCCAGAAGCTCAAGGCGTATGGGCTGAGCGACAGCTTCGTCAACTTCCGCACCGGCTCCGGCGCGGCGCTGGATGCCGAGGTGGCGTCGTCGATCAAACGCGGTAAACCGGTGCTGTTCTACTACTGGTCACCGACGCCTCTGCTCGGTCGCTTCAAACTGGTGAAACTGGAAGAACCGCCATTCGACGCCGAGGCATGGAAAACCCTGGCCGACGCCAACAACCCGAATCCACGAGGCACGCGGTCGATGCCGGCGAGTCTGGCGATTGGCGTGTCGGCGCCGTTCAAGGCGCAGTATCCGGAGTTGGTCGCGTTTTTTGAAAAAGTCGATCTGCCGATCGATCTGCTCAACCAGACCCTGGCCGGCATGAGTGAGAAACGCCTGCAACCGCGAGCCGTGGCCGAGACGTTCCTGCGTGATCAGCCGCAGGTCTGGACTGCCTGGGTGCCGGGGGAGGTGGCGGCCAAGGTGAATGGGGGGTTGTAGGTTTTTTCTGGTGTTTTTGTAGTGCTTCTCATGGCGCCTTCACGAGCAGGCTCGCTTCTACAGGGGAATGGATCCCCATGTGGGAGCGAGCCTGCTCGCGAATAGCGCCTGTCCTGGTGACCAATCTCCCCGCGCTGAACCGTTTCTTGTGCGAAAAGTGCCAGATACTGGCCGACTAGTGGCCTTGCGCCCCACGTTGTGCTGGCTATGCTTGCAACTAACTAACCATGTCGACCGTCATGCCATGCATGTCGCCTGTACAGGTTGGTCCGTGATTCATGCTGCCAGAGTGCGCAATTCAAGGCACCGACACTGAACCAACAAGGAGCGTCACCTACATGGAAGTTCTTCAACGCGTTAGGGCTGGCCCGCGTGCGGGCTATCAAGAAAAGGATGTCTTGATCAGGGCGTCGCTGCACGACGCATCCGATTGATCATCATTTATCACCTGACAACTTCCTCCTGTGGAGGAAGGCGTGTGCCTGTTCTGTGGAACGTAGTGGTGGATCTTGAAGCACCTGAACTTTCATCAAATCAAAAGAACGCGCGGAAGGTGATACAACCATGTTCAACCTACATCACAAGGCTGACCTGCGGGAAATCGAGCGCTTCAGCGGCGCGTTGACCGAGGCCAACGCGAAAATCGAGGCGATCAGCCGCTCGATGGCCATGATCGAGTTCACCCCGGAAGGCATCGTCCTCGACGCCAACGAGAATTTCTGCAAGACCATGGGTTACCGCGCCGAGGAAGTACGCGGCAAACACCACCGGATCTTCTGCGAAGAAAGCTTTTATCGCAGCGAGGAATACGCAAAGTTGTGGCGCGACCTCGCGCGGGGTGAACCACTCAGTGGGACTTTCCTGCGCTTGAACAAGAGTGGCCGGGAAATCTGGCTTGAAGCCAGTTACATGCCGGTGTTCGGTCCCGACAGACAAGTCAGAAGTGTCATCAAGGTTGCTGCGGACATCACCGCGCGCATCAACAAAGAGCATGAAGAAGAAGCCATGCTGGCGGCGATCAGTCGGTCCATGGCGGTGATCGAATTTACCCCGCAAGGCAATGTCATCAGCGCCAACGACAATTTTCTGCAAACCATGCAGTACTCGCTCAATGAAATCGTCGGCCAGCACCACAGCCTGTTCTGTCATCGCGCCGAAGCCGAATCGGCGCAGTACAAGGCGTTCTGGGCTTCGCTCAATCGCGGTGAATATCACTCGCACCGTTTCGAGCGTAAGAACAAGTCCGGGCAGATGGTGTATCTGGAAGCCTCTTACAACCCGCTGTTCGACACCAAGGGCCGCCTGTACAAAGTGGTCAAGTTCGCCAGCGACATCACTCGGCAAATGACCACCCTGCAGAGCGCCGCGGAATCGGCCCACAGCACCTCGGTACAAAACGATGCCTGTGCGCAAAAAGGCTCACAGGTCGTGCAGCAAACCGTGCAGATCATTCAGGACATTTCCCGCGACCTGAATGAGGCCGCGGTGAGCATCGATGCGGTGAGCAAACAGTCGGACATCATCGGCACCATCGTCCAGACCATTCGCGGCATCGCCGATCAGACCAACCTGCTGGCACTCAACGCTGCCATCGAAGCCGCGCGCGCCGGTGAGCATGGCCGGGGTTTTGCGGTGGTGGCCGATGAGGTGCGCAGCCTCGCGGCGCGGACCAGTCAGGCGACTGTGGAAATCGTCGACGTGGTGCGCAAGAACCATGACTTGTCGCTGAGCGCAGTATCGAGCATGCAGTCGAGTTTGAGCCGAACCGGGCTGGGTGTGGAACTGGCTAACGAGGCGGGCGAAGTAATTCTGGAGATTCAGCAGGGCTCGCGGCATGTGGTGGATGCGATCAGTCAGTTCAATGAGACGTTGCAGTTGAATTGATCTATCTGGGGCAACGCTCATTTCTAGCGACTAACGTCGCAAACAAATGAGCGTTGTTACATCAACGTCAAAACGTTTTATCGCCCATTCGTTGTTTATTTTTGGGGGATAACTTTAATGTCAAAGTTACTGTCGACGGTCCATTGCCTGCCAAACCTATCTGTCCACGTCGCCGTAAAGTTACCTTTATAAGTCCCCGCCAAGCTATCGATTTCGATATTTCCGGATGAGATCCCGGGAAAAATGGTCTCCGAGTTGATTGAATAAATGACACTTGTGTTATCGTCAGTCAGGACATGCGAGCCGCTGTCTAGACCATCGTTTTTGAAACTAAGGCCCAAGTGTCTATTCTCGTCATTATTAGATTGAATAACCTGGGTGAGAAGAGGCGGCGCGTTGGGTACGACATTTATTACGGTGGCGCTGTACGTTGGTACATCTGGGGCGCCAGGCGAAGTCATTTCAGCGGTGAAGGTGCTGGTCATGGGATATCTCCATATATCTGAATGAAAGCGGAAACCAATCGTTGCCGCTTGCGCATCATTCATCCGTCGTCCTTTCTCGTCTACTGTCAGAAATTACAGGTCGGCGCTGAAATGGACGTGATTCAGACAGACGGTCAGCATCACGATCAGCATACTGCTGGCGCTGGGCCCTGGGAGCTGGGTTACCGTTACGCTGTTGCAGAATTCGGCAGCGCCGAGCTCGGCAGGCCGAAGATCCGGTCGAACAGCCAGTTGAACGCGAATGTGTAGCACGGGATGAAAATGATCAGCGCCAGATCCAGGAGGAATGCCTGCACCAGACTGATGTTCATCCACCATGCAATCAACGGAATCAGGAACACGATCAACGTCAGTTGAAAGCCGACCGCGTGGGCGATGCGCCGTTTCACCGTGCGGGTGCGCGAGACCTGGCGACTTTCCCAGTGCTCGAACAATGAGGTGTAGATGAAATTCCAGGTCACGGCGATGGTGGTGATGATCACCGCCAGTGGTCCGGTGCTGCCCGGCGACGTGCCGGATAACAAAGCCAGGCCGAGGGCGGAGAAAGTCATGCCGATGACTTCGTAGAGCGACACGTAAACCAGTTTGCGTTTGACGCCTTGCATGGGGAATTGCCTCTTTCTTGCCGAGTGTTGGCCAGGGGGCTGGCGAAGGCGGCGAAAGATAGCTTCAATAGGGCTGACAGAAAAAGTTGGTAGCTTTCAGTTTTATTGATAGGCGGTGAAGGTGGTTTTCAGCAGCGACAGCATCGAAGTGTTTCTCGCCGTGATCGAGCGTGGCTCGTTTTCCGCTGCTGCGCGGCAGCTGGGCAAGGTGCCGTCAGCGGTGAGTATGGGCATTGCCAATCTTGAGGCCGAACTCGGTTATGCGTTGTTCGACCGCAGTCATCGCGAACCGCAACCCACCGCCATGGCGCAGTCACTGGTGCCGCACGCACGCTTGATCGCCGAGCAGCTCAAGCAATTGCAAGTGCATGCGGTGGAGTTATCGCTGGGCCTGGAAAGCAAGTTGTCGATTGGCGTGGTTGCGGACATTGATCGGCGGCGCCTGCTGGCGGCGATCAAAGTGATTGCCGAGCGTCACCCGCTGCTCGACATCGAAGTGCTGACCGCGCCGCAGGATGATGTGCTGGCCATGTTGCACAACGGTCGGGTCAGCGTGTGTCTGGCGTTCGCCGGGTTGAGCGTGAACGCTCTGGAACGATTTCAGTTCGTCGGCAGCGAACGGATGATTGCCACGCTGGCGGCGGACAGCCCGCTGTTGCAGGGGCGCGATGTGTTTCTGGAGGACCTGGTGCAAGTACGGCAGATCATCGTCGCCAGCCGCGACTTGCCGATCAGCGAGACGCGGCCGTTGGTGGCGCAGTCTTACTGGCGCACGGACACGCTCGAGACGGCGATGGAAATGGTCGAGGCCGGACTGGGCTGGGGCAATTTTCCGCTGTCGGTGGTGCAGCCGTGGCTGGACGCGGGAAGATTGAAACAGCTGAATTTTCGCAACATCGAAAATGGTCTGGTGCTGCCGGTGCACGCGGTGTGGCTCAAGAGCCAGCCATTGCAGAAGGGGGCGCAGGCTTTGGTGGATCTGCTCGGCCATTGAACATTGCGCAGATCCCAGTGTGGGAGCGAGCTTGCTCGCGAAAGCGGTGGATCAGCAAACAAAAGTGTCGGCTGAAATGACGCCTTCGCGAGCAAGCTCGCTCCCACAGGGAATGCGGTTAAATCTTGAGTTTGTGAGTACCACAAAAAACCGTGGGAGGTCAGGTACTCTCGCGAACCTTCAGCTCAAACCCCATGTCCTCCACCGGCCGTGCCACTTTGTTGCCCGCCATCAAGGTCAGCATCTGCTCCGCCGCGCGCCGGCCAATCGCTTCGCGCGGCGTGTTGATGCTGCTCAGGCGCGGCACCATGTGTTCAGACATCGGCAAATCATTGAAGCCGAGAATCGCCACCTGCTCGGGAATCCTGATGCCGTTGCGTAGCGCTTCGAGCAGTGCGCCTTGGGCCAGGTCATCGTTGCCAAAGAAAATTGCATCGACATCTGGATGCGCTGCCAGCAATTGCACAAACAACTCGCCGCCCAAGCCCACTGACGACGCACGTGGCGTCAGCACTTCCAGATCCGGGTCATAGCGGCCAGCCTTCTGCAGTGCCTTACGGAAACCCTCGCCGCGCAACAAGGTGCGCTGATCCAGCTGCGCGCCGATGTACGCCAGACGCTTGCGCCCGCGCGAGAGCAGATGTTCGGCGGCAGTTTCCCCGGCGCTTAGCTGCGAAAACCCCACGCAATTGACCCCGGCGGCGCTGTCGAGCTCCATCATGTAGACGCAGGGAATATTGCTCACCTCAATCATCCGCCGCGAACTTTCCGTGCGATCGAACCCGGTCAGCAGGAACCCGCGCGGCTGATAAGCCATGTAGTTGCGCAGCAGGTTTTCTTCTTCATCGCGCGAGTAGTGGAAGTTGCCAATCAGCACTTCAAAGCCTTTGGGCGTCAGCACCCGATGAATGGCTTCCAGCGTGTCGATGAACAGCAGGTTGGACAAAGACGGTACCAACACGACAACAGAATGGCTCTGCGCCGAGGCCAGCGCGCGGGCGGCAGGGTTGACCACGTAGTTGAGCTCCAGCGCGGCTTTCTGCACTTTTTCCACCAGTTCGGTGGCCACCGTGCTGACGCCGCGCAAGGCACGCGAGGCGGTAATCGGGCTGACACCGGCCAGGCGCGCTACTTCGTTGAGGGTCGGACGGCCGGTGGTGCGGGTATTTTTATCGTTCTTGGGGGAGGTCATCGGGCAGCTTGCCAAACAAAAATCAAGGCACTAAGGTAGCGCTGTCCTGATGCAGCTGCAAATGCGTGAGCGCGGTCCTGCCTGATCTGCGCTTTTTGGCGTCGGGAACAAACCTGCTGCAACCCAAAAAAACGACAAGAAGGCGTCGGCAACTTCTGCCTGTGCACTAGAGTCATAGCTAGCAAAGGTAGCGCTGTCTGCGCGCTGAGGTGTTATATGAGTCATCCCATCACCGCCCTGGTCATCATGGGCGTTGCCGGTTGCGGCAAGACGTGCGTCAGCCAGGCCCTGTGCCATTTGAGCGGCGCCACTGCCATTGAAGGCGATACTTTCCATCCGGCCGCGAACATCGAAAAGATGAGCGCGGGGATCCCCCTGAACGACGACGACCGCGCCGGCTGGCTCGACAGCCTGTGCGATGAGTTGCGTCGCGTCGATGCACAAGGCCAACGCCCGGTGCTGACCTGCTCGGCCCTCAAACACAGTTACCGCGAAGTCTTGCGCAGTGCCTTGCCGGGCCTGGGCTTCGTGTTTCTTGAATTGACTCCGGAAGTCGCCGCCGAGCGCGTGTCGCACCGCCCGGGCCACTTCATGCCGGCAACGTTGATCGAAAGCCAGTTCGCCACCCTCGAATCGCCCGTGGGCGAGCCGCTGACCCTGGCGCTCAATGCCTCTGTACACAGCGTTGAAGAGCTGGCCCTGCAGGCTCACGTCTGGTGGCAGGCCAACGGCCTGAAACAGGCGGTATGAGTATGTTGAAAGAGACAGCGCTGTCCTCCCGACTTCTGTTCAACCCGCTTTAATAACAACAACAATCCAGGAGACACCCCCCATGTTTGGCATGTCCCACGAGACGTTCCTGCTGCTCGATGCGGTGGTCACGGTAATCGGTCTGATTATCCTGATCACCAAATTCAAGATTCACCCTTTCATCGCCCTGACCATCGCCGCCGCATTCCTCGGCCTGACCTCGGGCATGCCGATCAACACCATCATCAAAGCGTTCCAGGACGGCTTCGGTGGCGTGCTCGGTTTCGTCGGCATCATCCTCGCCCTGGGCACCATGCTCGGCAAAATGATGGCCGAATCGGGCGGGGCCGATCAGATCGCCCAGACCCTGATCCGCGCCTTCGGCAAGGACAAGGTGCAGTGGGCGATGATGTTCGCCGCGTTCCTGGTGGGCATTCCGCTGTTCTTCGAAATCGGCTTCGTGCTGCTGATTCCGCTGGTGTTCATCGTCGCCCGTCGCACCGGCGTGTCGATCATCAAAATCGGTATCCCGCTGCTCGCCGGTCTGTCCGCCGTGCACGGTCTGGTGCCGCCGCACCCGGGGCCGCTGCTGGCCATCGGCGTGTTCGGCGCTGACATCGGCAAGACCATTTTGTACGGTCTGATCGTCGCACTGCCGACCGCCATCATTGCCGGTCCGATCTTTGGTACGTTCATCGCCAAGCACATTCCCGGTCACCCGAATCAGGAACTGGTCGATCAACTGGCGCGCGAAAACGATTCGGCCAACCTGCCGAGCTTTGGCATCACCCTGGTCACCGTGCTGCTGCCGGTGTTCCTGATGCTGCTGAAAACCTTCGCTGACGTGGCGTTGCCGGACGGCAATTTCTTCCGCCTCTGGATGGACATGATCGGTCACCCGATCTCCGCACTGCTGCTGGCCTTGCTGCTGTCGCTCTACACCTTCGGCTACAAGCAGGGCATCGGTTCCAACCAGATGCTCAAATGGCTGGACGCCAGTCTGGCGCCAACCGCTGCGATCATCCTGATCATCGGTGCCGGCGGCGGCTTCAAGCAGATGCTGGTCACCAGCGGCGTCGGTGATGTGATCGGCCACATGGCGGTCAGCGCGCAGATTTCGCCGATCCTGCTGGCATGGCTGGTGGCGGCGGTCATCCGTATCGCAACCGGTTCGGCCACTGTGGCGACCATCACTGGTGCCGGGATCGTCGTGCCGGTGGTGGGCATGATCCCGGGCGTCAACCGCGAGCTGCTGGTGCTGGCCACCGGTGCCGGTTCGCTGATTCTGTCCCACGTCAACGACGCCGGTTTCTGGCTGGTCAAGCAGTACTTCAACATGACCGTGGCCGAAACCTTCAAGACCTGGACCGCGATGGAAACCATTCTGTCGGTGGTGGGCCTGGGCTTTATCCTGCTGTTGTCGCTGTTCGTTTAAGCGGCAGTTTGCAGGCACAAAAAAACCGCAGTGATGCGGTTTTTTTGTGGGCGATGATCTTTGTAAACACGGCACCTGTAGGAACTGTCGAGTGAAACGAGGCAGCGATCTTTTGATTGTAAAAAAACAAGATCAAAAGATCGCAGCCTTCGGCAGCTCCTACAGGGGCTGTGTGTCAGTTATTTGGTAACTAAGCCATCCGCCCTGAACATCCCGCGAATCCCGCGCACGGCCTGGCGAATCCGGTCCTGGTTTTCGATCAGTGCAAAGCGCACGTGGTCGTCGCCATACTCGCCAAAGCCTACGCCAGGCGAAACGCAGACCTTGGCTTCGGCCAGCAGTTTCTTGGCAAACTCCAGCGAACCCAGATGCGCATACGCCTCAGGGATCTTCGCCCAGACATACATCGACGCCTTCGGATTCTCGACCATCCAGCCCAATTCATGCAGGCCTTTGACCAGCACGTTGCGCCGCTGGCGGTATTGCTCGGCGATGTCGCGCACGCACTGTTGATCGCCTTCCAGCGCGGCAATCGCGGCCACTTGCAACGGGGTGAAGGTGCCGTAGTCGTGGTAGCTCTTGATCCGCGCCAGCGCGTTGACCAGTTCCGGATTGCCGACCATGAAACCGATGCGCCAGCCGGCCATGTTGTAGCTCTTGGACAGGGTAAAAAATTCCACCGCGATGTCCTTGGCGCCGGGCACCTGCATGATCGACGGGGCTTTCCAGCCGTCGTAGACGATGTCGGCGTAAGCCAGATCGTGCACCACCAGGACGTCGTACTGCTTGGCGAGGGCGATCACCCGCTCGAAGAAATCCAGCTCCACGCACTGCGCGGTCGGGTTCGACGGGAAGCCGAGGATCATCATTTTCGGCTTGGGAATCGAGCCGCGAATGGCGCGCTCCAGCTCGTCAAAGAAATCCACACCGGGCACCAGCGGCACCGAACGCACCTGAGCGCCAGCGATCACCGCGCCGTAAATGTGAATCGGGTAGCTCGGGTTCGGTACCAGCACCGTGTCGCCCTGATCCAGAGTGGCCAGCATCAAATGCGCCAGGCCTTCCTTGGAGCCGATGGTGACGATGGCTTCGCTTTCCGGGTCGATGTCGACTTCGTAGCGCTGCTTGTACCAGTTGGAAATCGCCCGACGCAGGCGCGGAATGCCCTTGGACGTCGAGTAACCGTGCGTGTCTTCACGCTGGGCGACTTGTACGAGTTTTTCGACAATGTGCGGCGGCGTGGCGCCGTCGGGATTGCCCATGCTCAGGTCGATGATGTCTTCACCACGACGGCGAGCGGCCATCTTCAGCTCGGCGGTGATATTGAAAACGTAAGGGGGGAGTCGATCGATGCGCGCAAAGCGGCGCGGCGAACCTTGTTCGGCCATTGTTGCCTCGGATAACGTAAGCGCCCGGAACCGTCCGAGCGACGCTGGTCACTGCGGTGACCTGTTGGCGAAGATAAGGGCAGTGATGGCAGACTGTCCAGCGCGGTTGTAAACATTTTTTTCAAGGAAAATCGGTCAATGGAATTCACCAGCGGCTTCTTGCTGAGCCTTTCGCTGTGCCTGGACATCGGCGTGGCCAACATCGCCATGATTACGCTGGCGATGCAGCGCGGCTACTTTCAGGGCTTTGCTCTGGGCCTGGGCACCTGCGTGGGCGACCTGATTTACGCGGTGCTGGCCTTGGCCGGCATGACCGTTTTGCTGCAATACGAAAGCGTGCGCTGGGTGCTGTGGATCGGCGGTTCGGCGTTGCTGATCTACTTCGCCGCCAAGATGATTTATTCGGCGATCCACCACGAAGCGTTGCTGGCCGAGACGGCAGAGGTGGGGCAGAACTCCCATCGCAAGGAATTCTTTCGCGGCATATTTCTCGCCATGTCGTCGCCAAGCGCGATTCTCTGGTTTGCTGCGGTCGGCGGCACGTTGATTGCCCGATCCGGTGGCGGTGGTCCGTTGAGCTCGGCGCTGTTTCTCGGCGGTTTCCTCTGCGCCGGGCTGCTGTGGTCGGCCGGTTTGTGCTTCGCCGCCAGCCACGGTGGCAAGCTGCTGGGCGACAAGTTGTTGCGTTATTCCTACCTGGCCTCGGCGGCGATCTTCTGCTATTTCGCGGTCTACGTGATTGTTTCCGGGTACAACGAGTTTGTCGGCTCGGGTGCCGTCGAGCAGTTGCATGCGCTGTGAGCATGCGAAACGCAATGAGCTTTCCATACTCCCGGCCGAATCCACTTTTCTGTCCCGAGGCTTTATGCTTGCGGGCTTGATTCCGACTTTTCCGAGCCGCCATGAACACCGTTATCCGCAACGTCAGCCCCGCTGACCTGGACCGCTGCTACGCCATCGAAACCGTCGCCTACGAAGGTGACGAAGCTGCCACCCGCGAGAAAATCGCCACGCGCATCGCCACCTGGCCGGACGGCTTCATCGTCGCCGAGGTGGATGGCGTGGTGGCTGGTTTTATCAATTCAGGCGCGGCGTTTGATGTGCAGATGTCCGACGAGGCATTCAAGGAACTGATCGGCCACGACGCGAAAGGGCCGAACGTGGTGATCATGTCGGTAGTGGTGCACCCGGATTATCAGGGGCTGGGCCTGGCCAAGCGCCTGCTGGGCGAGTTCATCGAGCGTATGCGCGCAATGGACAAGGCGACGATTCATCTGATGTGCAAGGAACAGCACATTGCGTTGTACGCCGGTTTCGGCTTCGCCTACATCAAACCGTCCGAGTCCGACCACGGCGGCATGGCGTGGCACGAGATGATCCTGACGCTCTGATCCATCCATAACGCCGCTTAACCTGAAGGAGTGAGCCTGCTCGCGATAGCGGAGTGCCAGACAACATCGATTTAACTGACACACCGCTATCGCGAGCAGGCTCACTCTTACAGGAGACCGTGTTGAGTCAGTAAAGCGTGTCGCTCACACATTTTGGCGCGTCGCGCTCGTAGCTGTCGGCGTCAATCACCTCGTCGTTAGCAACGTTCGTTGATTTCTATTCCCCACTAAGAATGCTCTGGGCTGCAGTCACCGCCTTATCGAGGACGGCCTCCTCACTTAGGTCGGTTGTATCGATTCTTATCCAGTTCTCCAGACCGCAGCGCTCATAACTGGATCTAACTCGATTTTGATAGTCAATGAAGCCCTTCTGCGGATCTGCATTAGCGCCGTCATAGGCTCCACTCTCGCTAAGGCGAAATGATCCTTTTCTCTGTGCTGCCAGTGCCGGATCAACATCTAAAAAAATTACGAAGTCAGGTTTTCTAATTGTTGAGAACATTGTCAACGCATCCTCAGCCAAATCAGTACTCTTGAGCAAGAAGCGCGCCAAGTATTTGTAGTGCCAACCATCGGCAATGCAACTTGTACCAGAATTGATTAAAGGCGTTATAGCCGCATGATCTGTGGCGTGAAACCACGCAGTTATAAGGCTCATCCAGTGTTTGTCACCTAATTGTTCCAGGGGAGCGTTGTCCGGATAATCCCACAAGACTTCACGTAGCCGAGACATATGAAACTCTGTATAGCCTGTAGGCACCGGAGGACGATTTTTGTCTATATAGTGCAATGCAGAACGGGATTGATGAATTCTGTCATACGTCGCTCGCGCAACCGTTGATTTTCCTGCACCATCGGTACCTTCGAATACAATAAATACTCCCTTATCCAAAGAATAATTCATGCGAAACCTCCTAAGTACGCTTCAGTATCTAAAGAGTTTCTTCCACTACCTTCTATTAGCGGTCTAAAGCCTTCTCGTTGATAAATCTCTGACATTTTTTTACCGACTGTATTTAGAAAATCGACGGAAGGGCGCGCTTTTGTAGAGTAGTGTGAGCCGGCGTCGGGGTGAAATGCTGCAACCGCGGGCACCACTCCCATATTTCCGAAATATTCGATGCCTTCAATGATTGACTCTAAAGGTTCCATCCCCGCCACAAAGCCTGCGTATACTTTTCCATGACCAAGAACCTCGACAGCGGCTTCAAACGCAGAGAGGAAGCGTGCTCTTGTGTAATCCTGTGATTTTCCAGGGCAAACTTCAGCAAACAAATCTGCATTGAACACTTCCAGGCTCATGGATAAATTATTGCCCAGTCCTTTGAATCGTTCGAATAGCCGGAAATCTTTGGGTGGCATCGAAATTAAGTGATATTCGAGTTTGCTTGCGGTGTTTCTCTCTTTGACACGCTCCATTAAGTCTAAATGCATTGAGTAGCCTTTATCATAGTTCCGGATCGTGCCGCCATTAAACAGTACTCTCTTGTAACGACCACTCTCGACCTCGGTGGCTAACTCTACTGCTTCTCCTGCTAAATCACCTTTGATACGCATTTTGTGATCGGAAAGGTTTTCTCTGGCAGCACCCAGAGAGCAGAATTTACACTCTCGGCCACTATTAAAGTAGTAACAGTGGCCAGGTGAGAATACACCGAGGGTGGAATTACCATAGACGGTCAAATGTGTTTCGAATAACTCGCCGTTGCTTAAATATTTTCCATAAGCTGTCGGTCTAGTGGGGAACGTGATTTTGATAATTTTACTTCCATGCCTTAATGCAGGATGTCCTTCTGCTAAGACGACTCGGTATGCTGAATCAGGATTGTAATTAGCGGCTGTGATGATTTGTCCATCTAAAATTATTTCCTGCGGTGTGTGAGTGTTTGATTCAAGTATTACACTGTCACCTGTACCATATGCTCGTCTTTTTTCAATGTGAGTCGATTGATTCTGAAAGTAATCAAGGAATTCTTTAGAGAAATTAACACCATTGGACAATAGTCCGAGTTTTAGGGCGACTGTTTCGAATAGCATGATTCGTCTCCAGTTCAGTGCGTTATAAGAGTAATCGTATAAGTTCTTTCGTGGATAGGGCTATCAACGTTCCGTTGTCCGAAAGCGATGTTTTTGAAGGGGGGAGACTGCTTCTGATAGCACCTTTGTCGTCGAACAATGCGCCGCCCGCCTCTCTGAGTATCAACTCTGCTGCGGCAATATCACAACTCCGTTCGTGCCCGGGTGCGCCTACGTCAATAAAAGCATCAAGAACTCCGGCAGCAATAAGGCAGATTTCCAATGAGGAACAGGAGTAAATACGAATTTTCGCCGCGGACCATAGTATTTTTTCAATTCTGGATCTTTCCTGAACGTCTTTGGGGCGATGTAAAGAAACTCTCATGTCTGTTAGAGAGTGGGTGGTGCGTGTCTTAAGTCTTTTAACAATTATCGAGGATTGCAGATACGCTCCCTCTTTTAATGCTGCCGTGTACACCAAATCTCTTGATATGTCATATACCCAACCAAATATATATGCGCTTTTGTGATAAAGTGCCACGCTTGATGTGTAGCAAGGGAATCCAAGGACTGCGTTGTGCGTAGCGTCTAATGGGTCAATAAGAAGTGAGAATTCTTCGCTTTCATCAGGGGTGCTGAAATTGTCAGTTTCTTCCGAGTATATTGTGAGCTTGAAACTGATATTGGAAAGGCATTCAAATAATATAGATTGGCAAGCTAAGTCTGATTGTGTTTGGACGTTTATCCACTTGTCTTGTGGTATGTCGTAGTCAGGTAAGCATGCGAGCGTTCCAGCCCAATAACGACGTAGTTGCTTCCTGGCCTTGTAGAGACATTCTTCAAGTTCAGAAACGTGTTCATCTCTGAATAAAGCTCTCATGCTGGTTGCTCAGATATGAGTTGTGTGTGCCAGTTTTCTCTGTTTAGACGTGATGCGTAGAGTCTCACTTCAAATAGTTTTCCTGCGTAAACGGCGTAATCCGAGCTCATGAATGCGCTGAAAGTTTTTGGGAACAATGCGAGAGTTTTAACCTCGGTCTTATAACCGAGTCTTTTTCTAATCATATTACCAGCTTGCCTAAGGCTACCGCCTGTATATGACTTGTCTATAATCAACCAAGGCTCATTTGTTATTTCTTCGTGAGGGAAAATATCCAAAAACTCACTATCGCGCGTCAGTAAATTTGCATCGTTTTGTCGATGAATTTCTGTAAAGAATATCTTTTCATCTCCAGTTGTCGCGAGATACCCTAGAGCAATAGGTAGTCCGGCTGATAATAAAAATAGTTTGTTCTTGGATAGTTTTTTTATTTTATGCCAGATTGGATGGTCTTCGTAAATATATCGGGTGTTCAACGTAATGCAACTGTCCCAATGCTCATGTGATATGTAGGCACTGTAAAATGCGCAGAAGCGGTTGTGAAAGTTAATGGTGTCATTATTGGTATCTGTGAGTAATCTGTTTTTCGATATGCCACGCTTCGTTGATTGGGTGTGTGAGGATTGTTTCTGTTTTATCAATTTTGGTAGGATTTTTGCGATTAGCTCATTTTTAAAATCGAGGAGCTTTTGCTTACTTGGCCCAGAAATAGCTATTTCCGGTGATAGGCCATCGCCTAATATTTTGCGCATGCCTTCAAGTTTTGATTGGTTAATGGCTGAGTTTATTTGATGCCAGGCTTTTACTATTCCTAAATCAGACATGTAATTAAAAATCGGCTCAAGATTGCTCAAGTCACAAATCATTACCTCGGGGTGGCGTAGTTCGAATAAGGCACGTTGAAGATGACACCCATCAAGTAATGCGGTGCGGTATGCGTAATAGTCGGCCGTTTGCAATCCACTCAATGTTCGCCAAGCATGATGCTCGCTAATTATCGTTGTCAAAGTCGACTGCTGATTTTTTGTGTTGATAAACGAAGGGATTTGTCTCATTGGTCGATCCTCGCAAAACTAATTTTGAAAGGTCAGCGCTGTTTTGGTCGGCATTGGTTTTCTTCAATGCAGAGGTTTTTTGATGCGTATTTTAATGCGCGCCTTAATCTCCAGAGTAAAAGCAACATTAAAGTAAATGAACATAATACTAATGCGAGAAATATTGAGTGCACGTTGTGTTCGTAGAGTAATAATAGGGTTGCTGAAGAAAGCAGGCCAAAAATGTTTAGAGTCAGTATTGTCATTATTGTAGGTATCCAAAAGTCGTTCATGCTTCTCAAAGTCAATCTGGCGACAACGAAGATAAACTCAAATACTAAAAAGGGTATTGAGATAATAATGTTGTTTTCTATGAGGATCCTCGTTGCTGTGTCGGATGTGTAGATTAGAGCGATATTTTCATTAAACAAAAAAAACGACACTAGGATGGGTGTCAGTACGAGTAATCCAAGCCCGATAGACAGTAGGAATGTTTCTGAAATTGCCTGGATATCCTTTGTGGCGTAATGGCGTGCTATGATTATGCCTGCGGAATTTCCTATTCCTATAGAAATCATATATATGATGCTGGCTGCATGGATAGAAGCTTGGTATGCAGAAAGGCTGATGTCATTTATATGTTTCGATATTAGAGAAAGTAAAAAGAAAAGGAGGCTTTCGCTGCCAAAGCACAGTGCCATAGGGATACCGTTAATCGTGTATTTTAAATAATCACCTCTTGAGATTTTGTGGGGTAAGGAGCTTTTAAAGTGCCTGTTCATTGTGATTCTGAAAAAGACCAGCGCTGCGCATGAAAATACGTAACGCAGGCCAACGTATGTGATGATGAAATCGGATAAGTTTATTCTTGGCTCTATGTTTGTGAGTGCGATGCATGTCAATGCGAGTGCGCTATTCAATAGCCATGTGTAATTGAGTTCGTATTGCGTTTTTCTCATGCCGTTATAGATGTTGAAGATGGTGATCTGTAAAAATACGGCAGGAAGCGAAATCGAAAGTGTTAAAAGTACTTTGAAGTCTTCTAGGTTGCTGAATTTGGTGTCCAGTTCTAAAAATATTTTACCCGCTAGAAATATCGTGGCTGGAATTGATAGTCCATAAATAATTGCAAGATTAAATGATGTGATTATTTCTGACTTTATGCTGGTCGTATTTAAACTTTGAGCGCCTGCCACGATTACTAATGTTTTTGAAAAAAATCCGATGCCGACAACTGTCATAAAAGAAATTGAAGCCAAAGCGAATGATGCGGTACTCAGAGAGTCGACAATGTAATGGCCTATAAAGGAGAAGAAAATCAGTGATCCTGTCATATCTCCCAATCTGGAAAGCACCAGCGGTACAGATAATTTAAGTAACTCCATAACAGAGGTCGCCTGTGGCGTTGCGGGAGGGGTCAGTCCCACTCTTTTAGTAATGTCGTTAGCGGAGGAGTCTGGGAAGCAGCAAAGTATTTTTTCCTAAAGTAGTACTCGCACAAAGACGTTTTGTGTGTGGTTTGTTTGCGTTCATTGAATTCTTTGTCAAGTGCAGCAAGGGAGGTTCTTGTCGTTGGATAGATATCTGTTGTTTTTAGAAGGCCTTCAATTGCCATGAATACCAAGTCCATGTATTCCAAAATCTCTTGGATGTAGGATCTGCATTCTGTTTCTGTAGTTGCTCCTTGCCTGGCCAAATCGAAAAACTTATTTTTGATGGAGTCGAATCCTTCAACTCGATACATATTTGAGTATATCCACTTGTAATGCTTGTTCGACGTGCCAGTGAGGTAGGTGAAACTCATTGATGTTTTTAGCATCATGTCCCTGGCTATCTCGCAGCCCATCCATAGATTTCCAGACTGCCAACAGCCTTGAATATCCTGAAATGCGTAAAAGACTGGAAGTTTTTCGCGATGGGCTATGTAAATATGTTTTTCTAGAGGAATTTGCGACCTCAATGAGTCAAATTTTTCTTCATTGGTAATTGCATGCCCAATCATAGAACGGTGAATGATGTTGTTCTCTGTATTTGTGAGTACAGGGTTGTATAGAAAGCGCTGATCGGAAATTACTTCTTCAAATGCTCTGTTGATTTTGTTAAATATGTCTTCAATTTCTGAGAAGGTGATGTAGTCGGCGTCGATGTGGATGCTCGTATCGCCGTAGAAGTCGGTTGTGTTGTGAACTTTTTCGTTTTTTGTGATGTGACGATAATGCTCGTCAGTGACAAATGCGTGTTCGATGTCTTTAATGTTGCAAGCTTTGGGACGTTCGTCGCAGAGTATAATGCAGTCGATGTCGGAGTGAATCGTTCCGATGCCCTCTATTAAAGAGCCCGAAATAATCAGGATGCTTGTCGGTGCTAAAGATGCTTTCTCTCGGAGATAGCTTTTCGGGATTGAAATTTTTCCATCCAGTATAATTATCTCATTGTCTGTAATTTGTGACTTTGAGGTCTTTATTAGAGTTCTTGTCATGTCGTCCTCTCGTTGAAATTGAGTGGTACAGTGCTTTAAGTATTCGTTTCCGTGTCGGGAGTCAATGTTCGAATAGATGTAAGTTCTTGGCTATTTAATAAATTTGCTCACGGCTAGAACCTAGAGTGATTGACAGTGAAACGTCAATATCAAGGATGAAAATCAGAATTAACTTACAGGGGTTTATCTGGTTTAAATGATTTTGAATTTACTTGTGGGATATCTCTTACAGGATGAGGGTCTAGCCCTGTAAGAGATAAGATCTTTTTCAGTAGAGGCTGTTACGCACCCGTTTCGGCGCTTCCCGATCGTAAGTGTCGGCGTCGAACTGATCATCATTCAAGCGCTTGTGAAATGCGCCGGTAGATGGCAGGGCCGAGCGCGGCAGATGGGTTTCAGGGTTCCATGCGTCGGAACGGACGAAAGCTTTCGAACAATGGAAAAACGCCGCTTCCACCGTCACCAGCAACACGGTTTTCGCCGGTTTGCCGTTCACTGCAAAACTCTCCAGCAACGCGGGATCAGCACTGATTGATGCCGTGCCATTGATCCGTAACGTCTCGCCGATTCCCGGAATGATGAATAGCAGCGATACCCGTGGATCGTGCAACACATTAAGTAAAGTGTCGATGCGGTTATTACCCGGGCGATCTGGCAGCGCCAGCGTGTTTTGATCGATGATCCGCACAAACCCTGGTGCATCACCGCGTGGCGAATTGTCGAGGCCGTCGGCGCCTACCGAGCTGACAATCACCAGCGGCGAGACGCGCACCATCGCCTGATAGTCTTCGTTGAGAAATCCGATCTGCTTGCGTATCGCGCGTTCGTGGGGCAACCCGTAAATAGCTTCCAGCGCTTCGATTGAATCGATCACCGTGCATCTCTCCATGAATTAGAAAAACAACCCCATCCGCCGCTCGTACCCAATCCGGCCCTTGTACGCTTCGCCGCTGTCGACATAGCCGTGCCTGGCGTACAGCGCAATCGCCGCTTCGTTGTCGGCGTCCACCGACAATTCCAGACCCTTGATCTCCGGCCACGCTTCACGCGCCACGGCGGGCAGCGCCTGCAGGCAGGCCTTGCCGTAACCCTTGCCCTGTGCGCGGCGATCAACCTGCAACGCATGCAGTGTGGCGCTGTGTTCGTTGGCCCAATCCGGCAATACCGGCGGGCGCTTGAGCAGCAGAAACGCCACCGGCACCTCGTCCGCCAGCAGGACAAAACCCTTCACCCCGGGGCCGGGTTTCGACAGCAGGGTGTGCAAGGCACCGTGGATGTCGCCGGAGAATCTGATCTGCTCGGGGTGGATTTCAATTGTCTCGACCTGCTGGCGCTGCAAAGGGTTGAGGCTGTCGTATGGCACGAGTCGGGCTGACACGGGAATTTCCTTTTTCCTACAAAGAGTGACCCTCGGATTCTAGCGATATTGTCGTCTGCGAAATTTTTTTGTTTGGCCTGTCGATCCGCGCCAGGGGCAAACGACTAAGGGTGTCTTCACAACAAAAAACACGGAGAACACCATGAGCGCACAAGCTGAAATCCAGAGCCTGATCAACACCTACCGCGAAGCGGTGATGGCCAAGGACGTCGAAAAAGTCATGGCGTTGTACGCCGACGACATCGTCTCGTTCGATGCGATCAAGGCCCTGCAATTCAAGGGCAAGCCGGCCTACCGCGCGCACTGGGTCGAGTGCATGGAAATGTGCCCCGGCCCGCACGTTTTCGAGTTTCACGAAATCGCCATCGAAAGCGCCGGTAACATCGCTTTCGCCCACTGGGTAGCCAACTGCGGCGGCACCAATGACAAAGGCGAAACCCAGAGCTGCTGGATGCGCGTCACCGCCTGTTACCGCCAGGTCAGCGGGGCGTGGAAGATTGCCCACGAGCACTGGTCGGCACCGTTCGATCCGATGAGCGGCGCGACGCTGTTCGATGTGCAACCCTGATCTTCAGCCATAGTTGATCCGTTCGCATCAGGAGAACGCCATGAAATATTTATGCCTGGTCTACAGCGATGAACGCCTGCTGCACACCTCGCCCGACAGCCCGGAAGATTCCGAGTGCTGGGCCTACGCCGAATCGGTGCAGGGCAGCGGACGGATGATCGCCGCTGAGGCGCTGGAGTCGGTGCAGACCGCGACCACCGTGCGCATGCGCAACGGCAAGATGTCGATCACCGACGGGCCTTTCGCTGAAACCAAGGAGCAACTGGCCGGCTTCTACCTGATCGACGCCAGGGATCTCAACGAAGCGATTCAGGTGGCGGGCAATATCCCGGCGGCCCGGGTCGGCAGCGTTGAAGTGCGCCCGGTGCGGCAGTTGAATGTCTGACGTCAGGGCGCGGGTCGAACAGGTCTACCGCGAAGATTCGCGGCGGATCCTGGCGACGCTGATTCGTTTGCTCGGCGGTTTCGACCTTGCCGAAGAGGCCTTGCACGAGGCGTTCTTCGTCGCGGTCGAGCGCTGGCAGCGCGATGGCGTGCCGGACAACCCGCGCACCTGGCTGGTGTCCACCGGGCGCTTCAAAGCCATTGATGTGTTGCGTCGGCGAGCACGGTTCAAGGCGTCGCAGCCGTTGCTGCTGGCGCAACTCGACGAACTGGAACAGGCCGACTGGAGTGGCGAAGACGTGGAAGACGATCGCTTGCGGCTGATCTTCACCTGCTGCCACCCGGCGCTGGCGGCGGATGCGCAAGTGCCGCTGACCTTGCGTGAAGTCTGCGATCTGACCACCGAAGAAATCGCCCGCGCCTTTCTATCGGCACCGGCGGCGATTGCCCAGCGCATCGTGCGGGCAAAAGCCAAGATTCGTGACGCGAAAATCCCTTATCAAGTGCCGTCGCTGCATGAACTGCCGGAGCGCCTCGACAGTGTCTTGCGGGTGATTTATCTGGTGTTCAACGAAGGCTATTCGGCTTCGGCCGGCACTGAGCTGACTCGCGAGGATCTGACCCACGAAGCGATTCGGCTGGGACGTTTGCTCATGGAGTTGCTGCCGGAACCAGAAGTCATGGGCCTGTTGGCGCTGATGCTGTTGCACGAATCGCGCAGGCCGGCGCGTACCTCGCCGAGCGGTGAACTGGTGCTGCTCGACGATCAGGATCGCTCGGTGTGGGACGCCGGTTTGATGGCCGAAGGCTGCGCGCTGGTTGAGCGGGCGCTGAGCACGCGACGGTTTGGCCCGTATTGCTTGCAGGCGGCGATCGCGGCGGTGCATGCCGAAGCGGCGTCGGCGGCGGACACGGACTGGCAGCAGATCGTCGGGCTTTATGATGTGCTGCTGCGCGCGGTGCCGTCGCCGGTGATCGAGCTGAATCGGGCGGTGGCGATGGCCAAGCGTGACGGCGCGTCGGCGGGGTTGTTGTTGATTGAAGGGATTCTCGATCGGGGCGAGTTGCGGGACTACCACTTGGCGCATTCGGCGCGGGCGGAGTTTTGTCGGCAGTTGGGGCGGGTGGAGGACGCGCGTTCGGCGTATCTGCGCGCGTTGGAGTTGACACGGCAGGAGCCGGAGCGGCGGTTTATCGAGGGGCGACTGAAGGAACTGGATTGATCTGCAATCTGCGTCGGTGGTGCTGACCCTTTCGCGAGCAGGCTCGCTCCCACAGATGATCGCATTTCAATTGTGCGAGCGAGCCTGCTCGCGAATGGCAGCACCGCTTATTCGAGCATCTTGCTCAACAACCAGCTCCCCGCCGGCCCTGGCGGATACAGTCGCGACCACAAGGCGTCGACAAACACCGGTTTCGGCCAGCCGCGCATTTTGAGCTCAACCAGCAAATCATTGGCATAACGCTGCACCAGCCACCTCGGCAGCGGCGCCCAGCCAAAGCCTTTCTCCGCCATTTCCAGCAGCATCAGATAACTCGGTGCCGACCATACCCGGCCCTTGCCGCGACTGTCATACGGATTGACGATGGTCGCCAGCCGCAGCTCGCGGTGCTGCTCGAGGATTTGCTGATCGACATTCTCAAGCTCCGCCAACGGATGCTCGCGACTGACGTAGAGGGCAATTTCCGTGCGCTCGGCCACGGTCGAGGTCACCAGATCCGGCGGATAGGTCTCGCGCATTTCGGCAAAGCCCAAATGCGCCCGGCCGCGTTGAACCAGTTCAATCAGGTCATCACATTCGGCAATCAGGCATTCCAGCTCAAGTTCCGGATAACGCTGCTCGAAGCCCACCAGTGCGGCCTCAAAACGATACGACTGATAGGTGTCGGAAATCGCCACGGTCAGCTTCGGTTCAACGCCTTGGGACAACTGCCGCGCGCTCATTTCCAAGCGGCTGGTCGCGGCCAGGATCGCCTCGGCTTTTTGCAGCATCACGTGGCCGGCAGGAGTGAGGGTCGGTTTGCGGCTGCTGCGGTCGAACAGCTGCACATCCAGATCGATCTCCAGACTGGCCACCGCTGCGCTGATGGTCGACTGGCTGCGCCCCAACTTGCGCGCCGCCGCTGAAAACGAGCCCTGCGTGGCCGCCTGCACGAACGCCAGCAACACTTCCTGAGAAGCCATGAACTATCGCTCCGATCGATGGTTAATGGTTAGGAAGTATCGGTACCAGAATGGATCATGGCAACCATCGTTAAACAAGGAGTCCAGCCATGACCACTCAAAAATCCCTCGCTGAACGTGTTTTCCAGGCAATTGGTTTTGAGTTTCTCGCGATCCTGATCTGCACGCCGACGCTCGCATGGATCATGCAGAAACCGTTGCTCGACATGGGCGCAGTCACCGTGTTGATCGCCATGCTGGCACTGGCCTGGAATGTAGTGTTCAACCGCTTTTTCGACCATGCGCTGGTACGCCTGAACACGGCGCACACCGCTTGGGTGCGTGTGGTGCACGCGTTGCTGTTCGAAGGCGGATTGATCGTGATGGGCGTGCCGCTGATTGCCTGGTGGCTGTCGGTCAGTCTGTGGCAGGCGCTGTTGCTCGACATCGGTGTGCTGCTGTTTTTCCTGCCGTACACCTATGTCTACCACTGGGGCTATGACGTGCTGCGTGAGCGCTTCATGGCGCGCCGCGCTTGTGAAAGCTGACGCGATCCCCCTGTAGGAGCTGCCGAAGGCTGCGATCTTTTGATCTTGTTTTTGAAAATCCAAGTCAAAAGATCGCAGCCTTCGGCGGCTCCTACAGGTCTGGTGTTAACCGTTAGAGGAACATTCCGCCCGATGCTTCCACTCGCTGCCCATTGATCCACTGTCCACCCGGCGACAGCAGCAGCGCCAGGGCACCGCCGATATCATCCGGCAGACCGACGCGACCCAAGGCGGTATTGCTGGCGACCATCGCATTGACGGCGCTGTTGTCGCGCACGGTGCCGCCGCCGAAGTCGGTTTCAATCGCGCCTGGCGCAAGGGTGTTCACGCTGATTTGCCGCGCGCCCAGCTCTTTGGCCTGATAACGGGTCAGCACTTCCATTGCGCCCTTCATCGCCGCATAGGCGCCGTACCCCGGCAGGGTGAAACGGGTCAGGCCGCTGGAGATATTGACGATTCGGCCACCGTCATTGATCAGCGGCAGCAGTTGCTGAGTCAGGAAAAACGGCCCTTTCAACTGCACGTTCATCAGCAGATCGAACTGCTCCGGGGTGGTTTCGCTGAACAGCGCATGCACGCCAACTCCGGCGTTGTTGATCAGGAAATCAAAGCGCTGACGCTGAAAAGTTTGTTCCAGTGCTTGTTTAACCTGCGCGGCAAACGCGGCGAAGTTTTCGCTGCGGCCGACGTCCAGTTGCAGCATCGCCGCGTTCGCGCCGAGTGCCTGTAATTCGCCGACCAGAGTTTGCGCCTCGTCGGCGCGGCTGTTGTAGGTGCCGATGATGTCGATGCCTTGGGCGGCGAGGTGCAGGGCGGCGCTTCGGCCCAAGCCACGACTGGCGCCCGTGATCAGTGCGATTTTGCGATTCATGCTGCCTTCCTCGATTGCGTTTGAGTGGGAATGGAAGAAGTTTATTTATCCGCCCTGAGGTGATAAACACGGTGAAAGCGGAATCACTGATCGGCTCAGTCGAACAATCCTTGGGTATATCGATGAACAAACTGGAATTGCTGCGCACCTTCGTAAGGGTCAGCGAACTGTCGAGTTTTACCCTCGCCGGTGAAAGCCTCGGGCTGCCGCGCTCCACGGTGTCCGAGCAGGTGCAGGCCCTTGAAGCCTTGCTCGGCACGCGCCTGTTGCAGCGCACCACGCGCAAGGTGCAGGCGACGCAGGACGGACTGGTGTTGTATGAGCGCAGCAAGGATCTGCTCTCGCACATGGACGAGATCGAAGGGCTGTTTCGTCAGGATGAGGCTTCGCTCGCCGGGCGTATTCGTGTCGACATGCCGAACATTCTCGCGCGACGGCTGATCATGCCGCGTCTGCCTGAGTTCATGGATCGCCACCCGAATCTGCAACTGGAAATCAGCAGCACCGATCGCCGCGTCGATCTGCTCGGCGAAGGCTTCGACTGTGTATTGCGCATCGGCGCGCAGCCTGACCAGTCGGTGGTCGTCCGGCATCTCGGCAACTTTGCGATGGTCAACTGCGCCAGCCCGGCCTACCTCGAACGCTATGGCGTGCCGCAGACCCTGGAAGATCTGGCGCAGCATCGTCTGGTGCATTACGTCGGCGTGCTGGGCTCGCGCTCGGAAGGGTTTGTCTACGAGGAGGGCGGCGAAGTGCGGCGCGTGCCGATGGCCGGCAGTATTACGGTCAACAGCACCGATGCCTACGAGGCTGCGTGCCTGGGTGGTTTCGGCCTGACACAGGTACCGCGCACCGGCATGCAACCACATCTGGAAAACGGCGAACTGGTCACGGTGCTGGCGCAGTACACCGCGCCGGCGATGGCGATATCGTTGTTGTATGCGCGGCAACGGCATCTGCCGTTGCGGGTGCGGGTGTTCATGGATTGGCTGAGCGGTGTGATTCGCTCAACGCTCTGACTGATCACCACACATCCCCATGTAGGAGCTGCCGAAGGCTGCGATCTTTTGATCTTGTTGTTAGAAAATCAAAGTCAAAAGATCGCAGCCTTCGGCAGCTCCTACAGGGGCTATTGTGTGGCTCAGAAGATTTGCGTGAACAGCCAGTAGAGGCTGCCTGACAGCAGGATGGCCGCCGGCAGCGTCAACACCCACGCCATCAGCAGATTGCGGATCGTGCGCATCTGCAATCCGCCACCGTTGGCCACCATGGTCCCGGCCACACCTGACGACAGCACATGGGTCGTCGACACCGGCAAACCGAATACGTCCGCCGCGCCGATGGTCAGCATCGCCACGGTTTCCGCCGAGGCGCCCTGGGCGTAGGTCAGGTGAGTCTTGCCGATCTTCTCGCCGACCGTCACCACAATGCGCTTCCAGCCGACCATGGTGCCGAGTCCCAGCGCGATGGCCACGGCGATCTTCACCCACAGCGGGATGAACCGCGTGGCGTTGTCGATCTGTTGTTTGAACAGTTGCAGCTTGTTGGCGGTGTCAGCATCGAAATTGCCGGCCTTGTTCTTGTCCATCAAACGGATGCTTTCGCTGGCCAGGTACATGTCGTTGCGCACGTTGCCCATGGCTTCGGCCGGGACTTTTGCCAGCGAGCCGTAGCTTTTGACTTCCTCGCCGATGTGCCCGGTCAGGGCGGCGAGGGCAGGGATCAACTGCGGCGTGGGCTCCTTGCTGCGCACGTAGTCCGAGAGGACCGGACGCGGATCCGCAGGCGCTGGCAGCGGCGCGCTTTTAACCAGCGCTTGTTGAGTGACTTGCGCCACGGCGGCAAATTGCAGTGATTGTTCTTCGGGCATGGTGCGGTTCAGCGCGTAGGCCATCGGCAGCGTACCGACCAGAATCAGCATGATCAGGCCCATGCCTTTCTGACCGTCGTTGGAACCGTGGGCAAACGACACACCGGTGCAAGTGGCGATCAGCAAACCGCGAATCCACCACGGCGGCGGTGTGTTGCCTTCGGGCGCCTTGTACAGCGCACGGTTCTTGACGAACGCACGCAACGCCAGCAGTAACAGTGCCGCGCAACCGAAACCTACCAGCGGCGACAGCAGCAGGGCGTAACCGATTTTGGTCGCCTGCGCCCAGTCGACGCCGCTGGTGCCGTCGCGACCATGCATCAAGGCATTCGCCACGCCGACGCCGATGATCGAGCCGATCAAGGTGTGTGAAGAAGACGCCGGCAAGCCCAGCCACCAAGTGCCGAGGTTCCACAGAATCGCCGCGATCAACAGGGCGAAGATCATCGCAAACCCGGCGGACGAACCGACCTGCAGAATCAGCTCCACCGGCAGCAGCGCGATGATGCCGAACGCGACCGCGCCGCTCGACAGCAGCACGCCGAGGAAATTGAAGAACCCGGACCAGACCACCGCGACATTCGGCGGCAGCGAGTGGGTGTAGATCACCGTCGCGACGGCGTTGGCGGTGTCATGGAAACCGTTGACGAACTCGAAACCCAGCGCAATCAACAGCGCCACGCCGAGCAGCAGGAACGGCGTCCAGGTGGTGACTACCGTGCCGAGCTCGTGCATGTCGTGCATCAGGCTGTAAGCGGTGAACAGCATGCCCATGGCGAGCACGGCGAAGAAAATCACGTAAGTGAACGGGCCGGGTTTCTTGTCTAGCGCCGGCCGGCCACTGGCGGCGGATGCGGAGCTGGCGGTCAGTGAGGGTGTAGCCATGGCGGACAATCCTGGGCGAGGGAAGGAATGTCACCCATGATCGTTGCAGAATGTTACAGAGAGACTGCGTCAGGTCAGTGTTTGCTTGATTAGTCTGACCATTGGTCTGGGGGAGAAAATCAAAAGATCGCAGCCTTCGGCAGCTCCTACAGTTGGAATGCGTACTCTCGTAGGAGCTGCCGAAGGCTGCGATCTCTTGATCTTAATAATCCCCACGCTTGCGAAACGCCCAGCGCCCGGCAATCAGCGTGAACGTCGCCACCAAAGCGACCAGCACCCAAAACCCGTGGGGATCCTGCGACAACGGCACGCCACCCACATTCATCCCGAAAAAACCGGCAATGATGTTGATCGGCAGCGCCAGCACCGTCACCACCGTCAGGGTGAACAGCGTGCGGTTGCTCTGTTCGTTGAGGTTGGCGGCGATTTCTTCCTGGAGCAATTTGATCCGCTCGCCGAGGGCGGTGAGGTCGTTGATGATCAGCGCAAACTCCTCGGTGGATTTGCGCAGTTCCTTGACGTCCTCCTTCTGCAACCAGGGTGGCGGGCGGTTGAGCAGGCGCAGCAACGACCCCGGTTCCAGTGCCAGCAGCCGCTGCAAGCGCACCAGCACGCGACGGTTGGCGCCGAGTTCGGCGCGGTTGGTCGACAGGCGCGAAGAGAGTAATTCGTCCTCAACCTGATCGACGCTCAGGCTGGTCTTGCGCACGATCTGCGTCAGCACTTCGCCCTGATCGCGCAGCAGGTGCACGAGCAGTTCCGACGGCGAACGAAAACACTCACCGGCCTTCACCGACGAGCGCAATTTGTCCACCGAGTGCAGCGGTTGCAGGCGTGCGCTGACGATCAGTTTGCTGCGCACACAGACCCACAGCGTCGACACTTCCGACGAAACCATGCTGCTGAGGTTGAACACCACATCGTTGACCACCGCCAGCAGCGCCGAGTCGACATGTTCGATGCGCGTCGAACGCGAGCCTTCATGCAGAGCCTCGAAAAACTCATCGGGCAATTGCAGATGACTCTTCATCCAGCGCTCGCACGCGGCATGCGCCAGATTCAGGTGCAGCCAGAGGAATTCGTCGCTGCCGCTGTCGTCCTGCAAACAGCGCAACGCGGTCGCCGAATCGATTTCCCGGCCGCGCTCACCGGGCAGGAAACGAAAGCCGTAGAGCAAGCCAAACAGATCCGGGTCGCGATGGCTGATATCGAGGCTGTGGTTCATGGTGGCTCGCTGCGAGGAGGGTGTCAGGCGGAGGATTTTCAGGCTCACTTGAGCGGCATCATCGCAATCGAACATGACCGTTTTGTGACAATAAAGTGGCGTCAAATCAAAGCGTTACCGACTGTCGGAAGTTTCTCAAGAAGCGCTCTGGCGCGCCGATCTCCGGTGGGTCAGGTTGCGCACCGTTGGTGACTGCCATGGTGCTTCGACAGGGAGGTCCAGCCATTTTTCACGCCCGCTCGGGCGTGCCTCATCCTTGTTTCGAGTACCTCGCAATGCTGCAAAAATCCCTGAGAGCGCAAATTCTCGCCCTGCTGAGCGGCAGTCTGCTGGCGATGCTGTTGATCGCGCTGGCCTGCTTTCATTTCCTCTCCAACGGCGTGCAAAGCTACAGCCAGTTGATCGCCGGCCCATTGCACACTTCGCAACTGATTGACGAAGCCAACCTGCAGTTCAAGGTGCAGGTGCAGGAATGGAAAAACGTCTTGCTGCGCGGCAAACAACCGGCGGACCTGGGCAAGTATTGGGGCCAGTTCGAAGATCGTCAGCGCGATGTGCAAAGCATCCTCGGCGAACTGGCCGGCCAGAAAGGCATAGAGCCAAATCTGAAATCGCGCATCGAACGTTTGCGCGAAGAGCATCGTCAGTTGGGTTCGGCCTACCAGAAGGGTCGCGATGCCTATGTGGCCGCCGGTGCTGATCCGAGCGCCGGCGACGCGGCGGTCAAAGGCGTCGACCGCGCTGCCAGTGAACAGATGAGTGCCCTGGTCGCCGAGTTGCGCGAGCAGGGCACCGAGCAATCAGCTCTGATCCGAGCAGCCGCCGATCGTACGGTGTGGCTGGGTCTGTTGGTGATGCTCGCATCAGGCTTGTTGATCGGTCTGCTGAGCCTGTGGCTGGTCAGCCGTAACCTGATCGAGCCGATCCGCAAACTGATCGATTACGTCACACGTTTGAGCCATGGCCAACTGGCCGAGCGCGTGGTCAGCGAGCGCCGCGATGAGCTGGGTAACCTCGCCGCCGCCGCGAATACCTTGCGCGATTTCCTTGCCGACACCTTCACCCGGCTGCAGCGCAGCGCCAGTGATCTGGACAGCGCCAGCGGCGAGTTGAATGCCATTGCCACGACCATGGCCGGCGGTACCAGCGAGCAATTCAATCGCACCGATCAGGTGGCCACGGCGATGAACGAAATGTCCGCCACGGCCCAGGAAGTCGCTCGTCATGCCGCTGATGCGGCGCGTGCCGCCGACGATGCTGATCAGTCCTCGCAGCAGGGTGAAAAAGTCATGCAGACCACCATTCACTCGATCACGCAGATGCGCGGCGAAATCGCCAACACGGCCACGGTGATCCGTCGCCTTGAAACCGACAGCGGTCGCATCGGCAAGGTGCTGGAAGTGATTCGCGGCATCGCCGAACAGACCAACCTGCTGGCGCTCAACGCGGCCATCGAAGCAGCACGGGCCGGTGAGGCCGGGCGCGGTTTTGCGGTGGTTGCCGATGAAGTGCGCAACCTTGCCCAGCGCACGGCGGAGTCGATTATCGAGATCAACCAGATCATTCAAAACGTGCAGACCGGTGCTGTCGACGCAGCGCACGCTATTGAGAGCGGCCAGGCGCGCAGTGATGAAAGTGTCGAGCAGGTGACCCAGGCCGGTGCAATGCTGGAACGCATCACCCTGGCGGTTGAGGCGATCCGCGACATGAACCGTCAGATCGCCACGGCGGCTGAGGAGCAGACGTCGGTGGCGGAGGATATCTCGCGCAACCTGACGGAAATTACCGCGATCGCCAGCACCAATCTGGATAACGTGCAGCGCACCGAAAGTGCCAGTCAGAACTTGCATGGGCTATCGGGGCAATTGAATGAAGTGACGGCGCGGTTGAGTGCTTGATCGCGAGTTAAGCGTCTGCGCAACCCTTGTAGGCCTTCGCCTGCTCGCGATGGCGATGGGACAGTCTACATTGATGTCGCTGACACTCCGCTTTCGCGAGCAGGCTCGCTCCCACACATGATTTACGGCAGGCATGAAAAAGCCGCACGATCTTTCAATCGTGCGGCTTATTAACAACAGCGGTCTATCAAGTATCTTGCTTGTTGCTCAGCACTTTACCGGTGGTGGCATCGAAGTCCACGTCGAATTCTTTGCCGTCAGCAGTTTTCAATTCAACTTCGTACTCGTAACCGTTGAAGTGATTATCCAGGTCGGTGTCGGTAATCGTGGCGCCCGGGTGCAGTTTCAGCGCTTCGGCGTTCATCGATTCCAGCGACTTGATCTTGCCTTCTTTCACCAGTTGCGGGATCTGGTCGACGCGTACATCAGCCTGAGCCAGGCCAGCGGTGAGGGTCAGGGCAGCGGCGGTAAACAGGGCAGTCAAAGTTTTCATCGGTTCATTCCTTGCTTGTTCGTTGAAGTGGTTGATCTGTGTAAGTGAGTTCAGATTAACCAGCGCAACTTAACTCACCCTTAAATCTGCGCATCGCGAGAAAGTCGCTCTTGTGGGAGCGAGCCTGCTCGCGAAGCAGCCAACTCGAAAACAAGTTAGAAACCGTTCTTTTTCAAAACCTCATCAATACTGCCAGCCGCCGGACGCTTATAAAACTTGAGCAGTTCACTGGCGCGGTTGGTAAAGATGCCATCGACACCCGCAGCCATTACCTTTTCGTAATCCACTGGCTCGTCAACCGTATAAACATGCACCAGCATGCCCTGATCGTGGGTGTACTGGTTCATCCACGGCTGCACCAGATCGGAATAACTCTGATCACCGCCATGGGTCAGCTTCGCCGAAGGACCGGTGCCGATGGCGCCCTGGGCCTTGGCGTAATCGACCCATTGCTTGAATTCAGCGTCCGACTTTGGTTCTTGCTTGCCGTAAAAAACGTTTTTGTCCTTCTCACCGGAGGCCGCGAACGTCACGTCGGATTTCGGCTCGATGCTGCCTTCACCGACCCACAACAGCAGGATCTTCGGCACTTGCGGCATTTCCTTTTCCAGCAGTTGCAGACTGTTTTTATCGAAGGTCTGCAGGATCACTTTGCCTTTGCCCTGACCGACGCCCAGCGCACTCTTGGCCAGTTTCGAACCGGCGGGACTCAGCCAGCCGCGATCCTGAAGCTTTTCCTTCAGGTCATGTTCGATGCCCGGAAACAGCTGCGGCTCCTTGGTCTCGATGTACAGGCCCGGTTTGTGTTGCGGGTTGGCGCGGGCGATGTCGATGATTTCATCAAGGGTGAGAATCTTCAGCCCGGCGTAGGACGGGCGTGCGCGATCCGGGTACTTGGCGTTGAACCAACTGCCGGCATCGAGGGTTTTCAGTTCGGCCATGGTGAACGCGGTGGCCGGGCTGTCCTTGCGCTCGGGGAATTTGCTGGCGACGTCGGTGGTACGTTGCAGGTTGTCGTCGTGCAGGGCAAAGAGCACGCCGTCCTTGCTGCGCTGCAGGTCCATCTCCAGGTAATCGGCGCCAAGGTCGCGGGCCAGTTTGTAGGCGGCGGCAGTGGATTCGGGGGCATCGAACGAAGCGCCGCGGTGGGCGATCACCGCCGGGTGCGGAATGCCATGGGCGGCGGCGATTGCCTTGGGCTCGGGGTGGCTGTCGGCGTGCGCCTGACCGAGGCCGAACAACAGACTCAGCACCAGAGCGTTTCGGGTAAAAGTAGCAGGCATCGTCGAGTTCCTTTCGCAGGTTTTTTTCGAGACGTACCTTTTAACAACTGAAGCGCCGCAGGGCTATCGCCAGACCGACATAAAGCGAGCAAAACGGAAATTTCCTGCACTTTTGTGGCGCTGTTTGCAGTACGCTTGCCCTCGGCAGCCGCCCCGGCAGAGAGCGCGCCTTTACGTTGCCCTGCGTGTAAACCATCGATCAACTTTCGTGAGGTTTACCATGCGCATCACCTCCCAACTCATCTGCCAGGCCGCCGACGACCTCAAGGGCTTTGTCGGCCTCAACCGCAAAACCGGCCAATACATCCTGCGCTTCAGCGAAGATTCCTTCGGCATGGACGTGGCCAATGACGGCATCATTCCGGCCAGTGAGTTCGTCTGGGCGCCGCTGACGGACACCACCATGACGTTAAAGCGCGAGTCGATCCAGTTGCTGCTCGATCAACACATAGACGAGCGGATCAACATCACCGAGCCGTTGCGGGTTTACATGAGCAGGGTTGAAGTGCCGGAGATTGTTGCGGTGCGCAGTCTTTTGCGCGGCTGAGGTTTTGTAGTGTGATTGCGGGCCTATTCGCGAGCAGGCTCGCTCCCACACTGGATCTTTGGAGATCACAAATAACTGTGGGAGCGAGCCTGCTCGCGAAAACGGCACCCCGGTCTATTTCGGTTCTATCCTGGAGCCCGGGCCAACCTTCATCACCCCGGCACCCGCTCATTGGCAAACATGCTCACCGCATCCACCGCTTCACTGGCACCATCGCGAATCTGCAGAATCACCGTTCCCGCCTGATTGGCCAATTCCACGCCTTCCGCCGCGCGGTCACGCGTTCCTTGCATGCTCTTGATCGCTTGCCGGGTCTCGCTCTGGATCAATCCGATCATGTTGGAAATTTCCGCCGTGGAGCCGCTGGTGCGTGCCGCCAATTGCCGCACTTCATCGGCCACCACGGCAAAGCCGCGTCCTTGTTCACCGGCGCGTGCCGCTTCGATGGCGGCGTTGAGGGCGAGCAGATTGGTCTGGTCGGCGATCGCACGGATGGTGTTGACGATGGCGGTGATCTGCTCGGAGCGGTCGCCCAGTTGCGCGATCAGGGTTGATGACTGGCTGATGTCCTCGGCGATTTCACGCATTTCGCTCGCGGCTTGCTGAATGACTTGCGTACCGTGCTCGGCGACTTTTCGCGTCGCCACCGAGATGTGATACGCGGTGCTGGCACTGCGCGCGTCCTGCTCGTGTTGCTCGACGCGAGCGGTGACGTCGGAGGCGAATTTCACCACTTTGTACAAACGCCCCGAGGCGTCGTAGACCGGGTTGTAGTTGGCCTCCAGCCACACCGTCTGGCCGCGTTTGTCGACCCGTTCGAATTGCCCGTGGAAGAATTCGCCCTGATTCAGCCGCCGCCAGAAATCCTGATAGGCACCGCTGTTGACCAGCGCCGGTGTGCAGAACAAGCGGTGATGCTGGCCCTTGAGCTCGGCAAGGGTGTAACCCATGCGCGTCAGAAAGTTCTGATTGGCGGTAAGCACATTGCCGTCGAGATCGAATTCAATCACCGCCATCGCTCGATCGATGGCCTGCAATTTGGCGTTGGCCTCGTTTTCCTGCTGGACTTTGGCGGTGACGTCCATCGCGTACTTGACCACTTTGATCACCCGTCCCGACTCATCCTTGATAGGGTTGTAACTGGCCTCCAGCCAGATCGGCTGGCCTTTGCTGTCGACGCGCTCAAAGGTGCCGGACTGGAACTGACCGTTTTTCAGGCGCGACCACAATTCAGTGTATTGGGCACTGCGGCCGAACTGCGGGGTACAAAAGTGCCGGTGCGGCTGGCCGATCGCCTGGGCCGCTGTATAACCCATGGTCTTGAGGAAGTTGTCATTGGCACGTAACACCACGCCATGAAGATCGAATTCGATGACCGCCATCGAGCGGTTGATCGCTTCGAGCATCGCAGCTTGGTCAAACACGGTGTGTTGCAGGTCTTGGAGGGCGGCTTTGTGGCGATTGAAAAACATGCTTGCGATACTCGGGAAGTGGGGAAAATCAACAGGATTCAGTCCCTATTCCTACGCCGGCAGACCGAAATGCACAGGCGGCATTCGGCGGTGACTGCTCAATGCCAGCGTTCCGTTACTGGCAGATGGCTACTTATACAAAACTTCATAAAGTTGTACAAGAAAGGAATTTTTCGCGAGTTTGTATAACTTTTTGCTGAATTAGTTGTACGCGTCTGCACGCTTCCTTAGGCTGCAGTGAATCAGCACTGATATCGCGCCAGGAACATGTCCAGTGCCGACTCCGCGACCGCGTTCTGCATGTCTGGATCGAGGGCTGCACGGCCGAGGGAGATCTGCGGCCAGAAGGCGAACGCCTTGAGCAAACCTTGCACCTGATGCGCGGCAAACTCCGGGTCCACCTGGTTCAGCCGTCCGTCGGCTTGTGCGGCGCGAATCCAGACCGTCAGACCTTCCTCGCGCTCGCCCATGCGCTCGATCATGTTCTGCGCACGCTCGGGAGAATGAATGGTCGCGGCAATCGCTACCCGAGCCAGGGTCAGAAAATTCTCGTCGGCCATCATCTGCACCTTCTCCAGCAGTATCTGCCGCAGCTGCTCGCTCAACGGTTGATCGCGGTTATAGCTCACCGATGGCTCAGCAATGATCCGCTCCCACAATTGATTGAGTATCTCGGCAAACAGCTCTTCCTTGCTGGGAAAGTGGTTGTACACCGTGCGCTTCGAAACGCCGGCCGTAGCAGCGATCTTGTCCATGCTGGTGATTTCGAAACCGTGAGCGCGGAATTCGGCGATGGCCGCCTGGATGATGGCTTCGCGTTTTCGATCGGTGAGACGTTGTGGAGCGGTCATGAGCGGACTTCGGCAGAAGAGGGAGGAAATTACACTTGGCAGTTTACTTGGCGCCTGCATTGATGCAACCTAGAAACTACACCGCTCGGTGTAATGTTGCGTTAATCCTCGCACCCTACAAACCAGAGCGTCTGGCCTTCGCGTGCAGCCTGGCCATTTTCATTTCCCGTGGAACACCGTGCAGCACACGGTTTTTCGGAGTCGTTCAGTCATGGCCAATCCAGTCTCTCTCCCGGATAACACTCCCACGCCTGAAGCCTCTCGACAGGATCAAGGGCTGTTTCGCAACCATGCACCCGTACAGCGCGAGGGCTTGCGCAAAATGCTGCGGATCATGTGGAACATGCTTTTCCATAAACCGCGCAACACCCGTCCGCGCGGCGCCATCCCCGTGCAGCCGCTGACTCGCGAAGATCTGCTCGCAGCGCCCAATCACAGCGTTTACCGATTAGGGCATTCGACGCTGTTGCTGAAGATGCGCGACAAGTTCTGGATCACCGACCCGGTATTCGCCGAGCGCGCATCACCGGTGCAATGGGCTGGCCCAAAACGTTTCCACCAGCCACCGATCAGCATTGACCAGTTACCGCCAATCGAAGCGGTGATCCTCTCGCACAATCATTACGACCATCTCGACTACAAGGCGGTACTCAAACTCGCCGCCAAAACCACGTACTTCCTGACCCCGCTGGGCGTAGGCGACACCCTGATCAAATGGGGGATCGACGCCAGCAAGGTGCGCCAATACGACTGGTGGCAGGGCACCGAAATCGCCGGTATCCGTTTCATCGCCACGCCGTCGCAGCATTTCTCCGGGCGGGGCCTGTTCGATGGCAACAGCACCTTGTGGGCGTCATGGGTGATGATCGATGGCGACACGCGCATATTCTTCAGCGGCGACAGCGGCTACTTCGATGGCTTTAAACGCATCGGCGAACAATACGGCCCGTTCGATCTGACCCTGATGGAAACCGGCGCCTACAACGTCGAATGGCCCCACGTGCACATGCAGCCGGAAGAAACCCTGCAAGCCCACATCGACCTCAAGGGCCGCTGGCTCTTCCCGATCCACAACGGCACCTTCGACCTGTCCATGCACGCCTGGCACGAACCCTTCGACCGCATCCTCGCCCTCGCCTGGGAACGCAGTATTGCGATTACCACACCGCGAATGGGTGAAGCGTTCAACATTGCGCAACCAGAACGGGGGAGCGCTTGGTGGATGGCGGTGGAGGAGGAGAGTGATGCAGTGGTACAGAGCGCGTGATTTGTTCAGTTGGTGAGGGGCATCCCCCTCGCCAGCTTACTCAGCCATCGCAAAATCCCCACGCCCCACCGATTCCCCCGACATACCCTGCGCCCTGACACTGCGTCCTGGTGCAAACCCCGGGAAGAACACCAACCCTTGCGCCTCGAACCGATAAGCCAGTGCCAGCCTTGCGGCATCCGCCACGTCCTGCTGCGCTTCGAACCGCTGGATATCCGCAACTGCAACCTCGGCCTCGCGTGACAGTTGTTCAACGCTCCAGCCCAGCATGGCGCGTGCCTGGACGCAGTGGGTCGGGGTGAACTGGAAAAGGGCAATGCGTTCGAGGACGTGGTTCATCGCAAGAGAGGCCATGGTGTGCTCCGGGCTCAAAAGTGCTGATTGAAAATGTACTGTGTTTTTGTACAGTTGTTTTTGGCCGGGATCAAATGCAATTTTCGAATTTCCCTGGTTCGCCGGCTGCAACCAGACGGACGGTGCCTGACCCAGTCCTCGCCTAAACATGGTCGAAAATGCCGCCGGGCTCTCGTAGCCGAATTCCAGGGCTCTGCCACTGGCGAAAACTGAGTCCGGTCTGTCGCCGAAACAATCTGTTAAAGGTACGTAAGCTTATGTGTAACTGGTCGGCCCAATGCTTCGGGGATTGATGGGCGTCGGGCATGTTCAGAAAGGTCTGACACAGACTGAGGAGCTTTCCTTCGGTGGGCATCGGATGGCACCACCCAGTTCTACACGAGTGCTGAGCTGCACCCCACTGGCCGCGCCATGGTTCGGGCGGATACCGGATAGCATGCGTGCCAGGATCCGTGCTGGATTGCGCGTTCAGGCTGCACTTGAGCGACGTAAGGAAGCTGAGCGAGAAATCCGTGCGTTTGAGGAAGGGCTACACATCAACTGATCATTATTCCAGCCCCGGTGCTTCCCGAATAATGAAGTGATCCAGGTTCTCGATATTGGCATTGAAGACCTCGAACGGCTTTTCGGGGTTCTTCTTGCCCGGCACCTGCTTCAACTCCGGCGTCACCCCATAGAAGAAACAGAACAACGCCTTGTCGCTATCCACCGCATGCTTGATCTCTTCCAGAAACGCCTTGCGCTTGCGGTAGTTGTCGATCAGCTTCTTGTTCAGATAAACGCTGACCGGATACGGCTTCTTCTTACTGTCTTCAGGCTTCTTGAACCAGACCTTGTCCTCGAAATCGACACGAAAACTGGCGCTGTGGAAGTCCTCGATCTTCTTGATCCGCCCCCAGTAAATCAGCCCCTTGTTGTCCGTCAGATACTCGATCTTCTTGAAGAACGAACTGTACGACGCCGTATGCTCGCCAATCTTCAATGGCATCCGCTTGAGCAAATCCTTGTCGGCGAAGTTGGAAACAAAACACTCCACCGGATGCGCAAACACACTGGTCTTGTCCGGCGCCGACTCACGACCCGCCGACTCTTTAACACTGTCCACCGCCACCCGCACCGGATCATTGCGCAACACATCCGCCGCCCCCGCCGGCGCGACAGGCTTGCGCACATACTCACGCCGGGTCAGCAACAGCTGTGACGGGAAGTGCTCCTCACGAGCGTCATCCACCTCGCCATCCGCCGTCTCAACGTCAGAAGCCGACGCCTTCAAACTCACATACGGACAACCCGCCACATGCTGCGTAGTCGGCAGATTCTTGAAGTGCGGCGTGCGCACGTAGTTCACGTTCTTGGCGTTGAACGTACCCAACTCATTGGAAGCCTCGAACGCCGACCGACAGGCATCGTTGGGGCACTGGAAGTGTTCCTTCGCCGAGTCAAACGCCACCGTCTCATCGAAATTAAGATCGCGAACGTCATAGATCGACAACTTGTCGTCGAGGCTGAGGCAGTAGGCGAGATCGAATTTCATGGTGGGGCTCGGATCCTTGAGTGGGGGATTCCGTTATACCTTCTGCTGACGCCTCTTACGAGAGTGGTATAGTAATGAGGCTGGTTTATTTAGCTTGGGAAGCGTTTTTTGTTGTAATTAAGATCTGGTAAGTGATTGTTTTTTGGGGGGGCGGTGAAATGAAAGAGTTTATATTGGATATCGCTGACAAGGAGCTTGCCGAGGTTCTTAATGTTACTCCTCTAGACCCTATAGCGAAGCATCTGTTCTTTTTAGAGATGACACGTGTTTTAGGGTATTGGTCTACTTTTAACTCAAGTTTGTCTAAAGAGTCGCAGTTGCCTGGGCCGATATTTACGATGATAGGATGGGGGTGGAATCTAGCCGCTGAGTATTATTTTTCAAAGTTGTCAGCACCTGGTTTTCCTATGTTTGAAAGTACCAGTAAAACAAGGGCTAATGCATTGAATGTCTTGCACAGGTTTGGGCGGTGTATACTCCTTCGGCGGGTAGCTGATATGTTGGATTCGGGAATGTTAGAAGGGGAAATTGTAGATGGAAAGTATGTGTTTCGAAGGCTCGGCGTATCTGATTCTCAAGTTTTAGATAATCTAGAGTATGAGTTTCTTAATGAGCTTGCTTTGAGTTTGGAGGGGAAGTTTGGTGAGGTCTATAATGGATGGAGTCTCACGGAATTTACCGATGTGGATATTATGCCGGAAAAGCTCGGGGCATTTCATGGTAAGGTCGTTATACCCGAGTTAAGGGCAATGCGATCAGAGAATATAAGAGAGTTAATGTCTCCGCTAGTAAAACCTTGGAACTCTGGTTTTGGAATAATGATGGCCTATGATGCGATTCCGGAAACGGACGCTCATTTTTTTTCTATTGCATTAGAGATGGTTATAGCATGGCGCGATGAAGCCGGAATACATCCTGCTGTTGAATTGGATGCTGGCACCGGATTCGAATTAAGTATTGTTGTTGCAGCTGTCCTAAGTTTGCATTTGAAGCACTTAGCTTTTCTGGGGATTTCAGTGGAGAAATATCCAGAAATATTAATTGAGCAAAGCTTAACTATATGGAAGTCAAGGGTTGAGCTGATAGAAACCGTTAAGATTTTGTCTAGGCTTGACAGGGATGCCGTGGCTAGAATGGTCGATGGTATTACGTTCTTTCCTGAGGATATTGGCTGTATTAAAGGTAATACAACACCTTTTTCGCCTCTGCTTATTGGGTTGGGGAATGAACAGATAATAATGCCGGTTTGGTGCGTTAACAGTAATCCTTTCGCATCGTTGATAAAGCTTTTTCAATGGCGAAACTCTAGAATTGAGAATGCTTTGGCTAAATACCGCGAAAATTGGCAGAGGTCAAATCTTTACGGTATTTTTGGAGGCAATAGATATGAACTTGTCAAAGGGAATGTAAATTTACGTATCGATGGTGTTTTTTTAACTGATATTGATGGAGCTATATTTGATTCGGTGACCGGAGAGTTGGCTTTATTTCAATTAAAATGGCAAGATTATTTTACGAATGATGTTAGAAGTCTAAGAAGTAAAGCTAGTAATCTCGCTAAGGAGTTGGAAGGGTGGGGGAGTAAGGTTTCGAACTGGATAGACCGATACGGGGATGAAGGTGTTGCTAAGAGTTTGCGATTGAAACTGAAAGGGGATCAAGGTATTGCTGGGATTTACTTGTTTGCGATATCTCAGTCGGTCGCGCGTACTGGTGCTTATGGATTTAAAATGAAAGACAGTCGTGTTGCGGTAGCGACATGGCCGCAATTTATGAGGTTGAGGACTGAGGTTGGGCCAGCTTGTAGTGTCTTTAGGGAGCTTCATTCTCGCATTAAAGATGAGGTTGAAATGACCTATCCATTTGTCGCCATACCCTATACTTTTAGATATTCTTCTGTGGAGATAAGTTTTGAAGATGTCTGGCGTGGGTACTAATTTAATTAATGTTTAAGTGTTAGGGTTGTTTGCTTGGTAAAGTCATTTCTTCTCAGATCTTACGCGGATATGAAGTAAATATATTACTGACTAACGAGCTTGCTATTTTCAAGGTAGTGTTACTCGGATTTGGACTCACTGCAAAAACAGCCGCCTTGAAACTCATACAGAGGGCTTAGAAACAATTGGAGTGCACGTAGCGATCGTGATGACTACACTAACAGAATTCGCGCCGATTCAATGTATCGAGCGCCATCAAACCAAGCATATCCCGCAATCGAATCCTCGGCTCATCTTGGCAGCTCAATATTGTGAATGAAATCTGCGGCCCTTTCAGAACGCTCGATGTCGGACGTTCGATCGAGCGCAACGTGCAGGCTTCACGCTTTGCAGGTACGCCCTAATGTGTCAGCCATTCGCGAAGCTGTCGATATCAGGGCGGTGTTATGGACGAGAAACGCGTACACGCCCGAATTCACTTACCATTTAGCGGTCTTCGGTAAGCCGTCGATTTGTACGTAACATCATGTACCGATCACCGGCATAGAGTTTGCGTGACATGCGCTCACAAAGGATATCTGCTCATCAAAAGGTTTGGCATCATGGACGCGGAGTACGCGTGATTTTCCACCAGAAGGGTATGCATGCAAGTAAATCGAGTTTGTAAAAAAAGGCTCAGACGTGTCGGGCATGCGCAACCAGAGTTCTCCTTTTAAGTCTTGTATTTGCTCCCCCTCACGTAGCCGGATTGTTCGCAGTGTACAGAAGCACCTTAAGAAATTGAATCCGAACGAGACGCCCGCTTTATAGAGTTGAGTACCGTTAGGAGGCTGTCAAGTACGAGAGAGCCTTTGTCAAGGTCACATTCCCAAATGGTAAGTACGGTCCACCCCGCCTGCTGCAATCGACTCTCGTTTTTTGAATCACGCTCGGTATTCTTTGTAAGTTTTTCTAGCCAGTATTCTGGACGGGTTTTAGGTAGGGTTGAGAATTTGCAGTTTTTGTGAAGGTGCCAAAAGCAACCATGGACAAATATACAGACCCTCAATTTCGGAAGTACAATGTCAGGATTCCCAGGAAGATCTTTCCGATGGAGCCTGAATCGATAGCCATTTGCATGGAGAAATTTTCTGACGATCATCTCTGGACGAGTATTCTTTCCTTTGATTTTGCTCATGATTTTAGATCGCGTTGCTTTGTCGACGACGTCCATTCCCCACATCCTGAAGTAGAAATACCCGATGAGTAAACGTGAACCTTGGCAAATAGTAGACCTATTCGCCGGCCCCGGAGGACTGGGAGAAGGTTTCTCCTCCGTGAACAATGGGGAAGCTTTTAAAACAGTAGTTTCCGCAGAAATTGATCCTGCAGCGCACGCTACTTTGAGGCTTAGAGCATACTATAGAAAGATAAAAAATCACTGCCAAGAGGCGTTGGCTGACTATTATAAGTTTTGCGAGAGAGGCGAAGTAACAAAGCCTTGGACGGATAAAACGAAGAAGTACTGGGATGCCGCAGAGAGCGAGGCCAGACTAATCAGACTTGGTAGTCCGGAAGGTAATGAGGAACTAGATAGCGTTTTAGATTCCGAACTTAAAAGTGATAAAAGATGGGTTTTGATTGGAGGGCCTCCATGCCAAGCATACTCACTCGTAGGACGCTCAAGAAATCGTGGAAAAGCTGAGTATAGACCAGAAGAGGATCATCGGCATTTTTTATACCTAGAATATTTGAGGATTATTCAACGCAAACGGCCTGCGGTTTTTGTGATGGAGAATGTTAAGGGGATATTGTCGTCCAAAGTGAATGGTGAATTCATCTTTCCGAAAATACTCCAAGATCTTTCTGATCCGGACGCTGCGTTAGGTGTTCCAGATACAGGTAGGACAAAATATAAAATCTGTTCATTGGTCACTGACGAAGTGTTTGAAAGTGGAGACGATCCGCGTGGCGTGAACTACAAAAACTACGTAATTAAGGCGGAGGAATATGGGATTCCGCAAGGGCGGCATAGAGTTATTCTAGTAGGAGTTTCGGATGATTTTCCGAAGGGGTTAAACAATATTTTTTTGAAGCCGGAGAAAGGTGCAACTGTGGAGGATTTGATTGGGAATCTTCCGAAATTGAGAAGTACGCTTACCAAAACGAAGGATACACCATATGCTTGGTGTGCCGAAGTATTGAAGCATATTGAAGATCTGTATAATTCCTGTTTAAAGAAGATGCCTAGGGATCCAGCTTTGGAAAGCAGATTGAGTATTGCGCTTGCATCTTTCCGGGGAGGGCATCTTGAAACAGGGTTGCAACAGCAGAAAATTACTACGGGGTGCAGCGGAAGTACCGGTCGCGCAAATCTAGACGCATGGTTTAGGGATGAGCGTTTAAGTGTTTGGTTGAATCACCAAGCACGTGGTCACATGACATCTGATTTGAAACGTTATGCATTTGCAGCTGCATTCGCACAAGCACATGATAGATCGCCAAAGGGTCATTCTGATTTTGATCTGCCTGGTCTGGCGCCGGATCATAAAAATTGGAAAACTGGAAAGTTTTGTGATCGATTTAAAGTGCAAATAAAGAGCTCGCCATCGTCAACAATAACTAGTCATATCTCTAAGGACGGTCATTATTTCATTCATTACGACGTAAATCAATGTCGTAGCTTGACAGTAAGGGAAGCGGCTAGGCTTCAGACTTTTCCTGATAATTATCTTTTTTTAGGAAACAGAACTCAGCAGTTCCATCAGGTAGGGAATGCGGTTCCACCGCTATTGGCGAAAAAAATAGCAGAAATAATACATGCGCTTTTATTGAGCGTGGAAGTTGCTCGCTAGCGTAAACGGACGAAAAAATCCCCGCATCCAAAGATGCGGGGAAGAAACTCAGCTAGAAAATCCGGGTGTTCCAATTCTACTAAAATAACTCCCAAAACGCTCAACGAGAGATGGAACAAAAAGTGGTGACAATGATGCGAATCGTTGGCTAGGTAACTTCTCCATCGCTTCGGCAGTTGGAAGTGATTTTATATTGTGAAACTGGACCATCCAAGGACCATGGGCGACGCCATCATTGTCCCTTAGCGGGAAGAGGAAGTGCTGTTTAGGGGATGATTCGTGTTGAATTATTCTATTTTTTTGATTGTCTTTTGTGGCTGCGTTCCACGCTTCAGAATGTTCGATGCATCTTGCTAACAATATGGTGTCAACTTTCGTCGGGTTGGCGAGGTCGCACCTAGGGCTGACGACGATCCATTTCTCATCATCAATAGTTACGATGTCCCCTGTATCTAGTCTTAGTTTGAGCGGTGGGAGAAAATAAGCCTCCTCAGGGTGTGTTTTATCCTCGTCTGCGCTTAACAGCACATCATGTACATGTGCAAGAATATGACGTGCGACGGAATTAGAGATTTTAGTCCCAGACGCTTTAGCACCGTCTGTCCAAAACTTCCAACGTTGCCATACTTGGCTAAAGAAAACGCGTGCGGTTTCACTTCTGAACGCCACCTCAGTATCTCTAATACCGAGGAATACTTCCTTGTTTTCTGCTATCCATTCTAGAACCTTGTGCTGCCCTTCGCTTTTGTCAATAACTCTTACGAAATACTTGGAGAAGTCTTCTGCGTCTTGAGTTTGTCCTGTGTAAATTATTACGCCAGCGGGCTGAGTAGAAATTATAGATTTAACAATCTTATTTCCTTCCGAGTTTATTTCAGCAGCTGCTCCCTCACCTCTTAGACCAAGATCCACGATAACCGCATCGAAGCGGCGGGACTCAAGTAGCATTTCTGCTTCCGAGATCGTAGCTGCCGCAGTGAAAGTGATACTAAATCCATGAGCTTTAATGTCTTGGTTGTGGCGATTAAAAACTCTCATCCATGACTCAATCATGGTTTTCTCGTCTTCGATCACCAAAATATACAAAGTTGGAAGAGGGAGTTCAGTCATTTTTTGATGCAACCATTTCAATGATAAAAGTAGTGTTCTCAGCAGAGTCGTCAAATGCAAGATCAGCTTTGCTTGCTCTTAGCGCTTCTCGCGCGATTGCGAGCCCTATTCCGGAGCCTTCTGGTTTTAAAGAAAAACCGGCATTGAAGAGCTTGGGTATATATCGTTCATCAATGATTGGTCCGTTGTTTGAAACGATTATTTGATGATATTTTTCCTGCTCTCGAGTTTGTATAGTTATATTCCGATTGTCTGAAGGGGAAGTTGATAGCCAGTGCGTTGCGTTATCTAACAAGTTTAGTAGCGCTGCCATCAAGTCGCCGTCGTGGCCCAAAAAATAAATATTCTTATTGGGTGGGTCAAAATCAACATTGATTTTTTCGGTTTTAAAATCTTTAGCGAATAGCTTTAAGCATCTATTGATTGTTCCTACAATATCTTGCTTATTCGGTGCGCCTCTTTTTTTTCCCGAAACTGGATTTAGTGATCTGAATAACGAGCTGAGCCCGCCAGCCGAACTTAGGATGTTTTTAGCGTTCTCTGGGAGGTTGGTGCGTATATAATTGCCAAAATCACTTTCTTCTAGTAGGCGTGGAGAGTCATTAACTATCTCCTCAGATCTAGTGGAAATATCAGAAAGATATCTTCTTCCGTCGTGCAGAACTTGAGTTATTACAAGGCCAAGAGACGAATGAGAAATCAGAGCCTGCTGGTAAGTCTCTAAGTCTTCAATTGCAGTTTTTAATGCGGTGGTTTCTCTAATGAACGCTTTTTCGACTTTGTCTCTGTAAATTGTTGGAAGTTCGGCAATGGCCTTTGCCGTGGCCTCCATTGTTGATGTGTGATGTACATCAGATGTGCTTCCACTAGGCTTCCGACTCAAACCCGCTCTTTCACGAAAATCTTGCCGTATGGACTCTACATGAGACAGAAGTTCCGCTATTTGTCGCTTCAGCCTGGCGAAAGATCCGTTGTGCTCCAAACCTTCCCGGCTACTGCGCTCTATTAGGCCTGAGATCCTCTCGTCGTCAATTGTGACGATTCCTGCCAGCTGATTAAGACCCAGTTTTTTGGACGGGTTCTGTACCCTCATGCGTTCTAATTCGAGCCAGTCTGTTTCCGCATCCCCATATGGCCTGATGCGGAAACCGTCTCGATAAATACCAACTCCAATATTTTCATTTAGAAGTTTTCTTGATTCTACTCGACCTAATGCTCCAAATCCTAAACCTTGGAATAAGCTCTGAATAGCATCGCTTTCTCGATCATAAATATTTAACCTGACTTTAACGGGGCCGCAATTGTCTTCCTCCGGAAATAGTTTACTTGCCGGTAAGTGCAGCGTGTGTTTTACTTTGTCGCCTCGGTCATTTAAAAATGTTCCTGTAAACGCGCCGTCGGAGCCGAATTCACCTTCCAGCATGTAGTGAAATAAATTTTCGATTGAAAGAGGTCTGATTACTTGTTCAGCTTCGGTCGAAGGATTTTCGTCAAAGGGGTTGATCAGAAGGTCAAGGCCATTAAATTTGTGAGCGTTCTTTTCGAACTTACTGATGTCAAGATGGATTTTGAAATCGGACTCTTGCGAAGAAAGCGGTGAAGCCAGTCTTCTAAGCTCCTTAATTAGATTTACTAGTTTTCTTTCTGACCATGTATCCTTTAGATCGCTTATGCGTAGCGTTACCCCTGGCTTATCTGCGGGTGCAATAGTATTTATTTCAATGTCTACTTCATCGAGGTATTTTGCTTGTTCGAAGTGTTGCCAGTCGACTTTCATGAGTGATGTTTCGAAATTCGATTCACTCGTAGCGGTAGTGCTTTCTAATTCAAGTTTATTTCCAAGTCTAGCAGTGGCGAAACGACCTACGCCCTTTGCGCCTAACATTCTTCTATTTTTTGTTGGGCTGGTTTTTCTTGTGACTTTGTCGTTTGTTGCTGGTTCCAGCCATTTTTCTAATAAATCATTAGCAGACATCCCATGCCCAGCATCCGAAACGGTAATGCTGCTCGAGCCGCTTTCCCAATCACCATTTTCTGGAGGGGTGATTTTAATTTTTACGTAGGGTGAGTCAGCATCATAGGCATTCTTAACCAACTCAATTAAAGCTGCTTCGGGCCCGCTAATTAACTGGTCTCCAATAGTTCTAACTATCCGGGCCCTTGGTCGTAACTTTGCCATCGGAAACCTCTCCTTGTTTGAAAACGATCTGTTAGGTTTGCAGAATTTGCAAAGCTACTATTATGACATTACGTTGTCTAGTAGGACCTTCGGAATGGTGTGGTAATTGTCTGTTAGGGAGGGGGGGCGTATTAAATTGAAGACCAAAAAAAAGCTGCCGATGGCAGCTTTTTAGCTAAGGAGGTATTTGGGAGTCAATCCCAGCTCAACGCACCACCAGTCTGATACTCAATAACCCGAGTCTCAAAGAAATTCTTCTCTTTCTTCAAGTCCATAATCTCGCTCATCCAAGGGAACGGGTTAGTCGTCCCTGGATACTCTTCCTTCAAACCAATCTGCGACAACCGACGGTTAGCGATGAACTTCAGGTAGTCCTCCATCATCGCCGCGTTCATGCCCAACACGCCGCGAGGCATGGTGTCGCGAGCGTATTCGATCTCCAGCTGCGTACCCTGCAGAATCATCTGGGTCGCTTCTTCTTTCATCTCGGCATCCCACAAATGTGGGTTTTCGATTTTGATCTGGTTGATCACGTCGATGCCGAAGTTCAGGTGCATGGATTCGTCGCGCAGGATGTATTGGAACTGCTCGGCGACGCCGGTCATTTTGTTGCGGCGGCCCATGGAGAGGATTTGGGTGAAGCCGCAGTAGAAGAAGATGCCTTCCAGAACGCAGTAGTAGGCGATCAGGTTGCGCAGCAACTCTTTGTCGGTTTCCGGGGTGCCGGTCTCGAACTTTGGATCGGAGATCGAACGGGTGTACTTCAGGCCCCAGGCTGCCTTCTTAGCGACCGATGGGATCTCGTGGTACATGTTGAAGATTTCGCCTTCATCCATGGCCAGCGATTCGATGCAGTACTGGTAGGCGTGGGTGTGGATCGCTTCTTCGAAGGCCTGGCGCAGGATGTACTGGCGGCATTCCGGGTTGGTGATCAGGCGGTACACGGCCAGCACCAGATTGTTGGCAACCAGGGAGTCGGCGGTGGAGAAGAAGCCGAGGTTGCGCATGACGATGCGGCGCTCGTCGTCGGTCAGGCCTTCCGGGTTTTTCCAGAGGGCGATGTCGGCGGTCATGTTGACTTCTTGCGGCATCCAGTGGTTTGCGCAACCGTCCAGATATTTCTGCCAAGCCCAGTCGTACTTGAATGGCACGAGTTGGTTGAGGTCGGCGCGGCAGTTGATCATGCGCTTTTCGTCAACGGCGACACGGGCGGAGGCGCCTTCGAGTTCGGCGAGGCCTTCGGCGACGTCGAGGGAGTTCAGTGCAGCCTTGGCGCGGGCCACGGCGGCCGAGTCGTCGGCGGTCACGGCGCGGGCTTCGAGCGCTGCGGCGCCGCCGGCGTTGTCGAGGCGGTCCATGTTGGCTTCGCTTGCGTGGCCGGCGTTGGCGCCTTTCACGGTTGCGACTTCACTGTCTTCTTTATCGAATTCGTCCCAGCTCAGCATGACGTGTCGTCTCCTGCGTGAGGGCTTGTGCCCGTGTGAAACCTGATGGGTTGGTTTTTCACACGGCCAAACAAGCCGCGTTGGATGTCGTTTTTTGCAGCGCTGCACGCAGGCAAATAAACAGAAATTTTGACGGGTTCCGAGAGCCTCTGATGGGCGCAATCAGCGTCTGACGCTGTTGCGGGGCTTCAGAATGGCTTTTGCTCCCTGTAAGGGAATATTGCTGACCCGTATGGGGCGGCATTATAGGGAAATTTTTACCGGCGTGGTGCGGCGAATCGGCTCATGGCGAGGCCGAGGAGGGGGTGGATTTCGATCCGACCGAGGGATTACAGGGCTTTGCGCGGATTCGGCCGCTGCAGATTTTTTTTCGTTAATTTTTTGGCGGGTGATTTTTTGTTTAAAAAATAGCCAGAAAAGCGCTTTTTTCACTATATCTAGTGTTTTGCAAGCCTTTTTCGCGCCTCCAGACACAACTGAGCCCGACCGAAGCCGGGCTGGAATCGAGCCTCAATGTCGCGCTGAGGGAGCCGATTCGGTGCAGTCTGATTCAGTTCGTGCAGCCGTTGCCCATGATGCTGTAGCGCAGGATGTGGCGTTGGCCTTTGGAGTCGTCATATTCCATCTTTGCCGGTACTACTTCACAGACATTCGGAACTTCGCTCATCGATACAACTTTGGCGATGTCCAGGTGAGTCGAGTAAGTGTATTCCTCGATGACCGGTTGTTGCTGTGTGGCATCAGCCGGACCCTCGTTCGCCATGGCGGTTGCGCACAGACTGCTGAGGGCCAGAACCAATAAAGCTTTCATTTCTAATTCACCTTTTTGAGGTCGAGTGGGGTCACGCAACCTTTTTAGGGTTGCGTGTGGAGCTTGGGTATTTGATGCGTTACCTGGAGAGCTGGATTAACGGCCTTCGTGGGGGCTGTAACGTTGTTAATCGCGTTTGCCTTGTTGGCGAGGTGAATTTTAGGGCGCTGGGGTGAGGGTAAACAGAGGCGGTTTTGATAAACACTTTTGATGGTTTTGGTAACAATCCCCCAAGCACCCCCATTCCGTGTAGGAGCTGCCGAAGGCTGCGATCTTTTGACTTTGATTTTAAAAACAGATCAAAAGATCGCAGCCTTCGGCAGCTCCTACAGGGGCGCGCGAGCAGGGGAGGGGTTGTTACTACCATCGTCGAATGGTTCTATGAAGCCCGCCCGGCTACAACGGGGTCATACAAAAACAACTATTACACCGAGGTAGGAAAGATGAGTGCGGCTTCTCTGTATCCCGTTCGTCCCGAGGTACTGGCTAACACGCTGACTGACGAGGCGACCTACAAGGCCATGTACCAGCAGTCGGTCGTCAACCCTGACGGCTTCTGGCGCGAGCAAGCCAAACGTCTGGACTGGATCAAGCCTTTCACCACGGTGAAACAGACCTCGTTCGACGATCACCATGTCGATATCAAGTGGTTTGCCGACGGCACCCTGAACGTTTCCTACAACTGCCTCGACCGTCATCTGGCCGAGCGCGGCGATCAAGTCGCGATCATTTGGGAAGGCGACGATCCTTCCGAAAGCCGCAACATCACCTACCGCGAACTGCACGAGCAAGTGTGCAAGCTGGCCAACGCCCTGCGCGGTCAGGACGTGCACCGTGGCGACGTGGTGACCATTTACATGCCGATGATCCCCGAAGCCGTGGTCGCCATGCTGGCCTGCACCCGGATCGGTGCGATTCACTCGGTGGTGTTCGGCGGCTTCTCGCCGGAAGCCCTGGCCGGTCGCATCATCGACTGCCGTTCGAAAGTAGTGATCACCGCTGACGAAGGCATTCGTGCCGGCAAGAAGATTTCCCTCAAGGCCAACGTCGACGACGCCCTGACCAACCCGGAAACCAGCAGCATCCAGAAGGTCATCGTGTGCAAGCGCACCGGTGGCGACATCAAGTGGAATCAGCACCGCGACATCTGGTACGAAGACCTGATGAAAGTCGCGGGCACCGTGTGCGCGCCGAAAGAGATGGGCGCTGAGGAAGCGCTGTTCATCCTTTATACCTCCGGCTCCACCGGCAAGCCGAAGGGCGTTCAGCACACCACCGGCGGTTATCTGCTCTATGCAGCGATGACCCACGAGCGCGTGTTCGACTACCGCCCCGGCGAAATCTACTGGTGCACCGCCGACGTCGGCTGGGTCACCGGCCACAGTTACATCGTTTACGGGCCGCTGGCCAACGGCGCGACCACCGTACTTTTCGAAGGCGTGCCGAACTACCCGGACATCACCCGGGTGGCGAAGATCATCGACAAGCACAAGGTCAACATCCTCTACACCGCGCCGACCGCGATCCGCGCGATGATGGCTTCGGGTCAGGCCGCCGTCGAGGGTGCCGATGGCAGCAGCCTGCGCCTGCTCGGTTCGGTCGGCGAGCCGATCAACCCGGAAGCCTGGGACTGGTACTACAAGAATGTCGGCAAATCACGCTGCCCGATCGTCGATACCTGGTGGCAGACCGAAACCGGCGGCAACATGATGAGCCCGCTGCCGGGTGCACATGCGCTGAAGCCGGGTTCGGCGGCACGTCCGTTCTTCGGCGTGGTGCCGGCGCTGGTCGACAACCTCGGCAACATCATCGAGGGCGAGGCCGAAGGCAATCTGGTGATTCTCGATTCGTGGCCGGGTCAGGCGCGCACGCTGTATGGCGATCACGACCGCTTCGTCGATACCTACTTCAAGACCTTCCGCGGCATGTACTTCACCGGTGACGGCGCGCGCCGTGACGCCGATGGTTACTACTGGATCACTGGTCGCGTGGACGACGTGCTCAACGTTTCCGGGCACCGCATGGGCACAGCCGAGATCGAGAGTGCGATGGTCGCACATCCGAAGGTTGCCGAGGCTGCTGTGGTAGGCGTGCCGCATGACATCAAGGGGCAGGGCATTTATGTCTATGTCACGTTGAAGAATGGCGAGGAACCGACCGAGCAATTGCGTCTGGAACTGAAGAACTGGGTGCGCAAGGAGATCGGCCCGATCGCTTCGCCGGACGTGATCCAGTGGGCGCCGGGGTTGCCGAAGACCCGTTCGGGCAAGATCATGCGGCGGATTCTGCGCAAGATTGCCACGGCGGAATATGACGGCCTGGGCGATATCTCGACCCTGGCGGATCCGGGCGTGGTGCAGCATTTGATTGATACGCACAAGACGATGAATGTGGCGTAAGCCTAAGCCATAGTTGTAGCGAAGCCCTGTCCGGCGATGCTGGATGGGGCTTTTTTATGTCTGAGGATTTCGTGGGGCGCGCGCCTGCCTCTTCGCGAGCAGGCTCGCTCCCACAGTTGACTGCATTCCAACTGAAGGAACCCGATCCCCTGTGGGAGCGAGCCTGCTCGCGAAAGCGATCTGTCAGGCGCTGCTGTAGCCACCTGTAGGAAACCGCAACAACCCAGCCAATAATTATCGATCTGCGCCGCGAGACCTTTCCTTCTGTTACCCGGTACAAGCCAATGTGTAACCGCGCGCTCCAAACCGGGGTGAAGGGAAACGCCATGCCCCGTTTTAGAGCCGCAAAATCCTCGGTGAAGAATAAGACACAACGCTGCGCTTGCCGGATTAGAAGGGTTTGCGAATAATGGGCCCGCAACTTGCAATATGTATCGGTTCACTGTCTTTCGCTCTTGCATGAAATTGCGAGGCTGTCAATGAGCTCAAACCGCTTTCTCGGTGCATCTGTAATTAGTTGTCGCATTGAAGAAATATCGGCTTCGGGCCTGTCGTTAGAATGCCGATCACTCGCTCATCGTGGCTGACGTTGAAATCGCCAGCGGTTTCATTGGGAAATTTCCCCGCCGATGCGCAACCGATTTCCGATTCACCCATTCGCATATTGGGCTGTCGCTCACTCTGCCGTTTTTGCCCTTTACCGATGGAGTCCCAAGATGAAGAAACTTGTGCTGCTTGGCGCCCTGGCACTGTCCGTGCTGTCGCTGAATGCCGTCGCTGACGAAAAACCTGTGAAGATCGGCATCGAAGCGGCTTACCCTCCATTCGCCTCGAAAGCGCCGGACGGCAGCATCGTTGGTTTCGACTACGACATCGGCAACGCGCTGTGCGAAGAAATGAAGGTCAAGTGCGTGTGGGTCGAGCAAGAGTTCGACGGGCTGATCCCGGCACTGAAAGTGCGCAAGATCGACGCGATCCTGTCGTCGATGTCGATCACCGAAGATCGCAAGAAGTCGGTCGACTTCACCAACAAGTACTACAACACCCCGGCACGTCTGGTCATGAAGGCCGGCACTCAGGTCAGCGAAAATCTGGCTGAGCTCAAAGGCAAGAACATCGGCGTGCAGCGCGGTTCGATCCATGAGCGTTTTGCCCGTGAAGTTCTGGCTCCACTGGGCGCCGAGATCAAACCGTACGGCTCGCAGAACGAAATCTACCTCGACGTGGCTGCCGGTCGCCTCGACGGCACCGTGGCTGATGCGACCCTGCTCGATGACGGCTTCCTGAAAACCGACGCCGGCAAAGGTTTCGCGTTCGTCGGCCCGGCGTTCACCGACGTCAAATACTTCGGCGACGGCGTAGGTATCGCAGTACGCAAGGGCGATGCCCTGAAAGACAAGATCAACACGGCCATCGCGGCCCTGCGCGAGAACGGCAAATACAAAGCAATCCAGGACAAGTACTTCGCCTTCGATATCTACGGCAAGTAACACGTCTCTGCGACAAGTCCGAAATGGCGCAAGCAACAGAATCTCTGCGGTTTGCGCCATTTTTTCATCCCAACTTTCGAGGACCTGAATCATGTTGAAAGGCTACGGGGCTGTCATCCTCGATGGCGCATGGCTGACGCTTCAGCTCGCCTTGTCGTCCATGGCTCTGGCCATCGTTCTCGGGCTGATCGGTGTCGCGTTGCGCCTGTCGCCGGTGCGCTGGCTGGCTTGGCTGGGCGACCTGTATTCGACGGTGATCCGCGGGATTCCCGACCTGGTGCTGATCCTGCTGATCTTCTACGGCGGTCAGGACTTGCTCAACCGCGTTGCGCCGATGCTCGGCTATGACGAGTACATCGATCTCAATCCATTGGCCGCCGGTATCGGCACCCTCGGTTTCATTTTCGGTGCGTACCTGTCGGAGACCTTCCGTGGCGCGTTCATGGCGATTCCCAAGGGCCAGGCCGAAGCGGGCATGGCGTACGGCATGAACAGTTTTCAGGTGTTCTTCCGGGTGATGGTGCCGCAGATGATTCGTCTGGCCATCCCGGGCTTTACCAACAACTGGCTGGTACTGACCAAGGCCACCGCGCTGATTTCCGTGGTCGGTCTGCAAGACATGATGTTCAAGGCCAAGCAGGCGGCGGATGCCACGCGTGAGCCTTTCACCTTCTTCCTCGCAGTGGCGGCGATGTACCTGGTGATCACCAGTGTTTCGTTGCTGGCATTGCGTCACCTTGAGAAGCGCTACTCGGTAGGCGTAAGGGCGGCTGATCTATGATCTTCGACTACAACGTCATTTGGGAGGCGCTGCCACTGTACTTCGGCGGCCTGCTGACCACCCTCAAACTGCTCGCGCTGTCGCTGTTCTTCGGCTTGCTCGCGGCGTTGCCGCTGGGGCTGATGCGCGTCTCGAAAAACCCGATCGTCAACGGCGCGGCGTGGCTGTACACCTACGTGATTCGCGGTACGCCGATGCTGGTTCAGCTGTTCCTGATCTATTACGGTCTGGCCCAGTTCGAAGCGGTGCGCGACAGCTTCCTGTGGCCGTGGCTGTCGAGCGCGACGTTCTGTGCGTGCCTGGCGTTTGCGATCAACACCAGCGCCTACACCGCCGAAATCATCGCCGGCAGCCTGAAGGCGACGCCGAACGGTGAGATCGAAGCGGCCAAGGCCATGGGCATGTCACGCTTCAAACTGTACAAGCGCATCCTGCTGCCGTCGGCTCTGCGCCGGGCACTGCCGCAGTACAGCAACGAAGTGATCATGATGCTGCAGACCACCAGTCTGGCGTCCATCGTGACCCTGATCGACATTACTGGCGCGGCGCGTACCGTCAATGCGCAGTTCTATCTGCCGTTCGAGGCGTACATCACCGCCGGCGTGTTCTACCTGTGCCTGACCTTCATTCTGGTCAAGCTGTTCAAGCTGGCCGAGCGCCGCTGGTTGAGCTACCTCGCGCCGCGGAAGCACTGATATGGAACGCATCGACCACGTGTTGCCGTGGAGTCACCTGGGCAGCGAGCGCAAGGTTTCGGTATTTCGCTTCGGCCAGGGCGAGCGCAAGGCCTACATTCAGGCCAGCCTGCACGCCGATGAACTGCCGGGCATGCGCACCGCCTGGGAGCTGAAAAAGCGCCTCGGCGAACTGGAAAGCCAAGGTCTGCTCAACGGTGTGATCGAGCTGGTGCCGGTGGCCAATCCGATTGGCCTGGGACAGTTGCTGCAAGGCAATTTCCAGGGCCGTTTCGAGGCGGGCAGCGGGAAGAATTTCAACCGTGATTTCGTCGAGCTCAGCGCCCCGGTCGCGGCGGCGCTGGCCGAACGGCTCGGTGACGATCCGCATGCCAACGTGCGGCTGATCCGTCAGGCCATGGCCGATCATCTGGCCGCATTGCCGGAGGCGAGCAGCCAGTTACAGGGCATGCAGCGCGTGTTGCTCAGCCATGCCTGCACCGCCGATGTCGTGCTCGATCTGCACTGCGATACCGACGCCGCGCTGCACATGTACACGTTGCCGCAACACTGGCCGCAGTGGCGCTCGCTGTCGGCGCATCTGAACGTGAAGGTCGGCTTGCTGGCCGAAGATTCCGGCGGCAGCTCGTTCGATGAAGCGTGCTCGTTGCCGTGGCTGCGGCTGTCGCGGTTGTTCCCGGATGCGCAGATTCCGCTGGCGTGTCTGGCGACCACGATCGAGCTGGGCGGGCAGGCCGACACCGGTCGCGTCGAAGCCGAGGCCTATGCTGAAGGCATTCTGGCGTTCCTTGCCGAGCAAGGCCTGATCACCGGCGAGTGGCCGGCCCCGGCACACGACGCGTGTGAAGGCATGCCCTTCGAAGGCACCGAATTGTTGTTTGCACCGCACCCCGGTGTGGTGAGTTTTTCCCGCAGGCCCGGTGAATGGGTCGAGGCGGGCGACGAGATTTTTCAAGTGATCGACCCTGTGTCCGATCGGGTCAGCACGGTGTGTGCTGGTACGTCCGGGGTGCTGTTTGCCATTGAACGGCTGCGCTATGCCCAACCCGGTTTCTGGCTGGCCAAGGTGGCGGGGCGCGAAGCGCTGCGTCACGGGCGCTTGCTCAACGACTGACTGACTGTTTTTGTGAGAACCGACCGCATGTACAAACTTGAAGTCCAAGACCTGCATAAACGCTATGGCAGTCACGAAGTGCTCAAGGGCGTGTCCCTGAAAGCGGCCGCCGGCGATGTGATCAGCATCATCGGCTCCAGTGGCTCCGGCAAAAGTACTTTCCTGCGCTGCATCAACCTGCTTGAGCAGCCGCACGCCGGCAGGATTCTGCTCAACAACGAAGAGCTGAAACTGGTAGCGAACAAGGACGGCGCACTGAAAGCCGCTGACCCGAAGCAGCTGCAACGCATGCGTTCGCGCCTGTCGATGGTGTTCCAGCATTTCAACCTGTGGTCGCACATGACTGCGCTGGAAAACATCATGGAAGCGCCGGTTCACGTACTCGGTGTGTCCAAGGCCGAAGCCCGCGAGAAAGCCGAGCACTACTTGAACAAGGTAGGCGTGGCGCACCGCAAGGACGCCTTCCCGGGGCACATGTCCGGTGGCGAGCAGCAGCGGGTGGCGATTGCCCGTGCGCTGGCGATGGAGCCTGAGGTGATGCTGTTCGACGAACCGACCTCGGCGCTCGACCCGGAATTGGTCGGCGACGTGCTGAAAGTCATGCAGGCGCTGGCCCAGGAAGGTCGCACCATGGTCGTCGTGACCCACGAAATGGGCTTCGCCCGTGAGGTGTCGAACCAGTTGGTGTTCCTGCACAAAGGCGTCGTCGAAGAAAGCGGCAACCCGCGCGAAGTGCTGGTCAACCCGCAGTCGGAGCGCTTGCAGCAGTTTCTGTCGGGTAGCCTGAAGTAATCAGGGCTGCCGTTGTGCACCCAATCAGGTCATGCTTCGCGACTGCAGGAGCTGACGAGTGCAACGAGGCTGCGATCTTTTGATCTTGTTCTGGAAGATCAAAAGATCGCAGCCTTCGGCAGCTCCTACAGGGATCTGCATCGGACTCAGGATTTGTGTTCATTTCCGGGCTAGCATTGGCCCATGCCTTCATCACCGTTGTTCGTTTCGGATTGCCCGCCCATGACTGCCCATCGAATAGGTTTCCTGATTTGGCCCAGCACTAAAGCGTTGACGCTGGCGCTGGCGGAGGAGGCCTTGCGAGTTGCGCAGCGGGTGCACCCGGACGTGGTGTACGAATTGTCGTTCCTGCAGGCCGAGCCTCCAGCCGAGGGTGCCTGGCAATTGCCCGGCGAGCCGTGGGCCGGCAAGCTGGAGAACTTCCAGAAGCTGTTTCTGCTCGCCGACGAGCCGCCGACCACACTGGCCCCGGCGCTGAGCAGTGCGCTCAAGCAAGTGGTACGGGCCGGTTGTGTGATCGGTGGTCTGTCAGCCGGTGTTTATCCGTTGGCGCAACTCGGTTTGCTCGATGGTTATCGTGCGGCGGTGCACTGGCGCTGGCAGGACGATTTCGCTGAGCGTTTCCCCAAGGTCATCGCCACCAGCCACCTGTTTGATTGGGATCGCGATCGCCTGACCGCGTGCGGCGGCCTGTCGGTACTTGACCTGTTGCTGGCGGTGCTGGCCCGTGATCACGGCGCGGAACTGGCCGGTGCCGTTTCCGAAGAACTGGTGGTCGAGCGCATCCGTGAGGGCGGTGAGCGTCAGCGCATTCCGTTGCAGAACCGCCTCGGCTCCAGCCATCCGAAGCTGACTCAAGCGGTGTTGCTGATGGAAGCCAACATCGAAGAACCGCTGACCACCGACGAAATCGCCCAGCACGTGTGCGTCTCCCGCCGGCAACTGGAGCGGATCTTCAAGCAGTATCTCAACCGCGTGCCGAGCCAGTACTACCTGGAATTGCGCCTGAACAAGGCCCGGCAGATGTTGATGCAGACCAGCAAGTCGATCATCCAGATCGGCCTGTCCTGTGGCTTCTCTTCGGGGCCGCATTTCTCCAGCGCCTATCGCAACTTCTTCGGTGCCACGCCGCGGGAAGATCGCAACCAGCGGCGCAGCAGCAGTCCGTTCGAGTTGTCGTCAGTGCCGCCGGAGCGCGGCTAGTCGCCCGTCAGCGATCGCTGTCGGGCCGCGGTTCGCCATCGGAAAAATCCGAGTCTTCGAAATCATCCAAAGCCTGGTGAAGATTGACCGTTCTGACTCGCTCTTGCATCAGGCGAATCTCGTTGGCAGCCTGGTAGGCCTGCAGGCGCTGCTGGCTCTCGGGGTTCAGCAGATTGCCACTGAAGTCCAACGACGCATTCCTGCCGATCGGCTCAAGGTGCAACTGCGGTGGCAGCTCGGTAATTGCGTTGTTCGACAGGTCGGCATACCCCAGATGGGGGAGGTCGAGTAATCCTGGCGGTACTTCACGCAATCCGGTATTGCGCAAGTGCAGTGAGCGGCATTCACGCAAGTTCCTCAGATCCGGCATCATCCTCAACGGGTTGTTGCTCAGATCAAGCAAGTTCAGCTTGCTCATCGCGCCCAGGTCATGGGCGGTTTGCCGAGTCAGCGCGATGCGGCAGGCAGGCAGTTCGAGTGTCTCCAGGCCGTTCAAAGCAAAAACCGCAGCGGGTATCTCGTTCAAGTGGTAGTCGCGGATGGTCAGGTTCTGCAGCTTCGGGAATATCTGCAGCAGCCTGTCAACTTTCGGGGGCACCGTCGCCGTGCTCGTCAGTTGCAATGCCTTAACGTAGTCGAAACGTCCGTTCAAAACCGGCAACTCCCCAGAGAAGGACAGATCGCAGTCCAGTTCGCTGCGCATGAGCTCTGTGGGCATTTCGCGCAGCCTTTGCAACAGGTGCTCTTTGAAAGCGTTTCTGTTGGTGATTTCGTGTTCCAGTGCATCGTCTGTCCGGCCATCCTGCGCAGCCCCGCTTACCCAGTTGTCGAGCTCGTTCTTCAGCGTGGTGAACTCTGTGTGTCGACGCAGCAGTTCGCTTCGCCCTTCGGCGAATGTACCGGGCAGACGGTAGAGCAGGTCATTGGCCTGGAAGGCAGTCAACTGCGGATATAGCGTCTGGACGATCTCGATGTCAGCTGGTTCTGCCGAGACATTGAAATGGTCCGCCTTCAACTGAAAGCACGCCTTGACGCGTTCTCTGGAAACGTCTGATAACGGATTGGCGCTCATATCCACGCCACGACCGGCATACAGCGTCAGGTCGTCGGGCAATTCGCGAATATTGTTGTCGCTCAGCAAGGCGGTTTTCAGCTGAGGCAGTTGTTCCAGCCCCGGGGGCAGGCTGTCGATCTGCGTGCCGGTAAAGTCCAGGAACGTCAGTTCCTTCAGCGCCGAGACATCGGGTGCGGTGCGCAACGGGTTGTTGAAGAGATCCAGCGCATGCAATCGGGTCAGCCCGGACAAGGTGGTCTGTCCCGCTGCATCGAGTGTGATCTGGCAACCGCTCATCATCAGTGTTTTTAGCGAACGCATGCCGTTCAGCGGTCGGGGGATCCGGCCGAGGGTGAATCCTTCCAGTTCCAGTCCCTGCAATCCGCTGAAACTGCTTAAAAAGCTGTCGGGCACACTCAGCCCCGAGTTGCCCTGGAGATTGAGGTGCGTGATGTGGCTGAAGTCGGCGCTCAGTTCCGGTAATTCACCGGCAAAAGTCGCATCGGCTTCGAACGTGTTGAGGCGTAACGCCGAGTCCTTGGCGCTTCTGCTGCGCCAGAGCTTTTCGAGTTGCTCACCGAAGTGCTCTCGGGTGACGAGTTGTGCGGCTCTTTGCTCGCCAGTCCAGAGTTGGCCGGTCGCAGGATTGTTGACAGGGATCTGTTCGCGCCATGTGCTGAGGTCGCTGAGCATTTGGCTGATTTCCGCGTCCCATCGCAGCAGTTGTACTTTGCCGTCGTGCAACGTACCGGGGAGGCGATAAATCATGTTGGTGGCCGAATAGTCATTCAGGCGCGGAAACAGGCTGCGGGCCTTGGCGATATCAGCCGGGTCGGGCATGACCTGAAAGTGATGACCGTGGGCGGCATAGTATGTCTTGATACGCTCGCGGACCTTCGGCGACAGCGGATTGCCGGTCAGCTGTACACCTTTGGCGCGCTGTGGATCGAGGCTGAAAAAGTCGTCCGGCAGATCGTTGATGGCGTTGTTGTTGAGGTAGATGCTTTCGAGCGGGGGGTGTTCGGCAAGCCCCTCGGGCAGGGCGGTGAGCCCGGTATTGATGAGGAAAACATCGCGGATCGCCGGCAGGGTCCGAAGATCGGGTGCCACTTGCAATGGGTTGGCGCTCAGATCGAGAAGCGTGAGCGCGGGCAACGAGTTGAGTACATCCTGTCCGGCGGGCGTGAGGGTCACGGCGCAATGACTGAGCTGAAGTTCGTTGAGTTGTTGCAGACGGCCGACGAAGGCTGGAACTTCATTCAGCGCGAAGGCTTTCAGTTTCAGGGCTTGCAGGTTGGAGAATCGTTCCACGAACGGTCCCGGATCACTGATCGCGGCGTTACCGGTCAGCTTCAGGGTAGCAACATGGCTGAAGTCCGCGGTCAACCGGGGCATCTCGCCGAAGAACCTCAGGTCAGTTGCAAAAAAAACGCCGCGCGTGGCGGTCTCTCTCGTGCGCAGTCGCCACAGCGCCTCCAGAGCGCGCTTGAACTCGGTTCGCGCCCGGGTTTGTGCCTGCAATTCATCGGCAGACAGCACTTGCCCGGTTACCGGGTGCGTGGTCGGGGTTTCCCCTGCCCACCGGGTGAGATCACGCAGCATTTTCTCCAGATCCTCACGCCACCTGACAAGGTGCCTGCGACCCTCCGCCAGGTTGCCGGGCAGGCTGTAGATCAAGTCGCTGGCTTCTTGCTGGTCCAGTGCGGGAAACAACTGTCGGGCCAGGGCAATGTCCTGATTGTCGGCCCTCACCTCGAAATCATTTCCATGGGTGCGGAAGTAGTCTTTGATCTTGTTGCGGGAAGTGGGTGATAGCGGATTGTCGGAAAGGTAAATGCCGTCACTGCGTTCAGCAGGAAGGTCGAACAGGGCGTCGGGCAGGTTTTCGATGCGGTTGCCCGTCAGCACCGCAGTGCGCAGCTTCGGGTGGCTGATCAAGCCTTCGGGGGCGACCGTCAGCCCGTTGTTGGACAGATCGATGTACGTCAGTTCGGGCAACAGGTTGAGGTCGGGAAACGTACCCAACTGGTTGTCGCTCAGATCCAGTGTGCGCAGGTTGTTCAGGGAAAGCAGCGCAGCCTGGTTTTCCGGAGTGAGGGTCACGCCGCAATTTTTCAGTTCCAGCTCGTTCAGCGCTGGCAGCGTCGTCTCGGCCAGCGCAAGCGGTTCCAGATCAAAGTTGCGCAATCGCAATGTCGTCAGATTGGGGAAGCTCTGGACGAAGGCCAGGGTCCCCGAAATGTTCGGATTGCCACTCACGTTGATCCGCGAAACGTGCTCGAAGTTGGCGCTGAGTACGGGCATGTCACCGCTGAACCCGGCCGTCGCATTGAATCCTTCAGCGCGGTTGACCCCGGTCCGGAGACTCCAGAAGTCGCGCATTTGTTGCGCGAAGGATCGCCTGGCCTCCAGCTCGCGTTCTTGTGCCTTGAGCGACAGGGCTTCTCCTGTTGCAGGATCGGTGGACAAAGCCTGATTGGTCCATTGATTCAGTTCCAGGTCCAGGCGATCGAGCTCGGTTTCCCAGCGTGACAGCTGGCCGCGACCTTCTGCCAATGTTCCGGGCAACCGGTACAGCACCTGGGTGGCTTGCTCGTCATCGAGGGCTGGAAACAGCCGGGTGGTGCGTTGCAGGTCCTGCGGATCGGGCCGGACGCCGTAGTGTGTGCCGGTACTCTGGAAAAAGCTTTTGACGCGCTCGCGAGAGGTGGCGGACAACGGGTTGTCGGCAAAGGTGTAACCATCGCTGAGGGAGGCGGCCAGGTTGAAAAAACTGTCGGGAATATGGGTGATGTTGTTGCCGTTGAATTGCCCCGAGATCAGGCTCGGATGTTCAAGTACGCCGTCCGGCACTGTGTGGATGCCGGTTTTGGACAGATTGACATAACGCAGCGAAGGCAGCGTATGCAGGTCCGGCGGCAGGCCCAACGCGTTGCCTTGCAGATCGAGCAGTGTGAGCTGCGGCATTGACGCCAGAACCGACTCGCTGGCTGGCGTCATGCCCACCGCGCAGTTGCGCATTCTCAGTTCGCGAAGCGCCGGCATGGAGGTCAGTGCCTGGGGCAGGTTCGGGACGTTGAGGTTGCGCGCGTCGAGGTTTTTCAATTGCCGGAAAGACTGCAGAAAACCGTCCAGAGAATCGCTCGTGGTAATGCCGTCAATGGTCAGTTCGGTGATGTGGCCGAAGTCGGCCGACAGCACCGGCAAGTCGCCCATGATGCGCTGCGTCAGGCACAAGGCGTGGCCTGAGGCAACGCCTCGGTGATCCAATGCCCTGGCGTTCTCCCGTCGCCAGCCGCTGAGCAGCTCTTGGCGCAGCAGTCTTCGGTTTTGAATCTCTGCGCGTTTCTCTATCGATGTCAGTGGCAGGCCGGTTTCGGGGTGCACTGCGGGCGGGTTGTTGGCCCACACATGCAGTTCGTTTTGCAACTGCAGGTGATCGTTTTGCAAGCGGACCATCTCTGCGCGCCAGCCAGAAGGGCTGGCGAGCATGTTGTGTGCGAGGCTTTGAACGTTCGGGTCCGACATCCTTGGGTACAGGATCCGTATTTCTTCAGTGGCGCGCATGAGTGCATCGTCCGGGGGCGGCGTACCAAGGCGAGGATAACCGTCGGCTCCCAGCAGCCGTAGTGTGTCGACGGCCGGTGGTTGAATGGGGGGCTCGGCAATTACGGTGCGCACTTCGTGGCGCTCCGGTGTGCGTTCGCGGATGGCCGTTTTCAGCGCCTGGTCCTGGCCGATCTGCAGGTTGAGGCTCTGGCGCTCACTGTCGGGCAAGGCCTGTAACAGGCTGGAATAGAAATCACCAAGTGAATGCAGCTCCTGGCCACGGTCATCGTAGGGTTGATAACGACCGTCATCATGGCGGACCAGCACTTTTTGTGCGGGCGCCTCTTCGCTTCCGACGCTGGCAAGTACCGGGCCTTCATAGCGCCCATCGCGGATTTCGATCCGTACGTCACCGCTCCAGCCCGGCAACAATTTCAGGCTGTGCAGCGCCAGGACGTCGGAGTCGGGGTTGTTTATTGAGTCGAGATGCAGTCCTTCGTAGGCGCGGGTCACGCGTACTTCCTGACTGGCCAGTTGCAACAGCTCCTGCTGGCGCGGCGGCAGCCGGCCTTCGTTGATCTGCAGCAGTTCGCTGCCGGTGGCGGTGTCGAGCAGTTCGCGGGTCAGGGTGGCGGGTAGCGCGGGGGCCTGTGCCTGGAGCTGCGCGGCGAGCGGATCGTCGTTGTGCTGAAGGGCCTGATAGCGTGATTCGAAGAGCGTGCTTCTGTGCGCTTTTGCCAGACCGGCCACTTGCTGGCGCAAGGTCTGGCTACGGGCGTCCAGCGACGGTGTCACCGCGAAGGGCTCATCGAGCAACAGCTTGATCTGCGCTTCGTCAAGGGAATTGAGCAGGGTTTTGAGCAGGTCGCCATTGATCAGGCTGTCCTGCCGCAGCTGCGTGACGGGCAGGCTTTCGTCGGCGGAAGATTGCCAGAGCAGTTTGCCCTGGCGATCGAGCAGGCGCAGGCGTTGAGTGCTCGGCCAGCGACCGTGTTCGCTGAGCAATTGCAGTTGTGTCACCGGATCGGCGCGTAAAAACCTGTCGGCGACGTCGCTGTCGAGCTGATCGATAAAGCGCTGCAGCTGTTGATCGATCTTGAAGCGCTGGATGCTGTCGGCGAGCAGCGGCGGAATTTTTTCCTGGTTGACATGCATTTTGCGCAGCGCGTCTTCGCTGCTGCCGCTGATCTGCAGGATGGTTTCACGCACGGCCGGGGAGAAGGTCTCGACCGCAGGGCCGAGGCGGCGAAGTGCAGTTTCGCCATCCCATTGCAGCGGTTGTTCCAGTTCGGTGTGCCAGGCACCTTCGCCGTTGTGGCGCACCACCGGCTGATAAGCGTCGGGGCGGCTCGGATGTTCGATGCGGTACTGGCCCGGCGTTGTGCTTTGCTTGACCGAGTAATGGGCGTCTTCCAGGGGCAGCAGTCGTTTGTCCTGATGGCTGTGCAAACCGAGTGCATCGGGTTGCGACTCGGCATCCGGGCGCAACGGGTGTTGGTAGCGTTGGAGATCGGGCTCCCAGTAGCGAGTCTCGCCGGTGGGCATTTTCACTGGTTTGAAACGGTCGATGAACGCCACGACTTCCTTGGGCAGCACCTTGCGAAACTCTGCCGCGCCAATCGCACCGCCCACCGCGAACATACCCAGCTGAATCATTGACTCCACGGTTCCCATCAGGTGTTCCATGGCTTCGGTGGTACGGCCCTGTGCCCATTCGACGATGCCTTCGAAGGTTTCGTCGAGCATTTGATAGGCCATGTACGCCATCATCGCTTCGCCCAGCACCGGCACGAACGGTGCGACGATCAGCGCGGCAGTCTGCGCGATGGTGGAAAGAATATTGACCACCGAATCCCAGAACGCCCAACGCGCGCGTTGATCGACCCAGGCGGTAGGCACGGCGATGACCCGGGCATCGTTGAAGATCTTGTTCAGTTTCGCCTGGTGCAGGTGCTGCCACAGATCGTCGTGAAACGGTGTCAGCGCGGTCTGCAGGTCGGGCCGTTCAACCGGCGCTTCACGCCACGCTGGCAGGCTGCTGCCGGGCTCGTGCGGGTGCCACTTGATCTCACTCAGGCGACTGTTGAGAGTGTTGAAGAAATGCCCGCGTTGCTCGTGATTGACGAAGCGGGCGAAGAACCCTTGATAGTCTTTGGAGCGCAACTGGCGTGTCAGTTCAACAATCATTTCCAGGGGCGAGGTGTATTCCTTGAAGGGGTGCTCAGGATCATCCGGCACATACGCGACCACCCGCGCAATGCTGCGCGTCATGTACAGATCGGGGGCGAATACCACGATGCCGGTGAGCGGTGCGCACAGCATCGTTACGTCATGACACAGCACGGGCGCGCCGTTGATGTGAATGCCTTTGATGCCATCGAGCAAAGCCTCGACCAGGCGTGCGGCACTCTCTGACACATCGCGGTTCATCCGTGCCCATTGCAGCGCGGCTTTCATCGCCGCTTTCTCGCTGGCGTCCAGCTTGCTGCGCAATACCGACGCGACCATCGGGTCGGAGTAACCCAGATTGTCTTCAAGACTGGCTTTGTATTTCGCGCCGATATCCAGCCGGCGGCACAGTTGAGTGAAGGCGGGAATGCTCAGTCTGGCCTTGATGTCGGGCAGGGGCTCGAACTGCCCGTTGGCGGTCGGCGCGGTGGTGTAGGTCGAGTCGGATTCGAAAGCGTTGTCCCGGGTTTCACTCTCTTCAAAGTTGTGCAGCGCCGCGTCCAGCAGTGAAATGCTCCAGACGCGTGCGCCGGTTCTGATCGAAAACCAGGGGGTGGTGGCGGGGATGTACAGACGCACGAAGGTGTTTCTGACGTCCAGATCGAGATTGAAGCAGCTCTTCAATTCTGCCTTGAGCAAGGGCTCGGCGAAGGCGGCGGCGTCCTGCAGGTGTTCCAGGCTCTTGTCCACCTGGCTTTGCGCGGCGATATGCGCAGCGCCCAGGCTTTTCATCAGCTCGTGCTGGCCCAGGGGCACAGCCTTGAACGACGCCGGCAGCGTCACTCTGGCGCCTTTCAGAGCCTCGCGTCGGGACGATGAGGCACTGCCCAGCCAGGCCGGAATCGCATTTTTCAGCGGCAGATAATGATCGTCGGCGTGCTGCGCGGCGTTGGTGTCGGTCGGGGTTGCAGGTGGGTGTCTTTCTGACAAATGCATGGCCATTCCTTGGCATTGGGAAGATTGCCCAGCAAATCAGCAACAAGCGATCGCCGTGCGGTACATATTTGTGTCTTCGCCGCCAGGCTGACTTGGTATTCTGCGCAGCTGCCGCAAATCGGCTGCGCCCGGTAGACTGCGCCTTTGCGACGCTATATGTCGCATTGCCGTAAACCCGGGAAAATCAGGGTTTTGCGCTATAAGAAGTTGTCGCTTGGCGACAAGGCCGGGCACCCAACTGTCCTTACAATCCCCTCATCGCTCGCCAGTTCCAGGCGGGTGTTCGTCTTCAGGAGACTCCGATGTCCGTTGAGCACGCTGCGGTACAACGCGCCGATTTCGACCAGGTAATGGTTCCCAACTACGCGCCTGCCGCTTTCATTCCGGTGCGTGGCGCCGGTTCCCGGGTCTGGGATCAGGCCGGCCGCGAGCTGATCGACTTTGCTGGCGGCATCGCCGTCAACGTATTGGGCCACGCGCATCCGGCGCTGGTCGGTGCCTTGACCGAACAGGCGAACAAGCTGTGGCATGTGTCCAACGTGTTCACCAACGAACCGGCGCTGCGCCTGGCGCATAAGCTGATCGACGCCACGTTCGCCGAGCGGGTGTTCTTTTGCAACTCCGGCGCCGAAGCCAACGAGGCCGCGTTCAAGCTGGCCCGTCGCGTCGCGTTCGACCGCTTTGGCGGCGAGAAGTACGAAATCATCGCCGCGCTGAACAGCTTTCACGGTCGTACCCTGTTCACCGTCAACGTCGGTGGCCAGTCGAAATACTCCGACGGTTTCGGCCCGAAAATCACCGGTATCACCCACGTTCCCTACAACGATCTGGCTGCGCTGAAAGCCGCGGTTTCCGAGAAGACCTGCGCGGTCGTGCTCGAGCCGATCCAGGGCGAGGGCGGCGTGTTGCCGGCCGAGCTTGAGTACCTGCAAGGTGCCCGCGAACTGTGCGACGCGAACAACGCGCTGCTGGTGTTCGACGAAGTGCAGACCGGCATGGGCCGCAGCGGCAAGCTGTTCGCCTACCAGCATTACGGCGTGACCCCGGACATCCTCACCAGCGCCAAGAGCCTGGGCGGTGGTTTCCCGATCGCGGCGATGCTGACCACCGAAGCGCTGGCCAAACATCTGGTCGTCGGCACCCACGGCACCACGTACGGTGGCAACCCGTTGGCCTGCGCCGTGGCCGAAGCGGTCATCGACGTGATCAACACCCCTGAAGTGCTGAACGGCGTAAATGCCAAGCACGACAAGTTCAAGACCCGCCTGCAGCAGATTGGCGAGAAATACGGCCTGTTCACCCAGGTGCGTGGCTTGGGTCTGCTGATCGGCTGCGTGCTGAGCGAGGCCTGGAAAGGCAAGGCCAAGGACATCTTCAATGCCGCCGAACAGGAAGGCCTGATGATCCTCCAGGCGGGCCCCGACGTGATCCGTTTCGCTCCGAGCCTGGTGGTGGAAGATGCCGATATCGATGCCGGCCTGGACCGCTTCGAACGTGCCGCTGCGAAGTTGACGCAAGCCTGATGGACCCTTCGGCGCCTGAATATTTCAGGCGTCGATCAAATTTTTGATACCGGGCTGGTTTCCAATGTGGGAGCGAGCCTGCTCGCGAAGAGGCCGTGTCAGTCGCCAACTATTCTGACTGATACGCCGCTTTCGCGAGCAGGCTCGCTCCCACAGTGTCCGGTTTTTTTTCTGTGATTTTTATAAGAGAAAGGAGTGACACCATGCTGGTGATGCGCCCCGCGCAAATGGCTGATCTGGGCGAGGTACAGCGTCTGGCTGCGGACAGCCCGATTGGTGTCACTTCCTTGCCGGATGACGTGGAACGTCTGAGCGACAAGATCGCTGCCAGCGAAGCCTCGTTCGCCGCCGAAGTAAGCTTCAACGGTGAGGAAAGCTATTTCTTCGTCCTGGAAGACACCACCACCGGCAAGCTGGTGGGATGCTCGGCCATTGTTGCTTCGGCCGGGTATTCGGAGCCGTTCTACAGCTTTCGTAACGAGACCTTCGTCCACGCTTCCCGCGAGCTGAAGATCCACAACAAGATTCACGTGCTCTCGCAGTGCCACGACCTCACCGGCAACAGCTTGCTGACCAGTTTCTACGTGCAGCGCGAGCTGGTCGGCTCGCCATGGGCCGAGCTCAATTCCCGTGGCCGTCTGCTGTTCGTCGCCAGTCACCCGGAACGCTTCGCCGATTCGGTGGTGACCGAGATCGTCGGCTACAGCGACGAGAATGGCGACTCGCCGTTCTGGGATGCCATCGGGCGCAACTTCTTCGACCTCAACTACGCCGAAGCCGAGCGCCTGTGCGGGCTGAAAAGCCGCACGTTCCTCGCCGAGCTGATGCCGCATTACCCGATCTACGTGCCGCTGCTGCCGGACTCCGCACAAGAAGCGATGGGCCAGGTGCACCCGCGGGCGCAGATCACCTTCGACATCCTGATGCGCGAAGGCTTCGAGACCGATCACTACATCGATATCTTCGACGGTGGCCCGACTCTGCACGCGCGCGTTTCCGGGATCCGCTCGATCGCGCAGAGCCGCGTGGTGCCGGTGAAGATCGGCGAGCCGGTCAAAGGCGCCGGGCGTCAATATCTGGTGGCCAACGCGCAGTTGCAGGATTACCGCGCGGTGTTGCTGGAGCTGGATTACGCGCCGGGCAAACCGGTGACTCTGGATCTGGAAGCGGCCGAAGCCCTGGGCGTCGGTGAAGGTGCCAGCGTGCGCCTGGTGGCGGTTTAACGCCTTAGCGAGTTTCACGGGTGGCGAGAGCGGCCCGTTTGAGGAGATAGCATGATTGTTCGTCCCGTACGCAGCAGCGATTTATCCGCGCTGATCGACCTGGCCCGCAGCACCGGCACCGGTCTGACCACCTTGCCGGCCAATGAAGAGCGCCTGACCCACCGGGTCGGCTGGGCCGAGAAGACCTTTCGCGGCGAGGCCGGGCGAGGCGACGCGGACTACCTGTTCGTGCTCGAAGACGATGACGGCCGCGTGGTGGGGATTTCCGCCATCGCCGGCGCAGTCGGTCTGCGTGAGCCGTGGTACAACTTCCGCGTCGGCCTGACTGTCAGTGCTTCGCAGGAACTGAACATCTACCGCGAGATCCCGACGCTGTTTCTGGCCAACGACCTGACCGGCAATTCCGAGCTGTGCTCGCTGTTCCTGCATGCCGATTACCGCAACGGTCTCAACGGTCGCATGCTGTCCAAGGCGCGCATGCTGTTCATCGCCGAGTTCCCGGAGCTGTTCGGCAACAAGATCATCGCCGAGATGCGTGGTGTGTCCGATGACGCCGGGCGCTCGCCGTTCTGGGAAAGCCTCGGCCGGCACTTCTTCAAGATGGAATTCAGCCAGGCCGACTACCTGACCGGCGTTGGCAACAAGGCGTTCATCGCCGAACTGATGCCGAAATTTCCGCTGTACACCTGCTTCCTGTCTCCGGACGCACGCAATGTCATCGGCCAGGTGCACCCGGACACCGAGCCGGCGCTGGCGATGCTCAAGAGCGAAGGATTCAGCTATCAGGGTTACGTCGACATCTTCGACGCCGGCCCGGCCATCGAATGCGAAACCGCCAGGATCCGCGCAGTACGTGACAGCGAAGCGCTGGTGCTGGCCGTGGGCACGCCGGGCGATGACGCCACGCCGTTCATCATCCACAACCGCAAGCGCGAGGATTGCCGCATCACTGCTGCGCCGGCGCGTCTGGCCGCCGGCACGCTGGTGGTCGATCCGCAAACCGCCAAACGTCTTCAACTCAGCGCCGGCGATCAGGTTCGCGCCGTGGCGTTGTCCGCAGCACGGGAGTCGAAATAATGAATTCGCTATACATCGCAGGTGAGTGGCTGGCCGGTCAGGGCGAAGCGTTTCAATCGCTGAACCCGGTGACTCAGCAAGTGCTGTGGTCGGGCGAGGGCGCCACGACCGCGCAGGTCGAGTCGGCGGTGCAGGCTGCGCGTCAGGCTTTTCCGGGCTGGGCGCGGCGCACCCTGGAAGAGCGCATCAGCGTGCTCGAAGCCTTCGCCGCTGCGTTGAAAAATCACGCTGACGAACTGGCGCGCACCATCGGCGAGGAAACCGGCAAACCGCTGTGGGAAGCTGCGACCGAAGTCACCAGCATGGTCAACAAGATTGCGATCTCGGTGCAGAGCTACCGCGAGCGTACCGGTGAGAAGAGCGGCCCGCTGGGCGACGCCACCGCCGTATTGCGCCACAAGCCGCATGGCGTGGTGGCGGTATTCGGCCCATACAACTTCCCCGGCCACCTGCCCAACGGCCACATCGTGCCGGCGCTGCTGGCGGGTAACAGCGTACTGTTCAAGCCTAGCGAGCTGACCCCGAAAGTCGCTGAGCTGACGGTCAAGTGCTGGATCGAAGCCGGTCTGCCGGCAGGCGTGTTGAACCTGCTGCAAGGCGCGCGGGAAACCGGTATCGCTCTGGCGGCGAACCCGGGCATCGACGGTCTGTTCTTCACCGGTTCCAGCCGCACCGGCAACCATCTGCATCAGCAATTTGCCGGGCGTCCGGACAAGATCCTTGCTCTGGAAATGGGCGGCAACAACCCGCTGGTGGTCGATCAGGTCGCCGATCTGGACGCTGCGGTGTACACGATCATTCAGTCGGCATTTATTTCCGCCGGCCAGCGTTGCACCTGCGCCCGGCGTCTGCTGGTGCCGCAAGGCGCGTGGGGCGACAGCCTGCTCAAGCGTCTGGTGGAAGTCAGTTCGACCATTGAGGTCGGCGCGTTCGACCAGCAACCGGCACCGTTCATGGGTTCGGTGATTTCCCTTGGCGCGGCGAAAGCGCTGATGGATGCGCAGGAACAACTGCTGGCCAACGGCGCAGTGTCGCTGCTGGCAATGACTCAGCCGCAGGCGCAGTCGGCCTTGCTGACGCCGGGCATCGTTGATGTAACGGCAGTCGCTGAGCGTCCGGACGAAGAACTGTTCGGGCCGTTGCTGCAAGTGATCCGCTACGCCGATTTCGCCGCGGCGATCAACGAAGCCAATAACACCGCCTATGGGCTGGCGGCCGGTTTGCTGTCCGATTCCGAAGCGCGTTATCAGCAGTTCTGGCTGGAAAGCCGTGCCGGCATCGTCAACTGGAACAAACAACTGACCGGTGCCGCGAGCAGCGCGCCGTTCGGCGGCGTCGGCGCCTCGGGCAACCACCGCGCCAGCGCCTATTACGCGGCGGATTATTGCGCGTACCCGGTGGCGTCGCTGGAAACGCCGAGCCTGGTGTTGCCAGCCTCGCTGACACCCGGCGTGAAAATGGCGTGATGTCCATTCGCGAGCAGGCTCGCTCCCACAGGGAAACGCATTCCACTGTGGGAGCGAGCCTGCTCGCGAAGGCCGCGCCGCGGTCTGACTGAATTGTTACCTGAAGCCTATAACAACAGATTCTCGTGGAGCCTCGCTGATGAAATCCTATGAAGTCAATTTTGACGGTCTAGTGGGGCCGACCCATAACTACGGTGGTCTGTCCTACGGCAACGTCGCCTCGCAGAGCAATAGTCAGCAATCCTCGAATCCGAAGGAAGCGGCGCTGCAAGGTCTGGCAAAAATGAAAGCGCTGATGGACATGGGCTTTCAGCAAGGCGTGCTGGCGCCGCAGGAGCGTCCCGACGTGGCCGCGCTGCGTCGTCTGGGCTTCAGCGGCACCGACGCGCAAGTGATCGAGCGCGCTGCGAAAGACGCGATGCCGCTGCTGGTCGCCAGTTGCTCGGCGTCGAGCATGTGGGTGGCCAACGCCGCCACGGTCAGCCCGAGCGCTGACACCGCTGACGGCCGCGTGCACTTCACCGCCGCCAACCTCAACTGCAAGTACCACCGCAGCATCGAGCACCCGACCACCAGCCGCGTGCTCGGCGCGATGTTCGCCAATCAGCAGCATTTCGCCCACCACGCCGCATTGCCGGCGGTGGCGCAATTCGGCGACGAAGGCGCGGCCAACCACACGCGCTTCTGCCGTGAGTACGGCGAAGCGGGTGTCGAGTTTTTCGTGTTCGGTCGCAGTGCGTTCGACAACCGTTTCCCGGCGCCGCAGAAATACCCGGCGCGCCAGACCCTCGAAGCCTCGCAAGCCGTCGCACGTCTGCATGGGCTGCGCGACGACGGCGTGGTCTATGCGCAGCAGAACCCCAACGTCATCGATCAGGGCGTGTTCCACAATGACGTGATTGCCGTGGGCAATGGTGAAGTGCTGTTCTATCACGAGGACGCGTTCCTCGAGACCGACCAGCTGCTCGCCGAACTGCAAGGCAAACTCGCCAAAGTCGGTGGCAACTTCCAGTCGGTGTGTGTACCGCGTTCGGCGGTCAGCGTCGATGACGCTGTGCGTTCCTACCTGTTCAACAGCCAGTTGCTGTCGCGCCCTGATGGCTCGATGCTGCTGATCGTGCCGCAGGAATGCCAGGCCAACGAGCGCGTCTGGGCTTACCTGCAAAGCCTGACCAGTTCCGGCGGTCTGATCCGCGAAGTGAAAGTCTTCGACCTCAAGCAAAGCATGCAGAACGGCGGTGGCCCGGCGTGCCTTCGTCTGCGCGTGGCCTTGAATGAAACCGAACTGGCGGCCGTCAACCCAGGGGTTATCATGACGGCCCCGTTGTACGGTTCGTTGACTGCATGGGTTGAAAAGCACTACCGCGACCGTTTGAGCGAAACCGACCTGACGGACCCGCAGTTGCTGCTTGAATGCCGGACGGCACTGGATGAACTGACGCAAATCCTTAAACTGGGCGCGGTTTATCCCTTCCAGATCAATTGATCGCCGGCGTGCCGTCTGAACGCGGCGCGCGGCGTGTCACCCCAAGAGAGTAAAAACATGAGCGATTCCCTGCAGCTGATCCTTGAAGACACCGACGGCACGCAATTGCAAACCTCGTGCACCCGCGTCGCGGTCATGTGGCAAGGCAAAGAGCTGTGGATCCAGCAGGACGGCCGTGGCCAGCTGCTGATCGGCGTCGATGTCGAGGAAGGTGACGAAGAGTACGCCAACCTGCTGCTGCGCCCATTGGCGACTAATCTGGTAAGTCTGCAACTGGAAATGGAACCGGCTGACCTCGGCGCTGACGAGGATCACGTACACGGCCCGGATTGCAACCACGACCACTAAGGAAACCGCTCTATGCTCGCCCTCGGCAAACTGCTTGAACTGACCCTCGCCGGCCGCGAACCGGCGCAGAAGACTCAACTGACTGTCGAAGGCGTGCGCATGCGCTGGTTGAGCGAAGGGGCGCTGGAAGTACGGCCCCCGGAAGCGCGCGACAATGGCCTGGACCTGCTGCTCTCGGCTGGTATCCACGGCAATGAAACCGCACCGATCGAGTTGCTCGATCGGCTGCTGCACGACATCGCACGCGGCGATCTGAAGCCGCGCGCGCGCATTCTGTTTCTGTTCGGCAACCCGGAAGCGATTCGCAAGGGCGAGCGTTTCATCGAGCAGGACGTCAATCGGCTGTTCAATGGCCGGCACGAACAAAGCAGCGGCTCGGAAGCGCTGCGTGCCTGCGAGCTTGAACGTCTGGCGGCGAGCTTCTTCAGCAAACCCGAGCGTCAGCGTCTGCACTACGACCTGCACACGGCGATTCGCGGCTCGAAGATCGAGCAGTTCGCCTTGTACCCGTGGAAGGAAGGGCGCCAGCATTCCCGTCGCGAACTGGCGCGGCTGCGCGCCGCCGGCATGGAGGCGGTGCTGTTGCAGAACAAGCCGTCGATCGTGTTCAGCTCCTACACCTACGACAAGCTCGACGCCGAGGCTTTCACCCTCGAACTGGGCAAGGCGCGGCCGTTCGGGCAGAACGACGGCGTCAACGTTTCACTGCTGGAAACCCGCCTGAAGCAGATCATCGAAGGCACTGAGCCGGAGACAGAAGCAGGGCTGGATGGCTTGCAACTGTTCAGCGTGGCGCGCGAAATCATCAAGCACAGCGACGCGTTCCGCCTGAATCTGCCGGCGGACATCGAGAATTTTTCCGAGCTGGAACCGGGTTATGTGCTGGCTGAGGATCTGGCCAATACCCGCTGGGTGATCGAAGAGCAGGGCGCACGGATCATCTTTCCCAATCCCAAGGTCAAGAACGGTTTGCGCGCAGGCATCCTGATCGTCCCGACCACCGACGAAAACCTCGCCTGATTTCACTCGTCAGCTCCTACAGGTTTTTGCCGTGCCTTAAACCGCTACCGCCCGCGGCTCGGTACGGCGCAGTGTGCGAATTTTCTGCAGCGTATCCGCGCAAGTCCGCGCCGCTTCCTGACCCTTGTGCACAAAGTGCTCGAAGAAGAATTTCTGATGCTCTTCGCCTGAATGGAAATGATGCGGGGTCAGCGACACCGAGAACACCGGCACTTCGGTTTCCAGCTGCACCTGCATCAGGCCACTGACCACTGACTGGGCGACGAACTCATGACGGTAGATCCCGCCATCAACGACCAGGGCGGCGGCGACGATGCCGGCGTAACGACCGGACTTGGCCAGTAGCTTGGCGTGCAGCGGCATTTCAAAGGCGCCGCCGACTTCGAAGAAATCGATATCCGATTCCTGATAGCCCTGCACCAGCATTTCGGCGACGAAGCCTTTGCGGCTCTGGTCGACGATTTCCTTGTGCCAGCAGGCCTGGATGAACGCGACGCGCTCGCCCTGTGGGTGTTTGTTTTTGCTGTCGATAGCGGTGGGTTGCATGTTCTGACTCCTGTTTGTGTGAAAAACAGGGCGTTATGAATCGAAAGGGATTCAAGGGTACGCGCGCATGCACGAAGCCTGCGGACGGCCCTTTGGTGTCAATCCCGTTCTCTCTTCATCCGGACTGTGACCGTCGGCCCCGGGATCACACCGGGTCTGCTGACCTTGCCGGCGCACGCCGACCTCAGTCGTGTGCATCGCCAAGCGCTCGCGGGCTATGCGCGTTGCGCGCAATTACCGCCGGTGGGGAATTGCACCCCGCCCTGAGAACGTATTCGCCGCCCATAAGTGGGTGGCGGCAAGTTTGTAACACATATTTTCCAGTCCTGCACAGAACCTGTGGGAGAACCTGTGGGAGCGAGCCTGCTCGCGAAAGCGGTGTAACGCTCAGCCTCTGCGCTGAATCTGAAATTGCTTTCGCGAGCAGGCTCACTCGTGCATGGATTGTGCCTTTTGCGCGTTCAAGGGTTGATTAATCGGTGCGATGGCCGCAGTAATTCACCTTCACAAAGGGATTTCCCCTGCTGACCAGAGGCCAGGTTCATGAGCGTTATCGATCTTCGCAGCGACACCGTTACCCAACCGACTCCCGCCATGCTCGAGGCAATGACCGCAGCGGACACCGGTGACGACGTTTACGGCGAAGATCCGACGGTCAATCGCCTTGAGGCCGAGCTGGCCGGACGTCTGGGTTTTGCCGCCGCGCTGTTCGTGCCGACCGGGACCATGAGCAACCTGCTCGGCCTGATGGCGCACTGCGAGCGCGGCGACGAATACATCGTCGGACAGCAGGCGCACACCTACAAGTACGAAGGTGGCGGGGCGGCAGTGCTCGGTTCGATCCAGCCGCAGCCGCTGGACGTGCAGGCCGATGGTTCGCTGGATCTGGATCAGGTCGCCGCGGCCATCAAGCCTGACGATTTCCATTTCGCTCGCACACGACTGCTGGCCCTGGAAAACACCATGCAGGGCAAGGTGTTGCCGCTGGATTATCTGGCGCGCGCCCGACGCTTCACCGAGGATCATGGTCTGCAACTGCACCTCGACGGCGCGCGCCTGTACAACGCGGCGGTCAAGCTGGGGGTCGACGCGCGGGAGATCACCCGGTATTTCGATTCGGTGTCGGTTTGCCTGTCCAAAGGCCTCGGCGCGCCGGTCGGCTCGGTGCTGTGCGGCTCTGAGCAACTGATCGACAAAGCACGGCGTCTGCGCAAAATGGTCGGCGGCGGTATGCGTCAGGCCGGGTTGCTCGCGGCGGCGGGGTTGTACGCGCTGGATAACAACGTGGAGCGGCTGGCCGACGATCACGCCAATGCGCAACTGCTGGCCGAAGGTCTGCGTGAGGCCGGTTTCGTCGTCGAACCCGTGCAAACCAATATGGTTTATGTGCAAATGGGCGACAAAGCCGAAGCGCTCAAGGCCTATGCCGGCGAACGCGGGATCCGGCTCAGCGCCGCTGCACGTTTGCGCATGGTCACGCACATGGACGTCAGCCGCGCGCAAATCGAGCAAGTGATCGCGACATTCGTCGAGTTTTTGCGCAAGTGACAGCGTTAGCCGTCCAATTGACCGTTTCTATCGTATAAACACGCTGTACCCCGCGCGCAGGGCCGATATAATGCGGCCCTTTGCCGTCGCTTCGTCTATCGACGTTTCGAACAGGCCTTTGGCCGCAGCCTCCGTGGAAGAACCTAATGAAAAGCGCAGAAATCCGTGAAGCCTTCCTTCGCTTCTTCGAAGAGCAAGGCCACACCCGTGTAGCCTCCAGCTCTTTGATTCCGGGCAACGACCCAACCCTGCTGTTCACCAACGCGGGGATGAACCAGTTCAAGGACTGCTTCCTGGGCCAGGAAAAACGTGCGTACACCCGTGCCACCAGCAGCCAGAAATGCGTGCGCGCCGGCGGCAAGAACAGTGACCTGGAAAACGTCGGTTACACCGCGCGTCACCACACGTTCTTCGAAATGCTCGGTAACTTCAGCTTCGGCGACTACTTCAAGCAGGACGCGATCACCTTCGCCTGGACCTTCCTCACCGGTGTGCTGAAGTTGCCGAAGGAAAAACTCTGGGTCACTGTCTACGCCACCGACGACGAAGCGTATGACATCTGGACACAAAAAATCGGTGTGCCGGCCGAGCGCATGATTCGCATCGGCGACAACAAGGGCGCGCCTTACGCTTCCGACAACTTCTGGACCATGGGCGATACCGGCCCTTGCGGCCCGTGCACCGAGATTTTCTACGATCACGGCGAGCACATCTGGGGTGGCCCGCCGGGTTCGCCGGAAGAAGATGGCGACCGTTACATCGAGATCTGGAACAACGTGTTCATGCAGTTCAACCGCACCGCCGATGGCGTGTTGCATCCGTTGCCGGCGCCGTCGGTGGACACCGGCATGGGCCTGGAGCGGATCAGTGCGGTGATGCAGCACGTCAATTCCAACTACGACATCGACCTGTTCAAGAACCTGCTGAAGGCTTCGGCCGAAGCGATCGGCTGCGAAAACGGCGATCAATCGTCGCTTAAGGTCGTATCCGACCACATTCGCTCCTGCGGTTTCCTGATCGCTGACGGCGTGCTGCCGTCCAACGAAGGTCGCGGTTACGTGCTGCGCCGGATCATTCGTCGCGCCTGCCGTCACGGCAACAAGCTCGGCGCCACCGGCAGCTTCTTCTACAAGATCGTTGCGGCACTGGTTGCCGAAATGGGCGAAGCCTTCCCGGAACTGAAAACGCAGCAAAGCAACATCGAGCGCGTGCTCAAGGCCGAAGAAGAACAGTTCTCCAAGACCCTGGAGCACGGCCTGAAAATCCTCGAGCAGGATCTGGCCGAGCTCAAAGGCACCGTGGTACCGGGCGACGTGGTGTTCAAACTCTACGACACCTACGGTTTCCCGATGGACCTGACCGCCGACATCGCCCGCGAGCGCGGCCTGACTGTCGACGAAGCCGGTTTTGAGCGCGAGATGGAAGTCCAGCGTGTTCGCGCACGGTCGGCCAGCTCTTTCGGTCTGGACTACAACACTTTGGTCAAAGTTGATGTGGCCACCGAGTTCACCGGTTACGCCGCCACCAGCGGTTCGGCAAAAATCGTCGCTATCTATAAGGACGGCCAATCGGTCGACGTGCTGAGCGAAGGCCAGGAAGGCGTGATCGTGCTCAACCAGACGCCGTTCTACGCGGAGTCCGGTGGCCAGATCGGCGACTGCGGTTTCATTCAGGCCGGCAACAGCCGTTTCGATGTGCGCGACACCACCAAGACCGGCGGCGCTTTCCTGCACCACGGCGTGCTGGCGTCGGGCAGCCTGACCATTGGCGCGCCGGTTGAGACACACGTCGATGCCCAAGTGCGCCACGCCACGGCGCTCAACCACTCGGCCACCCACTTGCTCCACGCCGCTTTGCGTAAAGTGCTGGGCGAGCATGTTCAGCAGAAAGGTTCGTTGGTCGACAGCCAGCGTCTGCGTTTCGACTTCAGCCACTTCGAAGCGATCAAGCCGGAACAGATCAAGCAACTGGAAGACATCGTCAACGCCGAGATCCGCAAGAACTCCGCCGTTGAAACCGAAGAAACCGACATCGAAACCGCGAAGAACAAGGGCGCCATGGCGCTGTTCGGCGAGAAGTACGGCGACAGCGTGCGCGTGCTGAGCATGGGCGACTTCTCTGTCGAACTGTGCGGCGGTATCCACGCCAACCGTACCGGCGACATCGGCCTGTTGAAAATCATCAGTGAAGGGGGTGTGGCATCGGGCGTACGTCGTATCGAGGCCATCACCGGTGCGGCGGCCCTGGCGTATCTGAACGCTGCGGAAGAACAACTCAAGGAAGCGGCCAGCCTGGTCAAGGGCAGCCGCGACAACCTGATCGACAAGCTCTCGGCCGTGCTGGAGCGCAACCGTCTGCTGGAGAAACAGCTCGAGCAGTTGCAAGCCAAGGCGGCCAGTGCTGCGGGCGACGATCTGTCCGCCTCGGCGGTGGACGTCAAGGATGTGAAGGTGCTGGCCGCCCGTCTGGACGGTCAGGATGGCAGGGCGCTGCTGGCGCTGGTCGATCAGCTGAAAAACAAACTCGGTCGCGCAGTGATCCTGCTCGGCGGTGTCCATGAGGAAAAGGTCGTACTGGTTGCAGGCGTAACCAAGGACCTGACTGGCCAACTCAAAGCCGGTGATTTGATGAAGCAGGCTGCTGCGGCAGTGGGCGGGAAGGGCGGTGGTCGTCCGGACATGGCGCAGGGCGGCGGTGTCGATGCCGGCGCGCTGGATGGCGCACTGGCGCTGACCGTTCCATTCGTCGAGCAGGGTTTATAAGACGGCTCGTCAGGCCCGCAGTCCAGTGGCGGGCCTGACGACTGTTCGAATGATTATTGGGCGCCCTTCATGGGCAGAGGCGGCTTTGAAATGGCTTTGATCGTACAGAAATTTGGAGGCACCTCGGTCGGCAGTGTCGAGAGAATCGAGCAGGTCGCCGACAAGGTTAAGAAATTCCGCGATGCCGGCGATGACCTGGTGGTTGTGCTGTCTGCAATGAGCGGCGAAACCAACCGTCTGATCGATCTGGCCAAGCAAATCAGTGGCGACGCTCAACCGGTTCCGCGCGAGCTGGACGTGATCGTTTCCACCGGTGAGCAGGTGACCATTGCCCTGTTGGCCATGGCACTGATCAAGCGCGGTGTGCCAGCGGTGTCGTACACCGGCAATCAGGTGCGGATCCTGACTGACAGTGCGCACAATAAAGCGCGTATCTTGCAGATTGATGACCAGAAGATTCGCGGTGATCTGAAGGCCGGTCGCGTAGTGGTTGTCGCCGGTTTCCAGGGCGTCGACGAGCACGGCAATATCACCACCCTCGGTCGTGGCGGTTCCGATACCACGGGCGTGGCCCTGGCGGCGGCGCTGAAGGCGGACGAATGCCAGATCTACACCGACGTCGATGGGGTCTATACCACCGACCCGCGTGTGGTGCCGGTCGCTCAGCGTCTGGACAAGATCACCTTCGAAGAGATGCTGGAAATGGCCAGCCTCGGTTCCAAGGTGCTGCAGATCCGTGCGGTGGAGTTCGCCGGCAAGTACAACGTTCCGCTGCGCGTACTGCACAGCTTCAAGGAGGGTCCGGGCACCCTCATTACTATTGATGAAGAGGAAACCATGGAACAGCCGATCATTTCCGGCATCGCTTTCAACCGCGATGAAGCCAAGCTGACCATCCGTGGCGTGCCAGACACCCCGGGCGTGGCGTTCAAGATTCTCGGTCCGATCAGTGCCGCGAACATCGAAGTCGACATGATCGTGCAGAACGTCGCGCACGATAACACCACCGACTTCACCTTCACTGTGCACCGCAATGACTACCAGGCCGCACAGACCGTGCTGGAAAACACCGCTCGCGAGATCGGTGCCCGTGAAGTGGTCGGTGACACCAAAATTGCCAAGGTCTCGATCGTCGGCGTCGGCATGCGTTCCCACGCAGGTGTCGCCAGCCGGATGTTCGAATCCCTGGCCAAGGAAAGCATCAACATCCAGATGATCTCGACTTCGGAAATCAAGGTTTCCGTGGTGATCGAAGAGAAGTATCTGGAACTGGCCGTGCGCGCGCTGCACACGGCTTTCGAACTGGATGCTCCGGCCCGTCAGGGCGAGTAATTCCAATTCTGTGGAGGGCGCGGTCTGACCGCGCCCTTTATTTTTGAATGGCGCGGGCCCCTGAACTGTTCTTTTGCTCGCGCTGGTCAATACTCAGGCATGTAGGGCTACGATCGCTGCGGTTGTAGGTCGGGTGCCTTTTTTTTGCAGACTGTTGTCCCTGAAATGAATGGCGTAAGGAGAAAGGTATGCTGATTCTGACCCGTCGGTGCGCAGAAAGCCTGATTATCGGTGATGGCGAAATCACCGTGACCGTGCTCGGCGTTAAAGGAAACCAGGTGCGTATCGGCGTCAACGCCCCGAAAGAGGTTGCGGTGCACCGTGAAGAAATTTACCTGCGTATAAAGAAAGAGAAGGACGAAGAACCAAGCCATTAATTTTTATCGATTTTTATGTTTGCAAACGGGGAAGAAGCTGGTTAATATACGCCCCGTGTTGCGGAGAGCTGGCCGAGTGGCCGAAGGCGCTCCCCTGCTAAGGGAGTACACCTCAAAAGGGTGTCGGGGGTTCGAATCCCCCGTTCTCCGCCATTATTTATTTAGTGCGACGTGATCTGGCTTCTTCCGTAAGTTGTTGAAATTACTGGAAAAAAGCGCTTTACAAAAAGATTCGGCGACCTATAATGCGCGGCAACAAATGCACTCGTAGCTCAGCTGGATAGAGTACTCGGCTACGAACCGAGCGGTCACAGGTTCGAATCCTGTCGAGTGCACCATTTAAGCGTTGTTTGTAGTGATACGAATAACAGTCTTAAGTTAGAAAGAGCCTGGCTTCAACAGGTCTTCGGAAGCTCCACTCACTTCCAGAAGTAAAATGCGATGCCCAGAGGTGATCTGGTTTAAAAAGCGCCATCTGCACTCGTAGCTCAGCTGGATAGAGTACTCGGCTACGAACCGAGCGGTCACAGGTTCGAATCCTGTCGAGTGCACCATATACCAAAAAGCCCGCGTTTAACGCGGGCTTTTTGCTGTCCGGGATTTGGCTTTTCCCTTCACGCAGCCTCTTTCATCAAAATCAATTTGAGCACTGCGGCCTCGTTTGAGGTCGTAACGATAGCTCGTGGTCGACGTGCGGGTGTTGATCTTGTCCGGCTTGCCCAGGGCGCTTTCGACGTCCCGCTGACTCATGCCGGCAATCACTCGGCGGTTGATGATCGCTTCGCGCCGCTGTCTGTTGTCGATCAGGTTTCCACATTTATGTTCAGTGCTGCCGATGATTCCCGGTTCGCGTCCGCTGTCTTTCATGCCGGTCACAGCTTCGTGATTGAACTCCGGCATGATTGCGACCCAGCCGGGTGAATACGGGTGGACCTCCTGAATTGAGAGTTGCTCGCCAGTTGCGCAGCTCATCGACGTAAACGTGACGCTGCCGTCAGCAGCCTGGCAGCGATGAAGTGTGGTGGCGTGGGCAGGCGTGATGTGGAGCAGAGCGGTCAGTAGAATAAGCACTGGTTTTGCTGGCATTCGATGTCCTCCTTGACGATCTACGCTCAAGGGTAGTCGCTGCTTTTTGCATTGCCGGTGTGTTTTCTTTTCAAGATGAGTCGTCGCATTTGCACGGATCAGGAAGGCGCTCAGGTGTGTTTCGCAAGCGCTTGTTTCAGCCGTGATTTTTTCAACGTTTTAAACCGTCAGGCGTGTATCATTGCGCCCGTCAGCCCCGCCGGGGCTTATGGAAAACCTCCATGGACTTACCCAGTAGTTGTTTAGTACCCCGTTTCACCAATCATGAATTGACTGATTGATACTTCCGGCGTGCCCCGCTGCTGGGAGTGGAGTTCGCCTATGTCCGAAATCGAAGTAAAGAAAACACAGGAAAGCCTGCAGGATCGTCTGGCTCAGGTCGTTGAGCTGCTGCAGCGCCAACGTGTCGTTGAAGACCTGACTCATCGCCAGGAAGGTCCGCATCATGACCGGGTAGAAAACCTGGTTCACCGGCAAAACCTCGTCGAGCTGCAGCGCAAGCTCGATGATTTGCACTCCGCCGACGTCGCCTACATTCTCGAAGCCTTGCCGCTGGACGATCGTCTGACGCTCTGGCAATTGGTAAAGGCTGATCGCGACGGCGATATTCTTCTCGAAGTATCCGATTCCGTCCGTGAGACGCTGATCGCCGACATGGACGATCACGAGCTCCTGGCTGCGGCCAAGGACATGGACGCCGACGAACTCGCTGACCTGGCTTCCGAGCTGCCGCGGGACGTTGTCCATGAGCTGATGGAGAGTCTGGACAACCAGCAGCGCGAACGTGTGCGCTCGGCCCTGTCCTACGATGAGGACCAGGTCGGTGCGCTGATGGACTTCGAGATGGTGACGATCCGTGAGGACGTCAGTCTCGAAGTGGTTCTGCGTTACCTGCGTCGTCTCAAAGAGCTTCCCGGTCATACCGACAAGCTGTTCGTGGTCGACTACGACGGCGTGCTCAAGGGTGTGCTGCCGATCAAACGGCTGCTGGTCAACGACCCGGAAAAACAGGTTGCCGAAGTCATGGCCAGCGATCCGGTGAGCTTCCATCCGGACGAAGATGCCTACGACGCGGCTCAGGCGTTCGAGCGTTATGACTTGATCTCGGCCCCGGTGGTCGACAAGAACGGCAAGTTGATCGGTCGTTTGACTATTGACGAAATGGTCGACCTGATCCGTGAGGAAAGCGAAAGCGAAGTCCTCAATATGGCCGGTCTGCGCGAAGAAGAAGACATTTTCGCTTCGGTGTGGAAATCCCTGCGTAACCGTTGGGCGTGGCTGGCGGTGAACCTGATCACCGCATTTGTGGCATCGCGGGTGATTGGCCTGTTCGAGGGCTCGATTGAAAAACTGGTGGCGCTGGCGGCGTTGATGCCGATCGTCGCGGGTATCGGTGGCAACTCGGGCAACCAGACTATCACCATGATTGTCCGCGCCATGGCGCTGGATCAGGTCAGCACTGGCAACACGTCGCGCCTGATGCGCAAAGAGCTGGCGGTTGGTTTGATCAATGGTCTGGTCTGGGGCGGGGTGATCGGTGTGGTCGCTTATTTACTGTACGGCAGCTGGTCGTTGGGCGTCGTCATGACGGCGGCGATGACGCTCAATCTGTTGCTTGCGGCGTTGATGGGCGTATTGATCCCGATGACGTTGGCCAAGATGGGTCGAGATCCGGCCATGGGCGCCAGCGTGATGATCACTGCGATGACCGATAGCGGTGGCTTCTTCATCTTCCTTGGGTTGGCGACAATCTTCCTGCTCTGATCTGCTGCAATGAACAGCCCGTCAAATTGACGGGCTTTTTCATGTCTGTAAAAACGCAAAATCAGCGCAAAAAAAAGCCAGCAATCATGCTGGCTTTAATATGTTCGGTGTTGCTCAGGACGCGTCTGCGGCCATCTCGGCGTCGTGAGCAATCAGCGACACCAAGGCATTTTGTTGACGGTGCGACAGCTGACGGAAGCGTTGCAACAGCTCGCGCTCGTGCAGCGACAGCTCCGGGCTGTCCAGGCGCATGCTCAGCTCTTCGCCCAGTGCGCCTTCCTGAATAAGACTCTGCTCAAGGCGCGCAATGATCTCGGAGTTCATGCTGCGATGATGATTGCGAGCCACCTCGGCAATGCGTTCACGCATTCCGTCTGGCAGACGTACGACAAACTTGTCAGCCGTACGGCTGGAATAAATTGCCTGTTTCAATGGGCGCATATATTTAACCGGTTAGTTCAGGGGAGCGGTTCTCGGGATTGGCCGCAGGATGTGTGGTAGGACAAGCATCCGGACCAATTGGTTCAACCTGAATTGTTAAGAGGCCGGCATCATGCCTCAAAATTGCCAGATCATTGGCGCCAATTCTGTGACAAATATTGAGCCGGGTAAAGGCGTAATGCCAGCACCAGTTGTCAGAAATGCGGACTGGTTGGAAAACTTTCCCTCCATCCGTATCACCGACCGCTTTCGCATGTACATCCGTTGATGCCCGAAGACCTCAGAACGTGCATGCTATGCGGCCCGCTATCTTGATCCCTATGTCTACAGGATAGTGGCAATTTGCCGATTTACTAGAGGCAGGACCCGTCGGAGGGCGTTTACAGGATGGATGGCAAGCTTTTTTACCTGATGGGGCCGTCCGGTTCAGGCAAAGACAGCCTGATTGAAGCATCGCGTGAGCCGTTAAGTGCGCTGAATTGCGAAGTTATGCGCCGGGTAATCACCCGATCGGCAGAGTCCATCGGTGAAGATGCCATCGGCGTCACGCCCCAGGAGTTCGAGCGACAGCTTCAGGCCGGCGCGTTTTCCTTGGCCTGGCAGGCCAACGGTCTCTCGTATGGCATCCCCAATGAAATGGATGAATGGTTGCAGGGCGGCCGGCATGTGCTGGTCAACGGCTCTCGAGCAAACCTGCGTCAGGCAGTGGAGAAGTATCCGCACCTGATCCCCATCCTGTTGACCGTCAACGATGCAGTGCTGCGTCAGCGCCTGCTCAGGCGGGGCCGGGAAACCCCTGAGCAGATCGACTCAAGGCTGGCGCGCAACGCGTTGTTCAAAGACAGGCGATCAAGCGACAACCCGGTTCATCAAATAGATAATTCCGGCGACCTGGCTAACGCCGTCACCGCATTGCTCGAATTGATTCGGATCAACGCAGAACCGGGTCGAACTTGATCTTGCGACCTGCGATAAGCGCCAGTACGAACAGCACCGCAAACACGCCACAGCCAACCAGAGGCAAGGTGACTTCAGTCTCCTCGAACAGCGCCAGATGGGTAACGCCACTCAGTAAAGCGAGGATCAGAAATCCCGTCGCTGATTTGGACATGTTGTACTCCTGAAGATATTTCAAAAAACCAGACGTTCGGTGGTTTGCGCCGAGGCTTGCTCAGGCTCGCTGACCGTTTGCGTAGCGGCCTGGTTGCGATCACTCAAAACCGCCCACTGCGGCGCTTTTTGCACTTGCAAATAGTGCGGCATGCGTTGCGTCACGGACTGCTCGACCTCAGCCTTGGGAAAAAAATGCGATCCGAGCAAAAAAGCCAAAGCCGCTGCGTTTGCAAGCAAGAGGGTGCTGTTCATGGCACAACGCTCCAAATTGTTCTTTTTGATAGAACAGACAAAGCAGCCGCCGTGCCAACAGTGTAACGGTTGATAAGTCCTTTAAAAACAAGGGTTTGATAGGGTTTTTCGGGCGCCGGTGATTGCAATCTGCAATGACCGCATTTTCGCGCAGTGCAATTTGCCCGGTAAAAGTTCCCGCAATATTTCAGGCCGCTTGCCTACACTTAAAAAGCCTTACGGACGACATGACAAACCAGGGGCCGGCCGTTAACATGCACGCCGTCCGTCGCGCCGCGCAAAACCGGCGCAAATTCGTGTCTCAGTAGCTCAATTGGATAGAGCATCCCCCTCCTAAGGGGAAGGTTGCAGGTTCGAACCCCGCCTGGGACACCACCTCTTCAAACTCGAAAAGCCCCGTCGCATTTGTTTGTGCGACGGGGCTTTTTGCATGGCATGAATGGGGCAGCCATGATCCGGTCAATTCAACAGCGCTCGCGAAATGCCTTAACGAAGAATCTTCAAACCCCACCCTCAGGCGTCGGCACTTTTGGCCGATAACCCGAACGGTGAGTTCAGACTCGCGTGAAATCGCTTGATGGCACGTAGCCACCCGTTATCATCTGCGCGCCTGAATTCGCGTCTTTTTCAATTGCCTGGAAATCTTCGATGTCGTCGTATCACCAAAAGAGCTTTCTGATCGTCGATGATTTTTCGGATTTCCGCAGTTCCGTGCGTTCAATGCTGCGCGAGCTCGGGGTAAAGGATGTCGATACCGCCGACACCGGCGAGCAGGCGCTGAAGATGTGCTCGCAGAAGTCCTACGATTTCATCCTCCAGGATTTTCACCTTGGCGACGGCAAGAAGAACGGTCAGCAAGTGCTCGAAGACTTGATGTCGGAAAAGCTCATCAGCCACGAAGCCGTTTTCGTCATGGTCACCGCCGAGACCAGTCAGGCGATGGTACTCAGTGCGCTGGAGCACGAGCCGGATGCGTACCTGACCAAGCCGTTCAACCGTTCCGGGCTGGCCCAGCGCCTCGAGCGTCTGGAGCAACGCAAAACGCTGCTCAAGCCGATTCTGCAAGCCCTTGATCGCGGTAAACCGGTCGAGGTGCTCAACGCCTGCATCGCCCTGTGCAAACAGGACATCCGCTATTCACCACTGTGTCTGCGTTACCGCGCCGATGCGCTGCGCGACATGAACCAGAACGAAGCGCTGGAGCGACTCTACGATGGCATTATTGCCGACCGGCCGTTGCCGTGGGCATTCGCCGGATTGGGCAAGTTGCTGTTCAAGCGCGGGCAGGTCTCGCAGGCCAAAGAGGTCTATGAAAAAGCCCTGAAAGTCTTCCCGATGATGCCGGCGCTGTACGACGGCATGGCTGATGTGCTGGTGGCCGAAGGCGACAGCAAAGGCGCGCAGCGGGTGCTCGAAGAAGCGATTCGCCTGTCGCCGCTGGCGGTGCGCCGTCAGGCGCTGCTCGGCAAACTGGCGATGGCCAACGAAGATTTCGAAACCGCCTCACGTGCTTATCGCCAAGCGGTAGCGCAGGGCGCGCAGTCGCGTTTCAAGGACCCGGAAAGCAATCTCGGCCTGGCGCACGCGCTGATCAGCAAGGGCAGCGATCGCGGGCTCGACACGCGCACGAGGCTGGAGATCAATACCACCCTCAGCGCCGTGGCCAAAGAGAACCCGAGCGATCCGGGCCTGCAGATTCGCGCGCGGCTGATGAAGGCCACCAGCCTGTTGCTCAACGACGCCGAAACCGCTGACAAGCTCACCGAGCAGGCGCTGATGCGCCTCGATGGCATGGAGCAATTCATGAGCCCCGAGGCGGCGTTGCTGGTGGCCAAGCAGTTGCAGATGCTCGGTCAGGCCGAGGCGGGCACTTCGATGCTCAAGAGCTGCGCGGAGATCTACGGTGATGACCCTGCGGTGATGAAAGACATCGCCAAGCTCACCGACGATCCGACGATTCTCAGTTCGAGTAACGCTGCGGCCGATCTCAACCGCCAGGGCGTTCGCGTGTACAAGACCGGCAATCTGGTCGAGGCCCGCGAAGTGTTCCGCAAGGCGCTCAAGCTGCAACCGAAAAACATCAGTATCGCGCTGAACCTGGCCCAGTCGCTGCTGCACGGCACCGACGCCAGTGTGCCGTCGGCGGAGCTGGAAGAATGTCGGGCCTGCCTGAAACTGGTTGGCCTGATGCCCGACACCGACGCGCGGTTTGCGCGTTATCAGAAGCTGAAAAGCAAGGCGTTTGGCGAATGAACTCAATAGATCCGGCGCTGGATTTTTCCACGGTGATTGCCTCCACCGTTCACGACATGAAGAACTCCCTGGCCATGCTGATGCAGGCGCACAGCCAATGGCTGGCACGTCTGCCGAAAGAGCTGCGCGATGGCTCGGAGCAGGGCGTGATCGATTTCGAATTCGCCCACCTCAACGGCATGCTCGTGCAGTTGCTGGGGCTGTACAAACTTGGCGTGAATCAGTTGCCGCTGCAGCCGGCGTATCACGAACTCGACGATTTCATCGAGGCGCAACTGGCCGCGCATCAGGAAGTGTTTGCCAGTCGCGGCATCATCGCCACTTATGAAGTCGACCCGTTGAGCCCGCTGGGTTTCTTCGATCGCGAGCTGATCGCCTCGGTGCTCGGCAACTGCATCAACAATGCGATCCGTTACGCCCGCGAGTCGCTGCTGATTACCGTCAGCGACGAGGCCGGGCAGCTGGTGTTGTGTATCAACGATGATGGCGACGGCTATCCGGCGGATATGCTCGAACGTCAGGCCGATTACGTGCAAGGCATCAATCACAGCAGCGGCAGCACCGGCCTGGGACTGTATTTCGCCAATCGCATTGCCGCACTGCATCAGCGCAACGGCGTAGAAGGGCGCACCGAAATCAGCAATGGCGGCCCGTTGGGCGGTGGGGTGTTCAGCCTCTACCTGCCCTGAGTTCTCGTGTAGGAGCTGTAGGAGCTGTAGGAGCTGTAGGAGCTGACGAGTGCAACGAGGCTGCGATCTTTTGATTTTAAAAAAACAAGATCAAAAGATCGCAGCCTCGTTGCACTCGTCAGCTCCTACACGGGATCCGGGTTTTTGGTTGACGCTGCTTGATATTCCGAACAGCCGCAGCCTATTTTGTCCGGGTCGCCGTTCGCGGCTCGCACAATAACAAGGATTGCGTCATGACAACCGATGGCCAGGGTTCACTCGCGCAGCGACTGACCGGCATTGATGAGATTGAATGTGTCACCCCGGATCTGAACGGGGTACCACGGGGCAAGGTGATGACCGCCGAGGGTTTCCTCGAAGGGCGGCGTTTGCAGCTGGCGCGGGGTGTGCTGCTGCAATGCATCATGGGCGGTTATCCGCCTGCGCGGTTTTACGGCAGCGACGATGGCGATCTGGCGCTGGTCGCCGACCCCATGCAGATTCATCGTCTGCCCTGGAGCGACGAGCCCCGCGCCATGGCAATTTGCGACGCCGACGAACTGAGCGGAGAAAGCTCCAGTCTTTCGACCCGAGGCCAGCTCAAAGCGGTCATCGCCCGTTACGCAGCACATGGCCTGGCGCCGGTAGTGGCGACCGAGCTGGAGTTTTTTGTCTTCGCGCCGAATACCGATCCGACTCAGCCGTTCCGTCCGCCGGTTGGCCTCGATGGCCGCCGCGAGGATGGCCAGTCAGCGTTCAGCGTCAGTTCCAATAACGGCCTGCGGCCTTTCTTCAGTGAAGTCTATAAGTGCATGGCGGCCCTCGGCCTGCCGCGCGACACCTTCATGCATGAAATGGGCGTCAGCCAGTTCGAAATCAATCTGCTGCACGGCGATCCGCTGCTGCTGGCCGATCAGACGTTCCTGTTCAAGCACCTGCTCAAGGAGGTCGCGCTCAAGCATGGCCTGAGCGTGGTGTGCATGGCCAAGCCGCTGGCGCATACGCCGGGCAGTTCGATGCACATCCACCAGAGCATTGTCGAAATCGGCAGTGGCAAGAATGTCTTCACCGACTCGAAAGGCGAGCCGACGGCAATATTCCGCCACTTCATCGGTGGGCTGCAGGCGGGCCTTGCCGATTTCACCGCACTGTTTGCGCCCAATGTGAATTCCTATCAGCGCCTGTGTCATCCATATGCATCGCCGAACAATGCCTGCTGGTCACACGACAATCGCGCCGCCGGCTTGCGTATTCCCGCCAGCTCGCCGGTCGCACGTCGGGTCGAAAACCGTTTGCCGGGCGCCGACGCCAACCCTTATCTGGCGATCGCTGCCAGTCTGGCGGCGGGTCTGCATGGTATCGAGCAAGAGCTGGAGCCGAGTGCGGCGATCCAGGGTGAATTCGCCGTGCCGGATCATCTCGCCTTGCCGTGTACCTTGCATGCGGCGCTTGAACGTCTGAAACGTAGCCAGTTGGCCAGGGAACTGTTCGGGTCGGAGTTCATCGAAGGCTACATCGCTTCGAAGACCATGGAGTTGACCAGTTTCTTTGACGAAATCACTCCCTGGGAGCGCCGTGTGCTGGCCGCCCAGGCCTGACGTATCGCCGCCGCCGGGCTATCGTTGCGATAGTCCGGTACTTACTGCAAGGAGCCGCTCGGAACGCCGATGCGCCAAATCTGGAAATCCTTTCGAGCGCTGTATTTTGCCTCGCTGATGATGTTGATCGGCTCAGGCCTTCTCTCTACTTATCTGGCTCTGCGTCTGGCTGCCGACAATGTCGACGGACTGTGGGTCGGTGCGCTGATGGCGGCCAACTATTTCGGCCTGGTACTGGGCGGAAAGATCGGCCACCGCCTGATCGCCCGGGTCGGGCATATCCGTGCGTATTCGGCATGTGCCGGGATCGTCGGCGCGGCAGTGCTTGGCCATGGGCTGGTGGATTGGCTGCCAGCGTGGCTGGTGCTGCGGACGATCGTCGGTCTGGGCATGATGTGCCAGTACATGGTGATCGAAAGCTGGCTCAACGAGCAGGCCGACGCCAACCAGCGCGGTCTGGTGTTCAGCGGCTACATGATCGCTTCGTATCTGGGCCTGGTGCTCGGTCAGCTGATTCTGGTCATGCACCCCGGCCTGGGGCTGGAGCTGCTGATGCTGGTCGCGCTGTGCTTTGCGCTGTGCCTGGTGCCGGTGGCGCTGACGCGACGGATTCACCCGGCGCCCTTGCACCCGGCGCCGATGGAGCCGCGTTTCTTTATCAAGCGCGTTCCGCAGTCGCTGAGCACGGTGCTCGGCGCGGGTCTGATCATTGGCTCGTTCTACGGTCTGGCGCCGCTGTATGCCTCGCAACAGGGCTTGTCGACCGAGCAGGTCGGTCTGTTCATGGGTAGCTGCATTTTTGCAGGCTTGCTGGTGCAGTGGCCGTTGGGCTGGTTGTCCGACCGTTACGACCGCGCGCTGCTGATTCGCTGTTTTGCCGGTTTTCTCGCGGTGGCGGCGTTGCCCCTGGCGATCCTGCCGCAGGTGCCGCTGGAGGTGCTGTTCGTTGTCGGCTTCTTCTGTTCGCTGGTGCAGTTCTGCCTGTATCCACTGGCGGTGGCGTTCTCCAATGACCATGTCGAAGGTGATCGCCGGGTGTCGCTGACCGCCATGCTGCTGGTGACCTATGGCGTCGGCGCGAGCATCGGGCCGCTGCTCGCCGGTGTGCTGATGAAACTGTTCGGCAGTCAGAGTCTGTATGCGTTCTTCAGCTTCTTCGCACTGGTGCTGGTCTGGCGGATTCGCCCGAAAGCGGTCACCAACCTGCATCAGGTCGACGACGCACCGCTGCATCACGTAGCAATGCCCGACAGCATGTCGAGCTCGCCGCTGGTGGCGGCACTGGACCCGCGTGTCGATGAACAGGTGGTGCAGGAGCAGATGGTCCAGGATCCGACGCCGGCCAGTCCTGAGCCGGAAGTCGAGCCTGAACCCGCCGCGCAGCCGGACGCCTTGGCCGAAGCCGATCTGGACGATGGCGACGACAAACCTGCACCGGATATCAGTGGCGGCAGGCCCTGAGCCGAACATGAGCAGCGGTACATAAAAAAAGGGCAGTCCTGTGCGGGACTGCCCTTTTTGTTGATGGCCGCGACTCAGAAATCGTCTTTGTCGAACCGCCGCGCTTCACGCTGCAGCTGGTAAACGAAACGCTCGACATTGCGTGCAGCCTGGCCACTGATGTTGTGAAAGCGCAGACCGGCAAAGGTGATGTTGAGTTTGTCTTCGAAGTGCAGATAGCGCAGCTCGACCGATATCGGTTGGTTGCCGAACAGCGGCGGGGCGATCAGGCGATCGTAGACCTGGCCCAATTGCAGGCGGCCAGTGATGTCGCCTTCGAAGCGAAACTTGCAACCGGTGGCGGAAATATCCAGCAGTTTGCCGTGGATAGGCGACTTGAGCTTTTCGCCGCCCAGTTCAACGCTGACCAGATCGGTGAGTTTCAGTGCTGCGCGGAAGGCGTTGCGACGCTGGTGGTAAACCACTTCGGTTGGCAGTTCACCGGTGTAGAAGCGGTCGCCGTCGGATTCTTCGATGTTCAGCGTGCCGTTGCATTCCCAGGCGATACGCACGCCATCGTGAAACCCCTCGACCTTGAACGGCTCGCCAGCCAGCAGGAAGCGCTCGCCATCGCGTGGGATCATTTCGTCCAGAGCGATCGTCGCGGTTTCCCGGTCGACCTTGATCAGGTAGCTCTGAAAGCGCTGGCTGCGTTCATGGAAAGTGATAATCAGCGGATCGTGGCTGTCTTGCAGCTGGCGCAGGTTGCTGGAGATTTCCAGTGGCGTGGTGAGCACCTTCGGAGGCTGCGGAGCATCATCCGCGCTTAGGGTGTTGGACACGGTTCTTCAATCTCCAGACAAAATAAGACTACGACTGGCCAGTATTTTGCCAGTATGTTTCGCAGGTGGATAGTGCAGGGCCACCGAACGGCTCATGCCTGGCTGAGCGTGCGCGGCTTGACCGGTTTGGCAAATGTCCCGCTGGCGTCGTAAAGCGCTGGCGGCTCGCCGCCGGTGAGGATTTTCAGCTGATTGGCCGTGGTCGCCTGCTGGATCTGGATCGACCGGCCGTTCTTGATGTTGGCTTCTTGGCATTGCGCAATCAGCGCGGTCAGGGCATCGCCCTGGGCCAGCAACTGCGCGCCGATGCTGGATTGGCTGGCCAGTTGTTCCAGACCGCTGCGATCAGTCGGCAGATTGAGGCTGGCGAGAATTTCGCTGCGCTTGCGGCCATGCTGCTCGAGCTGAATGATCAATGCCTGTTTGGTTGCCAGAATTTCTTCCAGCAGCGGCATGTCGCGACCATGCAAAGCGATGGATTCGGTTTGCAATAACTCCAGCAATTGTTGCGCTGGAGCAAAGTCGTCGTTGATCAGTTGCAGTAAGTTAGTGTCGTGCATGGCTGGCCTTGGGGTTTAAGCGTCCAAAAGCCTGGCGCCGGCAAAAGCCTAGCGCTGGGCTTCGAAGTTGAGCAGTTTGCTGGCTACACGGTTGCTGTCGACTTTATAGCTGCCATCGGCAATCGCGGCTTTCAACTCGGCCACGCGGGCTTTGTCGACAGCAGGTTGATCGCGCAGCTTGTCAGTGACCTTCTGCAACTGTTGAGCCTCATTGCTGAGGTGTACCGATTCCCCGCTTTTGGCGGCATTGGCCTGTTCGGCCTGGGTATTCAGCGGCGCGGAGGGGCTGTTTTCAGCGCTTTCCTTGGCGTTGCTGGTACGTGTATTGCCTGTCAGAGACGAGGAACTGTTCAAACGGCTGAAATCGATAACCATGATAAAAACCTCTGGGAATTTGGACGCTTGCCATGTTTTCGGCTATCCCCTGAAAAACTTTAGGCCCAATTGACCATAAGCTTGCATGCGCCGTTGCGAGACCTGCTGCGGCACAGTTTAGGGAAGCGACGGGATCGGCGCCAGTTTTCTCCATTGGTGTTTACATGGCCACTTCCACCTGTCCCGGCGCGGTCACCTGCGCCTTGATAACTCGTTGAGAATTAAGGTTTTTTACTCGAATCTGTTCTTTCATGCCGCCATTCGACAGCGCTTCGCCCGGCATGCGCACGGCGAGCGTACCGCTGCGCGCGGTGATGACCACCTGGTCGCCCTTGCGCACCACTTCCGCCTGTTCCAGATGCACCAGGGTGATGACTTGGTCAGCGACCGTTGGTCGGGTAAGTTTCTGCCCGATCGCTTCATCGACCGAGGTCAGGAAACCCTGATTGATCGTGCTGACGTCGCGTTCACGCAAGGTCACGTCCTGCGGCTCGATAATGCCCGCGCGCTTTAGCGGACGAGTGGTCGTGACGATCTCGCGAAACAGGCGGACTTGAGCGGGTACGAACACCGTCCAGGGCGAGCTGCCTTCGCAACGAACCTTCACCGTGACGCGGCCCAATGGCCGTGCCGGGCTCTCCAGACTGGCTGTCAATTCCTTGTCGCACATGGGCATGCGCATGCGTGGGTCAAGCTGGTTGACTTCGATTTCGTAGCGGCCTTCGGTTTGACTGGAAGCCAGATAGTCTTCTACGGTGAATTCAAGAAAGCCCTGAGTCACGCCGATAAGCATATCAGGCAAGGTAACCGCATCTGCATTGGCAGGACTGCCAGCAAGCAAGCAGCAAACGGCGGACACCGCGCAAAGCCCTTTGCGAAGGGAAGAGGTCAGGCGTCGGGAAAATGTCGTTTGAGCGTTCATACGAGTTAAAAAGCAAGCGCCGTGCCGTTTAGCAATGAATGTGCGTCGCAACAACACTTGGCGTTGATGTAGGAGTCTGGGCATGGCTGGTGTAATGGATTCGGTGAACCAGCGCACGCAACTGGTAGGGCAGAATCGCCTCGAGCTGCTGTTGTTCCGTCTCGACGGCCAGCAGCTCTACGGGATCAACGTGTTCAAGGTTCGGGAAGTGCTGCAATGCCCGTCACTGACGTTGATGCCCAAATCCAGTCCTGTCGTGTGCGGGGTAGCGAATATACGGGGAGCGACCATTCCGATCCTGGATCTGGCAATGGCAACGGGTTCCGGCGCGTTGAAAGACAAGAACAGTCCGTTCGTGATCATCACGGAGTACAACACCAAGACCCAGGGTTTCCTGGTCCGCTCGGTGGAGCGCATCGTCAACATGAACTGGGAGGAGATCCATCCGCCACCCAAGGGTACCGGTCGCGATCACTACCTGACCGCTGTGACTCGGGTGGACAACCAGTTAGTCGAAATCATCGACGTCGAGAAGGTATTGGCCGAAGTGGCGCCGACGCCGGAGGCGATCTCGGTGGGCGTGGTCGATGTCGAGACGCAGACGAAAGCGTTGTCGCTGCGGGTGCTCACGGTCGATGACTCGTCGGTGGCGCGCAAGCAGGTTACGCGCTGTCTGCAAACCATCGGTGTCGAAGTCGTGGCGCTGAACGACGGCAAGCAGGCGCTGGATTACCTGCGCAAGCTGGTCGACGAGGGCAAGAAGCCGGAAGAAGAGTTCCTGATGATGATTTCCGACATCGAGATGCCGGAGATGGACGGGTACACCCTGACGGCGGAAATCCGCGGCGACGCACGCATGCAAAAGCTTCATATCATCCTGCATACTTCGTTGTCCGGGGTATTCAATCAGGCGATGGTCAAGAAAGTCGGTGCCGATGACTTCCTGGCCAAATTCCGTCCTGATGACCTGGCATCCCGGGTAGTCGACCGGATCAAAGCAGCAGATATCAGCTAGGGGCCTTCTGCCCCTGGCGGTCAACACGATTTAAGAGGCGGCATCTTTGTCTACGGGTAATTTGGATTTCGAACAGTTCCGGGTCTTCCTGGAAAAAGCCTGTGGCATTCTGCTCGGTGAAAACAAGCAGTATCTGGTCTCGAGCCGTCTCAACAAACTGATGGAGCAGCAGGGCATCAAGTCTTTGGGTGAGCTGGTTCAGCGCATCCAGACCCAGCCGCGCAGCGGTTTGCGCGAGCAGGTGGTAGATGCCATGACGACCAACGAAACCCTGTGGTTTCGTGACACCTATCCGTTTGAAGTCTTGAAGAACAAGGTATTGCCGGAAGCGATCAAGGCCAGCCCCAACCAGCGTCTGCGGATCTGGTCGGCGGCCTGCTCGTCGGGTCAGGAACCGTACTCGCTGTCGATGTCGATCGACGAGTTCGAGCGCAGTAACCTGGGCCAGTTGAAGATGGGTGTGCAGATCGTTGCCACTGATCTGTCGGGCAGCATGCTCAACAACTGCAAGACCGGCGAGTATGACAGCCTGGCGATCGGTCGCGGTTTGTCGCCGGAACGTCTGCAACGTTACTTCGACCCGAAAGGGCCGGGCCGCTGGGTGGTCAAGGCGCCGATCAAGAGCCGGGTGGAATTCCGCTCATTCAACCTGCTCGACAGCTACGCAGCGCTGGGCAAGTTCGACATCGTGTTCTGCCGCAACGTGTTGATCTACTTCTCTGCCGAAGTGAAGAAAGACATCCTGTTGCGCATTCACAGCACGTTGAAGCCGGGCGGGTATCTGTTCCTTGGCGCATCCGAAGCGCTGAACGGTTTGCCGGATCATTACCAGATGGTGCAGTGCAGCCCGGGGATTATTTACAAGGCGAAGTAACCGGTTAGCGGCAATACAAAAACGGGAGGCCCTCAAGGTCTCCCGTTTTTTTGTGCCTGACACCGCACTCCCCGTGTAGGAGCTGCCGAAGGCTGCGATCTTTTGATCTTGATCTTTAAAAGCAACATCAAAAGATCGCAGCCTTCGGCAGCTCCTACAGGTTCGGTGTTGGCAGGCGGCAGCGGCAGAAAAGCGGCATCCGGCGGTAACCGGTTGCCGCTTTTCTGGCATTGCCGCTTTGCCTGTTCGGCGCAAAGCCCCGGAATACGGGGGTTCTTCCATTTGGCACGGCGCTTGCTAAAGCTCAGTTACGAAAAACCGGTCACCTGAAGGTTCCCGACATGAGCATCAGCTTCGACAAAGCGCTGGGCATTCACGAAAAGGCATTGGGCTTCCGCGCCCAGCGTGCCGAAGTGCTGGCCAACAACATCGCCAACGCCGACACCCCGAACTACAAGGCGCGGGATCTGGATTTCTCCAAAGTGCTCGAAGCGCAGACCGAGAAAACCAAGACCGGCGGCCACTTCGCCCTGAACATGACCCACAGCCGCCACATCGAGGCTGAAGGGCTGGGCAATGGCGATGAGTCGCTGATGTATCGCACGCCGATGCAGCCTTCGATCGATCAGAACACCGTGGACGCTCAACTGGAGCAGTCGAACTACGCGGAAAACGCCGTCGGCTTCCAGGCCAGCTTCACCTTGCTCAACAGCAAATTCAAAGGGCTGGTATCAGCCCTGCGCGGAGAATAATCCATGTCCCTGTCCAGCGTTTTCAACATTGCCGGCAGCGGCATGAGCGCCCAGACCACACGTCTGAACACCGTGGCCTCGAACATCGCCAACGCCGAAACCGTTTCGTCGAGCATCGACCAGACCTACCGCGCCCGTCACCCGGTGTTCGCCACCATGTTCCAGGGCGGTCAGGCCGGCGGCAGCAACTCGCTGTTCCAGAACCAGGACGCGGCCGGTCAGGGCGTGCAGGTACTGGGCGTCGTCGAAGACGACAGTAACCTCGAAGCGCGCTACGAGCCGAACCATCCGGCGGCCGACGCCAAGGGCTACGTCTACTACCCGAACGTCAACGTGGTGGAAGAAATGGCTGACATGATTTCCGCGAGCCGTTCGTTCCAGACCAACGCTGAAATGATGAACACCGCCAAAACCATGATGCAGAAGGTACTGACCCTCGGTCAGTAATAAGGGGCGACTGCCATGAGCGTTACGGATTCCACCAGCACCCTGAGCATGAAAGACATTCTGGCCAACTCGTCGAAGCCAGCCAGCAGCACGACCCCGGGCGGCATCGCTTCGGCGACCAACAGTGCCACCGGCGGTCAAGCGCTGGGCAAGGATGCTTTCCTGCAGTTGCTGGTCACCCAGCTGAAAAACCAGAACCCGCTCGATCCGCAGGACAACAGTGCCTTCGTCGCGCAACTGGCGCAGTTCAGCAGCCTTGAAGGCATCACCACGCTGAACTCCACCGTGAGTGGCCTTGCCGGCAACTACAACTCTTCGCAAGCGTTGCAGGCTTCTTCGCTGGTCGGTCGCAACGTGATTGTACAGACCAACACCGCACAGCTCGATGATCCGACCAAAGGCCTGACCGGGTCGGTCACCGTGCCATCGTCCATCGCCGGCGGCACCGTGACCATCACCGACAAGGACGGCAAGACTGTGCGCACCATCGACCTGGGCAGCCGCGCCGCCGGCGCTGCCAGCTTCACTTGGGATGGCAAGGACACCGCCGGCACCGTGGTGCCCGTCGGCACTTACACGTTCAAGGCCAACGCACCGATCAACGGCGCCGCGACCGACCTGGCGACCTACCTGCCAGCGACCGTCAACAGCGTGACGATCAGCCAGACCGGTGGCGAGCTGATGCTCAACCTGGCCGGCAAGGGCACCGTTGCCCTGTCCAAAGTACAAACCATTGGTATATAGAGCCGACTAACCCGGCACGAAGGAGTGGAACATGTCTTTTAACATCGGCCTTAGCGGTCTCTATGCCGCCAACAAACAACTGGACGTGACCGGTAACAACATCGCCAACGTGGCGACCGCCGGCTTCAAGTCCTCGCGCGCAGAATTCGAAGACGTCTACTCGGCGACTCGTCTGGGCAGCGGTAGCAAAGTGATCGGTAACGGTGTGCGTCTGGCCAACGTTTCCCAGCAGTTCACCCAGGGTGACATCAACAACACTGGCAACGTGCTGGACATGGGCATCAATGGCTCCGGTTTCTTCACCATGAATAACAGCGGTTCGGTGTCCTACACCCGTGCCGGTACGTTCAAGGTTGATAACGCCGGTTACATCACCAACACTGACTACACCTCGCGCCTGCAGGGTTACGGTGTGGATGCCAATGGCAAGATCATCAACGGCGTGTTGACCGACCTGAAGATCGACACTTCGAACCTGGCTCCGAAGTCGACCTCGGCGGTGGCTTCGAGCATCAACCTGAACTCGACCGCTGCAGTGATCGACGACACGGTTCCTGCAGGCAAGTTTGATCCGACCAACACCGCGACCTACACCAAGTCGTTCAGCACCCCGATCTATGACAGTCAGGGCAACCAGCACACCATGGATCAGTACATGGTGAAAACCGGCGCCAACACCTGGAAGGTCTACACCCTGGTGGACGGTCGTAACCCGGATGCGACCGGCAGCGATCCGAAAATCACAGCCCCTGTGGCTTCGACGCTGTCCTTTGATGCAACCGGCAAGCTGACCCAGGTCAGCACGCCAGACCCGGCGGGTGGCGCGCCTGTCATCAGCAGCGATTTGACGCTCAAAGGTTGGGTGCCAGGCACTGTGACCGATGGTGTCTGGAAGGCTAACGGTGCGGCGGCAAACCCGGCGGGTGTAACCATCTCGATGGCCAAGACCACCCAATACAACGCTGATACCTCGCGTACGATTCCGACTCAGGATGGTTACGCCACTGGGCAGATCACCAACCTGACTATTGACGGTACCGGTACGCTGTTCGCCAACTTCAGCAACAACCAGAGCAAGGCTATCGGTCAGGTTGCACTGGCCAGCTTCACCAATGAACAGGGCCTGCAGGCGATCGGTGGCACCAGTTGGAAAGAGACGTTCGCTTCGGGTATTCCGGGCTACGATGCGCCCGAGACCGGTACGCTGGGTTCGGTGGTGTCCAACTCGCTGGAAGAGTCGAACGTCAACCTGACCAACGAGCTGGTTGATCTGATCAAGGGTCAGAGCAACTATCAGGCGAACGCCAAGACCATTTCGACCCAGAGCACGATTATGCAGACCATTATTCAGATGACCTGATTCGGTTTCTGCGTGGTTTGATTGGGCCCCTCGTTTTGAGGGGCTTTTTTTTGGGGCCTTGGCGGCCTTTGGGCCGACCAGGCTGTTGGGGTTTTGGGTGAATATCCGTTGCTTCGGTAGCGGCTGCTGGCGGTTTCGCCTGACGGCGACTTACTTTTTTACAAGCGCCAAAAAAAGTAAGCAAAAAACGCTTGCTCCTGCGTTCGGCCCTCGCAGGCTCGGGTTCCTTCGCTGCGGGACTGATCCGGGCGCAGCGGCTCCGGTTTGCTTCGCTGCACCTACACTCGCTGTGTACGACTGCGTCGTACGGTCGCTGCGCTCCCACCCCCGGATCAATCCCTCCACTCAGCCTTCCGAAGTCGCCCGTGGATCAAGATCAAAAGCGATACTCGAGCTAACGCTCATCGTGTAGGAGCTGCCGAAGGCTGCGATCTTTTGCTTTTGCTTTTGCTTTTCTGTGGGGGCGAGCCTGCTCGCGAAGGCGGCCTGACAGCCGACCTGTTTCTTGCGGTTGTACCCATCCAACTGTAGGAGCTGCCGAAGGCTGCGATCTTTGATCTGGCTTCTGCTTCTGCTTCTGCTTCTGCTTTTGCTCTGGCTTTTGATCTTTTGCCCCTTCGGCAGGCTTCGTTACGGGATTGATCCGGGCGTGGGAGCGCAGCGACCGTACGACGCAGTCGTACACAGCGGGAGGAGGTGCAGCGAAGCAAACCGGAGACGCTGCGCCCGGATCGATCCCGTAACGAAGAACCCCGAGCCCCAGCGAGCGGGCCGTACGCCGGGGCAAAGCCTTTTGGGTTACCTTTTTGGCGTCTGAAAAAGGTGACTCGCTGTAAGAGCGAAACCATAAGAAGCCGTTACCGCAGCAACGGATATTCACCCAAACCCAAACCCAAACCCAAACCCAAACCCAAACCCCAAAAAACAAAACCCCCAACAAACCAGAAGTCTGTCGAGGGTTTTCTTTTATCTGGTGATATCAGGCGTCGCGCAACGCCTGATATCAGCTCAGCTTATTGGCAAGCTTCGCAATCCGGCTCGTCAATCGCGCAAGCCTTTGGCACTGGCGCCGGACCTGCCGGAGCGGCCAGAACCGAATCGTCACCATGGTTGCCTCCGCTGGAAACAGCGTTCAGCTTGCCGGTGTTGATAGTCGACTTCTCGGTGCTGGTCGCGGCCAGGGCACGGAGGTAGTAAGTGGTTTTCAGACCACGGTACCAGGCCATGCGGTAGGTCACGTCGAGCTTCTTGCCCGATGCGCCGGCGATGTACAGGTTCAGCGACTGAGCCTGGTCGATCCACTTCTGACGACGGCTGGCGGCGTCAACGATCCACTTGGTGTCCACTTCGAACGCGGTCGCGTAGAGCTCTTTGAGTTCTTGCGGGATGCGCTCGATCTGCTGCACCGAACCGTCGTAGTACTTCAGGTCGTTGATCATGACCGAGTCCCACAGGCCGCGTGCTTTCAGGTCGCGAACCAGGTACGGGTTGATCACGGTGAATTCGCCCGACAGGTTCGATTTCACATACAGGTTCTGGTAGGTCGGTTCGATCGACTGCGAGACGCCAGTGATGTTGGCGATGGTCGCGGTCGGTGCGATGGCCATGATGTTCGAGTTACGGATGCCTTTCTGTACACGGGCGCGAACCGGTGCCCAGTCGAGGGTTTCCTTCAGGTCGACATCGATGTATTTCTGGCCACGCTGTTCGATCAGGATCTGTTGCGAATCCAGCGGCAGGATGCCCTTGGACCACAGCGAACCGTTGAACGTCTCGTAGGCGCCGCGCTCGTCAGCCAGGTCGCAGGAAGCCTGGATCGCGTAGTAGCTGACCGCTTCCATCGACTTGTCGGCGAACTCGACGGCCGCGTCGGAACCGTAGGCGATGTGTTGCAGGTACAGCGCGTCCTGGAAGCCCATGATGCCCAGGCCGACCGGACGGTGGCGGAAGTTGGAGTTCTTCGCTTGCGGCACCGAGTAGTAGTTGATGTCGATCACGTTATCGAGCATGCGCACAGCGGTGTTCACGGTGCGTTGCAGCTTGGCGGTGTCCAGCTTGCCATCGACGATGTGATTCGGCAGGTTGATCGAGCCCAGGTTGCAAACGGCGATCTCGTCCTTGTTGGTATTCAAGGTGATCTCGGTGCACAGGTTCGAACTGTGTACCACGCCAACGTGCTGCTGCGGGCTGCGCAGGTTGCACGGGTCCTTGAAGGTCAGCCATGGGTGGCCGGTTTCGAACAGCATGGACAGCATCTTGCGCCACAGGTCTTTGGCCTGGATGGTCTTGAACAGCTTGATCTTGCCCGGGTACTCGGTCAGCGCTTCGTAATATTCGTAGCGCTCTTCGAAAGCCTTACCGGTCAGGTCGTGCAGGTCCGGTACTTCGGATGGCGAGAACAGGGTCCACTTGCCGTCATCGAAGACACGCTTCATGAACAGGTCAGGAATCCAGTTGGCAGTGTTCATGTCGTGGGTACGACGACGATCGTCACCGGTGTTCTTGCGCAGCTCGATGAACTCTTCGATGTCCATGTGCCAGGTTTCCAGGTAGGCACACACAGCGCCTTTGCGCTTGCCACCCTGGTTCACGGCCACGGCGGTGTCGTTCACCACCTTGAGGAACGGCACCACGCCTTGCGACTTGCCGTTGGTGCCCTTGATGTACGAGCCCAGTGCACGAACAGGTGTCCAGTCATTGCCCAGACCGCCGGCGAATTTCGACAACATGGCATTGTCGTGGATCGCGTGATAGATGCCCGACAGATCATCCGGCACGGTGGTCAGGTAGCAGCTCGACAGCTGTGGACGCAGGGTACCGGCGTTGAACAGGGTCGGGGTCGAAGCCATGTAGTCGAACGAGGACAGCAGGTTGTAGAACTCGATCGCACGGTCTTCTTTTTGCTTCTCTTCGATCGCCAGGCCCATGGCCACGCGCATGAAGAAGATCTGCGGCAGTTCGAAACGCACGCCATCCTTGTGGATGAAGTAACGGTCGTACAGGGTCTGCAGGCCGAGGTAGGTGAATTGCTGATCGCGTTCGTGGTTGATCGCCTTGCCCAGTTTTTCCAGGTCGAAGGTGGCCAGCACAGGGTTCAGCAGTTCGAACTCGATACCTTTGGCGATGTAGGCCGGCAGTGCCTTGGCGTACAGGTCGGCCATTTCGTGATGGGTGGCGCTTTCGGCGACTTCGAGGAAGTTCAGGCCTTCGGCACGCAGGGTGTCCATCAGCAGGCGGGCGGTGACGAACGAGTAGTTCGGCTCGCGCTCGACGAGGGTACGGGCGGTCATCACCAGGGCGGTGTTGACGTCGGTCAGGGCCACGCCGTCGTACAGGTTCTTCAGGGTTTCGCGCTGGATCAGGTCGCCGTCGACTTCTTCCAGACCTTCGCAGGCCTCGGTGACGATGGTGTTCAGGCGGCCCATGTCCAGCGGCGCGAGGCTGCCGTCGGCGCGGGTGATGCGGATCGACGGGTGGGCGTCGACGGCGGCTTCGGCCGGCGCGTGGGCAGCCCGTTCTTTCGAACGGCCGTCACGGTAGATCACGTAGTCACGCGCGACTTTCTGCTCGCCGGCACGCATCAGGGCCAGTTCGACCTGGTCCTGGATTTCTTCGATATGGATGGTGCCGCCCGATGGCATGCGACGCTTGAAGGTCGCGGTGACCTGTTCGGTCAGGCGCGCAACAGTGTCGTGGATTCGCGACGAAGCGGCAGCGGTGCCGCCCTCAACTGCGAGAAACGCTTTGGTGATAGCGACGGTGATCTTGTCATCGGTGTAAGGAACGACAGTGCCATTACGCTTGATCACGCGCAGCTGGCCAGGCGCGGTGGCTGCCAGATCCGAAGTCGAATCGGCGGCCTGCGGCAAGGTGCCCTGCGGGTTCTCGCGAGTTGTGTCGGTTTGCATGGGGGGTGGTCTCCACATTCTCTATGTTTGTTTGGCACCGTCATGGTGCTCACCGTTCTGTACCGAAGCACTGCAACCGACGGGCGTCGGCATTACAAACTTCGGAACAGTAGGAAAAAGGCTGCAACGCCGCATCCTTGCCGAAGTTTTGGTCGCAAGCACAAGCTCGCTACCGGATTCCTTCGCGGGTGACAGTCATGACTGCAACACCCATACCGTTTCGTCCGTTTCGGACCAAATAAAACGGTGCCATCCGCCAGTGCGGTTTGGGCTTGAAAAAACTCGCTTGTTCAACCTGAAACTCACCATAAAGCACTTGAGTTTCAGGTCTGAAATGTGGTTGGGCGTTTTAGGCGAAAACCCTATATGTAGGGTCTCCGTTTTCGCCGTGCTACAAGATAATGCGTTTCAGGGGGGGATTGCAACGTACTACCTGTGGATAAGCCTGTGCGTAATTTGTGTAAGAAACAGGGAAAACGCGTGTAGGCCGCGAACCTGCTGAGCCAGACCGTTTGTCACTGTTTTTTCGCTCGGAAAAACGCTTCAGCGGTTTTTCAAGGGCGCGAACCCTATCACAGAATTCTGCCTTGTCCGAACGCATTTACCGACTTGTTTTCCGGGTGATCGGCGTTTATACAATCGCTGCATCCATAAGCATTTTTATCCTCCTTGAACATGACAAATGAACGGGAGGAATCGTGTAGGAGCTGTGTTCATTCAGCCAAACCTTCATATACCAATAAAAACAGCAAGCAGAGGTCACCGGTGGAGCAACAAGCCTTTCAGATATTGATCGTCGAGGATGACCAGCGACTGGCCGAGCTCACCCGCGATTACCTGCAAGCCAATGGCCTGCGTGTGCAGATCGAGGGTAACGGTGCGCTCGCGGCGGCGCGGATCATCAGGGAGCAGCCGGATCTGGTGATTCTCGACCTGATGCTGCCCGGCGAGGATGGTTTGAGCATTTGCCGCAAGGTGCGCAACCAGTACGACGGGCCGATCCTGATGCTCACCGCGCGTACCGACGATGTCGATCAGATTCACGGCCTCGATCTGGGGGCCGACGATTACGTGTGCAAACCGGTGCGTCCGCGCTTGTTGCTGGCGCGGATCCAGGCGCTGCTGCGACGCAGCGACACAGCAGAGCCGACCGCGGAAAAATCTCGCCGTCTGCAATTCGGCCCTTTGGTGGTCGATAACGCATTGCGCGAAGCCTGGCTGAGCGACAGCGGTATCGAGCTGACCAGCGCCGAGTTCGATCTGCTCTGGCTGCTGGTCTCCAACGCCGGGCGGATTCTGTCCCGCGAGGAAATCTTCACTGCCCTGCGCGGCATCGGCTACGACGGCCAGGATCGCTCGATCGATGTGCGCATCTCGCGCATCCGCCCGAAGATCGGTGACGATCCCGATCATCCACGTCTGATCAAGACCATCCGCAGCAAGGGCTATCTGTTCGTCCCCGAGGCCTGCGTAGATCTGGCCCTGTGAATTCGATCTTCCTGCGTATCTACGGTGGCATGTGCGCCGCGCTGATTCTGGTGGCGGTGCTTGGGGTGCTGGCGCTGCACCTGCTCAATCAGGTGCGCAGCGAGCAATATCGCGAGCGCCTGGCGCATGGCACGTTCTCGCTGATGGCCGACAACCTGCAACCGATGAACCAGACCGAACGCCATCGCGCGCTGCTGGTGTGGGAACGCTTGCTCGGCATTCCGCTGACGCTGAAAAAGTTCGCCGAAACCGATCTCGATCTGACCCAGCGCACCCGCGTGGTGCGCGGTCAGGCGCTGGTCGAGCAGACCGGGCCGCACGCGGCCAAGGTCTATCGGCTGGTCAGCGAAAAGGAACAATTGATGCTGGTCGGTGAGGTGCAGCAGATCAGTGAGCAATTGGCCCGGGCGACCATTTATCTGCTCGCCGATGAGTTGGTGCGCGTGCCGGTCGGCGAACAGCCCAAACGTCTGGCGCAAATAAAGAGAGACAAGGGCTTTGGTTTCGACCTGCGTCTGGTCACGGTGAATGACGCCGACATGGACGAAGACCAGAGCCGTCGCGTGGCCGAGGGCGACACGGTAATGGCGCTGGGCAAGGGCGGCGATTCGATCCGCGTGTTTGCCGGCATGGTCGGCACGCCGTGGGTGCTGGAAATCGGCCCGCTGTACCAGATGAATCCGTACCCGCCGGAGTGGCTGGTGCTGATTGCCGCGCTCGGCCTGACGCTGATCGGGTTGATCGTTTATCTGCTGGTGCGGCAACTGGAGCGGCGTTTGCGGGGGCTGGAGGCGGCTGCCACGCGCATCGCCAAGGGCAGCCTGGAAACCCGTGTGCCGGCGCGCGGGGCCGACTCGGTCGGGCGTCTGGCGTCTGCGTTCAATGGCATGGCCGAGCACTTGCAGCAGTTGCTGGCGATCCAGCGTGAACTGGTGCGTGCAGTGTCCCACGAGTTACGCACGCCAGTGGCGCGGCTGCGTTTCGGTCTGGAAATGATCGGCACGGCAACCACCCCGCAAGCGCTGGAAAAATACCGCGAAGGCATGGATCACGACATCGAAGACCTCGATAAGCTGGTCGATGAAATGCTCACCTATGCCCGACTGGAGCAGGGCTCACCCGCGTTGACCTTCCAGCGCATCGATCTGGATGCGCTGGTCAATCAGGTGATCGAGGAACTGGCGCCGCTGCGCGCCGAGGTCAGGGTGCAGCGCGGGTTGTGTCTGTCATCCGCCGACAACGACGGCGCCTGGGTTGAGGCCGAGCCGCGTTATCTGCATCGGGCGTTGCAGAATCTGGTGGGCAATGCGATGCGCCATGCGCATTCACAGGTGACGGTGAGTTATCAGGTCGGCCAGTTGCGCTGTCGGATCGATGTCGAGGATGACGGGCCGGGTGTGCCGGAGGTGGCGTGGGAGCGGATCTTCACCCCGTTCCTGCGGCTGGATGACAGCCGCACGCGAGCGTCGGGCGGGCATGGCCTGGGGCTGTCGATTGTGCGGCGGATCATTCACTGGCATGACGGCCGGGCGATCATTGGCAAGAGCAAGAGTCTGGGTGGAGCGTGTTTCAGTCTGAGCTGGCCGCGGAATCAGGAGCGTCGCTGAGATTCGGGATACCGCTTTCGCGAGCAGGCTCGCTCCCACATTTGCAATGCAATCCCCTGTGGGAGATTCTATGTTGCGTAGCAACCCCGCAATTTCAGGTTAAGCGATATTCGCTCTGGTTCTTCATCAGGGCGAACGCCACTCGACAGAGCTTGCGAGCAAGAGCTACCAACGCCTGTGTTTTCGAGAAGCCTC
>NZ_DATMIV010000018.1:0-242626 GCF_035554175.1 Pseudomonas sp. | reverse complement strand
GCTGCGGCACGCTGCGATCTTTTGATCTTGATTTTGAAGATCAAAAGATCGCAGCGTGCCGCAGCTCCTACAGTTGTTTTCGGTTTCGTCAAAAGTTACAGGGTGGAAATGAAGCGTACTGGCACTTGCTCTGTCAGCCAGACGCCATTTTCGGCCTGATAAAACTTGAAGCCTTGCTCCTGCATTTGCTGCGCGGCGACTCTCAGGATTACCACGGTTCCGTAGCGTTTCCCTACGGTTGAGGCAGTGGCGGATTCTTCCGATAGATGTACGTGGTGACGCGATCCCGGGATCAAGCCTTGCTGGCTGATAGAGTCCATGAAGCGCGTCGCCGTACCGTGATACAGCGTTTGCGGTGGCTGCTTTTCCTCCAGTTGAAGCGCTACGCTTTTCGTCGAATGGCCCTGAACGGCGCGAATGAATTGGCCGTCTTCCGAGATCGAAAAGCGCTTTTTGTCGCTGCTCGCTACGATGTTTTCAATCAGTGAGCGATCCAGGCTTCGACCATTACGCGCAGCGCCGCTGATCAGTGCTTCGATATCTGCCCAGCCTTCCGAATCCAGCGTCAACCCAATCGCCTGAGGCTCATGGCGCAATACGTAGCTAAGAAATTTGCTCGTCTCATCCAGCAGCTTTTTACTCATGAGCTTCCCTGTCGTCGCGATCAACTATGGGAGCGAGCTTGCTCGCGAAAGCGGATGTTCATTCAACATTGATGTTGACTGACACACCGCATTCGCGAGCAAGCTCGCTCCCACATTTGTTTTGGGGTGTCTTGGGGATTCAGCGGCGATCAGCAACCACGCCGATCAGCACCAGCACTACCAACAACACCGGCGCCAGGCTGTAGTTGTTGAACTGGCTCAGGCCCTTGATCACCCACGGCGTGGCATAGATCAGCGCGGCGCCGCTGCCGATCAGGCAGAGCAAGGCCATCAGCGGTACGCGCAGGGCGCCGGCGATGCTGCCCAGGCGTTGCTCGACCCAGCCTTTGAAATCGGCGCCGAACAGCACCAGCAGGCAACCGACCAGTGCCAGAGCGATTTCCGAGAGATTGCTGCGGCTCCAGCGGGAGACGGTGGCCAGCAGGTCGAGTATCAAATCCATGCGTTTTCCCTTTGAGCTGAAGTCAGTTCAGAAATTGTTGCAGCAAATCGTTGAGGAACAGCTGGCCGCGCTCGGTTGCCGCCAGGCGTGACGGTTCGACCTGCAACAGACCGCTTTGTTCGGCTTCGCGCCGGCCTTCAGCAAGCGTGTCCAGCGACAGACCGGTGCGCTCGCTGTACAGGCGCGATTCCACTCCGGCGGTCAGGCGCAGGGCATTCATCAGGAATTCGAAAGGCATCTCATCATTGGTCAGCGATTTTTCGCCGGCCTGAAAGCTTTTCGCCGGGTTGAGATAGTCCTTCGGCAGTCGGGTTTTCCACGTTCGCACAATCCGCCCATCCGGGTGGCTGAGCTTGCCATGCGCGCCGGCGCCGATACCGATGAAATCGCCGAAACTCCAGTAATTGAGGTTATGCCGCGCCGGCCGTCCGGCTTGGGCATACGCCGACACCTCGTATTGCGCGTAACCGTGCTCGGCCAGCAGCGCTTGGCCCGCTTCCTGAATGTCCCACAGCGTGTCGTCTTCCGGCAGCACCGGCGGCTGGTTCCAGAACACCGTGTTCGGCTCCAGCGTCAGTTGATACCAGGAAATGTGCGTCGGCTTCAGCGCGATGGCCTGGCGCAAATCGCCCAACGCGTCGTCCAGCGACTGATCGGGCAAACCGTGCATCAGGTCGAGATTGAAGTTATCGAACCCGGCCTGCCGCGCCATGCCGGCAGCACGTACCGCCTCATCGCCGTTGTGAATGCGGCCGAGGGCCTCTAACTTTTGCTGCTGAAAGCTCTGGATACCGATCGACAGCCGATTGATCCCCAGCTTGCGGTACGCCACGAACTTCTCTTGCTCGAAGGTGCCGGGGTTGGCCTCAAGGGTGATTTCGATATCGTCGGCAAACGGGATGCGCTGCTCGACGCCCTTCAACAAACGCCCGAGGGCTTCGGCACTGAACAAGCTCGGCGTACCGCCACCGAAGAAAATCGACGTCAGCTCACGGCCATAAACCGCGTGCAGATCCTGATCGAGATCGGCCAGCAATGCGTCGACGTATTCCTGCTCCGGCAGGACCGGGCTGGCAGTGTGCGAGTTGAAATCGCAATACGGGCATTTGCGCACGCACCACGGGATGTGGATGTACAGCGCCAGGGGCGGCAACGTTGGCAGCGGCGCCCGAGGCGAAGAGGCGGCGCCGCCGATGATCAGCGACGACGCGGGAGAATCACCGGTCATTTCAAGCCCAGACGCTGGCGCAGCAGATCCATTGCACGGGCGCGGTGGCTGATCCGGTTCTTGTCGGCCGGGCTCAGTTCGGCGCTGGAGCAGTCGCGCTCCGGCACCCAGAACAGCGGGTCGTAACCGAAACCGTGTTCGCCGCTGGCGGCGGTAAGGATGCGCCCGTGCCACAGGCCTTCGCAGAGAATCGGCAGCGGATCGTCGGCGTGCCGCACCAGCGCCAGCACACAGACGAACTGCGCGCCGCGTTCGGCTGGCGGCACATCCTTCAGCGCATCGAGCAGTTTCGCGTTGTTCGCCGCATCGCCCTGGCCGTTGGCATAACGCGCCGAGTAGATGCCTGGCGCCCCGCCAAGAAAATCCACCGCCAGCCCGGAATCGTCGGCCAGTGCCGGCAGCCCGGAAATCCGCGCGGCGTTGCGCGCCTTGAGGATCGCGTTCTCGACAAACGACAAACCGGTTTCTTCCGGCTCGACCTTGCTCCATTCGCCAATCGAGCGCAGTTGCACCGAATCGCCAAGCATGGCCTGGAGTTCTTTGAGTTTGCCGGCGTTATGGCTGGCCAGTACGAGCTGCTTGATGTTCATCATTCGCCGGAAAAGAGTTCTTGGTTGAAGTTGATGGTGTTGATCTTGTCGCCGTTCTGCACCTTGATTTCAAAGGTGCGGGTTTCCTGCTGCGGCACCGGGTACTGGGCGATGTAGTAGATCGCGCCCTGTTCGGTGACCTGGCGGAATTTCAGCGGCACGCTGTTGCTGGTCAGGTCCTTGACGGTGCCGGTGACGCTGGCAATCACCGGTTTGCCGTCCTTGACCACCGAAACATTGATCACGCCCTGGTTCTTGCTGCGAATCAGTTCGGCTGCCTTGGCGATGTCCGGTTGCAGGAACGTCGAGTTGAACGTGTTGTAGTGCACCGTGATGTCACCGAAGGTTTCCTTGCGTTCACCCTTGATGACGTCCGCCGCCATGGCGCCTGCGCTCAGGCAGGCGGTGAGTAACAACAACGCTGGACGACGCATGTTCATGCTCCTCGAAAGGGTCTGGCTCAGACCGCGACCTTGTGATCGGCCAGCACCGGGCTGCTGACGCGGTAGATACCGATTTCACCTAACAGATTAGGCCATAGCTTACTGGCCCACCCGTGCCGGTGCTGTTGATCCACGGCAAGCCGATCAATGACCTTGGCATCACGTTCGCGGCACAACTCTTCGAAGTCCTCGAAGGTGCAGAAGTGGATGTTCGGCGTGTTGTACCAGGTGTAAGGGAGGAATTCCGACACCGGCATGCGGCCCTTGCTCGCCAGGTACCAGCGGCAGCGCCAGTGGCCGAAGTTGGGGAAGGTGATGATGCACTGACGACCGACCCGCAGCATCTCGTCGAGGATCCTGTCCGGGTAGTGCACGGCTTGCAGCGCTTGGGTCATGACGACGATGTCGAAACTGTTGCTGGCGAAGTTGCCCAGGCCCTTGTCCAGATCCTGTTCGATGACGTTGATGCCTTTGGCCACGCACTCGGCGATATTGTCGGCGTCGTTTTCCAGGCCATAACCGGTGACGTTCTTGTTGTCGCGCAGCCAGGTCAGCAGCTCGCCGTCACCGCAACCAAGGTCGAGGACGCGGCTGCCGGCGGGGATCCATTCCTGGATGATTTCCAGATCAGCTCTCATGGCTTTCTCACAACGAAATGCGGTTCATGTAATTGCCGAACGCCTGCAAATAACGCGGGATCGGAATCAGGAAGGCGTCGTGGCCCTGCGGCGCGTCGATTTCCAGGTAGCTGACATCCTTGCGCGCGGCCATCAGCGCATCCACCAGTTCCCGCGAGCGGGCCGGGGAGAAGCGCCAGTCGGTGGTGAACGACATCACGCAGAATTTCGCCGTGGCGTTTTCAAAAGTTTTTGCCAGGTCATCGTCGAAGTTCGCCGCCGGATCGAAGTAATCCAGCGCCTTGGTCATCAACAGATAGGTGTTGGCGTCGAAGCGCCCGGAGAACTCTTCGCCTTGGTAACGCAGGTAGCTTTCGACCTGGAACTCGACACTGTGAAAGTCGTAGTTGAGTTTTTCGCTCTTCAGGCCGCGGCCGAATTTCTCGCCCATGGAATCATCGGACAGATAGGTGATGTGGCCGACCATGCGCGCCAGCATCAGCCCGCGCTTGGGGATCACCCCCTGTTCCTGGAACGAACCGCCGTGGAATTCCGGGTCGGTGAGGATTGCCTGGCGCGCGACTTCGTTAAAGGCAATGTTCTGCGCCGACAGTTTCGGCGCCGAAGCGATGGCCAGGCAGTGACGCACGCGATCCGGGTAGGTGATGGTCCATTGCAACGCCTGCATGCCACCGAGACTACCGCCGATCACCGCTGCCCACTGACCGATGCCGAGCAGATCAGCCAGACGCGCCTGGCTGTGCACCCAGTCTTCGACGGTGAGCACCGGGAAGTCGGCGCCGAACGGCTTGCCAGTCTCCGGGTTGATGCTGCTCGGGCCGGTGGAGCCGTTGCAGCCGCCGAGGTTGTTCAGGCTGACCACAAAGAATTTGTGGGTGTCGATCGGCTTGCCGGGGCCGATACAGCTGTCCCACCAACCCGGCTTGCGGTCTTCGACGCTGTGATAACCGGCGGCGTGATGATGGCCGGACAACGCGTGGCAGATCAGCACGGCGTTGCTCGCTTGCGCGTTCAGGGTGCCGTAGGTTTCGTAGATCAGGTCATAAGCGGCCAGCGAACGGCCACAGGCCAGCGCCAGCGGTTCGCTGAAATGCGCGGTTTGTGGCGTTACCAGACCAACAGAATCGGGGGGGAAGGCAGTTGGCATCGACCCTGCTCTCGTTGAAATGAGGCGTAAGTCTAAAGACCGGGGGGGTTAGCGGCAAGCAACGATAGGGCCCGGCGTGTTCGCTCCGGACCGAGGTGCAGCCATTCGCGACCAGGCTCGCTCCCACATTGGAATGCGATCACCTGTGGGAGCGAGCCTGCTCGCGAAAAAGGCGACTCGGTCAGCCAGACCGAGCGCACCACTTCACATCAGCAAACGCAGAATCTCCGGCATCATCGTCATCGCCGCCAGATTGTTGATCACCAGCATGTCGATCAATTTCAGCGCCAGGAAGGCGAAGATCGGTGACAGATCCAGGCCGCCGAGGTTCGGCAGAAAGCGGCGGAACGGCGCCAGCGCCGGTTCGCAGATCTGGTTGACCAGCTCGGCCCCCGGATTGTGGCTGCCCGGCGCGACCCACGAGAGGATCACGCTGATGATCAGAGCGAAGAAGAAAATCTTCAGGAACAGCGCGGTGACGCCGATCAGCGACCAGATCAACAGTTGCAGCGGGTTACCGGTGGTGCCGTAGGTCAGCAGCAGGGTCAGCGCCATCAGCAGCAGCTGCACCAGAATTGCCAGCACCAGCGACGACATGTCGAGGCCGAACAGGCTCGGGATGATTCGTCGCAAAGGCTTGAGCAGCGGCTGGGTGGCCTTGACCACGAACTGGCACAGCGGGTTGTAGAAGTTCGCCCGCACCAATTGCAGAACGAAGCGCAGCAGCACGATCAGCAGGTACAGGCTGCCGAGGGTTTGCAGCACGTAAACCGCTGCGGTGTTCAATCCGATCATGTAAGGCTCCTTATTTGCCCAGTTGTTCGGCCATTTCGGCCGAGCGGTGCGCGGCGGCGCCGAGTGCGGTTTCAACCAGCGCTTCGAAGCCGCCAGCCTGGAATGATTTGATCGCCGCTTCCGTGGTGCCGTTTGGCGAGGTCACGCGGCGGCGCAGTTCGGCCGCGTCAACGTCGCTGGAGACAGCCATGTGCGCGGCGCCCAGCGCGGTTTGCGCGGTCAGTTGCTCAGCGATTTCTTGTGGCAGGCCAAGTTTGACGCCAGCGGCGGTCATGGCTTCGATCAGCAGGAAAAAGTACGCCGGGCCGGAGCCGGACACTGCCGTGACTGCGTCGAGTTGTTGTTCCTCGTCCAGCCACAAGGCGATGCCGACGGCGGACAGCAGCTCTTCGGCTTGCTGGCGCTGCTCGGCGGTGACATCGCGGGTCGCATACAAACCGCTGACACCCTGGCGCAGCAGCGCCGGGGTGTTCGGCATGCAGCGCACGATCGGCTGTTCGCCGAGCCACGCGGTCATGCTCGCGCAGGTGATGCCGGCGGCGATCGAGACCACCAGTTGAGCAGGCTTCAGGTTTGGGCGAATCGCCTCGCACACGGCTTTCATCGCCTGCGGCTTGACTGCCAGTACGATGACATCGACGCCGTCGATGGCCTGGGCGTTGTCAGCGAAGGTTTCGATGCCGTGTTCGGTGCTGACCTTGGCACGGGTTTGCTCGCCCGGATCGCTGGCGCGGATCTGCGCCGCTTCCAGACCTTTGGCGCGCAGGCCGCCAATCAGACTGGCCGCCATGTTGCCCGCACCGATAAACGCAATACGTGTGTTGCTCATGTGTGGTCCTTATCTGGAAACGTTCAAGACTGGGAATAATCTCTGGCGCCAAACAGCGCGGTACCGATCCGCACCCAGGTGGCGCCTTGGGCGATGGCCGACTCGAGGTCGTGGCTCATGCCCATGGACAGGGTGTCGAGCGGCAGATCGAGGTTCGCCTGCAATGTCTGTACGGCGGCGAACGCAGCGTCCTGTTCGGCGCGATCTTCGGTCGGCTCGGGAATCGCCATCAACCCGCGCAATTGCAGGCGCGGCAAACTGCTGATGGCTTCGACCAGCGCCGGCAGATCGGCGGGTGTGCAGCCGGATTTGCTCGCTTCACCGCTGACGTTGACTTGAATGCAGATGTTCAGCGGCGGCAAATCGGCCCGGCGTTGTTCGGACAGGCGTTGGGCGATTTTCAGACGATCCACGGAGTGCACCCAGTCGAAATGCTCGGCAATCGCGCGAGTCTTGTTCGATTGAATGGGGCCGATGAAATGCCAGATCAAGGGCAGGTCGGCCAGTTCCAGCTGTTTGCCCAAGGCTTCCTGCAGGTAGTTCTCGCCAAAGTCGCGCAGGCCGGCGGCATAGGCTTCACGCAGGGCCTGGGCGGGTTTGGTCTTGCTCACGGCCAGTAGCTGAACGCTGTTTTCAGGGCGTCCGGCCGCGGCGGTCGCGGCGTGGATACGTGAACTAACGAGGGCGATGTTGTCTGCTATCGTGGACATCAAGAGGCGCCGGCGGTCTGTAGGTTCGCGGCATTCTACTGGAATTGAGGGACGCTATGGATATCACTGAACTGCTGGCCTTCAGCGCCAAACAGGGCGCTTCCGACCTGCACCTGTCGGCCGGGCTGCCGCCGATGATCCGCGTTGACGGTGACGTGCGACGGATCAATCTGCCCGCGCTGGATCACCAGCAAGTGCACGATCTGATCTACGACATCATGAACGACACGCAGCGGATCGAATTCGAGAAAAATCTGGAAACCGATTTTTCCTTCGAGGTGCCTGGCGTTGCGCGGTTTCGCGTAAATGCGTTCAACCAGAACCGTGGCGCCGGGGCGGTGTTGCGCACCATTCCGTCGAAAGTATTGAGCATGGAAGACCTCGCCATGGGCGATGTTTTCCGCAAGATCACCGATGCGCCGCGCGGGCTGGTGCTGGTCACCGGGCCGACTGGCTCGGGCAAATCGACCACGCTGGCGGCGATGATCGATTACCTCAACACCCATCGTCATCACCACATCCTGACCATTGAAGACCCGATCGAATTTGTCCACGAATCACGTAAATGCCTGATCAATCAGCGCGAAGTTCACCGTGATACCCGCAGCTTCGCCACCGCCCTGCGCTCGGCGTTGCGTGAAGATCCGGACGTGATTCTGGTCGGCGAGATGCGTGATCTGGAAACCATTCGCCTGGCGCTGACGGCGGCAGAGACCGGACATCTGGTGTTCGGCACGCTGCACACGACTTCAGCGGCGAAGACCATCGACCGCGTGGTGGACGTGTTTCCCGGTGACGAGAAGTCGATGGTGCGTTCGATGCTGTCGGAGTCGTTGCTGGCGGTGGTGTCGCAGACGTTGATCAAGAAGATCGGCGGCGGTCGGGTGGCGGCGCATGAAATCATGCTGGGGACGTCGGCGATCCGTAACCTGATCCGCGAGGACAAAGTGGCGCAGATGTATTCGGCGATTCAGACCGGTGGGTCGCTGGGGATGCAGACACTCGACATGTGCCTGAAGGATCTGGTGACCAAGGGCTTGATCAGCCGCGAGCATGCACGGGAAAAAGCGCGTACCCCGGATAATTTCTAGCAGCCAAAAGCAAAAGATCGCAGCCTTCGGCAGCTCCTACAATTGGAATGCATTCCCCTGTAGGAGCTGCCGAAGGCTGCGATCTTTGATCTTTAGCGCTGGACTACGCGCATCTGCTGCTGTTCTTTCGGCAACACACGCTTGGCCACGACATAGTGCTTCTGCCAGTACGGCTTGTTCAGCGTGTCGATGCTCACCGCTTTGCCGCGGCGCGGGGCGTGGATGAAGCGGTCGTTGCCCAGGTAGATGGCAACGTGGTTGACCCGGCGGCTCTTGATGTTGAAGAAAATCAGGTCGCCCGGTTTCAGATCCTTGCGCTCGACTTTTTCGCCGTGACCGCTGGCCATGGCGTTGGAGGTGCGTGGCAGGTCGAATGTGGCGTCGTTGAAAGCATATTTCACCAGGCCGCTGCAATCGAAGCCTTTACTTGGGCTGCTGCCGCCCCAACGATAAGGTGTACCGAGGACGTTCACCGCACGGCTCAGCACATTGCTGCTTTCCTTGCTCGCCATCGGTGGCACCAGCTTGCTGTGGCTCTTGCTGCTCAGCGTGGTGGTCTTGCTCTTGCTGCTTTTGCTCGATGGAGCCGAAGCATGGGATTTGGGTGTGAAACCGTTGACGTTGGGAAGACGTTGCTCACGATTGGTGGCGTGGGCGGCCAGTGGCATTAATAGGCAAATAGTCAGCCATGTCTTGAAAAATGGTCGCATTAGGCGTGGCTCGTAAGTGATAGCGCGCAACTTTATAACAGCTTTTTTTGCTGCTCCGAGGCCGTTCATCGATTCATTCGGCCGCCTACGGAACCAAAAACGCTTAAAAAGTACGCAATTGTCCGACAGAAGTCAGGTTCTATAAGGGTTTCGCGCTAGCAACGGTAACATTTGCCATACGTCGGCTACCTGTAAAAAAGTCACAAAGAAATGAAGAATATTTATCTATTGAGTGCAATGAGGTCTTAATGAACAGCTATCAGCAACCCCGCGTGAACGAAAAAGACACCCATAGCAAGGTCATCGGCTACCTGCTGTGGATTTTCGGATTCACGGGTGCCCACCGCTTTTATTACGGCAAGCCAGTGACCGGGACGATCTGGTTCTTTACCTTTGGTTTGCTGGGGATTGGCTGGCTGATCGACGTATTTCTGATTCCGGCAATGGATCGCGAGGCGGATCTGCGCTTTGCTGCCGGGCCGATCGAGTACAACGTCGCTTGGATTCTGCTGACCTTCCTTGGCGTGTTCGGCGTGCACCGCATGTACCAAGGCAAATGGATCAGTGGCTTGCTTTATCTGCTGACGGGCGGATTGTTCTTTATTGGCGTGCTGTATGACTTCTGGACGCTGAACGATCAGGTGTCGGTGCGTAATGCGCAAAATCGCGGCGCCTTTCAGTAAGCCATTGCCAGATCAAAAGATCGCAGCCTGCGGCAGCTCCTACAAGTTGGAACGCATTCCACTGTAGGAGCTGCCGAAGGCTGCGATCTTTTGCTTTTTAGGCCTGGTGCGTGACCCGCCCATCCACCAGCGTATAGCGAACGACACCCGGCAGGCTGTGCCCGATGAACGGGCAGTTCTCGCCCTTCGACAGCCAGTGCTCACCGGCCACCGTCGATGCTTTTGGATCGAACAGCACGATATCCGCTGCACCACCCACGGCCAGTTTGCCCGCCGGCAGGCGCAGCGCCTCGGCCGGGCCTGCGCTCAGGCGTGCCAGCAGCGTCGGCAAGTCGAGTAAACCGTCCTCGACCAAGGTCATCGCCAGTGGCAGCAACAGTTCGACGCTGCTGATGCCCGGCTCGGTCGCGCCGAACGGTGCCAGTTTGGCGTCACGCTCGTGGGGCTGGTGATGGCTGGAGATCGCCGACACCACACCGGACTTCACCGCTTCACGCAAACCATCGCGGTCGGCGCGGGTGCGCAGTGGCGGTTGCACGTGATAGAGGCTGTTGAAGTCGATCAGCGCTTCGTCGGTGAGAATCAGTTGGTACAGCGCGACATCGGCAGTGACCTTCAGGCCACGGGCCTGCGCCTGGGCGATCAGCGCCACACCGCGCGCGCTGGTCAGCTGGCTGAAGTGCGCACGTACGCCGGTTTGTTCGACCAGCAGCAGATCGCGAGCCAGCGCCACGGTTTCCGCCGTTTCCGGAATCCCCGGCAGGCCGAGGAAACTGGCGACCGCGCCTTCGTGGGCGAGACCGCCCTCGGCCAGATCGTGATCCTGCGAGTTGAAAATCACCGTCAGGTCGAAGGTCGCCGCGTATTCCAGCGCCCGGCACAGGGTGCGGCTGTTGCGGAAACTCTCCAGGCCGTTGCCGAACGCTACGCAACCGGCGTCGCGCAGGGCCACCAGTTCGGCCAGTTGCTCACCGTCCAGACCTTTGCTCAGTGCGCCGATCGGGAACACCTTGGTATTGCCGGCTTCGCGGGCGCGGTCGAGGATCAGTTCGGCCACGGCCGAGGTGTCGAGCACCGGTTTGGTCTTCGGCGGGCAGCACAGGCTGGTCACGCCACCGGCAGCGGCGGCGCGGGTTTCGCTGACGATCGAGCCTTTGCGGCTGTAACCCGGCTCACGCAGGGCGACGTTGAGGTCAACCAGACCAGGCGCGGCGACCAGGCCTTGGGCGTCAATGGTTTCCACTGCACTGAAACCCGCCGGTGCCGCGCCAAGGGCAACGATCTTGCAGGCTTCAACGTGGATGTCGGTGATTTGATCCAGGCCGCTGCCGGGATCGATAACGCGTGCGCCGAGAATGCTGAGCTTCACTGGGCGTTCTCCTGCTCGAATTGGCGCTGCGCGGTCTGCCCGCTCATGGCCATGGACAGCACCGCCATTCGGATCGCGATGCCGTAGGTGACTTGATTGAGGATGACCGAATGCGGGCCGTCGGCCACCGCCGACTCGATCTCCACGCCACGATTGATCGGCCCCGGGTGCATGACGATGCAATCGGGTTTGGCGCCGGCCAGACGTGCGGTGGTCAGGCCGAACAGGCGGTAGAACTCGCCTTCGCTCGGCAGCAGGCCGCCGGTCATGCGCTCGCGCTGCAGGCGCAGCATGATCACCACGTCGACATCCTTCAGGCCTTCGGTCATGTCGGTGTAGACCTTGACGCCGTATTGCTCGATGCCGATCGGCAGCAGGGTTTTCGGCGCAATCACGCGGATGTCCGGGCAACCGAGGGTCTTGAGCGCGAGCATGTTCGAGCGCGCCACCCGCGAGTGCAGGATGTCGCCGACGATGGCCACCGAGAGGTTTTCGAAACCGCCCTTGTGCCGACGGATGGTGAGCATGTCGAGCATGCCTTGGGTCGGGTGCGCGTGGCGCCCGTCGCCGCCGTTGATGATCGCCACTTGCGGGCAGACATGCTCGGCGATGAAGTGCGCCGCGCCGGAATCGCCGTGGCGCACGACGAACATGTCGGCGGCCATGGCTTCGAGGTTACGCAGCGTATCGAGCAGGGTTTCGCCCTTGCTCGCCGACGATGTCGACACGTTCAGGGTGATCACGTCCGCCGACAGGCGCTGGGCTGCCAGTTCGAAGGTGGTGCGAGTGCGCGTGGAGTTTTCGAAGAACACGTTGCACACGGTCTTGCCGCGCAGCAAAGGGACTTTCTTCACCGCCCGGGCACCGACTTCGAGGAACGAGTCGGCAGTGTCGAGGATTTCCGTCAGCAACTCGCGGCGCAGGCCGTCGAGCGAGAGGAAGTGGCGCAGCTGGCCCTGATCATTGAGCTGCAGCGGGCGCTTGGTATCTAGAGGCGTCATCGCGAAGGGGACTCTCAATAGGGCGGATTAAAGGGTGACATCTTGCAGTTCGAGCGTCAGCGGCTCGGGGCCGGACAGCTTGACCCGCTGGTTGGCGGCCAGGGTCAGGGTGGCGCCGAGTACATTCGGGCGGATCGGCAGCTCGCCGGCGTCCAGGTCCAGCAGACAGACCAGCGTGACGCTGGCCGGGCGGCCGTAATCGAACAGCTCGTTCATCGCGGCGCGGATGGTGCGACCGCTCATCAGCACGTCGTCGATCAGCACCAGATGCTGGCCTTCGATCTCGAAAGGCAGGGCGGACGGGCGTACTTGCGGGTGCAGACCGTTCTGGCTGAAGTCGTCGCGGTAGAAGGACACGTCCAGGGTGCCCAGTGGCGCATCGCTGGCCAGTTCCTTGAGCAGCGCCTGCGCGACCCAGATGCCGCCGGTGCGGATGCCGATATAACGCGGTTCGCTGATGTCACGCTGGGCAAGGTGCGCCTTGAGGCGGGTCGCCATCTGGCTGATCAGATCGGCGGGATTGGGCAGGCTCATGGTTGCTCCTTCGTGATTCCGCGCTGCGTCCTGCCGGACGAAGCTCGGTTTATAACCAAAAGAAAAGCGCCGAAGCGCTTGTCAGGATTCAAACAATGCAGTGTTTTCATCGAGCCAGCCCTGCAGCAGCAGGGCGGCGGCGATGGCGTCCACCGGGTTGTCGCGGTAACTGCCTTTCTGCCCGCCGCGCACCAGCCGCTCGCCTTTGGCTTCGAAGGTGGTCAGGCGCTCGTCGTGGGTATAGAAAGGCAGGTTGTAGCGACCGTTGAGGCGTCGGGCGAATTTCTCGGCACGCACGCACATTTCGCTTGGCGAGCCGTCCATGTTCAGCGGCAGACCGACGACCACTGCGTCGGGTTTCCATTCCTTGATCAATGCTTCGACCTGATCCCAGTTCGGCACGCCGTTCTGCGCCTTCAAGGTGCACAGCTCACGAGCCTGGCCGGTGATCACCTGGCCGACCGCGACGCCGATCTGTTTGGTGCCGTAGTCGAAGCCGAGAATCAGGCGCAGGGCCATCAGGCGTGACCTGCCTGGCTGGTAAGCAGATTGAGGTCGATGCCCAAGTGTCGCGCTGCCGCTTCCAGGCGCAATTCGCTGCGGGTGTTGAAGAGGATGTCGGCGTGGTACGGGCAGGTCAGCCAGGCATTGTCGGCCAATTCGGCTTCCAGTTGTCCGGCTTCCCAGCCGGCGTAACCGAGGGTGATCAGGCTTTGCGCCGGGCCGACGCCGTCTGCGATGGCGAACAGCACGTCTTGGGAAGTCGACAGCGCCAGATCGCCGTCCAGCTGCGCAGTGGCCTGAAAGGTCTGGCCCGACGGGTGCAGAACGAAACCGCGATCGGTCTGTACCGGCCCGCCGATGAAGATCGGCACATCCTGGCAGCGTGCCGGCGGTTCGATGTCCGGGCGCAACTGTTCGAGGATGTCGGCCAGGTTCAACTCCTGCGGCCTGTTGATCACCAGCCCCATCGCGCCATTGGCCGTGTGCTCGACGATGTAGGTCAAAGTGTGGGCAAAGTTCGGGTCGGCCATGTGTGGCATGGCGATCAGGAAGTGATGCTTGAGGTAGCTGGGGCTGACGTTTTTCATGTGCGCTAGTGTGGCGTCGCAAGGGCGAACTGACAAGCTGAGGCTTTAAAAGATCGCAGCCTTCGGCAGCTCCTACAGGGTGTACGCAGGCCCACTGTAGGAGCTGCCGAAGGCTGCGATCTTTTGATTTTGCTCTTAATTGCTGGAGAGCTTGTCACCCCGGGCAAATTTCCAGGTGCGGATGATTTCCAGTCGGTCGATATCCGACAGATCGCCGGTAAACGGTGCAAACGGCGCGGCCAGGCGGACGATGCGCTGCGCGGCCTGATCGAGCAGCGGCTGGCCAGAGGATTCCAGTACCAGCACTTCATACAGCGAGCCGTCGCGGTTGATCGACACCATCAGACGCAGATTGCCGTAGATCTGCTTGCGGCGCGCCTCTTCGGGGTAATTGAGGTTGCCGATGCGCTCGACCTTCTTGCGCCAGTCGTCCTTGTACCAGGCACCCTTGTCGCGCATGGTCGACGCCGCACTCAGGCGGTGGATGCGCGGGCGCTTGGCGTACAGCTGTTGTTCCTTGGCCAGTTCCGCTTCAAGGCTGGCGATGTCGCTGGACAACTGCGAGCTGTCGAACGCCGGCGCATCGACGGTCGGTTTGACTTCGGTCTTGGTTTCTTCTTTCTTGGTCGGCGCCTTTTTCGGTTTCGGCGCGACGGTGGTCACCGCAGCCTTTGGCGCGGCTTCCTGCACTTCGGGTTTGGCGGCCGGGGGCGGGGTGACCTTCTTGACCTGATTGTCCTGGAACGGCGCGACTTCGGTGGTTTTCGGTGTGGCTTTCTTGTCCAGCGTGCCGCTGCCTTCCTGGTTTTCCTGAGCGAGGAAGTCAGCCTTTTCCGGCTTTTTCTCGGCCTTGAAAGTGGCCAGGGTGATTTCCAGGGTTTTGCTGATCTGCTGGGGCTCGACCATGGTAAAGCCGACACCGAGCAACAGCGCCAAGTGAATCAGCGCCGCGAGAAACAGGGTAAAACCGAGGCGATCGGCCGGGCGCACGCCTCGATGGGCGAGTTCAGCGGGCAGATCGGACGGGAGGGTCATGACAGAAAAACCAACATCGCGTTTTCATGGGCCCGGCATGATAACGCAATGTTGGTTTTTAGCTGCAAGCTACAGAGAAGCAAGCGACGAGCCGCTTAGGGGCAGCTGCAAGTTTCGAGCTGCAAGCTGCAAGTTAGAAGCTGGTCGCTCGGCTTCAAGCTTGAGGCTTGCGGCTCGAAGCTTGCAGCTTCTTCTCAATGGCATCCATGAGCATGCCGCCGATATCAGTACCAAACGCATTGTCGATTTCACGGATGCAGGTCGGGCTGGTGACGTTGATTTCGGTGAGGTTCTCGCCGATCACGTCGAGGCCGACGAACAGTAGGCCTTTTTCGCGCAAGGCAGGGCCGACCTGAGCGGCGATCCAGCGATCCTTGTCGGTCAGCGGACGCGCTTCGCCACGGCCACCGGCGGCGAGGTTGCCGCGGGTTTCGCCCTGCGCCGGAATCCGCGCCAGGCAGTAGTCCACCGGCTCGCCGTCGATCATCAGGATGCGTTTGTCGCCATCCTTGATCGCTGGCAGGTACGCCTGGCCCATGATCTGCTGGTCACCGAGGGCGGTCAGGGTTTCCAGAATCACCGACAGGTTCGGATCGCCCGCGCGGTGACGGAAGATCGAAGTACCGCCCATGCCGTCCAGCGGCTTGAGGATCACGTCGCCGTGCTTGGCAGCGAATTCACGCAGCACGTCGGCGCGGCGGCTGACGATGGTCGGCGGCGTACACTGCGGGAACAGCGTGGCGAACAGCTTTTCATTGCAGTCGCGCAGGCTCTGCGGCTTGTTCACCACCAGCACGCCGGCGGTTTCGGCCTGTTCGAGCAGGTAGGTGGAGTAGACGAACTCCATGTCGAACGGCGGATCCTTGCGCATCAGGATCACGTCCAGATCGCTCAGCAGGTTGTCCTGCTCGGCGTCCAGTTCGAACCATTTTTCCGGGTTGGCGAAGACTCTCAGCGGCTTCATCCGCGCCCGTGCCTGGCCTTCGGCCTGATACAGGTCGCGCTGTTCCATGTAGAACAGTTCCCAGCCACGCTTTTGCGCGGCCAGCAGCATGGCCAGCGAGCTATCCTTTTTATAGGAGATGCTGGCGATAGGGTCCATGACAATCCCGACGCGAACGCTCATTGGGTTTTCCTCGAAATTTGGCTACCGGATCGGTATTGAAAAAGTGCCGCCAGAGTGGCGCTGGGTGGGTTTCGGGTCAAGGGAAAACCCGTCGATAGATTGCATCTGGAGACTGTGCTAAAAAGGCTGGCAGATCGCGCCGCCCCTTGGCCATCAAGGGTTTGAGGCCATTATTCACGGCAAAACGGACAATTTGATTCGCAAAGGCGACGGTAGAACCCTCTTATGGAACAGCAGTCCAGCGCCTTGAAGGTCATGGTGATCGACGACTCGAAAACGATTCGTCGTACCGCCGAAACATTGTTGAAGAACGTTGGTTGCGAAGTGATCACCGCTATCGACGGTTTCGATGCGCTGGCGAAGATCGCCGACCACCATCCCGGGATCATCTTCGTCGACATCATGATGCCGCGTCTGGATGGTTATCAGACCTGCGCCCTGATCAAGAACAACAGCGCTTTCAAGGCCACGCCGGTGATCATGCTGTCATCCAGGGACGGGCTGTTCGACAAGGCCAAGGGGCGGATCGTCGGTTCTGATCAATTCCTGACCAAGCCATTCAGCAAAGAAGAACTGCTCAACGCGATTCAGGCCCATGTCCCGGGCTTCGCCGCCGTTTTGCCGCAGTAAGACACGCACAGTGACGCTCGGCCAGCGGGCCGGCAGTCGACCAGAAAAATGGGGAAGACCATGGCACGTATCCTGATCGTCGATGATTCGCCGACTGAAATGTACAAACTGACCGGCATGCTCGAAAAGCATGGCCATCAAGTGCTCAAGGCCGAGAACGGCGCCGACGGCGTCGCCCTGGCGCGTCAGGAAAAACCCGACGCCGTGCTGATGGACATCGTCATGCCCGGCCTCAACGGCTTTCAGGCGACCCGGCAGTTGACCAAGGATGCCGATACCGCGCACATCCCGGTGATCATCATCACCACCAAGGATCAGGAAACCGACAAGGTCTGGGGCACCCGCCAGGGCGCCAGGGACTACCTGACCAAACCGGTCGACGAAGAGACCCTGATCAAGACCCTGAACAACGTGCTCAAAGGCTGATCGCGCAATCATGAGCCAGTCGCTGACCGCGTTCGAACTGCTCTGGCAGATCGACCAGCGCTGCCGCTTGCTGGCAGCGGACCTGCCCTCGCAGGCACCGCGCCCGGATCGCTGGAGCGGCATCGGCTTTCGCCTCGGCGAGCACTGGTATGTGGCGCCGATGGGCGAAGTCAGCGAAGTCCTGCATGAGCCGCGCTTCACACAAGTGCCCGGGGTCAAACCGTGGGTCAAGGGCGTGGCCAATCTGCGCGGGCGGCTGCTGCCGATCATGGACCTGTGCGGGTTCTTCGGCCATGAGCTGTCACCGCTGCGCAAACAGCGGCGGGTATTGGTGGTGGAACATCAAGACGTGTTTGTCGGGGTGATGGTCGACGAAGTCATCGGCTTGCAGCATTTCGAGCAGGACAGCTTCGAGCCACTGTCGATCAGCAAACGCCAGGGCTCCAAGGCCGAATTCGTCAAGGGCTACTTCCGCCGCGAACAGAACTGGCGAGTGTTCAGTTTGTTTGCGCTGGCCAGATCCCCGGTGTTCATGGGTGTCGCAATCTGATTGGTTGAATACCATCCCTGTGGGAGCGAGCCTGCTCGCGAATGCGGTCTGCCATCCACCATGATGCTGGCTGACCCACCGCCTTCGCGAGCAGGCTCGCTCCCACAAGGGCCATGGCAGGTTTCATAGGCGAGGACCGATGACAAAAGCAAAAACAGGCAAGTCGGCAGAGGCATCGCGCAGTCGTGCGCAGATCATCGTGCTGTTTATCGCGCTGATCGTGTTCATCATGCTGCTGTTCGCCAACTTCGCTTACCTCAACACCCAGGCGAACTACGACAAGCAGTACATCGGCCACGCCGGTGAGCTGCGCGTGCTCTCGCAACGCATCGCCAAGAACGCCACCGAAGCGGCGGCGGGCAAAGCGGCCGCGTTCAAATTGCTCAGCGACGCGCGCAACGATTTCACCCAGCGTTGGGGTTACCTGAAAAAAGGCGACCCGAACACTGGGTTGCCACCGGCACCCGCCGCCGTGCGCCCGGAAATGCGCGCCGTGCAGCTGGACTGGGAACGCCTGCTGAAAAATACCGACGCGATCCTCAGCAGCGAACAAACCGTGCTGTCGCTGCATCAGGTTGCCGCGACCCTGGCCGAAACCGTGCCGCAGTTGCAGATCGAATACGAAAAAGTCGTGGAAATTCTCTTGCAGCGCGGCGCTCCGGCGGCGCAGGTGGCGATGGCCCAGCGCCAATCGCTGCTGGCTGAACGTATTCTCGGCGCGGTCAACACCGTGCTCGCCGGCGACGAAAACTCGCAGCAGGCTGCCGACGCCTTTGGCCGCGACGCCGCGCGTTTCGGCCTGGTGCTCAACGGCATGTTGCAGGGCAACCCGGCGCTGAAGATCAGCCAGGTCGAAGATCGCGACGCCCGCGCGCGGTTGAGTGAAATTTCCGAGTTGTTCCAGTTCGTCTCAGGCTCCGTGGATGAAATCCTCGAAACCTCGCCGGAGCTGTTCAAGGTGCGCGAATCGGCCACCAATATTTTCAGCCTGTCACAAACGCTGCTCGACGAAGCCTCGCACCTGGCCACAGGTTTTGAACATCTTGCCGGCGGGCGCAACACCGACACCATTGGCGGTTATGTCTTGGGCTTGCTGGCGCTGGCCTCGATCATCCTCATCGGTCTGGTGATGGTGCGCGAGACCAATCGCCAGTTGCGCGAAACCGCCGAGAAGAACGAGCGCAACCAGAACGCGATCATGCGCCTGCTCGACGAGATCGAAGACCTGGCCGACGGCGACCTCACCGTGACCGCTTCGGTGACCGAAGACTTCACCGGTACCATCGCCGACTCGATCAACTATTCCGTCGACCAGCTGCGTGATCTGGTCGCGACCATCAACCTCACCGCCGGCCAGGTCGCCGCTGCGGTGCAGGAAACCCAGGCCACCGCCATGCACCTGGCTCAGGCTTCGGAGCAACAGGCCCAGCAGATTTCCGAAGCCTCGACAGCGATCAGCGACATGGCCGAATCCATCGATCAGGTCTCGGCCAACGCTGCCGAATCGTCGGCGGTGGCCGAACGCTCCGTGGAAATCGCCAACAAGGGCAACGAGGTGGTGCACAACACCATCCACGGCATGGACAACATCCGCGAGCAGATTCAGGACACCGCCAAGCGCATCAAGCGCCTCGGCGAGTCGTCCCAGGAAATCGGCGACATCGTCAGCCTCATCGACGACATCGCCGACCAGACCAACATCCTCGCTCTCAACGCAGCGATTCAGGCATCGATGGCCGGTGATGCCGGGCGCGGCTTTGCTGTGGTTGCTGATGAAGTGCAGCGTCTGGCCGAGCGCTCCTCCGCCGCGACCCGGCAGATCGAAACACTGGTGCGGGCGATTCAGGCCGACACCAACGAAGCGGTGATTTCCATGGAGCAGACCACCACCGAGGTAGTGCGCGGCGCGCGACTGGCGCAGGATGCCGGTGTGGCCCTGGAAGAAATCGAAGGCGTGTCCAAGACCCTCGCGGCGCTGATCCAGAGCATTTCCAACGCGGCGCAGCAGCAGACCTCTTCGGCCGGTCAGATCTCGCTGACGATGAACGTGATCCAGCAGATCACCTCGCAGACTTCGTCGGGGTCCACGGCCACCGCCGAGAGCATCGGCAACCTGGCGAAAATGGCCAGTCAGCTGCGCCGTTCGGTGTCCGGTTTCACCTTGCCGGCGGCGACAGATAAAGCGTGAGTGGAGTGGTTATGGGTGATCGGCACGACTATGTGGCCCTGGAATGGGTCAAGGGCGAAATTGCCGAAACGCTGAGGCTGGCGCATCAGGCGATCGAAGCCGTGCTCGACGATCCGCAGGCCTTCCCCGGGCTGGACGAGTGCCTGGCGTACATTCATCAGGTGCACGGCAGTCTGCAAATGGTCGAGTTCTATGGCGCGGCGTTGCTCGCCGAAGAAATGGAGCATCTGGTCCAAGCCCTGCAACATGAGCGCGTGCCGCACCGCGACGAAGCCTTGCACCTGATGCTGCAGGCGCTGGGGCAATTGCCGGCGTACCTCGACCGCGTACAGAGTGCCCGGCGTGACCTGCCGCTGGTGGTGTTGCCGCTGATCAACGATTTGCGCAGCGCACGCGGCGAAAGCCTGTTGGCGGAAACCAGCCTGTTCAGCCCGCCATTGCCCGAGCTGGCGCCGCTGAGCGACGAAGCACTCGCCGCACTGGAACCGCCCGATCTGCCGAACGTGCTGCGCAAACTGCGGCAGATGCTGATAATGGCCCTGGTCGGTCTGCTGCGCGAACAGGACGACCAGACGCACCTCGGTTATCTGGCCAAGGTCTTCACGCGCCTCGAAGCGTTGAGCGGTGATTCGCCGTTGAGCCCGCTGTGGCAAGTGGCCTCGGCGCTGGTCGAGGGTATGCGCGAGGGCGTCATCGCCAACAGTCCGGCGCTGCGCAGCCTGTTCAAGGAGGCCGACAAAGAGCTCAAACGCCTGCTCGATCAGGGTATGCGCGCACTCAATCAGCCGGCGCCGGCCGAATTGCTGAAAAGCCTGTTGTTCTATATTGCCAAAGCCGAACATCCCACCGGGCAGATGCTGACCATGAAAGATCGCTACTCCCTGGACGACGCGTTGCCCGACAGCGCGATGGTCGATGAAGAACGCGCACGCCTCGCCGGCCCCGACCGCGATGCCATGCGCTCGGTGCTGGCGGCGCTGTGCGAAGAGCTGGTGCGGGTCAAGGAGCGCCTCGACCTGTTCGTGCGCAGCGACCGCCAGCACGCCTCGGATCTCGACAGCCTGCTCGCGCCGCTGCGGCAGATCGCAGATACCCTCGCAGTGCTGGGTTTCGGCCAGCCGCGCAAAGTCATCATCGATCAACTGGCAGTAGTGCTCAGCCTCGCCCAGGGCCAGCGCGAACCGAACGACGCGATCCTCATGGACGTCGCCGGGGCCTTGCTTTACGTCGAAGCGACGCTGGCCGGCATGGTCGGTACGGTGGAAACGCAAAGCGCCGACGATGCGCGCCTGCCGACCACCGACCTGACGCAGATCCACCAGATAGTGATCAAGGAAGCGCGCATCTGCCTGCAACAGGCCAAGGACATGATCGTCGACTACATCGATGCCGATTGGGATCGCCAGCACTTGCAACCTTTGCCGGAGCTGCTGACCCAGGTGCGCGGGGCGCTGGCGATGATTCCGCTGGCGCGCGCGGCGAGTCTGGTCGAGGCCTGCAACGGCTTTATCCGCGAACACCTGATGTTCGATGCCCACGAACCGGGCTGGGAGCAACTCGACCATTTGGCCGATGTGATCAGCAGCCTCGAGTATTACCTCGAACGCCTGAGCGACGACCCGCAGGCACCCGCCGAGCATCTGCTGGATGTCGCGCAGAACAGCCTCGCCAGCCTCGGCTTCTTCCCGAGCGAGCAACCCGGCGAACCGCAGGTGCCGCTGCTCGATGAAGTGCTCAGCCCCAGCGAAGCGCAGGTCATGCAGGACCTGCAGACGCTTGATGACCCCGAGGTCGTGCAGTCGCTCGCCCAGGTGCTGGCCAGTCCGGTGTCGACGCTCAACCCGCCGGCGCGCAACACCCCCGGCAGCCTGATGCCGCCGCCGGCCGATGAAGAACCGGTCGACGATGAGCTGCGCGAAGTGTTCCTCGAAGAGACCGACGAAGTTCTCGAAGTTCTCCATGAATACCTGCCGCGCTGGATCGCCAATGCGCAGGATCGCGCCGCGCTGACCGAGCTGCGCCGGGCCTTCCATACCTTGAAAGGCAGCGGGCGCATGGTGCGTGCGCTGGTTCTCGGTGAACTGGCCTGGGCGGTGGAAAACCTGCTCAACCGTGTGCTTGAGCAAAGCGTGGAACCCGGCGCGGTGCTGCGCCAATTGCTCGGCGACACGCTGTTGCTATTGCCCGAGCTGATTAACGAATTCGCCACCCAGCGCCAGCGTCAGCGCAACGATGTCGACCAACTCGCCGCCCGCGCTCACGCGCTGGCCAAGGGTGATGAGCCGCTGGCCGCCGAAGACACCGACGACGTCGCTGCGCTCGATCCGTTGTTGCTGGAGATCTTCCGCAACGAAGCCGAAACCCACCTGGCCAGCCTCAACCGCTTCCTCGATCAGGCCGCCGAACACGTGCCGCTGCAGGCCAGCGATGACCTGCAACGGGCGTTGCACACGCTCAAGGGCAGCGCCTCGATGGCCGGGGTATTGCCGATGGCCGAACTGGCCGCGTCACTCGATCAACTGGCCCGCGAGTTCAAGGCGCATCAGTTGCCACTGGATCTTGATGAGGTCGAGCTGCTGCTGGAAGCCGAAGGGCTGTTTCGCGTCGGCCTGCGCCAGCTCAAGCACGATCCGCTGGCGCCGATTGTTGGCGCGCAGTCGCTGATCAAGCGTACCGACGCGCTGCTCGCCGAACGTCTGCAAGCCAGCTTCGACAGCGCTGAAAACGGCCTGCGCATCAAGCGCGACCCGCAGTTGATCAACAACTTTCTCGCCCAGGGCATGGACATTCTGCTCGATGCCGAAAACCTCTTGCAGCGCTGGCAGCAACACCCTGGCGAACGCCAGGAACTCAGCGCCTTGCTCGATGAACTGACCACCCTCGGCGAAGGTGCGCACCTCGCCGATCTGCTACCGGTCGATGGCCTCTGCGAAGCCTTGCTCGATCTCTATGGCGCCGTGGAAGAAAGCAGTCTGGCGGTCAGCGAGCGATTTTTTCATGAGGCGCAACTGGCGCACGAAGCGCTGATCAACATGCTCGACGAGCTCGCCGCCGGCCAGGAAATCACCCCACAGCCCGAGCGCATTCGTGCGTTGCAGGAGCTGCTCGACGAAGGCCTCGACCCGGCGGCCATGGGCCTGATCCGCAGCGATGGCAGCCGCAGCCTGAACATTCGCGAACTGAGCGGCGCGACTGCCGAGTTGCAGCAGTCGGCGAGTGCATTGGAGCCGGACGACGAGATCGTCGAAATCTTCCTCGAAGAAGCCGTGGATATCCTCGACAGCGCCGGGCAAGCCTTGCAGCGCTGGCTCAAGATGCCGGACAACGCCGCGCCGCTGTCGTCCTTGCAGCGCGACTTGCACACCCTCAAGGGTGGCGCGCGCATGGCCGAAGTCGAGGCTATCGGCGATCTCGCTCAAGAGCTGGAAAGCTTTTACGAAGGTCTGGTCGACCGCCGCTACAGCCACAGCGCAGCGCTCGAGGGTGTGCTGCAGCAGAGTCACGAGCGCCTGGCGCTGATGCTGGAGCAACTGCAAGCGCATCAGCCGCTGACCCCGGCGCAGGATCTGATCGATGCGATTCGTCAACTGCGTCAGGGCCAGGCCGGGAGTGAAACACCGCCGACGCCGGCGGGGCAGGACACCGCCGGGCATGATCCGGAGTTATTGGAAATCTTCCTCGAAGAAGGTTTCGACATCATCGAAAGCTCCGGCGCCGCGCTGTTGCGCTGGCAGGCCGAGCCGGGCAATCGTCAGGAAGTCGAAACCCTGCTGCGTGATTTGCACACCCTCAAGGGGGGGGCGCGGATGGTCGAAATCGGCCCGATCGGCGACCTCGCCCATGAGCTGGAATTTCTCTATGAAAGCCTCTCTGCCGGTGCGCTGCAACCGTCTGGCGAACTGTTCGCACTGGTGCAGCGCGGCCATGACCGACTGGCGCAGATGCTCGACGCGGTGCGTGCCGGGCAGCCTTGCCCGCCAGCCGATCGGCTGATCAACGCGATCCGCAATTTCAGTCATCCGGCGCAGGTTGAAACACCGCCGGCGCCAGCCTTGCCATCTGCGCCCAGGCCCGAAGCTGCGCCACCGGCCGCCGACGCCGGCGCGGACATGGTCAAGGTGTCCTCCGAGCTGCTCGACGAGTTGGTCAATCTGGCCGGGGAAACTTCGATCTTTCGCGGGCGTATCGAGCAGCAGGTCAACGACGCGCAGGTTGCCCTCAATGAAATGGAAACCACCATCGAGCGCATGCGCGATCAACTGCGCCGTCTCGACACCGAAACCCAGGGTCGGATTCTCAGCCGTCAGCAAGTCGACGGTGAACGCCTGGGGTACGAAGAATTCGATCCGCTGGAAATGGATCGTCATTCGCAGTTGCAGCAACTGTCGCGGGCGCTGTTCGAGTCCGCCTCCGACTTGCTCGACCTCAAGGAAACCCTCGACCGGCGCAATCACGACGCGGAAAACCTGTTGCAGCAACAGGGGCGGATCAACACCGAATTGCAGGAAGGCCTGATGCGCACGCGCATGGTGCCGTTCGAACGCATGCTGCCGCGCCTCAAGCGCATCGTCCGTCAGGTCGCCGAAGAGCTGGGCAAGGATGTTGCGTTTGTCGTTGGCAATGCCGAGGGCGAGATGGATCGCAACGTCCTCGAGCGCATGGCTGCGCCGCTGGAACACATGCTGCGCAATGCCGTTGACCATGGTCTGGAATCTGCCGAGGTGCGGCTGGCGGCGGGCAAACCGGCGCAAGGGCAGATCACCCTCGACCTGTCCCGCGAGGGCGGCGACATCGTCTTCGACATCCGCGACGACGGCGCCGGGGTGCCGCTGGAAGCCGTGCGGCGCAAGGCGATCAAACGCGGCTTGCTGGCGCCCGACGCCGAGATCAGCGACCGCGACGTGCTGCAGTTCATCCTCCAGCCGGGTTTCTCCACCGCGGAAAAAATCACCCAGATTTCCGGACGTGGCGTTGGCATGGATGTGGTTCACGAAGAGGTGCGTCAGCTCGGCGGCAGCATGAGCATCGATTCGGTGCCGGGGCAGGGCGTGCATTTTCGCATTCGGTTGCCCTTCACCGTGTCGGTCAATCGCGCGTTGATGGTGCAGTGCGGTGAGGATCAATACGCGATCCCGCTGAACACCATCGAAGGCATCGTGCGGGTATTGCCCAATGATCTGGAAGCGCACTTGCGGATTGATCCGCCGCGCTACCAGTACGGCGGCCAGACCTATGAACTGTGCTACCTCGGCGAGCTGCTGAAAACCGCGCCACGGCCGAAACTGCTCGGGCAGAATCTGCCGTTGCCGGTGCTGCTGGTGCATTACAACGACCGCCACATTGCGGTGCTGGTCGACGCCATGGGCGGCACCCGCGAGATCGTGGTCAAGAGCCTCGGCCCGCAATTCTCGGCGGTGCAGGGCGTTTCCGGGGCGACGATTCTCGGCGATGGCCGGGTGGTGCTGATCCTGGATCTGCTCGCACCGATCCGGGCGATGCAGGCGCGAGTGGCGCAGGAACCTTCACGCGCGGAGGTCGACAGCGAGCCGCAAAAGCCGCTGCTGATCATGGTCGTCGACGACTCAGTGACGGTGCGCAAGGTCACCAGCCGTTTGCTCGAACGTCACGGCATGAATGTGCTGACCGCCAAGGACGGCGTTGACGCGATGCTGTTGCTCGAAGAACACATGCCCGACCTGATGCTGCTGGACATTGAAATGCCGCGCATGGACGGCTTTGAAGTCGCCACGCAGGTGCGCAACGACGAACGCCTGCGCCATTTGCCGATCATCATGATCACCTCGCGCACCGGGCAGAAACACCGCGACCGCGCGATGGCCATCGGCGTCAACGACTACCTTGGCAAGCCGTATCAGGAATCGGTACTGCTCGAAAGCATCGCCCAGTGGAGCAAGAAACATGCATGAGCACCGGCACAACCCGCGCACCGGCCAGCTGACCGGGCTGCTGCTGCCGCTGGCCGATCGCAACCTGATCCTGCCCAACGTCGCCATTGCCGAACTGATCGACTACCAGACCAGCGCCTTCGACCTCGACACGCCACCGTGGTACCTGGGCCGGGTAACGTGGCGCGAACGGCAGATTCCGTTGATCAGTTTCGAATCGGCCTGCGGACAGAAGATTGTCATCGGCGAACGTGCGCGGATCGTCATTCTGAATGCCTTGGGCGGCTTGCCGGAGCTGAAATTCATCGCGCTCTTGGTGCAGGGGATTCCCCGGTCGTACAAGCTCGACAGTCACCTGAGTTACGTGGATGTGCCGTTGTGTGCGCTGGAGCAGGCGGCGGTGCAGGTGGGTGAGCAGGTGGCGAAGGTGCCGGATTTGTTGGGATTGGAGCGGTTGTTGGTGGAGGCTGGCCTGGCCCGCTGATCCAAGGCTTTCGGTGTTTTGGATGGCCTCTTCGCGAGCAGGCTCGCTCCCACAGGGAGTGTACGCCGCACATCCCCTGTGGGAGCGAGCCTGCTCGCGAAAGCGCCAGTCGCATCACCACAATCCCACAGGTCGATCTTCACTTCCTGTAGTTCAATAAACGCCAATGCTTACCTGTGTTTAAAGACACCCAGTGTTGCGACCCACCAACCTACAAATCCTTGCGCCGCTGCCTACGCCTGCGCCAGAATCCGCCGGCTTGTGCGCCCAGGGCATGCTGCGTAACTTGGATCGGGTCACTGATTCGCAGTGATCGGGTTTAGCAGCCCGTGGTTAATCTAAGGTTGCACGAGCACCGTCAGTCAGGCTTCACGCCTGCACTCGATGGCGGCTGTGCGCAGGGCGCTTCGGCGCGCCGGCTTCCTTAGGTTCCCCGGTCTGCTAACCTGCGTTCAGCTGCCACCCTTCTTTTAGCAGAGAAGCGGTTGCGGCTTTATCCCGGAACCTGAAAATGAAAAAACCATCGCCAAACCCGCCGACCAAAGACCCGGCATCGCCCTACGAATCCCCCGACTCCAGGAAATTCCACGAAGCCGCCGAGCGCGCCCTCGACCATTACCTCGGCCCGCCCTGCGCCGACTTCATGGCCCCGCCTTACGCACCCAACACGCTGTACATGGCCAACCCTGACGCCGACACCGAATCCTTGCTGGCCGATGCCTGTGAAACCCTTGGTTCGGCGACGGTGATGCTGCACAACCACGCTGCCTCGGTTGAAGGCTCGCAGCGCAAGACCCTGCAGGGCATTGCGCAGATTGTCATGGTGGCGGAGATGGCGGTGAATCGCGTGCTGGACAAAATGGTGCCAACCGACTGAGCAAATTCGCTGAGGCGACTGACCTCTTCGCGAGCAGGCTCGCTCCCACAGTTGGAATGCGTTCCCCCTGTAGGAGCTGTCGAGTGAAACGAGGCTGCGATCTCTTGATTTTCAGAATCAAGATCAAAAGATCGCAGCGTTCCGCAGTTCCTACAGGGGCTTCAGCTTGTCCGTTACGCTCAGCGTAATGATTCACCTCCCAGCTTGATTGATGCCCTCACCACACGCGCCTAACGTGGCTCCACGACAGCGAACCCCGTGGAGTGAGCATGACAACAACAATTTCCCCCGACTCACGCTGGACGCGGCGGCGTGATGAGAAGCAGCGGCGGCTCGACAAGGTGCGCGGGCTGGCCGACGGTGCGGTGTTGCCCAGTGACAGAATCGTCGCCGCGCTCGAAGCGCTGATCCATCCCGGCGATCGCGTGGTGCTCGAGGGCAACAACCAGAAGCAGGCGGATTTCCTTTCGCGCTCGCTGGCCAAGGCCGACCCGGCCAAGCTACACGATCTGCACATGATCATGCCCAGCGTCGGCCGCTCCGAACACCTCGATCTGTTCGAACGCGGCATCGCCCGCAAGCTCGATTTCTCCTTCGCCGGCACCCAGAGCCTGCGCATCAGCCAGTTGCTTGAAGATGGCTTGCTCGAAGTCGGCGCCATTCACACCTACATCGAACTCTATGCCCGCCTCGTCGTGGACCTGATCCCCAACGTCGTGCTCTCGGCCGGTTTCATGGCCGACCGTGCCGGCAATATCTACACCGGTCCGAGCACCGAAGACACCCCCGCACTGATCGAACCGGCGGCGTTCAGCGACGGCATCGTCATCGTCCAGGTCAACCAATTGGTCGACGACGTCAGCGAGCTTCCCCGAGTAGACATTCCGGCGTCATGGGTCGATTTCGTCGTGGTGGCCGACAAGCCGTTCTACATCGAACCGCTGTTCACCCGCGACCCGCGCCATATCAAGCCTGTCCACGTGCTGATGGCGATGATGGCGATCCGTGGCATCTACGAGAAGCACAATGTGCAGTCGCTTAACCACGGCATCGGTTTCAACACTGCCGCCATTGAGCTGATCCTGCCGACCTACGGCCAATCACTCGGTTTGAAGGGCAAGATCTGCCGCAACTGGACGCTCAACCCGCACCCGACTTTGATCCCGGCGATTGAAAGCGGCTGGGTCGAAAGCGTGCATTGCTTCGGCACTGAACTGGGCATGGAAAACTACATCGCCGCCCGGCCTGATGTGTTCTTCACCGGGCGCGACGGCTCGCTGCGCTCCAATCGGATGTTCTGCCAACTGGCCGGGCAATACGCGGTGGATCTGTTCATTGGTGCGACGCTGCAGGTCGACGGCGACGGCCATTCCTCGACCGTGACCCGTGGCCGTCTCGCCGGTTTCGGTGGTGCGCCGAACATGGGCCATGACCCACGCGGTCGGCGTCACGGCACTCCGGCGTGGCTGGACATGCGCCACGCCGATGCGCAGCAACCGATGCTCGAACGCGGCAAGAAACTCGTGGTGCAAATGGTCGAGACGTTCCAGGAGGGCGGCAAACCGACCTTCGTCGAAACCCTCGACGCGGTGGAAGTAGCGAAGAAAAGCGGCATGCCGCTGGCGCCGATCATGATCTATGGCGACGACGTCACCCACCTGCTCACCGAAGAAGGCATCGCCTACCTGTACAAGGCGCGCTCGCTGCAAGAGCGCCAGGCGATGATCGCAGCCGTCGCCGGCGTTACCGCCATCGGCCTGCGGCACAACCCGAAAGACACTGAACGCATGCGCCGCGAAGGCCTGATTGCCTTGCCCGAAGACCTCGGCATCCGCCGCACCGACGCCACTCGCGAATTGCTCGCAGCGAAAAGCGTGGCCGATCTGGTCGAGTGGTCCGGCGGCCTCTACAACCCGCCCGCCAAATTCAGGAGCTGGTAATGCACGCACTCAACCTGCAAGCGAAATCGCTGTCACTGGCGGATCGATTGGCCGATCTGGCGGTGGATGCGCTGATCGACGAGGCCGATCTGTCGCCGAAACCGGCGCTGGTCGACCGTCGCGGCAACGGCGCGCACACCGATCTGCACCTGGGCCTGATGCACGCTTCGGCGCTGGCGTTGTGGCCGGCGTTCAAGGAAATGGCCGAGGCAGCGCTGGAGATTGGTGAAATCGGTTTGCCGTTGCGCGAAGCGATTGGCCGCATTGGCCGCGAGGGCGAGCAAGCCATGCTCGCGACCACCAACGGCGTCAACACTCATCGCGGCGCAATCTGGGCGTTGGGACTGTTGGTGACAGCCGCCGCGCTGCAACCGAAATCCATCGCTCTGTGTGCCGCACGCCTGGCACTGCTCGACGATCGCCATGCACCGAAACCGCGAAGCCACGGCGCACAAGTGGCCCAGCGCTACGGCAAACGTGGTGCCAAGGAAGAAGCGCAACTCGGCTTTCCCTCAGTGCTGCAACGCGGCCTGCCGCAACTGCACAAAAGTCGCGCCAAAGGTCACGGCGAACAGAACGCCCGACTCGACGCCTTGCTGGCGATCATGACCGAGCTGGCCGACACCTGCGTGCTCTACCGCGCTGGCGAACCCGGCCTGCACGCCATGCAGTCCGGCGCGCAAGCAGTGCTCGATGCCGGCGGCTGCGCGAGCCTCAGCGGGCGTCGGCGCCTGCACGAACTCGATCAACAACTCATCGCATTGAATGCCTCGCCCGGTGGCGCCGCCGACTTGCTCGCGGCCACGCTGCTGCTCGACCGCATCGAGCACGACGGCATCCTTCAGGGAGCGTTTTGATGGAAAGCCTATCGTTTGAATTCCCCGCCGGGCAGCCGCCACGCGGACGCGCTCTGGTCGGTTGCGTCGGCTCGGGCGATCTGGAAGTGCTGATCGAACCGGGGGCGGCCGGCAAGCTGACGATCAATGTGCAGACCTCGGTCAACGGCGCGCAGCAGCGCTGGCAGCACCTGTTTGCACGGATGTTCGACGGCACCACGCCGCCGGCGATGGCCATCGATATCCACGATTTCGGCGCCACCCCCGGTGTGGTGCGCCTGCGGCTGGAACAGGGTTTCGAGGAGATCGGCCATGACTGACAGCGCAGCGCTGCTGAACAAACACAGCTTCGTCGAACTCGGCGCGCGGCAGCGGGCGAAAGCCTTGCTCGATGCGGGCACCTTTCGCGAATTGCTCGATCCGTTTCAGCGGGTCATGTCGCCGTGGCTGGAGCGCCAGGGCGTGGTGCCCCAAGCCGATGACGGCGTGGTCATCGCCAAGGGCAGCCTCGACGGTTTGCCAGTGGTCATCGCGGCGATCGAAGGCGCATTCCAGGGTGGCAGCCTCGGCGAAGTCGGCGGGGCGAAAATTGCTGGCGCGCTGGAACTGGCCGCCGAAGACAATCGCAACGGCGTCCTCACCCGCGCGGTGTTGCTGCTGGAGACCGGTGGCGTGCGTTTGCAGGAAGCCAATCTGGGCCTTGCGGCGATTGCCGATATTCATGCGGCGATTGTCGATTTGCAGCGCTACCAACCGGTGGTCGGTGTCGTGGCCGGCAGCGTCGGTTGTTTCGGCGGCATGTCGATCGCCGCGGCGCTGTGCAGCTATCTGCTGGTGACTCAAGAAGCGCGCCTCGGTTTGAATGGCCCGCAGGTGATCGAGCAGGAAGCCGGAATCGAGGAATACGACTCCCGCGACCGGCCATTCATCTGGAGCCTGACCGGCGGCGAGCAGCGCTTCAACAGCGGTCTGGTGGATCGTTATGTCGGCGATGACGTGGCGCAGATTCGGCAGCAGGTGAATGAACTGCTCCAGCAGGGCTTGCCCGCGCAACCGCGCAGCCAGCGCGCCGAGTGGTTCCTCAAACGCTTGGCGAGCCTGGACACGGACAAGCAAATCGAACCGTCGGTGGTTCGCGATCTGTACCAAGGAGAGCGCTCATGAGCGGTTATTCATTGCGCGGTTTGCACTGGTTCAACGCGCTCAGCGCGGGCGCAAATGTCGTTGAAGGTTTGCCGCCGTCATTGAAAGTGGCCGACGCTGAGCTCGGACGTGTTATCGCCGTGGTGGCTGACCCGGACAATCGTTTTCCCCGCGCCCGTAACGGCGAAGTCGGTTTGCTCGAAGGCTGGGGTCTGGCCAAGGCTGTGGATGATGCGATTACGGCCGACCGCGACAACGCGCGGAAACGCCCGATCATCGCCATCGTCGATGTGCCAAGTCAGGCGTATGGCCGGCGCGAAGAAGCCCTCGGCATTCATCAGGCGCTGGCCGGCGCGGCAGACAGCTATGCCCGTGCGCGGCTGGCCGGGCACCCGGTGATTGCGCTGCTGGTGGGCAAGGCCATGTCCGGTGCATTTCTTGCCCACGGTTATCAGGCCAATCGCCTGATTGCTTTGCGTGACCCCTGCGTGATGGTGCATGCAATGGGCAAGGCATCGGCCGCGCGGGTGACGTTGCGCAGCGTTGAAGAACTGGAAGCGCTGGCCTCGAGCGTGCCGCCGATGGCCTACGACATCGACAGTTACGCCAGCCTCGGTCTGCTCTGGGAAACCCTCTCGGTGCAGCAGATCGAGCAACCAACGACGGAAGATCTGGCGCGGGTGACCGAGTGCCTGAAGCAAGCGATCAACGATGTCACCGGCAGCGATTTGAAGGGCCGCCTTGGCGCGAGCAATCGTGCAGCTTCCAGCCGAGTCCGCGAATTGCTGAGGGCGCAGTGGTGAGCATGCCCCTGGCCCACGACCTGCTCTGGGGCATGACGCCTGCGCAGTTGCCGGCTGATGCGCCAGCGTGGGCGGTAGAGGCGCTCGCGGCCGGGCAACCGGTGGTGGTGCGGCGGGCGTTGAGTCAGGAAGGTTTTGTTGCCGTCGGTGTGCGTGGAGTTTTACGCGAGCAGCGGTTGGCGGGGTTCATGCCGCTTGATTCGATTGCGCGGCGGGTCAGTCCCGAGGCGCTGTGTGATGTCGACAGCCCGCGAGATTTGCCAGTGGTGCAGGCACTCAAGCAATTGCGATCGCCGCTCGATGATTGCGGTTTGGTCTGGGGTGTCAGCGGCAGCGCAGGGTTTGAATTGGCCAGTGGTTTTGCAGCGATGCACGCGGCCAGCGATCTCGATTTGATCCTGCGTACACCGCAGTTGATGACGCGTGTTCAGGCGCGCGAACTGGTCGCGCTGGTGGATCGAGCCGTGTGCCGGGTCGATATGCAATTGCAGACACCATTCGGTGCACTCGCCTTACGCGAATGGGCCAGTGGCTCGGCGCGGGTGCTGCTGAAAAATGCGCATCAGGCGTGTCTGGTGGCTGATCCGTGGAACCCGCAGGAGCGGGCAGCGTGAGCAGTCTGCTGGTGTTTCCCGGCCAGGGCGCGCAGCAAGCGGGCATGCTGCAGCGTTTGCCTCGGGAAACGCTGGTCGAGGCCAGTGATGTGCTCGGCGAGGATGTCTTGCTGCTGGATTCTGCCGAGGCATTGCGCACGACCAGAGCGGTTCAGCTGTGCTTGCTGATCGCCGGTGTCGCTGGCTCACGGCAGTTATTGCAGGATGAACTGACTGCGGATTACGTCGCCGGCCTGTCCATCGGCGCTTATCCGGCGGCGGTGGTGGCGGGGGCCTTGAGTTTCAGCGATGCGCTGCATCTGGTCAGCCTGCGCGGGGAGCTGATGCAACAGGCTTATCCACAGGGCTACGGGATGACCGCGATCATCGGCCTGCAATTATCCACAGTCGAAACACTGCTGGCGCAGGTGCACAGTGAAGATACGCCGGTGTATCTGGCCAACATCAATGCCGACAATCAGCTGGTGATTGCCGGCAGCGACAGGGCGATGCAAGCGGTGGCCGAGCTGGCGCGCAGTCGTGGCGCCGGACTGGCAAAACGTCTGGCCGTGAGCGTGCCGTCGCACTGCCCGCTGCTGGAACAACCGGCGCAAACCCTCGCCGAAGCCTTTGCGAAAATTCCACTGAAAACGCCGCAGATGGCTTATCTGAGCGGCAGCCGCGCGCGTCCGCTGATCAAGCCTGATGCCTTGCGCGACGACCTCGCCTTCAACATGTGCCGCATGGTGGATTGGCGCGGCACCGTGCAGAGCGCCTACGAGCGCGGCGTGCGTTTACAGATCGAACTGCCGCCCGGTGCGGTGCTGACCGGGCTGGCGCGCCGGGTGTTCGAACAGGGCACCGTCGCTGCCTTCGACAGTGCCCGACTCGATACCCTGCAAGCGCTTCTGCGTGAGGAGGATGGCCGCCGACCTTAAGACCGCCGACTCAAGCTTCGACAACAAAAACAACATTCGACGATGCACTTTGAGGACTACAACAATGATTATTTACGGTGTGGCGCTGTTGGCGATCTGTACGCTGGCAGGGGTGATCATGGGTGACATGCTCGGCGTATTGCTGGGCGTCAAATCCAACGTCGGCGGGGTCGGCATCGCCATGATCCTGCTGATCTGCGCGCGCTTGTGGATGCAAAGGCGTGGCGGCATGACCAAGGACTGCGAGATGGGCGTTGGCTTCTGGGGCGCGATGTACATTCCGGTGGTGGTAGCCATGGCCGCGCAACAGAACGTCGTCACCGCCCTGCACGGTGGCCCGGTTGCGGTGCTGGCGGCAATCGGTTCAGTGGTGGTTTGTGGTTGCACGATTGCCCTGATCAGCCGCACCCACAAGGGCGAACCGTTGCCCGACGAACCGGCGGAAATCTCCCCGATCGGCACCCCGATAGGAGGTCGCTGACATGTGGGAACTCATCGAAAAAGGTCTGGAACACAATGGGCTGATCACCGCATTCGCCTTTGTCGGCGTGATCATGTGGGTGTCGGTGATTCTCTCCAGGCGCTTGACCTTCGGGCGCATCCACGGCTCGGCGATTGCCATCGTCATCGGCCTGGTGCTGGCCTGGGTTGGCGGCACCATGACCGGCGGGCAGAAAGGCCTGGCGGATCTGACGCTGTTCTCCGGCATCGGCCTGATGGGCGGGGCGATGTTGCGTGACTTCGCCATCGTCGCCACCGCGTTCGAAGTGCAGGCGACCGAAGCGAAGAAGGCCGGGATGATCGGCGTGATCGCCTTGCTGCTGGGCACGATCCTGCCATTCATTGTCGGCGCGTGCATGGCCTGGACCTTCGGTTATCGCGATGCGGTGAGCATGACCACCATTGGCGCCGGCGCGGTGACCTACATTGTCGGGCCGGTGACGGGTGCGGCGATCGGCGCGACGTCGGATGTGATGGCGCTGTCGATTGCCACCGGGCTGATCAAGGCGATTCTGGTGATGGTCGGCACCCCGGTCGCGGCGCGCTGGATGGGCCTGGACAATCCGCGTTCGGCAATGGTGTTTGGCGGGCTGGCCGGGACGGTGAGCGGGGTAACGGCGGGGCTGGCGGCGACGGATCGGCGCCTGGTGCCGTACGGGGCGTTGACGGCCACCTTTCACACCGGGCTTGGGTGTTTGCTGGGGCCGTCGCTGTTGTTCTTCATTGTTCGCGCGATTGTCGGCTGAAACGCTGAATGTTGTTGTGGCGGGGGAGCTTGCTCCCTCGCCACAGGTTAATTCTGGCGATTGGCATACATCCGACACTCCGCCAGCAATGCCAGCAGATTCGGATCGCGCTCCTTGGCCTTGAGAAACACCACGCCAATGTGCTGCTGCAAGCGGTACTTTTCCTGCAACGCAATCAGCTTCACCCGATTCTCGTACACCGCCGCAATCCTTCCTGGCAGCAACGCATAACCCACACCCGAACTGACCATGCTCAGCAGGGTGAAAATATCATTGACCTGCATTGCCACCTTCGGCTCGAACCCCGCTTGCTTGAATACCCGCACACCGTCCTGATGGGTGGCGAAGCCCTGGGTCAGGGTGATGAAAGTTTCATTGCGCACTTGCGCCAGATCGACTTCACTGCGCTGAGCGAATTTTGAATCGGCCGGGGTGGCGAGGAAGATGTCGTCGGAAAACAGCGCAATCTGTTCGCAATCGGGGTCGTTGATGCTGTCGTCCAGCGACACCAGAATCGCGTCGACTTCCATGTTTTTCAGCTTGTAGAGCAGGTCGATGTTCGAGCCGAGGATCAGGTCGATATTGAGTTCGCTGCGGCGGATTTTCAGGCCCATGATCAATTGCGGCACGGTCTTGACCGTTAGCGAATACAGCGAGCCGAGCTTGAAACGCTCGGCGGAAAACCCGGCCGCCTCGCGGGTCAGGCGCACGCTGTCAACGACGTCGTTGATAAGTTTCTGCGCGCGCTCTTCCAGCACGTAGGCGCTTTCCAGTGGCGTCAGGTTGCGGCCTTCGTGTTTGAACAGCGGGCAGCGCAGGGCGTTCTCAAGCGAATGAATGGCGCGGTGCACGCTGACGTTGCTGGTCTGCAACTGCGCGGCGGCGCGGGCGAGGTTGCCAGTGCGCATGAAGGCGAGGAACACCTCGAGTTTTTTCAGGGTCAATTCTTCGTCGATCAGCATGGCGCGGACTCTTTTTGCTATCGGCCGATTGTGCACGGAAGATCAAAAGATCGCAGCCTTCGGCAGCTCCTACAGGGGATCGTGTTGAACGCAAACTTGCGCTTTTACGCTCAAGGCCCGAGCCTTGCGCGCTTGCGGTAGCGATTACGAGGTGTGCGACACATGTATCACGGGGAAAAACTCAACGCCTGGACCCATCTGGTCGGGGCCGTCGCGGCGTTTATCGGCGGCGTGTGGATGTTGGTGATTGCCAGCCTCGACGGCAGTCCATGGAAGATCGTCAGCGTGGCGATTTACGCGTTCACCTTGCTGGTGCTCTACAGCGCTTCGACCGTGTACCACAGCGTGCGCGGGCGCAAGAAAGCGATCATGAAAAAGGTCGATCATTTTTCGATCTACCTGTTGATCGCCGGCAGCTACACGCCGTTCTGCCTGGTGACGTTACGCGGGCCGTGGGGCTGGACGTTGTTCGGGATTGTCTGGGGGCTGGCATTGATCGGCATCCTGCAGGAAATCAAACCGCGCTCCGAGGCGCGGATTCTGTCGATCGTGATTTACGCAGTGATGGGCTGGATCGTGCTGGTCGCGGTCAAGCCGTTGATCGCCGCGCTAGGGACAGCGGGGTTTGCCTGGCTGGCGTCGGGCGGTGTGCTGTATACGGTGGGGATTATCTTCTTCGCGTTGGATCACCGGCTGCGGCATGCCCACGGCATCTGGCATCTGTTCGTGATTGCCGGGAGTCTGCTGCACTTTGTCGCGATTCTGTTTTACGTTCTTTGAAGCAAGATCAAAAGATCGCAGCCTTCGGCAGCTCCTACATTGGAATGCATTTCAATTGTAGGAGCTGCCGAAGGCTGCGATCTTTTGGCGTCTTAGAAATCCCCCCACAGCTGTTGTGCAACAGCCAGCGCCACCACCGGCGCCGTCTCGGTGCGCAGCACCCGCGGGCCGAGGCGGGCGGCGTGAAAACCGTTGGCCTTGGCCTGCTCGACTTCGGCGTCCGTCAAGCCACCTTCAGGCCCGATCAGGAATGCCAGTGTCGCCGGTCTGGCATGGCTGACCAGCGGCTCGGCCACCGGGTGCAGCACCAGTTTCAATTCGGCATCGCTGTGCTTGATCCAGTCCCCCAGCAGCACCGGCGGATGAATCACCGGCACCCGTGAGCGCCCGCACTGTTCGCACGCGCTGATCGCCACCTGACGCCAATGCAGCAAGCGCTTGTCGGCGCGTTCGTCCTTGAGGCGCACTTCGCAGCGCTCGCTGAAGATCGGGGTGATTTCAGTGACGCCCAGTTCGGTGGCTTTTTGAATCGCCCAATCCATGCGCTCGCCCCGGGACAAGCCCTGGCCGAGGTGGATGTGCAGCGGCGATTCGACCTGCCCGGCGAATTGCTCGTCGATCTGCACCACCACGCGTTTCTTGCCGACTTCCACCAGCGCACCGCGAAACTCATGACCGGAGCCGTCGAACAACTGCACGGCATCGCCCTCGGCCATGCGCAACACGCGGCTGATGTAATGCGCCTGGGCTTCCGGCAGTTCGTGTTCGCCGGTGCTCAGCGGGGCGTCGATAAAGAAGCGGGACAGTCTCATTTCGGGTCTCTTGAAAGATGTGAATCAGTGGGGGCCGCGTCGACTTCATTCGCGAGCAGGCTCGCTCCCACACTTGCAATGCATTCCCCTGTGGGAGCGAGCCTGCTCGCGAAAGCAGCAGTCCAGGCACCCGAAAGTTTGAATCAGCCCGGATCGCGGAATCCCGGATGGAAGTCCTGCGGCACGGCGACACTGACGCTGTCACGGGTAGCGATGTCGATGCCTTCACTCGCCACTTCGGCCAGAAAGTCGATCTGCTCCGGAGTGATCACGTAGGGCGGCAGGAAATACACCACGCTGCCCAGCGGCCGCAACAGCGCGCCACGTTCCAGCGCATGCTGGAACACCTTCAAACCGCGACGTTCCTGCCAAGGGTAGGCCTCTTTCGTGGCCTTATCCTTGACCATCTCGATGGCCAGGACCATGCCGGTCTGGCGCACTTCCGCGACGTTCGGGTGGTCGATCAGATGCGCTGTCGCCGAGGCCATGCGCTGAGCCAGGGCCTGGTTGTTCTCGATGACGTTGTCCTGCTCGAAGATATCCAGCGTCGCCAACGCCGCCGCGCACGCCAGCGGGTTGCCGGTGTAGCTGTGCGAATGGAGGAAGGCGCGCAGGGTCGGGTAGTCGTCGTAGAACGCGCTGTAGACCTCGTCGGTGGTCAGGCACGCCGCCAGCGGCAGGTAGCCGCCGGTGAGGGCTTTCGACAGGCACAGGAAGTCCGGGCGGATGCCGGCCTGTTCACAGGCGAACATCGCCCCGGTGCGGCCGAAACCTACGGCGATTTCGTCGTGGATCAGGTGCACACCGTAACGGTCGCAGGCTTCGCGCAACAGTTTCAGGTACACCGGGTGGTACATGCGCATGCCGCCGGCGCCCTGAATCAGCGGCTCGACGATCACTGCCGCGACGCTGTCATGATTTTCCGCCAGAGCCTGTTCCATCGCCGCGAACATGTTGCGCGAGTGCTCTTCCCAGCTCATGCCGGCGGGGCGCAGATAGCAATCCGGGCTCGGCACTTTGATGGTGTCCATCAGCAGTGCTTTGTAGGTTTCGGTGAACAGCGGCACATCGCCGACGGCCATCGCCGCCATGGTTTCACCGTGGTAACTGTTGGTCAGGGTGACGAAGCGCTTTTTATTCGGCTGGCCGCGATTGAGCCAGTAGTGAAAGCTCATTTTCAGCGCGACTTCGATGCACGACGAGCCGTTATCGGCGTAGAACACCCGGTTCAAGCCTTCCGGCGTCATCTTCACCAGACGCTCGGACAGTTCGATCACCGGCTGATGGCTGAAACCGGCAAGGATCACGTGCTCAAGCTGATCGACCTGATCCTTGATGCGCTGGTTGATGCGCGGGTTGGCGTGGCCGAACACATTGACCCACCACGAGCTGACTGCGTCGAGGTAACGCTTGCCTTCGAAGTCTTCGAGCCAGACGCCTTCGCCGCGCTTGATCGGGATCAGCGGCAGCTGTTCGTGGTCTTTCATCTGGGTGCAGGGATGCCACAACACCGCGAGATCGCGTTGCATCCACTGGTTATTCAGGCCCATTTACAGTCTCCTCGAGGCGGCTCGCGTCTGGCGCGGGCGAACAATCGCGCAAGCCTATGCAATGCATCGCGCGGGAACAACCCATTGTGTCGATTGAACTACTTTGTCTGAGCCGATAGACGTCGCTGGCGGCGTTTTGATGGCTAACGTATTCTTCGCGGTTCTTCGAGTTGTCTGACTCGCAAAACTGCTTTTTCCCACATGTTTTTCCGGAGTTCGCTGAATGTCTGTCGGTTGGCTGCGCGTCTGTGCGCTGGTGATGTTGGGGCTGTTCAGCGTTACGGCGCTGGCCAAGGATAAAACCGCAATCGTGATCGGCGGCGGCCTGTCGGGTCTGACTGCCGCTTACGAGCTGCAGAACAAGGGCTGGCAGGTCACTCTGCTGGAAGCCAAACCGAGCCTGGGCGGTCGCTCGGGCATGGCCACCAGCGAGTGGATCGGCAACGACAAGACCCAGCCGGTGCTGAACAAGTACGTCTCGACCTTCAAGCTCGGCACCACGCCGGCGCCGGAATTCGTGCGTACCCCAAGCTATCTGATCGACGGCGATTATTTCTCCGCCGCTGATCTGGCCACCAGGCAACCAGCCACCGCCGATGCGCTCAAGCGCTACCAGAAAACCCTCGACGATCTGGCACGCTCGATCGACGATCCGCAGAACCCGGCGGCGACTGCCACCCTGCATGCGCTGGATCAGATCACTGTATCGAGCTGGCTCGACAAGCAGAACCTGCCGGCCACGGCGCGTCAGTTGATCAACCAGGACATCCGCACCCACTACGACGAACCCTCGCGTCTGTCGCTGCTGTATTTCGCCCAGCAGAATCGCGTCTATCGCGGCGTTTCCGACCGCGACCTGCGCGCCTCGCGTCTGGTCGGCGGCAGCCAGGTGCTGGCCCAGGCCTTCGTCAAACAGATCAAGACCATCAAGACCAACTCGCCGGTCTCGGCCATCACCCAGGACAAGGACGGCGTGACCGTCAAGGTCGGCAGCGTCGGCTATCAGGCTGATTACGTGGTGCTGGCGGTGCCGTTGCGCGCGCTGAACAAGATCGCCCTGACCCCGGCGCTGGATGCTCAGCACTTGGCAGCGATCAAGGGCACCAACTACGGTTGGCGCGACCAGATCATGCTGAAGTTCAAGACGCCGGTGTGGGAAAGCAAGTCGCGCATGTCCGGCGAGATCTACAGTAATACCGGTCTGGGCATGCTCTGGATCGAACCGGCGCTGAAGGGCGGTGCCAACGTGGTGATCAACCTGTCCGGCGATAACGCCCGCGTCATGCAGGCGTTCGGCGACAAGCAGATGGTCGATCAGGTGCTGATTCGTCTGCACGCGTTTTATCCACAGGCCCGTGGCTCGTTCACCGGTTATGAAATCCGTCGTTACAGCACCGACCCGTCGATGGGCGGCGCTTACCTGGCTTACGGCCCGGGCCAGATCAGCAAGTTCTGGCGGCTGTGGGAGCGTCCGCTGCAGCGCGTAGCGTTCGCCGGCGAACACACCGACACCTTGTACCCGGGCACGCTGGAAGGCGCACTGCGTACCGGCCAGCGCGCGGCCAGCCAGGTGGAAGATCTGGCGGCAGGCAAGTCGTTTGAACCGGTCAAAGTGGTTCCGGCTGCAGCGGCGGCGGGTGCAGCGGGTGCTCTGGCGGCGAAGAAGGGCAACTTCTTCACTAACCTGTTTGGCGGTGCGGATGACGAGAAGAAGCCAGAGCCTGTGAAGGCACCAGAGCCAGCGCCTGTACCTGTTGCTCCAGCGCCTGCACCGACTCCGACCCCTGCGCCCGCTCCGGTGGAAGCACCGAAGCCAGCGGCACCGGTGAAAGCCGAGCCAGCGAAGAAAGCGGCGGCCAAGCCTGCGGCGAAGAAGCCTGCGGCCAAGACCGAAACGAAAAAGCCGGCTGCCAAACCCGCAGCGAAAAAAGCTGAACCGGCGAAGAAGCCTGCAGCCAAGCCTGATGCGACCACCGAGACCAAAGCGCAGTAAGGCTTTTCGGTGAATGAAAAAGCGCGGCTTTCATGCCGCGCTTTTTTTATTGCCTGAGCACAACCCCTGTGGCGAGGGAGCTTGCTCCCGCTCGGCTGCGAAGCAGTCGTAAATCCTGGAGAGCCGATATTTCCAATGCGCTGCGCAGCTGTGTTTTTGGGAGTCCTTCGGCCTCCAGCTAGAGCAAGCTCCCTCGCCACAAGAGCGCACTCGACTGCGCAAATCTCATCCACATCCCGCCACACTTTTGCCTTTAATCTTTCCTTAACACGCCACTTCCAGACTCTTGATCGTATTTCTCGATATTTCAAAGCAAAATTTTCCGCTTTAATTCGATAGATAACTCGCTAGTCTTGGTTCGCAGTTCTCACAGGATTTGGGCAATGCAGCTACGTAACTCTTCTTCGCGCTATGGTTGGGTCAGCATCTTCATGCACTGGGGTGTGGCGCTGGCGGTCTTCGGGCTGTTTGCGCTGGGTCTGTGGATGGTCGGGCTGGATTACTACAGCACCTGGCGCAAAGACGCGCCGGATCTGCACAAGAGCATCGGTCTGGTGCTGCTCGCTGTGATGGTGTTGCGGGTGTTGTGGCGTTTCATCAGCCCGCCGCCGCCAACGCTGCAAAGCTACAGCCGCATGACCCGCATCGGCGCTAAATTCGGCCACGGGTTTCTGTACCTTGCGCTGTTCGCTGTGATGATTGCCGGTTACCTGATTTCCACCGCAGACGGTGTCGGGATCCCGGTGTTTGGCCTGTTCGAAGTTCCTGCTCTGCTCTCCGGACTACCGGATCAGGCAGATACCGCTGGGGTGATTCATCTCTGGCTGGCGTGGGCGCTGGTAATTTTTTCCGGCCTCCATGCGTTGGCAGCATTGAAGCACCACTTTATCGATCGTGATGCGACCCTTACCCGAATGCTCGGTCGCAAAGCCTGAAATTCAACCTCGACTCAAAGGAAAAGAAAGCATGTTGAAAAAGACTCTGGCCGCTCTGGCAATCGGTTCTGCCGTGCTGTCCGCCAACGTAATGGCTGCTGACTATGTGGTAGACAAGGAAGGCCAGCACGCCTTCGTCGACTTCAAGATCAGCCACCTGGGCTACAGCTACATCACCGGTTCCTTCAAGGACATCGACGGCAAGTTCAGCTTTGACGCTGCCAAGCCTGAAGACAGCAAGATCGAGTTCAATGTAAACACCGCCAGCGTGTTCACCAACCACGCCGAACGCGACAAGCACATCGCCAGCGCTGACTTCCTCAACGCCAGCAAATTCGGCAAGGCCACTTTCGTTTCCACCAGCGTCAAATCCACCGGTGCCAACACCGCTGACGTCACCGGCGACCTGACCCTGCTGGGCGTGACCAAGCCGGTTGTCGTCAAGGCGACTTTTCTGGGCGAAGGCAAGGATCCATGGGGCGGTTACCGCGCCGGCTTCGAAGGCACCACCACGATCAAGCGTTCCGATTTCGGCAAGCAGAAAGACCTCGGTCCGAAGTCCGATGTGGTCGAGCTGTATGTTTCGTTTGAAGGTGTGAAAGCGAAATAATCCTCGCCGCCACACAAAAACGCCCCCGGTCGAAAGGCCGGGGGCGTTTTTTATTGCCACAACGCAGATCCCTTGTAGGAGCTGCCGAAGGCTGCGATCTTTTGATCTTGATTTTTTAAGATCAAAAGATCGCAGCCTTCGGCAGCTCCTACGCAAAGCGATTTGCAGCGCTCATAAAAAATGCCCCGGCTCTTTCGAATCGGGGCATTTTTCATTGCGGCTTGAAACTCAGCGATTGCGGGTCAGCAGGGCTGGTTTCTCGCCACGCGGGCGGCTTGGCAGTTGATCGAGCTGCTCAGGCGTCGGGAAGCGGTCGGCTTTCGATTCCTTGTGCATGATCTTCGGGCCGTTGCTGCGCGGGTTCTGCACAGCCGGTTCGCTGCGTGGCTGATCGTCGCGCGCCGGGCGGCGGTTGCGTGGGGCGGATTCGTCACGACGACCCTGACCGTCACGCGGAGCGCCATTGCGCGGGCCGCTGCGTTTGGCTGGTGGGGTGCCAGTGCTCGAACCGTTGCTGTTGCGCGGACCGTTCTGACGACCTTGTGGCTGACCGCCGCGTGGTGCGCCAGCGCCTTGCGCCGGTGCGCCCGGACGACGGCCACGGCCGCCGGCAGGAGCGGCTTTCGGCACATAGTCGACACGATTGCCGAAGTTATCGATATCGTCGTCGAGGAATTCGTCCGGGGCACGGTCAGCCGCTGCACGCGGTGGCTGGCTCGGGCGTTGGTCGCGGCTCGGCGTACCCTCGCGCGGTTTCTGCTGACGGGCAGGGCGCTCGCCACGATCACCGGCCGGCTTTTCCTTGCCCTTGTCTTTGCCTTTGTCCTTGCGACCGCCACCACCGCCGCCGCCATTCGGGCCGTCGCCGCGCGGGCCACGGGAATTGCGCGGGTTGCGGATGTCCGGACGCTCACGGGCTTCCGGCTTCTCGGCTTCGATGGTGCTCGAATCGAAGCCCATCAGATCGCCGTCGGCAATCTTCTGTTTGGTCATGCGCTCGATGCTTTTCAGCAGCTTTTCTTCGTCCGGTGCGACCAGCGAGATCGCCTCGCCCGAACGACCGGCTCGGCCAGTACGGCCGATACGGTGCACGTAGTCTTCATCGACGTTCGGCAGCTCGAAGTTGACCACATGTGGCAACTGATCGATGTCCAGACCACGAGCGGCGATGTCGGTGGCGACCAGAATGCGCACTTCGCCGGCCTTGAAGTCGGCCAGGGCTTTGGTGCGGGCGTTCTGGCTCTTGTTACCGTGGATCGCCACCGCCGGCAGGCCGTGTTTGTCCAGGTATTCAGCGAGACGGTTGGCGCCGTGCTTGGTGCGGGTGAAGACCAGAACCTGTTCCCACGCGCCGGCGGTGATCAGGTGCGCCAGCAGTGCGCGCTTGTGGCTGGCCGGCAGACGGAAGACGCGTTGCTCGATGCGCTCGACCGTGGTGTTCGGCGGTGTGACTTCGATGCGTTCAGGGTTGTGCAGCAGTTTGCCGGCAAGGTCGGTGATGTCTTTGGAGAACGTCGCCGAGAACAGCAGGTTCTGGCGCTTGGCCGGCAGGCGTGCGAGGACTTTCTTCACGTCGTGCACGAAGCCCATGTCGAGCATGCGGTCGGCTTCGTCGAGCACGAGGATTTCAACGTGGGACAGATCGACGCTGCCCTGGCCGGCGAGGTCGAGCAAGCGACCCGGGCAGGCGACGAGGACGTCGACGCCACGGGACATGGCCTGAACCTGCGGGTTCATGCCGACGCCGCCGAAGATGCAGGCGCTGACGAATTTCAGGTCACGGGCGTAAATCTTGAAGCTCTCGTGCACCTGGGCCGCGAGTTCGCGGGTCGGGGTCAGGACCAGTACGCGCGGTTGGCGCGGGCCGTGACGCTGGGATTTGTCCGGGTGACCGTTGGGAAACAACCGCTCCAGAATCGGAAGGGCGAAGCCGCCGGTTTTACCGGTACCTGTCTGAGCCGCGACCATCAGGTCGCGACCTTGCAACACGGCGGGAATGGCCCGCTGTTGCACCGGAGTAGGCTCGGTATAGCCCGCATCTTCGATGGCGCGGACTAAAGCCTCGGAGAGACCGAGGGAAGCAAAGGACATGAGTAATCCTGTTTTAGTTAGGGCTTGGCCCAATGGGAGTCTTGCCTGGCGCGAATCACGTTTAAGAGGACGCAATCCCGTCCGGTCCAGCGGCGGTTCCGAAGGCACGTCAGGAGCGCTCGCGCGGGCTGAAAGCTGCGCTGTAGCGGGTCGAGAGGCCTGTCACGGTTCCGGGCGTCCGGGCGTGAGCCTGGCGGGAACGCCGGAGTATAACAGAGCAATCACTGCGCGCTGCGTTCCTGCTGCTCAACGGTTTCATCGCGCGCCGCGGTCGAGCGCAGCACGGCACTGTCGACGGGCGCAGCGCCATAGCGCGCGCTCAGCTCGGCGTAGGCCGGTTCACGCTTGAAACGCTTGAGCTCGGCGCCGAAACGCTGCACCAGCAAATCCATGCCGGAATTGCGCCGAACCGCCAGAAACTGGCTCTGGCGGCTGATAACAGTGGGATTTTCAGTAATCAGATCGCGAATCTTAAGTTCATCGAGCAAATGCTGTCCGACACGGCGATCGGTGATCAGCAAGTCGATTCGAGCACGTACCAGTTTGCCGAAGTTGGCTTCATGGGTTGGCGCCGGCTCGCGGCTGAACAGGTTCGATTGACTGAAATCGGGGCTGTACAGATAGCCTGGCGAGGTGCCGATGGTCAGGCCTTTGAGTTCTTCGAGCGAGCGGAACGGGTGCGGTCGATCGTTGGCGTAGAACATCACGAACTCGACGTCGGACAACGGTTCGCTGGGGTAGAGCAGGGTGGCGTCGCGTTCGGCGCTATGAAAGATGTCCAGCGCACCGTCGGCCTGACCGGTTTCCAGCATCGACAGGCAGCGCTTCCACGGCAGGAACTGCCACTCGACTTCAATGCCCAGACGCTTGAACACGATGGCGGTGGTTTCGTAGTCCAGCCCGAGATTCTTGCCGTCCTCTTCGTAAACGTACGGCGCCCAGGGCTCGGTGACAATACGCAACTTCTCGCCTCGAGCGGCGAAGCTCAGGCAAGCGAAAACCAGCACGGCGAATAGTTGCGTGATCAAAGGCATGGCTGGAGATTACGACGAGAAACCGCAAAGAGCCAGAAACTGCCTGCACAAGCTCTGTTTCGCGGGCTCCAAACGCACAAGATCGCAACATCGACGACCCTGTAGGAGCCGCCGAAGGCTGCGATCTTTTTGCTCTTGCATGTCGCTTGCAGCTTGAAACTTGCGGCTATTTCAACGCGGCAATTTCAGGTTGTTCCAGATCGCCAGGCTAGGTTCGGCCTGGTTCATGGAGTAGAAATGCAGCCCCGGTGCGCCGCCCTGCAGCAGGCGTTCGCACATATCGCTGACGACTTGTTCGCCAAAGCGCTGGATGCTTTGCGTGTCATCGCCGTAGGCTTCCAGTTGCTTGCGGATCCAGCGCGGGATTTGCGCACCGCAGGCGTCGGAGAAGCGCGCGAGTTTGCTGTAGTTGGTGATCGGCATGATTCCCGGCACGATCGGCAGATCCACGCCCAGTGCCTGCAAGCGATCGACGAAGTAGAAGTAGCTGTCGGCGTTGAAGAAGTACTGGGTGATCGCGCTGTCGGCGCCGGCGCGGGCCTTGCGTACGAAGTTGGCGAGATCGTCTTCGTAGTTGCGCGCTTGCGGATGCATCTCCGGGTAAGCGGCGACTTCGATGTGGAAATGATCACCGGTTTCTTCACGAATGAATTCCACCAGCTCGTTGGCGTGACGCAGCTCACCGCTGGTCATGCCCATGCCGGACGGCAGGTCACCACGCAGGGCGACGATGCGCTTGATGCCGGCTGCCTTGTACTCGTTCAGCAGACCGCGCAGGTCGGCCTTGCTGTCGCCGACGCACGACAGGTGTGGAGCGGCCGGTACTTTGACTTCGCTTTCCAGCTGCAACACGGTGTTGAGCGTGCGATCACGGGTCGAACCGCCAGCGCCGTAGGTGCAGGAAAAGAAATCGGGATTGTAGGTGGCCAGCTGACGGGCAGTGGCGAGCAGCTTTTCCTGCCCGGCATCGGTCTTGGTCGGGAAAAACTCGAAGCTGTAGCGACGGTCTTGGGACATGGTCATACCCTTGAAAACAAGAACCTTCGAGGCGCTGCAATCCCGTGTGGGAGCGAGCCTGCTCGCGAAAGCGGCGGGTCAGACAACATTGATGCTGAATGATAAACCGCTTTCGCGAGCAAGCTCGCTCCCACAGGGAGAGCGAGCATTCAGCGCCTGTTAGTAGCGGTAGGCGTGCGGCTTGAACGGGCCTTCGACGGTAACGCCGATATAGTCAGCCTGTTGCTTGGTCAACTGAGTGACCACGCCGCCGAAGCCGCGCACCATTTCCAGAGCCACTTCTTCGTCGAGTTTCTTCGGCAGGACTTCAACGGTCAGACGCTCGGCTTTCTGCGCTGGCGACAGGTCGGCGTATTTCTGACCGAACAGGAAGATCTGCGCCAGCACCTGGTTGGCGAACGAACCGTCCATGATGCGGCTCGGGTGACCGGTGGCGTTGCCCAGGTTCACCAGACGGCCTTCGGCCAGCAGGATCAGGTAGTCGTCGTTCTGTGGATCGAAGCTGCCGGCACCGGTACGGTGAACCTTGTGCACCTGTGGCTTGACTTCTTCCCATGCCCAGTTCTTGCGCATGAAAGCGGTGTCGATTTCATTGTCGAAGTGACCGATGTTGCAGACCACGGCGCGCTTTTTCAGGGCCTTGAGCATGTTCGCGTCGCAAACATTGACGTTACCGGTAGTGGTCACGATCAGGTCGATCTTGCCCAGCAGCGCTTTGTCGATGCTTGCTTCGGAACCGTCGTTGATACCGTCGATGAACGGCGACACCAGTTCGAAACCGTCCATGCAGGCTTGCATGGCGCAGATCGGATCGACTTCGGATACCTTGACGATCATGCCTTCCTGACGCAGCGACTGTGCCGAGCCCTTGCCCACGTCACCGTAACCGATGACCAGCGCTTGCTTGCCGGACAGTAGGTGGTCGGTGCCGCGCTTGATCGCATCGTTCAGGCTGTGACGGCAGCCGTACTTGTTGTCGTTCTTGGACTTGGTCACCGAATCGTTGACGTTGATCGCAGGGATCTTCAGCTCGCCCTTGGCCAGCATGTCCAGCAAACGGTGTACGCCGGTGGTGGTTTCTTCGGTGACGCCGTGAACGCGATCCAGCACTTGCGGGTATTTCTTGTGCAGCAGCTCGGTCAGGTCGCCGCCATCGTCGAGGATCATGTTGGCGTCCCATGGCTGGCCATCTTTCAGGATGGTCTGCTCCAGGCACCACTCGTACTCTTCTTCAGTCTCGCCTTTCCAGGCGAACACCGGGATACCGGCGGCAGCGATAGCGGCAGCGGCCTGATCCTGAGTGGAGAAAATGTTGCAGGACGACCAGCGTACTTCGGCACCCAGGGCAACCAGGGTTTCGATCAGCACGGCAGTCTGAATGGTCATGTGGATGCAGCCGAGGATTTTTGCGCCCTTGAGCGGCTGCTCGGAAGCGTACTTGCGGCGCAGACCCATCAGGGCAGGCATTTCCGATTCGGCGATGATGGTTTCGCGACGGCCCCAGGCAGCCAGGGACATGTCGGCAACTTTGTAATCGGTAAAATCGGCAGGCGTGTTGACAGCGCTCATGAAGAGCCTCCATTCGTAATGTATGCGAATGGGCGCCGTTGTGCGTTTAGTGTCCGGCTTGAGCCGGTCAACGCCCCATCCGAGCCTGACAGGTCGAACCTGCTGCAGCGCCCCTCGGACAGGTGGCGGGAAAACGGTAGCCAGTGAACGTTACCGTTTTTTGAAACGGTGGCGATTATAGCTGTCTTTGAGCTGCAAGTTGCAAGCTGCAAGCGACAAGCTGATCGGCTTTTACTTGCAGCTTGTAGCTTAAAACTTGAAGCTGGGGGCCAATACCCCTAACGCTCAAACGCCTCGACCCAGGAGCCCCCCCCATGAATTTCCACACCCGCAAATGGGTAAAACCCGAAGACCTCAACCCCAACGGCACCCTGTTCGGTGGCAGCCTGTTGCGCTGGATCGATGAAGAAGCGGCGATCTACGCCATCGTGCAGTTGGGCAACCAGCGCGTGGTGACCAAGTACATCTCGGAAATCAACTTCGTCAGCGCTTCGCGTCAGGGCGACATCATCGAGCTGGGCATCACAGCCACAGAATTCGGCCGCACCTCGATCACCCTGACCTGCGAAGTGCGCAACAAGATCACTCGCAAGAGCATTCTGACCGTCGAGAAAATGGTCTTCGTCAACCTCGGTGAAGACGGCCTGCCGGCGCCGCACGGGCGCACCGAGATCAAATATGTGAAAGACCAGTTCAAGGATGACGAGGCCATCAGCGGGTAATGCGAGCCCTGTAGGAGCTGCCGAAGGCTGCGATCTTTTGATCTTGGTCTTCAAAAATCAAGATCAAAAGATCGCAGCCTTCGGCAGCTCCTACATTGTTCGGCCGTGCATTTGTGGGGTGCCTACAGAACGTATTCCCAAGCGCAACGGTCGTAGCTGAAAGCCCCCCACTGGTTCACACGCCATGACCACCCCCACCAGCGACAAGACCCCCGATCTCTCGGCCCAGGAACAGCACGAAGTCGAGAAGAGCCAGCCGCCGCGCGCGGCCGTTCTGCATGAAATCATCCGCACCCAGGGCGATCAGGAGCTGGAGCGCAGCATCGCCGCGCTGTGGTGGTCGGCGCTGGCGGCCGGCCTGACCATGGGCCTGTCCCTGATGGGCATGGGTTTACTCAATTCGCGTCTGCCCGAGGGTGACGAGTTCAAGGTGATCGCCAGTTTCGGTTACTGCGCGGGTTTCCTCGCAGTGATCCTCGCGCGCCAGCAACTGTTCACCGAAAACACCCTGACCGCCGTGCTGCCGGTGATGACCAAGCCGACACTGCTGAATTTCGCCCGCTTGATCCGCCTGTGGAGCGTCGTGTTGGTCGGCAACCTCTGCGGGACGATTCTGGTTGCCTACGTGATGCTGGAACTGCCGATCTTCGACAGCAAGACCGACGTCGCCTTCCTCGAAATCGGCCGCAAGGTCATGGAGCACAGTGCCAGTCAAATGTTCGCCAAGGGCATTGTTTCCGGCTGGATGATCGCCACCATGGTGTGGATGATTCCGTCCATGGAGAGTGCGAAGATGTGGATCATCATCCTTATCACCTACTTCATGGCGCTGGGCGATTTCACCCACATCGTCGTGGGATCGGCGGAAGTCTCGTACCTGGTATTTGCCGGCGAATTGCCGTGGAGTGATTTCTGGGCAGTGTTCGCCGGACCGACGCTGGCGGGCAACATCATCGGCGGCAGCTTTATCTTCGCGCTGATCAGCCACGCACAGATCCGCAGTGAAAGCGGTGCGCCGAAGGAGCCTGCGGATCAGGCTGTAGAACCCGACCCGCAGCCGATCAGGAAATGATCAATGGTCAGCGGGTTCAGGCGCAGCGGCGGGCTCATTGCGCGTCGCGTGCTTGACCAGTTTGCCGATGGTCAGGCCCTGCAACAGGATCGATGACAGCACCACGATGTAGGTGATGCTCAGCAGCAGATCGCGTTCCGGTCCCAGCGGCAGCGCCAGGGCCAGCGCCACCGAAACGCCGCCGCGCAAACCGCCCCAGGTCAGAATCCGGATCGTGCCAGCCGGCACCGAGCGCCAGCGGCGCAGCAAGAGGATCGCCGGTGCCACAGTGAGCAGGCGCGACAGCAGAATCGCCACCGCCAGCAGACCTGCTGCGGCTATGTGCAGCCAGTTGAACGGCAGTAGCAACAATTCCATACCGATCAGCGCAAACAGCAGGGCGTTGAGCATGTCATCGAGCAGCTCCCAGAAGCCGTCGAGGTAGCGCCGGGTCATGTCGTTCATTGCCAGATTGCGTCCGAGATTGCCGATGATCAGACCGGCGACCACCATCGCGATCGGCGCCGAGACATGCAGCTCGGTGGACATTGCCGAACCGCCGATCACCAGGGCCAGCGTCAGCATCACGGTGATCTGATGCTGCTCGACACTTTTGATCATCCGATAGACCAGATAGCCGATCAGCCCACCGAACAGCACGCCCCCAATCGCCTCGTGGACGAACAGCATGGCCGTGGCGCTGACGGTCGGGGTTGCGCCGAGCTGGGCGATGCCCAGCAGTACGGTAAACACCACGACTGCCGTGCCGTCGTTGAACAGCGATTCGCCGACGATGGTGGTTTTCAGTGGTTTCGAGGCGTTGGCGGTACGCAACACACCGAGTACCGCAATCGGGTCGGTCGGCGAGATCAGTGCGCCGAACAACAGGCAGTACAGGAAACTCACGTGCCAGCCGAACAGGGCAAAGATGTAGAAGGCCAGGCTGCCGATCACTACCGTGGCGATCAACACGCCGAAGGTGGCCAGCAGGCCGATCGGCCAGCGGTAGCTGCGCAAATCGTTCAGATTGACGTGCAGAGCTCCGGCGAACAGCAGGAACGACAGCATCCAGTTCATCAACAGATCGCCGAAGTCGATCTGGCCGATCAGTTGCTGCACTCGCTCTTCGAGGCCAGGAAAACCGAGCACGCTGAGGCCTTGCAGAATCAGCGAGAACAGCAGCGCGGTGACCATCACGCCGATGGTTGGCGGCAGGCCGATGAAGCGGAAATTGACGAAGGTCAGGAGGGTCGTGAGGCAGATGAAAGCGGCGACAAGTTCAAGCATCCGGGGTCCTTCGGGAAGAGGGTAAAAAGACAGTGCACCGAGTCGTTGGTGCAAGGGTTGGATGGGCGAATACCGACAGGGGGCACAACACGGATTCCCTGTGGCGAGGGAGCTTGCAAAGGTTAATCGGAGACATCCACTGCAACCGCCCGCCGACGTTGCATGTAAATGAACAGCAGCGCGGTCAGCACAGTCAGCACGCCAACCAGCGCGCCTGTCCACGGCAAGTCCGCCAGATCCGCGCCACTGGCCACCACCAGCCCGCCGATCCAGGCGCCTGCCGCGTTGCCGAGGTTGAACGCGCTCTGATTGAGCGTCGAACCCAGATTCGGCGCTTCGTGCGCCTGGTCGATGATCAACAACTGCAGAATCGGGCACAGCGCAAAGGCGAAAATCCCCCACAGCACCAGCGTGATCGCCGCTGGAATAACCGAACGACTGGTCTGGCTGAACGCTGCCAGAATCACCACGACCGCCAACGCCACACCGACCAGCGACGGCAGCAAGCGACTATCGGCCAGACGCCCGCCGAGCATGCTGCCCGCTGTCAGGCCGACGCCGAACAACAGCAGCATCACCGTCACGCCATGCGGGCTGACGCCGGTGATGTCCTGCAGAATCGGCGCGATATAAGTGAACACGCTGAACAGGCTGGTCGAGGCCAGCACACTCATGCCCAGTGCCAGCAGTACGTTGGCCTTGCCCAGCACTTTGAATTCGCTGGCGAGGTTGGCCTTGTCCATTGCGATGTGTCTGGGCAGCCATAGCCATTGCGCCAACGCCGCGACGACACCGATCACCGACACCGCCCAGAAGGTCGAACGCCAGCCGGCGTACTGACCCAGCGCTGTGCCCAGCGGCACACCAAGCACATTGGCCAGGGTCAGGCCGGTGAACATCATCGCAATGGCCTGTGCACGTTTGTTCGGCGCAACCAGTCCGGCGGCAACCACCGAGCCAATGCCGAAGAACGCCCCATGGCACAGCGCGGTAACGACCCGCGCGGCCATCAGCGTTGCGTAGTTCGGTGCCAGCGCGCAGAGCACGTTGCCGAGGATGAACATCAGCGTCATGCCCAGTAGTGTCGCTTTACGCGGCATATTGGCGGTGCCGACCGCCAGGATCGGCGCGCCAAATACCACGCCCAAGGCATAACCGGTGATCAGCAAACCGGCGTGTGGAATGCTCACGGCGAGGTCGCGGGCGACATCGGGCAGCAGGCCCATGATGACGAATTCGGTGGTGCCGATGCCGAACGCGGCAACAGCAAGTGCAAGCAAGGCGAGGGGCATGCGCAAGGTCTCTGTCAGTAGTCTTGACGCTTTGATCAGGCATACGCGTGCCAGCGTCCGATTTCACAAGGAAAGCGGAGCAGGCAGCTATTATTGGAATTTTTTGGTGTGCAGCTGAGTACGGCGTGGTGGGGTGCAGTATAAACAGCTGCCGACACATGGCGAATCAATAACTGACCGGGTGGCATAACGACCCTCGCAATCAGCGCTGTTGTCAGGGATGTCTGGCCGCAAAGAACCTTTCGGCCGCGCACGGCTCTTAGCTCTGAGTTGGTGATGAAGTACTGACCGCTCGTGAATTTCCCCAATCGAAAAAGGACGACGTTATGACGGTGGCTCTGTGGTGTGTGTTGATCGCGATTTTTCTGCCTTACGTGTGCACGATCGTGGCGAAGGCGACCGGCGGTTTCCGGCTGAAGGACAACTACGACCCACGGGACTTTCTCGATAGCGTCGATGGCGTGGCCCGTCGAGCCCACGCCGCGCAACTTAACAGCTTTGAAGTGACCCCGGCATTTGCTGCTGCGGTGATCGTCGCGCATTTGGTAGGCACTGCCGAGCTGGTGACGGTCAATGTGCTGGCCGTGCTGTTTATCACCAGCCGCCTGCTCTACATCATTTGCTACCTGGCCGACTGGGCTGCACTGCGTTCGGTGGTATGGTTTATCGGGATGGCGTTGATTGCTTCGTTCTTCTTTGTGTCCATTTAAAAGCAAGGTCAAAAGATCGCAGCCTTCGGCAGCTCCTACACTGGATTTGTGTTCAACCGTGTAGGAGCTGCCGCAGGCTGCGATCTGTTGCTGTTAAGGTTTGTCGGCCACCTGAGGCACCTGCGGCAGCGATGCCCCTTTAGGCCAAAGCATCCAGATTTGCCCCTGCTGCTTCATGTCCCCGGCCAGTTGCCCGGCCGCATCGCCAGTGCCCCAGAACAGATCCGCACGTACCTCGCCGGCAATTGCGCCACCGGTGTCCTGCGCGGCCACCGGGCGCACCAGCGGTGTGCCATCCGGTTTGGTGGTGGACAGCCATAACAGGCTGCCCAACGGAATCACCTTGCGATCCACCGCCGCGCTGTAGCCGGCGGTCAACGGTACGTTCAGCGAGCCGCGCGGGCCTTCGTTGCTGTCCGGATTGCGGGTGAAGAACACGTAGCTCGGGTTGCTGGCGAGCAGTTCCGGGATGCGCGTCGGGTTGGCCTTGGCCCAGTTGCTGATTGCACTCATGGTCACGTCTTCTTTCTTCAGCTCGCCTTGCTCGACCAGCCAGCGACCGATCGGCCGGTACGGGTGGCCGTTCTGATCGGCGTAGGCGATGCGCAGTTGTTTGCCGTCCTGCGTCTGGATCCGGCCAGAACCCTGGATTTGCAGAAATTGCAGGTTCATCGGATCGGTCAAATAAGCCACCACTGGCGCTTTCACACCTTTGGACTCAATGGTTGCAGCGTCGTCGTAAGGCTTGAGCACGCGACCTTCGAGGCGGCCGCGCAGGCGCTTGCCTTTCAGCTCCGGGTAAATGCTGTCCAGCGAGACAATGATCATGTCTTCGGGCACGCCGTACACCGGGACGTTTGCCGTTGCGGTTGGCGTCAGGCTGCCGGGGTACACCGGTTCGTAGTAGCCAGTGATCAGGCCGTTGGGGTTGTCGTTCTCGGCGCGCAGGCCGAAGACATCCAGGTTCTGCTTGAGGAATGCGCGAATCTCGCCGGCGCTTTGCGGCACATTGGCCGCCGCAGCGCAGGTCGGGCCCCAGACTGCGTCGGCTTTCAGTCGTGTGCAGGCGCTGCGCCACGAGCCGAAACCGGCGACCAGATCGCCGTCGGAGACAGCTGGTAACGCTTCCCAGGTTGCGCTGGAATAAGTCGCCAGCGCGTGAGTTGCAGGCTTTGCGCTGTCGCCGCCGGTGCAGCCGGCAAGGATCGCCAGCAGTGGAAGGGTGACGAGCAGTGGGTGACGCCAGGCCGTAAAGCGGCTGTTCATGGAGTGATTCCTGTGCCGGTTGCCCAAGTGCTCCATGCGCTTGAGCAACCCGTATTTTTAATAGGGCTATTGGTGTTTGCCGGTGACCCGAGGATACTGGCCGCCGATTTCCGCGACCTGAAGCCACCATGACTTTCAAACGAATTGCTGTTGTATTGCTGGCCTGTCTGACTTTGTCCGCCTGTGGCGGTGTCGACCCGAATTCGCCGTTGGGCCAGCGCAAGGCCATCTTCAAACAGATGCTCAAGACCAGCGAAGACCTTGGCGGCATGTTGCGTGGGCGCATCCCCTTCGACGGGTCGAAATTTGCCGAGGGCGCGGTCAGACTCGATGCGTTGTCCCATGAACCATGGAAGCATTTTGCGCAGGTGCGCGAAGAAGAACACACCAGCGCCAGGGACGACGTCTGGCAAAAGCAGGCGCGTTTTCAGGAGCTGGCCCGCGCCCTCGAAGCGGCTACCGGTGAGTTGGTGGTCGCCAGTCAGGTTCAGCCGTACAAGGCCAGCAACCTTGGGCCGGCCGTGCAGAAAGTCGAAGATGCCTGCAGTGCTTGCCATAAAGAGTTTCGGGATCATTGATTTGTGTAGTCTGAACTGACGCCTTCGCGAGCAGGCTCGCTCCCACAGGGGATATGCATTCCAGTGTGGGAGCGAGCCTGCTCGCGAAAGCGGGTTGCCATTCGCCACGAAACCCGGATCTTACTTATCGATTTCGTCCAGCGCTTCCTGCAGCTCCTTGCGGGACTCGGCCAGCTTGTCTTTGCGCTTGTTGATCTTCTCCGGATCGCCTTTCTTCATGGCCTTGTCGAGATCCGCCTGACGCTGGCTCACCTCATGCTTGGCCTCAAGTACCTTGTTCTCACGTTCCTTCTTCAGCCCGGCGTCGGTGCAGTGCTCGGTCACTTCACGCAGAGCGGTTTCCAGACCCGCCTGCTGCTGCATGTTGCCGCGCGATTTGGCCTGTTCAATCTGATTGATGATGCCCTGTTTCTTGGCCGCGCAACCGGTCAGGCCCGGGCCGTCTTCTTCGGCTGTTACCGGGGCGGCCATGACGCCGCACAGGGTGAGCAGGGCGAGCGGTGCGAGAAATTTCATAAAAGCTCCATGTGCAAAGGCAATCGGGGTTGGAGGGCACTGCGCTGTTGGAGCGCCCGGCCGGCCGTTGGGTTCCCGGTTGGCGGGGAATGCATGTTCAGAAGCCGTCGATTCCGGCGGCTCGCAAGGTGTCGCTTAATGCCAGTACCTGCGGGTCGCGAAAGAATGCGCTCAGCTGCGCGGCGCGTCCCGGGCCTATGCCGGCTTCTGCCTGCCATTGTTCAGTGTCGCGTTGTGCCAGCGCCTGCCACGAATCGGCAAGTTGTGCCTGCCCGGTCGGCGGCATGCCCAGCGCTTTCAGCCACTGAGCGAACGGCTGTTGCCGCGCGTCGTTGAAACTGTGGATAAGGCGCGCGCTGCTGCGTTCGCCGAGGCCGGCAATGTTAGCAAGCTCTGGCGCATCGAGGGTCAGCCAATCCAGCAGATGTTTCAGACGGCCTGTTTCCAAAAGTTTCTCCCACGTGCCGCGCCCGACATTGCGCATGGCCAGACCCTGTTTGCCGCTCAGCCAGGTCAGACGGGCAAGAAACTGGCTTTCACAACCAGGCGTCGGTTGCCAGCAACTCAAGGCATGGTAGTCGCCGGCGCTGGGGATGTTGAGCTCTGCGCGGTCGCTGGCGCGCAGCACGACACTGTCGAGTCGCGGGATAGTCAGCCCGGCCAGGCTTATAGCCACCTGATCGCCGGGACGGATATCCAGTGTCTGCCAACGCTTGAGCGAGCTGACACTGACCCGTTTGATCTCGCGGTCATCCAGTCTGACCGGCAGCAGTTCCAGCACCGGCGTGATGCGCCCGGTGCGGCCGATCCTGAAATTGACCTTGCGCACTTCGGCCAACGCCTGGGCGAAGGGATATTTCCAGGCGATCGCCCAGTACGGCGCCCGAGCCTGCCAGCGTTCGGCGGGTGGACGCTGGCTCTGGCGCAGCACTATGCCGTCGCTGGCAAAGGGCAGGGGAGAGCGATACCAGTGCTCGCGCCATTTTTGCGCTTCTTCGAATCGGCTGATGGCTTGTGTATAGGGCTCGGTTGTGGCGAATCCCAATGCCCGCAGTTCTGCCAACCGTTCAGGCAAATCCACAGGGCCTTGCGGCCAGTCCCAGACGAACAGACCGATCCCTGCGGCCTGTTCGGCATCGAGGGTTTTACGCCCCATGAGCCCGGCCACGTTGGCGCGGGCATTGACGCTGCCGGACTGTGATTGAACATGCGCGTTCAGGCGCCAATAGAGTTCGCCCTGTACCAGCAGATCCCGTGGCTGCGTCAGGCGTTGCGGAATGGTAGCGATCTTGCGCGCCGAGACTGTCCAGTCTTGACCAGTGACCCCGTCGCCGCGACTGATGGCCTGCTGCAATATTCCCTGGCGGTAGATCAGCGTGACGGCGACGCCATCGACTTTGGGTTGCACCCAGACGTTGTGGCGATCGCGCAGCCAATCGGCCACGTCTTCGGCTTTATGCAGCTTGTTCAGGCCGGTGTGGGGGATGGGGTGGGCGACCGCGCCTGATGCTGTGCGCAAGGGCTGCGGTGGTGAAGGTTGGTTGAAGCAGTTGCGCCATTCGCTGAGCCGCAACAGGGATTGGTCGTAGAGCTCGTCGGCGATCAGTGAACGGCCTTCGCGGTGATAGGCGTCGTCCCATTGGTCGATCCGGTTTTGCAGGGCGGTAATTTCCTTCTGGGCTTTGAGAACAGTCCAGTCGGGGCAGTTGGCGAGGGTAGGATGGGCAACAACAATCAGCATTAAGACAAGCAGCGAGCGCATCGTGAGCATCCTTGCTCCGGGATAGTTCTTGAAGGCTAGTCAGAATTTAGAGCAAGGTGGGATGGGTGTTTTGCGGGGTATTTCGTTACATCAAAGTCAAAAGATCGCAGCCTTCGGCAGCTCCTACGGGAAACGCATTCCAAAGCAGGAGCTGCCGAAGGCTGCGATCTTTTGCTCTTTCATGAAAAAGCCCCGCACGGCGTGAACCGTGCGGGGCTTTCATGCAGCCAGGGTATTACAGGCCAGCGGCAGAACGCAGGGCGTCGGCGCGGTCGGTTTTTTCCCAGGTGAACGTGGTGAAGCTGTCTTCGCCAACGGTCTTGGTCTGCGGGGCGCGACCGAAGTGGCCGTAGGCTGCGGTTTCCTGGTACATCGGGTGCAGCAGATCGAGCATGGTGGTGATTGCGTATGGACGCAGGTCGAACACTTCACGCACCAGTTTGATGATCTTGTCGTCGCTGATCTTGCCGGTGCCGAAGGTGTTCAGCGAGATCGATGTAGGCTGGGCCACACCGATCGCGTAGGACACCTGGATCTCGCAGCGCTCGGCCAGGCCGGCAGCGACGATGTTCTTGGCAACGTAACGGCCAGCGTAGGCAGCCGAACGGTCAACCTTCGATGGATCCTTGCCGGAGAATGCACCGCCGCCGTGACGGGCCATGCCGCCGTAGCTGTCGACGATGATCTTGCGACCGGTCAGACCGCAATCACCTACCGGGCCGCCAATGATGAACTGGCCGGTCGGGTTGATGTGGAACTGGGTGTCCTTGCTCAGCAGTTCGGCAGGCAGAACGTGCTTGACGATCAGCTCCATCACGCCTTCGCGCAGGTCTTTGTACGACACTTCAGGATTGTGCTGGGTCGACAGCACCACGGCGTCGATACCGACAACCTTGCCGCCTTCGTAACGGCAAGTCACTTGCGACTTGGCGTCCGGACGCAGCCAAGGCAGCAGGCCCGACTTGCGGGCTTCGGCCTGACGCTGCACCAACTGGTGCGAGAAGGTGATCGGGGCTGGCATCAGCACGTCGGTTTCGTTGCTGGCGTAGCCGAACATCAGGCCCTGGTCGCCGGCGCCCTGATCTTCAGGCTTGGCACGGTCAACGCCCTGGTTGATGTCAGGAGACTGCTTGCCGATGATGTTCATCACGCCGCAGGTCGCGCCGTCGAAGCCGACTTCGGAGCTGGTGTAGCCGATGTCGCAAATCACGTCACGAACGATCTGCTCCAGATCGACCCAGGCGCTGGTGGTCACTTCACCGGCAACGATGGCCACACCGGTCTTGACCAGGGTTTCCACCGCCACGCGAGCATGTTTGTCCTGGGCAATAATGGCGTCCAGCACCGCATCGGAAATCTGGTCGGCGATTTTGTCCGGATGTCCTTCAGACACGGACTCGGAGGTGAAGAGGGAGTATTCGCTCATCTCGATGTTTTCCTGAATTTACCGATGGTGAGTGTCGCCAGCCGGTCGCTGAAAGTGGCGAACCTGAATCTGGAAACCATTACGTAAGCCTACATAGAGGCTTTCCCCGGGAACGAGTCCCGCAGCGGTGGCCCAACGGGCCAGATCGTCCTGTTCAAACCCCAACCAGAGATCACCGCAGGCCTCCCTGGCCCAACTCTGATTGTGGCTGCATAACTCTGTCACGAGCAGGCTACCGCCCGGTTGCAGCAAATCGGCCATGTGCCTGAGCGCATCGGCCGGGGCGGCGAAATGGTGCAACACCATGTTCAACACCACGCAATCGGCCTTGAGGCTGCTGCCGTTCAATGCATCGGCCAATTGCAGGCTGACGTTAGCCAGTTGCTCGCGTTCACACACCTGACGCGCCAGTTCGAGCATCGCCGGGCTGTTGTCCAGCGCTGTCACGGCGTGGAAGCGGCGCGCCAGCTCCGGCAGGAAAGCGCCGTCACCGGGGCCGACCTCGATGGCGGTGGCAACACCATTGAAAGTCAACTTGTCGAGCAGGGCCAGCACGCTGTCGCGATACTGCGGCAGGCCGGCGATCAGATCCTGCTGGGCACGGAATTTCTCCGCAACCCGAGCGAAGAAGTCCTGGCTGGCGGCGGCGCGTTGCCCGTGGACCTGTTCAATCCGTGCTTGCACGTCATCCGGCAGGGCCAGGTTGTCGACTTCTTCTAACAATGCCGCATGCAACTTGCCGCCGAGCAATTCGCTGTGGGGCAGGGCGCGGCGATAAAAAATCGCATTGCCTTCGCGGCGTGTCGCTACCAGATCGGCCTGCGCCAGCACTTTGAGGTGATGACTCATCCCAGACTGGCCAATGCCGAAAATCTGCGCGAGCTCCAGCACACCGAACGAATCGTTGGCCAGCGCGCGTAATACATTCAACCGCAGCGGATCGCCGCCGGCCTTGCACAGGGCCGCCAGCTCGTCGCAATCGTCATGGCGAATGGAAGGCACGCGTAAGTTCATGGGCTGGCAGTCTAGAGACGGGGCCCAAGCATCGCAAGGGCAATATCAAAAAGTTTTGATATTGCTCGATAAATGGCACTTCTCACCGGGCGGTAGTCTCTACAAACGAATAGCGGAAAGGTTTCACCAGGCGAAACCCGTGCTATCGATTGGAAAAACGCCCGCCGATGACTATCTGTCATTGCCCCGAGGCGCATGGGTGAGGGAAAATGCCCTCCTTTTTTCCGTTTCAGTCTATTCACACCCAGGAGATCAGCGATGCCTAGCCGTCGTGAGCGTGCCAACGCCATTCGTGCCCTCAGCATGGATGCCGTGCAAAAAGCCAACAGCGGCCATCCCGGTGCCCCTATGGGTATGGCAGATATTGCCGAAGTGCTGTGGCGCGACTACCTCAAGCACAACCCGAGCAACCCGTCTTTCGCCGACCGTGACCGCTTCGTGCTGTCCAACGGCCACGGCTCGATGTTGATCTACTCGCTGCTGCACCTGACCGGTTACGACCTGTCGATCGACGACCTCAAGCAATTCCGTCAACTGCACAGCCGTACCCCGGGCCACCCGGAATTCGGTTACACCCCGGGCGTCGAAACCACCACAGGCCCGCTGGGTCAGGGCCTGGCCAATGCCGTCGGGTTTGCGCTGGCCGAGAAAGTCATGGCTGCGCAGTTCAACCGTCCCGGCCACAACATCGTCGATCACCACACCTACGTGTTCCTCGGTGATGGCTGCATGATGGAAGGCATTTCCCACGAAGTCGCTTCCCTGGCCGGCACGCTGGGCCTGGGCAAGCTGATCGCCTTCTACGATGACAACGGCATTTCCATCGACGGTGAAGTTGAAGGCTGGTTTACCGATGACACCCCGAAGCGTTTCGAAGCCTACAACTGGCAGGTGATCCGCAACGTCGACGGCCACGATCCGGAAGAGATCAAGACTGCCATCGAAACCGCGCGCAAGAGCGTTCAGCCGACCCTCATCTGCTGCAAGACCACCATCGGTTTCGGTTCGCCGAACAAGCAAGGCAAGGAAGACTGCCACGGCGCCCCGCTGGGTGACGCGGAAATCGCCCTGACCCGTCAGGCGCTGAACTGGAACTACGGCCCGTTCGAAATCCCCGCCGACATTTATGCCGAGTGGGACGCCAAAGAAGCTGGTCGCGCGGTGGAAGCCGAGTGGGATCAGCGTTTCGCCGCCTACTCCGCTGCGTTCCCGACCGAAGCCAACGAGCTGATCCGTCGTCTGAGCGGCGAACTGCCGGCCGACTTCTCGGAAAAAGCCTCGGCCTACATCGCCGAAATCGCGGCCAAGGGCGAAACCATTGCCAGCCGCAAAGCCAGCCAGAACACCCTCAACGCTTTTGGCCCGCTGCTGCCGGAAATGCTCGGTGGTTCGGCTGACCTCGCCGGTTCCAACCTGACCCTGTGGAAAGGCTGCAAAGGCGTCACCGCTGAAGACGCCAGCGGCAACTACATGTACTACGGCGTGCGCGAGTTCGGCATGACCGCGATCATGAACGGCGTTGCCCTGCACGGCGGTCTGGTGCCTTACGGCGCGACCTTCCTGATGTTCATGGAATACGCGCGCAACGCCGTGCGTATGTCGGCACTGATGAAGAAGCGTGTGATCCACGTCTACACTCACGACTCCATCGGTCTGGGCGAAGACGGCCCGACGCACCAGCCGATCGAGCAACTGACCAGCCTGCGCAGCACGCCGAACCTCGACACCTGGCGTCCAGCCGACGCCGTGGAATCGGCGGTGGCCTGGAAAAACGCTCTGGAGCGCAAGGACGGCCCGTCGGCGCTGATCTTCTCGCGGCAGAACCTGCAGCACCAGGAGCGCGATGCTGGCCAGATTGCCAATATCAGCCGTGGTGGTTATGTACTCAAGGACTGCGCAGGCGAGCCTGAGCTGATCCTGATTGCCACCGGTTCGGAAGTCGGTCTGGCCGTGCAGGCCTTTGACAAACTGACCGGGCAGGGCCGCAAGGTTCGTGTGGTGTCGATGCCATGCACCAGCGCTTTCGATGCACAGGACGCTGGTTACAAGCAATCGGTGCTGCCGTTGCAGGTCAGCGCGCGTATCGCCATCGAAGCGGCTCACGCCGACTTCTGGTTCAAGTACGTGGGTCTGGAAGGTCGCGTGATCGGCATGACCACCTACGGCGAATCCGCGCCGGCTTCGGCGCTGTTCGAGGAGTTCGGCTTTACCCTGGAAAACATCCTCGGTCAGGCTGAAGAACTGCTGGAAGACTAAGCAGCAGGAATGCGGTGGCTTTGGCCGCCGCGTTCCTCCTGTAGGAGCTGCCGAAGGCTGCGATCTTTTGATCTTGATCTTAAAAACAAGATCAAAAGATCGCAGCCTCGTTTCACTCGTCAGCTCCTACAAGGGTTGTGTTGTTAGCGAATTCTATCGAGAACCCCATGCCTCAACCGCGTCCCTACAAAGTTGCACTCAACGGCTACGGCCGCATTGGTCGTTGCGTCTTGCGGGCGTTGTTCGAGCGCGGCGACAAGGCCGGGTTTGAAATTGTCGCGATCAACGATCTGGCGGACATGGCCAGCATCGAATACCTGACACGCTTCGACTCCACTCACGGCCGCTTTCCCGGCGAAGTGCGGGTCGAGGGCGATTGTCTGCATATCAATGGCGACTGCGTGAAAGTCCTGCGCAGTGCCACCCCCGAAGGCATCGATTGGGCGTCGCTGGGCGTCGATCTGGTGCTTGAATGTTCCGGCGCTTACCACACCCGGGCCGATGGTCAGCGTTTTCTCGATGCCGGCGCGCCACGGGTGCTGTTCTCGCAGCCGATGGCCAGCGAAGCGGATGTCGACGCCACCATCGTTTACGGCGTCAACCAGGACTGCCTGACCGGCGACGAGTTGCTGGTTTCCAACGCCTCCTGCACCACCAATTGCGGCGTGCCGCTACTGCGCCTGCTTGATCAGGCGATCGGTCTGGATTACGTGTCGATCACTACGATTCACTCGGCGATGAACGATCAGCCGGTGATCGACGCCTATCATCACGAAGACCTGCGCCGCACCCGCTCGGCGTTCCAGTCGGTGATCCCGGTGTCCACTGGTCTGGCGCGCGGTATCGAGCGCCTGCTGCCGGAACTTGCCGGACGAATTCAGGCCAAAGCCGTGCGCGTGCCGACAGTCAATGTGTCCTGCCTCGACATCACGATGCAGACCGCCACGGCGACTGACGCAAACGAGGTCAACCGGATCCTGCGCGAAGCCGCCACCAGCGGCCCGCTCAAAGGCCTTCTGGCCTACACCGAGTTGCCGCACGCCAGCTGTGATTTCAACCATGACCCACATTCGGCCATCGTCGATGCCAGTCAGACCCGCGTTTCCGGCCCCAAACTGGTAAACATCCTGGCCTGGTTCGACAACGAATGGGGTTTTGCCAACCGAATGCTGGACGTAGCAGACCACTATCTGCAAACAGCAACTTCAAAAAAACCGTAGGAAGTGCGACCCATGACCGTGTTGAAGATGTCCGACCTCGATCTGCAAGGTAAGCGCGTATTGATCCGCGAAGACCTCAACGTCCCCGTCAAGGACGGTGTTGTCACCAGCGACGCGCGTATCCTGGCTTCGCTGCCGACCATCAGGCTGGCCCTGGAAAAAGGCGCGGCGGTAATGGTCTGCTCACACCTGGGCCGTCCGACCGAAGGCGAGTTTTCCGCCGAGAACAGCCTCAAGCCCGTCGCCGACTACCTGAGCAAGGCCCTCGGTCGCGAAGTGCCGCTGGTGGCTGATTACCTCGGCGGCGTTGACGTCAAGGCCGGCGACATCGTGCTGTTCGAAAACGTGCGCTTCAACAAGGGCGAGAAAAAGAACGCCGATGAACTGGCCCAGCAATACGCGGCCCTGTGCGACGTGTTCGTGATGGATGCCTTCGGTACTGCTCACCGCGCCGAAGGTTCGACCCATGGTGTAGCCAGGTTCGCCAAAGTCGCTGCCGCTGGCCCGTTGCTGGCGGCTGAACTGGACGCGTTGGGCAAAGCCCTCGGCGCACCGGCCAAGCCGATGGCGGCCATTGTTGCCGGCTCCAAGGTCTCGACCAAACTCGACGTGCTCAACAGCCTGAGCCAGATCTGCGATCAGCTGATCGTCGGTGGCGGCATCGCCAACACCTTCCTCGCCGCTGCCGGCCACCCGGTCGGCAAGTCGCTGTACGAGCCGGATCTGCTCGACACCGCCCGCGAAATCGCCGCCAAGGTCAGCGTGCCGCTGCCGGTTGACGTGGTGGTTGCCAAAGAATTCGCAGAGAGCGCTGAAGCCACCGTCAAGCTGATCGCTGACGTGGCGGCAGACGACATGATTCTCGACATCGGCCCGCAAACCGCAGCCAACTTCGCCGAGCTGCTGAAATCGTCGAACACCATTCTGTGGAACGGCCCGGTGGGCGTGTTCGAGTTCGATCAGTTCGGCAACGGCACCAAAGTGCTCGCCCAGGCCATCGCCGAAAGCTCGGCTTTCTCCATCGCCGGCGGTGGCGACACCCTGGCGGCGATCGATAAATATGGCGTGGCTGAGCAAATCTCCTACATTTCCACCGGTGGTGGCGCGTTCCTCGAATTCGTCGAGGGCAAGGTGCTGCCAGCCGTTGAAGTTCTGGAAAGCCGGGCCAAGGCCTGAGGCCGCCCGTTTGGCCAGGCAAAGGAGTGTTGACATGGTCAAGTCGTTAGCGCTGTTGTTGCTGAGCGTTACGCTGGCAGCCTGCGGGAGTACCCCAAAGGCCGACGCGACGCCAGCACCGAGCGAGCCGCAGAAGGGCTGTTATCAGGCCGACTGGCAGGCCGAAACCAACCCGGTGCTGAACAAGCGCTCCGGTCCGGACGGTCTGGACAAATATGAGACGCAAACCCCGGTCAAGGAACATGGTTGTCCTTGACGGGTCTGACTCTTTAACTCAGGGCTGGCGGCGTGCGCTGTCAGTCGAGGAACACGGATGAAAGGCTTGATCGCCGTTGCGGCGTTGGCATTGTTGGGCGGTTGCGCGCAGTTGAATCTGTTTCAGTCGTCCGTCCCGGCAGACAACTGGACGACCTGGACCTGCGACAGTCAAGCCAAGGTGTTATGGCGTTATGCCGATGCCGGCCAGAAGGAAGTCGACGTCCGCCTCGGCGGCGGTGATCAGGTCTATCGCCTGAAAGAAGAGCCGGGCGCCTCGGGCACGCTGTACAGCGACGGCATGCTGGCATTTCACGTCAAGGGTGACGAAGGCCTGGTGTACTGGGTCGCCACCAATGACCTGATTGGCCGCGGTTGCAAAGCTGAGTAACACGATTGATTTGATGTACAGAGATCCAAATGTGGGAGCGAGCCTGCTCGCGAAGGCGATCTTGCCGATGATGATGCAGTGTCTGTCAGCCCGCTTTCGCGAGCAGGCTCGCTCCCACAATGGTTCTCTGTTGTTCACAGGGTTTTGGTAATACCGAATCACCAGACCGGGCCTCATCTCCCGATCTGCATTAACTTGAATAGCCGCCGCCGCTCCGGCAGGCTGGCACGATCAACGACCCTCAACCGGGAGAGACACACACAATGGCACTTATCAGCATGCGCCAGATGCTGGACCACGCAGCCGAGTTCGGCTACGGCGTTCCAGCTTTCAACGTCAACAACCTTGAGCAGATGCGCGCGATCATGGAAGCCGCTGACAAGACTGACTCCCCGGTGATCGTCCAGGCTTCGGCCGGCGCCCGTAAATACGCCGGCGCGCCATTCCTGCGTCACCTGATCCTGGCCGCGATCGAAGAATTCCCGCACATTCCGGTGTGCATGCACCAGGACCACGGCACCAGCCCTGACGTCTGCCAGCGCTCGATTCAACTGGGCTTCAGCTCGGTGATGATGGATGGCTCGCTGGGCGAAGACGGCAAGACCCCGACCGACTACGACTACAACGTCCGCGTTACCCAACAAACCGTGGCCATGGCTCACGCCTGCGGCGTTTCGGTAGAAGGCGAGCTGGGCTGCCTGGGTTCGCTGGAAACCGGCATGGCCGGTGAAGAAGACGGCATCGGCGCCGAAGGCGTTCTGGATCACAGCCAGATGCTGACCGACCCGGAAGAAGCCGCTGACTTCGTCAAGAAAACCCAAGTGGATGCCCTGGCCATCGCCATCGGCACCAGCCACGGCGCCTACAAGTTCACCAAGCCACCTACCGGCGACGTGCTGGCGATCGACCGCATCAAAGAGATCCACAAGCGCATTCCGAACACTCACCTGGTGATGCACGGTTCGTCTTCGGTTCCGCAAGAGTGGCTGGCGATCATCAACCAGTACGGCGGTGACATCAAAGAAACCTACGGCGTGCCGGTTGAAGAAATCGTCGAAGGCATCAAGCACGGCGTGCGCAAGGTCAACATCGACACCGACCTGCGCCTGGCATCCACCGGCGCCATGCGCCGCCTGATGGCCACCAACCCGAGCGAATTCGACCCACGTAAATTCTTCGGCGCTACCGTGACTGCAATGCGTGATGTGTGTATCGCTCGTTATGAAGCGTTTGGTACTGCCGGTAATGCTTCGAAGATCAAACCGATCTCGCTGGAAGCGATGTACCAGCGTTACCTGAAAGGTGAGCTGAACGCCAAGGTTAACTAAGCCTGAGCGTTTAACTGCTTCAATGAGAAACCCGCCGTGAGGCGGGTTTTTTGTGTTCAGGTCTTACCCTCTTGTGAAGTTCATATTGTAGGTTTTACCCACATTCGGCCCGCCTGCGTTAACCTTAACAGTGCCGTTCAACTTATTATCGTTGCCGTCGGGCGATTTCAAGCTGATGGTGAGTGAACTGTCTCCGTGTCCATATTCATCTCCATCTGAGGCTTTTGCTTTTGCTTGAAGATTAAAAGACCTGGAACTCTTCGCGGTATAGCTACCGGTGACTTTAAAGTTAAGTCCGTAATATTTCATTTTCCCATTATTTAACTGTCCGCCTTGTTGGCTTAGGTCATCAAATGTAAGTGTGGCGGGATTGCTTTCGCCTGTATCAGAGACGGTTCCTTGGAAAGTAAGCATTATCTTCTTCACCTTTTGCTCGCGATATTTAAGGCTCGGGCTGAACTTCAGTCCGAAGTTGGTTTTCCGGGATCACGTTGATGAGGTTAGGTGGAAGTCTGTTTTTTGTAACCTGACAGAAATGACAGTTTTATATAGTCGTTTGCGATATTCTTTTCGGATATTTCATAAAATCGGTATAAGAGTGGTGATTTAGACAGGCCTGTCGGTAACGTATAGAGGCAGTGTATTTGGATGTATTAAATCTCTGATAAATAACCCACCAAGAGGCGGGTTGTTTTTTTGCGGAGTAGAACTATTCCTTCAATTCGACATGATCCAGTGCCTGATTCACTGCCAGTTCACCGAGCATGACGACCTGCGCGATCCCCAGCGCGGTTTTGCGATGCGAGTTGTCGAGCATCGCGGCGAAGTTGTTGAGCATGACGCTGGCTGAGCCCAAGGTTTCACTGGCGTTGGCCAGCAGGGATTCGGTGTTGTATTTCGGGTTGGCGAAATACATGGGCTCGGGTTCATTGTTGCTCGCCAAGATAAGGGCGGCGGGGTTGAGGTAGTGGTCGAGGGCGCGTTCGGCGGCGTCGTTGAGTTTTTTCGAGACGAGGGATTCGTATGGCGAGGCCGGGTCGGTGACCGGCGGGTGTGGCGTTGATTTAGTCATTTGCTCGAAACCTGATTGGAGTGCCCCCGCTCTGGCTACTAATCAAAGTGGAGGCAACTGTACGCAGGTTAGTAGACCGGGGTTTCGAGCAAGCCGGCGCACCCGAAGGTGCCCTGCGCACAGCTACCATCAAGCGCAGGAATCAAAATCCCCGACTGACAGATGCTTGTGCATCACGCTTGAAACCACGGGCTACTAAACCCGATCACTGGAAATCAGTGACGCGAATCAAGTTACCGATGGCCCTCCAGGCGCACAAGCCGGCGGATTCTGGCGTAGTGGTAGGCAACGACGCAAGCTGTTGTAGGCATCCGGAAGTAACCGCCGACCTATCTAAACAATCCCGTTTAAATGTAGGAGCTGCCGAAGGCTGCGATCTTTTGACTTTGATTCTGGCGCTCCCAAGAGCCGCCAAACATCAAGATCAAAAGATCGCAGCCTTCGGCAGCTCCTACAGGGGAATGCGATGAGGAAATGGGTTACTTGTCGTGATCGATGTCGAGTTTGGAGAAAGTCACCTGCCCACCCTCACTGGTGTAGCCGGTGTTGTCCTGCACATACACCCCGGCCTTGAAATACAACGGTTTGTCCCGCCAGCTCGCGCTGATCTGGGAATCCCACTGATACCCCGCCGCACTCACGCCCAGCGCACCGCCGGGACTCAAGTGGATAAGGTAGTTGAATTCGCGGTCGAGCTTGATGCCGGTGGCGAGGGTGATGACGCGGCTTTCTTCGTCATCGGGACGCATGCGCACTTTGATAACCAGGTTGCCGGTCTCGGTTTTGGTCTTGTACTGGTACTCGAGTTTGAGCATCGGCTTCTGACTTTCATAGGCATGGATCTGGCCGATGACGATCTTGCCCGAGCTTGGCACTTTGTTGACCGTGAGGGTTGCTCGCAGCAGGTTGTCGGCGTCGGGGTAGTACCAGTTGCGCAGGGTGCCGTTGCTGTAAGTCTCGCGCAATTCGGTGCGCGGATAGATGGCGTTTTCGGTTTTTGACCCGGTTACCGGGGACCAGAAGAATAAGGTGCCGGTGTCGGAATGGAAGTATTGATCCTTGAAGCCATTCACCAGTTTTTCGGTTTCTACGGTGTATGGCGGGCTGCCAACGGGAACGCTGAGGTTCCAGGTTGCGAGATCGATCATGTCTGTTCTTCCACTCGATTCATCCTGAACGCGGGTGCCAGAAGCTCTAGCCCGCGCCTTTTCGGGGCGCCTTTATAAGCGTAGCGGCTATTTTTGTTAATGCCCGTCCGGCGGATGATTGACGTCAACATCCTGTCGAAATGCCATCTTTCCCGGATTTCGGGGGCTTCAGCGCTGACCGTTAGTCGGCTCGACGGAACATTGGCCAAATGATGGCTGGAGGACAGCTTCTGCTTTGCGGCATCCACGACTAGAGTGAAGGCTCAGTACGTCTATGGTTTTGCCGGCAACCGGTCCCGATAAGAGAAGCAGCATGGAATGCGCGCAACCCCAGCCAGGTGAAGGCAACTCGGTCCTTTTGATCGTCGATGATTACCCCGAAAACCTGATCAGCATGCGTGCGTTGCTGCAGCGACAGGATTGGCACGTTATGACCGCCGCCTCCGGTTTCGAGGCGCTCAACCTTCTGCTCGAGCACGATATCGATCTGGTCTTGCTCGATGTGCAGATGCCCGGCATGGATGGCTTCGAGGTCGCGCGGCTGATGCGTGGCAGCCAGCGCACGCGTCTGACGCCGATTATTTTCCTCACCGCCAACGAGCAATCCCAGGATGCCGTGATCAAGGGTTATGCCAGCGGTGCGGTGGATTACCTGTTCAAGCCGTTCGACCCGCAGATCCTCAAGCCCAAAGTGCAGGCGTTGCTTGAGCACCAGCGCAATCGTCGTGCCTTGCAGCGCTTGAGTCATGACCTGGAAGTGGCGCGCGCCTTCAATGCCTCGGTGCTGGATAACGCCGCCGAGGGCATTCTGGTGCTGAGCGAGGACGGCGTGATCCGCTTTGCCAATCCGGCGATTTCGCGGCTGCTCAACGCGCCGGTCAAGGAGCTTGAGGGCAAGGAGTTTCTCGATTTCCTGCAGAAACCGCATATTCCCTTGTGGGCCGATTCCGAGTTTTACGCCGGTTACCAGCGTGGCGAGACCCTGCGTCTGCATGATGCGTCATTGCGCACCGCGCCCGGGCAGCAAGTGCCGGTGGCGTTGTCCTGTGCGCCGCTGTCTTCGGAACAGCACGCCATGGTGGTGACCGTGCTGGACATGTCGGTGGTGCGGCATCTGCACCAGCAATTGGAGTTCCAGGCGGTTACCGATCCACTGACCGGGTTGCTCAACCGTCGCGGTTTCTACCAGACCGTGGAAAACCTGCTGTTGCGCGGCGAACGCAGCGACAGCAGTTGGGTGCTGCTCTATCTCGATCTCGACGGCTTCAAACGGGTCAACGACTCCCTCGGGCATGATGCCGGCGACCGTGTGCTGCGCTGGGTTTCCGAACAATTGAAGGCGTGCCTGCGGCCGTTCGACATTCTCGCGCGCATGGGTGGCGATGAATTCACCGCGCTGCTGGATCTGGAATTTCCCGAGCAGGCAGCGAAGATTGCCGAGAAGCTCATTGAACGGGTGTCGGTCTGTCAGCAGATCGAAGGGCTGGATATCGTCCTTGGCGCCAGTATCGGCATTGCGACTTATCCTGACTGTGGGCGCAACCTCGACGGTTTGCTGCGCGCCTCGGACATTGCCATGTACGAAGCCAAGCGTGCCGGGCGGCAGCAGTATCGTTTCTACGATCATGAAATGAATGGCCGCGCACGCTCGCGGTTGATGCTTGAGGACAGCGTACGCAATGCCATCGAGAACCGCGATTTCAATCTGGTCTATCAACCGCAGGTGGCGATTGGCAGCGGGCGGATCCGGGGTTTCGAGGCGTTGTTGCGCTGGCAGCATCCAAGTGTCGGCGATGTGCCGCCGGGGTTGTTTCTGCCGTTGCTCGAAGAGGCGCGCCTGATCAGTCGCCTCGGCAGCTGGATCTATCACCGTGGTGCCGGGCAGCGCAAAGCCTGGGAGACGCTGTTCACCGACGATCTGGTGCTGGGCGTGAGCCTGAGCAACACTCAGTTCGGGCTGCCGAACCTGGTCACTGAGTTGCGCCAGGTCATTGAGCGCCATGCTCTGCAGCCATGGCAACTGGAAGTCGAAGTCACCGAAGACGCGCTGATGCAGAATCCGGACGAAACCCGCAAGCAACTGCGGCTGCTGCGTCATCTGGGGGTGCGCGTGGCGCTGGATGATTTCGGTTCTGGATCATGCTCCCTGGCGCATCTGCGTGATCTGGAACTGGACACGCTGAAGCTCGACCGCCACCTCATCGCGCGCCTGCCGGACTCGCCGCGTGATGCTGCGCTGGTGCGCATGGTCATCGACCTGTGCAAGCAATACGGTCTTCTGGTGATCGCCGAAGGGGTGGAAACCGTGGAGCAATACCGGTGGCTGCAAGCCCATGACTGCGAATATGTGCAGGGCTTCCTGGTGGCGCGACCGTTGATTGCCGAGGACGCCGCCGCCTTCGTCGAGCCCTTCGACTGGAGCGCGCTGACCAGTTGAATTCGCTACACTGGCGCACCTTTTTTTGAACCGTGCTGCCGTCCATGACTGTGTTGAAGTACCTCCAGGCCTACCCCGAGCGTTTGCAGGATCAGGTGCGCCAACTGATCGCCGAAGGGCGGCTGGGTGACTACCTGGATCAACGTTATTCGGGCCGGCATGACGTGCAGAGCGACAAAGCGTTGTACAGCTACGCGCTGGATCTCAAACAGCAGTACATGCGCAACGCCCCGGCCATCGACAAGGTGCTGTTCGACAACCGCCTCGACCTGACCCACCGCGCCCTCGGTCTGCACACCACGGTCTCGCGGGTGCAGGGCGGCAAGCTCAAGGCCAACAAGGAAATCCGCATCGCCTCGCTGTTCAAGGACGCCGCGCCGGACTTTCTGAAGATGATCGTTGTGCATGAACTGGCGCACTTCAAGGAATCGGATCACAACAAGGCGTTCTACAAATTATGCGAGCACATGCTGCCGGGGTATCACCAGATCGAATTCGATCTGCGCGTGTACCTGACATGGCGCGATATGCAATGAAAATCAAAAGATCGCATTCCAACTGTAGGAGCTGCCGAAGGCTGCGATCTTTTAACGTCGGGAGTGTTTAGATGGACGTAAGCAAGACCAAAAGCAGTTTCTATCGCCGTCTCTACGTGGCCTATTTGATCGACAGTGGCCTGGCGCCAAGCGTGCCGACGCTGACCGCAGTGACCGGCATGCCCCGGCGCACGGCGCAGGACACCATCGCCGCGCTGGCCGATCTGGATATCGTCTGTGAATTCGAGCAGGAAGAGGGCGCGCGCAACCACGCGGGGCGCTATCGGATTCGCGAGTGGGGGGCCATTGATCGCGGGTGGATCGAACGGAATTTGCGGCAGATCAAAGCTGTCCTGGAATATCCCTGACATTCGCGGTGCCTGAGTTGACGCCTTCGCGAGCAGGCTCGCTCCCACATTTGAAATACATTCTCCTGTGGGAGCGAGCCTGCTCGCGAAAGGGCCCTCAAGAACGACGCATGCCTATGTGGGGAATGTCATCTTCGAGATATTCCTCACCCGCCACTTCAAACCCGTACTTGCCGTAATACCCCTGCAGATGCGCCTGCGCCGACAGATAGATCGGCACCTGTGGCCAATGCTTCTGCGCTTGTTTCAGCGCCTGTTCCATCATCGCGTGGCCCAGCCCTTTGCCACGAGCGGCGGGGGCGGTGATCACGCGGCCGATTACCACGTCGCCGCCCTGGGATTCCGGGTCCAGCAGGCGCAGGTAAGCCATCAACTGATCATTCTCCCAGCCCATCAGGTGGTAGGTATCACCCTCAAGATCCTGGCCGTCGAGATCCGGATAGGCACATTTCTGTTCGACCACGAACACGTCCGAGCGCAGTTTCAGCAGTGCATACAACTGCTCTTTGCCCAGATCGCTGTGATGTTTGCAGATCCACTCGATTGTCATTTTCCGATTCCTTGAACGTGTCGCCCGATACTAAGCCCAGCCGCTGCGGATGTCTGTATGGCGTATCAGTCTGTGATAAAGGTCAAAATGCCATCATTCCTTTTTCGCCACGCCCGCGACTTTGTGTAATCTGCTCAAGAGCACTGTGCACCGGCTCCCATGAGCTAATGTTCAATGCTTGGGTTTTGCCGGTAAGGGGCCTTGGATTTTGACGTGAAACCACGTCGGGCGGATGCCCGCTGAGGATGTTCAAGCATGCTGCGATTGCTGCAAGCCGTTGCTTTGATCGGACTGCTGTTGCTCGGCCAGGATGCCGCAGCGCAGAAGCTGCGGCTGGTGTTCGATAACTGGCCGCCATTTACCGACGACGCACTGGTCAATGGTGGCCTGGCCACTGACATTGTCAGCACCGCACTGGCTCGCGCCGGCTATGCCAGCGGTTACGAGCAAGTGCCGTGGGCGCGGGCATTGCTGGGCATTGGCGAAGGGCGTTACGACGTGCTGGTCAATGCCTGGTACAACGACGAACGCACGCAGATCGGCGAGTTTTCCGCTGAGTACCTGATCAACCGCATTCGCTTCCTCAAGCGCAAAGACGCGCCCATCGAATACAACAACCTGGAGCAGTTGCATACCTACCCGATTGCGGTGGTGCGCGGGTATGCCTATTCGGCACCGTTCGATGCCGACACGGCGATGCAGAAAATCCCTGTGCATAACTTCGCCATGGGCATCCGCATGCTTGCCGCGGATCGGGTCAAGCTGACCCTGGAAGACGAGTATGTGGCGAAATACTACCTGGCACGTGAATCGGCCAAGGTGCGCAATTCGGTGGAGTTTCTATCCAAACCATTGAGTGAGAACAGCCTGCATATTCTGGTCAGCCTGAAGAACCCGCAGCATGAGCAGATTGTGGCCGGGTTCGATCGAGCCATAGAGGCGATGAAGGCTGACGGGACTTATGAGAAGTTGCTGAGGCGGCACGGGATGTAGTTGGGAGCTACAAGTTTCAAGCTACAAGCTTCAAGTGAGAAGCCGGGGCAGCTTGCAGCTTGCAGCTTGTAGCTAGACCTCTTTGATCAAATGCGCCGCCAACGTGCGCAGCGGCCCCAACTGCCGGCAAATCAGCGCCAGCTGCGTCTGCACCAGACGCTGACCTTCATCGATCTCGTCCGGCATCTGCTCCAGCTCGTTGGCCAGCGCTTCCTCTTCATCGCTTTGAATCGCGATCGGCTGCTTGCTTGCCAGGCCTTGGGCGATTTCGTCGATGCTGGTCGCCAGTTTCACCCCGGCGCCTGCAATCAAATGCTCGCGCACATCCGCCGGTAGCTGCGTTTCGCGGTGCGCACCGAGTCCCGACAGATAGCTGAGCAGCGTGTGCGACAGCACTAGGAAGCGGAAACCGACATCGGCCTCCTTACGGAAATGCCCCGGTTCCATGAGCATGTTTGCCAGCGTCGTCGACAGCGCCGCATCGGCGTTGTGTGCGTTGCGTCGGGCGAGGCGGTAGGCGAGGTCGTCGCTCTTGCCGGCGGCGTATTGCTGCATGATCTGCCGCAGGTAGATGCTGTTGCAGGTCAGGGTGTTGGCCAGCACTTTGTTCAGCCGTCGGCCCTGCCAGTCCGGCAGGAACAGGAACACCGCCAGCCCTGCGATCAGGCTGCCCAGCAGGGTATCGAACAGCCGTGGCAGGAACAGCCCATAGCCATCGCCGACCTGATTGAAGCAGAACAGCACCATGATGGTGATCGCCGCCGTGGCGAGGGTGTAGCGCGTGGTGCGATTGGTAAAGAACACCACGCCGGCGGCGATGGCGAAGCACGACTGCACCACCGGGTTGGGGAACAGATCGAACAGCGCCCAGGCCACGGTCAGACCGATGGCCGTGCCGATGATCCGTTGACCGAGTTTGCGCCGGGTGGCGCCGTAGTTCGGTTGGCAGACGAACAGCGTGGTGAGGATGATCCAGTAGCCTTGCGACGGGTGAATCAGGTGCACCATGCCGTAGCCGATGCTCAGTGCCAGTGGCAGGCGCAGGGCGTGGCGGAACAGCAACGAGGTCGGCGTCAGTTGCGTGCGCAGGCGAATCCACACGTCCTTGAGGTTGCGCGGTGAGCGGTCGAGCAGGCTGCTGTCAGTGGCGTCGGCCAGGGCATCGGGATTGCTCGCGTCGCTGAGCAAGCGATCGAGGGTGCCGAGGTTGGCGGCTAGCGCCCGTAGCGAACGCAGCAGTCCGCGCCAGGCCGGGTTGCTCTGGATGCGCAAGTGTTCGAGCGAGGCGTGCAGATCGTTCAGGGCCTCGGCGAAACTGGCGTCGTAGATGAACGGCTGGCGCATCTGGATCGACTCGGCCAACGCGCGGCAAGCCTTGCCTTGCTGGCGCAGCAGGCGCTGGCAGCGGAACAGCACATCGCTGTGGAAGAACGCCTCGGCCAGGGCGTTGTAAGGATAGTGCGAAGAGCTGGCGCGTTCGTGGATGTCCTGTGCGAGGAAATACAGCTTCAGGTAGCGACTGACTTTAGAGCCGGGCCGGCCATTGCCAACCCGGTGCAGGATGATTTCCTTGGCCGTGTTGAGCGCCGCAACCACGCGGCCATTCTGCTGCGCCAGTTCGAGGCGGCGGGCTTCAACGTCCATTTGCCGGATCGGCTCGAACAGTGAGGATTTCAGCTTCAGGTAAAGGCCCAGTTCGCGGAACAGGCGCGCCAGACTCTGCTGCACGGGCTGATTGGAAAACAGCGCCTGCCACAGTACCGAGAGCAGGCCGTACCACGCCGCACCGGCGACCAGCAGCATCGGCTCATGCCAGAAATCAGTGACCGCGCCGCCGCGCTGGTCGACGCCGATCATCGTGTACACCGACAGAATCAGCGTCGCGGAAGCAATCGCACCGTAACGCTCGCCCAGCGCCCCAAGCATGGTCAGGCCGAAACTGGCCAGCGCCAGAGCTACGGCAAAAATGATCGGGTAAGGGAAAAGCAATTCCACCGACAGCGCGGCGATGCTGAAGCACACCAGCGTCACCGCGAGGGCGTTGAGGCGGCCCTGCCAGCTGTCGTCGGTTTCGGCCAGGGCGCTGGCGATAATCCCGAGGAACAACGGGATCAGCAAGCCCATTTCATCCTGATACCAACACAGCGCCATGCTGCCGGTCAGGGCAATGAATACCCGCACGCTGTAGCTGAATTTATCCAGCGCCCACAGGCGCCGCAAAGACTGACGAAACGAGGTCGAGGACATGAAGTGCGAAGGCCTTCCGAGGCGATGCCGCTAAATTGAGCCAGTAATGACGCCGACGCAATGGCGCCGAGCACATCTGACAGCAAAAAGTGTTCCTTACTGCATCACACATGACAACTGTGTAGGAGCTGCCGAAGGCTGCGATCTTTTGATCTTTTTTTTAAAGATCAAGATCAAAAGATCGCAGCCTTCGGCAGCTCCTACAGGGTTTTGCGTTAGACGTACTGCGCAGCAGCGTAGCCGGAGGCCCAGGCCCACTGGAAGTTGAACCCGCCCAGGTGACCAGTGACGTCGAGGACTTCACCGATGAAATACAGGCCAGGGCTTTTCAGCGATTCCATGGTCTTCGACGAAACCTCGCGGGTATCGACGCCACCGAGCGTCACCTCAGCCGTGCGATAGCCTTCAGTCCCCGCCGGCACGACTTTCCAGCTGCCGAGCCTGTCGGCTATCTGCGCCAGTTCAGCATGGGTGTACTGCTTCATCGGTTTGGAGACGAACCAGTTGTCTGCCAGCAGGTTGGCCATCTTCTTGGTGAAGATCTCACCGAGCAACGTTTTCAGCTCGCTGTTCGGGCGCTCGGCGACTTGCTGTTGCAGCCAGCTCGCGGCGTCGTGATCCGGCAGCAGATTGATCTCGACGGTGTCGCCAGGCTCCCAGAACGAGGAAATCTGCAGGATCGCCGGGCCGCTGAGGCCACGGTGGGTGAACAGGATGTTTTCGCGAAAGCTCTGGTCATTGCAGCTGACCAGACAATCCACCGACGTCCCGGACAACTCTGTGCACACATCCTTGAGCTGGTCAGTGATGGTGAACGGCACCAGCCCGGCGCGGGTCGGCAGCAGTTCATGGCCGAACTGTTTCGCTACCTGATAACCGAAGCCCGTCGCACCGAGGGTCGGGATCGACAGCCCTCCCGTGGCGATTACCAGCGACTGGCATTGGACCTGGCCGAGGGTGGTGTCGAGCAGGTAACCCTCGTCGACTTTCTCGATGGTCTGGATCGAGGTGTCGAGGTGCAGCTCGACGCCAGCCTGATCGCATTCATCGAGGAGCATGCCGAGTATGTCGCTGGATTTGTTATCGCAGAACAGCTGCCCGAGTTTCTTCTCGTGGTAGGGCACGCCGTGTTTGCCGACCATGCCGATGAAGTCCCACTGGGTGTAGCGCGCCAAAGCCGATTTGCAGAAATGCGGATTCTGCGAGAGGAAATTGCTCGGTTCGGTGTACATGTTGGTGAAATTACAGCGGCCACCGCCCGACATGAGGATTTTCTTGCCGGCCTTGTTCGCGTGGTCGAGCAGCAACACCTGCCGCCCGCGCCCGGCGGCGGTCAGGGCACACATCAAGCCGGCCGCGCCAGCGCCAATGATCACGACTTCGGTAGAGCGCAAAGCGGTGTCCTCGCAAATATCACCAAAACCAACTGTGTAGGAGCTATGTAGGAGCTATGTAGGAGCTGACGAGTGAAACGAGGCTGCGATCTTTTGATCCTGCTTTTTCAAAATCAAGACCAAGATCAAGATCAAAAGATCGCAGCCTTCGGCAGCTCCTACAGGGGGGATCGCGTCGTTCTTACAAGATGCGTACGCGCAGCGAGCGGCCCTTGATCTTGCCGTCGTTCAAGCGCTGCAAGGCCTGCATGGCCACGGTGCGTTCAACTGCCACGTAGGCCTGGAAATCGAAGATCGCGATCTTGCCGACCTGCGCGCCGGGAATGCCGGCTTCGCCGGTCAATGCACCGAGAATGTCGCCCGGACGCACTTTGTCCTTGCGGCCCGCGCCGATGCAAAGGGTAGTCATCGGCGGTTGCAGTGGCGCCAGGCCCTGGGACTTGAGATTGTCGATCTGATCCCAGTTCAGCGGGGCTTTTTGCAATTGCTCGATGGCCTGCGCGCGGTGCGCTTCGGATGGCGCGACCAGACTGATGGCAATGCCTTTCTCGCCGGCGCGACCGGTGCGGCCGACGCGGTGAATGTGGATTTCCGAATCGCGGGCCAGCTCGACGTTGATCACCATGTCCAGCGCATCGATGTCCAGGCCACGGGCGGCGACGTCGGTGGCGACCAGCACCGAGGTGCTGCGGTTGGCGAACATCGCCAGTACCTGATCGCGGTCACGCTGTTCCAGATCGCCGTGCAGGCCGACCGCGGAAATACCCTTGGCGGTCAGGTGATCGACGGTTTCCTGCACCTGCTGCTTGGTGAAGCAGAACGCCACGCAGGATGCCGGACGGAAGTGGTGCAGGACTTTGGTCACCGCGCTCATGCGCTCTTCCGGGGAGATCTCGTAGAAGCGCTGCTCGATCTGTGTGTCGTCGTGGAATGCCTCAGCCTTGACGGTCTGCGGATCGCGCATGAATTTCGAGGCCAGTTGCTTGATGCCCACCGGGTAGGTCGCGGAGAACAGCAGCGTCTGCCGACGCTCCGGAGTCTTGATGATGATGTCTTCGATGGCGTCGTAGAAGCCCATGTCGAGCATGCGGTCGGCTTCGTCGAGGATCAGCGTGTTCAGGCCATCGAGTACCAGCGAACCCTTGCGCAGGTGTTGCTGGATGCGCCCCGGGGTGCCGACGATGATGTGCGCGCCGTGTTCCAGCGATGCGATCTGCGGGCCGAACGACACGCCGCCGCAGAGGGTCAGGACCTTGATGTTGTCTTCGGCGCGGGCCAGACGGCGGACTTCCTTGGCGACCTGGTCGGCCAGTTCACGGGTCGGGCAGATCACCAGCGCCTGGCAACCGAAGTAGCGCGGGTTGATCGGATTGAGCAGACCGATGCCGAACGCGGCGGTCTTGCCGCTGCCGGTCTTGGCCTGGGCGATCAGGTCCATCCCCTTGAGGATCACCGGCAAGCTCTGCGCCTGGATCGGCGTCATCTGGGCATAACCGAGTGATTCGAGGTTAGCCAGCATGGCGGCGGACAGCGGCAGAGTATTAAAAGCGGTGGCGATGGTGGTCACGGGACTGGCCTGCAAAACAAAATGTCGCGCAGTGTAGCAGCCCCGTGCCCGTTTCCTCGACAGTTCTGGACGAACAGCCCCAGAGTTTCTCTGACTGGAGATCAGCCTGTGTGAGGGACCACATTCCCCTGTAGGAGCTGCCGAAGGCTGCGATCTTTTGATTTTGCTTTAAAAAACAAGATCAAAAGATCGCAGCCTTCGGCAGCTCCTACAGGGAGTCCTTCAGCAGAATCAGTGTTCGATGTGTTCTTGTGGACGTTTAGCGCGCCGTCCGTCTTCCTTGGACAGCTGCGAGAAGATTGTCGCCGCCAGCATCGCCATCACGCCGACCGTGACGAAGGTCAGCTGGAACGCGCCGAGCACGGTTTCCACGCCATCGTTGCCGACCTTGGCGGTGAAGCCGCCGAGCAGCGCACCGGCGCAAGCCACACCCAGGCTCAGCGACAACTGCGCGACCACTGACAGCAGACTGTTGCCGCTGCTGGCGCTGGCATCGTCGAGGTCGATCAGAGTCACGGTGTTCATCGCGGTGAATTGCAGCGAGTTGATCGCCCCGAGCACCGCCAGCAGGCACAGCAGCAGCCAGTAAGGCGTCTGCTCGCTGACCAGGCCCATGCTTGCCAGCATGATCCCCAGTGCCAGGGTGTTGCCGGTGAGCACGATGCGATAGCCGAGACGCTCGATCAGCGGCCGCGCGACCCATTTGGCAACCATCGCCGCAGCCGCCAGCGGCAACATGCTCATGCCGGCTTGCGAGGGCGAGTAACCCAACGCCACTTGCAGCAGCAACGGCACCAGAAACGGCAGGGCGCCGCTGCCCAGACGCGCGAACAGATTGCCAAGAATGCCGACGGCGAAGGTGCGGGTCTTGAACAGCGACGGCGCGAACAGCGGATTTTCGATATGCCCGGCGCGCAACCAGTACGCCGCCAGACAGGCCATGCCGGCGAACAGCAGCAACATCACGCGCAGATGCGGCAGGTGCAGCTCGCCAAGGCCTTCCATGGCGATGGTGATGAGGATCATTGCCGCGCCGAACAGCACAAAGCCCAGGCTATCGAAGCGCGTGCGCTCGGTGCCGCGCAGGTCGGGAATGAATTTCCACACCGCGTAACAACCGATCACCCCGACCGGCAGGTTGATCAGGAAGATCCAGTGCCACGTCAAATACTCCACCATCCAGCCGCCCATGGTCGGGCCGATCAGTGGGCCGAGCAGGCCGGGAATGGTGATGAAGCCCATGATCCGCACCAGCTCCGAGCGCGGGTAGGCGCGCAGCACCACCAGCCGCCCGACCGGCAGCATCAGCGCACCGCCGAGGCCCTGAATCACCCGCGCACCGATCAGCATGCTCAGGCTGCTCGACAAGGCGCACAGTAGCGAGCCGAAGCTGAACAGCAGGATCGCGCCGAAGAAGATCTTCTTGGTGCCGAAGCGGTCGGCGATCCAGCCGGAAGCCGGGATCAGCAAGGCCACGGTGAGCATGTAGGCAATGATCACGCCCTGCATGCGCAACGGGTCTTCGGCCAGATCGCTGGCCATGGCCGGCAGTGCGGTATTGAGAATGGTGCCGTCGAGGGACTGCATGAAAAATGCGATGGCGACGACCCACGGCAACCAGCGGGCGGTGATGGCGTCGAGAGGCGGGCGATTGGGCATGGAACCTCTTGTGGTCAGTGCATGTTCAGAGTCGAGCGCGGTCAGTGTGGGAGCGAGCTTGCTCGCGAAAGCAGCAGGTCAGTCACCATAAATGTTGCATGGCATGGCCTCTTCGCGAGCAAGCTCGCTCCCACAGGTATTGCGGTGTTACAGGGTTAGGGTGAGTCGGCTGACCAACGCTCCCGGCAGCAGCGATGACGAGGTATTGCGCTGGCTGTAGGTGCTCGCCGACAGCAGCAGCTCACGCTCGGTGGTCAACGCTTCCAGCTGCGAACCCAGCAGGTTGTAGGCGCTGTCGTCGAAACGCATGGTGCTGAGCGGCGCTTGGATCTCACCGTTCTCGACCCAGAAGGTCGCGAAGCGGGTCATGCCGGTCATCCGCGCCGCCGGTTGATCCGAGTAGTTCAGGTACCACAGGTTGCTGATGTACAGCCCGGTGCCCAACTGCTTGAGGATCTCTTTCTGCGACAAATCACCCGCCGCCATGTTCAACGCGCTGGGCATCTCGCCGCCGCCCGCACCGTTGGCCGGCAAACCGTATTCGGCCGCACTGCGCGAACCGACCAGCTGTTCGCCGGCCTTGCCCTCGATGATCAGACGCAGATCGCTGCGCGGGTAACCCTCGGCGGAAAATGCCGGGCTCAGCGATTCGCTGACTTTTTCATCCAGCGACAGCAACGGACTGAATGCCTGATCGCCGACGTAGAGCTTTTGCAAAGGGCTGCTCTTGCTGGCGATCGATTGCGCCGAGAACCCGCCCCAGCTGAGCAGGCCCATGATTTCTTCCAGTGCCGCCGGTGCCAGATACGCGCGGTACTGACCGGGCGCCAGGGTGCGCAACGGTCGGCCGAGAAACTCAAGTTGCTCGCGCGCTTGAGCGAACCGTCGGGCGAACCCCTCATCACTCCAGTCGTGCCCGGCGTAGCTGGCTTTCACCGCTTCGCCGTTTTCGTGGAACAGGCTGAAGTCGAAATTGAAGCTGTTGGCCTCGTGCCAGCCGAACGCGCCCGCCGAACTGGCGAAACCCCGGCTGATCGGGCCGGCGGCATAAAAACCGACCAGGTCGAGACCTTCAGCAGCGGTGCAGATTTGCTCGACGACATCTTCGGTGTCCGGCAGCGGATGCGCTTGTACATGCGTGCTCTGCCAACTGTTGTGGTTGAGTAGCAGGTACGGATCCTGCGGCAGCAGCGGCAAGGTTTCGCGCAGTTGCTGCAGACCTTCGGCGAGCCGTTGCAGATCGCCTTCCTGATCTCCGGACAAGGTGATCTGCAGGTCGGCGTGACGGCCATCGTTGATCAGTTTCAGGCCGACGTTGGCCTGCTGCACCTGCCCGGCCTGGCGCACCCTGGCGTGATTGAAACGCACGAACGCCGAGGTTTCGGCGGCGTAGCTGAGCGTGAACTGTTCCGGCTCGCGCACGCTGTCGCGCAGCCAGTTGACCATGACCTTGAAGGCGTCGGACTGACGCTTCGAAATGCTCATCAGGCGTCTCCCCCAAACACATCAATGTTGCTGAATACGCAGGCCGGCGAAGCATGGCCGACGCGGATCACCTGGTTCGGTTCGCCCTTGCCGCAGTTCGGCGTGCCCAGCACCTTGACGGTGTGGGCATCGCCGACGGCGCGCAGGCTTTTCCAGAAGTGCGCGGAAATCGCCCGGTAGTTGGGATTTTTTACCACGCCTTTGAGTTCACCGTTCTCTATCAACTGGCCCCATTCGCAGCCGAACTGGAATTTGTTGCGCGCATCGTCGATCGACCACGAGCGGTTGGTGCTCATCAGAATGCCGTGCTCGATACCGCCGATCATCTGCTCCAGCGTCTGATCGCCCGGCTCGATATTGAGGTTGGCCATGCGGTCGATCGGCGGCCGGTTCCAGCCACAGGCGCGACTGTTGGCGACGCCATCGAGGCTGGCGCGATATTGCGACAGCGCCCCGCCCAACGGCCGCAGCAGCAGGCCGTCACGGATCAGAAATTGTTTGCTCGCCGGGGTGCCGTCGTCGTCATGGCCGTAGCTGGCGAGTTCTTCGGGGATGTCCGGGTCGAAGGTCACGTTGAGCAGCTTCGAGCCATATTGCAGGCTGCCGAAATCGCTGGTCTTGACGAAACTGGTGCCGGCGTAATTGCGCTCATCGCCCAGAATCCGGTCGAGTTCCAGCGGATGGCCGATGGATTCGTGGATCTGCAGCATCATTTGGTCGGGCATCAGTAGCAGGTCGCGCGGGCCTTGCGGCGTGTTCGGCGCGAGCAGCAGTTGCAGGGCCTGTTCGGCGACTTGCGGGCCGGCGCCGACCAGACCGCAACGGCTGATGACATCGGTGCCACCCTGTTGGCCGAAGTTCTCCCGGCCGAGGCTGCGGGTCTGGCTGTCGTTGCCGTCGTAGGCGGTGACATCGAGGCCGGGGTAGACGAAGCGCTGGGCCTGGCGCAACTCGGCGCCGGCACTGCTCAGGTAGATCTGCTCGACGCGGGTAATGCCGATGCTCACTTGCCAATTGACCAGGCGCTCATCCTTGGGCACCGAGGCCGATTCCGCGCCGAGCAGATCGAAACATTCGCTCAGGGACGGGAAGGGCTGTTCGAGGTTGGGCGAGAAGTAATCGGCGCGGTCGCTCGAGACCGTTTGCTCACGCAGATCGAGCAGCGCGTGCGGCTTGAGCCGCCGGGCCTGTTGCTCGGCGCGTTCGAGGGCGGCTTGCAGACCCTGTTGCGAGAGGTCGTTGGTTGCCGCATAAGCTTCGACGCCATTGACGCGCACGGTGAGCATCGCCCCTTCATCGCGGCGCAGGCTCGGCGGTTCGGCGACGTTCTTGCGCACCGACAGATACTGGCCGGATTCGCGCACATACCGCAGGGAAAAGAATTCAGCGCCCGTGCGCAAGGCAGCGAAGCGCTGCTTGAGCTGGGGGTGGAAATCGAACATTCGGAAACCTCCTTGTAATGGAGTAGCGGCAGGGCGACAGCGGGGAGGGGTGAAACGGTTGCGTGAGGTCTAGAGTAGGCCTGCGTGGGGGTAGGATCAAGTGAAGAGGGGGTGTAGGAGGTTTTACTATGCAGCGGGGAGATTTGCGCTGAATGTGAGGGCCCCTTCGCGAGCAGGCTCGCTCCCACAGTTGAAATACATTCCAATGTGGGAGCGAGCCTGCTCGCGAAAGCTGCGCCTCGGTCTTACGACTTATTGAGCAACCGGGGTGATATCCCGCATCGGCTTGCCCTTGACCGGCGCGCCGTTCGCGACGTAATAAGCCGCATTGCTGCGCGGCAGCGGCTTGCGACCACGGATCTTGTCGGCGATTTTCTCGGCGATCATGATCGTCGGCGCGTTGAGGTTGCCGGTGGTGATGATCGGCATGATCGAGGCATCGACCACACGCAGGCTCTGCATGCCGTGCACACGACCTTCGCCATCGACCACGGCCATCTCGTCGGTGCCCATTTTGCACGAGCAGGACGGGTGGAACGCGGTTTCGGCGTGCTCGCGGATGAACTTGTCGAGCTGCTCATCGGTTTGCACGTCGATGCCCGGGCTGATTTCGCGGCCACGGAACGCGTCCAGAGCCGGCTGCTGCATGATCTCGCGAGTCAGGCGGATACCGTCGCGGAATTCCTGCCAGTCCTGCTCGGTGGCCATGTAGTTGAACAGGATGCTCGGGTGCTGACGCGGATCCTTGGATTTGACCTGGATGCGACCACGGCTCGGCGAGCGCATGGAACCCATGTGCGCCTGGAAACCGTGCTCTTTCACACCGTTGCTGCCGTTGTAGTTAATCGCCACCGGCAGGAAGTGGTACTGGATGTTCGGCCATTCGAATTCCGGACGCGAACGGATGAAACCGCCGGCCTCGAACTGGTTGCTGGCGCCGATGCCGGTACCGTTGAACAGCCACTCGGCACCGATCGCCGGTTGGTTGTACCAGAGCAGCGACGGGTACAGCGAAACCGGTTGGGTGCAGGCATATTGCAGGTACAGCTCAAGGTGATCCTGCAGGTTTTCACCGACGCCCGGCAGGTCGTGGACCACCGGGATGTCGAGGCTTTCCAGCAGTTTCGCCGGACCCACACCGGAGCGCTGCAGGATCTGCGGCGAGGCAATAGCGCCGGAGCACAGCAGGACTTCCTTGCGCGCCTTGGCTTCAACGCGCTCTTCAGCGGCGCCGACCAGATAACGCACGCCGACCGCACGCTTACCTTCAAACAGAATCCTGTCGGTCAGGGCGTGGGTGACGATAGTCAGAGTCGAGCGCTTCTTGGCGATATCGAGGTAACCGCGGGCGGTGGAAGCACGGCGGCCGTTCGGCGTCACGGTGCGGTCCATCGGGCCGAAGCCTTCTTGCTGGTAACCGTTCAAATCTTCGGTACGCGGATAACCGGCCTGCACGCCGGCTTCGACCATGGCGTGGAACAGCGGGTTGTTGCCGGCTTTCGGCGTGGTCACGCTGACCGGGCCGTCGCCACCGTGGTAATCGTTCGGGCCGATGTCGCGGGTTTCGGCTTTGCGGAAGTACGGCAGGCAATCGAGGTACGACCAGTCTTCCAGCCCCGGCAGCTTCGCCCAGCCGTCGTAGTCCATGGCGTTGCCACGGATGTAGCACATGCCGTTGATCAACGAAGAACCGCCGAGGCCCTTGCCGCGACCGCATTCCATCCGGCGACCGTCCATGTGTGGCTCCGGATCGGTTTCGTAGGCCCAGTTGTAGCGACGACCCTGCAACGGGAACGCCAGCGCGGCAGGCATTTGGGTACGGAAGTCGAGGCGGTAATCCGGGCCACCGGCTTCAAGCAGCAGAACGGTGACGCCTTCGTCTTCAGTCAGACGGGTCGCCAGGGTGTTACCGGCCGAGCCGGCACCTACGATGATGTAGTCGTATTCTTGAGTCATAAATTCTCCTGGGGGAGCTACAAGTCACAAGCTTCAAGCTGCAAGAAAAAGCAGCGAGCTGTGGCTTTGGAATCGGGGAGGGCGGCAACCCCAAACTGCTTTTACTTGCAGCTTGAAACTTGCCGCTTGCAGCTGATCAGCTCATCAGAAAACTGAAACGTACTCACCCAGTTCGACTTGCACGGACTTGATGCGCGTGAAGTTATTAAGAGAGCTGATCCCGTTCTCACGGCCCACGCCCGACTGCTTGTAGCCGCCGACCGGCATTTTCGCGTCGGACTCGCCCCAGGCGTTGATCCAGCAGATACCGGCTTCGAGTTGATGAATCACGCGGTGGGCGCGGTTCAGGTCCTTGGTGACGATACCGGCGGCCAGGCCGAAGTCGGTGTCGTTGGCGCGGCGAATCACTTCTTCTTCGGTTTCGTAGGAGAGGATCGCCATCACCGGGCCGAAGATTTCTTCGCGCACGATGGTCATGTCGTCGGTGCAGTCGGTGAACACGGTTGGCGCAACGAATGCGCCTTTGGCGAATTCGCCGTCGGTCAGACGACCGCCGCCGCACAGGACGCGGGCGCCTTGTTCCTTACCTTTCTCGATGTAAGCCAGCACGCTTTCCATGTGGGCGAAGCTGACCAGCGGGCCGAAGTTGGTGTTTTCGTCTTCCGGGTTGCCGACGCGGATGCGGGCAACGCGCTCAACGATCTTGGCTTCGAACGCGGCTTTGAGGTGCGCCGGTACGAACACGCGGGTGCCGTTGGTGCAGACCTGACCGGAGCTGTAGAAGTTGGCCATCATCGCGGTGTCGGCGGCGCGATCGAGGTCGGCGTCGTCGCAGATGATCAGCGGGGATTTGCCACCCAGTTCCATGGTCACGTCTTTGAGCGACGAAGCCGAAGCGCTGGCCATGACTTTCTTGCCGGTGTCGGTGCCGCCGGTGAAGGAAATCTTCTCGATGCGCGGGTGCTCGGTCAGCCAGGTGCCGACTTCGCGACCGCTGCCGGTCAGGACGTTGAACACGCCGTTCGGTACGCCGGCTTCGGTGTAGATTTCCGCCAGTTTCAGGGTGGTCAGCGAAGTGACTTCGCTTGGCTTGAAGATCATCGCGTTACCGGCCGCCAGGGCTGGAGCGGATTTCCACAGGGCGATCTGGATCGGGTAGTTCCACGCACCGATACCGGCGACCACGCCCAGCGGCTCGCGACGGGTGTAAACGAAAGAGGTGTCACGCAGCGGGATCTGCTCGCCTTCGATGGCGGGTACCAGGCCTGCGTAATATTCCAGCACGTCGGCGCCGGTAACGATGTCGACGTACTTGGTTTCGGAGAAGGATTTGCCGGTGTCCAGGGTTTCCAGCGCGGCCAGTTCATCGTTGCGCTCGCGCAGGATGTCGACGGCGCGACGCAGGATGCGCGAACGCTCCATGGCGGTCATCGCGGCCCAGATTTTCTGGCCCTTTTCAGCGCTGACCACAGCGCGCTCGACGTCGTCTTTGGTCGCACGTTGCACCAGTGCGAGGACTTCACCGTTCGCCGGGTTGATGGCTTCGAAGGTGGCGTCGCTGCCGGCGTCGGTGTACGCGCCATCGATGTAGAGTTTTTGCAGTTCGAAACGGGCCATAGTGTCCTCGCAGGTGCATTGGTGGTTGGCGTTGACCACCGCGATCACGCTGCGGTGGCGTTCAGGGGTCGAGCGGTTTCTGTGTGCTCTGACTCACTGCTTGGCCAATTGGAAATCCATGTATTCGTAAGCGATCTGTTGCGCCTGCGCCGTGTCGAAAGCGTCTCCCGACAGCGCGCCGCGCAACCACAAGCCGTCAATCAACGCTGCCAGACCCCGGGCGGCGCTGCGCGCGTCTTCGAGCGGCAGCACACGGCGGAACTGGCAGCACAGGTTGGAATACAGACGGTGATCGTTGATCCGCTGCAACCTGTGCAAAGACGGCTGGTGCATGCTGGTGGCCCAGAAGGCCAGCCAGGTTTTCATTGCCGGGCCATTGACCTGGCTGGCGTCGAAGTTGCCTTCGATGATCACCTGCAGATGCGCCCGTGGGCTGTCATCTGCCAGCGCCTGACGGCGCGCGGTGACGCTCTCGCTGAGGGCGGTCATCAGGTACCGCATCGTGGCGGCGATCAGGCCGTTCTTGTCCTGAAAGTAATGACTGATGATGCCATTCGAGACACCGGCCAAACGGGCGATCAGCGCAATGCTGGCGTCCCCCATTCCGACCTGATCGACCGCCTGCAGTGTGGCTTCGATCAATTGTTGACGGCGGATGGGTTGCATACCGACCTTGGGCATCTTGCACATCTCCTTAGGCCTTCCAACGGGCGAATGACGCCGATCGGATTGAGGGCCAGTCTATTTTGTTTTGATTGAACGTTCAATCAACAAAGAATAAGATCTGCGACAATTCGTCGCTGCCTACAGAAATTTCCTACGCGTGATGACGATAACAAACGGCACCTGAAACGGCCCGAAACCTGCGCGGGGCATGGCGCGGTTCGCGATTCGAAGGACGTGTTGAAAGGGCAAGACGCTCGGGGCCAGGTTTCGGATGAACGTCCGGCACCTGTGGCCACGAAAGCGAATACACAACGCCATTTCGGCAGGTTCGGGCTTTTTTCGGAGTGTCTTTATATCACCCGCCGGTCGGCTGCCAACCAACCGATTGGTCGGGTGCCGTGTTGCCTTGTGTTCTTCTCTCGCACTGCCTGGAGCATTTGTGCCATGAGTTCTGCCTCGCTAATAAAGACCCCGCCCGAGAAGGTGACGGTCAACGGTTGGGTGTTTTACACCTCGACCGCGCTGATTCTGTTGTTGACCGCCATTCTGATCATCGCCCCGCAAGAGGCCGGCAGAATGTTGGGGATGGCTCAGGCCTGGTTGTCGCGCAGCTTCGGCTGGTACTACATGGTGGTGATCGCGGCCTACCTGGTGTTTGTGGTCGGTCTGGCGTTTTCCTCGTACGGCAAACTCAAACTGGGCAGCAAGGACGACACCCCGGATTTCAGTTACGGCGCCTGGGCGGGGATGCTGTTCTCGTCGGGCATCGGCATTTCGTTGTTGTACTTCGGCGCGTCCGAACCGCTGGATCACTATTTCAATCCACCGGAAGGCACGTCGGCCAGCAACCTGGCCGCGCGTCAGGCAGTGCAACTGACGTTCCTGCACTGGGGCCTGCACGGCTGGGCGATCTACGCGCTGGTTGGCCTGGCGGTGGCGTATTTTGCCTATCGGCATAACCAGCCACTGGCGCTGCGTTCGGCGCTGTATCCGCTGGTTGGCGAACGTTGGGTCAAAGGCGCCGCCGGGCACGCGGTGGACGGCTTCGGCATGTTCGTAACGCTGCTGGGGCTGGTGACCAACCTGGGGATTGGCTCGCTGCAAGTGTCGTCCGGGCTGGAAAACCTGTTCGGTATGGAGCACAGCAACACCAACCTGCTGATCGTGATCATCGTCATGAGCACCGTGGCGACCATCGCCGCTGTGTCCGGTGTGGAAAACGGCATTCGTCGTCTGTCCAACCTGAACATCGTGCTGTTCAGCGGCCTGCTGATTTTCGTCCTGCTGTTCGGCCCGACCCTGCACTTGCTCAACGGCTTCGTGCAGAACATCGGCGACTACCTCAATGGTGTGGTGCTGAAGACGTTCGACCTGTACGTCTATGAAGGCGACAGCGCCAAGTCTGACCGCTGGCTCGGTCTGTGGACGCTGTTCTACTGGGCCTGGTGGATCTCCTGGGCGCCATTCGTGGGCATGTTCATCGCGCGCATTTCCCGTGGCCGCAGCGTGCGCGAACTGGTGGCTGGCGTGCTGCTGATTCCGCTGGGCTTCACCCTGGCCTGGTTGTCGATCTTCGGTAACTCGGCGCTGGATCTGGTGATGAACCAGGGCGCGGTGGAGCTGGGCAAGACGGCGCTGGAACAGCCATCGATGGCGATCTATCAGTTGCTTGAGCACTACCCGGCATCGAAGGTGGTGATCGGTGTGTCGATCTTCGTCGGCTTCGTGCTGTTCCTGACCCCGGCCGACTCCGGCGCGGTGATGATGGCGAATCTGTCGTGCAAGGGTGGCAACGTCGATGAAGACGCGCCGCACTGGCTGCGGATCTTCTGGTCGGTAGTGATCACGCTGGTGACCATCGGCCTGCTCTTCGCCGGCAACTTCGAGGCGATGCAGACCATGGTGGTGCTGGCCGGCCTGCCGTTCTCGGTGGTGCTGATCTGCTTCATGTTCGGCCTGCACAAGGCGATGCGCCAGGACGTGCAGATCGAACAGGAGCAAGCGCAACTGGCCGAGCGCGGGCGCCGTGGTTTCAGCGAGCGTTTGACGCAACTGGACCTGCAACCGAGCCAAGCGGTGGTGCAGCGTTTCATGGACAAACATGTCACACCGGCGCTGGAAGCCGCAGCCGCGCAATTGCGTACACAGGGCATCGAAGTGCAGACGCTGTTGGGCAAAGCCAAGCGTTGCATGGGCGTGCGGGTCGAGATGGAGGAGGGCAATCCTTTCGTTTACGAAGTCAGCCTGGATGGTTATCTGGCGACTCCGACCGAATCGGCGCAAGCGGATGAAGCGCGGCAGCGGTATTACCGGGCTGAGGTGTATCTGCACAACGGCAGTCAGGACTACGACCTGATGGGCTTCACGCCGGAGCAGATTACTCGGGATGTGCTCGATCAGTTCGAGAGCCATCGGCAGTTGCTTGGGCGGGTGTACAGCTAAACAGCGAGAGTGCGGTGTTTCTCGCTGAAACACCGCATTGTTCTTTAAAAGATCGCAGCCTTCGGCAGCTCCTACATGAATTGCATTCCCCTGTAGGAGCTGCCGAAGGCTGCGATCTTTTGATCTTCAAACAAAAACGCCGCGAGAGTATCGCGGCGTTTTTGTGTCTGCGGGGTTTACCCCAGATTCTTGCCCAGCAACGCGTGATACAACTCGCTGTCGCCCAGAATCCCCACGACATGATTGTTATCGTGCAGCACCAGTTTGTTGCCGGTCTGATAACGAATCTGCAGCGCGTCACGCATGCCGATGTTCGAATCCACCAGCGTCGGTTTGCGCTCCAGGCCTTCGACGGCTTGCCCCGGTGCCCAGTTCTGCAGGTTCAGCACCGAACCGTTCTGGCGGGCGCCCTTGATGGTGTTGCCTTCGGCCAGGTCCAGCCACGAGTCGCCGCCCGGATCGAGGCACACCGAGCCGTTGATGCGTTTGCACTTGTCCAGCGTGCGCATCAGGCTGCGGCCGCAGAGCACGTTGAGCGGATTGGTGTGGGCGACGAAGGTGCGCACGTAGTCGTCCGCCGGGTTGAGGACGATTTCTTCCGGCACGCTGTACTGGATGATCCGGCCGTCTTTCATGATCGCGATGCGGCTGCCCAGTTTCAGCGCCTCATCGAGGTCGTGGCTGACGAAGACGATGGTCTTGCTCAGCTTGCGTTGCAGCTCCAGCAGTTCATCCTGCAGGCCCTGGCGAATCAATGGGTCGAGGGCCGAGAACGGTTCGTCCATCAGCAGAATGTCGGCGTCCATCGCCAGCGCGCGGGCGAGGCCGACGCGCTGTTGCATGCCGCCGGAGAGTTCGTCGGGCTTCTTGTTGCGCCACTGGGTCAGGCCGACCAGTTCGAGTTTCTCGTCGACCAGTTTCTTGCGTTCCTTCTCCGGTCGGCCCTGCATTTCCAGACCGAAACTGATGTTCTCGCGCACCGTCAGCCAGGGCATCAGGGCAAATTTCTGGAAGACCATGGCAATGCGCTTGGTGCGCATCATTTTCAGCTCGGCGGGCGTGCACGAGGCGATGTCGATCTGGCGATTTTCATGCTCGACGAACAGCTTGCCACGGCTCACGGTGTTGAGGCCGTTGATGCAGCGCAGCAGGCTCGATTTGCCCGAGCCGGAGAGGCCCATCAGCACGCAGATCTCGCCTTTGTTGATGTCCAGCGTGGCTTTTTCCACGCCGACGATCTGACCGGTCTTCTTCAGGATCTCGTTGCGGGTCATGCCCTGATCGAGCAGCTTGAGTGCCTCGCGCGGGTCTTTGGAGAAGATTACGTCGACGTCTTCAAAGCGAATTATGCTCATGCGTCACCCCCTGCTTTAGCGTCGGGTTGTTTGCAGATACGGTCGAGCATGATCGCCAGCAGTACGATTGCCAGGCCTGCTTCGAAGCCCAGCGCAATATCAGCAGTGTTCAGTGCGTTGACCACCGGTTTGCCGAGTCCGTCGGCGCCGACCAGTGCCGCGATCACCACCATCGACAGCGACAGCATGATGCACTGGGTGATGCCGGCCGCGATGCTCGGCATCGCGTGCGGCAGTTCGATCCTTGAGAGCAGTTGGCGACGCGAGCAGCCGAAGGCCTTGCCGGCGTCCATCAGTTCTTGCGGGACATCGCGGATACCCAGGTAGGTCAGGCGGATCGGCGCCGCGATGGCGAAGACCACCGTGGAGATCAGGCCCGGTACCACACCCAGCCCGAAGAGGGTCAGGGTAGGAATGAGGTAAACGAAGGTCGGTACGGTCTGCATCAGATCGAGCACCGGCCGCATCATGGTGTAGAACATCGGTTTGTGCGCGGCGACGATGCCCAGCGGCACGCCGATCAACACGCAGACCAGGGTGGCGAACAGCACCTGGGCGAGGGTTTCCATGGTTTCCTGCCAGTAACCCAGATTGAGGATCAGCAGGAACGAGGCGACCACGAAGGCGGTCAGCCCCCATTTGCGTTGAATCAGATGGGCAAGGATGGCAATCAGGCCAATCAAGACCAGTGGGTTGAACCAGGTCAGCGCAAACGTCACGCCGTGGATCATCGTTTCCAGTGTCACGGCGATTGCGTCGAAGGTGTTGGCGCCGTGTTGCGTCAACCATTCGACGAAGCCCGCGATGTACTGGCCTAAAGGTATTTTCTGATCAATCAGCATGGTAGTGAACGTCCGCATGCAAGGAAATTAACAGCCCGGGCAGGCACGCCTGCCCGGCATAAGCGATGCCCCTCGGATCAAGGCGCGAGCTTGGCTTTCACGGCCTCCAGGCCTGGTTTACCGTCAATGGTGGTCACGCCAGCGAGCCAGGTTTCGAGCACCTGTGGATTCTTTTTCAGCCAGGCCTTGGCGGCCGCGTCGGGCTTCATCTTGTCGTCGAGGATGTTGCCCATCAGTTCACTTTCCATGTCGACGGTGAACTCCAGGTTCTTCAACAGCTGACCGACGTTGCTGCATTCCTCGGCGTACCCCTTGCGGGTGTTGGTGGCCACGGTAGCGGCACCGAAATCGGGGCCGAAGAAGTCGTCGCCGCCGGTCAGGTATTGAATCTTGAAGCGCTTGTTCATCGGATGCGGCGCCCAGCCGAGGAAAACCACGGCGGTATTGCGCTTCTGCGCCCGATCGACTTGCGAGAGCATGCCGGCCTCGGAGGATTCGACGACTTTGAAGCCGGCGTCTTTCAGACCGAAGGCGTTTTTCTCGATCATGCTCTGAATCAGGCGGTTGCCGTCGTTGCCCGGTTCGATGCCGTAGATCTTGCCGTCGAGCTCTTTCTTGAATTTGGCGATGTCGGCGAAGTCATGCAGGCCTTTGTCGTACAGGGCCTGCGGCACGGCGAGGGTGTACTTGGCGCCCTTGAGGTTGGTACGCACGGTGTCCACAGTGCCGGCATCGCGATACGGCTTGATGTCGTTCTCCATGGTCGGCATCCAGTTACCGAGAAACACGTCCATGTTCTTGCCGTCGGCCAGCGACTTGTAGGTCACGGGTACGGAGATCATGGTGGTCTTGGTCTTGTAGCCGAGGGCATTGAGAACAACGGAAGTGGTGGCGGTGGTAGCGGTGATGTCGGTCCAGCCGACATCGGAGAAATTCACGAGACTGCACTGCGCCGGTTCTGCAGCTTGCGCCAGTAGCGGCAGACTCAGCAGGGCGGCCAACAACAACGACGGGGAACCTTTCATGGATGGACTCCTTGGTGTTTTTTTTGGCAGTGTTCCGACTGTGGACCACCGCACTTATGGGTTGCGGTTGGTGGCGTTCTTAAGACAGCTCTACCGCAGCGCCTTGCAATCGAGTCATCCCGATCATGTACCAGTGAAAATCTGACGCCTACAGGGAGGGTCGTATCCAGTACAGGGATGGTCGCTTCCAGTGTCGGTGACGTCGCTTACAGCTTTTTTCCACCCAGGATGGCCTTCTGAACTGCATAAAAACGGCGCATTTGCGGGGCGAAAACCTGACGGCGCTGGTGGACATGAGTGCGTCGGTGTCAGACGTCGTGCGCGCCGACAAAAGCCCGATGATGCCGGCATTCGGCGGATCGCAGCTTCAGCGTAGCAGCTCCGCCAGCGGGCGCTTTTGCCGCCCGGACCGGTATTCTCAGGAGCTCTGCAGCAATGGCTATCAGCGTTTTCGACCTGTTCAAAATCGGCATCGGCCCGTCCAGTTCCCACACCGTCGGCCCGATGCGCGCCGCCGCTTTGTTCGTCGAGTCGCTACGGGATAAACACCCGTTGGAGCAGGTGCGGCGGATCGAGGTGCAGTTGTTCGGCTCGCTGTCGGCCACCGGCGTCGGTCACGGCAGCGACAACGCGGTGATCATGGGCCTGATGGGCGAGTGGCCGGACGCAATCGACCCGCCGCAGATCGGCCCGCGCATCCAGGCATTGCGCGAAACCAATACGCTGTTACTCGATGGTCGTCTTTCGGTGCCATTTGTCTGGGCTCGGGACATGCGCCTGATCGACGAAAACCTGCCATTCCATCCCAATGCCATGACGCTGGTCGCCGAGGGCGAATTCGGCGAACTGCACCGCGACACCTACTATTCGGTTGGCGGCGGATTTGTCGTTGATGAGGCGCAAGCCACCAGCGGCGTGGTCGATCTGGATCGCACCGTACTGCCTTATGACTTTTCCAGCGCGGTGGAGCTGCTCGATCTGTGCAAGAAGCACAACCTGCGCGTTGCCGAACTGATGATGGCCAATGAAAAGGTCTGGCGCAGCGAAGAAGAAATCCGCGCCGGCCTGATGAAGCTGTGGCGGGCGATGCAGGATTGCGTGGAGCAGGGCCTCAAGCACGAAGGCATTCTGCCCGGCGGCTTGAACGTGCGCCGGCGCGCAGCGAAGTTGCACCGCAGCCTGCAGGAGCTGAACAAACCCAATGTCATTGGCTCGACCCTGAGCGCGATGGAGTGGGTCAACCTGTTTGCCCTGGCTGTCAATGAAGAGAATGCCGCCGGTGGGCGTATGGTCACGGCACCGACCAATGGCGCGGCGGGCATCATTCCGGCGGTGTTGCACTACTTTATGAAGTTCAGCGAAGCGGTCACCGACGCCAACGTCGTCGACTATTTCCTCAGCGCGGCCGCGGTGGGCATTCTGTGCAAGAAGAATGCGTCCATCTCTGGCGCCGAAGTCGGTTGCCAGGGCGAAGTCGGTTCGGCCTGCGCCATGGCAGCGGCGGGGCTGGCGGAGATTTTGGGCGCAACGCCGGAGCAATTGTGCAACGCGGCGGAAATTGGCCTGGAACATAACCTTGGCCTGACCTGCGATCCGGTCGGTGGTCTGGTGCAAGTGCCGTGCATCGAACGCAATGCGATTGCCGCAGTGAAAGCCATCAACGCCGCGCAAATGGCCCTGCGTGGCGACGGTCAGCACTTTATCTCGCTGGACCGGGTGATCCGCACCATGCGCGATACCGGCGCCGATATGCATGACAAATATAAAGAAACTTCGCGCGGTGGCCTGGCGGTCAGCGCGGTTGAATGCTGAGTCAGTCAGTGACACCGAGGTGAATGCTTCGCGAGCAGGCTCGCTCCCACAGGTGAATGCATTTCAAATGTGGGAGCGAGCCTGCTCGCGAAAGCGCAAGACCAGTCAAAACTGCTCACCAAACGAACACCTCAGTTCAATCACGCCACCTTTTGGCGCGTCGCAATCAGACAAGAGCCATTGTCTGTCGTGACTTATCAGTCGATACCTGACCGTCCGTCGCCCGTGCTTGCGGTGACACTCTTTGCAAAACCTCTGCAGGCCAGTTCCCACAAGTGCTACCGATCTGCTCACAGACTGCGCGGCAGGGCCGTTACGGCGCTTGATGGCACTTCGAAATGTCGTGTTCCGAGGTCTCATATAGACAGGTCGCGAGGTCGTTTTCAGGAGTTATTGAATGGCCATCCAATTTCAGGCATGGCAATTGCTCTGTCATAACAAAGCCTGCTTCCCGTGTGAGAACGCCGGCAATAACAAGAGCCTCCGCCTGAGGCCACCACCCGCTTTGTGTGAGGAGATACCGCGATGACGTCGTTCAACTCCGGGGCCCAACCCCAGAACCGTGCGCCTCAATCCATCGGCTTTCTGCTGCTGGACAATTTCACGCTGATTTCCCTGGCGTCCGCCGTTGAGCCGCTGCGCATGGCCAACCAATTGTCCGGTCGCGAGCTGTATCGCTGGAGCACCCTCACTGTCGATGGCGGCCAGGTCTGGGCCAGTGACGGTCTGCAGATCACCCCTGACGCTTCCATGCACAAAGCGCCGCCACTGGACACGGTGATTGTCTGCGGCGGCATCGGCATTCAACGCACCGTGACCCGTGAACACGTGTCCTGGCTGCAGAGTCAGGCGCGCCAGTCCAAGCGTCTGGGCGCGGTGTGCACCGGCAGCTGGGCGTTGGCCTGCGCCGGTCTGCTCGACGGCTTCGATTGCAGCGTGCACTGGGAATGTCTGGCGGCGATGCAGGAAGCTTTCCCGCGCGTGGCCATGAGCACACGCCTGTTCACCCTCGACCGCAACCGCTTCACCAGCTCCGGCGGTACCGCGCCGCTGGACATGATGCTGCACCTGATCAGCCGCGATCACGGCCGTGAACTGTCCGCCGCGATCTCGGAAATGTTCGTCTACGAACGTATCCGCAACGAGCAGGATCACCAGCGCGTGCCGCTCAAGCACATGCTCGGCACCAACCAGCCGAAGCTGCAGGAAATCGTCGCGCTGATGGAAGCCAACCTCGAAGAGCCGATCGACCTCGATGAACTGGCGGTGTATGTCGCGGTGTCGCGTCGACAGCTGGAGCGGCTGTTCCAGAAGTACCTGCACTGCTCGCCGTCGCGCTACTACCTCAAGCTGCGCCTGATCCGCGCGCGGCAACTGCTCAAGCAGACGCCGATGTCGATCATCGAAGTGGCGTCGGTGTGTGGTTTCGTCTCGACGCCGCACTTCTCCAAGTGCTACCGCGAATACTTCGGCATCCCGCCGCGTGACGAGCGCGTCGGCTCCAACACCACCCAGCAAGTGGCGATGCTGCCGCTGCCGCAGGCGATCGTGATGTCGCCGCTGTCGGGGCCGATGTCGGCGCTGAGCCAGGCGCGCAATGAATCGACGTTTGCCAGCGTAAGGCTGTAAAGCAAAAGATCGCAGCCTTCGGCAGCTCCTACAGGGGACATGTATTCCAAATGCAGGAGCTGCCGAAGGCCGCGATCTTTTGATCTTTTCTCAGGCGCTGTGGGACTGCTGGTAATCCGCAAGGGCCGGCAACAACTGCTTGTCGATCGCCTGACGTACCGCCGGCTGGATGCTGGCGCCGCTGGTGTACATGTCCTTGACCATCTTGCGCAGTTCGAACGCGCGAACGTTATCCAGTCCTCGCACCGCACACTCACAGGCCTGTTCGGCGCTGGTACCGCTCGGCACCTGGATACCCAAGGCCTTGAGCTGGCCCAACAGATCTTCCTGGTCAATCAAATCGGCGTACATCATCACGCAAATCCTTCTGTGGCAACGGAGGTCTTGGCTCGATTCTGGTGGCCCCGTCCGGACGCGGCAAGGGCGTTTTGTCGCGGTGGCCGGGACGACTATGAACAGGTCGTTTTCGGCTAATCGACTGGATGGGCGAGTAGGCACACTGGCCCCAGCTCGCTTCACGAAGGTTTGGTCACCCTCGCTTGGCAGCTCCTCAACAGTACCCTCCTCAGCTCCGATCCTGTCACGGCTTGATCGGAGTTTTTTTTGCCGGTGAATCAGTCAGAGATTTGTTGTTCCCGCTGACGCTTTCGCGAGCAGGCTCGCTCCCACAGGCGGCCGCGTTCATTCAGGGGCATGCGGTTAAATGTGGGAGCGAGCCTGCTCGCGAAGAACGATTACGCGGTCTAGCGTTGTAACACCAAAATGCGCGACAACAACTCATCCCGGTCGACATAGCAGCCCTGAAAATGCCGCGCCCCGCTCGCCGGGTCGAATGCATTGCGCGCATGCAGCGTGCGGCGGTTGTCAAAGCACCACAACTCGCCCGGATTGAGGCGCTGCACCAGCCGAAACCTCGGCTCGCGGGTCATCGCGATGAAGCGTCGATAGGCTCGATACAAGCCTGGCATCTGTTCCACCGACGTCTCGAACGCTCCGCGCAAAAAGTTCGCCATGCGAATCTCCGCAACCCGGCCCATCGCATCCACAGCAATGATCGGCGCCAGGCAGCGATAGTCGCTGTGCCGATCCTTGTTGCGAAACTCCACGGGGATTTCACACAGGGCCTGAAACGATGCCGGGTCTTCACGGCGCAAGGCATCGGCAATCGCAAACCCGTCGACGAAAATACTTTCGCCACCCTCGGCATCGTTCACCAGGCAATGCAGAAATTGCAGCCCCGGTTGCAACTCGCGAGTGGGCAGATCCGTGTGCAATGGCAGGTTGAAGGCGGTGTAGGCGTTGCTGTCGGCGTCGGCTTTGGACTGCACATTGAACAGCACGCCGAAGTTGCTTTCGCGGATGAAGGAAATCCTCTGCGCAATGAGCTTCAGCGAGCCCGGTTCGGTGGGCACGCCGCGCACTTGGGTCAGGCCGATATCACGCACGGCGAGCAACCATTGCAGCAGCGCAGCGTTGTCGTTCATCAGCGCTGAGTATTGGAACACTGGCAACTGCAGATCGCTGTGCCACAAACGTGGCTGCGGTTTGCCGGCCAGGCGTTCGGCGCGGGATTGGTCGTCATAGGCGTGAGCGCGCAACCAGCCCGGATCGAAGCGGCTGAGGTGCCCGTCCTGCCAGTCGATACGCAGGCAGCCGTCGGTGTCGATGCATGTGGCGCGCGGTTGCAGATCCTCGGCGGCATCGATGCTCTCGAATACCTGTTCGCGAGTGACGCTGTAGACGCAGCGATCACATGGACAATTGTCGCGCAGCCAGACGTGGTGAAACGGGCTGACACGACCGTCAGCCCATTCGATGACAACGCGATCCGCCAGACCCTGCACGCCGCGTAGCGCGCTGATCAACGGATAAGTACGAAAATCGGCAACAGCTACGGCAGTGTTCATGGCGGCTCCTTGGCGTTAGTGGATTTACCGGGCAGGTGGCAGCGCGATCACGCGGCCGATGTAAGCGGGCGCGGGCAGGTCGGTTTGATCAGCGACGATGGCTTGCAGGTGATGCAGCGTATCGGGGCTGAACGGTGCCGAGCGCGGGCCGGCGAGATCGACGTGCAGGAGCATCTGTTCGTTGCCGGCCAGCGCTTGTTCATCGCCGACCTTGTGCAGGTTGTGATAGAGGTGCAGGCGTTTGCTGTCGTGGCCGATGATCTGCGTGTGTACTTCGACTTCGGTGTCGAGCTTCACTTCGTGCAGGTAGTTGAGGTGCAGCTCAAGGGTGAACAGCGAGTGGCCGCTGGCTTCGCGGTTGCTGCTGTCCATGCCGAGACGGTCCATCAGCGCGTCGGTGGCGTAGCTGAAGATCAACAGGTAGAAGGCATCGCGCAGATGGCCGTTGTAGTCGACCCATTCGGGGATGATGGTGGTTTGGTAGGTGGTGAGGTGGGGCATGCTGAACTCCATGGGTCGCTGGCGAAATACACACTTGTGGCGAGGGAGCTTGCTCCCGCTGGACTGCGCAGCAGTCCCGAAACCTCGTGACGCGGTGTGTCAGCCAGGCCGCACTCGCTGGTTTTACGACCGCTTCGCGGCCGAGCGGGAGCAAGCTCCCTCGCCACAGGGGGCTGCGTTTATTCGCTGAAACTCATCCCGTGCTTCTCTTTCGTGCTCTTCACCGCTTCGAGCACCGCCAGCAGGCAATCATCACGGTAGCGCTCCAGCGCCGAAATGCTGTGGCGGCCAAGCTGTTCAGTGGTGCCATCCACCACATCATCGATCAACTTGTCGGTCAGCTCCGGCGCCGGCAGATAGGTCCACGGCAACTGCAACGCCGGGCCGAATTGCGACATGAAGTGGCGCATGCCGGCATCGCCGCCGGCTAGGGTATAAGTCAGGAACGTGCCCATGAACGACCAGCGCAGGCCAGCGCCAAAACGGATCGCATCGTCGATCTCGCCGGTCGTCGCCACGCCGTCGTTGACCAGATGCAGCGCCTCACGCCATAGCGCTTCAAGCAAGCGGTCAGCAATGAACCCCGGCACTTCCTTGCGCACATGCAACGGGCGCATGCCGAGTGATTCGTAGACTTGCATCGCCGCTTGAACTGCCTCGGGCGCGGTGTGCTTGCCGCCGACCACTTCCACCAGCGGTAACAGATACACCGGGTTGAACGGATGCCCGACCACGCAACGTTCAGGGTGCGTCGAGCTCTCATAGAACTCGCTGGGCAACAGGCCCGAAGTGCTTGAGCCAATCAGCGCGTCTGGCTTGGCGGCTGCGCTGATCTTGCTGTGCAGATCGAGTTTCAGCTCCAGCCGCTCCGGAGCGCTTTCCTGAATGAAATCGGCATCGCGCACGCATTCCTCGATGGTCGCAACAAAGCGCAGACGCTCCTGGGAGGCGCCCGGTGCCAGGCCGTTATTCTCCAGCGCGCCCCAGGCATTGGCCACGCGTTGGCGCAGTGCGGCTTCGGCGCCGGGCGCCGGATCCCAGGCCACGACGTCGAGGCCATGGGCGAGCGCACGGGCGACCCAGCCACTGCCGATGACACCGCTGCCCAGGGCAGCGAAGGTTTTGATTTCGGTGATAAAGCGCATGGCGATGTCCTGAAGAGTTCGAAGAACCCTGTAGGAGCTGCCGAAGGCTGCGATCTTTTGATCTTGCTTTTAGAAAATCAAAGTCAAAAGATCGCAGCCTTCGGCAGCTCCTACAGATGAAGTGGGTGATGGAGTCAGCCGCGCTGGGTCAGGCCCATTTTCCTGCGGCCTTCTGCCGGTGTGAGCACGCGGGCGCCGAGGCGGCTGAGGATCTCCGTGGCACGCTCAACCAATTGCCCATTGGTCGCGAGTACGCCTTTGTCCAGCCACAGGTTGTCCTCCAGCCCGACCCGCACGTTGCCGCCGAGCAGCACCGCTTGCGCCGCCATCGGCATCTGCATGCGGCCAATGCCGAATCCGGCCCACACCGCATCGGCCGGCAGGTTGTCGACCATGGCCTTCATGGTCGTGGTGTCGGCCGGCGCGCCCCAAGGGATACCCAGGCACAGCTGGAACAGCGGGTTGTCGAGCAAGCCTTCCTTGATCATCTGCTTGGCGAACCACAGATGCCCGGTGTCGAAGATCTCCAGCTCGGCTTTCACGCCCAGCTCGGTAATGCGCTTGGCGCCGGCGCGCAGTTGCGCCGGCGTGGAGACGTAAATGGTGTCGCCGTCGCCGAAATTCAGCGTGCCGCAATCGAGGGTGCAGATTTCCGGCAGCAGTTCTTCCACGTGCGCCAGGCGGGTCAACGGCCCGACCAGGTCGGTGTTCGGGCCAAACTCCATCGGGTTTTCGCCGGCACCGATTTCCAGGTCGCCGCCCATGCCGGCGGTGAGGTTGACGATGATGTCGACGTCCGCCTCACGGATGCGCTCCATGACTTCGCGGTACAACGCGACGTCGCGGCTGAACTTGCCGGTCTGCGGATCGCGCACATGGCAGTGCACCACGGTGGCGCCGGCCTTGGCGGCTTCCACCGCTGCGGCGGCGATCTGTTTCGGGGTGACCGGCACATGCGGGCTCTTGGCGGTCGTGTCGCCAGCACCGGTAAGTGCGCAGGTGATGATGACGTCGTGGTTCATGGTGCGTTTCCTTCAGGCGTGATGGGTCTGTCCGCAGCCCGTTGCGGGGCTGCGAAGCGTCAATTCGTGGTGAGTTATTTGCTGGTCAACTGCAGGTTTTCAGCCGCCGGTTTGCCATCGAAAGTCGTCACACCTTCGAGCCAGCGCTGTTTGTCTTCGGGGTGATCCTTGAGCCACTGCTTCGCCGATTCAAAGGCGTCCTTGTGATCGAGCAGCGGCTGCATCATCCGGCTCTCGGCTTCGGCGGTGAAGGTCAGGTTGGTCAGCAGGCGGCCGATGTTCGGGCACTGCTCGGCGTATTTCGGTGAAGTGACCGTCCACACCGTGGCCATGCCCTCGTTCGGGCCGAGGGCATCTTCGCTGCCGGTCAGATAGGTCATCTGGATGTTGACGTTCATCGGGTGCGGCGCCCAGCCGAAGAACACCACGGCTTCCTTGCGGCGCACGGCGCGGTCGACGGCGGCGAGCATGCCGGCCTCGCTCGATTCGACAAGCTGGAATTTGCCCAGACCGAACTGGTTCTTGGCGATCATCGCCTTGATCTGCGTGTTGGCGCCCGAGCCTGGCTCGATGCCGTAGATCTTGCCGCCCAGTTCTTTCTCGAACTTGGCGATGTCGGCGAAGGTTTTCAGGCCCTTGTCGGCCAGATACGTTGGCACGGCGAGGGTGGCGCGGGCATCTTTCAGGCTTGGTGCATCGAGCACTTTTACCTGATTGGCCTCGACGAACGGGGTAATGGTCTGGGTCATCAGCGGATTCCAGTAGCCGAGGAACAGGTCCAGCCGCTGATCGCGAATCCCGGCGAAGATGATTTGCTGGGAGGCGCTGGTCTGTTTGGTGTTGTAGCCGAGGCCGTCGAGCAGGACCTGAGTCATGGCACTGGTGGCGATCACGTCGGTCCAGTTGACCACGCCCATGCGTACGTTCTTGCAGGATGCGGGTTCGGCGGCCATGACGCCGGCGCTGAAGAAAGCGGTACCGCTGAGTGCAAGAACACAGCTGCTGATCAGTCGTTTCATGTCGGGTTCCTCGGCAGGTCGTTTATTGTGAGTTCCGGCATCTGGCGTGCCGGTGATGCAAAGTTACGCAGCTATACGCCCATGAAAACGCACTGCGGCGACTGGCATTTGCACTGTAGCGACCTGCACGCTTGAACGGCGCCGACAATCGGCGTATCAACGAGCCACGCGTCCGCCAACCGAGTGCGTCCATGTCCCAGGATTTCTACTTTTTGCTGATGCCGGGGTTTTCTGCCATCGGCTTTATCTCCGCCATCGAACCGCTGCGTGTGGCCAACCGCTTTCGCGGCGAGCTGTACCGCTGGCATGTGCTCAGCGCCGATGGCGGCGCGGTACTGGCAAGCAATGGCATGTCGGTCAACGCCGATGCGGCGCTGGAGCCGCTGAAGAAAGGCGCGACGTTGTTGGTGGTGGCCGGGTTCGAACCGCTGAAATTCATCACGCCGACACTGGAGCATTGGTTGCGCAGGCTGGACAAGGACGGCGTGACCCTCGGCGCCATCGACACCGGCAGCTTCGTCCTCGCCGAAGCAGGCCTGCTCGATGGCCATCGCCTGACTCTGCACTGGGAGGCGATTGATGCGTTCAGGGAGTCTTATCCACAGCTCAGCGTCACCCAGGAGCTGTTCGAGATTGACCGGCGGCGGATCACTTCGGCCGGTGGCACGGCGTCGATTGATCTGATGCTCGACCTGATCGCCCAGGCTCACGGCCCGCAACTGGCGATTCAGGTCAGCGAGCAGTTTGTGCTCGGGCGCATCCGCCCGCGCAAAGACCACCAGCGCATGGAAGTCGCCACGCGCTACGGCATCAGCAACAAGAAACTGGTGCAGGTGATCGGCGAGATGGAACAGCACAGCGAACCGCCGCTGACCACGCTGCAGCTGGCGGAGTCGATCAAGGTGACGCGGCGGCAGCTGGAGCGCTTGTTCCGGCTGCACCTGAACGATACGCCGAGCAATTTTTATCTGCGGTTAAGGCTGGAAAAGGCTCGGCAGCTGTTGCGCCAGACCGACATGAGCGTGCTCGAAGTCAGCATTGCCTGTGGCTTCGAGTCACCGTCGTATTTTACGCGCAGCTATCGCGCCAGGTTTGCCCGCTGCCCGCGCGAGGATCGGCGTACCGCGCAGGCCTGAATGAAACAAATGTGGGAGCGAGCCTGCTCGCGAATGCGGTCTGTCATTCAACAATGGTGTTGCCTGACACATTGCATTCGCGAGCAGGCTCGCTCCCACATTTAATTTCCGGCGCCTGAGAGAGGGTTACTTCTTCACCAACGCCGAACACGCCGCCTTGTACGCCTCATGCTGATACTTGTTCAACGTCCCCGGCAGCTCGAAATTGTGCTTCTTCGCCTGAGCATTGATCGTCTGCGGCGACAACAGCGTCACCTCACAACCATCAAGCAACTGAAACACGCCCTCGATCTTGAACGTCGTCGGCCCACCGGCAAACTCACCCTTCTTGCTGCGCTTCTTGATCGCAATCCGGTCCACCGAGTTCTCCCGCACGAACGACGCCACCTGCGCCGCGAACCGCCGCACGTTCGCCGCCTCGTCATCGTCATCCAGAGCAATCTTCTTCGTGGCGAGAGGGACGTGGCTCAAGGTCGAACCGTCGAGCGCCGCCACGGCGATGATCGCTTCGCTGCCTTTGATTTCAATGCCGCAGATGTTCATGGGAATTCCTTTGAATAAAGAGGGCAGCCTACAGCTCAAGCTGACTGGCTGTGATGCCGAACGCGGCGGCAATTTTCTCGCGGGTGGCCTTGCGCGGCTTGGCGACTGTTTCCTGCTGGGCAAACGCCGGTTGCGAGATGCCCATGCGCTTCGCCACTTCTTCCTGCGTCAGGTTGAGATGTTCGCGCCAAGCACGGATCGGTGTCGCGCCGTCAACCATTTGGCTGACCACTTCATGAGGAATCATTGATTTATCCTTTGTATCTTATTCCTGCCCAATCGACTCCAAAAACTCCGACCGCTCGTCACTCATCCGCGCCACACAATCATTCTGCGCAATGGTGAACGCTTTACTCCCCGCCGTCGCAGGAAACGCTTCCACCGCGCAATCGGCATCGCGGGTTTTCAGCCATTGTTGCTGGGCGGTTTTCAGTTTGGCGGTGATGTCGGCCAGTTGCGTCGGGTTCTTGCCGTACGCGGCCTGCATGCGTTCGGTCAGGCTGGCGTAGTTGTCCTTGAGCAGGTCTTCGGCGGTGGTGCGGCTGTAGGTCGAGCATTCCAGGGTCTGGATGTCGTTTTCCACCGCGTCGCACGGGTTGTTCTCGGATTCTTCGGCGGCGTGGACGCCGGTCGCAATCAGTGCCAGGGCGAGGAACATTGATTTCATGGGGGTCGCTCTAATCCGTTGGTGTGTGCAGGCTGCGGCAGATTCTGGCGCAAGCGCGCGGGCTTGAACAGCCAGCGGAGGAGGGCGGCCGACGACCCTTTGTCGCGGATTGACGCTTTCGGCAATTCCCCTGTCGTTTTTGCACCCGGTCGCCCCGGCACCGAGGCATATGCTGGCCCCAAAGCGCCGGCAGACGATTCGGCGCATGAATCGCCAATAAGGGGACGCCTGATGAGCCCAGCCGAATTACACGCCGACAGCATCGTTATCGACGGTCTGATCATTGCCAAATGGAACCGCGAGCTGTTCGAAGACATGCGCAAGGGCGGTCTGACGGCAGCCAACTGCACTGTGTCGGTGTGGGAAGGCTTTCAGGCGACCGTGAACAACATTGCTGCCAGCCAGAAGCTGATCCGCGAAAACAGCGACCTGGTGATGCCGGTGCGTACTACCGCCGACATCCGTCGCGCCAAGGAGCAGGGCAAGACCGGCATTCTCTTCGGCTTCCAGAATGCCCACGCGTTCGAAGACCAGATCGGCTATGTCGAGGTGTTCAAGCAGCTCGGCGTCGGTATCGTGCAGATGTGCTACAACACCCAGAATCTGGTCGGCACCGGTTGCTACGAACGCGACGGCGGCCTGTCGGGTTTCGGGCGCGAAATCGTTGCCGAGATGAACCGCGTCGGCGTCATGTGCGACCTGTCCCACGTCGGTTCCAAGACTTCCGAAGAAGTCATCCTCGAGTCGAAAAAACCGGTGTGCTATTCCCACTGCCTGCCGTCGGGTCTCAAAGAGCACCCGCGCAACAAGTCTGACGCGGAACTGAAGTTCATTGCCGACCACGGCGGTTTCGTCGGCGTGACCATGTTTGCGCCGTTCCTCGCCAAGGGCATCGATTCGACCATCGACGATTACGCCGAAGCCATCGAATACACCATGAACATCGTCGGCGAAGACGCCATCGGCATCGGCACCGATTTCACCCAGGGTCACGGCCAGGATTTCTTCGAATACCTGACCCACGACAAAGGCTACGCCCGCCGCCTGACCAGCTTCGGCAAGATCATCAACCCGCTGGGCATCCGCACGGTCGGCGAATTCCCCAACCTCACCGAAACCCTGCTCAAGCGCGGCCATTCCGAGCGTGTGGTGCGCAAGATCATGGGTGAGAACTGGGTGAACGTTCTGAAAGATGTCTGGGGCGAATAAGCCGCCGCACTTCTGAATTCTTTCTCCCGGCCATCCGCGCCGGGGGCAACACACAAAATTTTCTGGAGTTAAGTTTCCATGGCCAAGATCGCCCCGCAATTGCCTATCGAAGTCGACAGCGAGACCGGTGTCTGGACCTCCGACGCCCTGCCAATGCTCTATGTGCCGCGTCACTTTTTTGTCAACAACCACATGGGCATCGAGGAAGTGCTGGGCGCCGAAGCCTATGCGGAAATCCTCTACAAGGCCGGCTACAAATCCGCCTGGCACTGGTGCGAAAAGGAAGCCGAATGCCACGGCCTGGAAGGCATCGCGGTGTTCGAGCACTACATGAAGCGCCTGTCGCAGCGCGGCTGGGGCCTGTTCAAGATTCAGGACATCGATCTGGACAAAGGCACCGCCAGCGTCAAGCTTGAGCACTCCGCATTTGTGTATGTCTACGGCAAAGTCGGGCGCAAGGTCGACTACATGTTCACCGGCTGGTTTGCCGGGGCCATGGATCAGATTCTCGAAGCCCGTGGCAGCCAGATTCGTACTGTGGCCGAACAAGTCTACGGAGGCTCCGAAGAGGGCCACGATGACGGCCTGTTCATCGTCAAGCCGTTGTAAGTCGAGGAACCCGCCATGGCTTTCGAAGCAATGTTCCAGCCAATTCAAATTGGCAAACTGACCATCCGCAACCGCGTGCTCAGCACCGCGCACGCCGAGGTCTACGCGACTGACGGCGGCATGACCACCGAGCGCTACGTCAAATACTACGAAGAGAAAGCCAAGGGCGGCATCGGCCTGGCCATCTGCGGCGGTTCGTCGGTGGTCGCCATCGACAGCCCGCAGCAATGGTGGAGTTCGGTCAACCTGTCGACCGACCGGATCATTCCGCACTTTCAGAATCTCGCCGACGCCATGCACAAGCATGGCGCCAAGATCATGATCCAGATTACCCACATGGGCCGCCGCTCGCGCTGGGACGGTTTCCACTGGCCAACCCTGATGTCGCCGTCGGGCATCCGTGAACCGGTGCACCGCGCCACCTGCAAGACCATCGAGCCGGAAGAGATCTGGCGGGTGATCGGCAACTACGCCCAGGCCGCGCGCCGGGCCAAGGCCGGTGGTCTGGACGGCGTTGAGCTGTCGGCCGTGCACCAGCACATGATCGACCAGTTCTGGAGCCCGCGTGTCAACAAGCGCACCGACGAATGGGGCGGCAGCTTCGAAGGCCGGATGAAGTTCGGTCTGGAAGTCTTGAAAGCGGTGCGCGCCGAGGTCGGTGACGACTTCTGCGTGGGCATGCGTATCTGCGGTGACGAGTTCCACCCGGACGGTCTGTCTCACGAAGACATGAAGCAGATCGCCAAGTATTACGACGACACCGGCATGCTCGATTTCATCGGCGTCGTCGGTTCGGGGTGCGATACCCACAACACCCTGGCCAACGTCATTCCGAACATGAGTTATCCACCGGAGCCGTTTCTGCACCTGGCCGCCGGGATCAAGGAAGTGGTCAAGGTGCCGGTACTGCACGCGCAGAACATCAAGGACCCGAACCAGGCCACGCGGATTCTCGAGGGCGGTTACGTCGACATGGTCGGCATGACCCGTGCGCACATCGCTGACCCGCACCTGATCGCCAAGATCAAGATGGGCCAGATCGATCAGATCAAGCAGTGTGTCGGCGCCAACTACTGCATCGACCGCCAGTACCAGGGCCTGGATGTGCTGTGCATCCAGAACGCCGCGACCTCCCGTGAGTACATGGGCGTGCCGCACATCATCGAGAAATCCACCGGGCCGAAACGCAAGGTGGTGATCGTCGGTGCCGGCCCGGCCGGAATGGAAGCGGCACGCGTGGCCGCCGAGCGTGGCCACGACGTGACCCTGTTCGAGAAAAAAGACTTTATCGGCGGGCAGATCACTACTGCATCGAAAGCGCCGCAGCGCGATCAGATTGCCGGCATCACCCGCTGGTTCCAGCTGGAACTGGCGCGGCTGAAAGTCGATCTGCGCCTGGGCACGGCGGCGGATGCCGACACCATCATGGACCTGCGTCCGGATGTCGTGGTGCTGGCGGTCGGTGGACATCCGTACCTTGAGCAGAACGAACACTGGGGCGCCGCCGAAGGGCTGGTGGTCAGCAGCTGGGACGTGCTCGACGGCAAGGTTGCGCCGGGCAAGAACGTGCTGGTCTACGACACCATCTGCGAGTTCACCGGGATGTCGGTGGCCGACTTCCTTGCCGACAAGGGCAGCCAGGTCGAGATCGTCACCGATGACATCAAACCGGGCGTGGCCATCGGCGGCACGTCGTTTCCGACCTACTACCGCAGCATGTATCCGAAAGAAGTGATCATGACCGGCGACATGATGCTGGAGAAGGTCTACCGCGAAGGCGACAAACTGGTGGCGGTGCTGGAGAACGAATACACCGGCGCGAAAGAGGAGCGGGTGGTCGATCAGGTGGTCGTCGAAAACGGCGTGCGCCCGGACGAGGAAATCTACTACGCCCTCAAGGACGGCTCGCGCAACAAGGGCCAGATCGACGTCGAAGCGCTGTTTGCGATCCAGCCGCAACCGTCGCTGAGCGAGGCGGGCGACGGCTACTTGCTGTTCCGCATCGGCGACTGCGTGGCGCAGCGTAATACCCACGCCGCGATCTATGACGCCTTGCGGCTGTGCAAGGATTTCTAAACGGCATCACCACGATCACCTGTGGCGAGGGAGCTTGCTCCCGCTGGGCTGCGAAGCGGCCCCAAATCTGTAGTCGCGGTGTATCAGGCATATACCGGCGACTGTATTGGGAGCGCTTCGCACTCCAGCGGGAGCAAGCTCCCTCGCCACAGGTAGGTGCGTTGCTCTTGCCAGCGCACAAATGACCCCGAGGTCTTTGGGAGCAACACCTATGTTGAACACCCTTCTTCCAATCCTGTTGTTCGCGGCTCTGGGCCTTGCTGTCCTTGGCGCGCTGCGGCGGATGAACATGTGGCGCCGGGGGCGGGCGGCGAAGGTCGATCTGCTCGGCGGTCTGCTGGCCATGCCCAAGCGCTACATGGTCGACTTGCACCATGTGGTGGCGCGGGACAAATACATTGCCAATACCCACGTCGCCACGGCGGGCGGTGCGGTGGCGTCGATCGTGCTGGCCATTCTGGTGCACGGTTTTGGCCTGCACAACCGCATCCTCGGCTACGCCTTGCTGCTGATGTCGGCGGTGATGTTCGTCGGCGCGATCTTCATGTACCTGCGCCGCATCAACCCGCCAGCGCGTCTGTCGAAAGGCCCGTGGATGCGCCTGCCGAAAAGCCTGCTGGCGTTCTCGGCTTCGTTTTTCCTGGTGACCTTGCCGGTGGCGGGGATCCTCCCGGAAAACTTCGGCGGCTGGGTGCTCGCAGCGATTCTCGGTGTCGGCGTGCTGTGGGGCGTGTCGGAACTGTTCTTCGGCATGACCTGGGGCGGGCCGATGAAGCACGCCTTTGCCGGTGCCCTGCACCTTGCCTGGCACCGTCGCCCGGAACGTTTTGGTGGCGGGCGCTCGACCGGTTTGAAACCGCTGGACCTGAACAATCCCGATGCGCCGCTGGGCGTGGAAAAACCCAAGGATTTCACTTGGAACCAACTGCTCGGTTTCGACGCCTGTGTGCAGTGCGGCAAGTGCGAAGCGGCGTGCCCGGCCTTCGCCGCCGGCCAGCCGTTGAATCCGAAAAAACTGATTCAGGACATGGTCGTCGGCCTCGCGGGCGGCACCGATGCGAAGTTTGCCGGCAGCCCCTATCCGGGCAAACCTGTGGGCGAACACGGCGGCAATCCGCATCAGCCGATCGTCAACGGTCTGGTCGACGCCGAAACCCTGTGGTCGTGCACCACCTGCCGTGCCTGTGTCGAGGAATGCCCGATGATGATCGAGCATGTCGATGCGATCGTCGACATGCGCCGTCACCTGACCCTGGAAAAAGGCGCGACGCCGAACAAGGGCGCCGAAGTCCTCGAAAACCTGATCGCCACTGACAACCCCGGCGGTTTCGCTCCGGGCGGGCGGATGAACTGGGCAGCGGATCTGAACCTCAACCTGCTCAGCGAGAAGAAATCCACCGACGTGCTGTTCTGGGTTGGCGACGGCGCCTTCGACATGCGCAACCAGCGCACCCTGCGCGCCTTCGTCAAAGTGCTGAAGGCGGCGAAGATCGACTTCGCCGTGCTCGGCCTCGAAGAGCGCGACAGCGGTGATGTGGCGCGGCGTCTGGGCGATGAAGCGACGTTCCAGCTGCTCGCCAGGCGCAACATCCAGACCCTGGCCAAGTACAGCTTCAACCGCATCGTCACCTGCGATCCGCACAGTTTCCATGTGCTGAAAAACGAGTACGGTGCCTTCGACGGCAACTACCTGGTGCAGCATCACAGCACCTACATGGCCGAGATCATCCAGGCCGGCGCGCTTGCTCTGGGGCAGCACAAAGGCAACAGCGTGACCTATCACGATCCTTGCTACCTCGGCCGCTACAACGGCGAGTATGAGGCGCCGCGTGAAGTGCTGCGCGCGCTCGGCATTGAAGTCAAAGAGATGCAGCGTTCCGGCTTCCGTTCGCGTTGCTGCGGCGGTGGCGGCGGTGCGCCGATCACTGATATTCCGGGCAAGCAGCGTATCCCCGACATGCGCATGGAAGACATCCGCGAGACCGGCGCCGAACTGGTGGCGGTGGGTTGTCCACAGTGCACGGCGATGCTTGAAGGTGTGGTCGAACCGCGTCCGCTGATCAAGGACATCGCCGAACTGGTGGCCGACGCGTTGCTCGAAGATGCCGCGCCGAGCAAGCCTGCCACCCCGGCCAAACGTGAACCTGCGGAGGTGCATTGATGAGCGACATTATCCGCCGCGACCCGCGCGCCGAATGGATTGCGCGTAACCGTCTGCATCCGCTGCATGCAGCGATGCAACCGGCGCAACACAGCTGGATGGGCCCCAACGGGGTCATCCGCAAGAACCCGCACGGTGTGGGCTTTATCGGCCCCAACGGCCTCAAGCGGATCGACCGCAGCGGCGCGCAGCAGGGCGGGGCGGTCAAGCGCTCGGCTGCGGTTGAAGTGCAATTGCCGCTGCATCAGGTGCCGACGCCGGCGTTCTACATCAGCGTGGTGCCGGACATGGTCGGTGGGCGCCTGAGCAGCCACGATCGCGACTTGCTCGGCCTCGCCCATCAGCTGGCCGGCACGGACGGTGCGGTGCTCGCCGTGGTGTTCGGCGAGCATAAGGAAAATGCGTTTGCGACGGCGGGCGTTGATCGCTTGCTGGTGCTCGAAGGCGAAGAATTCAGCGGTTATGCACCGGAACAACGGGTGCAGGGTCTGCGCGCTGTGGATAACCAGTTCAACCCGCGGCACTGGTTGCTGCCGGACAGCCGCAGCGGTGGCGGCGAACTGGGTCGGCGCTTTGCGGCTGCATTGGGCGAACGCCCGGCAACACGGGTGTGGCAGGTCAAGGATCAGGAGTGCATCGGCCGCGCTGGCGCCGGGCTGCAAGATCTGGCGCGGCCGATGGCGCGTTTGATTCTCGCCGCTGCCGAATGCGCCGAACCGGTCAGCGAAACCCGTCATGAAGCGTTGCCGGTGGAGTTATCCACAAGCGTTGCACGCAGCCTGTCGCGAATCGAAGATCTCGGCGCGGTGGCGGTCGACCCGGCGGCGATCCCGATGGCCGAAGCCGAGTTTATTTTCTCCGGCGGCAATGGCGTCAAGGACTGGACGCTGTTCCACCAGACTGCCGCCGCACTGGGCGCCACCGAAGGCGCTTCCCGCGTGGCGGTCGACGATGGCTTCATGGCTCGCGATCGCCAGGTCGGCGCGTCCGGCACCTGGGTCACCGCGCGGGTATATGTCGCGGTGGGCATTTCCGGGGCGATTCAGCACCTGCAAGGCATCGGTGCCTGCGACAAGGTGGTGGCGATCAACCTCGATCCGGGTTGCGACATGATCAAACGCGCCGACCTCTCGGTGATCGGCGAAAGCGCAGAGATTCTGCAGGCCCTGATCGAAGCGGTAGAGGCTTACCGCAACGACGGCCGACGCGACGCGGCATAAGGAAAACAGTTATGAGCACTAACGTGATCAGCCTCGTCTCCATCGGCGCCCACCCGACCTCCGGTCGTCCGCGCCGCGCCGATCAAGACGCGCGCGCGGTGGAGCTGGGTCTGCAACTGGCTGGGGAAAACCTGCAAGTGCTGCACGCCGGCGACGTTGCGGAACCGGCACTGCGCGCGTATCTGGGCATGGGCCTGGAACAGCTGCATGTGCTGGAACAACCAGCGGGGGCCGATGCCTTGCCCGCGCTGACCACGTATCTGCGCGACGCCGGGGCGCAGGTGGTGTTGACCGGCAGTCAGGCGGAAACCGGCGAAGGCTCGGGGATGTTGCCCTTTCTGCTGGCCGAGGGGTTGGGCTGGCCACTGGTGGTGGGCCTGGCGCAGGTCGAGTCGATCAATGACGGTTCGGCGCTGGTGCTGCAAGCGTTGCCCCGTGGCCAGCGGCGGCGATTGAAGGTGAAACTGCCGTTTCTGGCAACTGTGGATAACGCCGCACCGAAACCTCGACAGAGTGCCTATGGCCCGGCGCGGCGTGGCGAGTTGGCCGCCGATGACGTTGAAGTGGTGCAAGACCAGCTTCTGGCCAGCGCCACACTGCAGCCGGCCAAGCCTCGGCCCAAGCGCCTGAAGGTGATCAAGGCCAAGAGCGGCGCCGACCGGATGAAGGCAGCGACGGCCAAGGCCAGTGGCGGCGGTGGGCAAGTGCTCAAGGGCGTGACTGCGCAGGCGGGTGCTGAAGCGATCCTTAAGCTCCTTATCGAAGAAGGCGTAGTCCGCTGAAACCCCGCCAACCCTCTGTAGGAGCTGACGAGTGAAACGAGGCTGCGATCTTTTGACCTTGATTCTAAAAATCAAAAGATCGCAGCCTCGTTTCACTCGTCAGCTCCTACGAGATGTGCAATCGCGATATCGCGGCTTACGCACATTCCCTGTTGGCGAAGCTGTGGATAACATGTTCGCCCCTCCCTGCAGGCCTCGCCCATCAAGCCCTGCGAGCTTTCGATCAAAAAACAGCCAGCTTAAGTGACGGATTTTCAGGGCTTTTTTCTTTGAGTAACGCGAAAACTTGCCCCCAATCTCTGTTGGCGCTTCTGTGGATAAGATGTTCGCTAACGGCTGCAGGACATATGAACCGGGGTTTACAGAGATTTGCTCAATTATTGATCAAGTGACGCTTTTCTACGGTGAGCACCTCATTAGCGAGCGTTTTTCCACAGCCGGATCCGCTTTTCCACAGCGAAGCCAGAGTTACCCCCGATCTCTGTTGGTGCTTCTGTGGATAACGTGTTTGCTGCCCGCTACAGACCGTTAAATCCGTGGCTTGCAGCTGGCTGATCAAAAAACAGGCAATCGTTTTCTGAAACCGTGATTCCGAATAAGTCACGGTTTTTCTTTGTGAATCAGCAAGATATTTCAAGACTCATCCACAGTTACCCCCATTAGCTGTGGGTGGGTATGTGGATAACTTGTTTGCGGAAGGCTGGGGGGCTTGGTGGGTATGGGGGCCGGGGTGGTTGATCAGAAATTGTTCAACCAGGCGGGTTGTGTCGAATGTGAGATTGCTATCGCGAGCAGGCTCGCTCCTACAAGGGAGTGCGTTCCACCTGTAGGAGCTGCCGCAGGCTGCGATCCTGGATCTTGATCAGCCCTGAACCGGGACGCCTTTGAGATAAGGTGCAGGCTCAGCCCCGAGGTTGTTCAGCATCCGCTCGCTGTACCAGTCCACGAAGTTGACCACGCCAAACTCGTAAGTCTTGGAGTAAGGCCCCGGCTGGTAGGCGGTGGAGTTGATTCCGCGCTGGTTTTCTTCGGCCAGCCGGCGATCCTGGTCGTTGGTGGCGTCCCACACCTGGCGCATGCGCTCGACGTCGTAATCGACGCCTTCCACCGCGTCTTTGTGTACCAGCCATTTGGTAGTGACCATGGTTTCCTGGGCGCTGATCGGCCACACGGTGAAGACGATGATGTGGTCGCCCATGCAGTGGTTCCACGAGTGCGGCAGGTGCAGGATGCGCATCGAACCCAGATCCGGGTTCTTGATCCGGCCCATCAGTTTGGCGCAGCCCTGTTTGCCATCGAGAGTCATCGACACAGTGCCCTTGAGCAGCGGCATGCGCACGATGCGGTTGCGCAGGCCGAAACTGGCGTGGGCGTAAGGGATCTTCTCGGCTTCCCAGGCGGCGGCGGAGGCGGCGACGTGATCCTTGAACGCCTGATCGGCGCGCGGGTCGGTGACGTCGTCCCATTCCAGCAGGGTTTTCAGCAGCTCCGGGTGCGACGCGTTGCAGTGGTAGCACTCGCGGTTGTTTTCCAGCACCAGTTTCCAGTTGGCCTTTTCCATCAAGGTGGTGGTGATCGCCACCTTGGTGTTCTCCATGTCGTACGGTTCCATGTAATGGTTGAGCGTCGACAGGAAGTCATCGATGGCCGGCGGATTCTCGGCCAGGCTGATGAAGATGTAGCCGCCGGCAGTCTTCACGTTCACCGGTTTCAGGCCGTACTGATTCATGTCGAAGTCGGCGCCCATCTCGGTGCCGGCGAACAGCAGGCGCCCGTCCAGTTCATACGTCCACTGGTGATAGTGGCAGACCAGTTTGGCGACCTTGCCCTTGTCGCTTGTGCACAGGCGCGAACCACGGTGGCGGCAGACGTTGTGGAACGCATGCACCACGCCTTCGGCACCACGAATGACGATGATCGGATTCTTGCCGACCTGCAGGGTCAGGTAATTGCCCTTGGCCGGGATCTCGCAGGTCATGCCAGCGATCAACCACTCTTTCTGGAAAATTTCCTGCATGTCGATATCGAACAGCCGCTCGTCACTGTAGAACGGCTGCGGCAGCGAAAAGGTGCGTTCGCGCTCCTGAAGCATTTGCGCGGTGGCCTTGCGTGCGGGTTCCAGCGGATCGCCCAGGCTGATTTTTGCGGTGACGTCCATCGATGTAATCCTCATGGCCCTCTGCGTGGCCGGCGAAAGTGGCTGATCAGGTGTGCTGCAAAACGGTTGCTACGCAAGGTGTAAAGAAGTCGTCTTGTGTGAGGCGAGTGTGGGGCCGGCGCTGCCCCGAACCTTATCCATGGGCGACATGGTGCAATCTGTTCCCGACGCGCAAGGCCCGGTGGTTGGGGGCTGGTCGCGATAAGTATGTCAATGTCGCGGATAGGTAAACGCACGGTTCGCGCTATACGCAGAATCGCCGACATGAGGCCGACAGTCGGCCGTGGAGAACAGCATGTCCAACAGCTTCCTGAATCCGGTCACCACCCAGACCTGGGCCAATGGCCGACACATTGTCCGTTGCGTCAAAGTCATCCAGGAAACCTGGGATGTGCGCACTTTCTGCTTTATGGCCGACCAGCCGATCCTGTTCTTCTTCAAGCCCGGGCAGTTCGTCACCCTGGAGCTGGAAATCGAAGGCCAGCCGATCATGCGTTCGTACACGATCTCCAGCTCGCCGTCGGTGCCGTACAGTTTTTCGGTAACGATCAAGCGCGTGCCGGGCGGCAAGGTCTCCAACTGGTTGCACGACACCCTCCATGAAGGTCAGGAGCTGGCGGTGCACGGCCCGGTCGGGCTGTTCAACGCGATCGACTTCCCCAGCCCGAAAGTCCTTTATCTCAGCGGCGGCGTCGGCATCACCCCGTGCATGTCGATGGCGCGCTGGTTCTATGACACCAATGCCAACGTCGACATGACCTTCGTGCACAGCGCGCGCTCGCCCAAAGACATCATTTATCACCGCGAGCTGGAGCATATGGCGTCGCGGATCGACAACTTCAGCCTGCACCTGATCTGTGAGAAGCACGGCCTCGGTGAGCCCTGGGCCGGCTATCGCGGTTATCTGAATCACAAGATGCTCGAACTGATGGTGCCGGACTTTCTCGAACGCGAAGTGTTCTGCTGCGGCCCGACGCCTTACATGACTGCGGTCAAGCGTCTGCTGGAAGCGGCCGGCTATGACATGTCGCGCTACCACGAAGAATCTTTCGGCGCGACGCCACCCGAGGCCCGCGCCGATGCGGTGGAACAGGCCGAACAGGCCGCCGATGCTCCGGAAGTCGACGCGGCGGATCTGCACCAGGTTGAATTCACCGCCTCCGGCAAAAGCATTCGCGTCGGCCCGGGCGAAACCGTCCACGCGGCAGCCGCCAAGCTCGGCCTGATGATCCCGAAAGCCTGCGGCATGGGTATTTGCGGCACCTGCAAGGTGCTGAAACTGGGGGGCGAAGTGGAGATGGAGCACAACGGCGGGATTACCGAGGACGACGAGGCTGAAGGATTTATCTTGTCGTGCTGCAGCGTGCCGAAGGGGGATGTGCGTATCGAGTTTTAATAAGGAGTTCACGCGCACGACAGCTGATCGTTCCCACGCGTGGGAACGATCAATGTGGTGGGAATCAGGCCGACATCACTTCGCGAATATCGCGCGCCAGTTCGCGCACGCGTTCTTCTTCGGTGTCCCAGGAGCACATGAAGCGTGCGCCGCCCTTGCCGATGAAGGTGTAGAAGCGCCAGTTCTTCGCGGTCAGCGCGGCGATCGCTGGCTCGGACAGTTGCAGGAACACGCCGTTGGCCTGCACCGGGAACATCAGCTCGACGCCAGGGATGTCGCTGACCAGTTCGGCCAGCAGTTGCGCGCAGTGGTTGGCGTGGCGGGCGTATTTGAGCCAGGCGTCGTTTTCCAGAATGCCGACCCACGGCGCCGACAGAAAGCGCATCTTCGAGGCCAATTGCCCGGCCTGTTTGCAGCGGTAATCGAAGTCTTCGGCCAGTTTGTGGTTGAAGAACAGGATCGCCTCACCCACCGCCATGCCGTTCTTGGTGCCACCGAAGCACAGCACGTCGACGCCGGCCTTCCAGGTCAGGTCGGCAGGCGAGCAGCCGAGGAATGCGCAGGCGTTGGAAAAACGCGCGCCATCCATGTGCAGGTGCAGGCCCAATTCCTTGCAGGTGGCGCTGATCGCTCGGACTTCTTCCGGGGTGTAGACGCTGCCGACTTCGGTGGCCTGGGTCAGGGTCACCACGCGTGGTTTCGGGTAATGGATGTCCTGACGCTTGAGCGCGACTTCGCGGATCGACTGCGGGGTGATCTTGCCGTTTTCGGTACCGGCAATCAGCAGTTTCGAACCGTTGGAGAAGAATTCCGGAGCGCCGCATTCGTCGGTTTCGACATGAGCGGTTTCCGAGCAGATCACGCTGTGGTAACTCTGGCACAGCGACGACAGGGCCAGCGAGTTGGCGGCGGTGCCGTTGAAGGCGAAGAACACTTCGCAGTCGGTTTCGAACAATTTGCGGAAATGATCGGCCGCGCGGGCGGTCCATTCATCGTCGCCGTAGGCGCGCTGGTGGCCGTGATTGGCCTGTTCCATGGCGGCCCAGGCTTCAGGGCAGATACCGGAATAGTTGTCGCTGGCGAATTGTTGGCTCTTGTCGGTCATGGCCGGCTTCCGTAATCGAGACTCTTGTGAAGGCTCGTGGTCAATGAGGATGCGCACTTTACCGAAGATCTTCCGGGGAGCACATGCGATGTCGGGTGCAGAAAATTACCAGTTTATGGGCCGATTATGCACCTGAGCCAACGCGACGGCGCTCTGGATCTGCTCAAGTGGCTGGCGCTGCTGAGCATGGTGCTCGATCACCTGCGCTACGTCGGGTTCTCCGTCGATTGGCTGTATGTACCCGGGCGCCTGGCGTTTCCTTGGTTTTGCCTGGCGATGGCGGCGAACCTGGCGCGCAATGGTTCGAGGAAAATGGAATGGCGTTATCCGGGCTGGCTGATGCTGTTCAGCGCAATCAGTGAAATTCCGTATCGCTTGTACATACCCGATCCGGACACCCTGAACGTGCTACCGACTCTGGCGTTGGGCCTGCTGGTGGCGCGGGGCTGGCAGGATTCATCGTCGGTGGCGCGTTTGCTCGCACTGGCCGCACTAGTGGTGGCGTTGGTGTTTTCAGAGCGACTGATGTTCGGTTTCTCTGGCGTGCTGCTGCCGTTGGCGCTGCTGCTGGTGTTCCGCCGCCCGTGGTATTTCAGCCTGTTGCCGGGGCTGGTATGTCTGGCGGCGAATCAATGGCAGGTGTTGCTCGACTCGGCGCGGTTCGGCAACAGCGTGGCGATTCTCGGTCTGGCTACATGCCTGTTTGCGCCGATGTTGGGGATGTTCTTGTTACGACATGGGCGACATCTGCAGCCACCGCCGATGCGGCGCTGGGCGTATGCCCTGTATCCCATGCATTTCCTCCTGCTGCTCGCCGTCCGCCAGTTGATCACATAACCCCTGTAGGAGCTGCCGAAGGCTGCGATCCTTTGATCTTCAAAGTCAAAGTCAAAAGATCGCAGCCTTCGGCAGCTCCTACAGGGGGAATGCATTCTCCAGTCATTTCCAGCCATGTCGTAAACGCACCTTTGCGTGGCGTCCGCAGGCATTTGAGCACTCGAAGCCGGTCATACCATCGCATCAAAGGGCACTGCCGTGATTGCCGGTGCCTTACCGAGACGAATGGCGCACAGATGCCGCTGGGAGAGACGCGATGTTCAGCAAGCAAGACCAGATCCAGGGTTACGACGATGCACTGCTGGCGGCGATGAATGCCGAGGAGCAACGTCAGGAAGATCACATCGAGCTGATCGCGTCGGAGAACTACACCAGCAAGCGCGTCATGCAGGCACAAGGCAGCGGCCTCACCAACAAATACGCCGAGGGCTACCCGGGCAAGCGCTACTACGGTGGCTGCGAGCACGTGGACAAAGTCGAGGCGCTGGCCATCGAGCGCGCCAAGCAACTGTTCGGCGCCGATTACGCCAACGTCCAGCCGCACTCCGGATCCTCGGCCAACAGCGCCGTTTACCTGGCGCTGATCCAGCCGGGCGACACCATTCTCGGCATGAGCCTGGCCCACGGCGGTCACCTGACCCACGGCGCGAAAGTGTCGTCCTCCGGCAAGCTCTACAACGCCGTGCAGTACGGCATCAACACCGATACCGGGCTGATCGATTACGACGAAGTGGAGCGTCTGGCCGTCGAGTGCAAACCGAAAATGATCGTCGCCGGTTTTTCCGCTTATTCGAAGACTCTGGATTTCCCGCGCTTCCGTCAGATCGCTGACAAGGTCGGTGCGCTGCTGTTCGTCGACATGGCCCACGTCGCCGGTCTGGTGGCTGCCGGTCTGTATCCGAATCCGCTGCCATACGCCGACGTGGTCACCACCACCACCCACAAGACCCTGCGCGGCCCACGTGGCGGGCTGATCCTGGCCAAGTCCAACGAAGAGATCGAGAAAAAGCTCAACGCCGCGGTATTCCCCGGCGCCCAGGGCGGCCCGCTGATGCACGTCATCGCCGGTAAAGCGGTGTGCTTCAAGGAAGCGCTGGAGCCAGGCTTCAAGGCATATCAGCAACAAGTGATCGACAACGCCCAGGCGATGGCCAGCGTGTTCATCAAGCGTGGCTACGATGTTGTCTCCGGCGGCACCGACAACCATCTGTTCCTGGTCAGCCTGATTCGTCAGGGCCTGACCGGCAAAGACGCCGACGCCGCGCTGGGTCGTGCGCACATCACCGTCAACAAGAATGCCGTGCCGAACGATCCGCAGTCGCCGTTTGTGACTTCGGGCCTGCGCATCGGCACCCCGGCCGTGACCACGCGCGGCTTCAAGGTCAGCCAGTGCGAAACCCTCGCCGGCTGGATCTGCGACATCCTCGACAACCTCGGCGATGCCGATGTCGAGGCCAATGTTGCCCAGCAGGTTTCGGCCCTGTGCGCAGACTTCCCGGTTTATCGCTGAGCGGTTTTGGAGTAATGACTATGCAACGCTATTCCGGCTTCGGCCTGTTCAAACACTCGCTCAGTCACCACGAAAACTGGCAGCGCATGTGGCGCACGCCCACGCCGAAAAAAGTCTACGACGTGGTCATCGTCGGCGGCGGCGGCCACGGTCTGGCGACGGCCTACTATCTGGCCAAGGAGCACGGCATCACCAATGTCGCCGTGGTCGAGAAGGGCTGGCTGGGCGGCGGTAACACCGCGCGCAACACCACCATCGTGCGTTCCAACTACCTGTGGGACGAGTCGGCGCACCTGTACGAACACGCGATGAAATTGTGGGAAGGCCTGTCGCAGGATCTCAACTACAACGTGATGTTCTCCCAGCGCGGCGTCTACAACCTGTGCCACACCCTGCAGGACATTCGCGATTCCGAGCGTCGGGTCAGCGCCAACCGCCTCAACGGCGTCGATGGCGAGCTGCTCGATGCCAAGCAAGTGGCCGACGAGATTCCGTACCTGGATTGCTCGAAAAACACCCGTTACCCGGTGATGGGTGCCACCGTGCAGCGTCGCGGTGGCGTGGCCCGTCACGACGCCGTGGCCTGGGGCTTTGCCCGTGCCGCTGACGCCCTCGGCGTGGACTTGATCCAGCAGACCGAAGTGATCGGTTTCCGCAAGGAAAACGGCGTATGCATCGGCGTCGAAACCAACAAGGGTTTCATCGGCGCCAAGCGCGTCGGCGTGGTCACTGCCGGTAACTCCGGGCACATGGCCAAACTCGCCGGTTTCCGCCTGCCGATCGAATCCCACCCATTGCAAGCGCTGGTGTCCGAGCCGATCAAACCGATTATCGACAGCGTGATCATGTCCAACGCCGTACACGGCTACATCAGCCAGTCCGACAAGGGCGACCTGGTGATCGGCGCCGGTATCGACGGCTACAACGGCTACGGCCAGCGTGGTTCGTACCCGGTGATCGAGCACACCATCCAGGCCATCGTCGAGATGTTCCCGGTGTTGTCCCGCGTTCGCATGAACCGCCAGTGGGGCGGCATCGTCGACACCACGCCGGACGCCTGCCCGATCATTTCCAAGACGCCGGTGCCGAACATGTTCTTCAACTGCGGTTGGGGCACCGGCGGCTTCAAGGCCACACCGGGCTCGGGCAACGTGTTTGCCGCGAGTCTGGCCAAGGGTGAAATGCATCCGTTGGCCGCCCCGTTTTCCATCGACCGTTTCCACAACGGCGCGCTCATTGACGAACACGGCGCTGCTGCCGTCGCCCACTAACAGGAGAAATACCCATGTTGCACATCTTCTGTCCTCACTGCGGCGAACTGCGCTCCGAAGAGGAATTCCATGCATCCGGTCAGGCGCACATCCCGCGGCCGCTGGATCCGAACGCCTGCACCGATGAAGAGTGGGGCGACTACATGTTCTTTCGCGATAACCCGCGCGGTCTGCACCACGAGTTGTGGGACCACGTTGCCGGTTGCCGCCAGTATTTCAACGTCACTCGCGATACCGTGACCTACGAGATTCTCGAGAGTTACAAGATCGGCGAGAAGCCACAATTCACCGACAAGGCTGGCACTGCGAAAACAGCCACGACGGCGCTGGGAGAGAAGGTATGAGCCAGACCAATCGCCTGTCCAACGGTGGACGGATCGACCGCAACAAAGTGCTGAGCTTCACCTTCAACGGCCAGACCTACAAAGGCTATGAAGGCGACTCGCTGGCCGCTGCACTGATCGCCAACGGCGTCGACATCATCGGCCGCAGCTTCAAGTATTCGCGCCCTCGCGGGATCTTCGCCGCTGGCTCCGAAGAGCCGAACGCGGTGCTGCAGATCGGTGCTACCGAAGCCACGCAGATTCCCAACGTGCGCGCCACGCAACAGGCGTTGTATCAGGGCCTGGTCGCCACCAGCACCAACGGCTGGCCGAGCGTCAACAACGACATGATGGGCATTCTCGGCAAGGTCGGCGGCAAGCTGATGCCGCCGGGGTTCTACTACAAAACCTTCATGTACCCGCAATCGTTCTGGATGACCTACGAGAAATACATCCGCAAGGCTGCCGGTCTCGGCCGTTCGCCGACCGAGAACGATCCGGATACCTACGACTACATGAACCAGCACTGCGACGTGCTGATCGTCGGCGCCGGCCCGGCCGGTCTCGCCGCTGCCCTGGCCGCTGCGCGCAGCGGTGCGCGGGTGATTCTGGCCGATGAGCAGGAAGAGTTCGGCGGCAGCCTGCTCGACTCGCGTGAAAGCCTCGACGGCAAACCGGCGATGGAGTGGGTCAACAGCGTCATCGCTGAATTGAAGAACACCCCGGACGTGCTGCTGTTGCCGCGCGCCACGGTCAACGGTTACCACGACCACAACTTCCTGACCATTCATGAACGCCTCACCGATCACCTCGGTGATCGCGCGCCGATCGGCCAGGTGCGTCAGCGCATCCACCGCGTCCGCGCCAAGCGCGTGGTGCTGGCGACCGGCGCCCATGAGCGTCCGCTGGTCTACGGCAACAACGACGTGCCGGGCAACATGCTCGCCGGTGCGGTGTCGACTTACGTGCGTCGCTACGGCGTCGCGCCGGGCAAGAAGCTTGTCCTCAGCACCAACAACGATCACGCCTATCGCGTTGCTCTCGATTGGCTCGACGCCGGCCTGCAAGTGGTCGCGGTCGCCGACGCCCGCGGCAATCCGCGTGGTGCATTGGTCGAAGAGGCACGCGCCAAGGGCATTCGCATCCTCACCGGCAGTGCGGTGATCGAGGCCCGCGGCAGCAAGCGCGTGACCGCTGCGCGCGTCGCCGCGATTGACGTCAAGGCACACGCCGTGACCAGTCCGGGCGAGTGGCTGGACTGCGATCTGGTCGCCAGCTCCGGCGGTTACAGCCCGGTGGTGCACCTGGCTTCGCACCTCGGTGGCAAGCCGGTCTGGCGTGAAGACATCCTCGGTTTCGTGCCGGGTGAAGCGCCGCAGAAACGCGTATGCGTCGGTGGTATCAATGGCGTCTACGCGCTCGGCGATTCTCTGGCTGATGGATTCGAAGGTGGCGTGCGCGCTGCCGCCGAAGCCGGTTTCCAGACCGTCGAAGGCGTGTTGCCGAAAGCGCTGAGCCGTCTCGAAGAGCCAACGCTGGCGTTGTTCCAGGTGCCCCACGAGAAGAACTCGGCGCGTGCACCGAAGCAATTCGTCGACTTCCAGAACGACGTCACCGCCGGTGGCATCGAACTGGCGACCCGCGAAGGTTTCGAGTCGGTCGAGCACGTCAAACGCTACACCGCACTGGGCTTCGGCACCGATCAGGGCAAGCTCGGCAACGTCAATGGTCTGGCCATTGCGGCCCGTTCGCTGAACGTGACCATCCCGCAAATGGGCACCACCATGTTCCGTCCGAACTACACGCCAGTGACGTTCGGCGCCGTGGCCGGTCGGCACTGTGGGCACATCTTCGAACCGGTGCGCTACACCGCGCTGCATGCCTGGCATGTGAAGAACGGCGCCGAGTTCGAAGACGTCGGTCAGTGGAAGCGTCCGTGGTACTTCCCGAAAAACGGCGAAGACCTGCACGCAGCGGTCAAGCGTGAATGCAAAGCCGTGCGCGACAGCGTCGGCCTGCTCGACGCCTCGACCCTCGGCAAGATCGACATTCAAGGCCCGGATGCCCGCGAGTTCCTCAATCGCGTGTACACCAACGCCTGGACCAAGCTCGACGTGGGCAAGGCCCGTTACGGTTTGATGTGCAAGGAAGACGGCATGGTCTTCGACGATGGTGTGACGGCCTGCCTGGCGGACAACCATTTCGTCATGACCACCACCACCGGCGGCGCCGCACGCGTACTGCAGTGGCTGGAGCTGTACCACCAGACCGAATGGCCGGAGCTGAAGGTGTACTTCACCTCCGTCACCGACCACTGGGCGACCATGACCCTGTCCGGGCCGAACAGCCGCAAGCTGCTCAGCGCCGTGACCGACATCGATCTGAGCAACGAAGCGTTCCCGTTCATGACCTGGAAAGAAGGTCTGGTCGGCGATGTGCCGGCGCGGGTGTTCCGTATCTCGTTCACCGGTGAGCTGTCGTACGAAGTCAACGTGCAGGCCGACTACGCGATGGGTGTGCTGGAGAAAATCGTCGAGGCCGGCAAGCAGTACAACCTGACGCCGTACGGCACCGAAACCATGCACGTGCTGCGGGCCGAAAAGGGTTTCATCATCGTCGGCCAGGACACCGACGGCTCGATGACTCCGGACGACCTGAACATGGGCTGGTGTGTCGGTCGTACCAAACCGTTCTCGTGGATCGGCCAGCGCGGCATGAACCGGGAAGATTGCGTGAAAGATCAGCGCAAACAACTGGTGGGCCTCAAACCGATCGATCCGACCAAATGGCTGCCGGAAGGCGCGCAACTGGTGTTCAACACCAAGCAGGCGATCCCGATGACCATGGTCGGCCACGTCACCTCAAGCTACGCGCACAACTCCCTCGGTTATTCGTTTGCCATGGGCGTGGTCAAGGGCGGCCTCAAGCGCATGGGCGAGCGGGTGTTCGCACCGCTGGCCGATGGCAGCGTGATCGAGGCGGAAATCGTTTCTTCGGTGTTCTTCGATCCGAAGGGTGAGCGGCAGAACATCTGACGGCCTCGAGGTGGTGGGCGGGCGGCTATTCGCGAGCAGGCTCGCTCCCACATTCGATCGCGTTCCCCTGTGGGAGCGAGCCTGCTCGCGAAGGCGGCGGCACAGCTACCACAGGATCCAACAGAATTCAGAAGGTGCTTTATGACCACAGCCAATGTTTACCAGCAACGCCCCACCACTGGCGCCAAGGCCGAGTCGTCGCTGCACCATGCCGACCTCGCCAGCCTGGTCGGCAAGGGCCGCAAGAACGCCGGTGTGATCGTGCGGGAAAAGAAACTCCTCGGCCATCTGACCATTCGTGGCGATGGCCACGATGCAGCCTTCGCGGCCGGTGTGCACAAGGCGCTCGGTATCGAGTTGCCCGGCGCCCTCAGTGTGATCGTCAAAGGCGAAACCAGCCTGCAATGGATGGGCCCGGACGAGTGGCTGCTGATCGTGCCGAGTGGCGAGGAATTCGCCGCTGAGCAAAAACTGCGTGAAGCCCTGGGCGATCTGCACATTGCAATCGTCAACGTCAGCGGCGGCCAGCAGATCCTCGAACTGAGCGGGCCGAACGTGCGTCAGGTGCTGATGAAATCGACCAGCTATGACGTGCACCCGAACAATTTTCCGGTCGGCAAGGCTGTGGGCACGGTGTTCGCCAAGTCGCAGTTGATGATTCGCCATACCGCTGAAGACACTTGGGAACTGCTGATTCGTCGCAGCTTCTCGGATTACTGGTGGTTGTGGTTGCAGGATGCTTCGGCTGAGTACGGCCTCAGCGTTCAGGCTTGACCCGTGGTGACTGCTTTTGTGGCGAGGAAGCTTGCTCCCGCCAGGTTGCGAAGCAACCCCAAAATCAGCGACCGCATTCTTTCAGCACGAGCGCGGTGGCAAGTTTTACGACTGCTTCGCAGCCGAGCGGGAGCAAGCTCCCTCGCCACAGAGTTCACTCTGCTCACAGATGTTGAAACAGGAGTCACCGCACCATGAGCCGCGCCCCAGACACATGGATTCTGACCGCCGACTGCCCCAGCGTCCTCGGCACGGTGGACGCGGTCACGCGTTTTCTGTTCGAGCAGGGTTGCTACGTCACCGAACACCATTCGTTCGATGACCGCCTCTCCGGGCGCTTCTTCATTCGTGTGGAATTTCGCCAGCCCGACGGCTTCGACGAACAATCCTTCCGCGCCGGGCTTGCCGAGCGCGGGCAGGCGTTCGGCATGGTCTTCGAGCTGACCGCGCCGAACTACCGGCCGAAAGTGGTGATCATGGTCTCCAAGGCCGATCACTGCCTCAACGATTTGCTTTACCGCCAGCGCATCGGCCAATTGTCGATGGACGTGGCGGCGGTGGTGTCCAACCATCCGGATCTCAAGCCGCTGGCCGACTGGCACCAGATTCCCTACTACCATTTCCCCCTCGACCCCAACGACAAACCGGCGCAGGAGCGTCAGGTCTGGCAGGTGATCGAAGAGGCCGGTGCCGAACTGGTGATCCTCGCCCGCTACATGCAGGTGCTGTCGCCGGAACTGTGCCGCAAGCTCGACGGCAAGGCGATCAACATTCATCACTCGCTGCTGCCGGGCTTCAAAGGCGCCAAGCCCTATCACCAGGCCTACAACAAGGGCGTGAAACTGGTGGGCGCCACCGCGCATTACATCAACAACGACCTCGATGAAGGGCCAATCATCGCCCAGGGCGTCGAGGCGGTGGATCACAGTCACTATCCCGAGGATTTGATCGCCAAGGGGCGCGATATCGAAGGCCTGACGCTGGCGCGGGCCGTCGGTTATCACATTGAGCGAAGAGTGTTTCTCAACGCCAACAGAACAGTTGTTCTTTAGCTTCAAGCTTCAAGCTCCAAGCCGCAAGAACAAGCGGTCAGCACACTTCTTGCGGCTTGTAGCTTGCCGCTTGAAGCTCAATCAACTCTCTACCCAACAACAAATATAGAGGTGATGGCATGTCTGGCAATCGTGGTGTGGTGTATCTCGGCGCTGGCAAGGTCGAAGTACAGAAAATCGACTATCCGAAAATGCAGGATCCGCGCGGCAGGAAGATCGAACACGGTGTGATTCTGCGTGTGGTCTCCACCAACATCTGCGGCTCCGACCAGCACATGGTGCGTGGCCGAACCACGGCGCAGACCGGTCTGGTGCTGGGCCACGAGATCACCGGCGAGGTGATCGAAAAAGGCTCCGACGTCGAAAACCTGAAGATCGGCGATCTGGTATCCGTTCCGTTCAACGTGGCTTGCGGGCGCTGCCGTTCCTGCAAAGAGCAACACACCGGCGTCTGCCTGACCGTCAACCCGGCCCGTGCCGGCGGTGCTTACGGCTACGTCGACATGGGCGACTGGACCGGTGGTCAGGCCGAGTACGTGCTGGTGCCGTACGCTGATTTCAACCTGCTGAAACTGCCGGATCGCGACAAGGCCATGGAGAAAATCCGCGACCTGACCTGTCTGTCCGACATCCTCCCGACCGGTTATCACGGCGCGGTCACGGCCGGCGTCGGCCCGGGCAGCAGCGTGTACATCGCCGGCGCCGGCCCGGTCGGTCTGGCCGCTGCGGCATCCGCACGTTTGCTCGGTGCGGCCGTAGTGATCATCGGCGACGTCAACACCATCCGCCTGGCCCACGCCAAGGCACAGGGTTTTGAAACCGTCGACCTGTCCAAGGACACTCCGCTGCACGAACAGATCGCCGCACTGCTGGGCGAGCCGGAAGTCGACTGCGCGGTGGACTGCGTCGGTTTCGAGGCACGCGGCCACGGCCACGACGGGGTCAAGGCCGAAGCCCCGGCCACGGTGCTCAACTCGTTGATGGGCGTGGTACGGGTGGCCGGCAAGATCGGTATCCCCGGCCTGTACGTCACCGAAGATCCGGGTGCCGTCGACGCCGCCGCAAAAATGGGCAGCCTGAGCATCCGCTTCGGCCTGGGCTGGGCCAAATCCCACAGCTTCCACACCGGCCAGACCCCGGTAATGAAGTACAACCGCCAGCTGATGCAGGCGATCATGTGGGATCGCATCAACATCGCCGAAGTGGTCGGCGTGCAGGTCATCAGCCTTGATCAGGCGCCGGAAGGTTATGGCGAGTTCGATGCGGGTGTGCCGAAGAAGTTTGTGATTGATCCGCATAAGTTGTTCAGTGCGGCGTAAGCAATGAGGGAATAAAAAACGGCGACTATGGGTCGCCGTTTTCATATTGGTTCCAGACTTCCGGGAAGTCCGTTCAACGTTTCACTACTCGGACCGCACTTCCTTGGCTTCCATTCCTTTCGCTCCTTTTGCAGCGACAAAAGAAACGGTCTGCCCCTCTTTGAGCGATTTGAAACCGTCGGTCTGGATTGATTTGAAATGAACGAAAAGATCATCGCCTCCACCCTGCGGGGTAATAAAGCCAAAACCTTTTTCATCGTTGAACCATTTAACGGTACCTGTAGTTCTGCCTGACATGTTCGTGCTTCCCGCTTCGATTGATTGAGTGACGCATTACAAAAGCACAGAGAACCGAGCCGGTCTGGCTATGTCCTCGTCTTGAGCCAGTCTGATATCGAAGGCATACAACTGGCCGTTATCACCACGCATAAGATCATAGGTCACCTTCTGCCCCTCTTTGATGTGTTTGATGATCGGATCGTCCGGGCTGATGCAAAAGATGATCGGCGGGACATCTGATTCGAACAGTTGATCGCTCGGACTGCACTGCTCTTCCATCTCCGTATCTCCCGTTGAATGATCGTTGGTTGTACCTCGCTTTTTTTCAGTCCGTTGACACACCAACAGCGTATGCCAACGCCGACATTCGAACACCTGTCAGGTCTGACAGTCTTTTAGACTTGTTTGGATTGACCGGTGGCGGGGTTATGAAGTCTGGAAATAAGCGAAATTGCTTGGAGCAGGGCAGTCACCTCCAGTTATTCCGCTTCACTACGGTACGTTTTTTCAGCCAGATGATGTGTTTGCGGTAGGGCTCGCGCACGGGGGCGTTTTGCGGATTGGGTGAGTGCTGTCAGAGCGGTAGTGACTGTTTCGGTGATGTCTTGAACGTTTTGCATATTCGGCCTTTTCAGTTTGATGGTTGTGTATCTCCGTTGGATTTAAACCGTTGATCTGCCGTCAAGTGCGGAGATATGTATTGCGTCTGTTTTTTTCGGACGCGCATTTAACGCATGTGATCCGTGCTTCACTTCTAACTCAATGAACTTATTGAAAACGAATGTGCTGTCTGGAACACACTGCCCAAATTCCGGTGATGAAGTACAGCCGCCAACTGATGCAGGCGATCATGTGGGACCGCATCAACATTGCCGAAGTGGTGGGCGTGCAAATGATCAGCCTCGATCAGGCGCCTGAAGGTTATGGCGAGTTCGATGCGGGTGTGCCGAAGAAATTTGTGATTGATCCGCATAAGTTGTTCTGTGCGGCGTAACGAAAAAAGGGCGACCCATGGGTCGCCCTTCTTATGAGAGATCTAAGCCTGAAGGCGCCAGGATCAATTGGCTTTAAGTTTCAGATAGGGAGTGGAATTTTCGCCGTTTTCAACAATTTTTTTCCCGCCATAAGTGCAGATCGAACCGTCGAAGCTTTCCGCTTTCAGCTCATATTTCGGTGCCAGAAAGTCGTCTCGGGTTGACAGCGTTACGCCGGTCCATGTTTTGCCATTGAAACTCGATCTGTATTGGAAACCGGTGTTGTCCGGCTCCGGAACGCTGCTGTCCGTATAGGCCGATGATTTGATGGTATTCACCGGGGGGCAACTTTCGACACTGGCCGCATAAGCGTTCGTGGTTGCTGCACCGATGACGAAAAGTGCCATTGCGATCGACTTGCTCATTTGCACACTCCTGTGTGTCTGGATGGGATGCCCAGCATGAGGAACTTGCCCAATTAGGGGTACTGTCAGATCTGACAGGTTTTTATATTCTCTCGCGATAAGAAACCGATTTTTGATGCATTATTTGGTCAGAGTGCGGCCAGAGCCCCCTGATAAAGCACGGGTCCAGTCGGCTGCGATCCGAATCAACCGCCGCCGGCGTCAGAGGCTCTACTTGCATGTAATCCGCATGCGCCTCGACCTTCAACGCCGGTTGCGCGTCGGCGTTCAGCAGGGTCGCGGTGTAGCGGGCATCGTCGCGGTTGTCCAGCGAGCCGAAGAATACCGGCACCACGATTGAACACAGCGCGGCCGTGATACGCAGCCAGTTCCAGAACGGTCGTTTTTCCGGCAAATGTAGGACTTGCGGCTCAATCCGCGCGGTGATGCCATTCCACACGCGCTGGGGCACCGGATGTTCCGTAGAAAACGCCCTGAAAGTAAGCCACGCTGATCGACTGGCGCTGCATGCCGTCGAGGGTTTCCAGACAACGGTTCAGCGCCTGAGCCGCGCGGGCGCTGCTCAATTGTTCATGCGCAGAAGGACTTTCGTCCGGCAGTGCGTCCTGCTCGAGATCGCCCAGTGGCCGGTCGCGCTGTTTGCGTAACTGATCGATGGCTTGGTTGCGGGTTATGTTGATCATCCAGGTCCGCGGCGCCGACAGATGCGCTTCGTAGCGCGAGGCGTTGTTCCAGATGCGCACGAAGCTTTCCTGCAGCACTTCCTCGGCCAGATCGGTGCGGCCCATAAAACGCAGGGCCACGCCGTGCAGACGCGGGCCGACGCTGCGATAGAGCGTTTCGAAGGCGCGACGATCACCCAGTGAACACTGGGCCAACAACTGTCGCAGCTGATCGGTGTCGGCGATGGAAGTGACGACTCTCCAGGCAAAGGTCGGGCGACGAGGGCTGGGCTCGGACTGTTCACAGGCTAGTTCAGCGACAGCGGTTGTGCCATTCATCACGAGGGTGTCCGGGATTTCACGTTTTATATACGCAGGCCGGACGAAAATGGATGCGCCGCGCCGGAACATGCCGGCGGATACCCGGTCAAACCGGCAGTTTCGCCGCCCTTCTACGGGCGGTTTCCACAGCGCAAGAGGATGTCTGAATGAGGATTTCACGCGGTTTTGCCTTGGCATCACTCCTGACCCTGGCCGCCGGGCCGGTGTTTGCCGGTTTCAGTCTCAAGGATGTGGCCGGTGCGGTAGCGGGTATGCAGGGTGGTGACAAGGCGGCCGCTGCGGCGCCGACCTCGGAGACCGCCGGTTTGCTCAGCGCCCTCAGTGCGCTGGATGTCACGCCGGAGCAAGCTGTTGGCGGCACCAGTGCGATGCTCGGGCTGGCCAAGAATCAATTGAGCAGCACCGACTATTCGCAACTGGCCAAGGAAGTGCCGGGCATCGACAAGTTGTCCGGTGGCAGCGGCAATCTGGCGGCGCTCGGGGCGTTGCTCGGTTCGTCCGGCAAGTCCGCTGGCCTGGAAAATGCGCTGGGCAACGTCAAAGACAGCAACGACCTGAACAATGCCTTCAGCGCATTGGGCATGGACAGCGGCATGATCGGCCAGTTTGCCCCGGTGCTGCTGCAATACCTCGGTCAGCAGGGCGTCGGCGGTTCGCTGTTGAGCAGTCTGGGCAGCATCTGGGGCACTGGCACCGGCAGTTGAATCAGCGACGCTCGTTGCGCAGCTCGGCGATGCGCTGATCCTTCTCGGTCCAGAGCTGGTTGACCCAGTTCTGGAGGCGCTGGCGGAACGCCGGATCTTTCTCGTAATCGCCCTGCCAAAGCGTCGGGTCGAGTTCGCGGGTCTTGATGTCGATAATCACCCGCGGCACGTTGCCGCTGATCAAATCCCAGAAGCCCGGAATCCTTTCCTGCGGATACACCACCGTCACATCGAGCATCGCATCGAGCTGTTCGCCCATCGCCGCCAGCACAAACGCGACGCCGCCGGCCTTGGGCTTGAGCAGGTGGTTGAAGGGTGACGTCTGCTGCGTGCTTTTTGCCAAGGTATAGCGAGTGCCTTCGAGGTAATTGACCACGGTCACCGGCTGACGCTTGAACAACTCACAAGCGGCTTTGGTGATTTCCAGATCCTTGCCCGCCAGTTCCGGGTTCTTCGCCAGAAAGGCCTTGGTGTAGCGCTTCATGAACGGGTAATCCAGCGCCCACCACGCCAGACCCAGGAACGGCACCCAGATCAGCTCTTTCTTGAGGAAGAACTTGAAGAACGGCGTGCGCCGGTTGAGGGTCTGGATCAGTGCCGGAATGTCGACCCACGATTGATGGTTGCTGACCACCAGATAGGAAGTGTCGCGGCGCAGATCGTCGCCGCCACGAATGTCCCACTGCGTCGGAATGCACAGCTGGAAGATCAGTTTGTCGATCTCGGCCCAGGTCTCGGCAATCCACATCACCGCCGCCGATGCGTGATCGCGCCAGCGCCCGGGGGCGACCAGTTTGAGCAGGGCAAACACCATCAACGGGCCGATCAGGATCAGGGTGTTGAGCAACAGCAGCAGGGTGACGAAACAGCCGGTGAGCAGGCGGCGCATAAGCAACTCTTTGAAGTGGCAGGGGGCGGGCCATGATAAGCAGCTTCGCGCGACAGGCCAAATCGGCGCTGACGAATGTTTCACTTTTCAAACCGTAAGATCAAAAGATCGCAGCCTTCGGCAGCTCCTACACCGATCCCTGTAGGAGCTGCCGAAGGCTGCGATCTTTTGATCTTGATTCACCCGAACGAATTCAAAGGTGGCGGTCTAAAATGCCGTTGCCCAACCTTCCAAGGAAGCCCCTTACGTGAAATCCCTCCTTGCTCTGTTTGCCCTCGTCGCGCTGCCGGTCATGGCCGCCGAGCCGACGCTGTACGGGCGTTACGAATACATCGCGCTGCCGGAAATCGGCGGCGAAGTGCTCAAGGCCAAGATGGACACCGGCGCGCTGACCGCCTCGCTGTCGGCCAAGGACATCGAGACGTTCACCCGCGATGGCGATGACTGGGTGCGTTTCCGCCTCGCCACCAAGGACGCCAGCGACAAGGTCTTCGAGCACAAGGTGGCGCGCATCAGCAAGATCAAAAGCCGTTCCGACGAGGACGACGAGGAGCGCGATGCCAGCGATGTCGCCAAGCGCCCGGTGGTCGATCTGGAACTGTGCCTGGGCAACGTCAAACGCACGGTCGAGGTCAACCTGACCGACCGCAGCCACTTCAACTACCCGTTGTTGATCGGCGCCAAGGCCCTGCGCGAGTTCGGCGCTGCGGTGAATCCGGCGCGGCGCTATACCGCCGACAAGCCTGACTGCTAAGTGGTCTGATTGACGTAACACCGGGCTTGGGGCACCGTTCGCGGATCACCTGCCACGGGCTCGGACGCCATGCCGCACATCCTGATTGTCGAAGACGAAGCGGCGATTGCCGACACGCTGATTTTTGCCCTGCAGGGCGAGGGCTTTACCACCGCGTGGCTGAGCCTCGGCGCGGCGGCGCTGGAGCATCAGCGGCAGACGCCGGCCGATCTGATCATTCTCGACATTGGCCTGCCGGACATCAGTGGCTTCGAAACCTGCAAGCAACTGCGGCGCTTCACTGAAGTGCCAGTGCTGTTTCTCAGTGCCCGGGACGCTGAAATAGATCGGGTGGTCGGGCTTGAGATCGGCGCCGACGATTACGTGGTCAAGCCGTTCAGCCCCCGGGAAGTGGCGGCACGGGTCAAAGCCATCCTCAAACGCATGGCGCCGCGCTCTGCGGTGGAAGCAGGCTCTGCGCTGTTTCGCATCGATCCCGAACGCGTACAGATCAGCTATCGCGGCCAGCCGCTGAGCCTGACCCGCCACGAATTCCGCCTGTTGCAATGCCTGCTCGAACAACCCGAACGAGTGTTCAGCCGCGAGCAATTGCTCGATGCGCTGGGCGTTGCCGCCGATGCCGGTTACGAGCGCAGCATCGACAGCCACATCAAAAGCGTGCGCGCCAAGTTGCGTCTGGTGCGCGCCGAGGCCGAGCCGATCCAGACCCACCGCGGCCTCGGATACAGCTACAGCCCGGGGCACAGCTGATGTCGTTGGGGTTGCGGATTTTTCTGGTGTACGTGCTGTTCGTCGGCCTGACCGGTTATTTCGTGCTCAACACGGTGATGGAAGAAATCCGCCCCGGTGTGCGCCAGTCGACTGAAGAAACACTGGTCGACACCGCCAACCTGATGGCGGAAATCCTGCGCGACGATTTCAAGGCCGGCACCCTCAGCGAGAACCGCTGGCCGCAGTTGCTCCGTGCCTATGGCGAACGCCAGCCGCAAGCGACGATCTGGGGCTTGCCGAAGAACCAGGTCAACCACCGCATCTACGTCACCGACGCCAAGGGCATTGTTGTGCTCGACTCCAGCGGCGTCGCGGTCGGCCAGGATTATTCGCGCTGGAACGACGTGTATCTGACCCTGCGCGGCGAATACGGCGCGCGTTCCAGCCGCAGCGACCCTGACGATCCTAATTCCTCGGTGATGCACGTCGGCGCGCCGATCCGTGACAACGGCAGGATCATCGGCGTGGTCACCGTGGCCAAGCCCAACAGTTCGCTGCAGCCCTACGTCGATCGCACCGAGCGGCGTCTGCTCGCCTATGGCGCCGGCCTGGTCGGCCTCGGTCTGTTGTTCGGTGCGTTGCTGTCGTGGTGGCTGAGTCGCGCGCTGCATCGTTTGACCGGTTATGCCCAAGCGGTGAGCGAAGGCCGGCGCGTTGAAGTACCGCATTATCGCGGCGGCGAGCTGGAGCAACTGGCAACGGCGGTCGAGCACATGCGCACGCAGCTCGAAGGCAAGGCCTACGTCGAACGCTACGTCCACACCCTGACCCATGAACTGAAAAGTCCGCTGGCGGCGATTCGTGGTGCGGCGGAGTTGTTACAAAGTGATATGCCGCCGCTCCAGCGTTTGCGCTTCGTCGGCAACATCGACAGCGAAAGCGCACGGATGCAGCAGTTGATCGAGCGCCTGCTCAACCTGGCGCAGGTCGAACAACGCCAAGGGTTGGAGGAGCGGGTGGCAGTGCCGCTGGCGATGTTGGTCGGCCAATTGTTGAAGGCGCAGGCGGCGCGGATCGAACGCAAACAACTGCGTATCGAGCAAATGATCGGCGAGGAACTGCTGCTGATTGGCGAGCCGTTTCTGCTCCGTCAGGCGCTGGGCAATCTGCTCGAGAACGCGCTGGATTTCACTCCGGCGCAGGGCCTGTTGCGCTTGAGTGCCGAGCGGGTTGGCGAGCAGATCGAGGTTCGCCTGTTCAACCAGACCACGCCGATCCCCGATTACGCTCTGCCGCGTCTGACCGAACGCTTCTACTCACTGCCGCGCCCCGACAGCGGACGCAAGAGCACCGGGCTGGGGCTGAACTTCGTTGAGGAAGTGATCAAGTTGCATGGCGGGACCATGCGCATCGGCAATGTCGAGGGCGGGGTTGAAGTGGTATTGCGCCTGCCTTGAGATAGCCAAAAGATCGCAGCCTTCGGCAGCTCCTACATTTGGAATACGGTACAACTGTAGGAGCTGCCGAAGGCTGCGATCTTTTGATCTTTCCACACAATCTCCACATTCCCCCCACAAAACCCTCACGCCCACTCATCAGACTCCCCCCATCCAAACAGGGAGAGTCCCATGAACAAGAATCTGACCATCAAGCTCGGCGCGATTGCCTTGCTGATCCTGCTGTTGCTGATCCCGCTGTTGATGATTGACGGCGTCATCGACGAGCGTCAGCAATTGCGCGACGGGGTGCTCGAAGACATCGCGCGCAGTTCCAGTTACAGCCAGCAACTGACCGGGCCGGTGATGGTGGTGCCGTACCGCAAGCTCGTACGCACCTGGAAGACCAATGAGAAAACCAACAAGCGCTACGAGGAAGTCAGCGAAACGCGCGGGCGCTTGTACTTTCTGCCGGAGCGTTTCGAACTCGATGGTCAGGTGCAAACAGAACTGCGCAAACGCGGCATTTACGAGGCGCGGCTGTTCCATGCCGACAACCGCATCGACGGGCATTTTTCGCTACCGGCGCAGTTGGGCATCACAGAGGATTTCGCCGATTACCGATTCGACGCGCCGTTCCTGGCCGTCGGTATCAGCGACATTCGTGGCATCGAGAATGCGCTGAAACTGGAGGTCGCCGGCCAGCAGCTGGACTTCGTGCCCGGCAGCGAAGTGGCCTGGATCGGCGAGGGCGTGCACGTAATCTTGCCGGCACTGGACGCCAGCAAAGCCACGCAGCTGACCTTTGGTTTTGACCTGCGTTTGCAAGGCACCGGCTCGTTGCGTGTGGTGCCGGTGGGCAAGACCAGCAGCGTCAGCCTCGCCGCCAACTGGCCGCACCCCAGCTTCGTCGGTAACTTTCTGCCGGCCAAGCGCGAGATCAACGATCAGGGTTTCAGCGCCGATTGGCAGACCTCGTTCTTCTCCACCAACCTGCAAGAAGCCATGCAGCGCTGTGTCGCCGGTGACTGTGATGCGCTCAATGGCCGCAGCTTCGGTGTGAGTTTTATTGATCCAGTGGATCAGTACCTGAAAAGCGATCGGGCGATCAAATATGCGCTGCTGTTCATCGTCCTGACGTTCGCCGGTTTCTTCCTTTTCGAAGTGCTCAAGAGTCTGGCGGTGCACCCGGTGCAATACGCCTTGGTCGGTGTCGCGCTGGCGTTCTTTTATCTGTTGCTGTTGTCACTGTCGGAGCATATCGGCTTTGCTCTGGCGTATTTGCTCTCGGCCAGCGGCTGCGTGTTGCTGATCGGTTTTTATGTCAGTCACGTCCTGCGCAGTGCGCGGCATGGCTGGAGTTTTTCGGCGGGTCTGGCGGCGTTGTATGGCCTGCTTTACGGACTGCTCAGCGCCGAGGATTACGCGCTGCTGATGGGCTCGCTGATGTTGTTCGGCCTGCTCGGGGTGTTCATGGTGCTGACGCGCAAACTGGACTGGTACGGGATTGGCGCAAAATCGGCCAAGCCGCTTGAGTTTGATGTGGAGGCGATGCGATGAGCGGGTTGAGAGCTGAGCGCAGGGAAGCAGCGGTTTTGCTGACGCTGATTGTTGCAGCGCTGCCGCCGGAACCGAGCTGGTACATTCGCGAGCAAGCTCGCTCCCACAAGGGATTCGGGTATGGCACCCATGTTGTGGGAGCGAGCTTGCTCGCGAAGAGGCCAGAGCAGACGGCTTAGATTTTTGGCAACGTTGCAATCATCGAAGGCCGCTGACTCACTGCGAAATACCAGTTGGCCAGTTGCGGATTGGCCGTGCGCCAGTCCATGTCCGGGAAGCGCAGGTCCAGGTAGCCCAGCGCGCAGGCCACGCTGATCGCCGCGACATCGAAATGGCTGGTCAGCTCGGCGATCGCTTCGCTCTCCAGCACGGCGAGGGCGCGGCGGATCTTGTCGCGCTGGGCGTCGAGCCATTCGTCCCAGTGTTTTTCCACCGGGCGCAGGGCGGTTTCATAACGCACCATCACCGACGCATCCATGATCCCGTCGGCCATCGACGCCAGGGTGAGCCGCCGCCAGCGCGCCGCGCCTTCGCGGGGGATCAGCGGATTGCCGACGTGCTGCTGGTCGAGGTATTCAAGGATGACGCGGCTGTCATGGATGACATTGCCGTCGGCCAGGCGCAGGGCGGGAATCTTGCTCAACGGGTTGTCAGCGATCAGCGCCGCATTCGGGCTGACCGGGCTGAGCACACAGTCCTGCAGCGCGACACGATCCTGCTGACCGGTTTCGTGCAGCAGCACCATGACTTTGCGCACGAAGGGCGACAGGGTGTTGTGGTACAGGGTCATGCTGGGGGCGGACATGGGCAAGGTCTCGATCAGGACAATGATCGGCCAGCATAGCCTGCTCAAGGCCTGCGCAGAACCCATGTGGGAGCGAGCCTGCTCGCGAAGGCGTCGTGACAGTCGACTCTGATGTTGAATGTCGGGGCGCTTTCGCGAGCAGGCTCGCTCCCACAAGGGATTCTCAGGTTCGCGGCAGAAAACCTCTTATGGCCAGAAATGCCGGTACGCCAAGCCCGACCCAGCTCAACGCATCCCAGATGCCATCTCCCAGCAATGCCGCAAACAGCCCCGCCGCACTGAGCAGGGCGATCACGATCGGTGTGCTGAAGACCTTCCAGAAACTCGACTGACGCGGTTTCATGCCGAGGCCTCCGTAGTTTCCAGCACAGGCTTGGCCGCCTTGCGCCGCACCATCCACAGGTACACACCGCTGGCCAGCACAATGATCGTCAGTACATCCAGCGTGGCCCAGAGGATTTTCATCGGCATGCCGCCGTAGTCGCCGAAGTGCAGCGGCTGGGACATGCCCATGGCGTCCATGTACCACGGGCGTTCGGCCACGGCGGTCACTTGCAGAGTCGTGGCATCGATCAGCACCGGTGTCAGCAGATGCGAGGTCAGATGCGTGCCGCCCTTCATGAACACCGCGTAATGGTGCTCGCTGGAAAAACGCGTGCCGGGGAAGGCTATGAAGTCCGGCTTCATTCCCGGTGCGACTTCTTCGGCGATGTCGAGCAAACGGGTCGCCGGTGCCAGTTGGCTCAGTGGTGGAGCATCGCGATAAGGCGCGATCAACGTGGCCAGCGCGTCGTTGCGCCAGGCGGCGATGAGCAGGTCGGCGCAGGCGCTGATCACTCCGGTCACGCCCACCACCAGGCACCACGTCAGGGTCACCACGCCGATCAGGTTGTGCAGATCGAGCCAGCGCAGGCGGGTGGATTTGTCCTGGCGTACGGTGCCGAATTGCAAACGGCGCATGAATGGCAGATACAGCACCGTCCCGGAGACGATCCCCATAACAAACAGCAACCCCATGAACGCCAGCAGCAGCTTGCCCGGCAACCCGGCAAACATGTCGACGTGCAGGCGCAGGATGAACAGCATCAGGCCGCCATTGGCCGAAGGAGTCTCCAGGGCTTCGCCGGTGCGCGCATCGAGCATGAAGGTGTGTGAGGAGTTCGGCTCGGTATCGGCGGTCTTGGCCATGATCGCGAAGGCCGCGTTCGGATCTTCGTCGTCATAGCCGAAATACTGCATGACTTCGCCGGGGCGATGCTTTTGCGCAGCGTCGACCAGTTGCTGCAGGTTGAGTTGCGGCGTGTCGGCCGGCATCTCGCGCAGCTCCGGGGCGTTGCCCAGCAAATGGTCGATCTCGTGGCTGAAAATCAGCGGCAGCCCGGTCAATGCCAGCATCAGCAGAAACACCGTGCAGATCAGGCTGGTCCAGGTGTGAATGAACGACCAGCGGCGGATGGTTTTACTTTTCATTGCATGACCTTCAAAAACACCAAAGCCGCCCGGTGCGGACGGCCTGGTAACAGGGCCTGTTTCAGCTCACTGGCTTACCACTTGTAAGTAGCGCTGGCGACGACGCTGCGCTGGTCGCCGTAGTAGCAGTAGAAGCTGTCGCAGGTGGAAATGTAATCCTTGTCGAACAGGTTGGTCGCGTTGACGGCCAGCGACGCGCCTTTAAGGCTGTTGTCCAGACGGCCCAGATCATAATGCACACTGGCGTCGAACACGGTATAGGCATCGGCTTTGCCCAGCCAGGTGTTGGCCTTGTCGCCGTAGGTGTTGCCGGTATAACGCACGCCGGCACCGACGCCGAAACCGTCGAGCACGCCACTGTGCCAGGTGTAGTCGGTCCACAGCGAAGCTTGCTGGTTGGGCATCAGTTGCAGGCGGTTGCCCTTGTCGACGCCTTTCTGCACTTCGGACTTGGCCAGGGTGTAGGCGGCGATGACTTTGAGGTTGTCGGTCACGTCGGAGACGGCTTCCAGCTCCAGCCCTTTGACTTTCACTTCACCGGTCTGGCTGGTTACCGAAACGTTGTTGACGAAGGTGTTCACCGCGACGTTTTTCTGGGTCAGGTCATACACGGCGGCGGTCAGCAGGGTCTTGCTGCCCGGCGGCTGATACTTGATGCCCAGTTCCCATTGCTTGCCTTCGGTCGGCTTGAGCGAGCCGGTCGAGGTGACATCGGCGCCGGTGGTCGGCTGGAAAGACTCGGCGTAGGACAGGTACGGCACGAAGCCGTTGTCGAAGACGTAGCTGAGCGCCGCGTTGCCGCTGAATTTTTTGTCGCGCTGGGTATTGGTGGCATCGCCCTTGTTGAAGAATTCGGTGCTGGTGTGCACCCAGTCTTCACGGCCGCCGAGGGTCAGGCGCCACTGATCCAGGGCCATCTGATCCTGCACGTAGAGGCCGGTCTGGTAGGTCTTCTGGTTGTAGTCGTAAAACGCAGTAGAACGCGCCGGACGGACGATTGGCTGGCCGTAGATCGGGGTAATCACGTTGGTTTGCAGGCCATCACCAAAAATCGAGGTGTAGTTGGTGTTACCGCGCTGGTGATCCAGGCCCAGCAGCAAGGTGTGGCGGATATCGCCAGTGGCGAAGTCGGCCTGGAAGTTGTTGTCGACGGCGAACTGGCTGATGTCTTCTTCGACGCTGGTGCTGGTGCGGCCGACGTTGCCTTGCTCATCCACGGTGGTGAACGGGTAGGAGCCGGGCGTCAGCGACTGAAACGACAGATCCGACTTGGTGTAGCGCAGGTTCTGCTTGAACTGCCAGACATCATTCAGCCGATGTTCAAAGGCATAGCCCAGTGCGTAGTAGGTGCGGTCGTAATATTCCCAATCCGGATCGCCGAGATTCTTGTGATGGGAAATATCACCGAACGGCGAATTGATTTTGGTGCCCTGGATTGGCAGAAACTGGCTGGTGATGCCGGTATCGTCGCGGGTGAACTGGGTCAGCAGGGTGAAACGGGTGTCGTCATCGATGTTCCAGGTCAGGCTCGGCGCGATGTTGTAGCGCTTGTTGTCGACGTGGTCGACCTGCGTGCCGCTGTCGCGCACCACGCCGCTGAGGCCATAGAGAAACTGACCGGCCTCGTCGATCTTGCCGGTGCTGGCAAAGTTGATCTGCCGGTGGTTGTCGCTGCCGTATTGCAGCTGGATTTCACTGCTGGCTTCAGCGCTCGGGCGGCGGCTGACCATGTCGAGCAAACCGCCCGGCGGCGTCTGGCCGTACACCGACGAGGCCGGGCCACGCAGCAGGGCGAGGCGGTCGAGGTTCCAGGTTTCCTGTTTCGGGTTGGCGTACACGCCTTTTGGCAGAGGCAGGCCATCGAGGAACTGGGTCGGCTCGAAACCGCGTACGCGCAGCCAGTCGGCGCGGGTGTCGCTGCCGTAGCTGCTGGCGGTGATGCCCGGCATATAACGCACGGCGTCATCAAGGCTGTGCACGCTGCGGTCGTCCATTTGCTGGCGCGTTGCAACGGAAATCGAACGCGGTGCCTCGACCAGTGCGGTGTCGGTCTTCGTACCGGCGGCAGTACGGGTCGCGGTATAGCCTTCCACCGGCCCCCAGGCACTTTCCAGATTTTCCACGCCGATGACCGAGGTTTCCGGCAGGGCCAGCGTGCCTTCAGGCACAGCCACGAGGGTGTAAGTGCCGGCGCTGCTTTGCTCCAGTTGCAGACCGCTGCCGCGCAACGCCGCGCGCAGGGCGCCGACGGTGTCGAACTGGCCGTTGACCGGGGCCGAGGTCTTGCCTGCCGCCAGTGCCGGATTCAGCGCCAGGGCGAGACCTCCCTGGCTGGCGATCTGGTTCAGCGTGGTCGACAGCGGCGCCGCCGGCAGGTTGTAGGCACGCACGCTGGACGCTTGCTCAGCGGCGAGCAACGGACTGCTGATCAGCGGCGTGCTGAAAGCGATGGCAAAAGCCAGCAGACTGGGGCGCAACAAAGTGTCTGGCGAACGGGACATACGGCGGCTCCTGAATGGAAATATTTCTCAATTGCCTGTGTGCCGGACGAAAATCAAAAAGTGATAGGGCGGGATGGAATTTATTTTGTTCAGCTGAAAATGGTTGTGCGGCTGATGTCGCCTTCGCGAGCAGGCTCGCTCCCACATCTGCAATGCGTTTTCCTGTGGGAGCGAGCCTGCTCGCGAAGACTTTTTCCTGCCGGCGCCTTACTCAGGCTTGATATCAGCCTTCGCCACGGTGACCCAATACGACGTATGCCGCTCGATCTGCACCGGCAGGCTCGGCAGCAGCGCACTCAGGGCCTTGTCGGTGTCGTGCAACGGAAAGCTGCCGGTAATGCGCAGGTCGGCCACTTCCGGCGCTACGCCAAGATGCCCGCGACGATAACGCCCGAGCTCATGCACCAGATCGCTCAGCCGCGCGTTGTCCACCACCAGCATGCCTCGCGTCCAGGCATCGGCGCCGGGGGTGAGGGCGACAATCGAACCCAGTCCGTCGCTGCGCAGCAGCACTTGCTGGCCTTCGCGCAGAATCTGTTCTTCAGGGTTATCTTGCGCATGGGCTGCCACCGCCGACTGCAACACGCTCAGGCGCGTGCCGTCATCCTCGCGCTTGACCAGAAACCGCGTGCCCAGCGCGCGCATGCTGCCCTCGCGGGTTTCGACGATAAAGGGCCGGGCATCGCCATGCCCGGTCTCGACGAGAATTTCGCCTTCCTGCAACACGATCAAGCGGCGCTTGTCATCGAAGCGTACGTCAACCGCGCTGTGGGTATTGAGGTTGAGCAGGGTGCCATCGGGCAGGCGCACAGTGCGTTGTTCGCCGGTGGCGGTGCGCTGGTCGGCGAGCCAATAGTCGAGCGGCAGATAACGCTCACTGACAAACAGCCCCAGACCGAGCACCAGCACAACACTGGCAAGACCACTGCCCAGCTTGCGCACGCGCCGGCGAATGCCTTCGCGTGATTGCAGCAATGCGTTGCGGGCCGGGCCCTTGGCGACGCTGAAGCGCTGATCGAGCATGCCCAACTGACGCCAGGCGCGGGCGTGTTCTTCGTTTGCCGCGTGCCATTTGGCGAACTCTTCGCGCTCCAGCGCGGTGCTGGAATCGAGGGTCAATTGCCAGGCGATCGCCGCGTCCAGCACATGCGCCGGCACCGGGCGCGAGCTGGCGGCACTCATGTCGGTTCACCGTATAACGCGACGTAGCACTGGCGCAGGCCTTGCGCCAGATACTGACGCACGCGCGGCACCGATACGCCGAGCCTGTTGGCAATCTCGGCATGGCTGAGGCCGTCGAGGCGGTTATACAGAAAGGCCGCACGGGCCTTGGTCGACAGTTTGCCGAGCATGCGGTCGATGGCTTTCAGATCGTCGAGGATCATTTGCTGTTCTTCCACCGACGGCTGCTCGTCTTCGGGGATCAGCATCAGTTCGGTGAGGTAAGCCTGTTCCAGCGCGGCGCGGCGGAAGTAGTCGAACAGCAGGCCTTTGGCGATAGCCACGAGAAATGCCCGTGGCTCGCGCGGGGTCAGCAGTTCGTCGCGGTTGAGCAGGCGCACAAAGGTGTCCTGGCTCAAGTCCTCGGCGCGCTGCGGACACGCCACATTGCGCCGCAACCACGCCAGCAGCCAACCGCGATGGTCGCGATACATCGCACCGACGAGTTCACTGTGAGGGTTGGGAACTGACGACACCGGACATCACCGATTGGGAAATGTTAACTAACGAGAATTGTTCGCGATTCTGGCAGAGGTGGGAATGGTTAGCAATTGGCCACTGGTCAGGTGATATGGACGCATGCCCTGTAGGAGCTGCCGCAGGCTGCGGCAGCTCCTACAGGGGGGGCTAGAAAGAATGAGTTTGTTGCCTGCGCTTCCACTGCCTCAACCGCTGCTGCAGATGCAACGGGCTGTAAATCTGCTGCGCCCGCGCCCGGCTGAACAGAATCAGTGCCAGTTCCGCCGTGGCCAGCGCATCGGCACTCGCGTTATGCCGTTCGAACACTTCCAGGCGAAACCACTCGATCCACTCATCCAGGCCCGCCTCGCGAATCTGCGCCTGCGGACACAGCAGCGGCGCAATATCCGCCACATCGAGAAACACATGCTGCAGCTTGTATCCCAGATGTTCCTTCAATGCGCGCCCGAGCATGTGCTGATCGAATGGCGCATGGAACGCCAGTACCGGGCTGTCGGCGACGAACTCCAACAGTTCCAGCAACGCCTCGGCCGGATCACTGCCAGCGGCAATCGCATTCGGCCCCAACCCATGAATGAGCACGCTGGGGCTGAGCTTCAACTCGCGACACTGCAAAGTACGCTCGAACTGCTGGCTGAAATCGATCGCGCCATCCTCGATCGCCACCGCGCCGATCGACAACACGCGATCCTTGTTGAGGTTCAGGCCAGTGGTTTCCAGATCCAGCACCACCCAGCGCTGCTCGCGCAGGCTGCATTCGCTCAGCCCGGTGATGGCCGGCAATTTCGCCAGACGCTGCTGAAAAGCTGCCGGCACCACCGGGCTGGCCGGGCGCAGCCACGAGAACAGGCTCATAGCTGATACCGCAACGTCAGGCTGCTTTGCAGGCGCTGGGCCTGACGCAGGGACTCGCGCAGGATGCGCCGGTCAAGGTGATTGAGGCTGTCGGGATCGACGCGGTTGGAGTAAGGCTGGTTTTCCCGGGTCTGGATCTGATGCTGCTGCATCCGCGTTTGCTGAATGAAGTGGTAGGCCTCTTCATAAGCCGCGCCATCGAGCGGTTCGATGACTTCCTTATCCACCAGTTGGCGAAAGCGTTCGAGGGTGTTGTTGGCGTCGATGCCGTTGGCCAGCGCCAGCAAGCGAGCACCGTCCACGAACGGCGTCAAACCCTGGATCTTCAGATCAAGTGTGGCTTTCTCGCCATTCTTGCGCGCCAGCACGAACTCACGGAAGCGTCCCACCGGTGGGCGATTGCGTAGCGCGTTTTCGGCCAGCATGCGCTGGAACAATCGGTTGTCGCCGACCTGATCGAGAATGCCCCGGCGCAATTGCTCGCAGCCTTGCTCATCGCCCCAGACCACGCGCAGATCGAAATAGATGCTCGAGCCCAGCAGGTTCTCCGGCGTTGCCTCGCGGATAAACGCAGCGAAGCGCCGCGCCCATTCGGCCCGCGACAGGCACAGCTCGGGATTGCCGGCCATGACGTTGCCCTTGCACAGGGTGAAGCCGCACTGCGCCAGGCTCTGGTTGATCTGCTGGGCAATCGGCAGCAGCTTGCCGCGAATCTCGGCGGCATGCGCTGCATCGCGGGCGTCGAAGAGAATGCCGTTGTCCTGATCGGTGTGCAGTGTCTGCTCGCGCCGGCCCTCACTGCCGAAACACAGCCAACTGAACGGCACGCCGGGATCGCCTTTTTCCGCGAGGGTCAATTCGATCACCCGGCACACGGTGTGATCGTTGAGCAGGGTGATGATGTGGGTGATCTGCGTCGAGGACGCGCCGTGGGCGAGCATGCGTTCAACAAGCTGGCCGATTTCGCCGCGCAGGGTCACCAGTTGTTCGACCCGTTGCGCGCTGCGGATGGTTCGGGCCAGATGCACCAGATCGACCCGTTGCAGGGAGAACAGATCACGCTCGGAAACCACGCCGCACAGGCGCTGATCCTTGACCAGACATACGTGCGCGATGTGCCGCTCGGTCATGGCGATCGCCGCATCGAAGGCGCTGTGATCCGGTGACAGAAAGAACGGCCCGCGGGTCATGTGCCGGTCGATGGCGTCGCTGAAATCACCGACGCCTTCGGCGACTACGTGGCGCAGATCGCGCAGGGTGAAAATCCCCAGTGGCGCTTTGTGCTCATCCACCACGACGATGCTGCCGACCTGTTGCTCGTGCATCAGCTTCACCGCTTCACGCAGTGGTGTATCCGCGCTGCAGGTCACCGGATGGCGCATCGCCAGTTCGCCCAGGCGGGTATTCAGCGAGTACTGCGTGCCGAGGGTTTCCACGGCTTTCTGCTGCACTTGCTGATTGACCTGATCGAGCAGGCTGCTGACCCCGCGCAAGGCAAAGTCGCGAAAGGTGCTGGAAAGGGCGAACAGTTTGATGAACGCCAGTTTGTTCAGTTGCAGGCAGAAGGTGTCTTCGCCCGCCAGATGTTCGGTGCGTGTAGCGCGCTCACCGAGCAGTGCGGCCAGCGGAAAGCATTCGCCGGTGGTGATTTCGAACGTGGTCTCGGTGCCGGGTTTGGTGATGTGCTGGCGTTCGCCCACCACCCGACCCTGTTTGACGATATGGAAGTGTTCGACCGGGCCGTCAGCCGGTTTGATGATGCTCTCGCCCTGGGCAAAAAAACGCAGCTGACATTGCTCCACCAGGTACGCGAGGTGGGCGTGTTCCATCTGATTGAAGGGCGGGAAGCGCTGGAGGAATTGCAGGGTGCCCTGAATGTTCTGCAAAACCGCGGTCTTCCCTGCCTGGGTGTAGGCGTCCGCTTTGCTCATAACCATTACCGCAGTCTTTTTCGAATTGTTGTGGTCGGATCGTTGCGGCCATGGTCGACCCCGGCGGGCAGGGTGCCCATTGGACGTAAGTCTAGGTTTTGCCACCATTGGCCGATTTTCGGAAATACCCTACGCAAAAGCTCGGAAAAGCTTGTCATAGCCCCTTGGAAAAAAATCCGACGAAGTGCACATTGAAGCGCTGTCCGGTGATGTCTGACGACTTGCCAGAGATTGATTGAACATTTAGAGAGCGCCATGTCCGACCACGATATTCTGAGCGACGCCGAGCGTGAAGCGCTCAGCGCAGTAATGCTCGAACCCGATCTGCCGCCGCAGCGCGTCCTGATCGTCGACGACGACAAGGACGCCCGAGAGCTGCTGTCGGAGATTCTCGCGCTCGACGGCATTCACTGCATGACCGCAGCCAGCGGTGAAACGGCGCTGAAAATGCTTGAGCAGAAGCCTTCGATCGGGCTGGTGATTACCGATCTGCGCATGGGCAATGTCGATGGCCTGGACTTGATCCGGCACGTGCGCGAATCGGTTCGGGCGGCGATGCCGATCATCATCGTGTCGGGCGATGCCGACGTGAAAGACGCGATCGCGGCGATGCATTTGAGCGTGGTGGATTTTCTGCTCAAGCCGATTGATACGGAGAAGCTGCTTGGGCTGGTCAAACACGAATTGGGGATTGAGCCCTGAATATTTGAGGATCAAAAGATCGCAGCTTTCGGCAGCTCCTACAGGTGATCCCACGTAGGAGCTGCCGAAGGCTGCGATCTTTTGACTTTGCGTTTAAAAAAAAGGCCCTGATCTTTCGCTCAGGGCCTTTTTCATTTCAACCATCAACGTACGTTACAGACCATTCGCCGCCTTGAACTCACGACGACGACGGTGCAGTACCGGCTCGGTATAGCCGTTCGGCTGCCTGGTACCTTCGATCACCAGTTCGACCGCCGCCTGGAAGGCGATGTTGCTGTCGAAGTCCGGTGCCAGCGGGCGGTACAGCGGGTCGTTGGCGTTCTGACGGTCGACCACCGGCGCCATGCGCTTGAGGCTTTCCATCACTTGCTCCTCGGTGACGATACCGTGGCGCAGCCAGTTGGCGATGTGCTGGCTGGAAATACGCAGCGTCGCACGATCTTCCATCAGGCCGATGTCGTTGATGTCCGGCACTTTCGAGCAGCCGACGCCCTGGTCGATCCAGCGCACCACGTAACCGAGAATGCCCTGGGCGTTGTTGTCCAGTTCGTTCTTGATCTGCTCCGGCGTCCAGTTCGGGTTCACCGCCAGCGGAATGGTCAGGATGTCGTCCACCGAGGCGCGCGCACGTTTGGCCAGTTCGGCCTGGCGGGCGAACACGTCGACCTTGTGGTAATGCAGTGCATGCAACGCAGCGGCTGTCGGCGATGGCACCCATGCAGTGTTGGCGCCGGCCAGCGGGTGAGCGATTTTCTGTTCGAGCATCGCCGCCATCAGGTCGGGCATCGCCCACATGCCTTTACCGATTTGCGCACGACCCTGCAGGCCGGTGCTCAAACCGATATCGACGTTCCAGTTCTCGTAGGCGCCGATCCACTTCTCGGCCTTCATGTCAGCCTTGCGCACCACCGGGCCGGCTTCCATGGACGTGTGGATTTCGTCGCCGGTGCGGTCGAGGAAACCGGTGTTGATGAACACCACGCGCTCGCTGGCAGCCTTGATGCAGGCCTTGAGGTTGACCGTGGTGCGGCGCTCCTCGTCCATGATCCCGACTTTCAGGGTATTGCGCGGCAGACGCAGCACGTCTTCGATGCGCCCGAACAGCTCGTTGGTGAACGCCGCTTCTTCCGGGCCGTGCATCTTCGGTTTGACGATGTACACCGAACCGGTGCGGGTGTTGCGCCGCGAGGTGTTGCCGTTGAGGTTGTGCATCGCCGCCAGACAAGTGACCAGACCGTCGAGGATGCCTTCCGGGACCTCATTGCCTTGACTGTCGAGGATCGCGTCGATGGTCATCAGATGGCCGACATTGCGCACGAACAACAGTGAACGACCGTGCAGGGTCACTTCACCACCGTTGGGCGCGGTGTAGGTGCGATCCGGGTTCATGGTGCGGGTGAAGGTCTGGCCGCCCTTGGACACGGATTCCGCCAGGTCGCCCTTCATCAGGCCGAGCCAGTTGCGGTAGATCACCACTTTGTCGTCGGCATCGACCGCGGCTACGGAATCTTCGCAGTCCATGATCGTGGTCAGCGCCGCTTCCATGAGGATGTCTTTGACGCCGGCGGCATCGGTCTGGCCGACCGGGGTGCTGGCATCGATCTGGATTTCGAAGTGCAGGCCGTTGTGCTTGAGCAGAATTGCAATCGGCGCAGTGGCGTCGCCCTGGAAACCGATCAGCTGAGCGTCGTCGCGCAGGCCGCTGTTGCTGCCGCCCTTGAGGGTCACGACGAGTTTGCCGTCAGCGATCCTGTAGCCGGTCGAATCGACGTGGGAGCCGGCGGCCAGTGGCGCGGCTTCGTCAAGAAAGGCACGGGCGAAGGCGATGACTTTATCGCCACGTACCTTGTTGTAGCCTTTGCCCTTTTCGGCGCCGCCGTCTTCGCTGATCGCGTCGGTGCCATAGAGGGCGTCGTACAACGAACCCCAGCGAGCGTTCGAGGCATTGAGCGCGAAGCGCGCGTTCATCACCGGCACTACCAGTTGCGGGCCGGCGGTGCGGGCGATTTCATCATCGACGTTTTGCGTCGTGGCCTGGAAATCAGCGGCTTCTGGCAGCAGATAACCGATCTCTTGCAGGAAAGCTTTGTAGGCCACGGCGTCATGCGCCTGGCCGGCATGCTGTTGATGCCAGGCATCGATGCGCGCCTGGAAGTCATCGCGTTTGGCGAGTAGGGCTTTGTTCTTCGGCGCCAGGTCGTGAATGACCTTGTCGGCGCCTTCCCAGAATTGTTCGGCGGTGAGGCCGGTACCGGGAATGGCTTCGTTGTTCACGAAGTCGAACAGGACTTTGGCGACCTGCAGGCCACCGACTTGAACGTGTTCAGTCATTGCTTGCCTCACTCTGCTCAGCTATTTCGCTTTTCAGCTCGTCAATTTAACAATGAAGCTTCTGGCCATTTAAACCACAAACCTGCCGACCAGTACATGCCATTGCTGGCGGCTGGGCCAGGCACCAATCAACGGCTTGGAGGCCTTGCTGACGGGGCTTTCAGGATTGCGAAGGGCCTTGGGCAGACATCGATCCAGCGTTATGTAGTGCGCGCTGCGGCATACTACATGATGAGTTGCGCTTGTGAAAATCAGACTAATTACGTCGTTCTGCGACCTCATGACGCATTGCGGTCACGTCGCGGAACGGGATGTTCTCAAAAAAGCATTGGATTGTTCCAGCTAAATATCAAAAGTTGTACACATAAATATTGCTCAGGCTGCCTTTGGCGCAGCTTCTGGTCGGTGCGCTGTTGTGGCGAGGGAGCTTGCTCCCGCTCGGCTGCGCAGTAGTCGCAAAAATATCAATGACTGCACAAGGGCGTCCTGCGGCCGCCAGCGAGAGCAAGCTCCCTGGCCACAGATTCTGCGCAGCGGCTGGCCCATCTGAATCAATCCTCTTGCCTATACTTGCCCTTCGATAACAAAAGTCATGAACTGAGGGCTGCGCCATGGACCATCTCGTACTCACCGTCTTCGCTCCGGACAAGCCCGGCCAGGTCGAGCGCATTGCCCAATGCATCGCCGAGCACGGCGGCAACTGGCTGGAGAGTCGCATGTCGCGGATGGCCGGGCAGTTCGCCGGGATATTGCGCGTGGGTGTCCCGGCAGAGGCGTACGATGAACTGGTCGATTCTCTACAGGCCCTGTCCGCGCATGGCATCCGCGTACTCATCGCCGAGAGTGGTGTCGAGCAATCCTGCACCTGGAAGCCGATCGCCATGGAGCTGGTCGGCAATGACCGGCCGGGCATCGTCCGGGATATCACGCGGCTGTTGAGCGAGCAGGGCGTGAATCTGGAAAGGCTGGTGACTGAGGTGCGCCCCGCACCGATGAGCAGCGAGTCACTGTTTCACGCCGAGGCGATTCTGGCGGTGCCGCTGACGCTGTCCCTGGATGTGTTGCAGGCGCGCCTTGAAACGCTGGCCGACGATCTGATGGTGGAACTGGTGTTGCGCACAGAGGATTAAACGCCCGAGAGGTTATTCAGGTTTAACGTGCACCTGCCTGTGGATAACCTGTAGAGACAGGGCGCCACGCCACATCGGCCGTGGCTTTGCGGCAATTGTTCAAAAAATCGCCAACTTTCAGTGACTTGCGCACAAACGGCGGGGATCACGCTGTGGATAACCTTGGGAAGGAACGGTACAGGCCACGAGAACCGTGGCCTGTGGAGGTTTGAGCGTTTTTTGATCAGCTGCGCCGACGCAAACTTATCCACGCATCGACGCTGTAAACGGCCAGACCGGCCCAGATAAACATGAAGGCGACCAATGTGCTCGACGACAAATGCTCGCCAAACAGCAGCACGGCTTGCAGCAGCACCAGGGTCGGCGCGATGTATTGCAGAAATCCGATGGTGGTGTAGGGCAGATGGCGTGTGGCGGCGTTGAAACACACCAGCGGCACCAGGGTCACCGGGCCGGCGGCCACCAGCCACCAGGCTTCGGAAGTGGTCCAGAATTGCGGCTGCACGCTGGTGGCAGTCTGGTTGAACAGCAGCCAGGCGATGGCGATCGGCACCAGCATCCAGGTTTCCACCACCAGCCCCGGCAACGCGTTGACCGGTGCCTGTTTACGGATCAAGCCGTAGAAACCGAAGGTCAGCGCCAGCGCCAGCGACACCCACGGCAAACTGCCGACCTGCCACACCTGCTGTGCTACGCCGATCGCGGCCAGCCCGACCGCCAGCCACTGCATGCGCCGCAGTCGCTCGCCGAGAATCACCATGCCCAACAGCACATTGACCAGCGGGTTGATGTAGTAGCCCAGACTGGCCTCGAGCACGCGTCCGTTGTTCACCGACCACACGTAGGTCAGCCAGTTGGCGGCGATCAGCGTGCCGCTCAACGCGAGAATCGCCAGACGCTTGGGATTGTCCAGCAGCTCACGCAGCCAGCCCGGGTGTTTCCACACCATCAGCAACAGCGCCCCGAACAGCGCCGACCACAGCACCCGGTGAATGATGATTTCGACTGCCGGCACTTCGGCGATGGCTTTGAAGTAGATCGGGAACAGGCCCCAGATAATGTAGGCGCTCAGGCCCAGAATGTACCCGCGGCGCGGGTTGGCGGCTTGCATGCAGAATCCTTGCTCAGGCAACTGACAAAGAAGGGATTGTAAGGAGGTTGTATAGATGTGTCGTGTCAGAAAGCAAAAAGATCGCAGCCTTCGGCAGCTCCTACAGGGATATGCATTCCAAAGTAGGAGCTGCCGAAGGCTGCGATCTTTTGATCTTTGATCAGAAGAGTTTCAGCGGTTCTTCATTCAGTGCCGCCAGTTGCTCGCGCAACGCCAACACCTGATCGCCCCAATAACGCTCCGTGCCGAACCACGGAAAACTGTGCGGGAATGCCGGGTCGTCCCAGCGCCGCGCCAGCCAGGCGCTGTAGTGCATCAGGCGCAATGCGCGCAGTGGCTCGATCAGCGCCAGTTCTCGCGGGTCGAAATCGTGAAATTCGTTGTAGCCGTCCATCAGTTCCGACAGCTGTCCAAGACACTCTTGCCGATCGCCGGCAAGCATCATCCAGATGTCCTGCACCGCCGGGCCCATGCGGCAGTCATCGAGGTCGACGATGTGGAACATCTCGTCGCGGCACATCATGTTGCCTGGATGGCAGTCGCCGTGCATGCGGATGTTCCGGTGCGGCGCGGCGGCGTAGACATCCTCGACGCGTTTGAGCAGGTCGCGGGCAACCGACTCGTAAGCCGGCAGCAGACTCTTGGGAATGAAGTTGCCTTCGAGCAGGGTGTTCAGCGAGGCATGGCCGAAGTTCTCCACGGCTAGCGCTTCGCGATGTTCGAACGGCTTGGTACCGCCCACCGCATGCATGCGCCCCAGCAACTGGCCGAGGCGATACAGCTGATCGAGATTGCCCGGCTCCGGCGCACGGCCACCACGGCGCGGGAACAGCGTGAAGCGGAAACTTGCGTGTTCGTGCAGGGTTTCGCCGTTGTGGATCAGCGGCGCCACCACTGGAATGTCGATGTCGGCCAGTTCGAAGGTGAACTGGTGTTCTTCGAGGATGGCTGCGTTGGTCCAGCGCTGCGGACGATAGAACTTGGCGATCAGCGGCTCGGCGTCTTCGATGCCGACCTGATAAACGCGGTTTTCGTAGCTGTTGAGCGCCAGAATGCGCGCATCGCTGAGGAAACCGATGCTTTCGACGGCATCCAGCACGAGATCGGGGGTGAGGGTTTCAAACGGGTGGGCCATGCTGACTCCTGCGCGCAGCAGGCTGCTGCGTCCGGCTCGGCATGGTAGCGCAGATGGCAGGCATTGAGGGGGTTGGTGTCTGGTCGGGCCTCTTCGCGAGCAGGCTCGCTCCCACATTGGAATGCGATCCCCTGTGGGAGCGAGCCTGCTCGCGAAAGCGGTTTATCAGGCGCCGACGATTCCGCCATCCTCTCGGGTGATCGCCATCACCGAAGAGCGCGGCTTGCCATTGGGCAGGTGCTCAGGGAAGGTCGACCCCCCGTTCTCCCCCGGATGCTGAATCCCGACGAACAGGGTTTTCTGATCCGGCGAGAAGCTGATCCCGGTCACTTCGCAACCAATCGGCCCGACCATGAAGCGGCGAATCTCACCGGTCGCAGGGTCGGCGCAGAGCATCTGGTTGTTGCCCATCCCGGCAAAGTCGCCGGCGTTGCTCGAGTCGCCGTCAGTGAGAATCCACAGGCGGCCGGCCTTGTCGAAACCCAGGCCATCCGGGCTGTTGAACATGTTCTGCGGGGTGATGTTGGATGAGCCACCTTTCGGCGTTCCGGCATGCACGCCCGGGTTGCCGGCAACCACGAACAGATCCCAGGCAAAAGTCTTCGAACCGTGATCGTCGCGGTCGGTGCGCCAGCGCAGAATCTGCCCATAGACGTTCTTCTCGCGCGGATTCGGGCCGCCCACCGGTTGCCCGTCTTCGCCGCGTTTGGCGTTGTTGGTCAACGTGCAATAAACCTGGCCGTCCTTGGGGCTGACGACGATCCATTCCGGGCGGTCCATGCGTGTTGCGCCAACCACGCTGGCGGCGAGGCGTGCGTGGATCAGCACTTCGCCCTGATCGGCAAATCCGCTGCTGGCGTCGATGCCGTTCTTGCCGTGGGTCAATTCGATCCACTGGCCCTGACCCCTCGGATGATCGGGGTTGCCGTCGCCGGCATCGAATTTGGCCACGTACAAAGTGCCGTGATCGAGAATGTCGCGATTGGCCTTTTGGTTGCGGTGGTTGATGCGATCGCGGCTGACGAATTTGTAAATGAACTCGCCACGCTCGTCGTCGCCCATGTACACCACGGCGCGACCATCGTCGGTCTCGGCCAGTGCGGCGTTTTCATGTTTGAAGCGGCCCAGCGCAGTGCGTTTGACCGGGGTCGATTGCGGATCGAACGGGTCGATCTCCACCACCCAGCCGTGGCGGTTGAGCTCGTTGGGATTTTTCGCCATGTCGAAGCGCGGGTCGAACGGGTGCCAGTTGATCTCGCGGCTGGCAGCCGTGACGCCATAGCGCTTTTGCGCAGCATCGAATGGCTGTTGAGCGTTGCTGCTGCCGAAGCAGTCGGTGAAGTTCTCTTCACAGGTCAGGTAGGTGCCCCACGGAGTCTTGCCGTTGGCGCAGTTCTGGAAGGTGCCGAGGACTTTCTTGCCGTGCTTGTCGGCGGCGGTTTTCATCAAGTCGTGGCCGCGGGCCGGACCGCTGATGCGCAGCGGCGAGTTGCCGTGGATGCGACGGTTGTAGCGCGAGCCCTGCACGAACTGCCATTGACCGTGCTTGCGCTGCACTTCGATCACCGACACGCCTTCGCAGGCCAGTGCCTTGCGCACGTCTTCGGCCGACTGTGGCATGCCGCCGTGCGGATACAAGTAACGGTAGTTGGTGTATTCGTTGTTGATCGCCATCAACGCACGGTTTTTCTCGCCGGGAAACTCGAACAGGCTCATACCGTCGTTGTTGTCGCCAAACTGCACTTCCTGCGCGGCAGCGGTGCCATTGCCGCTCGGGTCGAAGGCCGGGCCATTCTTGTGCAACGGCTGGCCCCAACTGATCAGCACCGAGGACTTATAACCCTTGGGCAGACTGATGGCGTCGGTGGTCGCCGCCGGGATGCTCTCGAAACCGAGCAAGCGGCTGTTGCCGGCGCTGACGCTGGCGGCCAGGACGCTGCGGCTCAACAGATTGCCGCCGAGGAACATCGCCGCGCCGCACAACGCACCGGCGCTGATGAAGCCGCGACGGCTGAGGCCGACCATTTTTTCCAGGTCAGTGGATTGGTTTTCTTCTAATAGGCTCACATCAGGCTCCCTGCATGGTTTATGGCCAACACCTTAATGCGGGTCGATGACGCTATTGTTGCAGGAGCGACTCAGAGCGGCGTGCCGATCAGCACGTTGGACGGCGCGCATTGCACCTGAACCGGCTTGCCGACACCCAGGTTTTGGCTGCGCAAGTGCAGCGCTTGCGCCAGAGCGCAGAGGGTGTGGCCGTTGAGCAGGGAAATGCGCACTTCGCTGGGACCGTCGTCGGCGTGAAGAATGGCTTCGATGGTGCCGTTGAGAAGATTAAGACCGGGCGTTGCAGGCTGGTCGGTGCCAAGCAGGTCGAGCCAACCGGCCTTGATCAATGCCACGACTTCAGTGCCGGGTTGCAGCTCCAGATGCACGGTGCTGTCGTGGGTGATCTGCGCATCAAGACCAATGCCTTGCGCCAGTTTGAGGCGGATCAGATCGTTGCGACCTTGCGCTTCAATTGCCACAACCGTGCCATGCAGCTGATTGCGCGCACTGGTCCTGAGCATCAGGCGCCCGAGCAGATCGAGATCGCTGGCGTCTTCCGCCGCTTCCAGCACCTGCGCCTGCAATGCCTGCAATTTCTGATACAGGCGCAGCACTCGCTCGCCCTCGCTGGACAATCTGGCGCCACCGCCACCCTTGCCGCCCACCACGCGCTCGACCAAGGGTTTCTGCGCCAGGTTGTTCAGCTCATCAATCGCATCCCACGCCGCCTTGTAACTGAGCCCTGCGCTCTTCGCCGCACGGGTGATCGAACCCTGCTCGGCAATGTGCTGCAACAACGCGATGCGCTGCGGGCGGCGGACGATGTGCTGGGAGAGCAGAGAGGGCAGAGACATATCAGAACGCTTTTGGCTTGGGCGATGAAATGAAAGTTGGCCACTTGCAACGCATGAGTCAAGCCGAACACACAACCTGTAGGAGTGTGTTGAGCTCAGGTGCCGGGTTTTGGCGTACGGGCGAGGCAGTAGACGTCGACCCTTGCCGCGCCCGCATCCATCAACAGGCGGGCCAATGCCCGGGCCGTCGCTCCCGTGGTCAGCACATCATCCACCAATGCCAGATACCGACCTTTGACCTGTGCATCCGCCGCCAGGGTGAAGGCATTGCGTAGATTGCGTTTGCGCGCCTTGGCATCCAGATCCTGCTGCGCATCGGTGTCCTTGATTCGCCGCAGGATCTGCTCTTCACACGGCAAATCCAGCGCAACACTCAACCAGCGCGCGAGCATCGCGGCCTGATTGAAGCCCCGTCGTCGTAGACGTTTATTCGCCAGTGGCACCGGCAACAATACGTCGGGTCGGGGCAGATCTTCCTCGAAGCGATGCTGCAGGTATTGGCCGAGAACGTCGGCGAGCAGGTGACCAAACGGCCATTTCGCGTTGTGTTTAAAGCGGGTAATCAGACTGTCCACCGGGAACCCGTAAACCCAGGGCACGGCGACCTGTTCGAACGCCGGCGGCTCTAGCAGGCACTCGCCGCACGTCAGGCCATTCGCCGGCAACGGCAACGCGCAGGTCTGGCAATGGCTACCGAGCCAAGGCAAATCGGTCTCACAGCCCTCGCAGATTGGCATTTCTGCTGTTGCGGGCTCATCGCACAGCAAACATGTCTGTACGTTTTTTAAACAGATGTAAACCTGTCCCTGGTATCGTGGTTGACAGCGCATCACTCTTCCTTAAATATGCCGAACATCCGTGTAGCGCCTGTGGGTATTCCGTTTCCCCGGCGCCAGCCAAGCATAACCAAGGAATTGCCCATGAGCGCGAGCACCACTGCCACCCTGCGTCACGATTGGTCTCTGGCTGAAGTCAAGGCACTCTTCGTACAGCCATTCAACGACTTGCTGTTCCAGGCGCAAACGGTGCACCGCGCACATTTCAACGCCAACCGCGTGCAGGTTTCGACGCTGTTGTCGATCAAGACCGGCGCCTGTCCGGAAGACTGCAAGTACTGCCCGCAGTCCGGGCACTACAACACTGGCCTGGAAAAAGAAAAACTGATGGAAGTGCAGAAGGTCCTCGAAGAAGCGGCCCGCGCCAAAGCCATCGGTTCGACGCGATTCTGCATGGGCGCGGCGTGGAAACATCCCTCGGCCAAAGACATGCCCTACGTGTTGAAGATGGTTGAAGGTGTGAAGGCCCTGGGCCTGGAAACCTGCATGACCCTCGGGCGTCTCGATCAGGAGCAGACCGAAGCGCTGGCCAAGGCCGGCCTCGATTACTACAACCACAACCTCGACACCTCGCCGGAGTTCTACGGCAGCATCATCACCACCCGCACTTACAGCGAGCGCCTGCAGACGCTGGCCTATGTGCGCGAGTCGGGGATGAAAATCTGCTCCGGCGGCATTCTCGGCATGGGCGAATCGCTCGACGACCGCGCCAACCTGCTGATCCAGTTGGCCAACCTGCCCGAGCATCCGGAATCGGTACCGATCAACATGCTGGTAAAAGTCGCCGGTACGCCGCTGGAAAACGCCGAAGACATTGATCCGTTCGACTTCATCCGCATGCTGGCCGTGGCGCGCATCCTCATGCCGCAATCCCACGTGCGCCTGTCTGCCGGTCGTGAGGCAATGAATGAACAAATGCAGGCTCTGGCGTTTTTCGCTGGCGCTAACTCGATTTTCTACGGCGACAAATTGCTCACCACCGCCAACCCGCAGGCGGACAAGGATATGCAGCTGTTCGCACGCCTCGGTATCCAGCCGGAAGCTCGCGAAGAACATGCCGATGAGGTTCACCAAGCGGCGATCGAGCAGGCGCTGGTGGAGCAGAAGACCAGCGAGCAGTTCTATAACGCTGCGGTGTAAAAACTGCGCGGATTGCTCTGAAGGAATGCAAAACCCCTGTGGGAGCGAGCCTGCTCGCGAAAGCGGTTTGTCCGCCAACATCTATGTTGGATGTGACGCCCATTCGCGAGCAGGCTCGCTCCCACAGGGGGCGGTTCCACTCTGATAACATCATTCGAACGAGGCCTGCATGTCTTTCGATCTCGCCGCACGCCTTGCTGCCCGCCGTGCCGACAACCTCTATCGCCAGCGCCCGCTGCTCGCATCGCCGCAAGGCCCGGAAGTAGTGGTCGACGGTCAGCCGTTGCTCGCGTTTTGCAACAACGACTATCTGGGGCTGGCCAACCACCCGCAGGTGATCGACGCCTGGCGCGCCGGCGCTGAGCGCTGGGGCGTGGGCGGTGGCGCGTCGCATCTGGTCATCGGCCATAGCAGCGCACATCACGCACTGGAAGAAGCACTCGCCGATCTCACAGGACGTCCGCGTGCGCTGTTGTTCACCACCGGCTACATGGCCAACCTCGGCGCGGTTACGGCGCTGGTCGGGCAGGGCGATACGGTGCTCGAAGACCGGCTCAATCACGCTTCCTTGCTGGACGCGGGTCTGTTGTCCGGCGCGCGTTTCAATCGTTATTTGCACAACGACGCCGACAGTTTGGCCAAGCGTCTGGAGAAAGCCACCGGCAATACGCTGGTGGTCACCGACGGCGTGTTCAGCATGGACGGCGACATTGCCAACTTGCCGGCGCTGGCCCGGGAGGCCAAGGCCAAAGGCGCTTGGCTGATGGTCGATGATGCTCATGGCTTTGGCCCATTGGGTGCCAACGGTGGCGGCATTGTCGAGCATTTCGGCTTGAGCCAGGAGGACGTGCCGGTGCTGGTCGGCACCCTTGGCAAAGCCTTCGGCACTGCCGGCGCGTTTGTGGCTGGCAGCGAAGAGTTGATCGAAAGCCTGATTCAGTTTGCTCGCCCGTACATCTACACCACCAGCCAACCACCGGCGCTGGCCTGCGCGACGCTCAAAAGTCTTGAACTGCTGCGCAGCGAACATTGGCGCCGTGAACATTTGCAGGCGCTGGTCCGTCAGTTCCGCAACGGCGCCGAGCAGATCGGGTTGGAGCTGATGGACAGTTTCACGCCGATCCAGCCGATCCTGATCGGCGATGCCGGGCGCGCGGTGCGGTTCTCGCAGATGTTGCGCGAGCGTGGCTTGATGGTCACTGCAATCCGCCCGCCGACCGTTGCGGCGGGCAGCGCTCGACTGCGCGTAACCCTGACTGCCGCGCACAGCGAGGCGCAGGTGCAACGGTTGCTGGAAGGGCTGGCGGATTGTTTCGCCCGATTGTCGTTGGAGCCCGATTATGCGTAATCGCCTGATCCTGCTGCCCGGCTGGGGCCTTGGCGTGTCGCCGATGGAGCCGCTGGCGGCGGCATTGCGTGGCCTCGACCAACATCTGCATGTCGAGATCGAGCCGCTGCCGGAGCTGGATTCCGCTGACCTGCAGGACTGGCTCGATGAACTCGACGCACGCCTTCCTCAAGAGGCGTGGCTGGGGGGCTGGTCGCTGGGCGGCATGCTCGCGTGCGAATTGGCTGCGCGTCGTGACGAGGCTTGCTGCGGCTTGCTGACGCTGGCGAGCAATCCTTCGTTTGTCGCCCATGAGCAATGGCCGGAAGCGATGCCCGGCAAAACATTCGACGGGTTTCTGGCCGGTTGCCAGGCCGACCCGCAGATAACGCTCAAACGCTTCGCTTTGTTGTGCGCGCAAGGTTCGCCAGACCCCCGTGGCTTGTCGCGCTTGCTGCTGGGGGGCGCACCGACAACCGCACCAGCAATGCTGATGGGGGGGCTGGAACTGCTTGCGCAGCTGGACACGCGCCAGGCGTTGCAGGCGTTTCGCGGCCCGCAGTTTCATCTGTTCGGCGGGCTGGACGCGCTGGTCCCGGCGGAAGCGGCGGGCGCGTTGTTTGCGCTGCTGCCGGATATCGAAATTGGTCTGATCGAACAGGCCAGCCACGCTTTTTTGCTGGAAGACCCGCACGGAGTAGCGGGCGCGATCCAGGCATTTCTACATGAGTGCGCTGATGACTGATCTGTCTCTTGTGCTGCCTCAAGGCTTGCCCGACAAGCGCCAGGTGGCGGCGTCTTTTTCTCGCGCGGCGGCCAGTTACGACAGCGTCGCCGAGTTGCAGCGCGATGTCGGTACACAGCTGCTTCAGCGCTTGCCTGCGGGTTGGACGCCGCCGCGCTGGCTCGATCTCGGTTGTGGTACCGGCTACTTCACCCGAGCGCTGGCTTCACGTTTTGCCGAGGCCCAGGGTTTGGCACTGGATATTGCTGAAGGCATGCTCAGTCACGCACGGCCGTTGGGTGGTGCAGAGCATTTCATTGCCGGTGATGCCGAGCGGCTGCCGCTGAAAGACGCGACCTGCAATCTGATCTTCTCCAGCCTGGCGGTGCAATGGTGTGCGGACTTCGACGCGGTGCTGCGCGAGGCCTTTCGCGTGCTGAAACCGGGAGGGATTTTTGCGTTTGCTAGTCTGTGTACAGGGACGTTGTTCGAGTTGCGTGAGAGCTGGCGGCAGGTCGACGGGCTGGTGCACGTCAATCGCTTTCGCGAATTCGCCCGCTACGAACAGTTATGTGCCGGCAGTGGCTTGCGCACGCTGAGTCTGGACAATCAGCCGCATGTGCTGCACTACCCGGATGTGCGCAGCCTGACCCATGAGTTGAAGGCGCTGGGTGCACACAATCTGAATCCCGGACGGCCGGGCGGTTTGACTGGGCGGGCACGGATTCTCGCGCTGATCGACGCTTATGAGCGGTTCCGTCAGGCGTCGGGACTGCCGGCAACCTATCAGGTGGTGTACGCCGTGTTGGAGAAACCCCTATGAGCGCAGCCTATTTCATCACCGGCACCGATACCGATGTCGGCAAGACCACCGTCGCTGCCGGATTGCTGCACGCGGCACGGTCGGCAGGCTGGAGCACGGCGGCGGGCAAACCGGTGGCGTCAGGATGCGATGTCACGCCCAAGGGGTTGCGCAACTCCGATGCCTTGGCGCTGCTGACCGAGTGTTCGTTGCCGCTGACTTATCAACAGGTCAATCCGGTGGCATTCGAACCAGCCATCGCTCCGCATCTGGCGGCGCGCGAGGCGGGTGTGGCGCTGACGGTGCAATCGTTGCTGGCGCCGATGCGCGCGATTCTGGCCATGAACGCCGATTTCACTTTGATCGAAGGGGCAGGGGGCTGGCGAGTGCCGTTGGCGGATCAGGACAATCTGTCGGATTTGGCGATTGCGCTGAAGCTGCCGGTGATTCTGGTGGTGGGCGTAAGGCTGGGCTGCATCAGTCATGCGTTGCTGACGGCCGAAGCGATTGCCCGCGATGGTCTGCAATTGGCGGGGTGGGTGGCGAATATCATCGATCCGAAGACCTCGCGGCTGGAGGAAAATCTCGCGACCCTGGCCGAGCGCATTCCGGCACCGTGCCTTGGGCGCGTGCCCAAACTCAAGACGCCGAGTGCTGAATCGGTGGCCGAGCATTTGCAACTGGACTTGCTCGACTAAGCTTTTCCCTATGGACAGGCACTGTGCCATTAGTGTTTTTGACGGGTGTTTTTCCGGCGCGTCTGCTTCAATGACGGCCATTGATCCTTTGCAGGGATGAGAGTGACTATGGAAATCTCCGGTAACACCGCTTTTTATGCGGGGCTGAGCTCGATTCAGTCCGGGCAGAACCGCCTCGATCAGGCCGCCAGCCAGATCGCCAACAACACCATAGAACGCTCGGTGACCAGCCAGTCGTCTGAAGTACAGGTCAATCGTCTGCGCGGTGTGGATCGCGCGCAGGAGTCGGATCTGGCGAGCAGTGTGGTTGAGCTGTCGCAAGGCAAATTCCAGGCAGAGCTGGGTGTGAAAGTGGCCAAGGCTTCCGACGAAGTGCTGGGTACGATCATCGACACTTTCGCCTGATTCAGATTGTTGAAAACATCGAAACGCCGCGCCCTGTCGCGGCGTTTTTCGTTTAAGTCCTTCTTGCTCAACTAATCTTTTCCAGAGTGCCCGTGGCTTGTGTGAAGTCGCGGCGATTGTTCGTGGCCGGCCTCTGAAAAAAACGATGACGAACGGCAAAAGATCGATGCTTGACAAGATTTCGGCGTAAACGTATGTTTCAAACAACTGTTTGACCGTCATAACAACTCAACACGGTCGTTCATTCCCGGTTACATCAGCAGAGGTTTATCGCTATGCCTGACTACAAGGCCCCCTTGCGTGATATTCGCTTCGTTCGTGACGAGCTGCTCGGCTACGAAGCGCACTATCAGAGCCTGCCAGCGTGCGCAGACGCCACGCCGGACATGGTTGACGCCATTCTCGAAGAAGGCGCCAAGTTCTGTGAGCAGGTACTGGCACCGCTGAACCGCGTGGGCGACCTGGAAGGCTGCACCTGGAGCGAGTCCGGCGTGAAAACCCCGACTGGCTTCAAAGAGGCGTACAAGCAATTCGTCGAAGGCGGCTGGCCGAGCCTGGCGCATGACGTCGAGCACGGCGGCCAAGGCCTGCCTGAGTCGCTGGGTCTGGCGGTCAGCGAAATGGTCGGCGAAGCCAACTGGTCGTGGGGCATGTACCCGGGCCTGTCGCACGGCGCGATGAACACTATCTCCGAGCACGGCACTCCTGAGCAGCAGGAAGCCTATCTGACCAAACTGGTTTCCGGCGAATGGACTGGCACCATGTGCCTGACCGAACCGCACTGCGGCACTGACCTGGGCATGCTGCGCACCAAGGCCGAACCTCAGGCCGACGGTTCCTACAAAGTTTCCGGCACCAAGATCTTCATCTCCGCCGGTGAACACGACATGGCCGATAACATCGTCCACATCGTACTGGCGCGCCTGCCGGATGCACCGGCCGGTACCAAAGGCATCTCGCTGTTCATCGTGCCGAAGTTCCTGCCCAACGCTGACGGCACCATCGGTGCTCGCAACGCGGTGAGCTGCGGTTCGCTGGAACACAAGATGGGCATCCACGGCAACGCCACTTGCGTGATGAACTTCGACGGTGCCACCGGTTACCTGATCGGCCCGGCGAACAAAGGCCTGAACTGCATGTTCACCTTTATGAATACCGCGCGCCTGGGCACCGCACTGCAAGGTCTGGCCCACGCCGAAATCGGTTTCCAGGGTGGTCTGAAATACGCTCGCGATCGCCTGCAAATGCGTTCGCTGACTGGCCCTAAAGCACCGGACAAAGCCGCTGACCCGATCATCGTGCACCCAGACGTACGCCGCATGCTGTTGACCATGAAGGCATTCGCCGAAGGCAACCGTGCGATGGTGTACTTCACCGCCAAGCAGGTCGACATCGTCAAGTACGGCGTCGACGAAGAAGAGAAGAAGAAAGCCGACGCACTGCTGGCCTTCATGACCCCGATCGCTAAAGCGTTCATGACCGAAGTCGGTTTCGAGGCCGCCAACCACGGCGTGCAGATCTACGGTGGTCACGGTTTCATCGCCGAGTGGGGCATGGAGCAGAACGTTCGCGACAGCCGCATTTCGATGCTGTACGAAGGCACCACCGGCATCCAGGCTCTCGACCTGCTCGGCCGTAAAGTGCTGATGACCCAAGGCGAGGCTCTGAAAGGCTTCACCAAGATCGTGCACAAGTTCTGCCAGAACAACGAAGGTAACGAAGCCGTTCAGGAGTTCGTTGCGCCACTGGCTGCACTGAACAAGGAGTGGGGCGAACTGACCATGAAGGTCGGTATGGCCGCCATGAAAGACCGCGAAGAAGTTGGCGCGGCTTCCGTGGACTACCTCATGTACTCCGGGTATGCCTGCCTGGCCTACTTCTGGGCCGACATGGCACGTGTGGCTGCGGAAAAACTGGCTGCCGGCGGCGGCGACGAGGCGTTCTACACTGCCAAGCTGCAGACCGCGCGCTTCTACTTCCAGCGCATTCTGCCGCGGACCCGTACACACGTGGCCACCATGCTCTCGGGCGCGAACAACCTGATGGACATGAAAGAAGAAGACTTCGCTCTGGGCTACTAAGCCTTACTGCAATCTCCTGAAAACCGCTGCTCCCGTTAGGGGACAGCGGTTTTTTTGTTGGCGAATCGCTCAGATAGCAGCGAATCCGGCCGTTACAGAGACAGCGTGTGATCTGCATCACATTGTGTGGGCTTGGCTGCACTTTGCAGGCACAATGCCATCTCTTTGATATGACGGGTCGGAGCTTACCCTTGCCGCGTTCTTCCGCTGTACGTTTCAGCCATTTCCTACCTTCACTGCTGTTGTTACTTGCGGGGTTGGCGGCTGCGTACGTCAAAGACCTCAGCGTGTTCTTCACGTCTCTGTTCAACGTCCTGCCGACCCTCGTGTTGCTGCTCGGCGGCGCGTATTGCGCGGTGTATCGGCGTCAACGCGAACTGTTTCTGATGCTCACGGTGTACATCGCCTACTTTCTGCTCGATACCCAGACCGACTTTTACCGCGACAATGGCAAGGTGCGCGAAGACGCTGCGGTGGTCTTTCATCTGGTCTGCCTGTTGTTGCCCCTGTTGTTCGGGCTGTTTGCCGCTTGGCAGGAGCGTACCCATCTGTTTCAGGACATGGTCGCGCGGTTCGCCGTGCTGTTGGCTTTCGGCAGCGTCGCGCTGGGGCTGGAACAAAGTTACCCACAGGCGTTACTGCTCTGGCTGTCGGAGATCCGCTGGCCGGCATTGCACGGCGCATGGATGAGCCTGATCCAGTTGTCCTATCCGGTGTTCATCTCGGCTTTCCTGCTGCTGGCCTGGCAATACTGGCGCAACCCGCGTCCGCTGCACGCGGCGCAACTGGTCGGGTTGCTCGGGGTGTTCTGGATGCTGCCAAAGACTTTCATCCTGCCGTTCACCCTGAACATCATGTGCAGCCAGGTGATGTTGATGATTGCGGCGGCCGTTGCGCATGAAGCCTACCAAATGGCGTTTCGCGACGAACTCACCGGTCTGCCGGGGCGTCGTGCACTTAACGAACGGATGCAGCGCCTGGGGCGCAACTATGTGCTGGCAATGAGCGACGTCGATCACTTCAAGAAATTCAACGACACCCACGGCCACGATGTCGGTGACCAGGTTCTGCGTCTGGTCGCCAGCAAACTGTCAAAAATCAGCGGCGGAGGTAGGGCATATCGTTACGGCGGTGAAGAATTCGCCCTGGTGTTTGCAGGCAAAACCCTTGAGGAATGCATGCCGCACCTGGAAGTGATCCGCGAGTCGATCGCCTCCTACAGCATTCAGTTGCGCAATCAGGAAAACCGCCCGCAGGATGACCAGCAAGGTCGCCAGCGCCGCAGCGGTTCCGGGGCCTCGGCCGTGTCGGTTACGGTCAGTATCGGCGTCGCCGAACGTGTCGAGCAGCGCACCCCGGAAGAAGTGCTCAAGTCCGCCGACCAGGCGTTATACAGCGCCAAAGGCGCCGGGCGTAATTGCGTCATGGCGTTCGGGCAGAACCGTCGTGGCGCGGTGCGCATGGACACCGCTGCGGGTTGAGTGATGACGGCGCATTCAGCGTCTGCAGGATGATTGTCGCAGGTGGTGGCCGGCAGTAGGTTGAAGAAATCTGCTGACGGAGAAGCCACCATGCCCGAGTACAAAGCTCCCCTGCGCGACATGCGCTTTCTGATCGATCACGTCTTCGATTTCCACACCAGCTACAGCAATCTTGGCGCGCATGACGCCAGCCCGGACATGATCGGCGCGATTCTCGAAGAAGGCGCCAGGTTCTGCGAGAACGTTCTGGCGCCGCTCAATCGCAGCGGCGACGAAGAGGGCTGCCATTTCGACAACGGCGTGGTAACAACACCTACAGGCTTCAAGCAGGCCTTCGCACAATACGTCGAGGCTGGCTGGCACGGACTGGCGGCTGATCCGGCTTACGGTGGTCAGGGTCTTCCGAGTTCGCTGGGGCTGGTGATCAGCGAAATGGTCGGCTCGAGCAACACGTCCTGGGGCATGTACCCCGGCCTGACCCACGGCGCGATGTCGGCGATCCACGCCCACGGCACCTCCGAACAGAAACACACCTACCTGAGCAAACTGACTGCTGGCCAGTGGACCGGCACCATGTGCCTGACCGAAGCCCACTGCGGCACCGATCTGGGCATCATCAAGACCCGCGCCGTACCCAAGGCCGATGGCAGTTACGCGATCACCGGCAGCAAGATTTTCATTTCCGCCGGCGAGCATGATCTGAGCGACAACATCATCCATCTGGTGCTGGCCAAACTGCCGGACGCGCCGGCCGGGACCAAGGGTATTTCCCTGTTTATCGTGCCGAAGTTCCTGCCCGATGCAGCAGGCGAAGCGGGTCAGCGCAATGGTGTTTCCTGCGGCTCGATCGAGCACAAGATGGGCATCAAGGCCTCGGCCACCTGCGTGCTGAATTTCGACGCGGCCACCGGCTACTTGATCGGCGAGCCGAACAAGGGCCTCAACTGCATGTTCACCATGATGAACCACGCGCGGCTCGGCACCGGCATGCAGGGGCTGTGTCTGGGCGAGGCGAGTTTTCAGGGCGCGATCAAATACGCCAATGACCGTCTGCAGATGCGCTCGCTGACCGGTGCCAAAGCCCCGGAGAAACCCGCTGACCCGATCATCGTCCATCCGGATGTGCGTCGGATGTTGCTGACCATGAAAGCCTTCAACGAAGGCAACCGCGCGCTGACTTATTTCACCGCGCAGATGCTCGATGTCGCGCACATGAGCAGCGACGCCCAGGCGCGTCAGGAGGCTGAAGACTTGTTGGCGTTCCTTACGCCGATCTGCAAGGCGTTCATGACCGACACCGGCCTGGAGGTGACCAACCACGGCATGCAGGTGTTTGGCGGCCACGGTTTTATTCGCGAGTGGGGTATGGAGCAGCTGGTGCGCGATTGCCGGATTGCGCCGATCTATGAGGGCACCAACGGCATTCAGGCGCTGGACCTGCTCGGGCGCAAGGTGCTGGGCAGTCAGGGCAAGTTGCTGCGCGGCTTTACCAAAATCGTGCATGAATTCTGCGCAGCGAACGCCGGACATCCGCAGTTGGGCAGCTTTGTAACGCAACTCGATACGCTCAATCGGCAGTGGGGCGATCTGACCATGAAGGTCGGCATGGCCGCCATGAAGAACCCGGACGAAGTCGGCGCGGCGTCGGTGGATTACCTGATGTACAGCGGTTACATCATCCTTGGCTATCTGTGGCTGCGCATGGCCTTGGTAGCCCAGGCTCAGTTGGAGGCCGGCGAGGGTGAGGCCGATTTCCTCAAGGGCAAACTGGCGACGTGCGAGTTTTACTTCAAGCGTCTGTTGCCACGGACTGCTGCGCATCAGGCGGCGATCGAGGCGGGGAGTGATTGCCTGATGACGTTGCCGGCGGAGTCGTTCGCCCTTTAGGTAATCAAAAGATCGCAGCCTTCGGCAGCTCCTACACCGGATTGCGTTTTATCTGTAGGAGCTACCGAAGGCTGCGATCTTTTTATGGTGACTAAAAATAACAAATCAGTCACTGGTTGACCCTATGTGTCGCAAAAGTTGTTGAGGTACACTCGGGATCAACGAAAACATCATTCCACGAACCACCTGTTTAGATCTTGCGAGGTTTGCCATGGCTGACTACAAAGCGCCGCTGCGCGATATGCGCTTCGTCCTCAATGAAGTGTTCGAAGTCGCCAAACTCTGGGCCGAGCTGCCGGCGCTGGCCGAGACCGTCGACGCCGAAACCGTTGAAGCGATTCTCGAAGAGGCCGGCAAGGTCACCAGCAAAAGCATCGCGCCGCTGAGCCGTGCCGCTGACGAGGAAGGTTGCCATTGGGCGGACGGTGCCGTCACCACGCCGGCGGGTTTCCCACAGGCTTATCAGACTTATGCTGAAGGCGGCTGGGTTGGCGTTGGTGGCGATCCGGCCTACGGCGGCATGGGCATGCCCAAAGCAGTGTCGGCGCAGGTCGAAGAAATGGTCAACTCCGCCAGCCTGGCTTTTGGTCTGTACCCGATGCTGACCGCCGGCGCCTGCCTGTCGATCAATGCCCACGCCAGCGAAGAACTGAAAGCCGCGTACCTGCCGAACATGTACGCCGGCATCTGGGCCGGTTCCATGTGCCTGACCGAGCCGCATGCTGGCACCGACCTGGGGATTATTCGCACCAAGGCTGAGCCTCAGGCCGACGGCTCCTACAAGGTCAGCGGCACCAAGATTTTCATCACCGGTGGCGAGCACGATCTGACCGAAAACATCATTCACCTGGTGCTGGCCAAATTGCCGGACGCCCCTGCGGGGCCGAAGGGCATTTCGTTGTTTCTGGTGCCGAAGTTCATGGTCAATGCCGACGGCAGCCTGGGCGCGCGCAACCCGGCCAACTGCGGCTCGATCGAACACAAGATGGGCATCCAGGCTTCCGCGACCTGTGTGATGAACTTCGACGAGGCGGTCGGCTATCTGGTCGGCGAGCCGAACAAGGGCCTGGCCGCGATGTTCACTATGATGAACTACGAGCGCCTGGGCGTGGGTATTCAGGGCCTGGCCACTGGTGAGCGCTCTTATCAGAACGCCGTCGAATACGCCCGCGACCGCCTGCAGAGCCGCTCGCCGACCGGTGCGCAGAACAAGGACAAGGTCGCTGACCCGATCATCGTCCACCCGGATGTGCGGCGCATGCTGCTGACCATGAAAGCCTCGAACGAAGGCGGCCGTGCGTTCTCCACCTATGTGGCGATGCAACTGGACACCGCCAAGTTCAGCGAAGACGCGTCTACCCGTAAACGCGCCGAGGATCTGGTGGCCTTGCTGACGCCGGTGGCGAAAGCTTTCCTGACCGATCTGGGCCTGGAAACCACCGTTCACGGCCAGCAGATCTTTGGCGGCCACGGTTACATCCGCGAGTGGGGCCAGGAGCAACTGGTGCGCGACGTGCGTATCACGCAGATCTACGAGGGCACCAACGGTATCCAGGCGCTGGACCTGGTCGGTCGCAAGATCGTTGGCAGCGGCGGCGCCTTCTACAAGCTGTTCGCCGATGAGATCCGTCATTTCACAGCGACCGCCAGTGCCGATCTGGGCGAGTTCACCAAGCCGCTGAACGACGCCCTCGACACCCTCGACGAGCTGACCGCGTGGCTGCTGGACCGGGCGAAAAACAATCCGAACGAAATCGGCGCGGCCTCGGTCGAATATCTGCAAGCGTTCGGCTACACGGCCTACGCCTATATGTGGGCGTTGATGGCCAAGGCCTCGCTAGGCAAGGAAGCGCAAGACGACTTCTACGCCAGCAAGTTGGGCACCGCACGCTTCTATTTCGCCCGTTTGCTGCCGCGTATCCACTCGCTGAGTGCGTCGGTCAAAGCTGGCAGCGAGTCCCTGTACCTGCTTGATGCCACGCAGTTTTGATCCTGTGCACGGCATGTAAGCTTTTGCTTACGTGACGTGCTGCTGTTCTCCCATAGGCGTACATTGGATCCACCGCTAATCTACATTCCATGGACGTCGCGCAGGAAGCGCAAGTAAACAACACGGACACGTAGGATTCTGCCAGGGTGGCGGAGTGAAATGGATGTCAGGGAAACAGTCTGCAAAGCCCCGCTTCGGCGGGGTTTTCTTTTGTCTGAAGAAAAGTTTCAGGCGAGCGGAGCCTTCACTTCGCGATCCATGACCTCTTCAAGCAATGTCCTCAGCAACGCCAACGACGCCTGCTGACGTTGCACATCACGGCACACCAGGCCGACTTTCAACGGCACCCTCGGTTCGCTCAGCGGTTTCCACAGTAGATCCTGATCGTCGTATTCTCTTTGCGAACGTCCCGGTAGCACCGTCGCCAGTCTGGTATGTGCCAGGCTGTCGAGGATCCCCAGCATATTGTTCAACTCTGCCTGCACCTGCGGGCGACGTCCGAGGCTGGCCAGTTGCGCCTGCCAGATCTGCCGGATCTGGAATTCTTCACCGAGGAGCAACATCGGCAGTTCAGCCGCCTGTCGCATCGAGACTTTCTTGAATTCGCGCAATGGGTGATCGGCCGGGATGACCAGCGTCAGCTCATCTTCATAGAGCATCACACCGTGCAGACCAGGTTGGCGCGGCGGCAGGTAGCTGATGCCGATATCCAGTGAACCGTTGAGCAGACGCCGCTCGATTTCCAGCCCGGTCAGCTCGTAGATCTGTACCACCAGATGCGGCTGCGCCTTGCGCACGCGTTCGAGCATCTGCGGCACCAGGCTGGTGTGCACCGTTTGCAGCACACCAATGGCCAAGGTGCGCAACGCCTGTCCCTTGAAATTACCCAATGCCTCGCGCGCCCGTTGCAACCCGTCGAGCAACGGCAACGCGTGGTTATACAACGTGTGCGCGGCGAGGGTTGGCAGCAGGCGCTTGCTGCTGCGTTCGAACAGGGTGACGTCGAGGTTCTGCTCAAGCTGACGAATCTGCTGCGACAACGCCGGTTGCGAGATCGACAAACGTTCTGCGGCGCGGCCGACATGACCTTCTTCGTAGACCGCGACGAAATAACGCAGTTGTTTGAAATCCATAAGTAACGCTTATTGAAAATGCTGGGAAATCGAAATGGCTCGAAGCCGCATGTGCGCCTAGTCTAACCGCATTCACAAGGCTTACAGGGCCAGAAAGCGCGATGAAGAACGAGTGCTTCGCCAGTGTTTACATAGGCAGTTCAAAACACCTCACGCGAGGTTTTTTTTCATGAATCTGTTCAGTTTGCGGCGCCAGACGCCGAGTCTTGATGACCTCACTTTCGAAGCGTTCCCATCCGCAGGAACCGATCCTTGCACTGCCGAACGCCTGATGACCTGCGTTGAACGGCCGCAGCAGGTATTCGTCCGCGGTCAGGGTTCCTGGCTGTGGGACAGCAACGATCGCGCGTACCTCGATTTTTCCCAGGCTGGCGGCGCCAACAGTCTCGGTCACAGCCCTTCGGCGTTGGTCAATGCGATTGCCAATCAGGCTCAGGCCCTGATCAATCCCGGTTTCAATCTGCACAATCGCGGCATGCTCAGTCTCGCCGAGCGCCTGTGTGACGCCACTGGCAGCGATCAGGCTTACCTGCTCAACAGTGGCAGCGAAGCCTGCGAGGCAGCGATCAAACTGGCGCGCAAATGGGGACAACTGCATCGTGGCGGCGCTGCGCGCATCATCGTAGCGAAGCAGGGCTGCCATGGCCGCAGCCTGGCGACGATGTCCGCGTCCGACAGCGGCAATCTGCACAACCGCTTCGCGCCGTTGCTGCCAGGATTCGACCTGGTGCCCTTCAACGACTTGCCGGCGCTGCACGCGGCGGTGGATGCGCAGACCGTCGCAATCCTGCTTGAGCCAATCCAGAGCGATGCGGGAGTTATTCCCGCGACCGAGCACTACCTAAAAGGCGTCGAGCGACTGTGCCGTGAGCTGGGCATTCTGCTGATCCTCGACGAAGTCCAGACCGGCATCGGTCGTTGCGGCACTTTGCTCGCCGAACAGTCCTGTGGTGTTCGCGCCGACGTTGTCGTGCTCGGTAAAGGCTTGGGCGGCGGCCTGCCGCTGGCGGCCTTGCTGGCGCGGGGCAAGGCGTGCTGTTTCGCCACTGGCGAACTGGGCGGCACGCATCACGGCAACGCGCTGATGACCACAGCCGGTCTGGTGGTGCTCGACAGCGTTCATGACCGCAGCTTTCTGCAGCAGGTCAACGACAACGGCCAGCATCTGCGCGAAGGTCTTGCACGACTGGCGCACCGCTACGGCCATGGCGAGGTGCGCGGCCAAGGTCTGTTCTACGGACTGGCGCTGTCCGAAGCATTTGCCGACGCCGTCGTCCAGGCAGCGTTGCATGAAGGCCTGATAATCAACACTGCGCAAGCCGACTGCCTGCGTTTTACTCCGGCCCTGACCGTCAGCATAAGCAACATCGAGGAAATGCTCCTGCGCCTGGGCCGCGCCTTCTCGCGAGTGCGCACCGCCCAATTGCAGTGCCGCAAGGGCATTGCCGTCTGAACTGCTTACCCACCGAATTCCAGAACCGTCTCGCGGTATAACGCACGCCCCACGCCTGATTCTTTTGGCGTGGGGCGTTTTTTTGTGGTGCTGGCGATCAAACAGCAAGCGTAATGAACCCTGATGAACGGCGCGGGTCGATTAGCTTGTATGGCTCAAGTGAGCCAACCCCCATTCAGGAGCTGCCCCATGGATTTCATTCGTATCATCATCGCTATTCTCTTGCCGCCACTGGGCGTGTTTCTGCAGGTCGGGTTTGGCGGGGCGTTCTGGTTGAACATTCTGCTGACGTTGTGCGGCTACATTCCCGGGATCGTGCATGCGGTGTATATCATCGCCAAGCGCTGAATTCGGTCGCGTCTCTTAGATAGCTTTCGCGAGCAAGCTCGCTCCCACACTGGATCTGTGTCGTGCACGAGTCCTCTGTGGGAGCGAGCTTGCTCGCGAATGGGACGACGCGGTATCTCAGTTCACCGACCCCATCACCCGCCGATAAAATTCCCACTCTTTCTCCAGCGCATGCGCCTGATTCGCCGCGCGGCGAAAGCCGTGGCGTTCGTCGGGGTAGTAGTGCGCTTCGACAGGGATGCCGTTGTGCTCCAGCGCCGCGACCATGTCACGGGTCTGTTGCGGCACGACCACCGCATCCAGTTCACCCTGAAAGAAAATCACCGGCACGCGGATGTTATCTGCGTGCAGCAAAGGGGTGCGGGCAGCGTAACGGTCGGCGTCCCGCTCGGGATCGCCGATCAGCCAGTCCAGATAATCGCCCTCGAACTTGTGCGTGGCCCGGGCCAGCGCGACCGGGTCGCTGACGCCGTAGAGGCTGGCGCCTGCGCGGAACACCTGCCTGAACGCCAGCGCACACAGCGTTGTGTAGCCACCGGCACTGCCGCCGCGAATGAATGCACGGTCGCCATCGATCAAGGCCTGTCCGGCGAGATAGCTGACCACCGCGCAGGCATCCTCGACATCCACCTCGCCCCAGCGCAGATGCAGGGCTTGCCGATATTCACGGCCATAGCCACTGCTGCCGCGATAGTTGAGGTCGGCGACAGCAAAGCCGCGCTGCGTCCAGTACTGGATGCGCGGGTCGAGCATCGGATAGCACGCCGACGTCGGGCCGCCGTGGATGAACACCACCAGCGGCGGTTTTGTTTCGCCGTTCATGGCCGGGTAGAAAAAACCGTGCGCCTCGCCGGAGCCGCTGGGATAGCGCAAGGTCTGCGGGCGGCTGATGCGTTCGGCAGGCAAGGGCGCCACTGCGCCGGCCAATACCTTTACTGTATGAGAGACGCGATCAATGGCAATCACTGCCGACGGGCTGACCGGCGAGGCGGCAATGCAATAGATGAACTGTTGATCCATCGCCAAATGGCGGAAGCGGCTGTAATCGCCGCTGAAATCTTCTTCGCCAAGGGCCAGGCGACCGAAACCGCCCTCGCTCCAGGTGGCTAGAAATCGATCACCGACGGGCAGCCAGGTACAGCCACCAAGCTGCCACGGTGCGGGCGCGTGATCAGCCTCGGCACTGCCCAGCGCTTGTAAACCTTCGGGCGTTTCACCCCACGGCTGCCAGTAGCCGCCGCGATCTGTCAGGCAATACAAACGACCCTTTGCGTCGAAGCGCGGCTGCTGGATCGACTCCTCCATCTGATCGCCGGCGACACAACGAGGCGCAGAAAAATCACCTTCAGCGACCATCAAACGAGTCGACGTCCACGGTTGATGCGGGCGGCTCCATTCGATCCACGCCAGACGTTGACCGTCCGGACTCAGCGTTGGCGCCGCGTAGAAATCCGCTCCTTGGGCCAACACCTGACGCGCGCCGTTCGCCAGCTCGATCGCCACCAGCCGATGCCGATCCTGCTGTTCTTCAACCGCCAATAGCCGGCCACCGGCGAATTGCAGATCGCCATAACGACAATCAGTGGAAGTCAGCGCTACCGGTTCACCATTGAGCGTCTGCCGATACAACTGCTGGTCCGCTTCGTTGACGAAAACCACCCCGTCAGGCGTCAGACAAAACGCACCACCGCCGTATTCGTACACGCGGCTGCGCACGCTGAAGCCATCTGGTGTCAGACGTTTCGCCCCGCCGTCGCGCCAATGCCAGATCCGGCATGCCGCGTCTTCCGGACGATATTCATTCCAGAACAAACCATTGGCGCCGAGTTGCAGTTCGGCAAAGTCGGTCCCGGCGGCAACGGCCTGGGCAGCGCTGAAAGGCTCAGCCCTTGGCGATGAGGCGTGAGTTTCGTTCATTACGGAAGGCCAATTGTTCGATGGTTTGAGTGGCGGTCTCGGCTTCTTCGCGGGCCTTGAGGATCACGCCATGATGTTCGGACTTGCTGCACACCGGGTCGGCGTTGCTCGCATCGCCGGTGAGCATGAAGGCCTGGCAGCGGCAGCCGCCGAAGTCTTTTTCTTTCTCGTCGCAAGAACGGCACGGTTCGGGCATCCAGTCGTAACCGCGAAAGCGGTTGAAGCCGAACGAGTCGTACCAGATGTGCTGCATGCTGTGGTCGCGCACGTTGGGGAACTGCACCGGCATCTGGCGGGCGCCGTGGCAGGGCAGGGCGGTGCCCTCCGGAGTGACCGTCAGGAAGATGCTGCCCCAGCCGTTCATGCAGGCTTTCGGGCGTTCTTCGTAATAATCCGGGGTGACGAAAATCAATTTGCACGGATGCCCTTCGGCTTCCAGTTTCGCCCGGTATTCGTTGGTGATGCGTTCGGCGCGCACCAGTTGCTCCCGGGTCGGCAGCAGGCCGACCCGATTGAGTTGCGCCCAGCCGTAGAACTGACAAGTGGCGAGTTCAACGAAGTCGGCTTCAAGGGCAATGCACAGCTCGATAATGCGGTCGATCTTGTCGATATTGTGCCGATGGGTGACGAAGTTCAGCACCATCGGGTAACCGTGGGCCTTCACGGCGCGGGCCATCTCCAGCTTTTGCGCAAAGGCCTTTTTCGAGCCGGCGAGCAGGTTGTTCACTTGCTCGTCGCTGGCCTGGAAGCTGATCTGGATGTGATCGAGCCCGGCCTTCTTGAAGTCGCTGATTTTCTGCTCGGTCAGGCCAATGCCGGAGGTGATCAGGTTGGTGTAGAAGCCCAACTGCCGCGCTTCATGAATCAGTTCGGCGAGATCCTGACGCACCAACGGTTCGCCACCGGAAAAGCCCAGTTGCGCCGCGCCCATCTCCCGCGCTTCGCGGAAAACTTTTATCCATTGTTCGGTTGTCAGTTCTTTGCCCTGCTTGGCGAAATCCAGCGGATTGGAGCAGTACGGGCATTGCAGCGGGCAGCGGTAAGTAAGCTCGGCGAGCAGCCACAGCGGCAGGCCGACCTCGGGCTTGGGCGGCAGATCAGGCAAGTTCGATCCAGTGTTGCTCACGGGCAACCTCCATGAATTGCTCGATGTCGTCACCGAGCTCGGGCACGCCGGGGAACTGCTCGTCGAGTTTGGCAACGATCGCCGCGACATCGCGTTGGCCATCAATCAAGCCGCCGATCAGCGCGGCCGTTTCGTTGAGCTTGATCATGCCTTCCGGGTACAGCAACACATGGCCCTTCTGCGCTGGTTCGTACTGGAAGCGGTAGCCCGTACGCCAGCTCGGGACTTTGCTGCGGTCGAAACTCATAAGGTGATTCCTTTATGCCAGACACGTTCTGCGGTCACGCTGTGATACGGCGGGCGGTTCAGTTCGTAAGCCATGCTCATGGCATCGAGCATGCTCCAAAGAATGTCCAGTTTGAACTGAAGAATTTCCAGCATGCGCTCTTGGCCTGCGCGGGTCTTGTAATGCTCGAGGGTGATCGCCAGTCCATGCTCGACATCACGCCGGGCCTGACCGAGGCGGGTGCGGAAGTATTCATAACCGGCCGGGTCGATCCATGGGTAATGCTGCGGCCAGCTGTCGAGGCGCGACTGGTGGATCTGCGGCGCGAACAGTTCGGTCAGCGAGCTGCTGGCGGCCTCCTGCCAACTGGCCCGGCGGGCGAAGTTGACGTAGGCATCGACGGCGAAACGTACGCCCGGCAGCACCAGTTCCTGGGAGCGCAATTGATCCGGGTCGAGGCCGACCGCTTGACCGAGACGCAGCCAGGCCTCGATGCCGCCGTCTTCACCGGGGGCGCCGTCGTGGTCGAGCAGGCGCTGAATCCACTCGCGGCGGATTTCCCGATCCGGGCAATTGGCGAGGATCGCTGCGTCTTTCAGGGGGATGTTCACCTGATAGTAGAAGCGGTTGGCGACCCAGCCCTGAATCTGCTCGCGGGTCGCGCGCCCCTCGTACATCGCCACGTGATAAGGGTGGTAGATGTGGTAATAGGCGCCTTTGGCGCGCAGGGCCGCTTCGAATTCGGCGGGGGACAGCGGGGTGTCGGTCATTGCGGTTCTCCGGGGAACAACCGTTGAAATCCTGGGTGTCTGTGCCGGCTTCTTCGCGAGCAGGCTCGCTCCCACAGGTTGATTGCATTCCAATGTAGAAGTGAGCCTGCTCGCGATAGACCGCGCAGTGGTCTCGAATGCTTAAAGCACAATACTCATGCCATCAAACGCCACTTCAACATTACGCCGCGCCAGTTCAGCGCGTTCCGGCGAATCTTCGTCAAGAATCGGGTTGGTATTGTTGATGTGGATAAGCACCTTGCGCTGCTCGGGCAATTGCTCCAGCACTTCGAGCATGCCGCCGGCGCCGTTTTGCGCCAGATGGCCCATCTCGCGGCCGGTGCGGGTGCCGACGCCACGGCGCTGCATTTCATCGTCGTCCCACAGTGTGCCGTCGACCAACAGGCAATCACTGCCCGACATGATTTCCAGCAGCGGCGCATCGACCTTGCCCAGCCCCGGCGCATAGAACAGTTTGCCGCCAGTGTTCAGGTCTTCAACGATCAAGCCGATGTTGTCGCCCGGATGTGGGTCGAAACGGTGCGGCGAATACGGCGGCGCGGCGCTGCGCAAGGGCAGCGGTGTGAAGCGCAGGTTCGGACAAGCCGCTACGGTGAAGCTCTGGTCGAGTTCGATGCGGTGCCAGTCCAGCCCGCCATTCCAATGCGCGAGCATTTTGAACAATGGAAAACCGGTGCTCAGGTCTTCGTGAACCATGTCCGTGCACCAGACCTGATGCGGGCAGCCTTCGCGCAGGCTGAGCAGGCCGGTGGTATGGTCGATCTGGCTGTCCATCAGGATGATCGCACTGATCCCGGTGTCGCGCAGGGCCCGGCCCGGTTGCATCGGGGCGAAGCCTTGCAATTGCGCGCGGATATCCGGCGAGGCGTTGCACAGCACCCAGTTCACACCGTCATCGGAAATGGCGATGGACGATTGGGTGCGGGCCCTGGCATTCAGGCTGCCGTCGCGAAAGCCTGCGCAGTTGACGCAGTTGCAGTTCCACTGCGGAAAACCGCCACCGGCGGCTGAACCCAGAATCTGGACGAACATGAACGCTCCATCATTTCAACGCGGAAAATAAAACGCCTCGGCGAGCCGAGGCGTTGCACTGCAATTCTACCTAAGCAGAACTCAGCGGCTGGCGAAGTACATGGTGACTTCGAAGCCGATACGCAGGTCGGTGTAAGCAGGTTTGGTCCAGGCCATGAGGTGTCTCCTTCTGTGGGTTGGGATAGCGCTATCCATAGGTATAGTCCACGGCAGCGCGGTGATGTTCCAATTAGTTAGGCGGCTATGTTACTCAAAATTTCAGCGGGATGACCCGTGAATCTTTGAGAAAGCTCCTTGCAGCCTCAGTAATGATCAGTTTGCCGCTTGCCATGGCGCGCCCGGCAGCGGTTCATTGGCCAGGCCGTGGTAGCCGCCATCCGCATCGATCAGCCGCTGCGCGGCGGCAAGCAACACAGGGCGATCGAGTTGGTTGATTGCCGCAACCAGCTGCGCGTGATATTCCGACGAATGGCCGGCCAGTTTACCCTGCCACAGGAGCTCGGCAGCGTCTCTGTTGGACAGCGTAGCGAGGTCGAATTGATCGACGAGGATCTGGCGCTGTCGCTTCAAGCTCGCGTCATCAAGCTTTTCGATGACGCCCGGGATTTCTTTGAGGAATTGTTGGATATGTTCGAGTAACGCCTGCGCTGAGGTCGTTGGCGATTGCACACCGAACACAATCGACGCTTTTCCATGCAACTGACGAAACGCGCTGAACACTGCGTAACCCAATTGCAGTTCAACGCGCAGGCGCTGATAGAACGGTGTCTGACACAGCTGCGCGAGCAAGCGCCAAGCGGCTTCATCGGCGACTTCGCGGTTGGCGGTCGGGCAGATGAGCAGCAAGGCATGTTCGCTGGAGGCCGTGGCAATTTCGCACCATCGATATCGGCCGTCGCTGGTCGGCGTCACCGGTAGCTGGTTGTCTGGTGTACCGGGAATACGGCTGAGCGCCATGCCCATGGCGGATTGCGTCTGCTGGTTGAGACCCAGGGCGAGGCCATCCCAGCGTGAAGTTGTCCACAGCCTCTGGGCGTCACCGCTGGCTGCAATGGCAGGCAGGCATTGCTCTGGCAGCGCTTCGAGCAGTTGGCGGATCGGCATTGACTGTGTCTGCACCTCGCCGCGTGCAGATTTGGCGTCCATCGTCGTCAGACTTTTCAACGCATGCTCGAGGACTTTTGGCATGGGCTCTTGTAAACCGATCAGTTTCAGCAGCCATTGGTTACCCGCAGTACTGAAAGACACATCGACTCCTGCCTCGGATGCGTCTTGCCGGGTTTGGCGCAGACTGCGCTGCAATCCCGAACGCAAATCCTCACTGGCTGCCGCCTCGACCTGCCAGCGCAGATAAATCGTGCCTTCAGCGCTGTTGTCCGGCAGCGTCTGACTGAAATGCATCGGCGACCGCTCGCGGCGGCTGCGCGAGCGGTCTTGGGCAAACGTGCGCAAGCCACGATGGGCGCTGGTCTGGCCGCGAATCAGCCCGGCGTTGGCCGGCGGCTCACTGGCCCGCAGGAAAGGATTGGCGGCGGGCAGGTGCCAATGATCGCTGAAGTTATCCACAACACCGATTTCGCGGAGGATGTGTTCAAGGGCTGCGGCGCCCGATTCGGACAGGCCGAACGCTTGCTGTTGGACGTCGAGGCGCGCCAACTGCAACGCACCGCTGACTTGTTCCCGGCGGTGCAGCACAGCGGCGTATTCCTCGCGCAGCGGCGTCCAGCCCTGTTGGGCGAAGAAGCTCAGCCAGTCGCGCAGTTGTGCGTCAATGACATCTAATCGGTCGCCAGCGGCACTGAATTGAAGGTGAAGCAGTACTTGCCCGGCGAACTGATAAAGCGGTGTGGCCTTCAAATCGTCGACCAGTTTTTGCTGCTGCAAATGCGCGAGCAGTCCACCGGGTTTGGCACTGTTGAGCCAATGGCACAGAAAATCCATCGCCTCTGTGGATGATCCAGGCAAGGCGTCAAAAGCTAACAGCAGACTGCTGTGCTGCGCGTTGACCTGTTGATAACTTTTCACTGCCAGCGGCGGCGGTGTGGCCTGTTCAACTTTATCCCCGACCGGCATTCCAGCTGCGAACTGCAGCGCCAGCATGCGCAGTTCATCGATACTCTGCGGCCCGACCAGACTCAGGATCATTTGTCCGGTGTGGTAAAACCGCTGATGAAAAGCCTTGAGCTCCGACTGAAACGCTGGCGACTCGATCTGCAAACTGTCGCGATTGCCCGCATGAAAACCGCGCAACGGGTGCTCCGCGGGTAAACCTTCATACAACGCAAATTGCTGCTGGGCTGTCGGATCCTGCGACCACGCGACAAATTCCGCCTGCAATACTTCCCGTTCACGCCGTTGATCGGCCAGATTCATACGCGGCCCGGCGAGCATGTCTGACAGACGCTCAAGCCCTGCGCTGAACGACGTCACGGGCAGCTCGAAGAAAAAATCCGTGGTGCGTTCGCGGGTGCTGGCATTCACCTGCCCGCCGTGACGTTGCACGTAGGCCATCAGCGCTTCGTTTGTGGGAAAACGCTCGGTGCCGAGAAACAGTAAGTGCTCAAGAAAATGCGCCAGCCCCGGCCATGCCAACGGCGCGTCATGACTGCCGGCCGCCACGCGCAATACGGCAGCACTGCGCTTGAGGCCGGGCATGTGGCGCAGGGTAACGCGCAAGCCGTTGGCCAGGGTTTCAGTGTGGGGGCGGGGATGCGTCGGCGCGGGCATGGGCATTTCCAGAACAGTGAAGTGCCCATGCTAGCGGATTAGCGACGGTTGAGCGCGCCGTAAAGCTCTGGGCGGCGATCGCTGAGGTAGCGATTGGCGGCGCGCGAATCGTTCATCAGTTGGCGATCCAGTTCGCCGACGATCAACGCTTCGTCCAGACCTGCCTGGGCGATACGACTGCCGTCAGGGGCGGCGAGGCTGCTTTGCCCGCAGTACTGAATATCGCCCTCGTGTCCGCAGTAATTGGCGTAAGCCACATAGCACTGGTTTTCGAAAGCGCGGGCGCGCACGGTGACATCGGCGACGAAGTCGAACGGAATCATGTTCGCCGTTGGCACCACGATCAGCTCGGCGCCAGCCAAGGCGAGGCGACGAGCGTTTTCCGGGAACTCCAGGTCATAGCAGATCAGGAAACCGAGCTTCCAGCCGTTCAGTTCAACCACGGGCAACTCCGTGTCGCCGGGGCTGAACATCGACCGGTCGAGGTCGCCGAACAGATGCGATTTGCGGTAATTGCACAGGCGCTCGCCCTGCGCGTCGATCAGTTGCACCGCGTTGTAGATCTGCCCGTCAGCGGTGCGATCGGGGTAACCGTAAACGATCGCCAGACCGGCAGCCTTGGCGATCCGGCCGATCTGCTGGCCCCATTCGCCGTTGTAGACTTCGGCCAGGGTGCTGACCGCGTCGGCGCCGATGTTGTAGCCGGTCATGAACATCTCCGGCAGCACCAGCAGATCGGCGCCTTTGGCCTCCATCGCCACCTGGTGCAGGCGATGCAGGTTGGCGGCGGGGTCCAGTGGCAGCGGTGGACATTGGTAAACGGCTACGCGCATCGGGGAATCCTCTTACTCGGGCAGGGCGATAGGGCCGATGTCTTTGAACACATCACCCGGGCCGGGGTTCGCTTTATGTGTCGACCCGCCAAAGTGTTTCATGATTCCCCACACTGCGTTGAGCGACGTTTGCACCGCGCCTTCGACCCACGCTGGTGTCCACGACACATCGTCGCCAGCGATGAAAATCCCCCGTTGCTCAGCCGGCATATCGTCCTGCATGAAGTGCGCGTACATGCGCTGGTTGTAGCGGTAATGGCCGGGCAGAGCGCCTTTGAAGGCACCGAGGAAATACGGATCGGCCTCCCACGACACAGTGATCGGATCGCCGATGATCCGCGCGGCGATGTCGACTTTCGGGTAGATCTTTTTCAGCGCGTTCAACGCCAGCTCAACACGTTTTTCTACCGGATGCGGAAGCATCTTCAACGCGTCGCTCATCCACGAGTACGACAGGCAGATCACCCCTGGCTTATCGTCGCCGTTATCGAACAGGTAGGTGCCGCGGGTCAGGCGATCGGTGAGAGTCATGCTCATCAGATCACGGCCGGTTTCCGGATCCTTGTCCTTCCAGAACGGCCGGTCGACCATCACAAAGGTCTTCGACGATTGCATATAGCGTGTGCGGTCGAGGGCCATCCACATCTTCTGCGAGAACAGGGTTTCGTCGCATTCGATCTGGGTGGTCAGCAGCCAGCTTTGGCAAGTGGTGAGAACCGCAGCGTATTCGCGGGTATCCCCATTGTTGTCGGTGACGGCGAAGCGGCCTCCCGGCGCGTGGGCAATTTTCTTCACGCCCGAACGCGGCGCGCCCCGGTGCAGGGATTTCAGGCTGGTGCCAGCAGGCCAGTGCGCGCAGCGCTCCGGGACATGGCGCCAGATGCCTTGCGGTACCTGCTCGACGCCGCCGACCACCAGGTGCTGGTGGTCGTCGCAGTTGGTCATCACGACGCGGAAGATTTCCAGCATCGAATTGGGGAAGTCCGAATCCCAGCCGCCGGTGCCGAAACCGACCTGACCGAACACTTCACGGTGCTGGAACGACAATTTGGCGAAGGCTTTCGAGGTCGCAACGAAGTCGTAAAAGGTTCGGTCGTCCCACAGCGGTACCAGCTTGTTCCACAGCTCTTTGAGGCGTGGCACATCGCGTTCGCGGATGGCTTGCTGGATATCGGAGAACTGCGAACCGGCTTCCAGCGCATCCGCCCAGGCGTCGGCCACTTCCTGAAACAATGCAGGCAGATCCTTGAGGCTTTCTGCGTAATAGGTTTCGCCTTCCAGGTCGATCACGGTGCTACCGGACGCGCCCGTCAACGGGTTTGGAAAAGGCTTGGTCTCGAGACCGAGTTTGTCAACGTAGTGATAGAACGCCGTGGAGGACACCGGGAAGCGCATGCCGCCCAGTTCAGCGACGATGGCGTCCGTGCCATTGAAGGCCTGCGAGCGCAGACGGCCGCCGAGTTTCGACGCTTCGTACACCACCGGCTTCAGGCCGAGTTTCATCAATTCGTACGCAGCCACCAGGCCGGCAATGCCAGCGCCGACAATCGCCACTTCAGCGCCATGATTGTGCTCGGGAATGCTGCCCAGACCGGCGGGATGCTCGATCCAGTCGTCAAACGCGAACGGAAAGTCCGGACCGAAAATGGTGATGGGTTTCTTGCCGTCTGCAGGATGGCGATTGTTCTTGTTCATGGCTGACCTTACTGGCGACCCGGCGCGAGATACGCGTCCGAGTATAGGAAAAGATGCCAGCCATTCTAGGGAGCGTGGAGCGCGGTAATAAGACGCAATGTGTCGTCGTTTTGCTTGATTGTTGCGCAGAATGACGATTACTGGCTGCACACTGACTGAAATGTGGGAGCGAGCCTGCTCGCGAAGAGGTTCAGCAAAAATGCGCCGGCCAATGCTCAGACCGGCTGCCCCCGATCAATCTTGCTACTCAAGATAATCGAAGTCGTGGTCTTCTCCACCCCATCGACGCTGCCAATCTGATCCAGCAACTGATCGAGTTGCTCCAGCGAATCCGTGCGCAACCACGCCACATAATCAAACTCGCCACTCACCGCACACAGCTGCTGCACCTGCGCCATCGCACTCAAGCGGCGCAGCACGTCCTTGCCGGAACGCGGTTGCACCTTGATCCCGACATACGCTTGCAAACCGCCATCAACCACACGCTGACCCAGACGCACACCGTAACCGGTGATCACTTTGGCCTTTTCCAGCCGGGCCAGACGCGAAGTGACAGTCGTACGCGCAATGCCCAGTTGCCGGGCGAGCATGGCCACGCTTTCGCGGGCGTTGATCTGCAGGGCGGCGATCAATTGGCGGTCGATTTCGTCGAGGATGGGGGGGCGGGTGTCTGGCAAGGGCGGCTCCATTGGCGCGGGTCGTTGATCAGGGCATGTTACAGGCGATGAAGATCGCCTAGACTGAAAAACATCAAACCATCACCCAAGAAAAAGCCGCGCAATGCGCGGCTTTCAAGATGGTGGGCCCACACGGACTCGAACCGTGGACCAAAGGATTATGAGTCCTCTGCTCTAACCAACTGAGCTATAGGCCCTCAGTAGGCCGCGGATTATAGCGACGGTTTCGCGGCTGTGCTATCCGAAAAATCCGATACGGTTACACGAAGAAACGTCGCGGCGAATTCGTCGGGTGGTAGTGGCAGGCTGACGATGTAGCCCTGGATCTGTTCGCAACCTTCGGCGGCGAGAAATTGTTGTTGTGCCTGGGTTTCCACGCCTTCGGCGATTACGGTGAATTGCATGCTGCGGCCGAGCGCGATGATGGCGCGCACGATCGCCGCGTCGTGCGGGTCGTCGGGCAGTCCGCGGACGAACGACTGGTCGATCTTGAGGATGTCCAGCGGCAGGCGCTTGAGGTAGCTGAGCGAGGAGTAGCCGGTGCCGAAGTCGTCGATTGCCAGTTGTACACCGAGGTTTTTGAGCTGGTGCAGTACCGCCAGCGCCTCTTCGGCCTGACTCATGATGAAATTCTCGGTAATTTCCAGTTGCAGTAAATCCGGTCTGAGGCGGTTGTCGTTGAGCAGTTGTTCGATGCGCACCAGCAGATTCGGCTGACGCAGTTGCGCGCCAGCGAGATTCACTGACAACGGGCCGAGCGGTTGGTAGATCTGGTTCCACTCGAACATTTGCCGGCTGGCAGTCTCCAGAACCCAGTCGCCGATCTGCAGGATCATGCCGTTCTCTTCCGCCAGCGGAATGAAATGCTCCGGCGGTACTTCGCCGAAGGTGGGGTGGCGCCAGCGAATCAGTGCTTCGGCGCCGACAAGGGTGTGGTCGACGAGGCTGATCTTCGGCTGATAGTAAAGAAACAGCTCTTCCCGCTCGATCGCGCGTCGCAGTTCATGCTCCAGCGCAATGCGTTCACTGGCTTGGGCAGTGAGGTCGCGGGTGTAGCTTTCGACACGGTTGCGCCCCTTGGCTTTGGAACGGTACATCGCCGCGTCGGCGTTTTTCACCAGCGTGGCGACATCGCAGCCATCGCGCGGGTAAAGGCTGGTGCCGATGCTGGCGCTGATAAAGAATTCGTGTTCGCCGGCCTGGAACGGCGCGCTGAAACAGTGGAGCAGCTTCGTGGCGATGTTGTCCGCGTCGCTGGCCTGCTGCAGCCCGGGCAGCAGGATAATGAATTCGTCTCCGCCCAACCGCGCGACGGTGTCAATGTCGCGCAGTTGTTCCTTCAAACGTACGGCGATCCCTTTTAGCAACAGATCGCCGACCGGGTGACCGAGACTGTCGTTGATGTGCTTGAAGCGGTCGAGGTCGAGAAACAGCACCGCGCCCTGGCTGCCATTTTCCTGCTGACCGGTCAGGGCCATTTGCAGGCGACTTTCGAACAGTGTGCGGTTGGGCAGGCCAGTGAGCGGATCATGGTGTGCTTGATAGTCGAGCTTGGCCTGAGCATGTTTGAGACTGGAAATGTCGGCGAACACGGCGACGAAGTGAGTGATGAACTTATCGCGGTTGCGCACCGCGCTGATGGTCAGCCAGCTCGGATACAACTCGCCATTCTTGCGTCGATTGGATATCTCGCCCTGCCAGTGACCTTCATCGGTCAACTGGTGCCACATCGCCGCGTAGAACGCGCTGTCATGCAGCCCGGAAGCCAGCAGACGCGGGGTGTGGCCCAGCGCTTCGCTTTCGCTGTAGCCGGTAATTTCGGTGAAAGCACGATTGACCGCGCTGATGTGTTGTTGGGTGTCGGTGATCAGCACGCCTTCGGCAGTGCTTTCGAAAACGGTCGCCGCCTGTTGCAGTTTTTCCTGCATCAGATGGCGCTCGGTGATGTCGCGGGCGATGGTCAGCATGCAGGCTTCGTCGCCGATCGGCAGTGGACGGCTGGAGACTTCGCATAGACGAATCTGCCCGTCGCTTCGACGTATGTGGCAGGTAAAGTCGCGGACATAACCGTCGCGGTGCAGGAGGTCGAGCATCTGTTTACGTTCGTTCAGGTTGACCCAGATACCCAGATCCAGCGTCGAACGATCTACCGACATCGCGCTGTTGAATCCGGTAATGCGACTGAAACCTTCATTGACCTCCATCAGCAGGCCGTCGCTCTGGCGCGACAGGAGCAAGCCGTCCGGCGACGCATGGAAAGCCTTGGCAAACTTCTCTTCGGAGGTTTGCAGTTGCTGTTGGGTCTCCTTGAGCTGGCTGATGTCGCGTACCACAACTACCAGCGCCGGGGTGGTATCGAGATCGAAGGGCTCGGCGGAAATCAGCCCGGTGAACACCTGGCCGTTGTTGCGGCGAAAGGGCATCTCCAGGTTGCGGATGCTGCCGGCCTGCAAGCGCTGCAACAGACCCGGTCCAACCCCGGGAATGCCCCAAATGTTGAGGTGGGTGGCGGTTTGTCCGATCACGTCCTCAGCTTTGAGGCCGATCTGTTCTTCAAAGGCCTCATTGACCTCCAACAGGCAGCCGTCGGAGGTGCGCGCGATCACCAGAATGTCCGGGCATTGCTCGAACACCGAGGCGAACTTCTGCTCGGACAAGCGCAGCGCCTCTTCGGTGCGCTTGATTTCGCTGATGTCGATCATCAGTCCGCGCATCACCGGCTCATGGCCATGCTCGATCAGGCTGACAATGTCGCGTACCCACAGGCAGCGGCCGTCGGCGGTGATGACACGATAATCGACGATGTGATCGCGGCCCTGACGCAGTGCTTCCCTGCAGTAGTTCTGCGTGCGGGTCAGGTCGGCGGGGTGAATGATGTTGTGCCAGAAGCCAGGAATCAGCCAATGGGACTGAGGATAACCGAGCAAATCTTCGGCGTGGGGTGACACATAGCTATAGGTGAAGTCGCTCATCCGCGCTTCCCAAGCAATGGCCGACAGGCTTTCCACCAGGCCGCGATAGTGATATTCGCTGCTGCGCAGTTCCTGTTCGAGGTTGATGCGCCGGGTGATTTCCGAGCTCAGCCGCCGGTTGATACGAATGACCACGGCAAGCACTGTCATCAATAGCAGCAGACCGGGCAAGCCGTATATCAGCAAATCCGACCAGAACGTGCGGTGATCGAGCACGTTGCCGACCCAGTGTTCCTGAATGCTGCTGATTTCCGCCGGCGTCATGTCGGCCAGAACTTTGTCGAGAATGCCCACCAGCGCCTTGTTGTCGCGAGGCACAGCCATCGCCAGTTGATAGCGATATGGGGTTTCGCCGCTGACGTAGAGGCCGTCGAGCTTGAGCTGGCGCAGGCTCCAGATGCTGGAAGCGAGGTCGCCGACCACGGCGTCCACTTCATCGATGGCCAATGCCTGCAGCGCCGAACTGACGTTGGGCATGGCGACCAGATTCAGATCGGGATGATGAGTACGCAGCAGTTCGTGGGGGGCGTAGTTTTCCACCACGGCAATTTTCAGACCGTACAGGTCGTCGAGTTTGCGCGGCTGGGCGCCGCCGACATGGGCGAGGATCACGATTGGAAAATCGAGGTAGGGGCGCGTGAACGACAGGTAGTTCTGGCGTTCCGGCGTAGACATGATCCCCGGCAGCAAATCGATTTTGCCCTTTTTCACCTGCTCCAGCACCACCGTCCAGCTTACTGGCTCGATGGGTGTCAGCTTGATCGCCAGACGCTGACGGATCACGTCGATGTAGTCGGCGGCCAGGCCCTGATAACGGTTCTGATCGTCACGAAACTCAAAGGGCGGCCACGACGCATCGACCCCCAGGCGTAAATCGGGGTGAGCCGCCAGCCAGCTGCGTTCTTCATCGGTCAGAGTCAGCGCGTCAGCCGTGGCGGTGCAGATCATCAATGACAGCAGGAAAAGCACGGGCGCCAGTCTGGGCATAACGCTCTCGTCAGGGCTCGGGGGTGATTGTTTCGAGTGTAGACGGGGTATGCGGTGGGGAGGGTAGTGCGGGGAATTTAATCTGCCATAAAACAAAACCCCCGGCCTGGGCCGGGGGTCTGGTATCACTCGTCGAGGAAGGAGCGCAGATGCTCACTTCGCGTCGGATGACGCAGTTTGCGCAGCGCCTTGGCTTCTATCTGACGGATCCGCTCACGCGTTACGTCAAACTGTTTGCCCACTTCTTCGAGCGTATGGTCGGTGTTCATGTCGATACCGAAACGCATGCGCAGTACCTTCGCTTCACGGGCAGTGAGACCGGAGAGTACTTCGCGAGTCGCTTCTTTCAGACTTTCCACCGTGGCGACATCGATTGGCGACTGCATGGTCGAGTCTTCGATGAAATCGCCCAGATGGGAATCTTCGTCATCACCGATCGGGGTTTCCATGGAGATCGGCTCTTTGGCGATCTTCAGTACCTTGCGGATCTTGTCCTCAGGCATTTCCATGCGTTCGCCCAGCTCTTCCGGGGTCGGTTCACGACCCATTTCCTGCAACATCTGCCGGGAAATACGGTTGAGCTTGTTGATCGTCTCGATCATGTGCACCGGAATACGGATGGTGCGGGCCTGGTCGGCGATCGAGCGAGTGATCGCCTGACGGATCCACCAGGTGGCATAAGTCGAGAACTTGTAGCCGCGACGGTATTCGAACTTGTCCACCGCCTTCATCAGGCCGATGTTGCCTTCCTGGATCAGATCGAGGAATTGCAGGCCGCGGTTGGTGTACTTCTTGGCGATCGAGATCACCAGACGCAGGTTGGCTTCGACCATCTCTTTCTTCGCGCGGCGGGCCTTGGCCTCGCCGATCGACATGCGACGGTTGATGTCCTTGATTTCTGCGATGGTCAGACCGGTCTCGGTTTCCAGCGCGATCAGCTTCTGCTGGCAACGGATGATGTCCGGCTGCACGCGACCGATGGCTTCGGCGTACTTGCTCTTGCCTTTGGCCAGGGCGTCGGACCAGCTTTCGTCGACTTCGTTGCCCGGGAACTGACGCAGGAAATCGGCGCGTGGCATACGTGCATCACGTACGCACAATTGCATGATCGCGCGCTCTTGCTGACGCAGACGATCCAGGGCACTGCGTACACGCTCGACCAAGGCTTCGAACTGCTTCGGCACCAGTTTGATCGGCATGAACAGCTCGGCCAGGGCCAGCAACTCGGCAACCGCTGCCTTGTTGTGACGACCGTGCTTCTTCAGGGCCTTGCGGGTGATTTCCATCTGGTCGGCCACGGCGCCAAAGCGCTGCGCAGCGATGACCGGATCCGGCCCGCTTTCGGCTTCTTCTTCGTCATCGGAAGATTCGGCTTCATCGTCGTCGGTGTCGTCGTCGGCCTTGACGGCTTTCGGATCGATCGGCGGCGGCACTTCTGCCGCAGGCGGTGCAATACCGTCGTCCGGGTCGATATAACCGCTCAAGACGTCGGACAGGCGACCACCTTCGGTAGTGACGCGGGTGTACTCGGAGAGAATGTGGTCAACCGTGCCAGGGAAGTGCGCGATCGCGCTCATCACTTCACGAATGCCTTCTTCGATCCGCTTGGCGATTTCAATTTCGCCTTCACGGGTCAGAAGCTCGACCGTACCCATTTCACGCATGTACATGCGCACCGGGTCAGTGGTGCGACCGATATCGGTCTCCACCGCCGCCAACGCAGCGGCTGCTTCTTCCGCAGCGGCCTCGTCGGTATCGGCGTCGGCCAACATAAGGGCGTCCGCATCCGGAGCACTCTCGTGTACGGGGATCCCCATGTCGTTAATCATGCGGATGATGTCTTCCACCTGCTCCGGATCTGAAATATCCTCGGGCAGGTGGTCGTTGACCTCGGCGTAAGTCAGATACTTCTGCTCACGACCCAGTTTGATCAACTCAATAATACGAGACTGCTGTTGCGCTTTTCCGGACATAACACCCTATCCACTGAAGGTCTTGGCGGGCAAAAAACAAGCCGAGGATTATACCTGAGCTATGACCTCACGCGCCAGTTGAGGTCGGGTTTGATGCGGAAACATTGCGACTTAAAAGGTCGCGCAGTTGATTTTTCTCTTCCGTGCTCAGTTCGCTTTGTCGCGCTTTCCTGAGCAGCTGTTCCAGATTTCGCTCGCGTTGGCGGGCTGACAAGCTAGTAATGGTGTCGAAAAACTGTTGTTCAAGGTTATCTCCGTCAATCAGCCATTCCTTTTCTGCCAGCGCCTTGAGCAAGCGACCCTGTTCGGTACCGTGCCATCGCGCGATCAGCTGAAATGAGTTTAGCTTGGGATTCTTCTGTACGGCTTCGAGCAGCGCCACAAGCAGCTGGGCGTTGGTCTGATTTTCATCGGCAATGTGCCCGGCGTCTTCCACGCGCTTGGCCAGTTGCGGATGATGGAGCAATGTTCTCAGGGCCGTCAGGGTTGGCGATTCGACGCCAATCGGCGTGCGTGGGCGCTGCTGCTCGCGATCGCCGCCACGCTTGCCATTCTTGTCCCACGGCTTCTTGTCCCACTTCTTGCCGCCGGCGCCGGGTTTCTTCGGCGTCCATTCCTGCTGCGGCACATACATGTCCTGTGCCTGCGGCTGATGGTAGTCGCTGTAGTCCGGCATGGCGTCGTAATCGATGCCCGGATCGTAGGCTGGCGGCGCTTCCTGCGGTGCACTCTGTATCAATTGGCTGACGGTTTCGCTGCTCAGGCCGGTGATTTCGCTCAGGCGCTGACGCATCAGGATGCGCAGATTTGCGCCCGGCACTTTATCGATCAGCGGCGCGGCCAGTGTCGCCATGTGCGCCTTGCCTTCGAGTGAGCGCGGGTCGGCTTCTTCGGTCAGTTGCTGGAAAAAATAATCCGCCAGCGGTTGCGCGTGCTGATTGATGCGTGCCTTGAAAGCGTCAGTGCCTTCGGCGCGGACCAGAGTGTCCGGGTCTTCGCCTTCGGGCAGAAACAGGAACCGCGCGCGGCGACCGTCCTGCAGGCACGGCAGTGTCGCTTCCAGAGCGCGCCACGCGGCGTTGCGGCCGGCCTGGTCGCCGTCAAAGCAGAACAACACGTTCGGCACCACGCGGAACAGGCGCTTCAAGTGTTCTTCGCTGGTCGCGGTACCCAGCGTGGCGACGGCGTTACGCAAGCCTTGCTGGGCGAGAGCGATGACGTCCATGTAGCCTTCGACGACGATGATTTCGTCGAGGTTGCGGTTGTTCTTGCGCGCCTCATAGAGGCCGTAGAGTTCCTGGCCTTTATGGAACACCGGCGTTTCCGGTGAGTTCAGGTATTTGGGCTTGTCGTCGCCGAGTACGCGTCCGCCGAAAGCGATGATTCGTCCACGCGTGTCGCGAATCGGGAACATCACGCGATCACGGAAGCGATCATAGCGTTTGCCGGTTTCGGCGTTCTCGATCAGCAGGCCGGCTTCGATCATGGCCTTTTGTTGCAGGGTGTCGCTGCTCAGATGCTTGAGCAGGTTGTCCCAGCCCGGCGGCGCAAAGCCGAGGCCGAAATCCCGGGCGATCTCGCCGGTCAGGCCGCGACCCTTGAGGTAATCCACGGCGGCCTTGCGCGATGGATGGCTCTTGAGCGCCTGGCGGTAAAAGTCAGCGGCGGCAGTGAGCAGCGGGTACAGCGGCGAATCGGTCGGCTGGCGCGGTTTGCGCTCGCGGCCGCTTTCTTCGCGGGGGATTTCCATGCCGGCGGCTTTGGCCAGATCTTCGACGGCCTGGGGGAAATCCAGGTTGTCGTGATCCATGAGAAAGCCGAGGGCGTTGCCGCCAGCGCCGCAGCCGAAGCAGTAATAGAACTGCTTGTCAGGGCTGACGCTGAACGACGGGGTTTTCTCTTTGTGAAACGGGCAGCAGGCGGTGTAGTTTTTGCCGGCCTTCTTCAATTGCACGCGCGAGCTGACCACATCGACGATGTCGGTGCGGTTCAGCAGGTCGTCAATGAAGCTCTGGGGAATCAGCCCGGCCATGGCGTTCTCGTCGTCTGCGCTGCAGTAAGTCCGTTGCGACAGGCTGTCGGACGCGGGTCGTTGAGGGAAGCGCACAAAGTATGCGGCTCGACCGGTGTCGTCTGCGTGATCGCTGTCGGGAAGTGTATCTGCCGAAAATCCACTGACGTTAGTACCTATCAGTCTTCGACTATTTGAAAGTGTTGCGCTGAATCCGCTGACGGCCGGTTGTCGGCCTCGGATAGCTCAATAAAGCGGGCACACATGCAGGTGCCTTGGGCTGATCGTCGTAAGAGGAATCAGTGGGTGTGCTCGTCAGTAGCCTTGAAAGGCTCGTCAGAAAAGACGTGCACCGCTGGCAAAAGAGCCAGGCCTGACGCGGTGAAGCAGATTTGTCTCGGTCGCATCGGCGGCTTCGACGGTGAAGCATCAAGCGTTTTACGCAAATGCCATTAGCCCGGCTGAAGGCCGGGCTTAGGCAAGAAGCTTGCTACGATCGTCTGTGTATTAGTACAGGCGAACGGCGCGGCGCTGTTCGCGCTGAACTTTCTTGGCGTGACGCTTAACAGCAGCAGCTGCCTTGCGCTTACGCTCAGAAGTTGGCTTCTCGTAAAATTCGCGGCTACGAACTTCAGCCAGTACACCGGCTTTTTCGCAGGAGCGCTTGAAACGACGCAGAGCTACGTCGAAGGGTTCGTTCTCTTTTACTTTGACGGCTGGCATCCAGAGCTACCTTCATTCATTACCGGGGTCAACATCCTCGCGGCAAAAGAGCACTTGAAGACGTCGGTTTTTAAGGGTTGCGGATGTTAACCCCTCATCGCTCGGAATGCAAAGCCTCTGATCGAAAACCGCTGGTCGGGGCATCACGTGGCGACTATTATGCGCGCCTTCGAATTCAGCCTAAACAAGGCGCAAACCCATGCTAGTACTGGGATTAGAAACTTCCTGCGACGAAACCGGCGTCGCATTGTATGACAGTGAACGCGGTCTGTTGGCCGACGCACTGTTCAGCCAGATCGACCTGCACCGCGTCTATGGGGGGGTAGTGCCGGAGCTCGCCTCGCGTGACCATGTCAAGCGCATGCTGCCCTTGATTCGTCAGGTGTTGGCCGAGGCCGATTGCGTCCCGACCGAGATCGATGCGATCGCCTACACCGCCGGCCCCGGCCTGGTCGGCGCGCTGCTGGTCGGTGCTTCCTGCGCTCAGGCGCTGGCGTTTGCCTGGGGCATCCCCGCGCTCGGCGTGCATCACATGGAAGGTCACTTGCTGGCGCCTATGCTCGAGCCAGAACCGCCGGAATTCCCGTTCGTCGCTTTGTTGGTGTCCGGTGGTCATACGCAGCTGGTTCAGGTCGACGGCATTGGCCGATACAGCCTGCTTGGCGAGACTCTCGACGATGCGGCCGGCGAAGCCTTCGACAAAACCGCGAAAATGATGGGCCTCAACTACCCCGGCGGGCCTGAAATTGCCAAGCTCGCCGAGAAGGGCGTCGCAGGACGTTTCATCTTCCCGCGGCCGATGTGTGATCGCCCGGGCCTGGATTTCAGCTTCAGCGGTCTGAAAACCTTCGCCCTCAACACCTGGCAGCAATGCGTCAGCGCCGGGGACGACGGCGAGCAAGCCCGTTGCGACATCGCGCTGGCGTTCCAGCAGGCCGTGGTGGAGACTTTGACCATCAAATGCAAGCGCGCCCTGAAGCAGGCGGGCATGCAGCGTCTGGTAATCGCCGGGGGCGTCAGCGCCAACAAGGCGTTGCGGGTTTCGCTGGAAAAGATGCTCGCCGGTATGAAAGGCGATGTGTTCTATGCGCGACCGGAGTTCTGCACGGACAACGGCGCGATGATCGCGTTTGCCGGTTGCCAGCGTCTGCAGGCCGGTCAGCAGGAAAGTCTGGCAATCACCGTGCAGGCGCGCTGGCCGATGGAGCAGTTGTCGGCGCTGTGACCGCCGATGTTCGCGCTCGGCATTTAAAAATGCCGTTCGCGCCCGGCGAACAGGTCGCGTAGATTGCCGCGATGACGCCAGACAATCAGCAAGGTCAACGCGCTCATTGGCAGCAAGGCTTTCGGCTCCTGCCAGGCCAGCAGCGGCAGAGTCAAAGGCGTGGCGATCAGCGCCGCCAACGAGCTGGTGCGGGTCAGGTAGAACGTCAGCAGCCAGGCACACACGGCCAGTAGCGCGGCGGGTGGATACAGGCCGAGCAGCATGCCGGCGGCAGTGGCGACGCCTTTGCCGCCGCGGAAGCGGAAATACAGTGGGAACAGGTGACCGATCACGGCGCATACGCCGATCCAGGCCTGATCTTGCACAGAAAGGCCCGCGCTCGCAGCGATCAGCACCGGCAGCAAGCCTTTGCACAGATCACCGAGCAGGGTCAGGATGGCCAGTTTGCGGCCGGCCAGGCGCAGCATGTTGGTGGCGCCGGCATTACCCGAGCCACTCATTCGCGGATCCGGATTTCCGGTCAGGCGGCTGAGCAGAATGGCGAAGGACAGCGAGCCAAGCAGGTAGGCGAGAATCGCCAGTAACCAAAACATGCTAACTATTCCGGGCGAGGAAGCCCTGATTCTAACGGCGCATCGCGCCCTTGTCGTGCAGCGGAGAGAAGTGCTTGGACAGAGTGTTTATCGAGGGCCTGGAAGTCGATACCGTGATCGGTGCCTACGACTGGGAGCGCGGCATCCATCAGTGCCTGCGTCTTGATCTGAGCTTCGCCTGGGACAATCGCCCGGCCGCCGCCGGTGACGACCTGACCCTGGCGCTCGATTACGCCAGCGTTTCCACGCGCATTCAGGCCTTTGCCGAGCAAGCGCAGTTCCAACTGGTCGAGACCTTTGCCGAGCGTCTGGTCGAAGTGCTCATGACTGAATTCAAGATCACCTGGGTGCGGCTGAAACTGACCAAGCCGGGTGCTGTGCCGGCTGCGAAGGGCGGCGTAGGTGTGGAGATCGAGCGCGGATGTCGCTGACTCAGGTCTATCTCGGGCTCGGTAGCAATATCGAGCGTGAAACCCACTTGCGCGCCGGGCTCGATGCGCTGGCCGCGTTCCTGGTGGATATCCGCTGTTCAGCGGTGTTCGAGAGCCAGCCGGTGGGCATCAAGAGCGGACCCTTCTTCAATTTCGTGGTGTCGGCCTACACCGATCTGCCATTGATGGAGCTGGATCGCCGTTTGAAGTTCATCGAGGCCGATAACGGTCGCTATGCACCGGATCGCAAAGGCTTGCCGCTGGACATCGATGTGCTGCTGTATGGCGATCTGGTGGGGAATTTCGACGGACTGGTCCTGCCTCGGGCGGAAATCCTGAAAAACGCTTTTGTGCTGTGGCCGCTGTCGCTGATTGCGCCGGATCGGGTGCATCCGGGTGTGGGAAAAAGTTTTGCGACGTTGTGGGCTGAGGCGCAGATTGATCAGGTGTTGGCGCCGGTTGCGTTCGAATGGAATGGGCAGCAATTGACTCCATCGAATCTTTAAAGCAAAAGATCGCGGCCTTCGGCAGCTCCTACAGGAAAACGCTGATTCCGCTGTAGGAGCTGCCGAAGGCTGCGATCTTTTGATCTTGCTTCAGGTGTTGTCTTTGTAGATTTTCAACGCTTTGAGCCGTTCCCGCTTTAGCGCTTCGCCCAACTGGGGACCCTTGAAGCCCATTTCCAGCAACGGCTGCACCGCGACTTTTCGGGCAGCGTTCGCCGCTCCGCGCAAATAATCCGCCTGTGGATAACTTCGCTGCTCCAGGCCTTTGCGGCCACGGGCGTCCATCTCGCAGGCGGCGATGAACTCCTCGAAGCGCTGTGGTCGACGATAGACATCGAAACTCTGCAGCAACTCCAGCAGCGTCGAGGCTTTCAATTCCAGAGCCCGGTGTCCATGGGTGTGATATTGCCCGACCAACAGGGCCAGTTCCTGGCAATCCTTGGGTGCCTTGAAGCGCTCGTTGAGCGCTTTGATCAGTTTCAAACCGGTGTGTTCGTGGGCGATGTGTTGCGGCCACTCTGCTTCCGGTGTCAAGCCTTTGCCCAAATCGTGCAGCAGGCAGGCCCAGCGCACCGTCAGTGGCTGCCTGTGCAGTGCCGATTGCTCCAGCACGCTCAGGGTATGCAGGCCCGTGTCGATTTCCGGGTGGTGGATCTCCGGCTGCGGCACGCCAAACAACGCGTCGACTTCCGGCATCAGCACCTTGAGTGCACCGCAGTCGCGCAACACCTCGATGAACACTTGCGGATGGTCTTCCATCAGTGCTCGGGATATTTCCTTCCAGCTGCGCTCAGCAGTCAACGCCTGCAATTCGCCGGACTCGCTGAGCTGACGCATCAACTTTAGTGTCTCGCTGGCGACAGTGAACCCCAGCCCGGCGTAACGGGCAGCAAAGCGGGCAACACGTAACACACGGAGGGGATCTTCGGCGAATGCCGGGGAAACGTGGCGCAGAATTCGTGCTTCGAGATCGCGCTGGCCATGATAGGGGTCGGTCAGGTTGAGCTGATCGTCCTCGGCCATGGCATTGATCGTCAAGTCGCGGCGAATCAGGTCTTCTTCCAGCGTCACCTCGGGACTGGCGTAGAAGGTGAACCCGCCGTAACCGCGGCCGCTCTTGCGTTCGGTGCGGGCGAGGGCGTACTCCTCACCGGTCTTCGGATGCAAAAACACCGGAAAATCCGCGCCGACCGGACGGAATCCCTTGGCGAGCATTTCTTCCGTGGTGGCGCCGACCACGACCCGGTCTATGTCGGTGACCGGCAATCCCAACAGGCGATCACGTACCGCGCCGCCAACCTTGTAAACCTGCATAAAAAACCTCCGTCAGTCCGACAGGATAACCCTTGCGTCAGACTTTCGGAGGCCAAAACCGGATCAAAGATGAATCACGGCCAGATCGAGCCGGCCGTAATCGCCTTCGCTGTGTTCACTGCGCGGCGGCACATGATGGGTTTTCATGATCTGGTCGCCTTGCAACGTTTCCAGGTGAATGTCGAAGCCCCACAATCGGTGCAAGTGCTTGAGCACTTCTTCGGTGGAGTCGCCCAATGGTTTGCGGTCGTGCTGCTGATGGCGCAGGGTCAGTGAGCGATCGCCGCGCCGATCGATGCTGTAGATCTGCACGTTCGGTTCACGATTGCCGAGGTTGTACTGCGCTGCCAGGGTTTCGCGAATGATGCGGTAACCGCCCTCGTCATGAATGGCCGGCACCAGCAAATCGTCTTTCTGGTCGTCATCGAGAATGCTGAACAGCTTCAGATCACGGATAACCTTGGGCGACAGGTATTGCAGGATGAAACTCTCGTCTTTGAAACTGCTCATGGCGAACTTGATCGTCGACAGCCAGTCGGAGCCGGCGATGTCCGGGAACCAGCGACGATCCTCCTCGGTAGGCTCTTCACACATGCGACGGATATCCCGATACATCGCGAAACCCAGGGCATAGGGGTTGATGCCGTTGTAGTACGGACTGTCGAAGCCCGGCTGGAATACCACACTGGTGTGCGATGTCAGGAATTCCATCATGAACCCGTCAGTGACCAGGCCGTCGTCATACAGATCATTCATCAGCGTGTAATGCCAGAACGTCGCCCAACCTTCGTTCATCACCTGGGTCTGGCGCTGCGGATAGAAGTACTGAGCGATCTTGCGCACGATCCGCACGATCTCGCGCTGCCACGGTTCAAGCAGTGGCGCATGTTTCTCGATGAAATACAGAATGTTTTCCTGCGGCTCGGCGGGGAAGCGGGCGTTGTCCTTGTCACTGTACTTGTCCGCGCCTTTGGGAATGGTGCGCCACAGATCATTGATCTGCTTTTGCATGTGCTCTTCGCGGTCCTTCTGCCGCCGACGTTCCTCTTCGGCGGATATCGGATAAGGCCGTTTGTAGCGATCGACGCCATAGTTCATCAGCGCGTGGCAGGAGTCGAGCAGGTCTTCCACGGCATCGATGCCATGGCGCTCTTCGCACTGCATGATGTACTGCTTGGCGAACACCAGGTAATCGATGATCGAGCTGGCGTCGGTCCAGGTGCGGAACAGGTAGTTGCCCTTGAAAAAGCTGTTGTGACCGTAGCAGGCATGAGCCACCACCAGCGCCTGCATGCAGATGGTGTTTTCTTCCATCAGATAGGCGATGCACGGGTCGGAATTGATCACGATCTCGTAGGCCAGACCCATCTGCCCGCGGCTGTAGGATTTTTCGGTGCTGAGGAAGTGTTTGCCATAGGACCAGTGGTGATAACCCAGCGGCATACCCACCGAGGCATAAGCGTCCATCATTTGCTCGGCGGTAATCACCTCGATCTGATTGGGGTAGGTGTCCAGCGCATAACGGGCCGCGATCCGGGCGATTTCGCGGTCGTAGGTCTGGATCAGCTCGAATGTCCATTCGGAGCCGGTGGAAATGGGTTGGCGCTTCTGCTCTTTGGCGGTCATGTCACTAACCTGCGCTGGAAGAGTTCACGGAAGACCGGATAGATATCTCCGGCCGAGACCAGTTGCTGCTGGGCAAAAGTGTCAGAGAAGGCTTCGGCGATGCGTTCGTACTCGTACCACAAGGCCTGATGTTCGCGCGGGGTGATCTCCACGTAAGTGTAGTACTGCACAAACGGCATGATCTGATTGATCAGTATGTCGCGGCAAATGGGTGAATCGTCGTTCCAGTTATCGCCATCGGATGCCTGGGCGGCGTAGATATTCCACTCATTGCTCGGATAGCGCTCGGCCATGATCTCCTGCATGAGCTTCAAGGCGCTGGAAACTATGGTGCCGCCAGTTTCACGAGAATAGAAAAACTCCTCTTCATCCACTTCCCGAGCGCTGGTGTGGTGACGAATGAACACCACGTCGATCTTGTCGTAGTTCCGTTTCAGGAACAGGTACAGCAGGATGAAAAAGCGCTTGGCGATATCCTTGGTCGCTTGCGTCATCGAGCCGGACACGTCCATCAGGCAAAACATCACTGCTTTCGAACTCGGGTTGGGCTGTTTGACCAGCAGGTTGTATTTCAGGTCGAAAGTATCGAGGAACGGCACGCGGTGAATGCGCGCGCTGAGCTTTTCGATTTCGGCTTCCAGTTCCTGGATATCACCGAAATTGTCCGGCTCTTCGCGCTTGAGCCGTGCCAGTTCTTCCTTGGCCTCACGCAGTTTCGCGCGGCTGCTGCCGGACAGGGCGATGCGACGTGCGTGCGCCGAGCGTAGCGTGCGGATGATGTTGATTCGTGAAGGGTTACCCTCGTTGCTGATGCCGGCCCGCACGGTTTTGAACGTGTCGGTGCCGGTCAGGTTGCGCTTGACCAGGTTAGGCAGCTCGAGGTCTTCGAACATGAATTCGAGAAATTCTTCCTGGGTGATCTGGAAGACGAATTCGTCCATGCCCTCGCCGGAATTGCCGGCCTTGCCCGGACCGCGTCCACCGCCGCCTCCCGGTGGACGGGCGATATGTTCGCCAGCAGTGAATTCCTTGTTGCCGGGATGAACCACGGTCTGTTTGCCGCCACGACCATGGTGAAGCACCGGTTCATCGATGTCGCGACCGGGGATGCTGATCTGTTCACCGTGCTCCATATCGGTAATGGAACGCCGGCTGACTGCCTCTTCGACAGCCTTTTTGATGTGGTCACGGTAACGCCGCAGAAAACGCTGGCGGTTCACCGTGCTCTTGTTCTTGCCATTGAGGCGTCGGTCGATCACATAGCTCATAAGGCCCCTCCGGGGAGCTTCAAGTTTTGAGCTGCAAGCCGCAAGTAGAAGCGAATGCCCGTGTTTTCTGGTTCACGCGCTTTGTACTTGCAGCTTGTGGCTTATAGCTTGCAGCTGCCTCACTGCGACTTCCGGACCCGCAGGTACCATTCGGACAGCAGGCGTACCTGTTTGTCGGTGTAGCCACGTTCAACCATTCGCGTAACGAAGTCGTTGTGTTTCTGTTGATCCTCCTTGCTGGCCTTGGCGTTGAAGCTGATGACGGGTAACAGGTCTTCGGTGTTGGAGAACATTTTCTTCTCGATGACCACCCGCAGTTTTTCGTAGCTGAGCCAGGTCGGGTTCTTGCCATTGTTGTTGGCCCGCGCACGCAGTACGAAGTTGACGATTTCGTTGCGGAAATCCTTCGGATTGCTGATGCCGGCCGGTTTTTCGATTTTTTCCAGTTCTTCGTTCAGCGCCACGCGGTTGAGGATTTCGCCGGTTTCCGGATCGCGATATTCCTGATCCTGAATCCAGAAATCTGCGTACAGCACGTAGCGATCGAAGATGTTCTGACCGTACTCGCTGTAGGACTCCAGGTACGCGGTCTGGATTTCCTTGCCGATAAACTCGATGTAACGCGGTGCCAGATATTCCTTCAGGTACCGCAGATAACGTTCACGGGTCTCGGCCTGGAATTGTTCCTGTTCGATCTGCTGTTCCAGCACGTAGAGCAGGTGCACCGGGTTGGCGGCGATTTCATGCGGGTCGAAGTTGAACACCTTGGAGAGGATCTTGAAGGCGAAGCGGGTCGACAGACCGTTCATGCCTTCGTCGACACCGGCCGAATCGCGGTACTCCTGAATCGACTTGGCCTTCGGATCAGTGTCTTTCAGGTTTTCGCCATCGTAGACGCGCATCTTCGAATAGATGTTGGAGTTTTCCGGCTCCTTGAGGCGTGACAGCACGGTGAACTGCGCGAGCATTTTCAGGGTGTCCGGTGCGCAATGGGCCTTGGACAGGGAGCTGTTGAACAGCAATTTGTCGTAGATCTTCACTTCATCACTGACGCGCAGGCAATACGGCACTTTGACGATGTAGATCCGGTCGATGAACGCTTCGTTGTTCTTGTTGTTGCGGAAGGTGTGCCACTCCGACTCGTTGGAGTGAGCCAGCAGAATCCCGGTGAACGGAATCGCGCCGAGGCCTTCGGTACTGTTGTAGTTGCCTTCTTGAGTGGCAGTCAGCAATGGATGCAGCACCTTGATCGGTGCCTTGAACATTTCCACGAATTCCATCAGGCCCTGGTTGGCCCGGCACAGCGCACCGGAGTAGCTGTAGGCATCGGCGTCGTTCTGGGGAAACTCTTCGAGCTTGCGGATATCGACCTTGCCGACCAGCGCCGAAATGTCCTGGTTGTTCTCGTCGCCCGGTTCGGTCTTGGCCACAGCAATCTGGTTGAGGATCGACGGGTAGAGCTTGACCACGCGGAACTGGCTGATATCGCCGCCGAATTCGGCCAGGCGCTTGGTCGCCCAGGGCGACATGATGGTGTTCAGGTAGCGCCGTGGGATGCCGAAATCTTCCTCGAGGATCGCGCCATCTTCAGTGGCGTTGAACAGACCCAGAGGTGATTCGAAGACCGGCGAGCCCTTGATGGCGTAAAAGGGCACCTTCTCCATCAGTTGTTTCAGCTTCTCGGCCAGGGACGACTTGCCGCCACCGACGGGGCCGAGCAGGTAAAGGATCTGTTTCTTCTCTTCCAGGCCCTGGGCGGCGTGGCGGAAATACGAGACGATCTGGTCGATGCACTCTTCCATCCCGTGGAAGTCTTCAAAGGCCGGATAGCGACGGATCACCTTGTTGGAGAAGATGCGCGACAGCCTCGAATTGGTCGAAGTGTCGAGCAGTTCCGGCTCGCCGATGGCCATCAATAGACGCTCGGCGGCGGAAACGTAGGCGCTGCGATCCTTCTTGCACAGCTCCAGGTACTCCTGCAGGGAGAATTCTTCCTGGCGTGTGGATTCGAAGCGTTGTTGGAAGTGGCTAAAGATACTCATGACGTCACCTCGCTCGATACGTGGAGCCGACGCCGGATCACTCAGTCGATGCTGGCAGCAGCCGCTGTGGCAGCTGCTGTTTACCCCCCAGAATTCCTTCACGGTCGACAAACCGCGAAAGCTACTCCCGATGACCCGTGCGCCGGTGTACCGGCTCTCCCCTGTTTTGGATGGCCTGCGCTTAAGGATAGTTGGGAATTCGGGAGGTAAAGGCGAGATACGTAATTAGTTGTGGCAGACCGTTCGTCTGCCATGCGCAGGCCCACGGGAGCCGGGGCCTGCGCGTAACAAAAAAATTTATTCGTCGTTGCCTTGCGCAGTTTCCGAAGGATAGGTCGCACGCCACAGCTCGAAACCGCCATCCATGCTGTAGACGTCGGAGAAACCCTGGCTGATCAGATAAGCGGCGGCACCCTGACTGGAATTGCCGTGGTAGCAGACCACGACGGTCGGCGCGTCGAGGTCGGCGCCCTGAATGAAAGCGTGCAGCGAGTGATTGTCCAGATGTTTGGAGCCGGCGATATGCAGCGCGGCAAAGGTCGCCGGATCGCGGACGTCGACTACAACGGCGCCTTGTTCACGCAAGGCCTGCGCCTGTTCCGGGGGGATTCGTTTGAATTCGCTCATGGCGGGTTCCTGTTGCTCAACTGAAGGTGCAGTCTAACGCGGCGCGTCGACTGGCGAAGATTCGGGGATAAGTGGCGCAAGCCCGCCATGCTCATCGCACTTGCACGACAGGCGTTCGCCGCTGTCGACGTTCATCAGCGTGAGGCTGCCGCCCCAGACGCAGCCGGTGTCCAGCGCCGAAATGCCCGGCTCGTGGATATTGCCTTCCAGTGCCGCCCAGTGGCCGAAGATGATGCGCAGACCTTTGGTCTTGCGCTCCTTGTGCTGAAACCATGGCTTGAAGCCGGGCGGGGCGCTGTCGAGGCCTTCCTTGCTCTTGAGGTCGAGCTTGCCTTCGGCGGTGCAGAAACGCATGCGCGTGAAGTAGTTGGTGATCACCCGCAGACGGTCGATGCCTTTGAGGTCGTTGTCCCATTTTGCCGGCTCGTTGCCGTACATGCCGTCCAGATACGCGGGGAAAACGTTATCGTCGCGCAGGGCGGCCTCGACTTCGGCGGCGCACTTGAGGGCTCGGCGCAGCGACCATTGCGGCGGGATACCAGCGTGGACCATGGCGACATCACGCATTTCGTCGTAGTGCATCAGCTTCTGCTGGCGCAACCACTCCATCAGTTGCGGGCCGTCAGGCGCCTCGATGATTTCGCGCAAGGTGTCGCTTTTCTTCAAGCGCTCGATTTTCTTCGCGGCGGCCAGCAGGTGCAGGTCGTGATTGCCCAGTACGCAAACCAGCGACTCGCGCATGCCGTAGAGAAAGCGCAGGGTTTGCAGCGACTGCGGGCCACGGTTGACCAGATCGCCGACCAGCCACAGCCGATCCAGCGTCGGGTCGAAGGAAACTTGCTTGAGCAGACATTTGAGCGGTTCGAGGCAGCCTTGCAGGTCACCGACGGCATAAGTCGTCATCAGTGCAGGGCCCCGGGTACGGCGAGGCGAAACGGTTTGATGACTGCATCGAAATGTTTGCCGTCATCGGCGAGCATTTGATAGGTGCCCTGCATGGTGCCGACCTTGGTGATCATTACCGTGCCGCTGGTATACGTATGGCTTTCGCCCGCAGCGATCAGGGGCTGCTCGCCGACCACGCCTTCACCGCGTACTTGTTCGACATGGCCATTGCCATCGGTAATCACCCAATGCCGGGAGAGAAGCTTGGCCGCAATCTCACCGTTGTTCTGCACGGTGATGGTGTAGGCGAAGGCGAAACGGTCGTGTTCGGGTTGCGATTGGTCTGCCAGATAATGGGTAACGACGCTGACATCAACCTGATAACGGGAATCGGACATGCAAAAGGCCTTAACGAAGCGGAACGCAGGGCGTAGCTGATGGTGAATCAGTCTAGGCAAGTATCGGGCAGTAAACCAGAGTGGTGTGCTGCCCGATAGCGTTCATCGCCGGTCAGTCGGCGGCAGGAGCGGTCGAGACCTGTATGGCCAGCTGGTCGGCCAGACGTACGAATGCCGCCAGATCCAGCTGTTCCGGGCGCAGGCTGCCATCGACGCCAGCGGCTTCGATCTCGGCATTGCTGAGCAGCTGCTTGAGGGTATTGCGCAGGGTTTTGCGCCGCTGGTTGAACGCTTCGCGTACCACACGCTCGAGCAGACGATGATCTTTGGCCGGGTGCGGCAGTACCGCATGCGGCACCAGACGAACGATGGCCGAGTCGACTTTCGGCGGCGGATTGAACGCGCCCGGGCCGACGTTGAACAGATGTTCCACGCGGCAATGGTATTGAACCATGATCGACAAACGGCCCCAGTCACCGCCACCCGGACCCGCCGCCAGACGCTCGACCACTTCTTTCTGCAGCATGAAGTGCATGTCGCGGATGATCCCGGCGTTGTTCAGCAGGTGAAAAATCAGCGGCGTCGAGATGTTGTAGGGCAGGTTACCCACCACGCGCAGGCTGTTCGGCGCGGCGTTCAGCGTGTTGAAGTCGAATTTCAGCGCATCGCCCTGATGCAGGTTGAAATTGCTCATACCGGCAAACTGCTGGTTGAGAATCGGGATCAGATCCTTGTCCAGTTCCACTACGTCAAGTTGCGCGCCGGAGCCGAGCAGACCCTGGGTGAGGGCGCCCTGGCCGGGGCCGATTTCCAGCAGGCGATCGTCTGACTTGGCGTGGATCGAGCGCAGGATGCGGTCGATAACGCCGGCATCGTGCAGGAAGTTCTGGCCAAAGCGTTTGCGCGCCTTGTGTTGGTATTGCTCGTTCATAAACGGGTCTCGGCCATCTGGTAGGCGGTTTCCAGCGCGACTTGCAGGCTGCCGGTGTCGATCCTGCCGCTGCCGGCCAGATCCAGGGCGGTGCCATGGTCAACCGATGTGCGGATGATCGGCAGGCCCAGCGTCACGTTGACGGCGGCGCCGAAGCCTTTGTACTTGAGCACAGGCAAGCCCTGATCGTGGTACATCGCCAGCACCGCATCGCAGTGCTCCAGATATTTGGGGGTAAACAGAGTGTCGGCAGGCAGCGGGCCACGAAGATCCATGCCCTCGCCGCGCAGGCGCTCTAATGTCGGTTCGATGATGTCGATTTCTTCATGGCCCAGGTGGCCGCCCTCACCAGCGTGCGGGTTGAGTCCGCAAACCAGGATGCGCGGCCGGGCAATGCCGAATTTGTCTTGCAGGTCGGTGTGCAGAATTCGCGTGACTCGCTCCAGTCGCTGCGGCGTGATCGCATCAGCGACATCGCGCAGTGGCAGGTGCGTGGTAACCAGCGCTACGCGCAAACCGCGAGTCGCAAGCATCATCACCACTTGCGCGGTGTGCGTCAGGTCAGCAAGAAACTCGGTGTGTCCGGAAAATGCGATGCCTGAGTCGTTGATCACGCCTTTGTGCACCGGTGCGGTGATCATCCCGGCGAAATCGCCATTCAGACAGCCGTTTCCGGCACGCGTCAGGGTCTCGAGGACGAACGCCGCATTGGCCTTGTCCAGTTGTCCTGCGATGACAGGTGCACTCAGAGGTGTATCCCAAACGTACAGGCTGCCCGCAGGCGCCGGAGCATCCGGCCAAAAATCTGGCGTGACATTCAGTACATTGACGGCCAGACCCAGCTGCGCGGCCCGCTCAAGGAGCAGGTCGCGGCTGGTTATGGCAATCAGGGGATATGGCTGGGCTTGCGGGGCGAGCAGCAGGCACAGGTCGGGACCGATGCCGGCTGGTTCGCCGGGTGTCAGCGCGAAACGCTTGGGTTTCACTGCGCTGCCTGGTCTGCACCAGGGAGTTTGATCTCTACGTAGGCTTCGTCACGGATCTGACGCAGCCAGGTTTGCAGCTCTTCGTCGTATTTGCGGTTACGCAGTACCGTCATCGCTTGCTGTTCACGGGCCTGTTCGGTGCTGTCGGTGGCGCGGCGACCAAGGACTTCCAGCACGTGCCAGCCGTATTGGGTCTGGAACGGCTTGGACAGCTGACCTTGTGGCGTCGAGGCCATCACTTCGCGGAATTCCGGCACCAGCACGTTCGGGTCGATCCAGTTCAGGTCGCCGCCGTTGAGCGCGGAACCCGGATCTTCCGAGTAGTTCTTCGCCAGCTCGGCAAAATCTTCGCCGGCGGTGATGCGGTTGTACAGGGACTGAACCAGTTCTTTGGTTTTCGCTTCGTCACGGATCGGACTTGGCTTGACCAGAATGTGGCGCACATGCACTTCATCACGGGTCTGCGCTTCGCCGCCGCGCTTGCCCAGCAGCTTCAGAATGATGAAGCCGCCCGGGGTGCGTGCAGGCTGGGTAATGTCGCCAACGGCCATGCTGCTCAACTCGCGATCGAACGGCGGTGGCAGCTGGGCTGCTTTACGCCAGCCCATGTCGCCGCCTTCCAGCGCGTTGTCGCTGCCTGATTTGGCAACGGCCACCTGGCCGAAGTCAGCGCCTTGCTTAAGCTGCTGGTAAACCTCCATGGCCTGACGCGCGGCGCTCTGAATGGCATCGGAGTTGGCGCTTTCCGGGGTTGGAATCAGGATGTTGGCCAGATGCAATTCTTCGGAAAGCTGCATCTTGCCCAGGTCGGAAGCGAGGAAGTTTTTCACCTCCTGTTCGGACACCTGGATGCGCTCGGCTACACGACGCTGACGCACACGGCTGATGATCATCTCGCGCTTGATCTGATCACGGGCGTCGTCATAGTTCAGGCCATCACGAGCCAGCGCAGCACGGAACTGATCGACAGTCATGTTATTGCGTTGGGCAATGGTGCCGACGGCCTGGTTGAGTTCTTCATCGGTGATGCGAATGCCGGAACGTTCGCCGATCTGCAGTTGCAGGTTTTCGACGATCAGACGCTCGAGCACCTGCTGATCCAGCACGCCCGGAGGCGGCAGACCGCCACCGCGCTTGGCGATGGTCTGCTGAACTTCGTGAACGCGCTGGTCCAGTTGGCTCTGCATGACCACGTCGTTGTCGACGATCGCCACCACTTTATCGATGGATTGCACGGCGGCGTTGGCCGCCGTACCCAGGAACAGCGCGCCCAGCAGCAGCGGGCGCAGACAATCAGAAAGCTTGGTCTTCACGTTCACGATAACCTTGAATGCCTTTGTCGAGGAAGCTCTCTACCTTGGCGCCAGTCAGGCCGCCGAGTCCCTTCAGAACAATTTGGAGGAAGACGCCATGGTCGCCTTTTTCGTTTTGCGGAGCTTCCTGGCTGAACTCGTCATAGGAAACCCAGTAACGGTTGATCAGGCGCAGTTTCCAGCAGCAGTTGTCGTATTCGAAACCACCGAAGGCTTCCAGCGTGCGGTTGCGGTTGTAGTCGTACTGCCAGCGGCTGATGGCGTTCCACTGCGGAACGATCGGCCAGATGACCGAGAAGTCATGCTGCTGGATCTTGTAGTAGTCCTTCACGTAGCCAGGCTGACCAGGGGTACCGTAGTCACCACCGCCCACCGCCCACTGACCGGTATTCTGATCGTAGCGAATCTGGTCGTTGCGATAGCGATAACCGGCGTTGATGACCTTGTTCGGGTTGTCTGCGGGCTGGTAGTGGAACATCGCGCTACCGGAGCGCGGGCTACGGCTGTCCGGATCCCAGTTGTAATCGGCAGTGGCGCGCCAGTCACGGTTCCAGCGGTATTCATATTCCAGCGCGTATGGCGAAACACTGGATTTGGAATCTTCCCGGGTTTTCGCATTGATGCCAGGCAATTGCACTTCGCGGTTTTTGAAATAGTACGCCTGGCCTACGCTGATGCGCTGACGCTCGAAGCCGTTTTCTTCAATCCAGCGGCTGGTCACGCCCAGCGACAGTTTGTTCTCGTCGCCGACACGGTCGGCGCCGGAGAAACGGTTGTCGCGGAACAGCGAAGCGTAGTTGAAGGTGTATTCGCTGGTGTCGAACACTGGAATGTCTTCCTGATCTTTCTCCGGTACATAGAGATAGAACAGGCGCGGCTCCAGGGTCTGACGGTAGTTCTTGCCGAAGTAAGACGTGTCGCGGTCGAAGTACAGGCCACCATCGATGCTGGCGATTGGTACGCCACGGTTCTGGTTGCTGTCGAACTTGCCGTAGAGCTTCTGGTTTTCCGGCGAGAGTGCATCGATTTGCGATTTGCCGGTGTTATCCAGATCAAGCTGATACTGGGTGTACTGATATTTCAACGATGGCTTGAGGAAGCCATACGTCCAGTTCATCGGTAGGCTGACGCCCGGCTTCAGATTCAAGCGATCGCCGTTGGCGCGAGCCAGTCCGGTGATGTTGTTGTCCAGACGCGACTCGGTGGTAATGCCGTCTTCCTGTACGAATGTGCCGCTACGCAGGTCACGGTCAAAACGTACCAACTCGGTCTCGTAATCGAAATTCAGACCTTCCGGGTGATACGGCAGCTGACCATTGAAGGTGATCTGCGGCAGACGACCATACGGGGTGATGTTCGAAACGGTAGCCAGTTGGTACTGCTGGGCATTCAGGCGTGCGGTATAGCTGTCGCCACGATAGGTGACAGCACCCTGCTGATTGACGAAATCGCTGCTCTTCACACCAATCTGGTCGGTCTGCAGATCCTGGAAGTAATACGGATCGCTGATCTTGGTGTAATCCACTTCGGTCAGCAGGCGTGAGTCGAGACCGCCCTTGTGCTGCCAGTTGTACATGTAGCGAGTGTCTTTGTAGTCGGACTGGCGCTTGCGATCATCGTCCTCGTCATTGAGGTACGCCGCACCGAACTGGCCTTCGCTCGACTTGGTCAGGTAACGGAATTCGCCTTCGACCAGCATGCCGCGCTTGCTCATGTAGCGCGGGTACAACGTAGCGTCGTAGTTCGGCGCCAGGTTGAAGTAGTACGGGGTGACCAGCATGAAGCCGGTGTCGCTGCCCGAACCGATGGTCGGCGGCAGGAAGCCCGACTGACGACGATCGTCGATCGGGAAGTAGATGTACGGGGTGTACAGAATCGGAATGTCTTTGACGCGCAATGTCACGTTCGTCGCGGTACCGAAACCGGTAGCCGGGTTCAGCGTGATGTTGTTGCCCTTGAGCTGCCACGCGTTGCTGTTCGGTTCGCACGTGGTGTACGTGCCGTCCTTCAAGCGGATGATCGCGTTTTCGGCGCGCTTGGCGTACAGCGCGTTACCGCGAATGCGCGATTTGTGCATCACGTATTCAGCGTTGTCGACCTTGGCTTCACCGGTGTCGAGCTGCACATCGGCGTGGTCGCCGACGATCAGCGCACCGTTGTCGCGGATGCGTACGTTGCCGGCCAGTTCGCCGCGGCTTTCGGCCTGATACAGGTTCGCCTCGTCGGCTTCGACCTGCATGCTGCCCTGACGCATGACCACGTCACCGGCGAGGCTGGCGACTTGTGTGTCCTGCTCATAACGCGACGCTTTGGCACCGATGAAGGTCGGCGCGTCACTTTTATTCGTCTTGTCATTCATGCCAGGACGAATCGGTTCGATATAGGAACCAGAGCAGTAAGGACCGGTCTCGGCCAATTGGGCGGCGGTGAGCTTCTCGCGCGGAACCCAGTCGAGGTGACTGTAGTCTTCGCTACGGGATTTCAGGCCACGGCCCTTGGCTTCGGTGACCAGTGCGGTTTTCGCGCCGGTCTCTGCGTCGGAGCCTTTGCTGGCCGGGGTTTCACCGGCGGCGCTGACGGCACTGCCGTCATGCACCGGACGCGGCGGCAACGCCGCGGCGGGCGACTTGGGCGCACAGTCCCAGCCACCCGTAGCCGAGACGGAGCAGTCATACTGCTCGGCGGCAACAACGAATTGACTGGCCAGAGGTTGCATAGCCAGCAGACTGCCGGTTACCAACAACGGAAATTTTTTACGAAACGCGGGGGATTTCAATGCCATCTTATTAGTCCGGGCTTCCTGCGTGCCATCTGCCCGCGGTGTGGGCCGCACGCCTCTCGATGGTCTGAAAAAGATGCTGGATAATAAAGCATGACCCGCTTGACGGCTAGCGCCGTCGGAGACCCTTGCAATGCCTGACCAAGATGTACGCTTGCAACACCTGAAAGTTTGGCTCGATGAGCAGTTGGCAAAGCTGTTTGCCGAGCAGGGCTGGGGCACTGTGCCCCCGGCCACGTTGACCGCGGCCAGCAGCGATGCGAGTTTCCGCCGTTACTTCCGTTGGGAGGGCGACGGTCGCAGTTTCGTCGTGATGGACGCGCCGCCACCGCAGGAAAACTGCAAACCGTTCGTGGATATCGCCTTTTTGCTGGCGAAATCCGGGATCAACGTGCCGAAAATTTATGCCGAAGACCTCGAACGCGGTTTTCTTTTGCTCAATGACCTGGGCAGCAAGACCTATCTCGACGTGATCGATAGCGAAAATGCCGACGCGTTATTTCACGATGCCTTGCAAGCGCTGTTGGCTTTTCAGCAACTGCCGATGGTTGCGCCTCTGCCCAGTTACGATGTTGCCTTGTTGCGCCGTGAGCTGGAGTTGTTCCCCGAGTGGTACGTCAAGCGCGAGCTGGGCGCCGAGTTCGACGCCGCCCAGCAGCAACAGTGGCAGCACATCAGCGAGCTGCTGATCGACAGCGCCCTGGCTCAGCCGAAAGTGCTGGTGCACCGCGACTACATGCCGCGCAACCTGATGCTCAGCGAGCCTAACCCCGGCGTGCTGGATTTCCAGGACGCGGTCTATGGCCCGGTGACTTACGACGTGACCTGCCTGTTCAAGGACGCCTTCCTCAGTTGGCCTGAAGAGCGTGTGCGCGGCTGGCTGGAAAGTTATTGGCAGCAGGCCTCGGCACTGGACATTCCGGTGCAGGCCGATTTCGAAGATTTCCTGCGCGCCAGCGACCTGATGGGCGTGCAGCGTCACCTGAAAGTCATCGGCATCTTCGCGCGGATCTGCCATCGCGACGGCAAGCCGCGTTATCTGGCCGACGTGCCGCGCTTCTTCTCTTATATAGAAGCGGTGATTGCCCGCCGTCCCGAACTGGCGGAACTGCAAGCGCTGCTGCGCAGTTTGCGTGCTGGGGCGACAGCATGAAGGCAATGATTCTGGCGGCGGGCAAAGGCGAGCGCATGCGCCCGCTGACCCTGACCACGCCGAAACCGCTGGTGCGTGCCGCTGGTGTGCCACTGATCGAATATCACCTGCGCGCCCTCGCGGCAGCAGGCTTCAACGAAGTCGTCATCAACCACGCCTGGCTCGGTCAGCAAATCGAGGATCATCTGGGCGACGGTTCACGCTTCGGTCTGAGCATTCAGTACTCGCCGGAAGGCGAGCCGCTGGAAACCGGCGGCGGGATTTTCCGTGCGCTGCCGTTGCTCGGTGACGATGCGTTTCTGGTGGTCAACGGCGATATCTGGACCGATTACGACTTCAGCGTGCTGCATCAGCCGATCAACGGGCTGGCGCATCTGGTGCTGGCGGACAATCCGCCGCATCACCCGGACGGTGACTTCAGCCTGGTAGACGGCAAAGTGCAAGATGGCCAGCCTGATGCGCAGACGCTGACCTACAGCGGTATCGCCGTGCTGCATCCGCAGCTGTTCGACGGTTGCAGCGATGGCGCCTTCAAGCTCGCGCCGTTGCTGCGCACAGCGATGGCCAACGGCGAAGTGACGGGCGAGCGCCTGAAAGGTCATTGGGTCGATGTCGGTACCCATGAGCGCTTGGCCGAAGCTGAAGCCTTGATAGAAGCGAGTCGCTGACATGCTGTGGCCAGGGACTCTGATTGGAGCCGGAGTGGGGTATGCAATCGCCAGCATTCCGGGGGCCATGCTCGGGGCATTGTTGGGGCAGGCGCTGGATCGGCGCCTGCAACTGCAGAGCTGGGGACACTTGCGGGAAAAGCTCGGCGGCCGGCCGATGCTGCGCAACGATGAACTGCTGTTCGTGTTGCTTGGGCGTCTGGCCAAGAGCGACGGGCGCGTCACTGACGGGCATATCCAGCAGGCGCGCAATGAAATGCGCGCGCTGGAAATGAGCGAACCGGCGACGCGTCGGGCGATTGCCGCATTTAATCGTGGCAAGTCCGGCAGCGACAATCTGCGCGGTTATCTGCGCCGTTTGAGTGCGCAACCGCATGCGTCTGAAGGTGTGCTGCGTGCCTGTTGGCGAATGGTCTGGGCCGATGGCCGTGCCGGCGTCAGTGAACGCGAATTGCTCGCGCAGTGGGGCAAATGGCTGGGCTGGACGCCGCAGCAAGTTCAGGCGCTGGCCAGCGATTACGAACCGGGCAAACGGCCGATCGTCAGTGCTGCGGTGAGTTATCAGGAGGCGATGAAACTGCTCGGGGTATCGGCGAGCAGCGAGCCGGCACAGATCAAGCGCGCCTACCGGCGTCTGCTCAGCCGTCATCACCCGGACAAGATTGCCGGCAGTGGTGCGACGCCGGCGCAGGTGCGCGAAGCGACCGAGCGCACGCGGGAATTGCACAGTGCCTATACGTTGATTCGGGAGCGGCGGGATTTTCGTTGACCCTTGAAGATCAAAAGATCGCAGCCTTCGGCAGCTCCTACCTTTGGAATGCATTTTCCTGTAGGAGCTGCCGAAGGCTGCGATCTTTTGCTTTTATCAGTCCGTATTTTGTGGATTCAACCAACCCCGCACCCGTCGAAACAATTGCTCCTGCTCAGCCTTCTTGTCCGGCAACACTTGCAGCGCCACCTGGCTGAACGCCGACGTTTTCAGACGCTTGCTCGCCTGCATGCGCTCCAGCGCTGCGTTGCGATCCAGAGCTTTATCCATGTAGAAAATATCTGCCGTCGGCAGCTTCAACGTTGGCGTCAGTTCCGCCAATGGCGGCAGGGCCTTGGCCGGGGTTTGCGCATCAACCATGACCAGTTTTTCCACCTGCGGCGTTTGCCGCTCGCTGAGAAAACGCGCCGCCCAATAGGCGCCGGTGCCATGGCCGATCACGACAATGCTGCGCGCGCTCTGCTGTTCGGCGTAGGCAATCGCCGCGTCGATCCGTCCGAAGATGCGCTCGGCATCGGCTTTGGCCTGTTCTTCGCTCGTTTCGGCCACCGCCTGTTCGGCGACTTCCGCTTCACCGCCAGCGGCTTGTTCGATCGGCTGTGCGGTGGTGGCATCCTTGCTCCCGGTTTCCGGGGCTTTCGCCGCAGCGGCGGGTTCGACCACGCGCGGGGCGATGGCGTCGCCTTGCAGATCTGGCAGGGTGATGCTCAGGCTGCTCCATTGGGCATCCGGCAACTTGCGCCGCAACGGGCCGATCGCCTGCGGCCAGTCAGCGGTTTCGCCGGCACCGGGGACGATGATTACCGCGCCTTTGGGCTCGGCGGTATTGGCCGGTCTCCACAGGGCGAGAAAGGTATCGCTGCCAGCCTGCAATTGTTGCTGCTCTTGCGCCGGCAGTTTACGTTGCAGTGCGGCGGCCTCTTCCTGACTACGCTCAAGCAGTGGCTGGCGTTCGGCCGGTTTTTCTGCGGCGGGCTTGTCCGTGGCGGCAGGTGCCGCGTCGGCGGCTTCGACAGAAAACGCACAGGGCAGGATCAGCGACAGGCACAATGCTGGCAGTGCCAGGCGGTAGACAGAGGGCATCGGTTATTCCAGGCCAGAAAGTATCCCGGCAGCCTAATGGGTTGGTCAGAATTTGTCAGTGTATGAGACTTCAATGAAGCGATTTTGCTGCCTGTGGCTTATCGGCTGTTTGTGGTTTCCCTTGATGGGCTGGGCGGCGCCTGCGTCCCCGGTGCATGCCGCGCAACTGTCGCCCGATCAGCAGCAATGGCTGGCACAGCACAATGAATTGCGCGTCGGCCTGGTCTTGCAGGCGCCCTACGCGACGTACGATCGACGCTTGCAGCGATTGTCCGGGGCCAATGTCGAGTTGATGAAACTGCTCGCCAAAGCGCTGGGCGTGGAACTGAGCTGGCGCAACTTTCAGGATCTCGGGCAGCTTGAGGCCGCTTTGCGCGAAGGCGAAATCGACATCGCCCCGGGACTCAGCCAGACGCCGGGTGCGCTGCGCCTCTGGCAGTTTTCCGACCCGTACATGCGCGTGCCGCAACTGGTGGTCAGCGACCAGAAAAGCAGCGGCGCGGTCGATCTGGAAAAACTCGACAGCCAGACTCGCGTCGCCGTGCGCATGCCGAGTACCACCGCCGATTATCTGCGCAGCAACTATCCGCAGCTGAATCTGCAGGGCGTGCCGCTGGAGCGTCAGGCGTTGCAATTGCTGTTGAGCCAGCAAGCGTCTTACGCGGTGGTTGATGAAGCGCAATTGGGACGCCTGTCGGTGGAACCTGAGTTCGCCGAACTGGTGGTGGTCGGCGATATTGGCCTGCCGCAATTGCTGCGCGTGGCCTCGCGGCGCGATTGGCCGGAACTGGCCGACATCGTCCAGAGCGCCTTGCGGGCGATTCCGGCCAAGGATCTGGAACAACTGCACAACCAGTGGCTGCAGCCGAAGTACCCACGGCTCGCCGAATCGCCGGGGTTCTGGCAGAACCTCAGCCTGTTGTTCGCGGTGATGCTGCTCAGTTGCGTGGCGATCGTGTTCTGGCAGCGTCGCCAGCAGCACAGCCTCGAACAGCGCCTGCTCAGCGCCCGCGAGGACATCGCATTGCGCGCAGCCAGTGAAGAGGCGCTGCGGCTCACACAGTTTTCCATCGATCAAAGCACCGTCGGCATTCTCTGGGTCAATTGGGACAGCCATGTGCGCTACGCCAACCGGGCGGCGGAAAACATGCTCGGGTATCCCTCGGGCGGGCTTATTGAGCGACCATTGATCGACTTCGAACCCGGCTTGCACATGGACCGCTGGCTGAATCTGTGGAAGCGCGCGCGGGCCAGCGAAGAAGGCCCGCTGAGCTTCGAAACCAGTTGCCTGCGCGCCGACGGCAGCATGTTGCCGGCCGACGTTTCCCTGAGTTTCCTGCGCTTTCGCGACAGCGAGTATCTGGTGGTCTACCTCACCGATGTCACCGACCGGCGTCGCGCACTGGCTGCCTTGCAGGAAAGTGAAGCGCGGCTGCAAGGCATCGCCGCCAACGTCCCGGGTCTGGTGTTTCGCCTGGAGCGGGCGCCGGTGACGGGTCATATCGACTTCGCCTACATCAGCGAGGGCAGCGAGAGTCTGGTCGGTTATGCGCCGGCGGCCATCGCGCATCGCGACATGGGCTTGCGCAGCCTGGTGCATCCCGACGACAAGGCCAGTTATCACCGCACCCAGGACCAAGCGCTGGATACCGACAGCGATTGGTCGTGGCAGGGCCGTATCGTCACGCGCCAGGGCGAGCAGCGCTGGGCCGAGATCAAGGCGATCACCCGGCAACTGGAGGATGGCGCTTACGTCTGGGACGGCATTGTCTGGGACATCAGCGAAAGCAAACGCATCGAGCTGGAACTGGCCGCCTCGCGTGAGCAGCTGCGTGAACTCTCGGCGCACCTGGAGAGCGTGCGCGAAGAAGAGAAGGCGCGCATCGCCCGCGAAGTCCATGATGAGTTGGGACAGATGCTCACCGTGCTGAAACTGGAGACATCGATGTGCGAACTGGCCTACGCGCAACTCGATCCGGGTCTGAACGAACGGCTCAACAGCATGAAGCGCCTGATCGCGCAGTTGTTCCAGCTGGTGCGCGATGTCGCGACCGCGTTGCGCCCGCCGATTCTGGATGCCGGCATCGCGTCGGCAATCGAGTGGCAGGCGCGCCGCTTCGAAGCGCGCACGCAGATTCCGTGTCTGGTGCAGGTGCCGGATAATTTGCCAGCACTCAGTGATGCCAAGGCAGTGGGCCTGTTCCGGATTCTGCAGGAGGCCCTGACCAACGTGATGCGCCATGCTCAGGCGCATACGGTGGAGTTGACGCTGGAGCTTGCGGGCGATGAATTGTGTCTGACGGTCGCCGATGATGGCGTAGGATTTATTGCCGCTGACGATCGGCCAACGTCGTTTGGCCTGGTCGGCATGCGCGAGCGGGTGCTGATCATGGGCGGCCGGCTGGAGCTTGTGAGTGAGCCGGGGGAGGGCACCAGTCTCAAGGTGTGGGTGCCGGTGAGTGAGGTCTGAGGATCTGAGCCGTGAGTGCTGACGCCTTCGCGAGCAGGCTCGCTCCCACAGGGAGAATGCATTCCAGGGGGGGAGCGAGCCTGCTCGCGAAATATTTTGGCTGAGGAGAAGAACGTGATCCGTGTACTGGTAGCCGAAGACCACACTATCGTCCGCGAAGGCATCAAGCAATTGATCGGCCTGGCCAAGGATCTGCAAGTGGTGGGCGAGGCGAGCAATGGCGAGCAGTTGCTCGACACCCTGCGCAGTGTGCCTTGCGAGGTGGTGCTGCTGGACATCTCCATGCCCGGGGTCAATGGGCTGGAGGCGATCCCGCGCATCCGTGCACTGCACAATCCGCCGGCGATTCTGGTGCTCTCGATGCACGATGAAGCGCAAATGGCCGCGCGGGCGTTGAAGGTCGGCGCGGCCGGATATGCGACCAAGGACAGCGATCCGGCGCTGCTGCTTACGGCGATCCGCAAAGTCGCGGCGGGCGGGCGTTACATCGATCCGGAACTGGCTGACCGGATGGTCTTCGAAGTCGGCCTGACCGACACACGGCCGCTGCATTCGTTGTTGTCCGAGCGCGAGTTCTCGGTGTTCGAGCGCCTGGCACAAGGCGCCAACGTCAACGACATCGCTCAGCAACTGGCCCTGAGCAGCAAGACCATCAGCACCCACAAGGCGCGGCTGATGCAGAAACTCAACATCACCTCGCTGGCCGAGCTGGTGAAATATGCGATGGAACACAAACTCCTCTGACCCCGCCCGCCCCCTGTAGGAGCTGCCGAAGGCTGCGATCTTTTGATCTTATAAACGGCAAGGTCAAAAGATCGCAGCCTTCGGCAGCTCCTACAGGAGACCGCGTTGGCATATCTGTTAGCGACAAACGCTTTCGCCCCTGCTTGCGGCTTGCAGCTTGCCGCTCACCACTGCCTTATCCGTTCGCGCCATCCTTGTAGGGCAATCCCTACCCTCAACCTTCCATTGCGCTTAAGCGATTCTCTCCTGCGCCCCGATTTGCGTGGCTGGCGCCAGCCACTAGGCTTGATGAACAAGCAGTCATCAACAACAAAGGTGTGGGTATGAGCCAGGTCGATACAAGCGCAGGGACCAGTGATGTGCTGGTCAGCTTTCGTGGAGTGCAGAAGAGCTACGACGGCGAGAACCTGATCGTCAAAGACCTCAACCTGGACATTCGCAAAGGCGAATTCCTCACCCTGCTCGGGCCGTCCGGTTCCGGCAAGACCACCAGCCTGATGATGCTCGCCGGTTTCGAAACCCCGACCGCTGGGGAAATCCTCCTCGCCGGGCGTTCGATCAACAACGTGCCGCCGCACAAGCGCGACATCGGCATGGTGTTCCAGAACTACGCACTGTTCCCGCACATGACCGTCGCGCAAAACCTCGCCTTCCCGTTGACCGTGCGCGGCCTGAACAAAAGCGACGTCAGCGACCGGGTGAAGAAAGTCCTCAGCATGGTTCAGCTCGACGCGTTCGCGTCGCGCTATCCCGCGCAATTGTCCGGTGGTCAGCAACAACGTGTGGCGCTGGCCCGCGCCTTGGTATTCGAGCCGCAACTGGTGCTGATGGACGAGCCGTTGGGCGCCCTCGATAAACAACTGCGTGAACACATGCAGATGGAAATCAAACACCTGCACCAGCGCCTCGGCGTGACCGTGGTCTACGTGACCCACGATCAGGGTGAGGCGCTGACCATGTCCGACCGTGTTGCCGTGTTCCATCAGGGCGAGATCCAGCAGATCGCACCGCCGCGCACACTCTACGAAGAGCCGAAAAACACCTTCGTAGCCAACTTCATCGGTGAGAACAACCGCCTCAACGGGCGCCTGCTCAGCCACAGCGGCGAACGCTGCGTAGTCGAACTGGGCCGGGGTGAAAAGGTCGAGGCGCTGGCGGTGAATGTTGGCCAGACCGGCGAGCCGGTGACCCTGTCGATCCGTCCGGAGCGCGTCAGCCTCAATGGCTCGAGCGATCAATGCGTCAACCGCTTCTCAGGGAGGGTGGCGGAATTCATCTATCTGGGCGACCACGTCCGGGTGCGCCTGGAAGTCTGCGGCAAGAACGACTTCTTCGTGAAACAGCCGATTGCCGAGCTCGATCCTGAACTCGCGGTCGGTGACGTGGTTCCGCTTGGCTGGCAGGTCGAGCACGTTCGTGCGCTCGATCCTCTTCTAGAGGCGAATTGATCGCCCCGGCAATACCAACACCAACCCTGCATGTGGAGAGAACAATAAATGTTGAGATCCCTGAAGTTCACCGCCCTGACCCTGGGCCTGATGGGCGCGACCGGCGCGATGGCTGCCGGCCCGGACTTGACCGTGGTGTCGTTTGGCGGAGCGAACAAGGCCGCGCAAGTCAAAGCCTTCTATGCACCGTGGGAAGCGGCGGGCAACGGCAAGATCGTTGCGGGCGAATACAACGGCGAAATGGCCAAGGTCAAAGCCATGGTCGACACCAAGAGCGTGTCCTGGGACCTGGTCGAAGTTGAGTCGCCAGAGCTGTCCCGTGGTTGCGACGAAGACATGTTCGAGCAACTCGACCCGGCGTTGTTCGGCAAGACCGAAGATTACGTCAAAGGCGCCATCCAGCCGTGTGGCGTGGGTTTCTTCGTCTGGTCGACCGTGCTGGCGTACAACGCCGACAAACTGAAAACCGCGCCGACCAGTTGGGCGGATTTCTGGGACACCAAGAAATTCCCGGGCAAACGTGGCCTGCGCAAAGGCGCCAAGTACACCCTCGAATTCGCGCTAATGGCCGATGGTGTGGCGCCGAAAGACGTCTACAAAGAGTTGGCGAGCAAGGGCGGGCAGGATCGCGCCTTCAAGAAACTCGATGAACTCAAGCCGAGCATCCAGTGGTGGGAAGCCGGCGCGCAACCGCCGCAGTATCTGGCTTCCGGCGACGTGGTCATGAGTTCGGCCTACAACGGTCGCATCGCTGCGGTGCAGAAAGAATCCAATCTGAAAGTGGTGTGGAACGGCGGCATCTACGATTTCGACGCCTGGGCCATCCCGAAAGGTCTGGACGCCAAGCGTGCCGAAGCGGCGAAGAAATTCATCGCCTTCTCGGTGCAGCCGCAACAGCAGAAGACTTACTCGGAAAACATCGCTTATGGCCCGGCCAACACCCAGGCTGTGCCGCTGCTGGCCAAGGATGTCCTGAAAGACATGCCGACCACCCCGGAAAACATCGCCAATCAGGTGCAGATCGACGTCAGCTTCTGGGCTGACAACGGCGAGCAACTGGAACAGCGCTTCAACTCCTGGGCCGCGAAATAATCTTCGCCCTGTAGGAGCTGCCGAAGGCTGCGATCTTTTGACTTTGCCTTTCAGGATCAAGAGATCGCAGCCTCGTTGCACTCGACAGCTCCTACAGATGCGATGTGTTTCATGAGTGTTGATGTAATGCGGCATCACCGTGGGTGATGCCGCCCATTCAAAGATTTGCGGAGTACGTCATGGCCATCGCCGTTCCCCTGAACGAGGGCGCCAGCCCCACCTTGAAGCAGAAGCTCAAGCATGCCGAGCGGGTCAACCGCTGGAAGGCCCAGGCGTTGATTGCGCCGCTGGTGCTGTTTCTGCTGCTGGTGTTTCTGGTGCCAATTGTGGCGCTGCTCTATAAAAGCGTCGGCAACCCCGAAGTGGTCGGCGGCATGCCGCGCACCGTTGCCGCCATCGCCAGTTGGGACGGTCGTGGCCTGCCCGCCGAACCGGTGTACAAGGCTGCCAGCGAAGACCTGGCCGAAGCTCGCAAAAACCAGACGCTGGGCGATCTGTCCAAGCGCTTGAACATGGAGTTGGCCGGCTATCGCAGCCTGTTGACCAAAACCGCCCGGGCGCTGCCGTTCGCCAGCGAACCGGGCTCGTATAAAGAAGCCCTGGAAGGCCTCGACGAACGTTGGGGCGACCCGGCCTACTGGCAAGCGGTCAAACGCAACACCAGCAGTATCACCCCGTATTACCTGCTCGCAGCGGTTGATCACCGTATCGACGACCTCGGCGAACTGGCCCCGGCCACCCCGGATCAGGCGATCTACCTCGACATCTTTGCGCGCACCTTCTGGATGGGCCTGGTTATCACCGGGATCTGCCTGCTGCTGGCGTATCCCCTGGCCTACCTGCTGGCGAACCTGCCGTCGCGGCAGAGCAACCTGCTGATGATTCTGGTGCTGCTGCCGTTCTGGACCTCGATTCTGGTGCGGGTCGCAGCGTGGATCGTGCTGCTGCAATCCGGCGGTCTGATCAACAGCGCGCTGCTGGCCATGGGGATTATCGATAAGCCGCTGGAACTGGTGTTCAACCGCACCGGCGTGTACATCTCGATGGTGCACATTCTGCTGCCGTTCATGATTCTGCCGATCTACAGCGTGATGAAGGGCATCTCGCCGACCTACATGCGCGCCGCGATTTCCCTCGGCTGTCACCCGTTCGCCAGTTTCTGGCGGGTGTACTTCCCGCAGACCTACGCCGGCGTCGGCGCCGGTTGCCTGTTGGTGTTCATCCTCGCCATCGGCTACTACATCACTCCGGCGCTGCTCGGCAGCCCGAACGACCAAATGGTCAGCTACTTCGTCGCGTTCTACACCAACACCAGCATCAACTGGGGCATGGCGACCGCGCTCGGCGGGCTGCTCTTGCTGGCGACCGTGGTGCTTTATCTGATCTACAGCTGGCTGGTGGGCGCCAGTCGCCTGCGCCTGAGTTAAGGGGAATTTGCGATGCTGAGTCCTTACATGTCGCCCATCGAACGGGTGTGGTTCTACAGCCTGCGGATCCTCTGCGGCCTGATCCTGTTGTTTCTGATTCTGCCGGTACTGGTGATCGTGCCGCTGTCATTCAACTCGGGCAGTTTTCTGGTCTACCCGCTGCAAGGTTTCTCGCTGCAGTGGTACCACGACTTCTTCGCTTCGGCGGAATGGATGCGTGCGTTGAAGAACAGCATCATCGTCGCCCCGGCCGCAACCGTGCTGGCGATGATCTTCGGCACGCTGGCGGCGATCGGCCTGACCCGTGGCGACTTCCCCGGCAAATCGTTGGTGATGGCGCTGGTGATTTCGCCGATGGTGGTGCCGGTAGTGATCATCGGCGTCGCGAGTTATCTGTTCTTCGCCCCACTGGGACTGGGTAACAGCTTCTTCTCGTTGATCGTGGTGCATGCGGTGCTGGGTGTGCCGTTTGTGATCATCACCGTGTCGGCGACGTTGCAGGGGTTCAATCACAATCTGGTGCGGGCGGCGGCCAGCCTGGGTGCTTCGCCACTGACCGCGTTTCGCCGGGTGACCTTGCCGCTGATCGCGCCGGGGGTGATTTCCGGGGCGCTGTTTGCCTTTGCGACGTCGTTCGATGAGGTGGTAGTGACGCTGTTTCTCGCAGGTCCCGAGCAGGCGACGTTGCCACGGCAGATGTTCAGCGGGATTCGCGAGAATCTGAGCCCGACGATTGCAGCGGCGGCGACGTTGCTGATCGCCTTCTCCGTCATCCTGTTGCTGACCCTGGAATGGCTGCGCGGCCGTAGCGAAAAGCTGCGTACCGCCCAGGTCTGACACCAGCCCCCCTGCCGAACCGAATCGTCCTCTGTAGGAGCTGCCGAAGGCTGCGTTCTTTTGACTTTGCTTTCAGATCAAGATCAAAAGATCGCAGCCTTCGGCAGCTCCTACAGGGGGCAGTCGTTCAAAGGGTTCGCGCGGTCATTCATGACCTGAATAGCAGAGAACCCCAAATCCCCAGCTAATCTTGTGCCCAGCTCCCCTATCTATAAGAGGCTGCGCACCATGAGTCTGTCCCAGTTCAAAATCGCTCACAAACTGATCACCGGCGCCGCAGCCATCGAACAACTGGCTGCCGAACTCACCCGGCTGGACATCGACAACCCGCTGATCGTCACCGACGCCGCGCTGGTCAAATCCGGCACTGTCGAGCTGGCACTGGTACAGCTTGGCGGGCGCGAATACGAAATCTTCGACCGCGTGTTGCCCGACCCGGAAATCGCTATCGTCGAAGACTGCATGCGCGCCTACCGCGAAGGCGGGCATGACGGTTTGATCGGCCTCGGCGGCGGTAGCGCCATCGACATCGCCAAAAGTGTCGCTGCCTACGCCGGTTATCACGGCGCGCTGGAAGACCTGTTCGGCGTCGATCAGGTGCCGCGCAAAGGCCCGCCGCTGATCGCCATCCCGACCACCGCCGGCACTGGCTCCGAAGTCACCAACGTGGCAATCCTCTCCGACAAGGTCGCGCAACTGAAGAAAGGCATTGTCAGCGACTATCTGTTGCCGGACGTGGCGCTGGTCAGTCCGCAAATGACTTTGACCTGTCCGCGCAGCGTCACCGCCGCCAGTGGCGTCGATGCGCTGGTGCACGCCATCGAATCCTACCTGTCGGTGAACGCTTCGCCGATCACCGACTCCCTGGCCATCGGCGCGATCAAGCTGATTGCCAGCGCGCTGCCCAAGGCTTACGCCAACGGTGCCAACCTGCAAGCGCGTGAAGACATGGCCACCGCCAGCCTGATGGCCGGCATGGCGTTCGGCAATGCCGGGGTCGGTGCGGTGCATGCGCTGGCGTATCCGCTGGGCGGGCGCTTCAACATTGCCCACGGCGTCAGCAACGCATTGCTGCTGCCGTATGTGATGACCTGGAACAAAATGGCCTGCGTCGAACGCATGCAGGATATTGCCGAAGCCATGGGCGTGAAGACTGCTCATCTGAGCCTCAGCGAAGCAGCCGACAAAGCCGTGCAAGCGATGAGCGATCTGTGCGCGGCGGTGGAAATTCCCGTCGGGTTGCGCAGTTTCGGCGTGCCGGAGGAGGCTATCCCGGCCATGGCCGTGGAAGCCGCCGGAATCGAGCGTCTGATGCGCAACAACCCGCGCAAGCTCAGCGCCGCGGACATCGAGAAGATCTACCGCGCAGCCTACTGAGGCGCGGTCGCTCAGCGCTCATGGCATAACCCAATCATCGCGGTCCCGGTGCGTGCGCACAAACTTGAGGTATACAATGCGCGCCATCGTGATTTAGCTCAGAACAGGTGCGTCATGCAGCCCTTCGTAATTGCTCCGTCGATCCTCTCCGCTGACTTCGCCCGCCTTGGCGAGGAAGTGGACAACGTTCTCGCCGCTGGCGCCGACTTCGTTCATTTCGACGTCATGGACAACCACTATGTGCCCAACCTGACGATCGGCCCGATGGTCTGCGCGGCGCTGCGCAAGTACGGCATCACCGCGCCGATCGACGCGCACCTGATGGTCAGCCCGGTGGATCGCATCGTTGGCGACTTCATCGAAGCCGGCGCGACCTACATCACCTTTCACCCGGAAGCCACCCTGCATGTCGATCGCTCGCTGCAACTGATCCGCGAAGGCGGCTGCAAATCCGGCCTGGTGTTCAATCCGGCGACCCCGCTGGATGTGCTCAAGTACGTCATCGACAAAGTCGACATGGTTCTGCTGATGAGCGTCAACCCGGGCTTCGGCGGGCAGAAGTTCATCCCCGGCACCCTCGACAAACTGCGCGAAGCGCGGGCGATCATCGATGCCTCGGGCCGCGACATCCGTCTGGAAATCGACGGCGGTGTCAACCTCAACAACATCCGCGAAATCGCTGCCGCCGGCGCAGACACCTTTGTCGCCGGCTCAGCCATTTTCAACGCGCCGAACTATCAGGAAGTCATCGGCAAGATGCGTTCCGAACTGGCGCTGGCGCGCCCATGAGCGGTTTTGAGCAGCTGTTCCCGGGGCAACTGCCACGGTTGGTAATGTTCGATCTGGATGGCACGCTGATCGATTCGGTTCCCGACCTGGCAGCGGCGGTGGACACCATGCTGCTCTCCCTCGGCCGCCCGCCGGCGGGCATCGAAGCGGTGCGTGAATGGGTTGGCAACGGCGCCCCGGTGCTGGTTCGCCGGGCCTTGGCCGGTGGCATCGATCACGCGGCAGTGGATGATGCCGAAGCCGAGCGCGCGCTGGAGATTTTCATGGACGCCTACGGCGCCAGCCATGAGCTGACCGTGGTCTATCCCGGTGTTCGCGACACCCTCAAGTGGCTGCACAAGCAAGGCGTGGCCATGGCGCTGATTACCAACAAGCCGGAGCGCTTTGTCGCGCCGCTGCTCGATCAGATGAAGATCGGTCGCTACTTCAAGTGGATCATCGGCGGCGACACCCTGCCGCAGAAGAAACCTGACCCGGCGGCGCTGTTCTTCGTGATGAAAATGGCCAACATTCCGGCCTCGCAGTCGTTGTTCGTCGGCGACTCGCGCAGCGATGTGCAGGCGGCGAAAGCGGCGGGGGTCAAGTGTGTGGCGCTGAGCTATGGCTACAACCATGGCCGGCCGATTGCCGAGGAATCGCCGGCACTGGTGATCGACGATTTACGCAAACTAATTCCCGGTTGCCTGGATCTGGCCGGTGGGATAACGTTGCCCGACGCTGTTCAACCCCCTTCTGGAAACGCCATCGTGGTGGTCACCCGCAAACTCTGGATGAAAGTCATCAAGGCCCTGGCCCGCTGGCGTTGGCGCGCCTGACTGATTCTGGCCGGCCTGCCGGCGCGTTTGCCTGACTGACTGATTTGCACCTCACACCACGAGGCACCTTATGATCCGCGAAGAATTCCTGCGTCTGGCCGCTGACGGCTACAACCGCATCCCGCTGGCCTGCGAAACCCTGGCCGACTTCGACACGCCGCTGTCGATCTACCTGAAACTGGCCGACCAGCCCAACTCCTACCTGCTCGAATCCGTGCAGGGCGGCGAAAAATGGGGCCGTTATTCGATCATCGGCCTGCCGTGCCGCACGGTGCTGCGGGTGCACGACCATCACGTGAGTATTACCGTCGATGGCGTCGAAACCGAAAGCCACGACGTTGCAGACCCGCTGGCCTTCGTCGAAACCTTCAAGGCGCGCTACAACGTACCGACCATCGCCGGTCTGCCGCGTTTCAACGGTGGCCTGGTCGGTTATTTCGGCTACGACTGCGTGCGTTATGTCGAGAAGCGCCTGGGCAAGTGCCCGAACCCGGATCCACTGGGCGTGCCGGATATTCTGCTGATGGTCTCCGACGCCGTCGTGGTGTTCGACAACCTCGCCGGCAAGATGCACGCCATCGTGTTGGCCGATCCTGCGCAGGCGGACGCCTTCGAACAAGGTCAGGCGCAATTGCAGGGGCTGCTGGAGAAACTGCGTCAGCCGATTACCCCGCGCCGTGGCCTGGATTTCAGCAAGCAGCAATCGGCTGACCCGGTATTCCGTTCCAGTTTCACTCAGGACGATTACGAAAAAGCCGTCGACACCATCAAGCAATACATCCTCGCCGGTGACTGCATGCAAGTCGTGCCGTCGCAGCGCATGTCGATCGACTTCAAGGCTGCGCCGATCGATCTGTACCGCGCTCTGCGTTGCTTCAACCCGACGCCATACATGTACTTCTTCAACTTCGGCGATTTCCATGTCGTTGGCAGTTCGCCGGAAGTGCTGGTGCGCGTTGAAGACAACCTGATCACCGTGCGCCCGATCGCCGGCACTCGCCCACGCGGCGCGACCGAAGAAGCCGATGTGGCGCTGGAGCAGGACCTGCTTTCGGATGACAAAGAGATCGCCGAGCACCTGATGCTGATCGACCTGGGCCGCAACGATACCGGGCGCGTCTCGGAAATCGGTTCGGTGAAGCTCACCGAGAAAATGGTCATCGAGCGATATTCCAATGTGATGCACATCGTTTCCAACGTCACCGGCCAGTTGAAGTCGGGCCTGACCGCAATGGACGCACTGCGGGCGATTCTGCCGGCGGGCACTTTGTCCGGCGCGCCGAAAATTCGCGCGATGGAAATCATCGACGAACTCGAGCCGGTCAAGCGTGGCGTGTATGGCGGTGCGGTCGGTTACTTCGCCTGGAACGGCAACATGGACACCGCGATTGCCATTCGCACGGCGGTGATCAAGAACGGCGAGCTGCATGTGCAGGCCGGTGGCGGCATCGTCGCCGACTCGGTTCCGGCGCTGGAATGGGAAGAAACCCTGAACAAGCGCCGCGCCATGTTCCGCGCCGTGGCCCTGGCCGAGCAAACCCCGGACGCCTGACCCACGCCATTTCCCATGTGGGAGCGAGCCTGCTCGCGAAGAGGTGTGTCAGTCACCGTTGATGTTGGCTGACCCAGCGCTTTCGCGAGCAGGCTCGCTCCCACATTGGTTTTGTGTCGGGTTATAAACAAGCGGCGCCCTCAAAGGCGCCGCTTTTTTACATCTGCCATTAAAAATCCAGCACAACCCCGACATTCACTCCCTGCTGCTTGAAGTCATCATCCTTGCGCAACGTATAACCACCACGCAGCGCCAAGTCCGCCGTCAGCTTGTGGCTGACGCCCAGGCTCAAGCGGTTGAGGTGGCTCGCCGGTGTGTAGCCCTCAAGGGTGAAGTCATTGGCCGGAAGGGTGTTGAGGGCGATGTTGACCTTTTGCACGTCATCTTCGTACTCACGCTCGTGAGCGTATTCGCCATACACCTGGGTTTGCGCGGTGAAGTTGTACTTGCCTTGAATCCCCAGGCCCAAGCGTTTCGAATCGCGGCTCTGGTCATCGAAGGTCAGCGCGGTGGCGCGGTTGCTCTTTTCCGAGTAACCGTCGACATCGACACTGGCGTAGTCGGCGCTGACAAAGGGTGACAGGTGCCACTCGCTGCCTGGCTGCGCGATGTCATAACCAATGCGTGTGCTGAACGCCCACAGGCTGCCGTCGGTGTCGCCTTTCTCGGCGCCCTCGCTGGCGCCGAGGTCGAACTTGCGCTTGAGGTTGTCGTAGTCGAGCTTGCCGCCAGTCAGCGCGGCATCGGCCCACCAGCGATTCTGCTGGAACTGGGCGAACGCGGTGGCCATGTAGCTGTTGAGTTTATAGTCGGAATCGTTGTGGCCGGCTTCGAGATTCTGCCGGTACAACCCGGCGGCCACACCCACCCGCCAGGCCTCGTTCAGGCGATAGCTGCCGCCGACGTTGAGGTTGTAACCGCTGCCGTCGGCACTGGCGCCGCTGCTTTGGCTGTCGACATCCAGACGCTGACCGCCGGCCGAGACGAGGGCGCGCCATTGGCCGACTGCTTGCCAGTTTTCCCAATCCGCCTGCCACTGGTTACGCAATTCATCCTGATGCGCACGCACGGTGCCGTGAGCCATTTCCGGCAGCAGGCTCAACTCCCAAGGGGCCGCGAGCAGGGAATAGGCGTAATCGGCGATGAGTTTTTGCCCGGTTTCGGTCGGGTGCACGCCGTCGTTGTAAATCAGCTTGGTCGGATCCGGCGTGGCACTGTTGATCCCGTAGCGGGCGTTTTCCGGGCAACCGCTGCCGCTGAAACAGGTTGCGGTGAGATTCTGATCGGTGGCCAGGCCAAAACGCCCCGGGTCGGCAAACACTTCCGAGAGCAGCGCCGGAATGTTCAACGGAATGACTTCGGCGTTTATGCCTTGCAGGCGCGTCACCAACTGACTGTTGAACTGATTGGCAAGGGTACTGCTGAACGCCTGCAGCGGCGTGCCATTGAGGGCCGGGGTCAGGCCAACGTCGGGCAGCAGCCAGACCATCACGTATTTGGCGCCGGCGGTCTGCAGAGTCTGCACGCTGTCGGCCAGTCGATCGGCTGCGGCGTTGGCCTGGGGCAGGCTGAGAATGCGGCCCTGGAGGAAATCGTTGCCGCCACCGGAAATGTAATAAAGCGCATTCGGGTCGGCGCGAAAGCCGTTCGACGGCAGGTAACCGGCGCGGGTGCGTTCGCCGGTCGCCGATTGCGTGGTGATCGAGTCGAGAATCTGGTCGGTGCGATAGCCGCCGACCGCCCAGTTGTTGCCGTCGACCTGGCCGTTTTCCGCGCGTACCGCGGAACTGGAAGAGGCTGTCTGGTCGGGCGAAAAGCCCAGGCGGCCGCCAAGCAACTGCGTGGAATTCAACGAATAGACTTCGCCGCTGCCATCCTGGTAAACCGGCCCGGTGCGGTTGGTGTAACGCTCGGTGGAACCTGCCGGGCCGCCCGTGTCGGCGAAGGTGCCGGCGTCGTTGAGGCTGTCGCCGAACACGATGAAACTGGAATAAGGGTTGGGCGCTGCGTTGGCCTGGGCACAAGCCAGCGCGAGCAAGCAGCCGGCCAGCGGTACAAACAAAGTTTGTCTGATCATGAGCAAGTCCGTTTATTTATTGTTGTAGATGAACGAAACGACAGTACCAAAAACTTCCGGCGTTTTGCCATCGGTCGCGAATCCTTCTCCCGTTTCATAAGCCGCAGGCCCCGCCATATTGCACGCTCCGTCCAGCTAAGTTACTGTGCCGGAACGTATGAACGAGACCTTCCCCGTGTTGATCACCAGCAAACTTCTGGATCAAGTCATCAAGGCACACGCCCGCTGGCGTTGGCGCGCCTGAATCTTCTCTGCCGGCCCCGCCGGATCTGTATCGCTTTGCCTTCCTTGCCTGTTTGAAATGCCGCTGTGCTGGCGCCCTCTGCGCGTCCGACATCGTACAGCGCCCTGCGGGCAAGTCATCTGAAGGCTGTCATCAAGTCAGAATTCAAGAGGTTCGAAACGCCATGTTGCTGATGATCGACAACTACGACTCCTTTACCTACAACGTTGTGCAATACCTCGGCGAACTGGGTGCCGAGGTCAAAGTGGTGCGCAACGACGAGCTGACCATCGCCGAAATCGAAGCGCTGAATCCCGAACGCATCGTCGTTTCCCCTGGACCTTGCACGCCCACCGAGGCGGGCGTTTCCATCGATGCCATCAAGCACTTCGCCGGCAAACTGCCGATTCTTGGCGTCTGCCTCGGCCACCAGTCCATCGGCCAGGCCTTCGGCGGCGATGTGGTGCGTGCCCGCCAGGTCATGCACGGTAAGACTAGCCCGGTATTCCATGAGGACAAGGGCGTGTTTGCCGGCCTCAATCACCCGCTGACCGTCACTCGCTATCACTCGCTGATCGTCAAGCACGAGAGCCTGCCCGACTGCCTGGAACTGACGGCGTGGACGCAACACGACGACGGCTCGGTCGACGAAATCATGGGCCTGCGTCACAAGACCCTGAACATCGAGGGTGTACAGTTCCACCCCGAGTCGATCCTCACCGAGCAGGGGCATGAACTGTTGGCCAATTTCCTCAAACAAACCGGCGGTACGCGCTAAGGACTTCCCATGAATATCAAGACAGCCCTGAGCCGTATCGTCGATCACCTCGACCTCAGCACCGATGAAATGCGCGACGTGATGCGCGAGATCATGACAGGCCAATGCACCGAAGCGCAGATCGGCGCGTTCATGATGGCCATGCGCATGAAGAGCGAGAGCATCGACGAAATCGTCGGCGCCGTGTCGGTGATGCGTGAGCTGGCCGATCAGGTCGAACTGAAAACCCTCGACGGCGTGGTCGATGTGGTCGGCACCGGCGGTGACGGTGCGAACATCTTCAACGTTTCGACTGCTTCTTCTTTTGTTGTCGCCGCAGCCGGTTGCACCGTGGCCAAGCACGGCAACCGCGCGGTATCGGGCAAGAGTGGCAGCGCCGATCTGCTGGAAGCTGCCGGCATTTATCTGAACCTGACGCCGGTACAGGTTGCGCGCTGCATCGACAACGTCGGCATCGGTTTCATGTTCGCCCAGACTCACCACAAAGCGATGAAGTACGCCGCAGGCCCGCGCCGTGAACTCGGCCTGCGCACACTATTCAACATGCTCGGCCCGCTTACGAATCCGGCCGGTGTGAAACATCAGGTAGTCGGCGTGTTCACCCAAGCGCTGTGCCGGCCATTGGCCGAAGTCTTGCAGCGTCTGGGCAGCAAACATGTGCTGGTAGTGCACTCGAAGGACGGTCTGGACGAATTCAGCCTCGCCGCGCCGACGTTTGTCGCCGAGCTGAAAAACAACCAGATCACTGAGTATTGGGTCGAGCCGGAAGATCTGGGCATGAAGAGCCAGAGCCTGCACGGTCTGTCGGTCGAAGGCCCAGAGGCGTCGCTGGCGCTGATCCGCGATGCACTCGGCAAGCGCAAAACTGAAAACGGTCAGAAAGCTGCAGAGATGATTGTGCTCAATGCCGGTGCGGCGCTGTACGCCGCCGATCTGGCAAGCAGTCTGAAACAGGGTGTGGAGCTGGCGCACGACGCGCTGCACACTGGCCTCGCTCGGGAAAAGCTCGAGGAGCTGGGTGCCTTTACCGCGGTATTCAAAGTGGAGAATGAAGGATGAGTGTACCGACGGTTCTGGAAAACATTCTGGCGCGCAAGGTTGAGGAAGTCGCCGAGCGCAGCGCTCGGGTCAGCCTGAGCGAGCTGGAAAGTCTGGCCAAGGCGGCCGATGCACCCCGTGGTTTTGCCCAGGCATTGCTGGCGCAAGCGAAGAAGAAACAACCGGCAGTGATTGCCGAAATCAAGAAGGCCTCGCCGAGCAAAGGCGTGATCCGCGAAGACTTCGTGCCAGCCGACATCGCCAAAAGCTACGAGAAGGGCGGGGCAACCTGTCTGTCGGTGCTGACCGATATCGATTACTTCCAGGGCGCCGATGCCTACCTGCAACAAGCGCGCGCCGCCTGCAAGCTGCCGGTGATCCGCAAGGACTTCATGATCGATCCCTACCAGATCGTTGAAGCCCGCGCGCTTGGCGCCGATTGCGTGCTGTTGATCGTCTCCGCATTGGACGACGTGAAAATGGCCGAACTGGCCGCCGTGGCCAAAGGCGTCGGTCTCGATGTGTTGGTGGAAGTGCATGACGGCGACGAACTGGAGCGTGCGCTGAAAACCCTCGACACGCCGCTGGTCGGGGTCAACAACCGCAACCTGCACACATTTGACGTGAGCCTGGAAACCACCCTTGATCTTCTGCCACGCATTCCGCGCGATCGCCTGGTGATCACCGAGAGCGGCATCCTCAATCGTGCCGATGTTGAACTGATGGAAATCAGCGACGTGTATGCGTTTTTGGTCGGCGAAGCATTCATGCGCGCGGAAAACCCGGGCATTGAGTTGCAGCGCCTGTTCTTCCCTGAGCGTGGTGGTCCAGTAGTCAGCGGTTCGACCCTCGACTGACCGAGTCGCCCTCATTCGCGAGCAGGCTCGCTCCCACAGGGAAATGCATTCCAGTGTGGGAGCGAGCCTGCTCGCGAAGAGGCCCTAAATTCCGCTAAAGAGATTCAATCTGCCGGAGCCCCCCATGTCGCTGCCAACCCCGCTGACCATCGAATCCGGCCTGCAAGCCGAACAGGACTTGCTGGCCTCGGTCTGCGCTGGCGACGCCGAATTCGGCCTGCTGTTCTGGCAACCCACCGACCGCGCCTTGGTCATGCCGCGTCGCCTCAACCGACTTCCTGGATTCGAGCACGCCTGCGAAATCAGCGCTGCCGCTGGCTGGCCGGTGCTGCTGCGCGAAACTGGCGGTGAACCGGTGCCGCAATCGGCGTCGACTATCAACATCGCGCTGGTCTACGCGCCACCTCGCAGCGAAGGCGACCTTAACCGTATCGAAACCGGTTACCGCCGCCTGTGCGATCCGATCTGTCAGTTGCTCGATGAATTGGGCGGTACTTCGTCGGTGGGCGAAATCGACGGCGCCTTCTGCGATGGCCGCTTCAACGTCAATCTCGACGGTCGCAAAATGGTTGGCACCGCCCAGCGCTGGCGCCAGAGTCAGGGTGGGCAACGCCCGGTGGGCCTGGTGCACGGTGCGATGCTGATGGACGACGAACGTGAAGCGATGGTCGCAGCGGTCAATCGCTTCAATGAAGCCTGCGGCCTGGAGCAGCGGGTCAGGGCGCAAAGCCACATCGCCCTGCACGAGAAATTCAACGCGCCACAGGCATTGGCGCGTCTTGATGAATTGTTTCGTCTGATGCTGGCGCGGATCTACGTTTAGCGTGTCCCGAAGACCACCATGGTCTTGCCTTTCACATCGACCAGGTTGCGTTCTTCAAGATCCTTGAGTACGCGCCCGACCATCTCCCGCGAACAACCGACAATCCGACCGATTTCCTGACGGGTGACCTTGATCTGCATGCCGTCGGGGTGGGTCATGGCGTCCGGCTGTTTGCACAATTCCAGCAGGCAGCGAGCGACTCGACCGGTGACGTCGAAAAACGCCAGGTCGCCGACTTTGCGCGTGGTGTTGCGCAGGCGTTGTGCGATTTGTCCGCTGAGCGCGTAAAGAATGTCTGGATCGTGCTGCGACAGTTCGCGGAACTTGGCGTAACTGATTTCCGCCGTTTCACATTCGACCTTGGCCCGCACCCAGGCGCTGCGTTCCTGCTCCTGACCTGCTTGCTCGAACAGGCCCAGTTCGCCGAAGAAATCGCCAGCGTTGAGGTAGGCGATGATCATCTCGCGACCATCGTCGTCTTCGATGAGGATGGTGACCGAGCCCTTGATGATGAAGTAGAGCGTATCCGAGCGATCACCGGCGCAGATGATGTTGCTCTTGGCCGCATGACGCCGGCGCTGGCAATGCATCAACAGCTTGTCGATGTTCTTGATTTTGGGTGTGGGGGTAATAGCAACCATGGTTGTATCCCGAAAAGACTGCACGGTGATGTTTGAGTTTTTATGAGGCGCTGAAGGCGGTCGCTACACAGCTGACGAATGGGCGCCAGCGAATTGGCGCCAGCTTACCAGACACTTCGTCGAAAATTCGAGAAATTACCTACAGCCAAAAAGCATCCTTCCTAGGACGTCATTCCGGTCGGGGCAAACCGCTGTGCTAAGCTGGCGACCCTTTTTTTATAGTGGAGTCTGGGCGATGAAGGCACGCATCCAATGGGCTGGCGAAGCCATGTTCCTCGGCGAATCCGGCAGTGGTCACGTCGTGGTGATGGACGGTCCGCCCGACGCTGGTGGGCGTAATCTCGGGGTTCGCCCGATGGAAATGCTCCTGTTGGGTGTCGGCGGTTGCAGCAACTTCGACGTGGTCAGCATCCTGAAGAAGTCGCGTCAGGCCGTTGAAAGTTGTGAAGCCTTTCTCGACGCCGAGCGCGCCACTGAAGATCCGAAGGTGTTCACCAAGATCCACATGCACTTCGTGGTCAAGGGCCGAGGGCTGAAAGAAGCTCAGGTCAAGCGCGCCATTGAGCTGTCCGCCGAGAAGTATTGCTCGGCGTCGATCATGCTCGGCGCGGCCGGTGTAGCCATTACCCACGATTACGAAATCGTCGAACTCGGCTGATCCGACATTCAACTATCATAAAAGCAGTGCAGACTCTGGCGATCCCCCGCTGACGTCTGCATAATGCGCCACTTTTTTCAGGGCAGTGATCGGTCAGCCGACAGGTCATCCGCCTGAACAGATAACCAAAATCGCCATCGCGAAGAGGTGTTAACCGTCCTACGCAGGTGCGTTGTTCGCACTTGACGGGCATGCTTGATCACGCGGCCGCGCCGCATACATAGAGAGTTTTTAACGGTGAAAAGCAAACTCAAGCTCCACGGGTTCAATAACCTGACAAAGACCTTGAGCTTCAACATCTATGACATCTGCTACGCGGAAACCCCGCAAGACCAGCAGGCTTACGTCGAGTACATCAATCAAGAGTACAACGCGAAACGCCTGACGCAGATTCTCACAGAAGTTGTCGAGATCATTGGTGCCAACATCCTGAACATTGCCAGTCAGGACTATGAACCTCAGGGCGCCAGCGTCACGATTCTGATTTCGGAAGAGCCGGTGACCCCGACTGACAGCCAGATCGAAGAATCGCCGGGCCCATTGCCCGAAATTATCCTGGCCCACCTCGACAAGAGTCACATCACGGTGCACACCTATCCGGAGATCCATCCGGACGACGGTATTGCAACCTTCCGTGTAGATATCGACGTGTCGACCTGTGGTGTCATTTCACCGCTCAAAGCGCTCAATTTCCTCATCCACCAGTTCGATTCGGACATCGTCACCGTGGATTATCGTGTGCGCGGCTTCACCCGTGATGTTGAAGGCAACAAGCACTTCATCGACCACGAGATCAACTCGATCCAGAACTACCTTTCCGAAGACACTCGCGACGCGTATCAGATGACCGACGTCAACGTGTATCAGGAGAATCTGTTCCACACCAAAATGCTGCTGAAGAACTTCGAACTGGATAATTACCTGTTCGGCGACGCCACCAGCAACCTCTCGCCCGAGCAGCGTGCCCAGGTGACGGACCGTGTGAAACACGAAATGCTGGAAATCTTCTACGCGCGCAACATGCCCACGTAAGATTCCCGGACACAAAAAAAGGCGACTCCGTCACGGCAGTCGCCTTTTTCATGCTCGGAACACTGCCACCTGTGGGAGCGAGCCTGCTCGCGAAGAGGCCTTCTGCAGCGATACTGATTTCAGATCCTGTAGGTACTCTTGGTCATCACCTTCGCCAACAAACTCATCCCGAACTTCACTGGCGCCGGAAAACGAAAGCCGCCCGCATCCAGCGCACTTTGCGCATGATGTTCTTCATCGGCGCGCATCTGCTCCAGAATCGCCCGGGACTTCTCGTCCTCCACCGGCAATTGTTCCAGATGCTCATTCAAATGCTTGCAGACCTGATGCTCGGTCGCCGCGACAAACCCGAGGCTGACCTTGTCACTGATCAATCCGGCCACTGCGCCAATGCCGAATGACATGCCATAGAACAGCGGATTCAAGATGCTGGTATGGCTGCCCAACTGATGGATTCGCTGCTCGCACCAGACCAGATGATCGATTTCTTCCTCTGCCGCATGCTCCATGGCCTCGCGTACCTGCGGCAGCTTGGCGGTCAGCGCCTGGCCCTGATACAGCGCCTGGGCGCAGACTTCACCGGTATGGTTGATACGCATCAGGCCAGCGACGTGGCGGGTGTCTTCATCGCTCATTTGCCTATCCGCTTGCAGAAGCGCCGGTGATGGACGGTAGGGTTGGCCGCTGAAAGGCAACAGGGTCCGCATCGCGGCATCGGCTTGCAGCAGCAGACGGTCAATGGGCGAGTAGTGACGTTGGGTAGTCATGCTGACCTCCAGAAGAATCTCGGCGGCCAGTTTAACCGAATCGGCCGGCGAAGGTTTGCGCTGGGTCATTGGCCGCAGTGTCGCGGTTCATTCGCCTCATTTAGGAGCTGCCGAAGGCTGCGATCTTTTGATTTTGCTGTGGTTTTTTAAGATCAAAAGATCGCAGCCTTCGGCAGCTCCTACACACAGGCGGTGAGTTTCAGCCCGGCGGCCAGTTCATCTGACGCTGACCCAGCACATGCATATGAATGTGATAGACAGTCTGCCCGCCGAGTTCATTGCAGTTCATCACCACGCGAAAGCCTTCCTCGCAGCCCAGTTGCAGCGCAAGACGCTGTGCGGTGAACAGGATATGTCCGGCCAGCGCCTTGTCATCTTCGGTCAGGTCATTGAGCGTGCGCACCGGTTTCTTCGGGATTACCAGAAAGTGCACCGGAGCCTGCGGGGCGATGTCGTGGAAGGCCAGAACCTGGTCGTCCTCGTAGATGATGTTGGCCGGGATTTCCCGGTTGATGATCTTGGTGAACAGAGTATCCACTGCTGTTTTCTCCGTTATTAGGGCTGGTCTGAGTGTAATCACGAGCAAAGATCCCCGCCCAATGATTTTTGTAGGTCGTTTCAGCGCGGGCAGTAGGCCTTGTTAACCATGCCTGCGATCGTGCGGTTGAGCCAGCGCGGCCCCAGTCGCGGCAGGAACGCCAGCCAGCGGTTGCGGCGTCCCGGAATGATGATCGCACGGTTTTTATCCAGAGCGCGTACGGCGTGCAGCGCCACTTCTTCCGGGCTCATCAGCGAATGGCTGCTTTCGATCTTTTCGCTGTTCATTTGCGCCGTACGGAAAAAAGGTGTGCGCGTCGGTCCAGGGCACAGTACCGAGACTTTTACGCCGCTTTGTTTGAGTTCAACGCGCAGGGCTTCGGAAAAATGCAGCACATAGGCTTTGCTGGCGTAGTAGGTGCTCATCCACGGGCCGGGACTGTAGGCGGCCACCGAAGCGACGTTCAAAATCTGCCCGCCGCCCAAGAGCGCCATGTTGTTGCCCACCGCATGGCAAAGGCGGGTGAGGGCGAGGATGTTGACCTCGATCAGATCCTGCTCGGTCATCCAGTCCTGGGCGAGGAAAGGGCCGCAAGTGCCCATGCCAGCGCAATTGACCAGCAGGTCGATCTGCCGGTCTCCTTCTTCCAGCTCCAGCAAAAAGCCGGACAGACGCAAAGGTTCACCGAGGTCACAGGCGCGAAACAACACTTCGACATCGAAGCGCTGGGTCAGCTCGATGGCAATACTTTCCAGCTGATCACGCTGTCGTGCCACCAGAATCAGGCTGCGGCCGCGCCGGGCCAGCGCTTCGGCCATGGCCAGGCCGATGCCGCTGGAAGCGCCAGTGATCAGAGCGTAACGGGTCATGCAGTTCTCCATCGCAACAGCTCCGCGCCGGCGACGCGGTTGTCACTGCGGGGAGCGCTGTTCATTCTTTTGCAGAGTCTACAGGGGCCTGCTCAGGTTCGGCTGCCTCGTCAGCGGAAATCGCTGGCGGCTCGACGGCCTCAACTTCATCGGTGGTCACCGAACCGCTGTCGTAACTACTTTCCAGATTGCTTTCGTATTCCTCCTGTACAGCCGAGAAACCGCCGAGTATCCCGCCAGTAAAAATCAGCGCGAAGAACACGATCCACAATGAGCACAGCACTTTGACCGCCGTGCTGTTCGGCGGAGGCGGCGGGCCGTAACGGTTGGCGCCGGTATTGCCGGGGACGACCATCATCACCAGCGGGAAGAAGCTGCCCACGACGGGCACCAGATTCAACAACCACAGCCAGCCCGACCAGCCGATATCGTGCAGACGCTGAACGCTGAACAGGATGCTGACGATCATGAAGCCAATGAACAGGAAGAAAGCCAGAATCCCGCCGATGATCAGGCCCGTGGTGGAGTCGCCGCTGACCAGTCCCAAAGCGAACAAGGCGAACACGCCAACGATGGGCAGGGTCACCAGACTCAAGACCATGGTCCACGCCAGAAAGCGCAGGCGACCGATTCGGCCTTCGACACTGAATGGCTTGAGTGTGGCAAACGGCGGCAGGTTCTCTCCGACGTTCGCGCGAGGCGGGGCGTAGGGCGAGTCCGGTTCGGCTACAGCTGCAGGGTTGTCATGAACCTCCGCGAGATTCAGCTCAATGGCAGGTTCCGCTTCGATCCGCGCATCGATCCCGGTTTTGCTCAACGCCTGGAAATACGTCTGGGCATCGTTGTGGGACAAATCCCGTTTGAGGGCGACGGCGCGGCCATTGAACAGGCGCTCGATGGCGGCTATGTCGCTTTTGAACAGGTCCGCCAGATTCAGTTTGGCGGTAGTGGGGTCGACGCCGGGCTGGAGGGCGCCGTCGAAGACGATCTTGTAACGGGGTTCGCTCATTTGCGGGGCATCCTTGTCGCGATTGATTTGCAGGTGTTCAGTGTACGGCCAGGCTGTTTCCAGCTGGCATGTTTTCAGCGTGGCCAGCGTTGCGGCAACTGTGCGGCGCGCACTTGGGCCTGACGATATTCGGCGTCCAGTCGCGCGATCAGCTGATCCACGCTCGGCAGGTCATCAATCTGCCCGACACCCTGGCCGGCCGACCACACGGTCTTCCAGGCTTTGGCTTCGTCGTTGATCGGTTTGAGTTTGTCGCCGAAGTTCACCTCACCCTTGCCTTGAAGTGCTGCCGTGTCGAAACCGGCCGCCTCCAGACTCTGGCGCATGAAACTGGCCGGCACTCCCGACACCGCTGGAGTATGAATGATGTCGCAAGCCTTGGCTGTCAGCAGCATGTCCTTGTAGGCGTCAGGCGCGTGACTTTCGGTGGTTCCGATAAATCGCGTCCCGAAGTAGGCCAAATCCGCGCCAAGCAGTTGGGCGGCGAGAATCTCGTGGCCGTGGTTCAAACATCCTGCAAGCAACAGCGTCTTGTCGAAGAACTGGCGAATCTCGGCGATCAAGGCAAACGGACTCCAGGTGCCCGCGTGCCCGCCGGCACCGGCCGCGACGGCGATGAGGCCATCGACGCCGGCTTCAGCGGCTTTCTCGGCGTGACGTCGCGTGGTGACGTCGTGAAAAACCAGACCACCATAGCTGTGCACCGCGTCGACCAGTTCCTTCACCGCGCCGAGGCTGGTGATAACTATCGGTACTTTGTGCTCGACGCATATGTCCAGATCCGCCTGCAGGCGCGGGTTGCTGTGGTGAACGATCAGGTTCACCGCATAAGGGGCAGGATTTTGCAGTGTCGCGAGGCCTGCTTCGATCTGTTCCAGCCAGGCCTTGAACCCACTGCTTTCGCGTTGGTTCAGCGCTGGAAAGCTGCCCACCACGCCGTTGCGGCAGCAGGCAAGCACCAGTTCAGGATTGGAGATCAGGAACATCGGCGCCGCTACCACGGGCAGACGCAGATGTTGTTCGAGCAGAGCGGGCAGCGACATGATGAACACCCCAGGATTTGTACTGAATGAAGTTAGAACGGCTTGACCACGACCAGAATTACAATAGCCAGCAATATCAGAACCGGCACTTCATTGAACCAGCGATAAAAGACATGGCTGCGTTTGTTTTCGCCACGGGCGAAGCGTTTTACCTGCGCGCCGCACATGTGGTGGTAACCGATCAGCAACACGACCAGTGTCAGTTTCGCGTGTATCCAGCCGCCCTGGCTGAAAAGGCTCGGATTCAGGTAGATCAGCCAGCCACCGAAGATCAGCGTGGCGATCATCGCCGGGCCCATGATGCCGCGATACAGTTTGCGCTCCATGACGCTGAAGCGTTCTTTGCTGATCGTGTCGGCGCTTTGCGCGTGGTAAACGAACAGGCGCGGCAAGTAGAACAGTCCGGCAAACCAGCAGACAACGCTGACAATGTGGAACGCTTTGAGCCATAGATAGAGCATTTTTGGTTATTCCCTCATTCACGGTAGCCAGATAGTAGAGGCTTGAGCGTCCGCACGTCACCTTGGCGGTTGTCGCAGGCGCGCGCGGCCCCTATTATCGACGGCTTTCCAGTGGGTTCGTTGAGGGCAGGTTTATGGTCAAGGTCGGTATTGTCGGCGGCACGGGTTACACCGGTGTCGAACTGCTGCGTCTGCTGGCACAGCATCCGCAGGCAGAAGTGGTCGTCATCACTTCCCGATCCGAGGCCGGTCTGGCCGTGGCCGACATGTACCCGAATCTGCGCGGCCACTACGACGGTCTGGCGTTCAGCGTGCCGGACGTGAAAACCCTCGGCGCTTGCGATGTGGTGTTTTTCGCCACGCCGCATGGTGTGGCTCACGCACTGGCAGGCGAGTTGCTCGCAGCTGGCACCAGAGTCATCGACCTGTCGGCCGACTTCCGTTTGCAGGACGCTGAAGAATGGGCCAAGTGGTACGGCCAGCCGCACGGTGCGCCGCAACTGTTGGACGAAGCCGTTTATGGTCTGCCGGAAGTCAATCGCGAGCAGATCAGGAAAGCGCGTCTGATCGCGGTGCCGGGCTGCTATCCAACAGCTACGCAACTGGGTTTCCTGCCGTTGCTGGAAGCGGGTCTGGCGGATGCTTCGCGTTTGATCGCCGACTGCAAATCCGGCGTCAGCGGTGCCGGTCGCGGTGCGGCTGTAGGTTCTCTGTATTCCGAAACCTCGGAAAGCATGAAGGCCTATGCGGTAAAAGGTCATCGTCATTTGCCGGAAATTCGCCAAGGCTTGCGTCGCGCAGCTGGCAAGGAAGTCGGCCTGACCTTCGTGCCGCACCTGACGCCGATGATTCGCGGTATCCACTCAACGCTCTACGCGACGGTGGTCGATCGCTCAGTGGATCTGCAGACGCTGTTCGAAAAGCGTTATGCCAACGAGCCGTTCGTCGATGTCATGCCAGCCGGCAGTCATCCGGAAACCCGTAGCGTGCGTGGTGCCAACGTCTGTCGTATCGCCGTGCATCGTCCGCAGGATGGCGATCTGGTGGTGGTGCTTTCGGTGATCGACAACCTGGTCAAGGGCGCCTCGGGCCAAGCGGTGCAGAACATGAACATTCTGTTCGGCCTGGACGAGCGCTTCGGTCTGTCCCACGCCGGCATGCTTCCTTGAAAGCAGCCACACGCTAAAAGTTGCCAGCTGCAAGCTTGAAGCTCACCGCTTGAAGCTTGCCGCTGCTCCTCTAATAGTTGACCAATTTTCTAGGACAAGCGGATAATGCGCGTCATCACGCATTATGGCGGCGTAACGCCGGGAGATAGTCAGCATGAGCGTCGAATCCTTCACCCCCACGGCTTTGCAATTCACTCAAGGTGCTGCGCACAAGGTGAAGAGCCTGGTCGATGAAGAGGGGAATGATCGCTTGAAGCTGCGCGTATTCGTTACGGGCGGCGGTTGTTCAGGGTTTCAATACGGTTTCACCTTCGATGAAGACGTGGCCGATGACGACACCATTGTTGAGCGCGAAGGCGTGAGCCTGGTGGTCGATCCGATGAGCTTTCAATACCTGGCCGGTGCCGAGGTGGATTATCAGGAAGGTCTGGAAGGTTCGCGCTTCGTGATCAAGAACCCGAACGCCACAACGACATGTGGTTGCGGATCCTCGTTCTCGATCTGATCGCACTTCACTGCACACAACAAAACGCCGCAGAGCTCTTTCGGTTCTGCGGCGTTTTTGTGTGTGCAGATTATGCCGGGTAGATGGAGCCGAGTACGCGCAGACCCCGCGCGCCAGTCACGCTTGGCCGGTTGGCTGCGATTCCTTCGAGGCAGCAATGGGCCAGCCAGGCGAAGGCCATGGCTTCAACCCAGTCAGGGTCAACGCCGCGGGCGGCAGTGCTGGCAACCTTAGTATCGGGCAGTAGTTGCGCCAAGCGCGTCATCAATGTGGCGTTATGCGCGCCGCCGCCACAGACCAGCAGTTCCTGTGTGTCCGTTTGAGCACTTTGCAGCGAATCGGCGATGGTCTGCGCCGTCAGTTCGAGCAGCGTGGCCTGAACGTCTTCGGCGGCGAAGGTCGGCACGCGCGAGAGATGCTGTTCCAGCCAAGGCAAATTGAAGACCTCACGGCCGGTACTCTTCGGGCCTTTGGTAACGAAGAACGGGTCGCTGAGCAGTGCCTTGAGCAGGATCGGTTGAACCGTGCCGGTCGCAGCCCATTGGCCGTCCCGATCATAGTTCTCGCCACGTTGCCGGTGAATCCAGGCGTCCATCAGAACATTCCCCGGGCCACAGTCGAAACCGGCTACAGGTTTGTTCGGCTCAATCAGGCTGAGATTGCTGAATCCGCCGACATTCAAGACCGCCTGGTTGCCGCTACGCTCTTCAAACAAGGCCTCATGGAAGGCTGGCACCAGCGGCGCACCCTGGCCGCCGGCAGCGACATCGCGGCTGCGGAAGTCACTGACAACGGTGATGCCGGTCAGCTCAGTCAGCAGCGCTGGATTGCCAATCTGCACGGTGAAGCCGCGTGCCGGTTCATGGCGGATGGTCTGGCCGTGGCTGCCAATGGCGCGGATGGCCTCGGGTGGGAGCTGTTGTTGAGCGAGGAGGGCGTGAATACCTGAAGCAGCAAGTTCGACCCAGTGTTGCTGGGCAATCGCCGAGCGGGCGATCTCGTCGGGGCCGCTGGCGCACAAGCCAAGCAGCTCGGCGCGCAGGGAGTCAGGCATCGGCAGGTAGTGGGTAGCGATCAGTCTGATCGCCGAGGTCTGCTCGATCAGGGCGATGTCCAGCCCGTCGAGACTGGTTCCGGACATCACGCCGATATACAGGGCCATGACTCAGCGCTTGCTCGAAGCCAGCATGGTGGCCTTCTCTTGATCCATACGCGCCATCAACGGCTGGCTCTGCGCGAGGAAGCGGGCCCGTTCGGACTTGGCGATCGGGTCAGCCATCGGCAGCTTCTGGCCGAGAGGATCGACATGAACGCCATTGACCTGGAACTCGTAATGCAAGTGCGGGCCGGTGGACAGACCTGTGGTACCGATATAGCCAATCACTTGGCCCTGTTTGACAGTGCCACCGGTTTTCACGCCTTTGGCGAAACCCTGCATGTGGCCGTAGAGCGTACGGTAAGTGTTGCCGTGCTGAATGATCACAGTATTACCGTAGCCACCGCGTCGACCGGCCAACAATACTTTGCCATCACCTGCAGCCTTGATGGGCGTGCCACGTGGCGCCGCGTAGTCCACGCCTTTGTGGGCGCGGATCTTATTGAGAATCGGGTGTTTGCGGCCCATGGAGAACTTCGAACTGATGCGGGCGAAGTCAACCGGCGTACGGATGAAAGCCTTGCGCATGCTGTTGCCATCGGCGGTGTAGTAACTGCTGTTGCCCTGCTTGTTGGTGTAGCGAACGGCGGTGTAAGTCTTGCCGCGGTTGGTAAAGCGCGCGGACAGGATCGGGCCGGTGCCCACAGCCTTGCCGTTGATGACTTTCTGCTCGTAGATCACATCGAATTCGTCACCTTGACGAATGTCCTGCGCGAAATCGACGTCGTAACCGAATACGCTGGCCATATCCATGGTCAGGCTGTGAGAAAGGCCGGCGCGTGCAGCGGATTGCGATAGCGAGCTATTGATAACGCCGTGTACGTAGGCAGTGCGAACAGTGGGCCTGGCGGTGACGCGGTTGAATGAAAAGCCCTTGTCGTTCTTGGTCAGGGTGATGGTTTCAGCATCGCTGACCTTGCTATGCAGGCTGGTCAACTGGCCTTCCGGGCTCAGTTCGAATTCGAGTTTCTGGCCGCGCTTGAGCTGGCTGAACTGTTTGGCTTGCTTGTCACTTGCCAGCACTTCATGCACGGATGCCGCCGGCAGACCTACCTTTTCAAACAGGGTCGACAGCGTATCGCCTTTGGAGACTATCACTTCGCGATGGCCGGGCTCTTTCGGCTTTTCTGCCGGAGCAGCAGGAGCCGGCGCGGCCTCAGCCGTCTGAGGCTCAGCTTCGTCAGTGTTTTCGATTTGTGCGAACGGTGAGGCTGCGGGCTCGTTTGTGGCTTGAGCTGCTTCAGCAGCGTCTTGATCTTGTGTCAGTTGTTCAGCAGGACTTTCCAGTTCAAGACTCAGAGTCGTCTTTTTGGCTTCAACATCGCTGGAGGGAAATACCAGCAACGCCAGACTGAGAAGGGCGGCGATTCCACTTGCGGCGAGCAGGTGGGTCTTCGGGTAAAGCGGGGGCGCTTTAGACGGTTCTGTGGTCATAGGTAATTTTTGACTTTGAAATAGATGAATTGGAAAAGATGAATGACATGATGAAGATGAAATAACTGTATAAAATATAACCAAATCATCTCTGAAGCAAGTCCACAGACCTCGGGCCTGTGGATTGCTGTCCGTGCGCCGGGCAAAACTTGTAATTGGTGCGCGTTCTTGTATGGTTGGTTCCCTTTGAATCTGAGCCTTGCGGGTCTGTTATGAAGTCGGTTGAAGAGCAGCTAGCGCTGATTAAACGTGGTGCGGAAGAACTGTTGGTCGAGTCCGAGCTGGTCGAGAAGCTCAAACGCGGCCAACCGCTGCGTATCAAGGCTGGTTTCGACCCTACCGCTCCGGATCTGCATCTGGGTCATACCGTGCTTATTAATAAGCTGCGTCAGTTCCAAGAGCTGGGGCATCAGGTGATCTTCCTTATCGGCGACTTCACCGGCATGATCGGCGACCCGAGTGGCAAGAGCGCAACGCGCCCGCCGCTGACGCGCGAACAGGTCCTCGAGAACGCCGAAACCTACAAGACTCAGGTTTTCAAAATTCTTGATCCGGCGAAAACCGAAGTGGCCTTCAACTCCACCTGGATGGACAAGATGGGTCCGGCGGATTTCATTCGTCTGACTTCGCAATACACCGTCGCCCGCATGCTTGAGCGCGATGACTTCGACAAGCGCTACACCACCAATCAGCCAATCGCTATTCACGAGTTCCTCTATCCGCTGGTGCAGGGCTACGATTCGGTCGCACTGCGCGCGGATGTCGAGCTGGGTGGTACCGATCAGAAATTCAACTTGTTGATGGGGCGCGAGTTGCAGCGCGGTTATGGACAGGAGGCTCAGTGCATTCTGACCATGCCTTTGCTGGAAGGTCTGGATGGCGTTAAGAAGATGTCCAAGTCGTTGGGCAACTACGTCGGTATTCAGGAAGCACCGGGCGTCATGTACAGCAAGCTGGTTTCCATCCCGGATGCGCTGATGTGGCGGTACTTCGAATTGCTCAGCTTCCGTTCCATGGATGAAATAAACGCATTCCGGGCTGATGTTGAGGCGGGTGCGAATCCGCGTGACATCAAGATCAAGCTGGCTGAAGAGATCGTTGCGCGTTTCCATGGTGAAGAGGCGGCTGCAAATGCTCACCGTGGCGCTGGCAACCGCATGAAGGATGGCGAGCTGCCAGATGATTTGCCAGAAATTGAGCTGGCTTCGGTTGAAGACATGCCTATTGCTGCCGTCCTTAATAAGGCTGGTCTGGTAAAGAACTCGGCAGCGGCGCGCGATCTGTTGGCGGCGGGAGGCGTGCGTGTTGATGGTGAAGTGGTTGATCGCTCCTTTATATACGTACTGGGCGCGACTCATGTTTGCCAGGCCGGCAAGAAGGCGTTTGCGCGTATTACGCTGAAAACTGAATAAAGTTGGGAATAGGGGTTGACGGCGAATCTTAGAGGTCTATAATTCGCCCCACTTCCGGCGCAGTCGAAACGGAAAATTCCTTGAGATTCAAAGAGTTAAGCGATTTTCGACAGCGACTTGCTTCAGATCATCGAAGCCTGGAAGAAGTTGAAAGAGCGGTGATGTGTTGCTCTTTTAACGGTTCGATCCTCTCGGTCGAAAGCGGAGAAAAAGAGGTGTTGACAGCAGCGTTTAACGCTGTAGAATTCGCCTCCCGCTAACGAGAGATCGGAAGCGCAAGTGGTTGAAGTTGTTGAAGAATTCTTCGAAAACTTCTGAAAATAATCACTTGACAGCAAATGAGGCTGCTGTAGAATGCGCGCCTCGGTTGAG
>NZ_DATMIV010000017.1:0-70175 GCF_035554175.1 Pseudomonas sp. | reverse complement strand
CAACAGCCGCGAGAAGGAAGGCATCAAGGAACGCGTGAGCTTCCGCCTCGAACGCCTGGTCGCCGCCTGTGGCCGCAACATGAGCAGCGGCACCGGCGTGCTCGCCACCATCGGTTCCACCGCGCCGTTCGTCGGCCTGTTCGGCACCGTCTGGGGGATCATGAACAGCTTCATCGGCATCGCCAAGACCCAGACCACCAACCTCGCCGTCGTCGCCCCCGGCATCGCCGAAGCCCTGCTGGCGACCGCGCTCGGCCTGGTCGCGGCCATCCCGGCCGTGGTCATCTACAACGTCTTCGCCCGCTCCATTGCCGGCTACAAGGCCCAGGTGTCCGACGCCTCGGCAGAAGTCCTGCTGCTGGTCAGCCGCGACCTCGACCACCTGCCGCCCGAGCGCGGCTCGCAACCGCACATGGTGAAAGTGGGGTAATCGGCCATGGGCCTGCATTTGAAAGAAGGCGCAGACGACGATCTGGCCGAGAACCACGAAATCAACGTCACGCCGTTCATCGACGTGATGCTGGTGCTGCTGATCATCTTCATGGTCGCCGCCCCGCTCGCCACCGTGGACATCAAGGTTGATCTGCCGGCCTCGACGGCCAAGCCATCACCACGCCCGGAAAAACCGGTGTTCCTGAGCGTCAAGGCCGACCAGCGTCTGTTCCTCGGCGAAGACGAGGTCAAGACCGAAAGCCTCGGCGCGACCCTCGACGCCAAGACCCAGGGCAAGAAGGACACGACGATTTTCTTCCAGGCCGATAAGGGCGTGGACTACGGCGACCTGATGAACGTGATGGACGCCCTGCGCGCCGCCGGTTACTTGAAGGTCGGCCTGGTCGGACTCGAGACGGCGCGGCAGAAATGATCACGACGCGCCAAAAGCTGACGCGTTACAGCGGTAGCCTGGCCGTGGTGCTGGGCGTGCACGCGCTCGCCATCGCGCTGGCGCTGAACTGGACGTCCCGCCCGCCCATCGAGTTGCCTCCCCAGGCGATGATGGTCGAGCTGGCACCGGTTCCGGCACCGCCACCACCGGCACCGCCAAAAGTCGTCACACCGCCGCAACCTCCGGAGCCGGTCGAAGAGCTGCCGCTGCCGAAACTGGCCGAAGCACCGAAAGCCGAGATTGCCGTGCCCAAACCGGTCAAGCCCAAGCCGAAGCCCCAACCGCCCAAGCCCAAGCCGGTGGAAAAAAAACCGGAGCCGCCCAAGGAAGTACCGTCGGAGCAGAAGCCAAGCGACACTCCGCCCACCCCGGCACCGACCGAGAAATCCGCGCAACCGGCCCCCGGCCCGTCGCCCGCGCAATCGGCTGCCAAGGCCAATTGGCAAGGTACGCTGCTGGCGCACCTGGCCAAATACAAGAAATACCCGCCCAGGGCCCAGCAGATGAACAAGGAAGGCACGAACCGTCTGCGTTTCGTGGTGGATGCCGAAGGTAACGTGTTGTCGTTCGAACTGGTGGGCAGCTCCGGCACGGACTCCCTGGACCGCGCCACCCTGGAAATGATCCGCCGCGCCCAACCGCTGCCCAAGCCACCGGCCGATCTGCTGACCAACGGCACGGTCGAACTGACGGCACCGTTTGTGTACTCCATCGACAAGCGTCGGCGCTAGTCCCTCGCCACAATGCTTACAACCGACAAAAAGGCATCGAAAGATGCCTTTTTCATATCCAGCAACCACCCAACAGACATTGGACAGTGTCACACCACGCCCCCACTCTGATAACGTGCGTCTATCGATTGCAGCCGGTATGCTTGGCGCGCATCTTCATGGACGCTTGCTATGACCCTCACAGAATTACGCTACATCGTTACCCTCGCCCAAGAACAGCACTTCGGCCATGCCGCCGAGCGTTGCCACGTCAGTCAGCCGACGCTGTCGGTGGGCGTGAAGAAACTTGAAGACGAACTCGGTGTGCTGATTTTCGAGCGCAGCAAAAGCGCCGTGCGCCTGACTCCGGTCGGCGAAGGCATCGTTGCCCAGGCGCAGAAAGTCCTGGAACAGGCCCAAGGCATTCGCGAACTGGCCCAGGCCGGCAAGAACCAGCTGACCGCCCCGCTGAAAGTCGGCGCGATCTACACCGTCGGCCCGTACCTTTTCCCGCACCTTATTCCACAACTGCACCGGGTCGCCCCGCAGATGCCGTTGTACATCGAAGAAAACTTCACCCACGTGCTGCGCGACAAACTGCGCAACGGTGAGCTCGACGCGATCATCATCGCCCTGCCGTTCAACGAAGCCGACGTGCTGACCCTGCCGCTGTACGACGAGCCGTTCTACGTGTTGATGCCGGCCCAGCACCCGTGGACCAAAAAGGAGTCCATCGACGCCGGTCTGCTCAACGACAAGAGCCTGTTGCTGCTCGGTGAAGGCCACTGCTTCCGCGATCAGGTGCTCGAAGCCTGCCCGACCCTGACCAAGGGCAACGACGGCGCCAAGCACACTACGGTCGAGTCCAGCTCGCTGGAAACCATTCGCCACATGGTCGCGTCCGGCCTGGGCATCTCGATCCTGCCGTTGTCAGCGGTGGACAGCCATCACTACGCCCCCGGCGTGATCGAAGTGCGTCCGTTGTCCGCACCGGTACCATTCCGCACCGTGGCGATTGCCTGGCGCGCCAGCTTCCCGCGGCCCAAAGCTATCGAGATTCTCGCCGACTCCATTCGCCTGTGCTCGGTGGCCAAGCCTGCCGCGCCGGTTACGGCCGGTTAAACGAGTGTCATGACGGAGCTGTCGCAAGTGTCGGTGACGGCACTCAAGGGTGTCGGCGAAGCCATGGCCGAGAAACTGGCCAAGGTCGGCCTGGAGAATCTGCAGGACGTGCTGTTCCACCTGCCGCTGCGTTATCAGGATCGCACTCGCGTGGTGCCGATCGGCGCGTTGCGGCCGGGGCAGGACGCGGTGGTCGAAGGCACCGTCAGCGGCGCCGACGTGGTCATGGGCCGGCGCCGCAGCCTCGTGGTGCGTTTGCAGGACGGCACCGGCGGTCTCAGTCTGCGCTTCTACCATTTCAGCAACGCGCAGAAAGAAGGCCTCAAGCGTGGCACCCGGGTTCGCTGCTACGGCGAGGCCCGGCCCGGTGCTTCGGGGCTGGAGATCTACCACCCGGAATACCGCGCGATCACCGGCGACGAACCGCCGCCGGTGGATGAAACCCTGACCCCGGTCTACCCGCTCACCGAAGGTCTGACCCAACAGCGCCTGCGCCAGTTGTGCATGCAGACCCTGACGCTGCTCAAGCCGAGCACGCTGCCCGACTGGCTGCCGACCGAGCTCGCCCGCGACTATCAACTGGCGCCGCTGGCCGATGCGATCCGCTACCTGCACAACCCGCCCGCCGATGCCGACGTCGATGAACTCGCCCTCGGTCATCACTGGGCGCAGCATCGTCTGGCCTTCGAAGAATTGCTCACGCATCAACTGTCGCAACAACGTCTGCGCGAGAGCATGCGTTCGCTGCGCGCGCCGGCGATGCCGAAAGCCACGAAGCTGCCACCTGAATACCTGAAGAACCTCGGCTTCAACCCGACCGGCGCGCAACAGCGTGTCGGCAACGAAATCGCCTACGACCTCAGTCAGCATGAACCGATGCTGCGGCTGATTCAGGGCGACGTCGGCGCGGGCAAAACCGTTGTCGCGGCCCTCGCTGCGCTGCAAGCACTGGAGGCCGGCTACCAGGTCGCACTGATGGCGCCGACCGAGATTCTTGCCGAACAGCACTTCATCACCTTCAAGCGCTGGCTCGAACCGCTGGGTATTGAGGTCGCATGGCTGGCCGGCAAGCTCAAGGGCAAGAACCGCGTCGCCGCGCTGGAGCAGATCGCCAGCGGCACGCCGATGGTGGTCGGCACCCACGCGCTGTTCCAGGACGAAGTGCAGTTCAAGAACCTCGCGCTGGTGATCATCGACGAACAGCACCGCTTCGGTGTACAGCAGCGCCTGGCGCTACGGCAGAAAGGCGTCGGCGGGCGCATGTGCCCGCACCAGCTGATCATGACCGCCACGCCGATTCCGCGGACGCTGGCGATGAGTGCCTACGCCGACCTCGACACCTCGATCCTCGACGAACTGCCGCCCGGGCGAACCCCGGTCAACACCGTGCTGGTTACCGACACCCGCCGCGTCGAAGTCATCGAACGGGTACGCAGCGCCTGCGCCGAAGGTCGTCAGGCCTATTGGGTGTGCACGCTGATTGAAGAATCCGAAGAGCTGACCTGCCAGGCCGCCGAAACCACTTTCGAAGACCTCACCGCCGCCCTTGGCGAATTGAAGGTCGGGCTGATCCACGGGCGCATGAAACCGGTGGAGAAAGCTGCCGTCATGGCCGAGTTCAAGGCCGGCAACCTGCAACTGCTGGTGGCGACTACGGTGATCGAAGTCGGCGTCGACGTGCCCAACGCCAGCCTGATGATCATCGAAAACCCTGAGCGCCTCGGTCTTGCGCAGTTGCACCAGTTGCGCGGTCGTGTCGGCCGGGGCAGCGCGGCCAGTCACTGCGTGCTGCTTTACCATCCGCCGCTGTCGCAGATCGGTCGCCAGCGCCTGGGCATCATGCGCGAGACCAACGACGGTTTCGTCATCGCCGAAAAAGACCTCGAACTGCGCGGCCCCGGGGAAATGCTCGGTACGCGCCAGACCGGCCTGCTGCAATTCAAGGTTGCCGACCTGATGCGCGATGCCGACCTCCTGCCCGCCGTCCGCGACGCCGCGCAAGCCTTACTGGAGCGCTGGCCTACCCACGTCAGCCCGTTGCTCGACCGCTGGCTGCGGCATGGGCAGCAATACGGCCAAGTGTGAGCACGGTCGCAGTTTCTGACAGAACCTTGCGATCAAGCTGGTTATACTCCTGCCATTGTTTCAAAAACGGATACAGACCATGACTGAAGCCGCTCTCGCCCCCGAATCCCCGCACGCGCCATCTGTCATTCGGCTGTTGCTCGGCAAGCTGGGCATCGCCTACGAAGAAGTGCTCGAGCACCACGGCCTGAATGCCTCGCGCAAGGTCCAAGCCGTGTTGCTGGACGATGCCGTGGGCGCGCTGATGGTGCTGTTTGCGCAGAGCCAGTTGCTGGATCTCAATCGCCTCGCCGAACTGACTGGCCGCCGCCTGACCGCCGTGTCCACCGAGCGACTGGAAAAGATGCTCGGCAAACACAACCTGAGCCTGCTGCCGGGCCTGCCGGCGCTGACCAGTTCGCCGTGCCTCTACGAAGAAAGCCTGCTGCGCGAGCCGAAGTTGTTGATCAACTCCGGCGAACCGGGCCTGCTTCTGGAAATCACCAGCGAAGACTTCAAGACCATGCTCACCAAGGCCAGCGCCGCCAACTTCGGCGAAGCCCTGAGCAGCATCCGCCCCAACCTCGACCGCCCCGACGATGACCGCGAGGAAATCACCCAGGCTGTGCAGGCGTTCACCGCGCGGCGCATTCAGCAGCGTCTGGAATCGACCATCGAGATTCCGCCGCTGGCTGAAACCGCGCAAAAAATCATCAAATTGCGCGTTGATCCGAACGCCACCATCGACGACATCACCGGCGTGGTCGAAACCGACCCGGCGCTGGCCGCGCAAGTGGTGAGCTGGGCGGCGTCGCCGTACTACGCCTCGCCGGGCAAGATTCGTTCAGTAGAAGACGCAATCGTCCGCGTATTGGGCTTCGATCTGGTGATCAACCTGGCGCTTGGCCTGGCCCTCGGCAAGACCCTGAGCCTGCCCAAAGACCACCCACAACACACCACGCCGTACTGGCAGCAATCGATCTACACCGCCGCCGTCATCGAAGGCCTGACCCGCGCCATGCCGCGCGCTCAGCGCCCGGAAGCCGGCCTGACCTATCTAGCCGGTCTGCTGCACAACTTCGGTTATCTGCTGCTGGCCCACGTGTTCCCGCCGCACTTCTCGCTGATCTGCCGTCACCTGGAGGTCAACCCGCACCTGTGCCACAGCTACATCGAGCAACACCTGCTCGGTATCAGCCGCGAACAGATCGGCTCGTGGCTGATGCGCTACTGGGACATGCCGGATGAGCTGGCCACCGCCCTGCGCTTCCAGCACGACCCAAGCTACGACGGCGCCTATGCCGAATACCCGAACCTCGTCTGCCTGGCCGTGCGCCTGCTGCGCAGCCGCGGGATTGGCTCCGGCCCGGATGAAGATATTCCCGATGCGCTGCTGGAGCGTGTCGGTCTGACTCGCGACAAGGCCAACGACGTCGTCAGCAAAGTGCTTGAGGCTGAAGTCCTGCTGCGTGAACTGGCCTCGCAGTTCAGCCAGAGCTGAAAACTTCGCGAGCAAGCTTGCTCCCACATGGTTTCGGTGACCTTCTGTGGGAGCGAGCCTGCTCGCGAAGAATCCAACTCGGTCCAACTGGCTCAGTGAAACCCTTGTGGCGAGGGAGCTTGCTCCCTCGCCACAACAACCCTTCTACTCAAGCCTTGGGCTTGGCCTTCCTCGGCTTCAAATACTTCATCAATCCCTGAAACCACATCACCAGCGCCGGATTACCCTTGAGCTGGATCGACTTGTCCTGAATCCCCTGCATAAACGCCAACTGCTTGTTCTTCGCCTGCATCGTGGCAAAGCCATAACCGGCATCTTTAAACGCAATCGCAAACGCCGGCTCCGCCACCACGCCGGACTTGCTGGTGATGCGCTGACCCTTGACCACAAAATGCCGCGCCACTTTCCCATCCAGCGTCTGCAGCTGAAACACCAGATCCTTGTCGCCCAACTGCTGCTGGAACGCAGGATTTGTTCGGCTGGCCTTAGCCATCAACAGACCCATCATCCACAGAAGAAAACGAAATTTCATGCGCACAGCCTCAAAAGGAAAATGAACGGCCGGGGCAGTGTAAGGGATTCGAACGATAACACCAGTCTCTGCCGCTGTTGGAAGAGGATGCAGACCATTTCCCGCACGATGACCGCCAAGTCACGATTCCGCAAGCAACGTCCTACACCTGTTGAAACACATCCCTGTAGGAGCTGGCGAAGCCTGCGATCTTTTGATCTCCCGGCCCGCGGATGTATGGGAAATTTCCTGCGAAGTGCGGGGCGGTCCATGAACTAGGCGAGCTTGAAGATCACCGATAGGCTTCCTGCGTCATCGGGGTATTCGGTGAACGGATGTGCAAGTCCGAATTCGGGAGCAATTTCTTCTTACTCCAAGGGATTTACACCGATGACCAATTCAACTACCAGCACCGAGGACACCTCCCCCTACGAATCCTTCGATTCAAGAAAACTACATGAAGCCGCCGAACGCGCCCTCGATCACCACTTCGGCAAATCTGACCTCTCTCAGGCCCCTCGCCGTGAAGGCCTGTTCAGCCTGAACCAGGACATCGACGCCGAAGCCCTCTTGGCCAACGCCTCGGAAGACCTGCTGTCCATCAGCATCATCGCTGCGGATCTTGCGGACGACATAGACGGCTCACGCCGCCCGGTTGCACTGGCATTGAGCAGAATGGCGGACGGAGTGAGATTGATGGTGGAAGGGACGCTCGACCAGATTGAAGTGCGAAGCGTGGCGGCGAAGCCTTAGCGAGATTAGCGGATGAAAAAAGGGGACGTTGAGTCCCCTTTGCTGTTACTCGGCAATAACTACTAGCGAAAGTCTTCTGCACTTTTTGAACGTGCTTCCAAGCCGACCATCGCCGCGCGGCGGATGTACGCGTTACCACCCGCATTACAAGACTGTCGAAATACGACCTTGTCGCCCTTGAGTACAGAGAGATAACTCACGAACGCCTGATTAACGAGGTAGGTATAAGCGCCGCTTTTGAACTTGATGATGTTCAGGTTCACGCTGCCATCCGACGCATCCACAACGAAGAATTTGCCCTTGGGCGGCGAAGCTGTCTTCGGATAGACCATCTCTATTTTTCCCGGAACACCATATCGATACTGAACAGAACCGGCCGTGGGTTTGCTGTTCCCTTGCGCACAAATCGAAACCGTCTTGCCACCCTGCAGCGGGCAACTGAAGTAAATATCTTCGTCATCCGAGCACAACGTTCCCTCCTGCCCGCCCTGCAATGGCGCTGTTTCTTGCGAAACACGTTCTGCTGTTTGAGTGACATCGGCGCAATTGGACAAACACACCAGTTTCGAAAGATCCGGAACATCGCTTTCAGTAAACAGGTACGTCGCTGAACCGTCACGGATGCTGTCGTGGTAAACGGGAACACTGACGGCCAGCCCCTTGGCGGATACGGGCACTGCCTTGTCATTTCCTGAGACCACCCAGCCCTCAGCACCACCGCACAACGCCTCCAAGGCGACATCACTGAAGGGTTCTTTCGTTGGCACTGCGAACGACTTGGCATCACCTCGACAGTCGTAGCCGTGCCAGTAGGGCCCGGTTTTCAAATTGATGTCTATCGAGAAGATATAGGCGCCGTCGAGAACTACTGTCCCGTTTTTGTAGGTAAAAACCAGCCAACGGCGGGACTTTGCCTGGGAGTAGTTTTCGTTCTCCAGGATGTATCGCTCGCCATCTCGATACAGCCAGAAACCACTCATCGCTCCGGCCGATTCAGCCTCCTCGGAGAGACGGTGTCCGGATTTTGCGTCCACAAGAACGTTGTCTCTCAGCGCCAATGCGCAATTGCTGTCAGCGTCCATGCAGGACTTGAGGGACGGGAACATTGGCCCCGCTGCCACAGAGAAAGAGCACAGCAATAATGCGACCAAAGCTAATCTTCTCAACTCGCCTCCTGCTTATGATTCAACGGCCTGATTGAATATGAAAAAATGGGCGTTAAACCCCCTTCGTGATTATTCCGTGCCTCACCATTGGCAACCTGTTTCAGGTTTCGAATCCACGTTGTAATCGTTTTCAAACGAATACTTCTTTGCGGATCTGTAATTCGTATACGTCATCGCATCAACACGGCCACCCTGAGTGACCATCTGATACTCACCTGCCAGTGCGCCATCTACCACTTCAACCCAAGTCGTCGTGTACTAATAAGGGCGGCCATACGCAAGCTCTTCTTGCTCAGTGTTACGGTGAACCAGCCCGATAGCCTTCTTCGACTTGCTGTACTTGACGCTGGCACCGCTCCATTGGGCGACAGAGTCGTAATAAGCTCTGAACTCAAAATTGATGGGCTTGCCTTCGTAGGAGCGGAAGCAAAAAACCTCGGTCGTAACCTCGCTATGGGCCGCCATAGGAACGAAAGCGAACAACGCGAAAAACAATGCAGACGAAAATTTCAAACCGAATATTCCTTTAGCGGTTTATTGGTAACTGAAAGCGCATCCTCACCGCGCAGTTGCCGACGTCTTCACGCAACAGACGGCCAGCCATCTCACAGTGCCCATCTGCGTACTTCTTCCAAAGCGGATCATCGAGCTCATCCCCTCCCAACCGCTCGATTGCGGCGGCTAAATTTATCTCGCGATCCTTCCCTGCAATCGCAGATGCCGCTTTGTAAAAACCATCCAGCGGTAAGCCCGTCTGTAGAGCGATCAACTCTCCCAGCCGAGCATTGGTCGTCTGCACCAGACACCCAAGCCTCTCGATTGGCGCCTCGGCGCCCGGCAAAGTGGATTGACAAAGCTCCTCGCAAAACGACTCTTTGAAGCGCACCCAGTCCTTTTGCACATCTCTGAGATGGTTTTGCTCTGCAGGAGCCAGAGTCGACAGCGTTTTTTTGTATTGCTCGTTCAAGACGCCATCGACTTTCTTGTAGGTTTGCTGGCCGCAGGTGATCAAGTCCGGGTTGGAAAAACTGTCTGGGTTGCACCTCTCTGCCGCTATTGCCAGGGAAGAGGCTGCCAATAGCAAGCAGCCGAGAAGAATCGGGAATCCTTGCACGCTTTAACTCCTTCGTTGCCAATATACCAGTGCGCCGTTATTGCTGTGCTTTCTGGCGGTCGTGGACGTAGAGCCAGATAAGCGGCGGCAACAACACCAGCAACGCAAAACCATCTAGCCACACGTGTGACCAGACCTGTTGTTGCGCGGAGAGCCACATGTCCTGCGGCGCCCATAACAGGATGCCGGCGATCAACCATCCCCAGACTGCCGGCACTTTGAGGCGATTGCCCAGATGCACCAATGCGAGCATGTACAGCGAATAACTTTGCAGCGTCGCGCCGAACAGCGCGAGCCACCAGACTTGTTGTTCGTGGCCGGCGATAGGTACCGCATCGGTGCCCCAGAACGACAGTTCGAGGACTTGCAGGTAGCCATCGAGCAAGCCGGAGTCACCAGCCCAGGTCAGGGTAAGACCGGCGAGGATGTGGGTGAGCGCAGCGGCATATAGCCAAAGCACCAACGCTGGGCGAATCGAGGAAGAAGGGGCTGGCATTCCGTATCCTGAGCGCGTTCCTTGGGGGTGGGAAGTTTAAAGGAAAATCGGGGTCGTCAGATGCTCAAGCATTAAACGTTTTAGCGTGAGGAATTCAGAAAAAACTTGTGCAAAACCGCCTCAAATAGGCCGTCGACATTCAAATGCAGTGGCTGGCTTTGACCGGCGCCGTGGCTGACGATCCCAATCGCCCCACGTTGAAGAGGCCCAGCTGATCACCTTTGTCAGCCGCCATTTGATAACAGGCTAACGCTCGAGACATATCCTTCGTTCCCCACTCGCCTGCTTCAAAGGTAGAAGCCAGATAATTCATCGCGTCTGTGGAGCCCATGGTAATCGCTCGAATAACCTGCTCTTCAGCCTGCTTGGGATGAAGGCAAGGGCCGTTATAGTCGGTGGAGTTTCCTGAACAAAGAAACGCCGCATAGCCCAGCGCACCCTTTGGTATTTTCGAAGCCGCTTTGAACAAAGCCTCAACCTTAGGGGTTTCCAACTGAGATGCCATTTGCGAAAGACTCAGGCTCGCCGCCGACAGGCTCGCCTGTGCATCACCCGACTCTGCAGCACACACAAAATTTTCCAGCGACGCTTCAATCAGCTCCGCAGTCAGCCGGTATTGCTCAAGAGACCCCAGCCCACCCAACGCTTCTGCACGCTGATAACAAAAGTTTTCGGCGCGGCTCATTCCCGGGTTATCCGTTGCGACAAGATCCTTCTCGCTGACCGACCAATCCTCAATCCCCTCAAGCACCCAACATGCCTGACGAGAGAAGTTGAAGATCTTGATATTGCTGTTGCCGGCCCGTTTATCCACCACGTTGACGTGACTGTCATCAACCTCTTCAATCTCGACCCCAGGTGTCTTGCCGGGCGTGATTGCAGCCATCAGCGGATAGGTGAAGGTTGTTCCACTGACACCCGAGGTCGAAGGCTCAAAGGTACGTCGATCCTTCCCAGCTACCGGTTTCAACACCAGCGACTTGACCGTCATTGCAGTCAGACGGCGTTGCGATTCACTGTTGGCGGAAAACGCCGCAAGGAAAGGCGCGAACTCCCCCGAGGGGCAAGCGTCGCTGGTGGGAGCCGTCGAAGCGTTTTTGTCGGATGCAAGAGCAGGGGCGATCTTCTCCAGATACGCCGAGCGCTCGCGACTCATTCTGGCGATGCACGAGTTAACCGCGACCACATGCGCCGGCATCCCCGTTTCGATCTCAAATGCCTCCAAAGGGCAGTTCGCATCGCGCAACTTCAACCACGCTCGCTGCGACTCTTTAACCTTCGCAGCGTACTCCGCACCCAACGCCGGATCTGCTCGATAGTCAGACTCAAGTCGCGACATCAACTGCTTGTAGCTGACATTCAACTGCGCATCGGCAGCCCTTTTCGCCGCCTCCGAGCACGGCACCATTTCCAGACTTGAGGTGACATGGCTGCAGTCGTCCTGCGCATAGGCAGCTGAAGCCGGCAGCAATGCGGCCAGCAGGGTTAAAACGAAACGGTTCACTGTGTTCATCCTTGAGTGGTACAGGCTTTGCGGTTGGCGAATTAGGCAAAAACCATTTTTGCGCATAGTATTAAAGCGTCGCCTTTCCTTATTAAGTGAACCCCCCCCCGCAAACTATTGCTATTTAGTGCCATTGATTTTCTTGAAATAGGCCTTTATCAAACCTGCATTAACATATGAAAAATGTTGCTCCTCGCCTTCTTGATAACCTTCCATCCCGCTCAAATTCCTATCAAACCTGACAAGTTTATTCACAACCAGTTTATTGTCCGTACTTTTTTCATACCCATAAACCTGATAAAGGGTTCCGTATGTTCCAATTCCCCTACTGGTAATTTCCCAAGAGACTAAAACAAGCACGTTTTTCTTACCTTTTACAGGATAAAAGAAGATCGACTCGATTTTTGGATCTGACCCAGCCACATCGTACTTATCGACAAGACTCCTATTTTTTGCACCGTCGACTTCAACATCAAGAACCAAAGAAACCGGAAACTCCTCGCTCCTCGTCTGAAGGAATGATAACTCCCCACCTTTTATAACATCAGTTTTAAACGGCCCCTGTATCACCTGACCCTGAAGATAGTCGGCATCTTGAGCGCTACTGAGGTTTGCTAGAAGAGAAACCAAAGCAAATATGAAAAAACGGAGCATGAAAAATGACCTCTTAGTTAATATTCATGAGCGCAGCGAGTGCTTGAAATCTACTGTTCCTGTCTGCATATCCGTTCTGGCCGCCATTCACCATTTGCGTCACGTCGGCCACACTGCCTGTCTTGGCGACTTCGCACAACTTAGTGCCTCCCTGCCCAGTTTTGGTAAACCAGAAGACGAAAGCGGACTCAACACCGTATTCGGTCGAGGAGATCAACAGATCCGGATTTGCCACGAAATCCTGAATATCCGACGGGTTCCGCTGGTTATGCACATTGGTAAACCGTTGATACTCGGATTTTCCGGTTACCTGCAGCATTCCCCGGCCACGATATCGATAACCGTCTCGACTCGCCTCATTGCCATTCCCCATCCGATCCGCGTAAACGTAACTGGCAAGATTTTCAGCATTCATCGCGTAATGACTAGTTTCTGACCAAAGCTTGCTTCTCAACACACCAAAATCGCAGCTATCCGTTTGCTCATTATAGCCATTCACATTGTTATGCCGTCTGCAACCATAGGTTTTTTTCATTTGCCGGGCACTGTAATTCAATCCCTCTTCAATAATCCTGAATTGACTTTCATGGCCAACTTGGGAGAGAAAATGCGCAATTGCTTTGGGTTGCTCGAGCTTGTACGCCGCAGCATACTTATTGAGATACGGCAAAATATTCGAGTGATGTGTTTCAGCCCCTGCTGGGTTAGCGGCCCTAAGCATTTCCAAGGTGATCAGATCACGCGGTGCAGTGAAATTTCCAACAAGCGCAATCGGGTGAATATGCTGAACATTATTATCACTGGTAATTCCATATTTCCCGGCAAGCTCGTCCCACCAACTCAACTTCTTGATTCTTGCCTTTTCTTCAATCCATTCATTATGTGGCTCTGATTCACTATGGCCCATCAACTCATCCAGAGAATCCCATTTTTCTTGTTTGAATTGCCACTCGTTTTCATAGCGCGTAACCATCTGAGAAATCGGCTGTGCGAACCATGGTTTACTCAAAGCCTCTTTTATTTCCGAAGGCGTGAGCTTTTTATCACCGTTTCTGTCTAGAACTTTGTAAAGCTTTTGCTTTGTAGAACCTTCTTCGGCATTACCGATATTAGGCTGGTAGTTAGCTTGCTCTTCCTCACTAAGGCCTTCCTGTGCATGAAGAAACGCGGCCAAATGATCTACGTTGCTTCCAGCCTCATCTATAAAGCTGAAACCTTCCCACTCAAAAGGAGAATGGCGTGACAACGCAGTATCCGGCTCTGCAAACCACCCGCTAATTTCATTCCCCTCTGCATCACCAAGCAATCCATCCAGACGCCACCAAAGCGTGTAGGTGGTGGTTCCCCCCATAACAACAGGAACTTTGATCTTTTTTTCCGCTGGTAGCGCGTCCAACACTCCGACTGGGACAAAGAAGTCATATCCAACTTTTTTGTGGGGATCGGTCACCTTAGGAGGATTTGTTGCGCTCATTCCTTGCGTGTGAGTGACCAACACGCTGTCTTTTGGAATTTTTACGAGCGTTTTTCCAGCCGCAGGCAACCCCGCAGCTTTTTCTTTACTCAGTCCGGTAAATGCCTTTACGTCTTCGCAGCTAAACACCTCAACGTGCAATAAATTCTTCGGGGCCGAATCCGAATGGTTTTGATATTTCCCCACATGGCCGATCAGACTCCCCGCTGTAATCGGGAATGGAGTTGTCAGGATATGCACAGCGTCCTTTTCGGCAGGCTCACTTTTGGCTTCAAGTTGCCCCTCCCAGACATAACCGAGCACCTCAGCAGGAGCCAACGGTGGAACAGCATTCCCGCTGACAATTTCCAACAGTTTCTGGTATTTGCCTCGCGTCCCGTCGCTCCCGATCCTGACTTGTGTGCCGTGGGGCAAAATGGCTTTTGCAGCGCCTGACTGGCTCGCAGTAGCACGAACAACGAGACCTTTCTGAGGTGGATTCATTGGGTCTTTTGCAGCGGTACCAATGACGTAAGTATTGGGTGTCGAACCGGCTGTCATCTCCCTCTTGAATACCCAGCCTGTTCCGGGCTGGAGGTCGGTATTAGCGGGCGTGACGCTGACCACCTTAAGCCAGCCGTTTTCTTCTTCACCCGTCTCGACGATCGTACCGCGGCTCAAAACCGTTAACACGGTTGCGTACCCTGACTTGCCACGCGGTTCCTGACGAACACGCAAACCGAGGATTTCGTCGTCAGCCGACGCTTTGACTTGCAACGTACCCCCACCCCAAAAGGGTGGTCGCGACAATGCTGGAGTTTCTTCGTAGTTCTTCCACTGCAACAAATGCATGTAAAGACTGAAAAAGTTCAGGCTTGGACCAACCGCTGGCGGTGAAGCGGGCGATCCAGCAGGAGCTGGGGTTGCTGGTTGCACCGGCGCTTCCAATCGGTGTTTAACCAATACAAAACCGGTCGAAAACTCAGCCTCAGCCGTATCATAAGCGGATTTCGGGTACGTGCTGTCAATGCGATAAGCGACTACTTCACCGTCAGCGATGCATTTAACTTCCGCCAAGTCAGTTACCAAACCCGAGGCTTCATCGAAATGAACACCACCATGCCAAAGGCCATTGGCCCCCAATGGATAGAACCCATCTTTGGCATTGGCTAAAGCCTTATAAAACTGCTGCGGATCCGTCGCTCCTGCTGCCCCTACTTTCAGGGGATACGACCATTTTTCTACTTTCTTGGTTGTCTCTGTCATTACCAATTACCTGAATTCTGATCCCTGGTGGCTTGGATTGCCGTCGATGTCTTACCCGGAAAAATTGAGCATGCGCTTCGGTTTGCGTTTGGTCCTTTCCTCAGACGCATTCAACAACGCCTGATCCATCAAACTCCCCGCCTTATCCTTATCCGCCGCCCCCGGCAGCACCGGCGGTTTAACCCCAATCCCAGTGCCCGATCCCGCAGAACCGCCAGCATTAATTTTGATCACCGGCCCAACCACCGTAACCCCACCGCCGTCGAGCTTGATAAAGCTCCCACCCCCAAGAATGGTCAGCTCTGTCCCCGCCTCGATAACAATCTTGTCCCCAGCCTTGAGGTGTATCTCTTTCCCCACACTGGTGAGCTGCGCAGTCCCCAGCTTCACATGCTGGTTCTGCCCAATTGTCAGGTGATCATCCAGCTTCGCTTCAACCTTGCGGTCGGCAATCGTGGTGCGGTGTTCTTCAGCCTTGAGCTCGGTGTAGGTGTTCTTCACTACCGTGTCATGACGTTCATTACCAACCCGAATCTTCTGATCATGCTCAACGTTCTCATCCCAATCCCGCTGGGCATGAATGTAGATCTGCTCCGCACCTTTCTTGTCTTCAATGCGCAGTTCGTTGTACCCACCCCCACCCGGAGAACTAAGCGTCTTGAACACGCTGCGAGTCTTGTTCGCCGGCAGTGCATACGGCACCGGGTTTTCCTTGTGGTACAGGCAGCCGGTGACGAGGGGCTGGTCGGGGTCGCCTTCGAGGAAGGTGACGAGGACTTCCATGCCGATGCGCGGGATGCTGATGGCGCCGTAGCGGTCGCCGGCCCAGGAGCTGGAGACCCGCAGCCAGCAGCTGGTTTTGTCGTCGGCGAGGCCTTCGCGGTCCCAGTGGAATTGCACCTTGATGCGGCCGTACTGGTCGCAGTGGATTTCTTCGCCTTTGGGGCCGGTGACCATGGCGGTCTGGCTGCCGAGCACGCGCGGTTTCGGGTGTTCGAGGGCCGGGCGGTAGAACACGTCCCACGGGGTGGCGAGGAAGCGATTGCGGTAGCCCTGGTGGAAGTCGTCTTTTTCGTTGGTGGTGTCGCTGGTCACGCCTTCTTCGAGGACTTGCGGCTGTTTGCCTTCATGGAAGATTTCGGTGAGCAGCCAGAGGTCGTTCCACTCGCTGCGTGGGTGATCGGACATTTCCATGAAGTGGCCGCTGACCAGTCTGGTCTGGTCGCCGCGACCTTCAGCCTGACGGTAGTCGGCGCGGTGGCGTTCGAGGGCGCGCTGGCTGAGGAACTTGCCGCGTGCGCGGTCGATGAAACGGCCGGGGTAGTCGTAATCTTCGAGATCCGGTTCAGTGCTGTCGCCATCGGGTTTGTACGCGGCTTCCATTTGCAGGCGCGGTTTTTCGAAGTCGTAGTCGCGGCGGGTGGTGCGGGTGGTGCGGGTTTCCAGGCGCAGTTTGAAGCCTTTGATCACCGGCTCGTCGGCGACCATGCCGCTGCCCTGCACATAGGCAGTTGGCTGACCGAGATTCTGGAACACGGTCTGGTCGTCGCCGAACACCAGCAGATGAGCCTTTTCGCTGTGCTGGAAGTGGTAATGAATGCCCTCCTCCTCGCACAGGCGCTGGACGAAATGCAGGTCGGTTTCGTCGTACTGCACGCAGTAGTCGCGATCCGGGCACGGCTGGCTGAGCTGAAAGCTGTAGGCGTTACTCTTGATGCCGTGCTCTTCGAGGATCAGCGCGATGATTTTCGGCGCCGACATCTGCTGGTAGATGCGCTGGTTGGTGCGGTGATGCAGGTATTGCAGTTGCGGCACGATCGACACTTTGTAGCGGGTCAGGCGTTTGCCGGCATCGCCCTGGGCGACGCGGTAGATCTGTCCGTGAATACCCGACCCCTGTGGATCGAACGCGAGAAACGCCTGCTTGTGCAGCAGTTGCTCGAGGTCCAGATCGGGGTTTTCGCTGACCAGTTCGAGGTCGAAGCGATAGGGCTGGCTGATGCCCTCGGTGCCGGTGAACGACAGCACTTGCAGGTCGCCGACGTAGTCTTCGACCTTGAGGCTGAAGTGGGTTGCGTTAGCTGAGTTGAACATCGTGTGCTCCCTGTTCGAATGTCATCCGTTACGCCCGAAGTCGCAGACGTTGCAGCCAGGACGAGGTGGCGCCCAAGGCGTCACGCAATTGTGCGGCAGTGATGTTGCGCTCTGCCGGATTGAAGCTCAGCGCGGTCTGCAGCGCTGACCAGCCGTGTTTCGCTAGATTTTTCGGTGCGTGCAGCTCGCGCTCCAGGTGCTCGTCGCGGGCCTGGGTTGAGGGCAGGCGGCGGAACGGGTGTTTGCCGCTCGCCAGTTCATAGATCACACAGGCCACGCCGTACACGTCCGCGCTGGCCGACAACGGTTGGCCCTCAAGCAGTTCGGGGGCGGCGTAGCCCGGGGTCCAGGCGTTGAAGCGTTCGCGGCTCAGGTGCGGCAGGCCGGGCAAGGTGCCCTCCTCTGCCTGGCCCAAGCCGAAGTCGAACAGGCGCAGGCCGTCTTCGCTGAGCATGACGTTGCTCGGCTTCAGGTCACCGTGCAGCACGCCGCGACGGTGGGCGTAGGCCAGCGTGTCGAGCAGCGGCAGGACGATGTCGCGCAGTTCCTTCCACGGCAGGCCGAGGGGCCGCTCGCAGAGCAATTTGTCCAGGGTCAGGCCACGCATGTATTCCATGGTGATGAAGGCCCGCTGGCAGTCGGTGTCGACTTCAAAGGTGTGCGCACGCACGACGTTGTCGTGGCGCAGGCGCCGGGTCAGGGCGAACTCGCTATAGAGCAAGGCACTGGCGTCCGGCGATTCGGCAAATTCTTCGCTGAGGATTTTCAGCGCGATGTAAGGGTCGGGATCGCCGAACTGTTCGTGCAGCAGATCCCGCGCCCGGTAGACGGCGCCCATGCCACCGGCCCCGAGCAGGCGCTCGAGGTGGTAGCGACCGGCGAGTACATCCGGCAGCGCACCGATGCTGGCCTTGATCGGCGCCAGCAACGGTTCGGCCCTGTTGCCTTTGGCGAAGGCAAAGTAGGTCAGGTTGTTGGCCTGCTCTTCGCTGATCAGCAGGTCGTCGATTGGCGATTCGAGTTCACTCATTGGCGGATCACCACGGCTGTCAGGTTGTCGCGCGCGGCGCCACGCAGGGCGCCATCGAACAAACGTTCCAGCGCCACATGCGGCGCGCTGAGGCTGAGGGCGTTGCCGAGGGCGTCGCTGCTCAGGCCCTGATACAAACCATCGCTGCAGAGCAAAAACACATCACCTGGATAAACCTCCAATTCGAGCACATCCAGGGTCAGTGTTTCGGCGGCGCCGACGGCTCGGGTCAAGGCCTGAGCCGCTGGATGCGCCGCCGCCTGTTCGACGCTCATTTGCTGTTCGTCGATCAGTTGCTGTTGCAGCGAATGGTCCTTGGACAGCTGATACAGCCGCTGCCCGCGCCACATGTAGCAACGGCTGTCGCCGGCCCAAATGCAGGCCGCGCGATTGCCTTCCACCAGCAGCGCGACGACGGTGCTGCCCATGATGCTGTCGTGACGCCCGGCGGTGACCGTCAATTCCTGGCCCAAACGCCGGTTCAGCCAGTGCAGGCACTGGCGGATGGCTTTGAGGCGTTCATCGAAGTCCTCGTGTTGCGGCAACTCAGCCAGGCTGGCGACGATCAACTGGCTGGCGATGTCGCCACCCTGATGACCGCCCATGCCGTCCGCGACCACCCACAGCCCATGCTGCGGGGAATCGAGGAAGGCATCTTCGTTGCGCGCCCGCACCTTGCCCGGGTCGGTGCGCGCCGCGCTGCGCCAGGGACTGGCCACCAGCATCAGAGCTGCACCGGCATACGGAAGGTGCGCAGCACGCCCATGTCGAACGGGTTCGGCGTGCGCTGGCTGGTCAGCAGGTAGTTGGCACGCAGGCCGCCCACGTCGGCTTTCAGCACCAGCACGTCGCGACCGTTCAGGTACTCGGTCTGCATCAGGTCGAACAGACGGAACAGCGACCACGGGCCTGAGTTCTTCTCGATACCGATCGGGCGGCCGGCCATCTTGTCCATGACCAGGCTGGTGCGACCGTCTTCAGCGTCGGTCGGCCACTTGAAGGTCATCGGCAGGATCGGGCCGTGACGGTATTCCATGGTCTTGTCGCCGAACTTGAACTCGGAACGGCTGACCGCCGGATCGAGGGTGTACGGCTCGAGCTTGAACTGCACGGTCGGCTCGGCCGGGTTGATCGAGAAGAAACTCTGGCGAATCGTCTGCGCCGCCGCCATCTGGTCGAGGTAGACCTTCGATACCGGCAGGCTGTGACCGTCGACGCTGCGCATGCGGTAGCTGCCCGGATCGCCGCTGACGAACGGACGCAGGTAGCTGTCGAAGAAGCGGTCGACGGTACCTTGAGCGCGGAAGAACTCGCGGAAATCGCTGATCGCCACGTCGCTGGTGCTGCTGGCGCTGAATGGATAGCGCTTGCTGATGGTTTTGCCATACACGCTGTACAGCTCGCTCTGATAACGACCGTTCAGGTATTGATAGGCATCGTTGAGCACCAGGCGCCACGAGTCTTCGGCCAGCACGTTGAACCACACGCTCAGCGGACGCGGCAAGCGACCGGAAGCGGCACGCAGGTTGGTCAGCGCGTCACGCTGGCCGCTCATGCGCGTCTTGGCCATTTCGAACGCGGCCTGCTCCGGCGTGCTGGAACGGGCCAGACCGGCCAGTTGCAGTTGCAGGTCGTTGAGCGCGTTGAACGCCGGCGTCAGGTCAGCGCCCGGGCCGTTGTTGTCATCGAGCAAACGATGCAGCGGTTCGAAGCGGCGCTGCAGGGATTTCTTCGCGGTGTCCGGCAGATTTTTCGCCACGTTCAGCGCCGACGCCTTGTCGGCGGCCGCGGCAGCGAGTTTGCCAACCTTGCCCAGCTTGCCCTTCTGCCCGGCCAGCGCATCGGCGGCTTCGCCGGCTTCGTCGACCGGATCAACCGCAGCTTCGAAGCGCGTGTTTTCCCGAACTTCGGTGAGCAGCGCGAGTACCGGCGAGTTGGCCGAAGTCAGGCCCGCCAGTTGCTCGGCGCCTTCGCCGGCGTCGCTGATCGGCGGCAATGCGACCTGGCCGACGGCTTCGCTCCAGTAGTTGGCGTAGTCGCGGAAGTACAGCTGCTCGAGCTCGACCATCAGGCGACGCAAGTCCATGTCGCTGATGCCCGCGCCTTCGCCCAGCACCCAGTTGTCACGCAGGATATCGGTGACCAGCGCCGCGCCCTGCACCGAGAAATACTGCTGATAACCCTGTTGGGTGTAGAAACCCGGGATCACGTATTCAGTGCCGATGAACAGCGAGCCTTGCGGGCCGAGGTGCTGGCTGAAGCGGTAGTCCGGCAGGTTGCGCGCCTGCTCGCGGAGCATGCGGTAAACCACGTTGGCCAACGACTCACTGCGCAGAACCTGACGCGCCTGCGCCACCAGTTGATCGTTGAGCGGGTAGATGAACGGCTGCTTGAGCAAGCGTTCAAGGTGAGTATTCAAGCCATTCTGCACAGCGGTGTTGCCGGTGTAGCGCTGCGACCAGTCAGTGGCGACCCAGTCCTTGAGCCACGCCGCGTCGCGACGATCCTTCATGTTCAGCATCAGGTACGCGCGCAGGCTGTTGAGCAGACGGTCGCGGTCCTTCATGTTGGCGCGGATCTGCCCTTCGAGCAGGGTCGCCACCCGTGGCAGCAACTGCGCTTCAAGCTCACGCTCGTAGGCAGTCTTCACCACCGGATTGATCTCTTCGCCCTGATACAGGCCACCACGTTCGTGGTACGACACGTCGCCCTTGTCCGGGAATACCTGGGTCGCGGCGTAGCTGGTGTCGAGGACTTTCAGTACGCCCATGGCGTCATCGCGCGGCGACACGGCCGAGCGCTGCTGGGTCCAGTTCTGCGCCAGGGTGCGCAGGTTTTCCAGGCGCTCGTAGTTGGCCGAGAAACCACCGGCCCAGAGCATGCCGAACAGTGCCAGTGCCGCCAGCGCGCCGATGTACAGCGCGCGCTGGCCCCAATGGATGCGGCTGCGCTCACGCTTGTCCAGCCCGGCCAGATCGGCCTCTGGGAAAATCACCTGGCTGAGCAAGTGATGGATGAAACGCGAACGGCCGCTGCGCAAGGTCGGCAGCACGCCGGCGTTCATGCCGAGGCTGGCGCCGATGCCGGCGGTGGTCGCGTCCATTTCCTGAGTCAGGTGCGGCGCGCTGGTCAGATAGAAGCCGCGCAGTTGCGTGGCGCGCTGGTAACGGTTGCCGGTGAACGCCATATCGACGAACAGGCACAGGCGCTCGCCGATCTGCCCCAACTGATGCGGGAAGTCGAGGATGCGACCACGGCGCTGGGTGTCGCGTTCGGAGTGCATGCGCATGATCACCTGGCTGTTCAAGCGGCGCAGCAGCTCTTCGAACTCGTTGCGCAATACCGCCACGTCGGTGCCGACCTGATCCTTGCGGAAACTGGTGCCGAGCACCTGATCGCTTTCTTCGCGGGTCAGTTGGTCGAAGAACTCGTCGAAGCCGAGCAGCTTGTCAGCCTTGCTCAACACCAGGTACACCGGCACGTCGACGTGCAGTTTCTGATGTACGTCCTGCAGACGGCTGCGCACCTGGCGCGCCAGCGTGTCGATGTCCTGCTCGCTGCCGCCGGTGAGGGTTTCCACTGGAATGGTCACCAGCACGCCGTTCAACGGACGCCCGCGACGACGCTTGCGCAGCAGCTCCAGCAGCGTGGTCCAGGCGTTGCCGTCGACTTCCGCATCAGGCTGGGTCGTGTAGCGCCCGGCGGTGTCGATCAGCACACCGTGGTCGGCGAAATACCAGTCGCAATGACGGGTGCCGTGGGTGTCGCGGGTCAGCTTGCGATCGATCTTGTTGATCGGAAATTCCAGACCGGAAAAGTCCAGCAGGCTGGTCTTGCCCGAGGCCTGCGGGCCGATCAGCAGGTACCACGGCAAGTCACTGCGCCAGCGCTCGCTGCGACCGCGATACAGGCTCGAGGTCTTCAGGGTTTTCAGTGCGTCCTTGAAACGCGCTTTCAACTCTTTCTGCTCTTCGTCGATCAGCTCTTCGCGGCGAATACGATCCTGGCCGTCCTCGCTTTCTTCCTCGGCTTTTTTGCGGATACCGGCGCGCCAGCTGACGAAGACCATGGTCAGGCCCCAGATCAGGAACAGCACGCTGATGGTCAGCAGGCGCGAGGTCGCGCTTTCCCAGAACTTGTAATCATCCACCGCCAACAATGGGCCGACGAACCACACCAGCAGCGCCACGAACAGCACCAGCAGCAGGGTCCAGACCCAGGTCTGGCGCAGGAAGGCGCCGACTTTCTTGAAAAACTTTTTCATCACACGTCCCTGTTTACGGCTGCGCCTGCGGTTGCACCGCGGCTGGATCAAGCGGCTGATAAGGTTTCAGAACGGTGTCGCGCTGCTCGCCCAGGACCCAGGCGAAGCCCGAATACATCACCACCAGGCAGACCAGAGTGAAGAGCACCACCATCCACGCCGGCACGATGCGCACCAGGTTGCGGCGCTGATCGTTGAGGCCCTCCCAGTGCGGCGACAATTCGCGCGGCACGTCGCCACGCAACTGACGGATCTGCCGGTACAAGGCGTCGCGGATGCCTTCGAGTTCAAGCATGCCGCGTGCCTGTACGCGGTACTTGCCCTCGAAACCGAGGGACAGACACAGGTACATCAGTTCGAGCATCGGCAGGTGCTTGACCGGGTTTTTCGACAGCCTGTCGAGCAGCTGGAAAAACTTCTCGCCGCCGAAGGTTTCGTTGTGGAAGCTGCTCAGCAGGCTCATCTGCGACCACTCGCTTTCGTTGCCCCACGGCGTGGTCACAACGGCTTCGTCGACCACGGTGCAGAGCACGTAACGCGCGGCCATCACTTGGCTGCTTTCGGCGCCGTTGTGCAGGGCGCGTACTTCGAACAGCTTGAGCCCGGCGGTCAGGCGCTCGTTGAGCGCATACAGGTCTTCGCGGGTTTCGCTGTGCTTGAGGCGCACCACTTCCGAGAGCAGGTCGGACGAGGCCGCCACCAGCGAATTGAGGCTGATGTTGAACGCCTCTGCCGGACGCAGGCGCGCGGCGTAGATCATGCGTTCTTCCAGCTGCTCGAAACGCGGTGGCGCGGCGAAGTCGGTCAGCGGACTCGATGCCGGTCCGTGGCCCTGACGGTCGAGCAGGACGGTTTTGTCGTCCTGGTTGTAATCCGTTTCCTTGATCATGTCGGTCAGTTCCTGATGGCCCAGAATTTCAGTTCAAGCTCGGCGAATTCGCCGGACACGTGGAACGCGAAACCGCCGGAGCGCTCGAGTTGTGCCAGGTCTTCGGAACTGAGTTCGAGGATGAAATAGGTTTTGTTCGAGTGGAACGCGATCTGCCGCGGGGCCACCGGCAACGGTTTGACCTTGATCCCCGGCAAGTGCAGGTTGACCAGTTGGCGGATGCGCTCCACCGGGCCGACCTTGAGGTGCTGCGGCAAACGCTGACGCAGTTCTTCGGAGTCGCAGTTGGCACTGGCCGCCAGCACGAACGAGGCCGAGCCGAGCAGTTTGTGGTCGTGCAACGGTGAGACGATGATGCCGTACTGACGCGCCTGCAGGATCAGTTCGATGGCGTGTTGCTCGAGCACCATCGACAGCACCTGACGGATCGCCTCCATCAATTTGCGGAAGCTTGCGCCCTGATCGGCGTGGGAATAGCGGCTGTCCAGACGCGGGCGTTTGCTCTCGCCGGAGAAGGTCGCCAGATCGCCGAGCATGGTCAGCAGCGTGCGGTACAGTTCTTCCGGGTGCACCTGCTCCAGACCGAGATAATGGCGCAGCAGCAGTTCGGTGCGGTTGATCAGTTGCAGCATCATGAAGTCGCCGACTTCGGCGCCGCCGACCTTGCCGTTGGAGCGAATCCGCTCGGCGATGGTGTCGCCGCGGTGGCTGAGCATGCTGATGACTTCTTTCAGGCACGACAGCAGATAGCTGGAGGCGTGGGCCTGAATGTAGGTCGGCACGAAGTCCGGGTCGAGGCTGATCACGCCGTCGGGCGTGGTGTCGAGCACGTCGCAGATCTTCAGCTTCACGTAGGCTTGATCGCTCTGCTGCTCACCGAGCAACAGTTTGAAATCCGGTCGCCCGCAACTGACCTGGCTGGCGGAATCGTCGCCGGCGTTGGAGTCGGCCACTTCGGCGTCGTACGCCGTGTAACGCGCCAGTACGTCGGATTGCTCCGGCCGACGGGCCTCGATGTGGTTGCCGGTGACCAGTGGCAGCGCCAGATAGATCGGCGTGTTGCCGGTATTCGGCGGCACGTCCAGCGCCAGCGGCTCGGTGTTGCCGCCGAGTTCGAACAGGCTGCCGTCCGGCAGAATCCCCGAGGCTTCACTGATCACCAGTTTGCCCATGTTGAGGAATTGCAGGTCGATCTCCAGATTGAGAAAACCCCAGGTGTAGCCACCGAGCAATTGCGTGCGGGTTTTCATCTGGTGATCGTAATAGCGATCGTTGTGCTGGAAGTGCTGCGGGCGCAGCAGCATGCCTTCCTGCCAAATGACTTTATGGGTGTTCATGATCAGTCATCCGCCTTGGCGAGCACTTGTTGGGTGTTGCGGATACCGGCCTGATCGAGGGTCAGATCAGCCTCGGTGAGTTCCAGCGCAGTGATCTGCACGGTGTGGCGCCATTGCGTATCCGCGAGGTCGCGATAAGCGGCGAGGATGCCCACGTAACGGCTGCCCTCCTCCACACTGAGTTTCAGTTCCACGGTTTCACCCGGGCGCAGTTCGAGTTCTTCGCTGGCCACCAGGTCCGGGTTGAGGGACTCCTTGGCGCGCTCGTAGAGGCTGAAGAAATCAGCGTTCTCGAAAGTCACCGGGTGCTTGAGTTCGAACAGGCGCACGACGATCGGTGACGGCCGACCATTGAGGTCCGGGTTGAGCTGATCGCTGCCGGTCAGCTTCAGGTTGATTTTGGTCACTTTCGAGTACGGCGACAGCGACGAGCAACCGGCGAGCAGCACCAGCATGGTGAGCGCAGTCAGCGTCTTGAGAAAAGCGGTCGAGCGGCGAGACATGCGCATCATCCTTGGTGGTCGGTGTGGAGGGTGGAGATCAGGCGGATCTGTTCTTCGTAGGCCTGGGCGAAGTCGCGGGCCAGCAGACGCTCGCTCCAGTCATCGTCCTGACGCAGCGCCTGGTGATAACGGCCGAACGCTCTCCAGCGGCCGCCCGATGTCGCAATCAACGGCTTGTTGTCGCGCTCGAAACGCAGGGTCAGTTGCTCTGGCGAGAAGTGCTCCAGCGTGCCCCGCACGGCGGCGCGACTGGCGGTCAGCAAGGCCACTTGATGCGCCTGCAGATCACGGAACGCGCGGGAGATCGCTTGCTCGGCCGGCAGGTGTCCGGGCTTGCTTGGCTGCAACAGAATCTCCAGAGCCTCGCTCGGATCGACGGCGAATTTCAGCGGGTTCTTGTTGGTGCCTTGCACGGTGGTCTGGGCCAGACGCAGTTCGTTTTTCAGTTCCGAGCGGGTGCGCAGGCTCTGCTGCAAACCACCGATGCTCTGGCGCAGCAGGCGCGCAGCGTTCAGCGCGAGCGCTTCGCGTTCGTCGTGGCTGAGGCCTTTGACCTCGACGCCCAGCGCCGCGCCGAAGTGCTCCCAGAAACCTTCGCTCTGACGCTCGACGGCTTTCGGCGCAGGCGCGGGCTCAGGTTCGACCGGGGCGGCAATCAGCTCCGGAACCATCAGGCTTTCCATGTCGATGCGCGCATAGTCGGCACGCTGACGGGAATCTTCCGGCTTGGCGGTAGGCGACAGCAGCTCGTCGATTTCCGAGTACACGCGCTCTTGCTGTTCGAGGGCGTTGAGCGGGTCGAGATCGAGGAACGCGTCGTCCGGAATGATGCTGCCAGCGGCACGTGGACGGCCGACTTCGCCGTCGAAGGTGGCCGGGTCACGAACCAGCCGCGCACGAATCTCGAAGTCGCCCAGAATGTAGGTGCTGCCGTGCTCGATGCGCACCGGCTCACCCTTGTGCAGGCGTGCGCCGCTGCTGCCGTCCTGGACACCGTTGCTGCTGGTGTCGGTCAGGAAGAACGAGCCCTCGCGGTAGCTGACAATCGCGTGGTGATTGGACAGGTGGCGCTTGCGGTCAGGGATGATCCAGTCGCAGTCCTCGCCGCGCCCGATCACGCCACCGGCCTGTTTGAAGGTCCGCTGGCACAGTTCGGTGGGCACGAACTGCTTGGTGTTCAGCATTTCGAAAACCAGTTCCATGTTTGATGCTCCTTGCGGTCACTTGCCGCGATTGACCGCTTGCGGATCACCCAACGGGCGATAGTCGTTGTCGTTGAATTTGTAATTGCCGCTGCAGCCGCCAAGGCCGCATAGAACGACGAGGGTCAGCAGGACAGCGTGCCAGTGACGAACAGACATCAGAGGGTCTCCAGGTGTAGACAAAGCACAAAGCGCCGGCCCTTGCGGGCGGCGCCGTTATTAGCGAATTCATTGTTTTGCGAGGCTCTGAACCGTGGCCTGGAGCCATGCCACGGAGGAGCGACAACCTCTTGTGGCGAGGGAGCTTGCTCCCGCTGGGCTGCGAAGCAGCCCCAAAACCAGTCACTGCGGTGCATCAGGGAAACCGTGCTTACCGGGTTACGACTGCTGCGCAGCCGAGCGGGAGCAAGCTCCCTCGCCACAGGTAAATTGCAGGCTGGAATCATCAATTTCGGATCAACCATCGAAGTCACCCAAATTGATATTCAGGCGCCCGAGACGGTACAACAGCGTGCGTCGCGGCAGGCCCAGTTCGCGGGCGGCAAGGGTCTGGTTGCCGTCGTTCTTGCGCAGGCAATCGAGCAACAAAGTGCGCTCGACCTGTTCCAGCCGTTCGCGCAGGTTCAGGCCGCTGTTGTCTTCGGGCATCGGTTCCAGGCGCAGGGAAAAATGCTCGGCAAGCAACTCGCCACCCTCGCATAGCAACACCGCGCGCTCGACCAGTGCCTTGAGTTCGCGAACGTTGCCAGGGAAGGTGTAACTGCATAGATGTTCAAGGGCCGAGTCCGACCAGCGCACCGGGTCGCGCTGCAAAAAGGTGCAGGTCTTTTCCGCAAAATGCCGGGCCAGCTCGAGAATGTCGCCTTCGCGCTGACGCAGGGCCGGCAACTCGATCGGGAACTGCGCGAGACGGTAGTACAAGTCCTCGCGAAACTTGCCTTCGCTGACCAGCACGGCCAGGTCACGGTGAGTTGCGGCGATGATGCGCACGTCGATCTTGTGGGTGTCGTTGGAACCCAGCGGACGGATCTCGCCTTCCTGCAATACGCGCAGAATCTTCGCTTGCAGCGACAACGGCATGTCGCCGATTTCATCGAGCAGCAGCGTGCCGCCATTGGCTGCATCGAACAGCCCGGCGCGATCGCGATCGGCACCGGTGAAGGCGCCTTTGCGGTAGCCGAACAGTTCGCTTTCCAGCAGGTTTTCCGGAAACGCCGCGCAGTTTTGCACGATGAACGCCTGGGACCGACGCGGGCCGCAATCATGAATCGCCCGCGCCACCACTTCCTTGCCGGTGCCGGTCTCGCCACGTAAAAGCACGGTGTACGGGCTGTGCAGAACCTTGCCGATCAGCGAGTAGGTCTGGCGCATCGCTGCGCTCTTGCCGATCAGGCCGTAGCCGCTGATGCTCGGCACACTGCGTGTGGCCGTGGCTGGCTCGGTCGACGGCTGACGCAGGCGTTGCAGCAAATGCAGTTGGCCCAGCACGAACGAGCCGAGCTGGCCGAGCGAGTCGGCAAAACCTTGCAGCTCAGTGCGGCGACGGCTGGCGCAGAGCAGCAAGCCCTCAACCGACTTGTGCTGATTGACCAGAGGCACGCACAACAGCGACTGCCACGGCGTGCTCGCCGCCGGCAGAAAACTGGTTTCATGCAGGCTGCCGGCGAGGTCATCGAGGCAGACCACACGGTTCTGGCACAGGGCGAATTGCAGCAGCTGCTCGCCGTTGTAATCTGCCGGCAGGCTCGCCGCCTGACGCGGTTGCAGCGCGCCGTCGAGGCACTCGGCGTTCATCCCCAGGCAGGTGTGGGTGGCGTCGAGCAGATACAGCTGGGTCAGCTCGCAACCGCTCAGTTCAGCCAGACCGCGGACGAATTCACCCAGCAGCGCAGCACTGTCCGCCGCCCGCGACAGACTGGCGAACTGCGCCAGCAACGCTTCGGCGTAGACCAGTGGCTGCGGCACTTGAGTGAACATCACGCCCACCTCAGACGAACTCGCAGGTCACGCTGGAGTTGCCATCGAGCGTGGCATGCACACGCTTGAGGCTTTCGCCGGTGGCCATGGCATCGAGCAGACGATCGGCCACCAGCGGCAGCACGTGCTGATCGAGCAAATGGTCGATCAGGCGCGCGCCGCTTTCGCTTTGCGTGCAGCGCTCGGACAGGTGATCGACGAGGTTCTGGCACCAGCTGAATTCCAGCTGACGACGGTTCAGGCGCTCGCCGAGACGGCCGAGTTTGATCTCGATCAGCTCGCGCAGCACCGGCCCGCCCACCGGGTAGTACGGCACCACTTTCATCCGTGCCAGCAGCGCCGGTTTGAAGTGTTTGCTGAGTACCGGGCGAATGGTTTCTTCGAGGACTTCAGCGGTTGGTCGCGCGCCGTTTTCGCAGAGGTCGCTGATCTTGTCGCTACCGAGGTTCGAAGTCATCAGGATCAACGTGTTGCGGAAGTCGATCTCACGACCTTCGCCATCGTTGGCCACGCCTTTGTCGAAGATCTGGTAGAACAGGTTGAGCACGTCCGGATCAGCCTTCTCGACTTCATCGAGCAGCACCACCGAATAGGGCTTCTGGCGCACCGCTTCGGTGAGCATGCCGCCCTCGCCGTAACCGACGTATCCCGGTGGCGCGCCAATCAGACGCGAGACGGTGTGCTTCTCCTGGAACTCGGACATGTTGATGGTGGTGATGAAACGATCGCCGCCGTACAGCAAGTCAGCCAAAGCCAGCGCGGTTTCGGTCTTGCCGACACCGCTCGGGCCGACCAGCAGGAACACGCCGACCGGCGCATCCGGCTTGTTCAGACCGGCAGCGGTGGCGCGCATCGAGCGATCCAGCGCGTGTACGGCTTGTTCCTGACCGCGAATGCGTGTGCGCAGGTCGGTGGCGAAACTGGCGACCTTGGCATTGTGCTCGCGGGCCAGTTGCGCCAGCGGCACGCCGGTCCAGGCGCTGATCACTTCGGCGACCAGACGCGGGCACACTTCGAAGCTGACCAGACGTTCTTTGACTTGCGCAGCGGTCAGCGCGGCATGGGTTTCATGCAGCTGAGCTTCCAGAGCTTCGACGCTTTGGCCCTCATCAACTTCGGCGACCACGGTTTCAATCACGGTGCCTTCGGCGTCTTCTTCAACATTCACGGTCGGCTCAACGGCTGCGGCTTCGCGGGCCTTGGCCAGTTGCTGACGCAGCTCAAGCAAGCGCTCGGCCAGCGCTTTCTGCTCAGTCCACAGGGTCTCGAGGGCGACCATTTCGTTTTCGGCTTCGTCCAGCCGCGCTTCCAGTGCCTCCAGCGCTTCGTGGTCGATCAGCAGACCGGCCTCGGCATCGCGGCGCAGGGCCTGACGCTGACGGCCACCTTCAGCCAGCTCGCCACGCAGGCGTTCCAGGCTTTCCGGGGCGGCTGCGAGGCTGATGCGCACGCGGGCACACGCGGTATCGAGGACGTCGACAGCCTTGTCCGGCAGTTGCCGACCGGCCAGATAACGCGCAGACAATTCCGCAGCGGACACCACCGCGTCATCGCGCAGGTAGATGCCGTGGCTCTTCTCGTAAACCTGAGCCAGACCACGGAGGATGGTCACCGCTTCGCTGACGGTCGGTTCGTGCAGTTGCACCGGTTGGAAGCGACGGGCCAGTGCCGGATCTTTCTCGAAGTATTTCTTGTACTCGGCCCAGGTGGTTGCGGCGATGGTGCGCAGTTCGCCACGGGCCAGCGCCGGTTTCAGCAGGTTGGCCGCGTCGGAGCCGCCGGCATTGCCGCCCGCGCCGATCAGCGTGTGGGCTTCGTCGATGAACAGAATGATCGGTTTCGGCGAGGCTTTGACTTCATCGATCACGCCTTTCAAACGACGCTCGAATTCACCTTTGACGCTGGCGCCAGCCTGCAACAGGCCCATGTCCAGCGACAGCAATTCAACGCCTTTGAGTACCTGCGGCACTTCACCGGCAGCGATGCGCGAAGCGAGGCCTTCGACGATGGCGGTTTTACCGACGCCGGCTTCACCGACGACGATCGGGTTGTTCTTGCGGCGACGGGCGAGGATGTCGACCATCTGCCGAATCGCGCCATCGCGGCATAGCACCGGGTCGAGTTTACCGTCGCGGGCCTGCTGGGTCAGGTTGTGGGTGAAGCGCTGCAGCAGGGATTCGCCCTGCGCCGCCGGTTTGCCGTTGGCGGCCGGTTGCTCCTGTTGCGACAGGGCAAATTCTTTCAGGCGATCAATGTTCAGTTTGGCGAGCAGCGGTTGATAACGGCTGCCGGCATAACGCATCGGATTGCGCAGGAGGGCGAGAATCAGTGCGGCGTCTTCGACCTGGGTCTGACCCAGTTCAAGGTTGGCCACCAGCAAGGCGTCTTGCAGCCATTGCACCAGTTCCGGGGCGAACACCGGGTTGCGCGAGGCGCTGTGCTCGACCCGCGACTGCAATGCAGCGGTCAGTTCACCGGCGTCGACATCGGCATCCTGCAGGGCGCGGCTGAGCAAGCCGTTCGGGCGCTCGAGCAAACCCAGCAGCAAGTCTTCGACGAGGATCTTGCTGCCGCCCCGGGCCACGCAACGCTCGGCCGAACGCTCCAGATCACGACGGGTTTCGGCGTCCAGCGCCTGGATGAGTTGTTGCAGGTCTACGTTGATCATGGCTCACGTCCTTAATGAATTTTGCTGCCCAGGGTCACCACGCCGTCCGCTTTTTCGCGGCCCAGCCAACTGGTCCAACCGAGGCGACAGGCGTTCTGCTCACCGATGCGCAGTTCGCGGATTTCTTCCTGGCGCAAAACCAGGCGAATGTCGTAATCGAGCGGGTCACGCAGGGTGAACCGCACCAGCGCACAAAGCGGCTGATAGCCGAAACCGATCGGCAGGAATTCATGGAATCGCTGCCAGTCGAGTTCGGTGATGTGAATGCGGAATTTGCCGCTGCGATCGCGCACGTGTTCTCCGAGCACAAGGTCTTCGCCAAGCACGCTGTTGGCGCGGCCCAAACGATTGCGCTGCTCGTCGAGAATTTCCACGCGGCGCTCGATGCACTGCTCAATCACCAGGTCTTCGTGCTTGAAGTAGTAACGCAACACGGCTTCGATCAGCGCCGCCGAGTGCGCTCGCAAACTGAGCAGGCCGAGGTACGGCAGCAGGCGTTTCCAGTTGAGTTCCTTGGCCTTGCGGATCTCGTCGCCACCCAGACCGATCAGGGCAAACAGTTGCGAGGAGAACGGGTCGATCGCGCCGCTCTGGAAGCTCGCGCGATAGCGGTACTTGCGCCAGATCGGCAGCATCAGCCGTTGCAGGCGATGGTGGAACAGGTCGAGGAAATTGCGCGTCGGGTTGCCGTCCTCGCTGTCGCCCAGGGCCTGTTCGCCGTAAAACGCCGGCAGCGGCGAACCGGAGCCGACCAGGCCGATCAGGTTGAAGCGCATGCGCGCGCGCATCTTGCCGTGCTCTTCGAAAAACTCCACGCGATCGACGTCGCTGCGCGGAAAGCCCAGGCTCGGGTTGGCCTGGAACTCGACCTGGTCGTACAGATCGTCTTCGCTCAGATGCGGGTGCGCCTCGCGCAGCCGGTCGATCACCAGCAGCACGGCCTGAAACAGCGAGTACTCGCGTATTACCTTGGTCAGCCCGTTTAAAGCAGAGGCTGCAGGCCCATACGTGGTGTCCATTGGTACACCTCTCCCTGTGTGCTTTTTACCCGCAGCTCATGGAATGAATTGAGACTGGCGTAAAGCGCGAAAAACTCGTTGAGAACCGAAGCGAAGACGAACAGGTCGCCTTCGCCGATATAGCCTTCCGGGTCGATGGTCAGTTCGGTGCGCAAACCGCGTACCGGCAGACCACGATGCAGTCGGTCGACGTGGTGATGCTTGATGTGCTTGAGGCCGCCGAGCAGGCGCTTGCTGACCTTCTCCGCGTGCTGGTCGTAGTAGCGCGGCAGGTCGTAGGTTTCCAGAATCACCTTCAACGCATTGACGTCCGCTAGCGACAGATAGTTAAGCGACATGTTGCTGATCAGCTTCCACAGGAAGTCGCGGTTCAGCGGCGGCGCGAAGCTCGACGTGGCCGGGGTGATGTTGCGGAAACTGAGGAATTCCGGGGTCTGCTCGCTGGCCATGCAGATGTCGCCGAGCTTGAGCTTTTTCGGCAGGTTCTGGTTGGTGCACATCAGCTCGATCGACAGGGTCTCGTGGGCTTCGGTGTGGCGGATGCCGAAGCTCAGGTAAGTGTCGAGGCCGTCATGCAGCAGCGATGAACGCTGGCGAATGCTGTAATGCGGACGGCTGTTGGGCACGTCGAAACTCGGGTCGTGCTCGAAGGATTCGAACGGCACGTATTCCTGATAACCGAGCCCGCCGGGCTTCCAGCCAGTGACGGTTTCCACCGAGAACACGCCGCAGTTTTCCAGGTCGTATTCCGCCGGCAGCAGCAGGTATTCGTCCTGCTTGCCATCAAGGCGAATCGGCAGTGCGTCGTGCTCGAACAGATTGACGATCGGCGTGCAGAACAGCTTGACGTTATCCAGGGTCGGGCGCATGCGCATGATGCCGCTCTTGCGGATGTCGAAACGCAATTCGAGGCCGCGCATTTGCTTGAGGGTGTCTTCCGGCAGCGCTTTGAGGATGTCGAGGCCATTGACGTCGACGAAGAGGAATTTGTCCTGGAAGGCGAAGTATTCCTGCAGGTAGCGATAGCCACGGAAGGTGTTCAGCGGATACGGGATCAACGCTTCTTCTTCGGCAAAGCCCACCGGTTTTACCCGATCGCCGGGGATCTTGAACGCCATCGGCTTGCCGCTGACGCCATCGATCGCCTTGCCGGCGCCGTCGAGCGGGATCAGTTCGATGCCGTCGAGGTTGCGCAGCAGGCTCAGGTACAGCATCTGGCTGATGTAGCGCTCGCCGGCAAAGTGCAGGCGCAGTTTGCTCAGCTCCAGTTCGCCGAGGTGGCCGTCAGCGCTCATTTCCAGACGCAGGCTTAGCAGCGATCCGTCGCCCTTCACCGAGTAATTCAGCGCAGCCAGATCCAGCGGCAGCACTTCGGTCGGGTAGCAGGTGCGAAAGCGGCAACGGACATCTTCGATCGGCTTGCTCTCGATCGGCGTATCACGCTCGACCAGCAGCGCCGGCCCGGATCGCTTGAGCGGATCGAACTGCAAAATGCTGAATGCCGGCAACGGACGCATGTAGTTCGGCCACAGCAGCTGCATCAGCGAATGGCTGAGCTCCGGCAGTTCGTCATCGAGCTTCTGGCGCAGACGCCCGGTAAGGAACGCAAAGCCTTCCAGCAACCGCTCCACATCCGGATCCCGCCCGGCCTGCCCCAGATACGGCGCCAGCGCCGGACTACGCTCGGCGAAACGGCGACCGAGCTGGCGCAGTGCGGTGAGTTCGCTTTGGTAGTAGTGGTTAAAGGACACGGGGTACCTGCCTGGTATTGAATCGCATGAAAAACATCGTTTGGAGCACGATTGTCGTTGCGGACATCGTCTGCGCGACGTGCACGTAGATATTCATCGTTGTGCGGCCCCTTTTTTTTGCGGGGTGATCTCGACGCCCGTATACACATAGAGCTCTTCGCCGCCATAGCCACCAATTGCCGCAGCGCTGAGTGGATGGCTATCCCGGGTGCCATATCGAACCCAACCCTCAGTCCACATCCCACCATTCTGGTGACGAATTTCCACGTAGTAGTCCGGCGCTTCGTGCTTCGTAATCTCGACGAATACCCCGCCATCCTCGGCCCCAACCCACAATGCATTTGGATGCGCGAACAGCTTTGGTTCGGTCGAGCTTTCCATTCGCAACAGCACAGCGAAGCCGACCAGAATCGTCAGCAAACCGACCGAAGATAGGAAAGCGCCAAGGCATTGCCACGCTCTGATTTTCATTGAGCTGTTCCGCAAAAAAAAAATCATGGGTAGATCGTTGTCTCGCCGATCATCTCTTCGCACCTTGTTTCGCACTGCACCATGTTTTGAAATTCAAGCGATCAAACCCCTGACAAACATTTGCTTTGGAAATAAAAATGTAAGGCGCAGCCGCGTCATAAGAAAAATAATAATAATTCTCACCGTCCTGGCCGTAGATCCAATAAGAGGACGACCCTTGATTTATTTCATAGGGTTCGAAGGCGACGATTGAAGATTCCGCAGGAATAAAATTAACGCGATCCATCAACAGCATCAGCGAATTAGAGAAAATATTAGTCAGCAAGACGCCCCCCAAAACCAAAATTCCGGCAACAAGCGCAATCGTGGTAGACGTCGACAGCTTATTTTTCATAAAAATACAACCACGCAGTGCCTGCTTTCGCTGCGTCTAACAACGCCATCGCATCGCTTGAATACTTTTCGGCAAGCGGGCCCGAACCGTTGTAGGAAGCAATGACTTTTTTCAGTTGATCCGCGGACAATGCCCCGGAGTGACAGCGAGTCCCGGTCGCCCGGTCAACCAGTTCACGTAGATGACCGGCGCAATAGTAGAGGTCTGCTTTCCAGTCATCGCCAGGGATTCGCGTGTCTTGATTCCAACCAAAAATCCGGTACTGAACGTCTTCGGGCAATGGTTTCTTGCAGTAATAGTTCTCCGTGTATTTAACAGAGTTCTGCAATGTTGCGCGGCTCATGTTGGCAAAACCGCTCGAGCCCCCAGCCAACTTGTCCGGCACGGCGTCAAAAGCCATATTGTCGACAATCGCTAACAGAGTGGTCAGCGACCGTTCGCCGAACTGCATAGTTTGCAGAAATTTACTACCCTTAGGTCCATTCTCCTGCTGAAGAATAACCGCAAGCAAAATATGCGGGATCCCATAATATTCAGCCGCCTGCTTAATCCAGACTCGAATTTCTGTATCAGAGAAGCTCGCCTTGAGCATCTCTTTGGTTTTTGGCACATACCACATTATTTGCAACGGAGAAGGCAGCTCACCGGTATAGCTTGGGACACTGTCGTAGCCAGTCAGCGTCGTGACTTCTTTTCCATTACAGCGGCAAACTTGCAACTCTACTGGCGCAACATCAGAGGTTTTCGTGCTCGCGGCCGCGCCCGCTGGCACATATTCCTGCCCATCCATACTGATTTTTTCAGCCTCGGCCATGAACGAGTACTCCCTCAGCTCTCAATAAACACTTCAATTTTTTCGGAGGCTGTGTGTGCCTTCACGCGGTGAGTCAGACCCAACTCATTGGTGATTCCGCTTTCGAGAGATCCATCCGCTCGGCGTAGTAAGTACTTGGTATCCGCGAGCGGGTTCCCCTGGCCGTTTTTGAGTTGGAATTGAGCATCAAAGCCCGGAATGATCAAAGGCAACGGCGGCACAAACGGCGCCGGCGTATGCGAATTGCCAATAATCACCGTGCCGGATCCAGCCGTAACCTTGTTGCCATGAGTCCCCACCGAATCAACCGTCGCGGCAGGTTTGCCGTTGATCAACACAGTGGTCGCCAAACCGCCCGACATCGCACCACCACACGCCGAGGCATCGCCTTGGCGGGCGGCCGCGAGGCCGTCGAAGAACACGTCGCCGGAACCGGCGGCGATCGGGTTGGTGCCGTGGCCGGGGAGCGGGCAAGCGGTGGGGTCGGATACGCGCGCTGCGGGTTTGCCAGACATCGGGGATCTCCTTAGGTGACCTTGACTTGACCGCTGCCATCCAGGCGCGCGGAGAAACTGACCTGACGCTTGAAACCCTCGACTTCCAGCAGGCCTTCGATACTGAAGGCCAGGCGAAGCTGATCGTGGTCACGCGGCAGGGAAATGACACGCACGTTGCTCAGGCGCGGCTCGTAGGCTTCGATGAAGTTTTCGATAGCCAGACGGGCCTGACTCAGGGAGTCGTGCAGGCTCAGGCGCATGTCATTGAGATCGGGCAACCCGTAGTCGGCCAGCGTTTGCACGCTGCCGGCCCGGGTGCTGAGCATTTTGGCCAGATGGGCAGCCACTGACGCCATGGCACAAGCCTCAAGGCTGTTGCCCTTGCGTAGTTGTGCGTCGCCGTTGAGGCGTTCGAACAGGCTGCCGTATCCGTCCATGAGTCGCTCTTACTCTTTGTCCAGCTTGCCAACCAGCGACAGGGTGAAATCGGCACCCATGTACTTGAAGTGCGGACGCACGTTCAAGCTCACGCGGTACCAGCCCGGCTCGCCTTCAACGTCGCTGACGATCACTTGCGCAGCGCGCAGCGGACGACGGCCACGCACTTCGGCGCTCGGGTTTTCCTGGTCGGCAACGTACTGACGGATCCACTTGTTCAGTTCCAGCTCGAGGTCGGTACGCTCTTTCCACGAACCGAGTTGCTCGCGCTGCAGCACTTTGAGGTAGTGAGCCAGACGGTTGACGATCATCATGTACGGCAGTTGGGTGCCGAGCTTGTAGTTCAGCTCTGCGGCCTTGCCTTCTGCGCTGATGCCGAAGAACTTCGGCTTCTGCACCGAGCTTGCGGAGAAGAACGCCGCGTTGTCGGAGCCTTTACGCATGGTCAGGGAAATGAAGCCTTCCTCGGCCAGTTCGTATTCACGACGGTCGGAAACCAGAACCTCAGTCGGGATCTTGGTTTCGATTTCGCCCATGCTTTCGAAGTGGTGCAAAGGCAGGTCTTCAACCGCGCCACCGCTCTGGGGGCCGATGATGTTCGGGCACCAGCGGAATTTGGCGAAGCTGTCGGTCAGCTTGGTGCCGAACGCGAATGCGGTGTTGCCCCACAGGTAGTGCTCGTGGCTGTTGGCAACGGTTTCCTTGTAGACGAACGACTTGACCGGGTTTTCTTCCGGATCGTACGGGTTGCGCAGCAGGAAACGCGGCACGGTCAGGCCAACGTAACGGGAGTCTTCCGAAGTACGGAAGCTCTGCCATTTGGCGAATTGCGGGCCTTCGAAGTGGTCTTTCAGATCTTTCAGATCGGGCAGGCCGGTGAAGCTTTCCAGGCCGAAGAATTTCGGCCCGGCTGCAGCGATGAACGGCGCGTGGGACATGCACGACACGCTGGCCACGTACTGCATCAGCTTGACGTCTGGCGAGCTTGGCGACATGTAGTAGTTGGCGATGATCGCGCCCACCGGCTGACCACCGAACTGGCCGTATTCAGCGGTGTAGATGTGCTTGTACAGGCCCGACTGCATGACTTCCGGCGAATCTTCGAAATCGTCCAGCAGGTCTTCTTTGGAGACGTTGAGGATTTCGATCTTGATGTTTTCGCGGAAGTTGGTGCGGTCGACCAGCAACTGCAGACCACGCCACGAGGATTCCAGCGCCTGGAAATCCGGGTGGTGGAGGATCTCGTCCATCTGACGGCTGAGCTTGGCATCGATCTCGGCGATCATGCGGTCAACCATGGCCTTCTTGACCGGCTCACCGTTGTTCTGCGGCTTGAGCAGCTCTTCGATGAACGCCGACACGCCACGCTTGGCGATGTCGTAGGCTTCGTCGTCCGGAGTCAGACGGGTTTCGGCGATGATGCTGTCGAGAATGCTGTATTCGCCGCTGGCGGCGCTCTTCTCTTGTGCTGCGCTAGTGCTCATTGTGTTGGCTTCCTTGGCTACTGGAGTCTCAGGCGTCCGGGGCTGCGGCGTTCAGGCCCAGCTCACCGAGTACGCGACCGCGGGATTCGTCGTCGGCGAGCACGCCTTCGATCGCTTTACGGAACGCAGGTGCGTTACCCAGCGGGCCTTTGAGGGCCACCAGCGCATCGCGCAGTTCCATCAGTTTTTTCAGCTCGGGCACTTGCTCGACCAGGCTGGCCGGGTTGAAGTCCTTCATCGAATTGACGCGCAGTTGCACAGCCAGCTCTTCGGCCTCGCCATCTTCCTGCAGACGGTTCGGCACGCTCAGCGTCAGACCCAGTTCCTGCTTGGCCAACACTTCGTCGAAAGTCACCTTGTCGATGCTGATCGGCTTGCGATCTTCGATTTTGCGATCGTCCTTGCGGTGGGTGTAGTCACCGATTGCCAGCAGCTTCAGCGGCAGTTCAATCTCTTCCTGAGCACCGCCGGTGGCGGGTTTGAAGGTGACGTTGATGCGTTCCTTGGGGGCTACCGAGCCTTCTTTGGCCATGGCTTTTCTCCTTGCGGTTGTGGCCCTGGGGCCTATTCGAGTACCACTTCGAGGTCGAGATGGCACAGCCTGCGATAAATCTCTTCCTTGCGTTCACGTACGGCATGGTTCTGCGGTAACAACTCGCAGCAACTGTGCAGCAGGTGCAGCACTTCCAATGCAAGATCGGGCTCCCAGGCGTGCAGGCCTGAGTCCTGTAATGTCTGATCGAGGGTCTCTAGCTGGTTCTTGGCCAGTTCGTATTTCTTGGCCAGGAAGCACAGCCGTGCGAGGGCGAACTGCCAGAAAAAGCGTTCGCGACCGCCGTAGGCCGATTGCAAACCCTGCTTGAGGATCTGCACGGCTGGCTTCAAACCTTCCTTGCGCAGAATCGGCTGGACGTCCTCAAGGGCTTTTTCCCAGGCCGGCTGGGTTTCGACGGTTTCGCTTTCGACCTTGCGCGGCGCGCTGGCGCTTTGCAGATGTGGCATGACGTTGGCGGCGATCCACGCCCGGGTGGACGGATCGGCAAACGGCGCGCCGTCATGGAAGCGCAACTCGATGATGCCTGGCAGGCGCTGAATCAAAAGCGCGAAGTGGATTTCCACTTCGCGCATGGCCAGCTCGGCGTTAAGGTTCTGGAGACATTCCCAGACCATCCTCTGGCCATCGAACCAGAACGGCGCCTTCGCCAGGCTCGCCTCCAGTTCCACCAGCAGGTCGGCGTATTTGCCTTGATCGAAACGGTCCTGGTAGAGCTTGAGCTTTTCCAGCGGCAGGCCGCGCAGCACGGTGATCTGGTCGGCGTTGCGCTCGGGCACCGCGTCGATGGTCATCCACAGCAGTGTGCGATTGAGGCGCAGGGCCCGCAGGTCGGTGGCCTTCTGTTTGAGCCACCAGGCGCACAACGGCCGGGCACTTTCCTGCTGGGCGCGCAGGGCTTTGTGCGCGTCGCGCTCGTTGTCGATCGGCGCGCCGGGGGTGAGCAACTGAGTCGCCGCCTGCTTGACCTGCGCTACCGCCGCGCCCACCACGCCGGGTGCAGGCTGATTGTCGGCAGCGCGCTGGATCATGGTCTTCAGGCGACGGGAGATCGGCAGCAGCAGCGGCGCGTCGTCGCCCAGGTGTTCAGTGCAAGCCGCTTCCAGGCCGGCCAGATGCTCGGACAGCTGCCGGAACATCGGCAACTGCTCTTTGATCGCAATGTTTTCGGTGATGACCTGCTCGAGACGCGGCACCAGCCAGCCGATCGCGGCGGCACGGGTGCGGGGTTTGAGCGGGTGGACGTTGGCCCAGTTGTTTTCCGACAGATGGTGCAGCAAACCGAGGCCGGCAAGCAGCCCGGGGAAGGATTCACGCTGGTACAGCGACCATGTCAGCCAGGCGCCGACACGCAGATCCTTGGATTGGGTACGCAGGAGATTTTCGCTGTTTTCGCGAATTTTCAGCCAGTCGATCTGCCCGCTTTCGTGCATCGACGACGCTTTGGCCAGCTCGCTTTCCAATGCCTCGAATTCGCTCGAGAAACGAACGTCTTCGCCCGCGAAATTCTCTTTGGAAACAGAGACTTTTGCGAGTTCAAGGTAATGGGCGGAAAGTTTGCTTGAGTAGGACATCCATGGCCTTTATTAAGGATTACAGTCATGCGCGCGAGTGGAGTTTCGCAACGCGGGACAGTATCGAAGAGCAGTTCAGCGACTCATCCAATTGAGATGTGCTCTTTCAAGTGGGCGCATCGTAATCACAATGATGGCCACTAGCAAGCATCTGATTAAACAACAAGACGAAGTGTTCATTAAGACCTGTAGGAGATTGCCCTATATGTCACAGGGGATTTCCCGAGGGCGACTGATAATCAGCGACTTTTGCATGCCTGCGCCAAACCGTTGTTCCAGAGCCTCCCGGCGCAGCCATGGGAGCTTGCCCAAGCGCTGCGACTCTCAAGCGACGTGCAGCATGACAAATCCAGGAAAGATTAGAAGTAGGAGACTTCCGAATTATGACCGGCATCTTTTAACAATTCGCCGGCGACAACGGACAACGAAAAAAGTGCTATCACAATGATGGCATTTCATTTGTTTAACGCGTTCTGTCGTCAAGAAACAAGCCGTTGCAGTGCAAAACCCGATAGTTATCGATACACCTTTGTTCGGCAACTCCCTGACTCCACGCCTGAGAATACTCAGACAAAAGTCAGGGGTTACTTCCTACATAAATTCATTTTCACGAACCTGGCTTGAAAGTCCGGAACCCTAGTAAATTACGCCCTCCCCAAAAGCGCGGGTCAGGAGCCTTAACACATGGAATTGAAATCACTATTTTTTGCCGCACTCATGGGCCTTCCCTTGTCTGCGGTATCCGCGGACGCCCCGTCACTGGACGGTCATTACTATCTGACCGGCGCAATGGAAATGGGCGCCGAGTTGCTATTGCGCAAGGACGGCACCTTTGATGCCGGTGTGGCCTATGGCAGCGCCGACGGCTTTGCCAAAGGCACCTGGAAAGTAGAGAACCAGACAGTGTTGCTGAAAAGCCAGACCAAGCCGACGTCCAACAGTGATTTGGGCGGCCTGTTCCAGGATCTGCAATTGGCGATCGAGCCAAACTGCCTGGCCGTCGATTTCGGCAACGGCAAGGCTTGCTTCCGACGCCAGTAAGCCAACAGGCAGCCACAAAAAATGGGCACCCGACCGCAATCGGTGTGCCCATTTTTGCGGTTCTCCCCGTTATTCAGGGGAGCACGTCGCCATCAAGGATTGACGCTGTCTTTCAACGATTTGCCAGGCTTGAACGCCACAGTGTTGCTGGCCTTGATTTTGACCGGCTCGCCGGTCTGCGGGTTTTTGCCGGTGCGGGCGCCGCGGTGGCGTTGCAGGAAGGTGCCGAAGCCGACCAGCGTCACGCTGTCCTTGCGGTGCAGGGCGCCGGTGATTTCTTCGAGGACGGCGTTGAGGACGCGATTGGCCTGTTCTTTGGTCAGGTCTGCCTTTTCGGCGATTGCAGCGGCGAGTTCTGGTTTACGCATTAGTGAAGCCCCTTTGACGGTTTTTTGTTGTTATGTCCGTGCTGTTCTCGTTGGAACAGCGCCCAAGGCGCCGCAGGCTCTACTCTGCGGCAGACGGGAGTGAGAATGGCACGCCGCCAACGGCGGCGCCAGTGTCCCCACGACCTTTGTCGGGGCAAAAGAGCGGTGATTGCGACAGAACGACCGGCATTTACGCCAGCAGGGGCGGAAGCTGTTTGTTCAGGGCCAGTTTTTCCATGACCGCCGCGCCGGTCAGGGCGTAACCGAGCAACTGACCGTCGGCGCTGCGGCACAAGGCTTTGATGTCGGCGCCCTGCCCTTCGACGGCCCAGACGCCCTCGCTGCCCCGCGGCGGCGGCGATACCACCAGCGGGCACACTGGGGTTTTTACGGTGATCGGCATCGGGCCATAGCTGACGGCGGTCGGGTTTCCCGCCAGGGTCTGGGCCAATGCGCGTGCACAGCTCATCAGCGGCATCACGTAGAGCAGATTCAGCCCGTCGACTTCGGCGCAATCGCCCAGCGCGTAGATGTTGGCGTGGGAAGTTTTCAAGTAACGATCGACCATCACGCCACGATTGACCTGCACGCCGGCAGCCGCCGCCAGGTCGATGCGTGGGCGCAGGCCGATGGCCGAGACCACTACATCGCACGGTATGACCTGGCCGTCGGAAAGGTGCGCTTGCAGGCCATCGGCGACTTTCTCCAGCCGGGTCAGTACCGGGCCGAGGTGAAATCTTGCCCCGATACTTTCCAGCCCGGTTTGCACGGCCGCCGCAGCCGCGGGATGCAACAGCATCGGCATGACCTGTTCGCATGGCGCGACCAGTTGCACTTCGTAACCGCCAAGGATCAGGTCATTGGCAAATTCGCAGCCGATCAGCCCGGCGCCCAGCAACAGCACCCGCCGTTTGCCCGCCGCTGCGGCACGGAAGCGTGCGTAATCTTCGAGATCGTTGATCGGGAACACCCGATCAGCGCCATCACCTTCGATCGGCACGCGCACGGTTTCCGCGCCCCAGGCCAGGATCAGGTCGCGATAGGGCACGGCTTCCTCACCGATCCACAAGCGCTTGTGACCGGCGTCGATGCCGCTGATGCGCGTGTGGGTGCGCACTTCAGCGTTCAGTTGCTCGGCCATGGCGCCGGGTTCGGCCATGCTCAGGCCGTCGGCATCCTTGTTCTTGCCGAAACCGGTGGAGAGCATCGGCTTGGAGTAAGAGCGGCCGTCATCGGCGGTAATCAACAGCAGCGGGGTTTCGCTGTCGAGCTTGCGAAACTCGCGGGCCAGGTTGTAGCCCGCAAGCCCGGTGCCAATGATGACGACTGGTGCGCTCATGCCTTGCTCCTTGTAGGTACTCAGTTGATTTCGATCATTTCGAAGTCCATTTTGCCGACGCCGCAGTCCGGGCACAGCCAGTCTGCCGGTACGTCTTCCCAGCGGGTGCCCGGCGCGATGCCGTCATCCGGCCAGCCGTCGGCTTCGTTATAGATCAGGCCACAGACGATACATTGCCACTTCTTCATTCAGGTACTTCCTCAGGGTTCAGGCGTATGCCGGCGCGGACGGTCGATGGGTGCTGCGCTGCCATCCGGCTCAGGGCGTTTTGTACTGAGGGTGCCGGGCAGATGCAAGCCTGATCGGCGCAACGGCGGCCGGTGCCACTCGATCTTGGCGCCCGCCATGGTAAGCTCGCCGCCTCATTTGCGGCCAATAATGACTCATTGTGCAACATTCAAATGCCTGCCCCGCCCCGCTCTGGCTGACCCAAGACCGCCTGACGCCCCGCCCCGATCCGCTGACCCTCGACTGGCTGTTCGACGAAGGTTCGCTGACCCGCCGCCTGACCCGCTTGTCCAACGATGGCTTCAGCGTGTCGCCGCTGTTCGAAGGTTGGGACACCCTGCGCGCCGATGAATGCGCGGCACTGGAGCTGGCCGCAGGCAGCGAAGGCTGGGTGCGCGAAGTGTATTTGCGCGGCCATGGTGAAGCCTGGGTATTCGCCCGCAGCGTTGCCGCACGCGCCGCCCTGCAGGGCGACGGCTTGCACATGGATGAACTGGGCAGCCGCTCGCTGGGCGAATTGCTGTTTTGCGATCAGGCGTTTCAGCGCTGCGCCATTGAAGTCTGCCACTACCCTGAACAATGGCTGCCGCCAGCGGTGAGAGCCCCTGAGCTATGGGGCCGACGCTCGCGTTTCGACCGTGGCGCACTGAGCGTGCTGGTCGCGGAAATCTTCCTGCCGAGCCTGTGGGACGCCGCCCGCGTCCATCCGGAGAACTGCTGATGTACCAGAGCCTGCTCAAGTCCCTGAACCGTTTGCACCCGCGCGCCTGGGATTTCATTCAGTTGACGCGCATGGACAAGCCGATCGGCATTTACCTGCTGCTGTGGCCGACGCTGTGGGCGCTGTGGATCGCCGGCCAGGGTTCGCCGTCGCTGGCCAACATCGTCATCTTCGCTCTCGGCGTGGTGCTGACCCGTGCCGGCGGCTGCGTGATCAACGACTGGGCCGACCGCAAGGTCGACGGCCACGTCAAACGCACCGCACAACGACCGCTGGCCAGCGGCCGGATCAGTTCGAAGGAAGCGCTGGTGTTCTTTGCCGTGCTGATGGGCATCAGTTTTCTGCTGGTGCTGTGCACCAATGCGCCGACGATCTGGCTGTCGCTGGGCGGCCTGGCGCTGGCGTTCACCTATCCGTTCATGAAGCGCTACACCTACTACCCACAGGTGGTGCTCGGCGCGGCGTTCTCCTGGGGCATGCCGATGGCGTTCACCGCCGAGACCGGCGAGCTGCCGGCGGCGGCGTGGCTGCTGTGGATCGCCAACCTGCTGTGGACGGTGGGCTACGACACTTATTACGCGATGACCGATCGCGATGACGACTTGAAGATCGGCGTGAAATCCACGGCAATTCTGTTTGGCGAGGCGGATCGGGTGATCATCCTCAGCTTGCAGGCGTTGTCATTGGGCTGCCTGATTCTGGCCGGGTCGAAGTTCGAGCTGGGGATCTGGTTCCACCTCGGCCTGCTGGTGGCTGCGGGGTGTTATGCGTGGGAGTTCTGGTACACGCGCAGCAAGGACCGCATGCGTTGCTTCCAGGCCTTCTTGCACAACCATTGGGCAGGGTTGGCGATATTTGTCGGGATTGTGCTGGATTACGCACTGCGCTGATTCATGACATCTGTGGGACATCTGTGGGAGCGAGCCTGCTCGCGAAGGCGGTGTGTCAGTCACCTATGCAATAACTGACGGACCGCTTTCGCGAGCAGGCTCGCTCCCACAGTGGATTGGTGATTATTTGGCTTTGGCGACTTTCCAGGCACCGTCCATTTTGCCGTCGCCGGTCATGTCGCCGGCTTTCTTGTCCATCACGAAGGTGTACAGCGGCATGCCCTGGTAGGCCCACTGCATCGTTCCGTCGTCACGCTTGATAACCGTCCAGTCGCCCGTGGATTTGTCGCCGGCCCCAGCCTTCAGCGGTGGCCAGTTCGCCGCGCATTTGTCATTGCACGCAGATTTTCCAGCAGAGTCCTTGGCAAAGGTGTACAGGGTCATGCCCTTGTGGTCGGTGAACATGCCGTCCTTCTCCATCGCCGGATCGGCCGCCATGGCCAGGCCCGGCAATGTCAGGGCAGCGGCCATCAGCAGGGCTTTGAAAGAAGCAGTCATCTGAGTCATGGAAACCTTCTTTTGTGGTTGTCAGGATTCGGACTTAGAGCTTAGTCGAGGATGCGTGCAAATGTTGCCGGCCTGAAATACTGTCACACGACTGCAATAATTCCGTTATCTAATGCGGCGCAAGACAGTTAAATGACAAGAGGATTAAGGCATGGTTGGCAGGAGCATTCTGATCGTCGACGACGAAGCGCCCATTCGCGAAATGATCGCCGTGGCGTTGGAAATGGCCGGCTATGACTGCCTCGAGGCAGAGAACTCGCAGCAGGCCCATGCCATTATCGTCGACCGCAAACCGGACCTGATCCTGCTCGACTGGATGCTGCCCGGCACTTCCGGCATCGAACTGGCCCGGCGCCTCAAGCGTGACGAGCTGACCGGGGACATCCCGATCATCATGCTTACCGCCAAAGGCGAAGAGGACAACAAGATTCAGGGTCTGGAAGTCGGCGCCGACGATTACATCACCAAACCGTTTTCCCCGCGTGAACTGGTCGCCCGCCTAAAAGCCGTGCTGCGCCGTGCCGGCCCCACCGATGGCGAAGCGCCGATCGAAGTCGGTGGCCTGCTGCTCGACCCGATCAGCCACCGCGTGACCATCGACGGCAAACCCGCCGAGATGGGTCCGACCGAATACCGTCTGCTGCAATTTTTCATGACCCACCAGGAACGCGCCTACACCCGTGGCCAGTTGCTCGATCAGGTCTGGGGCGGCAACGTCTACGTTGAAGAGCGCACTGTCGACGTGCACATCCGCCGCCTGCGCAAGGCCCTCGGCGACGCTTACGAAAATCTGGTACAAACCGTGCGCGGCACTGGCTACCGCTTCTCCACAAAAGCATAAAAGCAGCTGAAAGCTTGTAGCTTGAAATTCGACGCTGCGGCTAAGGACGCCTCTGTGAATCAAAACTGGCATGGCACCCTGATTCGCCACATGCTGTTGCTGGTCACCGCCTGCCTGGTGGTCGGCCTGATCACCGGCTATTACGGCTGGAGCCTGGCGGCAGGCCTGGGCCTTTACCTGGCCTGGACCCTCAAGCAATTGCTGCGTCTGCACGAATGGCTGCGCCAGCACCAGCCCGACGAAGCGCCGCCCGATGGCTACGGCCTGTGGGGCGAGGTCTTCGACAGCATCTACCACCTGCAACGTCGCGACCAACGGGTGCGCGGGCGTCTGCAGGCAGTGATCGATCGGGTTCAGGAATCCACCGCCGCGCTCAAAGATGCGGTGATCATGCTCGACAGCGACGGCAATCTGGAATGGTGGAACCGCGCCGCCGAAACCCTGCTCGGCCTCAAGACCCCACAGGACAGCGGCCAACCGGTGACCAACCTGGTGCGACATCCGCGCTTCAAGGAGTATTTCGAGCAGGACAACTTCGCCGAACCGCTGGAAATCCCCTCGCCGACCAACGACCGCGTGCGCATTCAGCTGTACCTGACTCGCTACGGCAACAATGAACACCTGATGCTGGTGCGAGATGTCACGCGCATCCATCAACTGGAACAGATGCGCAAGGACTTCATTGCCAACGTCTCCCATGAGTTGCGCACGCCGCTGACAGTGATCTGCGGCTACCTGGAAACCCTGCTCGACAATGTCGAAGAAGTGAACCCGCGCTGGAGCCGCGCGCTGCAGCAAATGCAGCAACAGGGCGGGCGCATGCAGACGCTGCTCAACGACCTGTTACTGCTGGCGAAACTGGAAGCCACCGATTACCCGTCCGACAACCAGCCGGTGCAGATCGACACGCTGCTGCAATCGATCACCAGCGATGCGCAACAATTGTCCGGGGCGAAAAATCAGCACATCAGCCTCGAAGCCGATGCCCGTCTGCTGCTCAAGGGCAGCGAGGCGGAGTTGCGCAGCGCGTTTTCCAATCTGGTGTTCAACGCGGTCAAGTACACCCCGGCCGAGGGCAACATCCGCATTCGCTGGTGGGGCGACGAGCAAGGTGCGCATTTGAGCGTGCAGGATTCCGGCATCGGCATCGACAGCAAGCACCTGCCGCGTCTGACCGAACGCTTCTACCGCGTCGACTCCAGCCGCAACTCCAACACCGGCGGCACCGGGCTTGGCCTGGCCATCGTCAAACACGTGTTATTGCGCCACCGCGCGCGCATGGAAATCAGTAGCGTGCCCGGCCACGGCAGCACGTTCACCTGCCATTTCGCCCCGGCTCAAGTGGCCAGCGCACGGGCAATCAGCGCCGCCGACTGATGCCGCCCGGCACACGCCACTAGGCAATTGCACGGTCAGCCGCTACATTGGCTGACTTGTGCCTGCCTTTCAGGCGCTGTTCTCCCCCACTTTCGAATCACACGGAACCCGCAAAACTCCATCATGGACCCTTCCCCTGGCTTGTCCCTCGCAACACTGTTCGCCGACTTCGGCATGATCCTTTTTGCTCTGATCCTGGTTTTGCTCAACGGCTTTTTCGTTGCGGCGGAATTCGCCATGGTCAAACTGCGCTCGACCCGGGTCGAGGCCATCGCTGAACAGAACGGCTGGCGCGGACACATCCTGCGCACCGTGCACAGTCAGCTCGATGCCTACCTGTCGGCATGTCAGCTCGGCATCACCCTCGCTTCCCTGGGCCTTGGCTGGGTCGGCGAGCCGGCATTCGCGCACATTCTCGAACCTCTGCTCAGTGCGGTCGGCGTGCAGTCGCCGGAAGTGATCAAAGGCATTTCGTTCTTCACCGCGTTCTTCATCATTTCGTACCTGCACATCGTGGTCGGCGAGCTGGCGCCCAAGTCGTGGGCCATTCGCAAACCGGAGCTGCTGTCGCTGTGGACGGCGGTGCCGCTGTACCTGTTCTACTGGGCGATGTATCCGGCGATCTACCTGCTCAACGCCAGCGCCAACGCGATTCTGCGCATCGCCGGCCAAGGCGAGCCGGGCCCGCACCATGAACACCATTACAGCCGCGAAGAACTGAAACTGATCCTGCACTCCAGCCGCGGCCAGGATCCGAGCGATCAGGGCATGCGCGTGTTGGCGTCAGCGGTGGAAATGGGCGAGCTGGAAGTGGTCGACTGGGCCAACTCCCGGGAAGACCTGATCACCCTGGAATTCAACGCGCCGCTGAAAGAAATCCTGGCGATGTTCCGTCGCCACAAGTTCAGCCGTTATCCGGTGTACGACAGCGATCGCCAGGAGTTCGTCGGCCTGCTGCACATCAAGGATCTGCTGTTGGAACTGGCGGCGCTGGATCACATTCCCGAGTCGTTCAACCTGGCTGAGCTGACCCGTCCGCTGGAACGCGTGTCACGCCACATGCCGCTGTCGCAGCTGCTGGAACAGTTCCGCAAGGGCGGCTCGCACTTCGCCGTGGTCGAGGAGGCTGACGGCAACATCATCGGCTACCTGACCATGGAAGACGTACTGGAAGTGCTGGTCGGCGACATTCAGGACGAACACCGCAAGGCCGAGCGCGGCATTCTCGCCTATCAGCCAGGCAAACTCCTGGTGCGGGGTGATACGCCGCTGTTCAAGGTCGAACGCCTGCTCGGCATCGATCTCGATCACATCGAAGCGGAAACCCTTGCCGGGCTGGTCTACGAAACCCTGAAACGGGTGCCGGAAGAGGAAGAAGTGCTGGAAGTCGAAGGCCTGCGCATCATCATCAAGAAGATGAAAGGGCCGAAGATTGTCCTGGCCAAGGTGTTGATGCTGGATTGAGTGCAATGCGGGAAACCGCATTGCCTGCTACAAGATCGCAGCCTTCGGCAGCTCCTACATGGGAATGCGTACCCCTGTAGGAGCTGCCGAAGGCTGCGATCTTTTGCTTTTGGCGGTTTATTGCTTGCCCAGCGCAAAATTGGGCAACGCTCCAAGCGGCTGAACGAACTGATACGGAATCGACACCAGCCCTTCGCCGGTATTGCGCTGCACCACAAAGTGCAGGTGCGGGCCACTGCTGTTGCCGGTGTTGCCTGACAGCGCCAGCGGACTGCCGACCTTTACCCGCTGCCCTTCGCGCACGCTCACCGAACCCTGCTTCAGATGCAGATACACACCCATGGTGCCGTCATCGTGCAGCACCCGGACGAAGTTGCCGGACGCATCGGTGCCGCGCCCGCTCTGTGAATTCTCGGTCTTGACCACCACCCCCGCTCGCGCGGCGATGATCGGCGTCCCCACGGGCATGGCGATGTCCATGGCATAGCGGTTCTTCGGTCCGTAGTGGCTGTATTGACCGTTGGCGCCCTGGCTCAGGCGAAACGGTCCGCCACGCCAGGGCAGCGGATAGCGATAGCTCTGCGCGGTGCCTGAGGGGTCGCCCAGGGAATATTGGAACTGTGGCGAATACACCAGCGGCTGGTCGCGGCTGATCGCCGTCAGCAGCGCCAGCCGCGTGTTGCTGCGCGGTGGCAGCACGCGCCGGATCGTCTGGGCAGGCGCGCCGCGCACATTGCTCATGCCAATGAACGCGAGTGCAACCTCAACCGGCGCGTACAGGTCGTTGCGCGCAAACACGATGTCGGCGCCCTTCTGCTTCTTGATGTCCAGGTACACCTGACGATCCAGCCGCTCGACCATGCGGTCCTCAAACACGAACACCTGCGCGCCTTTGCTCGGGCGGTCGCTGTACGAGACCACACCGTTGGCATCGGTGGATTTGTAGATGGTCATGGCCATCGCCAGCTGGGAGGCCAGGCAAAGACCGCAGAAAAACAGCAGGCGCGCGAGCATGGGCAAAAGTCTGTCGAAGGAAGGCCTGGGAATCAGCCTAGCAGCTGAGACAGACCAGGCTAGTCGACAGATGTTTCAAAACGGCCAGCGCGGGAGATGGGGGGGTGTTTTGGATGGCCCCTTCGCGAGCAGGCTCGCTCCCACATTTGAAATGCATTCCAAGGTGGGAGCGAGCCTGCTCGCGAAGGCGGTGTATCAGGCGCCGAAGGTTACGCGCCGGGCACGAAATGCTTCTGCGCCGTACCGCGAGCGATCAGGCGCGAGATGTAGTCGAGCTTCTGCGCGTCCTGGTCGACAAAGCGGAAGGTCAGTTGCAACCAGTCGCTGTCGGCTTTCTGCTCGTGGGCGACGATGGCGTGCAGGTAACCATTTAGACGGGCGATCTCGGCGTTGTCGCCCTGCTCCAGATCGAGCACAGCGCTGTCGAGGATCTGCGGCAGGGTTTCGGTGCGTTTCACCACCAGCAGCGCTTCCTTGATGCTCAGGGCCTTGATCACGCATTGCTGAGTACCGCTTGGCAGGCGCAACTGGCCTTGGCCGCGACCACCGACCGGCGCTTTCGATGCGCCGGGCGCCTGCACCGGCGGGCTGTTGAGCAAACCGCGTGACGGCGCAGCGGCGGCTGCCGGGGCAGCAGCGGCAGGCTTGGCAAACGGGTTGACCGCAGCGGCGGTCGGAGCGCCGCCGACCACGGCAGTTTTGCCGCCGGTCAAGGCACTGAGAGAATCGTTGCCGAACGCCGAGTTCATTTTGGTCGGCGCGCTGTTCATCAAGGTATCGAGCTTGCCGACCTTGTTCAGCGCCTGCTTGACCTTGGTCAACAACTGCTCGTTGGTGAACGGCTTGCTGACGTAGCCGGAAACGCCGGCCTGAATCGCCTGCACGACGTTTTCCTTGTCGCCGCGGCTGGTCACCATGATGAACGGCATGGTCTTGAGGTTGTCCTGCTCACGGCACCAGGTCAGCAATTCGAGACCGGACATTTCCGGCATTTCCCAGTCGCACAGCACCAGGTCGAACGCTTCTCTGGCCAGCATGGCCTGGGCCTTTTTGCCGTTGATGGCGTCCTCGGTGCGGATCCCGGGGAAGTAATTACGCAGGCACTTTTTCACCAGGTCACGAATGAACGAAGCATCGTCCACGACCAACACACTGATCTTGCTCATCCAACACCCCTAAAAAAAATCCCGGCAAGCATAACGCTTGAATGATGGCACTTTGCCAAAACTTTTCAGTCACGCCGGGACTTTTCGTTCGCGGGTGCTGCTTTTCAATACAAAAACCGTAAACAAAAACGCCCGGCCAAAGGGCCGGGCGCTTTTCTCAGGCAATCTTACTTATCGTCAGCTTCGCCCGGAACATTAGCGGTTTCACCACTTGTGCCTTCAACTTCTTCCTTCATGCGCTTGAGGCCCATGTGGCGCACGTCGGTACCGCGCACCAGATAAATCACCAGTTCAGAGATGTTGCGTGCGTGATCGCCGATACGCTCCAGCGAACGCAGAACCCAGATGATGCTCAGAACCCGCGAGATAGAGCGCGGGTCTTCCATCATGTAGGTGGCCAGCTCACGCAGGGCAGTCTTGTATTCGCGGTCGATGATCTTGTCGTACTGCGCCACCGACAACGCCAGATCGGCGTCGAAACGGGCGAATGCATCGAGCGCATCGCGGACCATGTTGCGCACCTGGTCGCCGATGTGCCGAACCTCGACGTAACCGCGCGGTGCTTCGCCTTCTTCGCACAACTGGATGGCACGGCGGGCGATTTTGGTGGCTTCGTCGCCGATACGCTCGAGGTCGATCACCGACTTGGAAATGCTGATGATCAACCGCAGGTCGGACGCCGCCGGCTGACGGCGGGCGAGAATGCGCAGGCACTCTTCGTCGATGTTGCGTTCCATCTGGTTGATCTGGTCGTCGATCTCGCGCACCTGCTGAGCCAGGCCGGAGTCGGCCTCGATCAGCGCGGTGACCGCGTCGTTGACCTGCTTCTCGACCAGCCCGCCCATGGCAAGGAGGTGGCTGCGCACTTCCTCCAGTTCAGCGTTGAACTGCGCGGAAATGTGATGGGTAAGGCCTTCTTTAGAAATCATTGTTCGCTCCGCGAAAGTTGCAAGCTTCAAGCTGCAAGCTTCAAGCAGTTGTGTGTAAGTCCTGATATCGCACCGCATCTTTCTTGCCGCTTGAAGCTTGCGGCTTGCAGCTGCCTCAATCAGCCGTAGCGACCGGTGATGTAGTCTTCGGTCTGCTTCTTGGCCGGGTTGGTGAACAGAGTGTCGGTGTCGCCGAATTCCACCAGTTTGCCCATGTACATGAACGCCGTGTAGTCGGACACCCGCGCCGCCTGTTGCATGTTGTGGGTAACGATGACGATGGTGAACTTGGATTTGAGCTCGTAGATCAGCTCTTCGACTTTCAGCGTCGAGATCGGGTCGAGTGCCGAGCACGGTTCGTCGAGCAGCAGCACTTCCGGTTCAACGGCGATGGTGCGGGCGATGACCAGACGCTGTTGCTGACCACCGGACAGGCCGAGGGCCGAATCGTGCAGACGGTCTTTGACTTCGTCCCACAGCGCCGCGCCTTTGAGGGCCCACTCGACCGCTTCGTCGAGGATGCGCTTCTTGTTGATGCCCTGGATGCGCAGGCCGTAGACCACGTTCTCATAGATGGTCTTCGGGAACGGGTTGGGCTTCTGGAACACCATGCCGACGCGACGACGCAGTTCGGCAACGTCTTCGCCCTTGCGGTAGATGTTGTTGCCGTACAGGTTGATCGCGCCTTCGACACGGCAGCCGTCAACCAGATCGTTCATCCGGTTGAAGGTGCGCAGCAGCGTCGACTTACCGCAGCCGGACGGGCCGATGAACGCGGTCACGCGCTGTTTCGGGATGTTCATGCTGACGTCGAACAGCGCTTGTTTGTCGCCGTAGTACAGGCTCAGGCCCGGGACTTCGATGGCAACGGTTTCCTGCGCAAGGTTCAGGCTCTGCTTGTCGCGGCCCAGGGCAGACATGTTGATGCCGTGGCTGTGTGTTTCGTGCTGCATGGGGTCTCACTCCGTTCGTAGCTGCAAGCTTCTGGCTGCAAGCTGCAAGTTTGAGCAAAAGCGGCTTGTAGCTTGCCGCTTGTGGCTAATGGCTTTAGCTGTCCAGTGCTTTGTATTTTTCGCGCAGGTGGTTGCGGATATATACCGCCGACAGATTCAACGTCGCGATCACCAGCACCAACAGCAGTGCCGTGGCGTACACCAGCGGGCGGGCCGCTTCGACGTTGGGGCTCTGGAAGCCGACGTCATAAATGTGGAAGCCCAGGTGCATGATCTTCTGGTCCAGGTGCAGGTACGGGTAGTTGCCGTCCACCGGCAGCGACGGCGCCAGTTTCACCACACCAACCAGCATCAGCGGCGCCACTTCACCGGCGGCGCGGGCCACGGCGAGGATCATGCCGGTCATCATCGCCGGGCTGGCCATCGGAATGACGATCTTCCACAGCGTTTCTGCCTTGGTCGCGCCGAGGGCCAACGAGCCTTCACGCACGGTACGCGGAATTCGCGCCAGGCCTTCCTCGGTCGCGACGATCACCACCGGCACCGCCAGCAGCGCCAGGGTCAGCGAAGCCCAGAGCAGGCCCGGCGTACCGAAGGTCGGTGCCGGCAGCGCTTCAGGAAAGAACAAGCGGTCAACCGAACCACCCAGCACGTAGACGAAGAAACCCAGACCGAATACGCCGTAAACGATCGCCGGTACGCCGGCGAGGTTGTTCACCGCGATGCGAATCACCCGGGTCAGGGTGTTCTGTTTGGCGTATTCACGCAGATAAACCGCCGCGAGCACGCCGAACGGGGTCACGATCATCGCCATGATCAGGGTCATCATCACGGTGCCGAAGATCGCCGGGAAAATCCCGCCTTCAGTGTTCGCTTCACGCGGATCATCGGAGAGGAACTCCCAGATCTTGCTGAAGTAGAAACCGACCTTGGTCGTCGTGCTCATCGCGTTCGGCTGGTAGGCATGCACCACTTTGCCCAGACTGATTTCAATCTCTTTGCCGTTGGCATCGCGAGCGGTCAATGCATCGCGGTTGAACTGCGCATGCAAGTCGGCCAGACGCGCTTCGATTTCCTGATAGCGGGCGTTCAGCTCGGCACGCTCGGACTCCATATCCGCTTGCGCGGTAGCGTCGAGTTTGCCTTCCAGTTCCAGTTTGCGGCCGTGCAGACGGATGCGCTCCAGGCCTGCGTTGATCGCGCCGATGTCGACTTTTTCCAGCGACTTCAGTTGTGCCGCCAGGCCGTTCACACGCTCGATCCGCGCTTGCAGTTCAGGCCAGGCAGCCTCGCCCTCGGCGACGACCTTGCCGTCCTGTTTGACGTTGACCAGATAGCCGTAGAAGTTGCCCCACTCGCGACGCTCGATCGCCATCAACTCCGGCGGCGTGGTCTGTTTGGTCAGCCACTCGCCGACGATCCAGGTGAAGTCGTTGCCGTTCAGATCACGGTTGCCGACCTTGATCAGCTCGCGGGTCATGAATTCCGGGCCTTCGTCCGGTACCGGCAGGCCGGCGCTCTTCAGACGCGCGCGCGGCACTTCTTCCTTCTGCACCACTTCGCCGATCACCAGGTGATTGGCCTGACCCGGCACGTCGTAATGCGCGTGGATCAGATCTGCCGGCCAGAAATGACCGAGACCACGTACGGCAATCACCGCCAACAGGCCAATGGTCATGATGACCGCGATGGACACCGCGCCACCGCTGATCCAGACGCCCGGGGCGCCGCTCTTGAACCATCCTTTCAGGGAGTTCTGTTTCACAGACTTCTACCTTTGCTTAAAGCGACGAGTATTTCTTGCGCAGACGCTGACGAATCAGTTCTGCCAGGGTGTTCATGACGAAGGTGAACAGCAGCAGCACCAGCGCCGAAAGGAAGAGCACGCGGTAGTGGCTGCCGCCGACTTCCGACTCGGGCATTTCCACCGCGACGTTGGCAGCCAGGGTGCGCAGGCCTTCGAACAGGTTCATTTCCATGACCGGCGTGTTGCCGGTGGCCATCAGCACGATCATGGTTTCGCCCACCGCACGGCCCATGCCGATCATCAGCGCCGAGAAGATGCCCGGGCTGGCGGTCAGGATCACCACACGGGTCATGGTCTGCCACGGCGTCGCACCAAGGGCCAGCGAACCCAGGGTCAGGCCGCGTGGCACGCTGAACACGGCGTCTTCGGCGATCGAATAGATGTTCGGGATCACCGCAAACCCCATGGCCAGACCGACCACCAGAGCGTTGCGCTGGTCGTAGGTGATGCCCAGGTCGTGGGAGATCCACATGCGCATGTCGCCGCCGAAGAACCAGTTCTCCATGAACGGGCTCATGTACAGCGACAGCCAGCCCACGAACAGAATCACCGGAATCAGCAGCGCGCTTTCCCAACCGTCCGGCACTTTCAGGCGGATGGATTCAGGCAGGCGACTGAAGGTAAACCCGGCGACGAGAATGCCGATCGGCAGCAACATCAACAGGCTGAAGATGCCCGGCAAATGGCCTTCGACATACGGTGCGAGGAACAGACCGGCGAAGAAGCCGAGGATCACCGTCGGCATCGCTTCCATCAGTTCGATCACCGGTTTGACCTTGCGGCGCATGCCCGGGGCCATGAAGTAGGCGGTGTAGATCGCCGCAGCGACGGCCAGTGGCGCGGCCAGCAGCATCGCGTAGAACGCGGCTTTCAGGGTGCCGAAGGTCAGCGGCGACAGGCTCAGCTTCGGTTCGAAATCGGTGTTGGCCGCGGTCGATTGCCAGACGTATTTAGGCTCGTCGTAGTTCTCGTACCAGACCTTGCTCCACAGCGCGCTCCACGACACTTCCGGGTGCGGGTTGTCGAGCAGCAGCGGTTGCAGTTTTCCGCCGGCTTCGACGATCACTCGGTTGGCGCGCGGCGACAGACCGAACAGGCCCTGGCCTTCGACTACCTGATCGACCAGCAAAGTGCGGTGTGCGGTGCTGTGGAACACGCCGAGCTTGCCGCTGGCATCGAGGGCGAGGAAGCCTTTGCGGCGTTCTTCGGCAGCGATTTCAACGATTGGCGTGGTGCCCATCTGGAAGGTGCGGATCTGCTTGAGGCGCAGTTCGCCATCGGTATCGCGGGCCATGAACCACTGAGCCAGGCCGCCCTTGGAGTCGCCGACGATCAGCGAGATGCCGCCGACCAGTTGCGTGGTGGCGGTGACTTCGGCGTCAGCATTTTCCAGCAGCTTGTAGCGCCCGTTGAGGCTCTTGTCGCGCAGGCTGAACACGTCGGCCTGGGCACGTCCGTTGACCACGTACAGCCACTGCTGGCGCGGGTCGACGAAGATGTTTTTCACCGGCTCGGTCATCTGCGGCAGATCGATGCGCTTCTGCTCGTTGGTGACTTCGCCGGTCATCATGTTTTCTTCGCTGGTCAGCGACAGCACATTGAGTTGCGAACCGGTGGAGCCGACCAGCATCAGGGTCGAATCGGTGGCGTTGAGGCTGACATGCTCCAGCGCACCGCCGCTTTCGTTGAGCGCGATCGGCGCCTCGCCGTACGGATACTCGATGGCCGGGCTGATGGTTTTCTTGCCATCGGGGTAGCTGACTTTATAGGTGTGACGGAACACCAGTGCCTGACCGTTGGACAGGCCCACGACCACCAGCGGATGTCCTGGCTGATCTTCGCCGATCGAGGTCACGCTGGCGCCGGCCGGCACAGGCAGATCGACACGCTTGAGTTCAGCGCCACTGTCGATATCGAAGAACAGCGCCTGGCCCTTGTCGGACACGCGCATGGCCACCTGATTCTGCTCTTCGAGCGAAATCATCAGCGGCTTGCCGGCGTCCTGCATCCAGGCCGGGGTAATCGAATCTTTCGCACTCAGGTCGGCACCCTGGAACAGCGGCGCAACCACGTAGGCGAGGAAGAAGAAGATCAGAGTGATGGCTGCCAGCACCGCCAGGCCGCCGACGAGGACGTACCAACGGGTGAAGCGATCCTTGAGCGCGCGAATGCGGCGCTTGCGTTGCAGCTCAGGCGTATTGAAATCAATGCGCTTGGGAGGGGAAGTCGTAGTCATTGGGGAATTGGCCAGATCATTCATGCGCACACCCTAGCGATCCTGTATGACAGAAAGATGACAATGTAGTGACGCAGCAAATCCACCGCCAGCGAGATACTGGAGGAGGAATCGAGAATTCGAGGTTGTGAAACCTGTGTAGGAGCTGTCGAGGGAACCGAGGCTGCGATCTTTTGATCTTGCAATCGAAGGCCAGATCAAAAGATCGCAGCCTCGTTTCACTCGTCAGCTCCTACAGGGTTCCTGCAGATCCGGGGATTAGCCCGGATCCGGGGTGTTACTTCTTGGCGACTTCAGCGCCTTCCTTCAAACCCAGGTCAGCCAGTGCTTTGGCAGCAACCTTGGCTGGCAACGGGATGTAGCCGTCTTTCACTACAACTTCCTGACCCTGTTTCGACAGAACCAGCTTGACGAACTCGGCTTCCAGCGGGGCCAGAGGCTTGTTCGGCGCCTTGTTGACGTAAACGTAGAGGAAGCGCGACAGCGGATACTTGCCGTTCAGGGCGTTTTCTTCGGTGTCCTCGATGAACTCGGTGCTGCCTTTCTTGGCCAGCGGTACGGTCTTCACGCTGGCGGTCTTGTAACCGATGCCCGAGTAACCGATGCCGTTCAGCGAGGAGCTGATCGACTGCACCACCGACGCCGAACCCGGTTGTTCGTTGACGTTTGGCTTGTAGTCACCTTTGCACAGGGCTTCTTCCTTGAAGTAGCCGTAGGTGCCGGATACCGAGTTACGACCGAACAGTTGCACCGGCTTGTTGGCCAGGTCGCCGGTCACGCCCAGGTCGCCCCAGGTTTTCACGTCGGCTTTGGCACCGCACAGACGGGTCGACGAGAAGATCGCATCAACCTGTTCCATGGTCAGGTGCTGGATCGGGTTGTCCTTGTGCACGAACACGGCCAGGGCATCCACGGCAACCGGGATAGCGGTTGGCTTGTAGCCGTATTTCTGTTCGAAGGCCGCCAGTTCGGTGTCCTTCATCTTGCGGCTCATCGGGCCCAGGTTGGAGGTGCCTTCGGTCAGCGCAGGTGGCGCAGTAGCGGAGCCTGCAGCCTGAATCTGGATGTTGACGTTCGGGTATTCTTTTTTGTAGTTCTCGGCCCACAGGGTCATGAGGTTGGCCAGGGTATCGGAGCCGACGCTGGACAGGTTGCCCGACACACCAGTGGTCTTGGTGTAGCTCGGGATAGCAGGGTCAACAGCGGCGAACGCGTTGGCAGTCGCAACGCCAGCAGCGACAAAAGTCATTGCCGCCATCAAACGCTTCAGTTTCATGCCTTACTCCTAGCAGATAGGGTGTGTTAAGTCGGGGCCAAGTATCAGCAGGCCGTGTGAACACTCTATGGCTGAAATATGACAATTGGATGAAAGGCCAGCATTCGGTTTTTAATGGGGGATTCGTGGCGCCCCCATTCGCGAGCAGGCTCGCTCCCACAATAAATGCATTCCAACTGTGGGAGCGAGCCTGCTCGCGAACAAGCCAGTATGGCTGGAGGAGGTCTCAGGCTCAGCGACCCTTCTTCCAGAGCCACGCCCCCACCAGAATTCCTACCCCGCACAACACCGCTACATAGTAGGCCGGCCCCATCGCGCTTTCCTTGAGCAGCAGGCTCACCACCATCGGCGTCAAGCCGCCAAAAATTGCGTAAGCGACGTTGTAAGAGAACGACAGCCCACTGAAACGCACGACCGGCGGGAACGCCTTGACCATCACGTATGGCACCGCGCCGATGGTGCCGACCAGCAGACCGGTCAGCGCGTACAGCGGAAACAGCCAGTTCGGGTGGTCGGCGAGGCTGTGGTAGAAGGTCCAGGAGCTGATCAGCAGGCCCAGGCAACCGAACACGAATACGCGACCGGCGCCGAAGCGATCGGCCAGCGCGCCGGCGCCAATGCAGCCGAGGCTGAGGAACACGATAGCCAGGCTGTTGGATTGCAGCGCGGTGGTTGGCGGGAAGTGGTAGACCGTCTGCAACACGGTCGGGGTCATCAGGATCACCACGACGACACCGGCAGACAGTAGCCAGGTCAGCAGCATCGAAATGGCGATCGCCCCGCGATGATCACGCAGCACTGCGCGCAACGGTACTTCTTCGGCCAGTGCCTTGTGCAGTTGCAACTCCGCGAACACCGGGGTTTCGTGCAGCCAGCGGCGCAGGTACACCGAGAACAGCCCGAACACGCCGCCGAGCAGGAACGGGATCCGCCAGGCGTAATCCGAGACTTGCGCTGGCGTATAAATGCTGTTGATTGCGGTCGCGACCAGTGAGCCGAGGAGGATGCCGGCAGTCAGGCCGCTGGTGAGGGTGCCGCAGGCATAACCGATGTGCTTTTGCGGCACGTGTTCGGAAACGAAGACCCACGCCCCCGGCACCTCACCGCCAATCGCCGCGCCCTGGATCACCCGCATCAGCAGCAACAGGATCGGCGCCCAGATGCCGATCTGCGCGTAGGTCGGCAACAGCCCCATGATCAGGGTCGGCACAGCCATCATGAAAATGCTCAGGGTGAACATTTTCTTGCGTCCCAGCAGGTCGCCGAAGTGTGCCATGACGATGCCGCCCAAAGGACGCGCCAGATAGCCGGCGGCAAAGATGCCGAAGGTCTGCATCAACCGCAGCCACTCGGGCATGTCGGCCGGGAAGAACAACTTGCCGACCACGGTGGCGAAGAACACGAAGATGATGAAATCGTAGAACTCCAATGCGCCACCCAGAGCGGACAGCGACAGAGTCTTGTAATCGTTGCGGGTCAACGGTCGTGCGGGTTGCTCGGGCTGCGCGAGGCTCGAAGGCGCTGTGGTCATGGCAAGGGCTTCTCTTATAGTCGAATCTGTCGCCACAACAACGCTGGCGGTGGCTCGGACAGGTTCGGCACCATAGCAAATTGTTCGAAAAAGCACATAGAGGCGCGTAATTGACGGTCGAAATCAGAACCGGGTGGTCGTCGCGGGGTCTATCGACCGATATACTCGCCACCTGCGCAGGATTTGTAAGAGGTTACTGTGCGAAAACGTTGTTGGCCCGTCCTTTGCTCGGGATTTAGCCTTTTTCGCAGAGTTTCCCTTTAGGCGCCTGATGGAAAACGTGACGAACGCAGTGTGTTCGGTGTTGAATCGTTTTTCTTGAAGACGGCTACCACCCGCAATACCCACGAAGAGTCACGGGTCAGAGGCCCCCCGGCATGATAGAGCTCGAACAAGAAGATCCGATCCCACAGGGCGACCTGGCCCTGCAAATCACCGCACTTCCGCGCGAAACCAACGGCTTTGGCGATATTTTCGGCGGCTGGCTGGTAGCACAAATGGATCTGGCCGGCACCGCCATGGCCAGCCGCGTTGCCGGTGGCCGCGTCGCCACTGTCGCCATCGACCGCATGGCGTTCCTCGTCCCGGTCGCCGTTGGCGCGCAGTTGTCCTTTTATACCCAGACCCTGGAAATCGGCCGCAGCTCGATCCAGATGATGGTCGAAGTGTGGAGCGATGACCCACTGTCCAGCGAGTGGCGCAAAGTGACCGAGGCAGTCTTTGTCTTCGTCGCCATCGACGGCAGCGGCCGCACCCGCTCGGTGCCGCCACGCGCGCGTTAAACCTCACGGCCGTTTTGCGGTCGATAGTCGTCCCAGTGTCTGATCGAGAGTTGCCCCATGAACACGCCCAACGTTGAAGCCGTGAAACAGGATGAACTGAACTGCTGGCGCATCCGCCACGGCAAGGCCGAAGTGTTGGTGGCCCAGCAGGGCGCGCACATCCTCAGTTATCAGATCGACGGTCAACCGCCGATCATCTGGCTTAACGACAAGGCCGAGTTCAAGTCCGGCAAAAGCATCCGCGCCGGCGTCCCGGTGTGCTGGCCGTGGTTCGGCAAGTTCGAACGCAACCCGCAGAGCGTGCAGGCCATGTACACCGGTGCACAGCCGGCGCCCGCCCACGGTCTGGTGCGGGCGATGGATTGGGAATTGGGCGGCATCGAGTCGGAAAGTAACGGCATCAAGGTCGAGTTCAAGCTGCCCTGTCCGGAGGGTGGCCTGCCGGGCTGGCCGCACGAGGTCGATCTGACCCTTACGCTCCACCTGTCCGATCAATTGCACTACAGCCTGACCAGCCATAACCGTGGCGCCGATACCGTCACCTTGAGCCAGGCATTGCACACCTATTTCGCTGTCAGCGACGTGCGCAATGTGCATGTCGACGGTGTGGCCGGGCTGAATTACATCGAGACGCTGGACGACTGGAACGTCGCCAGCCAAGCCGGCGATCTGCACTTCACCGGTGAAACCGACCGTATCTACCTCAATGCTCCGCCACAGCTGAGCATCGTCGATAAGGACTGGGCGCGACGCATCGTCCTGACCTCTACGGGCTCACGCACGGCGGTGATCTGGAACCCGTGGATCGATCGCGCCGCCGCACTGCCCGACATGGACAACGATGGCTGGCAGCGCATGCTGTGCATCGAGACGGCGAATGTGATGGGTGATCTGGTGACGCTGGCGCCGGGTGCGAGCCATACCATGGGCGTGAGTGTCGGCTCAAAGCCGCTTTAGGATCAAAAGATCGCAGCCTTCGGCAGCTCCTGCATTTGGAATGTATTTTCCCTGTAGGAGCTGCCGAAGGCTGCGATCTTTTGTTTTAGAGATCTGCTTCCTGCACCACCCGCACCTTCTCCGCCTCCAGCGCATACGCGGCATCGGCCAGATCATTGCTGACCTTCTCGATCTTCAGCGTGCCGGTCACCCACAACGGTGTGTAGATGTCGTCCAGCTTCAACCCTTTCGGATAACGCACCAGCACCAGTTGGTTCGGCGGCGGTGGCGGCACGTGGATGCACGCGCCCGGATACGGCACGAGGAAGAACAGTGTGCTGCGGCCCTTGGCATCGGACTCCAGCGGCACCGGGTAACCGCCGATGCGGATGTGCTTGTCATTCATCGACGCCACGGTTTTGGTCGAATACATCACCGCCGGCAGACCTTTGGCCTGCTTCATCCCACCCTTCTCGGTGAAGGTCCCGCTGGCTTCGGGGGAGTCGTGGTCGATTTCAGGCATGGCCTCGAGGGCTTTTTGGTCCGACCTAGGCATCAGTTCCAGCCAGTCGGTTTCCGGCAGTTCGCCGGCGTGGGCCAAACCGCTGCCCAGCAAGAGGAGAGTCAATAGAAGACGGCGCATGAAGGTGCTCGGTATCGTAAGGAATGAACGGTGCATCGCCGAGCATTCTAGCCCTCCCGGCCGCGATGGCAGAGAGGGCTTTGTCGCTTTGGATCAGTTCTTTTTGATCAGGCCGTAGATCACCAGCAACACGATGGCGCCGACCAGTGCACCGATGAACCCTGCGCCCTCGCCCGCCTGATAAATGCCCAGAGCCTGGCCGCCGTAGGTGGCTGCCAGCGAACCGCCGATACCGAGCAGAATGGTCATGATCCAGCCCATGCTGTCATTGCCCGGCTTCAGGAAGCGAGCCAGCAGGCCGACGATCAGGCCGATAAAGATGGTTCCGATAATTCCCATGGCATTTCCCTCTGATTAAGTGGCTATGCGAAAGCCTAGTCAGACTTTGGCATCCTGCCATGAGAGAACGGCGGCCCCTGAATGGTTCCGCCGCTGCCACATGAAACTGCTTTACTCGGCGATCAGCGCTTCTACCTTGATGATCTGCGCCTGCAGCGTGGCCATGTCGGCACAACGCAGGTTGGCGTGGCCGACCTTGCGTCCGGCCTTGAAGGCTTTGCCGTAGTGGTGCAGATGGCAGTCTTCGATGGCGACGACTTTCTCAACCGGCGGCACCACGCCGATGAAGTTGAGCATCGCGCTCTCGCCGATCTTGGCCGTCGAACCCAGCGGCAGGCCGGCCACCGCGCGCAGGTGGTTTTCGAACTGGCTGCACTCGGCGCCTTCGGTAGTCCAGTGCCCGGAGTTGTGCACACGCGGGGCAATCTCGTTGGCTTTCAGGCCACCGTCGACTTCGAAGAACTCGAACGCCATCACGCCGACGTAGTCGAGGTGCTTGAGTACCCGGCTGGAATAATCTTCCGCCAGCGCCTGCAACGGGTGATCGGTGCTGGCCACCGACAGCTTGAGAATGCCGCTGTCGTGGGTGTTGTGCACCAGCGGATAGAACTTCGTCTCGCCATCGCGAGCCCGCACGGCGATCAGCGACACTTCGCCAGTGAATGGCACGAAGCCTTCCAGCAGGCAAGCGACGCTGCCCAGCTCCGCGAAGGTGCCGGCAACATCTTCCGGCTTGCGCAGGACTTTCTGGCCCTTGCCGTCATAACCCAGGGTGCGGGTTTTCAGCACGGCCGGCAGACCGATCGACGCGACGGCAGCCTCCAGATCAGCTTGCGACTGGATGTCGGCGAAGGCTGGCGTCGGGATGCCGAGGTCCTTGAACATGCTCTTTTCGAACCAGCGATCACGAGCGATGCGCAGCGCTTCGGCGCTCGGGTATACCGGCACGAACTGCGAGAGAAATGCCACGGTTTCGGCCGGGACGCTTTCGAATTCGAAGGTCACCAGATCGACTTCATCGGCCAGTTGGCGCAAATGATCCTGATCGCCGTAATCGGCCCGCAGGTGTTCGCCCAGCGCGGCCGCACAAGCGTCCGGCGCGGGGTCGAGAAAAGCGAAGTTCATGCCCAGCGGAGTGCCCGCCAGAGCCAACATGCGGCCCAACTGGCCGCCACCGATTACACCGATCTTCATCTCAACAACCTCAGGCAATACGTGGGTCTGGATTGTCCAGGACGCTGTCTGTCTGCTCGGCACGGAAGGTTTTCAGTACCGCGTGAAATTGCGGGTGTTTGGCGCCGAGGATGCTCGCCGAAAGCAGCGCGGCGTTGATCGCGCCGGCCTTGCCGATGGCCAGGGTAGCGACCGGAATGCCCGCCGGCATCTGCACGATCGACAACAGCGAATCGACGCCCGAGAGCATGGCCGACTGCACCGGCACACCCAGCACCGGCAGGTGCGTCTTGGCCGCGCACATGCCAGGCAAGTGGGCTGCGCCACCGGCACCGGCGATAATCACCTCGATGCCGCGGCTTTCAGCCTCTTCGGCGTACTGGAACAGCAGATCCGGGGTGCGGTGAGCGGAAACCACCTTGACCTCGTACGGGATGCCGAGCTTTTCCAGCATATCGGCGGTGTGGCTAAGGGTGGACCAATCGGACTTGGAGCCCATGATCACGCCAACCAGTGCACTCATCGTCGCGCCTCTTCTCTCTGGAGCGCCCGCAGGCGCGTCATAAAACAACAAGCCACGCAGGTTGCGTGGCTTGATTGTACGAAAAATGGCCGGACGTGCCGGCCGAAGGCCGCGCAGTATACCGCAAAGAAAGCAATAAACAGCCCCCGAAACGACCATCTGTCAAATGAGCGAAAGGCCCGGTTTTATTGACCTTGAGGTCAGCGAAAGAACACCGCAAAAATCTCCCTGTGGGAGCGAGCCTGCTCGCGAAAGCGTTGTGTCAGGCGGCACCTCGGGGCCTGACACAACGCTTCGCGAGCAGGCTCGCTCCCACATTCGATCTTCATCAGCTTCAAGCGCTTTGGGCAGCGCCGCCTTCGAGCTTGCGCCACAACAGGCGCACGTTGGCCTTGCGCACCAGGGCGCAGCGGTACAGGCGGATCTCCAGCGGCACATGCCACTGCGGGCCGCCGCACACCACCAGTTCGCCGCGCGCCAGTTCGGCGCGTACGCTCAACTGCGGTACCCAGGCAATGCCCAGCCCTTCAAGTGCCATGCTTTTCAGGCTGTCGGCCATGGCGGTCTCGTAGATCGTGGTGAAGCGCAACTGGCGCTGGCGCAGCAGGCCATTGACCGAGCGCCCGAGAAACGCCCCGGCGCTATAGGCGAGCAGCGGCACACTCGCCTCGCCTTCCAGATCGAACAACGGCTTGCCATCGAGATCTGCCGCGCATACCGGCAGCATTTCGGTCTGGCCCAGGTGCAGCGACGGGAAGATTTCCGGATCCATCTGCATCGCCGAATCCGGATCATAGAACGCCAGCATCAGATCGCAGCCACCTTCGCGCAGCGCATGCACGGCGTCGCCAACGTTGGTCGCCACCAGCCGCGTGGCGATGTTCAGCCCTTCGTTGCGCAACTGGGCGATCCAGCGCGGGAAAAAGCCCAACGCCAGTGAGTGCGCCGCCGCGACTTGCATCACCTCGCCCTGCCCGCCTTCCAGATGATGCAGATGGCGCAGCACTTCACCAAGCTGTTCGACCACGGTGCGCGCGGTCACCAGAAACAACTGCCCCGCCGCCGTCAGTTCGACCGGCGTGCGCGAGCGATTGACCAGGGTCAGCCCCAGCGCGGCTTCGAGGCTGCGGATCCGCCGACTGAACGCCGGCTGGGTCACGAAGCGCCGCTCAGCGGCCTGCGAAAAGCTGCGGGTGGCGGCCAAGGCACTGAAGTCCTCGAGCCATTTGCTTTCCAGATTCATCACGTCCTCCCGGACACGCACCAAAACAGGTCACACGTCTGCCGCACTGGCGGCGTCACATGGGCATTATGCCGAATGTGCATAGGGCAGTGCTGAACAGCATTGGCCCAAAAATTCCCACAAGCCTAGCATTCGCAGCGTTCCGGCACAGACCGGGTCCTTATCGAGATGATTTCTATCATGTCCTGCGCTGCATCTTTCCGCACAGAAACCGACCTGCTTGGCGCCCTCGAAGTACCGGCCCATGCGTATTACGGCATCCAGACCCTGCGAGCGGTGAACAACTTCCGCCTCTCCGGTGTTCCGATTTCGCACTACCCGAAACTGGTTGTGGGCCTGGCGATGGTCAAACAGGCCGCCGCTGACGCCAACCGCGAGCTGGGTCACCTGAGCGAAGCCAAGCACGCTGCCATCAGCGAAGCCTGTGCACGATTGATCCGCGGCGATTACCACGAAGAGTTCGTGGTCGACATGATTCAGGGTGGCGCCGGCACGTCCACCAACATGAACGCCAACGAAGTGATCGCCAACATTGCTCTGGAAGCGATGGGCCACGAGAAAGGCGAGTACCAGTACCTGCACCCGAACGATGACGTGAACATGGCGCAGTCGACCAACGACGCTTACCCGACGGCGATCCGTCTGGGTCTGCTGCTGGGTCACGACGCGCTGCTGGCCAGCCTCGACAGCCTGATTCAAGCCTTCGCGGCCAAGGGCAAAGAGTTCGACCACGTACTGAAAATGGGCCGCACCCAGCTGCAAGACGCCGTGCCGATGACCCTCGGCCAGGAATTCCGCGCGTTCGCCACCACCATGGGCGAAGACCTGGCCCGTCTGAAAACGCTGGCCCCGGAACTGCTGACCGAAGTCAACCTGGGCGGCACCGCGATCGGCACCGGCATCAACGCCGACCCGCGCTACCAGGCGCTGGCCGTACAGCGTCTGGCGCTGATCAGCGGCCAGCCGCTGGTTCCGGCCGCCGACCTGATCGAAGCGACCTCCGACATGGGCGCTTTCGTGCTGTTCTCCGGCATGCTCAAGCGCACCGCGGTCAAGCTGTCGAAGATCTGCAATGACCTGCGCCTGCTGTCCAGCGGCCCACGCACCGGCATCAATGAAATCAACCTGCCGGCGCGCCAGCCAGGGAGCTCGATCATGCCCGGCAAGGTCAACCCGGTGATCCCGGAGGCCGTGAACCAGGTGGCGTTCCAGGTCATCGGCAACGATCTGGCGCTGACCATGGCAGCCGAAGGCGGCCAGTTGCAGCTGAACGTGATGGAGCCGCTGATCGCCTTCAAGATCCTCGACTCGATCCGCCTGCTGCAACGCGCCATGGACATGCTGCGCGAGCACTGCATCGTCGGCATCACCGCTAACGAAGTGCGCTGCCGTGAGCTGGTCGAGCACTCGATCGGCCTGGTCACTGCGCTGAACCCTTACATCGGTTACGAAAACGCCACCCGCATTGCCCGCGTTGCACTGGAAACGGGCCGTGGCGTACTGGAGCTGGTGCGTGAAGAGGGCTTGCTCGATGACGTCATGCTGGCAGACATCCTGCGCCCAGAGAACATGATTGCGCCGCGGCTCGTGCCTTTGAAGGCTTGATCGTCCGGCTCTCCAGCACTTGCAACACGATCACCAGGCTGAGGGTCTAGACACCCCTCACCCTTTTGAGGGCCGGAAGCACACGCTTCCAGGCCCTTTTTTTTGCCTGCTTTATGCCGGCTTGCAGCAAACCGAATAAAGACTCCAATAACGCGCACCGGTATAGTGCGCACCCTCTAAGAAAGCGAGGAAACACCAATGCTTGAAGTCATCAACGACTTCCTCTCGGGAAAAGTACTGATCGTGCTCATTGTTGGGCTCGGTGGATATTTCACGATTCGCTCGCGTTTCGTTCAGTTCCGTCACTTCTTTCACATGTTCGCGGTGTTTCGCGACAGTTTGCGCAGCAGCGCCGGCCAGTTGAGTTCATTCCAGGCCCTGATGCTGAGCCTTGCCGGCCGCGTCGGCGCCGGTAACATCGCCGGCGTCGGCATCGCCGTCACCCTAGGCGGACCGGGCGCGGTGTTCTGGATGTGGGTCACTGCGCTGGTCGGCATGGCGAGCAGCTTTTTCGAATGCTCCCTTGGTCAGCTGTACAAACGCTGCGACGCCGAAGGTCAATACCGCGGCGGTCCGTCGTATTACATCCAGCACGGCCTGGGCAAACGCTGGCTGGGCATGATCATGGCGGTGTTGCTGCTGGTGACCTTCGGCTTTGCCTTCAATGGCCTGCAATCCCACGCCGTGACCCACTCGCTCAACGACGCGTTCAAGATCTCGCCAAGCTACGCCGGCGTCGGTCTGGCGATTCTGCTGGGCCTGGTGTTCGTCGGCGGGATCAAGCGCATCGCCAAGGTCGCCGACCTGCTGGTGCCGATCAAGACACTGGTCTACATCGCCGTCACGCTGTATGTCATCGGCGTGCAGTTCGAACACGTTCCGCACATGCTGATGACCATCGTCAAAAGCGCGTTCGGCATGGATGAAGTGTTTGGTGGCCTGATCGGCAGCGCCATTGTCATGGGCGTCAAACGTGGCGTCTTCGCCAACGAAGCCGGCCTGGGCAGCGCGCCGAACGTAGCGGCGGTGGCTCAGGTCGAGCACCCGGTTGCACAAGGTGTGGTTCAGGCGTTCAGCGTGTTCCTTGATACGTTCGTCATCTGCACCTGCACCGCGTTGCTGATCCTGCTGTCCGGTTTCTACACCCCGGGCTTCGAAGGCGATGGCATTGCCCTGACGCAGAACTCCCTCGCCGCCGTCGTCGGTGACTGGGGCAAGCTGTTCATCAGTGTGGCGCTGGCGCTGTTCGTGTTCACTTCGATTCTCTACAACTACTACTTGGGCGAAAACAGCCTGCGCTTCCTGCTGGGTGAGAACCGCAAGGCGATCTTCGGCTACCGCGTGTTGGTCCTCGCGTTGATTCTGTGGGGCGCGGTCGAGGATCTGGGCACGGTGTTCGCCTTCGCCGACATCACTATGACGATGCTGGCTTTCGTCAACCTGATCGCGCTGGCGATGCTGTTCAAAATCGCGCTGCGGGTGCTGAAAGACTACGATGCCCAGCGTAAAGCCGGGATCAAGACGCCAGTTTTCGACTCCAGCCAGTTCCCCGATCTGGACCTGGACCTGAAAGCCTGGCCAAAGCCTGATGCCGCTCAGCCTGCGGCGCACACGGCAGCGGTCAGCGGCAAACCGGTCGCGGACGCGCGTTGATCATTTGAACCTCAATCCAGGGAGACAGGCATGAGTCGCAAAAACCACGCACCCGCCCGCCAGGTGATGGTGCTGTATACCGGTGGAACCATCGGCATGCAGGCCAGCGAAAACGGGCTGGCACCCGCTTCCGGCTTTGAAGCGCGCATGGCTGAGCAACTGGCTGCGCTGCCTGAAATGGTCGTGCCGCAGTGGTCGTTCCGCGAAATGTCTCCCCTGATCGACAGCGCCAATATGACGCCTGCCTACTGGCAACGCCTGCGTGAGGCGGTGGTCGACGCGATTGAGGTTCAGCATTGCGATGCCGTGCTGATCCTGCATGGCACCGACACCCTGGCCTACAGCGCAGCGGCCATGAGCTTTCAGCTGTTGGGGCTGAACGCCCCTGTGGTGTTCACCGGCTCGATGTTGCCAGCGGGCGTTCCCGACAGCGATGCCTGGGAAAACGTCAACGGCGCCTTGCAGGCATTGGGTCAAGGGCTTGCCGCAGGAGTGCATCTGTACTTCCACGGCGAGCTTCTCCAACCGACGCGTTGCGCAAAGATTCGCAGCTTTGGCCGCAACCCTTTCGCTGCGCTCAATCGTGCCCAGGGCGGCGAAGCCGCCTCGACGTTGCCTGCGGCGCTGGATTATCGCCAGTTCAAGCAACTGGCGAACGTGGCGATACTGCCCCTGTTTCCCGGCATTGGCGCGGCCCAGCTCGACGGTTTGATCGACAGCGGTATTCAAGGTCTTGTGCTGGAATGCTTCGGCAGCGGCACAGGGCCCAGCGATAACGCCGACTTCCTCGGCAGCCTGCAGCGTGCTCACCAGCAAGGCGTGGTTGTGGTGGCGATTACCCAATGCCACGAAGGCGGCGTCGAGCTGGATGTGTACGAGGCTGGCAGTCGTCTGCGAGGCGTCGGCGTGCTGTCAGGCGGCGGCATGACCCGCGAAGCGGCGTTCGGCAAGCTGCATGCGCTGCTGGGGGCCGGACTGGATGGCAATGAGGTGCGGCGATTGGTCGAGCTCGATGTGTGTGGCGAGTTGCGCTGAGCGAGTAGCGTCGCTTAGGTAGTTGTCTGCACGCGTTTACCGGCGATGAGCCCAGACATTTCGCAAGGTCGATAACCCACAACAGGCCGCAAATTGCCCGGTGTCCAGACGCTATACTCGCGCAGCAAACACAACCCTGTGGGAGTGAGCTTGCTCACGAAGACGGCATTTCAGCCGCTGAAGATTCAGCGCACGTCCTACCCCTTCGCGAGCAAGCTCGCTCCCACAATTGGTGTATCGGCGGCGTGGTTTCGTGTTTGATGAGAGCAAGCTTGCTCGCGAAAGCGGCCTCTTCATCGACGGATATCTCGCGGATGGACCGTCCTCTTCGTCCGTATCCGTCTGGCGTCAATCATGCCCTCATCAAGCAAGGGCATGACCTCATCACGAATAAGC
>NZ_DATMIV010000016.1:0-28222 GCF_035554175.1 Pseudomonas sp. | reverse complement strand
TTTTGGTGACAGCGATATGACTGATCAGCGCAAAGGCAGCGATGCCGAACCCACCACTCACTTCGGCTTCAAGAACGTGCCGGAAAGCCAGAAGGCGGAAAAAGTCGCTGAGGTTTTCCACTCGGTAGCCGCCAAATATGACTTGATGAACGACCTGCTCTCGGGCGGCATGCATCGTCTGTGGAAACGTTTCGCGATCGAACTGTCGGGCGTGCGCAGCGGCAATCGCGTGCTGGACATCGCCGGCGGTACGGGCGACCTGACGAAAAAATTCTCCCACATCGTCGGGCCGACCGGCCAGGTGGTGCTCGCCGACATCAACGAATCCATGCTCAAGGTCGGTCGCGATCGCTTGCTGGACCTGGGTGTGGCCGGCAATGTCGAGTTCGTCCAGGCCGACGCTGAAAAACTGCCGTTCCCCGACAACCATTTCGACTGCGTGACCATCGCCTTCGGCCTGCGCAACGTCACCCACAAGGAAGACGCCCTGCGTTCGATGCTGCGGGTGCTCAAACCCGGTGGCCGCCTGTTGGTGCTGGAGTTCTCCAAGCCGACCAACGCGCTGATGTCCAAGGCCTACGATGCCTACTCGTTCGCGTTCATGCCGCTGATGGGCAAGCTGATCACCAACGACTCGGAAAGCTATCGCTACCTGGCCGAATCGATCCGCATGCACCCGAACCAGGAAACCCTGAAGTCGATGATGGTCGAGGCCGGTTTCGACCGCGTGACCTACCACAACATGACCGCCGGCATCGTCGCTCTGCACCGCGGTATCAAACCCTGATGCTGCTCACCGGCCTGCTCGCCAGCGTCGAACTCGGTATCAACCGCGTACTGCGCCTGGACAGCACGGCGCTCGCGCGCCTGGCGCAGTTGAGCGGCAAGGTCATTGCCGTGGATTGCCGCAGCCCGGCATTGCAGCTGTTCATCCTGCCCAGTGACGAAGGCCTGTTGCTCGCCGCGCACTGGGAAGCCGAAGCGGACTGCACCCTCCGCGCCCCGGCATCGAGCCTGCTGAACCTGGCCTTGAGCAAGGACAAGACCGCTGTGCTGCACAACCCTGACGTGGAGCTCGAAGGCGACAGCGGCGTGCTGCTGGAGCTGGCGGCGATTCTCCAGGACCTGGAGCTGGATTGGGAATACGAAGTGTCCCGCTGGCTCGGCCCGGTGGCCACCCAGTTGCTCAGCGGTCATCTGCGCAGTCGCACTCGCTGGTATCGCCAGGGCTTCGCCAGCCTGGAGCAGAATCTGAGTGAATACCTGGCCGAAGAATCGCGTACTCTCGTAGGTCAACGCGAAGCGCAAGCCCGTTTTAATGAACTGGACCAGATCAAACTTGACCTGGAACGTCTCGAGGCGCGTTTCGAGCGCCTTTCCCGAACCCTTGAAACCAAGCGATAACGCATGAAGCTGCTTGCCGTCCGCCGTTTGTTGCGCATCCAGCGCGTCGTGATCCGCTATCGCCTCGATGATCTGCTGTTCGCCCTGCCGCTGCCCTGGTTTCTATTGGCATTGCGCTTCGTGCTGCCGTGGCGCTGGTTTCCCCGGCGAACGCTGGACTTGAGTCGCGGCGCACGCCTGCGCCTGGCCTTGCAGGACCTAGGGCCGATCTTCATCAAGTTCGGACAGATCCTCTCGACCCGTCGCGACCTGCTGCCCGAAGACATCGCCGATGAACTGATGCTGCTGCAAGACCGCGTGCCGCCGTTCGATTCCAAGCTGTCGGTGGCGTTGATCGAAGCGCAACTGGGCAAGAAGATCAGCGAAGTCTTCAGCCGTTTCGACGTCGAGCCCCTGGCCTCGGCCTCCGTGGCCCAGGTTCACGCGGCGCAGCTCAAGAGCGGCGAAGAAGTGGTGGTCAAGGTCATCCGTCCGGGCCTCAAGCCGATCATTGCCCAGGACCTGGCGTGGCTGTTCATCCTCGCCCGCGCCGCCGAGCGACTGTCGGCCGATGCACGGCTGCTGCATCCGGTGGACGTGGTCCAGGATTACGAAAAGACCATCTACGACGAGCTCGACCTGCTGCGCGAAGCCGCCAACGCCAGCCAGTTGCGCCGTAACTTCGAAGGCTCGCCACTGCTCTACGTGCCACAAGTCTATTGGGACTGGTGCCGTCCGAAAGTGCTGGTGATGGAGCGTATCTACGGCATCCAGGTCACCGACCTGGCGACCCTGGCCGACCAGCGCACCGACATGAAGCTGCTGGCCGAGCGTGGCGTGGAAATCTTTTTCACCCAGGTGTTTCGCGACAGTTTCTTCCACGCCGACATGCACCCGGGCAACATCTTCGTCAGCACCGTGCAGCCGTGGAGTCCGCAATACATTGCGATCGACTGCGGCATCGTCGGCAGCCTGACCCCTGAAGACCAGGATTATCTGGCGCGCAATCTGTTCGCGTTCTTCAAGCGTGACTACCGCCGTGTCGCGCAGTTGCACATCGACTCAGGCTGGGTGCCGGCGGAAACCAAACTCAACGAATTCGAAGCGGCGATCCGTACGGTGTGCGAACCGATCTTCGAAAAACCGTTAAAGGATATTTCATTTGGCCAGGTGCTGATGCGTCTGTTCCAGACCGCGCGGCGCTTCAACATGGAAGTGCAACCGCAATTGGTGCTGCTGCAGAAAACCCTGCTGAACATCGAAGGCCTCGGTCGTCAGCTGTATCCGGACCTGGATCTGTGGAACACCGCGCAGCCGTTTCTCGAGCGCTGGATGCGCGAACGCGTCAGCCCGAAAGCCTTGCTGGGCAACGTGCAGAGCCAACTGGAGCAGATTCCGCACCTGTCGAACATGGCCCGCGATCTGCTCGAACGCATGTCGCAACCCCACGCCAAAGATCCGCCACCGCCGTGGCACAAACGCAGGGACGACTGGTTCCTGCGCCTGCTCGGCTGCGCGCATCTGGCCGGCGGGGCGATCCTCGCCGCCGGAGGGCCGTTGACCGATTGGGCGCACTGGCCGGCTGGAATCATGCTGGCGGTGGGTCTGTATCTGGTCGTTCGCCGATAGCAGGTTTGAGCTGCAAGTTATAAGCTGCAAGCCTCAAGCGACGGGGTGGCGACTTGAACCGCCCGACAGGCAGAACGCGACACTGCCCTTACTTGCAGCTTGAAGCTTATAGCTTGCAGCTGCTTCAGGAACCGAAGATGAAAAACTGGCTGGACGAGATCAAGTGGGACGCTGACGGCCTGGTGCCGGCAATCGCCCAGGATCACAAGACCGGGCGCGTGTTGATGATGGCCTGGATGAACCGTGAAGCGCTGGAACTGACCGCCGCAGAGAATCGTGCAATCTACTGGTCACGTTCCCGTGGCAAGCTGTGGCGCAAGGGCGAAGAGTCCGGCCATGTGCAGACCCTGCATGAAATGCGGCTGGACTGTGACGCCGACGTGATCATCCTGATGGTTGAACAGATCGGCGACATCGCTTGCCACACCGGCCGGCAAAGCTGCTTTTACCGGGTCTTCGAAAACGGCGACTGGAAAACCGTCGATCCGGTACTGAAAGACCCGCACGCTATCTACTCCGCAGGACACACACATGAGTGACACACTCACCCGTCTGGCCGAAGTGCTCGAAGAGCGCAAAGGTGCAGCCGCCGACAGTTCGTATGTCGCCAGCCTGTATCACAAGGGGCTGAACAAGATTCTGGAGAAAGTCGGCGAAGAGTCGGTTGAAACCATCATTGCCGCCAAGGATGCCGCTGTCAGCGGCGACTGCAGCGATGTGATCTACGAGACCGCCGACCTGTGGTTCCACAGCATGGTCATGCTCGCCCAACTGGGGCAGCATCCGCAGGCTGTGCTGGATGAACTGGACCGTCGCTTCGGCCTGTCCGGACACGTCGAGAAAGCCTCGCGTCCGTCCGCCTGAACAACTTTTAGAGAGGAATCGTCACATGGGCATTTTTGACTGGAAACACTGGGTCGTCATTCTGATTGTCGTGGTGCTGGTGTTCGGTACCAAGAAACTGAAAAACCTCGGCACCGACGTTGGCGAATCGATCAAGGGCTTTCGCAAGGCCATGAACGACGACGAAAAACCAACCGAGCCGAACGTGACGCCGCCGGCGCAACCGGTACCACCGGTGCAGCCGCAAACCACCGCTCAGGCCCATCCGCCGCACACCATCGACGTGCAGGCGCAGAAAGTCGAAGAGCCGATTCGCAAAGACGTGTGAGCACTGACTAATGTTTGGTATCAGCTTCTCTGAACTGCTGCTCGTCGGCCTCGTTGCCCTGCTGGTGCTCGGCCCCGAGCGTCTGCCGGGCGCTGCGCGCACCGCCGGTCTGTGGGTCGGCCGCCTGAAGCGCAGCTTCAACGCGATCAAACAGGAAGTTGAACGTGAAATCGGTGCCGACGAAATCCGTCGGCAACTGCACAACGAACATATTCTGTCGCTGGAGCAGGAGGCGCGGAAGATATTCAATCCGGTTCAGCAGGAGCCGACGCCTGTGCAGCCGCCCGCTGAGCCGACGATTCATGCGCAGGCGACGCCTGCCCCGGTTGTAGCTCCGACAGAATCCGTTCCAGCGCAAACCTCGGTCGAACACCTGGCCTCAAATGCCGCGCCGACTACACCAGCGCCTCAAGACCCAACACTGCCGCCGCGAGCCCCATGAGCGATCTTCCGGAAAACGACCAGCACATGCCGCTGGTTTCGCACCTCACCGAGTTGCGCACCCGCCTGCTGCGTTGCGTGGCGGCGATCTTCATTATCTTTGCCGGGCTGTTTGCGTTTACCCAGCAGATCTACACCTTCGTCTCGACGCCGCTGCGCCAGTACCTGCCGGTCGGCGCAACGATGATCGCCACCGACGTGTCGTCGCCGTTCCTGACGCCGCTGAAGCTGACAATGATGGTGTCGCTGTTTCTCGCCATCCCGGTGATCCTGCACCAGATCTGGGGCTTTATCGCGCCGGGCCTGTACAAGCATGAAAAACGCGTCGCGGTGCCGCTGCTGGTCTCGAGCATCCTGTTGTTCTACACCGGCATGGCGTTCGCCTATTACTTCGTGTTTCCGTTGATCTTCAAGTTCTTCGCCGCCGCCACCCCGGCCGGTGTGGAAATGATGACCGACATCGCCAGCTACCTCGATTTCGTCATGACGCTGTTCTTCGCCTTCGGCGTGGCATTCGAGATTCCGGTGGCGGTGGTGCTGCTGGTGTGGATCGGCGTGGTCGACGTCAAATACCTGAAGAAGATCCGCCCGTACGTGATCATCGGCTGCTTCGTGGTCGGCATGATCCTCACCCCGCCGGACATCTTCTCGCAGACCCTGCTGGCCGTGCCGATGTGGATGCTGTTCGAGATCGGCATCCTCTTCGGCGCGCTGGTCAGCAAGCGCGAACGCCCGGACGAAACCCCGGCCGACGATCACAACGACCAGCCGCCAGCGACCCAGGCATGAACCTGCTGCTGCTAGAAGAGGCCGACTTCATTGCGGCCGACCGCGTAGTGCTGCGTGATCGACGCCTGACACACATGCAGGAAGTCCATCGCTCGGAAGTGGGCGACAGCCTGCGCGTCGGGCGCATCAACGGGCTGATGGGTTCTGCCGATTTGTTGCGCCTGGAAGCGGGCGAGGCCGAGCTGCGCGTCAGCCTCGATCAGCCACCGCCGGACAAGTTGCCGCTGACGTTGGTGCTGGCCCTGCCCCGGCCGAAAATGCTTCGTCGGGTATTTCAGACCATCGCCACCATGGGTGTGGCGAAGGTGATTCTGGTCAACAGCTACCGCGTCGAGAAAAGCTTCTGGCAGACGCCGTTTCTGGAGCCGGAAGCGATTCGCGAGCAGTTGATCCTCGGCCTTGAACAGGCTCGGGATACCGTGCTGCCGGAGATCATCATCGAGAAACGCTTCAAGCCTTTCGTTGAGGATCGCTTGCCGGCGATTAGCGAAGGCAGCCTCGGCCTGGTCGGGCATCCCGGCAATTTCCCGCCCTGCCCGCGCGCGCTGAGCGAACCGGTGACTCTGGCCATCGGCCCCGAGGGTGGCTGGATTCCCTACGAGATCGATCTGCTGGCCAAAGCGGGCCTGCAACCGGTGCAACTGGGTGAGCGCATCCTGCGCGTCGAAACCGCCGTCACCGCCCTGCTCGCACGCCTGTTCTGAATGTGGCACCGGTCCCTGTAGGAGCTGCCGAGTGCAACGAGGCTGCGATCTTTTGATCTTGCTTCTAAAAAAACAAGGTCAAAAGATCGCAGCCTCGTTGCACTCGTCAGCTCCTACCAGCTCCTACCAGCCCCTGCAGTCGCAGACAAGTGGCGTTACAGATTGCCATCACCCAGCCGATACAGTCCCTATAAGTCCAATTGAGTGGTCCGAAGGGAGTGGTCGCATGTACCGTTGGTTAGCCGAAAGTCTTGGAAACGTCAGCGTCAAACGCAAGCTGGGCATCGGTTTCGGCCTGGTGCTGTTACTGACGCTGTTGATCACTTTCACCGGCTGGACCGGCATGAGCGGCATCATCAGCCGGGGCGACAAGCTCGGCTTCATTTCCAGCCTCAACGAGCTGACCCGAGATTTGCGCCTGGCGCGCATGGACTACGACATGCGCCGTGGCGAACAGGGCCCTGGCGCGGTCAATGAATTCCTCAGCAAACTGGAAAGCGGCCTGCAATCGGCACGCGGCATGATCGAGCAGCCGTCCGATGTAGCGATGGTCGATCAACAACTGGCCGCCGTGGCTGAATACAAACGCGCCTTCGGCGAAATGACCCAAGCCACGGTGCAGCGGGAAGATGCGCGCAGCAAGCTCGGCGCCAATGCCGACAATGCCGTGGCCAAGGTCGGTGAAGTGGAGAGTGCGCTGCTGCAAGGCGACAGCGTCGCGCAGTACAGCGCAGTGATCGAGCTGAGCAAACTGCTGCAACAAGCTCGCTATCAGGTACGCGGTTATACCTACAGCGGCAAGGCCGATGCCGAGCAACCGGCGCTGACCGCCATCGACAACGCCCTGAAGAACCTCGAGAGCCTGCCGGCCCGGGTGCCGGAGCAGCACATCGCCAACCTGCAGCAAGCCACCGACTCGCTCAAGGCCTATCGCGCCGCCGTGGCCCAGTTCCGTGACTCACAGGTGAAAAACACCGCTGCGCTGGCGAACATGTCCGCCCAGGGCGACATCCTGATGGCGCTGAGCAAGAAACTCACCGAATCGCAAACCGTCGTACGCGACACCGATGCCGCTCGTGCCAAGAACTTGCTGCTGATCGCCACCGCACTGGCGTTGGCCTTCGGCCTGATTGCCGCCTGGACGATCACCCGGCAGATCATCATTCCGCTGACCCAGACTCTGAACGTCGCCGAACGCGTGGCGGCGGGTGACCTGACCCACAACCTGGTTTCTCTGCGCCGCGACGAACTCGGCCAGTTGCAACGCTCGATGCAAAGCATGACCCAAGGCCTGCGCGAGTTGATCGGCGGCATCAGCGACGGTGTCACGCAGATCGCCAGCGCCGCTGAAGAGCTGTCGGCGGTGACCGAACAGACCAGCGCCGGGGTCAACAATCAAAAAGTCGAGACCGATCAGGTCGCCACCGCCATGAACGAAATGGCCGCCACCGTGCAGGAAGTCGCGCGCAACGCTGAAGAGGCTTCCGAAGCCGCTGTCGCTGCTGACCAACAGGCCCGCGAAGGCGACAAGGTGGTCGGCGAAGCCATCGCCCAGATCGAGCGTCTGGCGGTTGAAGTGGGACACTCCACCGAAGCCATGGGCGAGCTCAAGCGTGAAAGCGACAAGATCGGCAGCGTCCTCGACGTGATCAAGTCGGTGGCCCAGCAAACCAACCTGCTGGCCCTCAACGCGGCTATCGAAGCGGCTCGTGCCGGTGAAGCCGGGCGTGGTTTCGCGGTGGTCGCCGACGAGGTGCGCAGCCTTGCCCAGCGTACGCAGAAGTCCACCGAAGAAATCGAAGAGCTGATCGTCGGCCTGCAAAACGGCACCCAGCAAGTGGCGACGATCATGGACAACAGCCGCAGCCTCACCGACAGCAGCGTCGAGCTGACCCGACGGGCCGGCGGCTCGCTTGAGAGCATCACCCGCACTGTGTCAGCGATTCAGGCAATGAACCAGCAGATCGCCGCCGCGGCCGAGCAGCAGAGCGCCGTGGCCGAAGAGATCAACCGCAGCGTGCTCAATGTACGCGACGTGTCGGATCAGACCTCGGCGGCCAGTGAAGAGACTGCCGCATCGAGCGTTGAACTGGCGCGGCTGGGCACGCATCTGCAGATGCTGGTGGGCCGCTTCAAGGTTTAACAGCCCAAAAGCAAAAGATCGCAGCCTTCGGCGGCTCCTACAGGTGGTGTACACATAATCCTGTAGGAGCTGCCGAAGGCTGCGATCTTTTTTGCGGTTAAAGAACCTGGCGCAAAAAGGCCTGAGCCCGCGGATCCTTCGGTGCATCGAAGAACTCCGCCGGCGCAGCATCTTCCAGCAGTTTGCCGTGATCGAAGAACAACACTCGATCCGCCACTTCCCGGGCAAACCCCATCTCATGGGTCACGCAAACCATGGTCATGCCCTCCACGGCCAGGTTCTTCATCACATCCAGCACTTCGCCGACCATTTCCGGGTCGAGGGCCGAGGTCGGTTCATCGAACAGCATGACCTTCGGCTCCATCGCCAGCGCCCGGGCAATCGCCACGCGCTGTTGCTGGCCGCCGGACAAGCGTGACGGAAACTCGTGGGCTTTCTGCGCAATCCCGACCTTTTCCAGCAAGGCCATGGCCTTGGCCTCGCGCTCCTTCTTGCCGCGCTTGCGCACGACTTTCTGCGCCAGGCAGAGGTTCTCCAGCACGGTCATGTGCGGGAACAGGTTGAAATGCTGGAAGACCATGCCAACTTCACGGCGATAGGCGTTGACGTCGGTTTTGCCGTCAGCCAGTTGCAGACCATCGATGCTCACAGAACCGGAGTCGAATTCCTCCAGGCCATTGAGGCAACGCAAAAAGGTCGATTTGCCGGAGCCGGACGGGCCGATCACCACCAGCACTTCACCCTTGGCCACCGTGGTGCTGACGTTGTCCACGGCGCGCACCACCTGACCCCGGGTGTCGAAGACTTTTACCAGATCGCGGACTTCAATCACTTTGCGCGAGCCTCCGCTCAAGCCGGCTGGCGATTTTCGACAGCGGCAGGTTGATCAACAGGTACAGGCCGGCGACGCAGAACAGGATTTCGAACGGCGAAAACGAGGTGGTGATGACTTCCCGGCCGCTTTTCAGCAGCTCGGTGATGGCAATCACCGACACCAGCGAGGTGTCCTTGACCAGACTGATGAACTGCCCGGCCAGCGGCGGCAGCACGCGTTTGAACGCTTGCGGCAGGACCACGTGGCGCATCGACTGACCGGCACTCAGACCGAGCGAGCGCGCCGCTTCGTTCTGACCACGGGCAATCGACTGCACACCGGAACGGATGATCTCGGCCACGTACGCGCCGGTGAACAGCGACAGTGCGGCGATCCCGGCAAACTCCCGGGACAGGTTCATCACCGTGCCGATGAAGAAATAGAAAATGAATATCTGCACCAGCAGCGGCGTGCCACGCACCAGCTCGACGTAAATGCTCGAGAGGTCGCGCAGGGTCGGGTTGCTCGACAACCGGCACAGGCCAGTGACCAGCCCGATGAGCAATCCCAACACACCGGACACCACCGACAGCCACAGCGTCGTCCACAGGCCCCACAACAGCGGCCCTGCCGCCCAATGCCGGGTCACACCCACGACGTCACCTTCAGCGACATCGTCGCCCTGAGCGAATTGCAGACTGTTCTCGTCGACCGTCAGATGCTGCTCGTCACCGGCGTCATTGCGCAACGTGACTTGCGCGCTGCTGCCCTTGCGCACCAGCTCGGTGACGGTGGAAATGTCCGCTGCACGCTGGGTTTCCTCGGCCTGATAGGCGAAGTACTGCGGCACGCGGTTCCAGCGCCATTCGTAGGACATCAGCGACGTCGCGTAATACAACGCGCCCGCCAGGCCGACCAGCACCAGCACGGTGAGGACGTGCCAGGGCCATTGGGCTTTTTTCTGTTTCATTGCAGGTTCCGGATTCTGGGTCGCTCTGGAGGGCCTCTTCGCGATCAGGCTCGCTCCCACAGGAGAACACATTCCAGGGTGGGAGCGAGCCTGCTCGCGAAGGCGGCAGCGCGGTCTGTCAGACCTGCGTTATTCCATGTCCTTGAGCCACTCGGTGCTCTTGAACCACTTGTCATGGATGCGATCGTAGGTGCCGTCTTCGTGGATCTGATGGAGGAAATTGTTGATGAAATTGAGGCTGTCGAAGTCGCCCTTCTTCAAACCGAAGGCCAGCGGCTCGTAGGTGAACGGCTTGTCGAGGAACACCAGTTTGCCAGCACCGACCTTGTTCACCGCGACGACGTTGTACGGTGCGTCGTAGATGAAGGCGTCAGCCTTGCCATTGACCACGTCGAGCACGGCTTCCTGTTCGTTATCGTAGCCGTGGTACTTGGCTTTGGAGATCAGTTTCCTGGCTACCATTTCGCCCGTGGTGCCGAGCTTGGAGGTGATGCGGTAGTCAGCCGTGTTCAGGTCTTTGTAGGACTTGATGGTGCCTTCCAGCTCCTTGCGGATCAGCAGGGTCTGGCCGACGACGATGAACGGATCGCTGAAGTTCAGGCGCAGGTTGCGCTCCTGGGTCAGGGTCATGCCGCTGCCGATCATGTCGAACTTGTCGGTCATCAGGGCCGGGATGATGCCGTCGTAACCGGTGGAGACCAGCTCCAGCTTGACGCCCATGGCCTTGGTCATGGCTTTGAGGATATCCACTTCGAAACCGATGATCTCGCCGCGTTTGTTGGTCATTTCGAACGGCATGTAGGTCGGATCCATGCCGACTTTCAGCGAGCCGCGCTTGACCGCGTCATCGATAGCGCCGGCCTGCGCCGCATTGACTGCAACCAGTGCCGTGACGCCGACCAGCAGCATCGACAGATACTTCTTCATCTTCAAGTCCCCAAACCATTGCGTGTGCGGCGCGAAAACCGACAGAGGCGGGCGAAAAAGCCCGGGCGCGCCAATTCGGGGACGGATGCTAACGCACTCGTCCGTTTGCACAAGGTTTTTTGCCGGGAATTGTTGTGACTGGTCAGGCCGTAAAAGCAAAAGATCGCAGCCTTCGGCAGCTCCTGCACGAAATAACCTGTAGGAGCTGCCGAAGGCTGCGATCTTTTGATTTTGCGAATTAAAAAAACCCCGCTGGTTAGCGGGGTTTCTTCATCAGGCCGGCTGAGCCTGCAGGCTCACAGGCTGCAACGGCAGCAACGGCGCATGCGGATCAGCTTTAACCGAAGCGCGCCAGGCGTCCAGCCACTCGGCGTGACCTTCGGCCCAGACCTGCTCATGCAGGCGCGCCAACGCCACCGGGTCGCTGAGCAACTGCAGACGATCATGGTTGTTCAGCCCGGACGGGCCGACCTTGATCGCGTGACGCACACGCTCCTGACGCAGCCACTCGATCGGCTCGGCCTGGCCGTGACGCGAAGTCGCCAGCGAGCAGGCCAAGGCGTTCTGCTGCGGATCGACCACGGCGCGGATGAAGCCGTCGTTCAGTGCATGCCAGCGATTTTCGTGGGTGTACTGATCGGTAGCCAGCAAGGCCTGCGGCGGATTGTATTCCTCAGGGATGAGGAACAGGCTTTCGTCGCGGGTCTTCAGACCGAGGCCGACACGGCTGGAAATCACCGACACCGGGATCGACAACATCAGCGAGCCGACGATCGGCACCAGCCACCAGAGGAAACTCGGGTTCAGCCAGATCACCAGCAGCGCCCACAGGAACCCCAGCAGGGTCTGCGGGCCGTGGCGCTTGACCGCTTCGCTCCACGGCGTTGAGTCGTCATCACGTTGCGGCGAGTTCCAGGTCGCGGCCCAGCCGAGGAATGCGGCGAGGACGAAGCGGGTGTGGAAAATCATCCGCACCGGCGCCAGCAGCATGGAGAACAGCATCTCCAGCAGCATCGACAGGGTCACCTTGAACTTGCCGCCGAACTCTTTCGCGCCCTTGGCCCAGATCAGGATGATGCTCAACAGCTTCGGCAGGAACAGCAGCACGATGGTCGTCGAGAACAGCGCGATGGCCTTGTCCGGGTGCCATTGAGGCCACAGCGGATAGAGCTGACGCGGTTCGAGGAAGTACTGCGGCTCCATCAAGGTGTTCACCGCCAGCAGCGCGGTGGACAACACCAGGAAGAAGAACCACAACGGCGCCGACAGGTACGACATCACGCCGGTGAGGAACACCGCACGGTGCACCGGGTGCATGCCCTTGACCAGGAACAGACGGAAGTTCATCAGGTTGCCGTGGCACCAGCGCCGGTCACGCTTGAGTTCGTCGAGCAGGTTCGGCGGCAGCTCTTCGTAACTGCCCGGCAGGTCGTAGGCAATCCACACGCCCCAACCGGCACGGCGCATCAGCGCAGCTTCAACGAAGTCGTGAGACAGAATCGCACCGGAGAACGCGCCCTTGCCCGGCAACGGCGCCAGAGCGCAGTGGTCGATGAACGGCTTCATGCGGATGATCGCGTTGTGACCCCAGTAGTGGGATTCACCCAACTGCCAGAAGTGCAGGCCGGCGGTGAACAGCGGGCCGTACACGCGGGTCGCGAATTGCTGCATGCGCGCATACAGGGTGTCCATGCCTGACGCACGCGGCGCGGTCTGGATGATCCCGGCGTCCGGCGTGGCTTCCATCAGGCGCACCAGGCTGGTCAGGCACTCGCCGCTCATCACCGAGTCGGCGTCGAGCACGACCATGTACTTGTAGTCACCGCCCCAACGACGGCAGAAGTCGTCGAGGTTGCCGCTCTTGCGCTTCACCCGACGGCGACGTCGGCGGTAGAAGATCTTGCCGAAGCCCTTGGCTTCGCGGCAGACGTCCAGCCAGGCCTGCTGCTCGGCCACGCAGATATCGGTGTCGTTACTGTCGCTGAGGACGAAGAAGTCGAAGCGATCCAGATCACCGGTGGCGGCGACCGACTCGAACGTCGCACGCAGACCGGCGAATACACGCGGTACGTCTTCGTTGCAGATCGGCATCACCAGCGCAGTACGCGCATCTTTCGGAATCGGCTCGTTACCCGCGCTTTTCCCGGAGATACGGTATTTATCGTGGCCGGTGAGCAACTCGAGGAAGCCCATCAGCGCGGTCCAGAAACCGGCCGAGACCCAGCAGAACAGAATCCCGAACAGAATCAGGATGCTGGTTTGCAGCGCATACGGCAGCACTTGCGTGGCGGTTTGCAGCAGCGGCTGATGCAGGACTTCTTCCAGATCGACGAACGACCAGCCCTGGTACGGCATGATGCCTTTCATGTACCAACCGGCAACGATGGTCTGGCCGAGCATCAGCAGCAACAGGATGTAGCGACGGATCGAGCCGACGGTGCGCCAGCGCGCGGCCGGCAGGACGTTGGCGTCTTTCGGCGGCTGCGGAGGGTTGGTGCGCCCGGTCAGGCGACGCCATCCACGCACCAGAATATTGGTGCGCCATGGCTCCGGCACGACCTTGGTACGGCGGATCGGCGGGGTTGCCTTGAGGCTGACCCGACCGCTGGCGTCGAGCACCAGCATTTGCGCTTCAGCGAGTTCTTCGGCCGTGCTCAGGGTCAGACGCTTGCCCACCGAAGCCTGGGCGGCTTCGGTGGGGGCGTCGAATGTCGAGGACGACAGGCGTTCGTGCAGCTCGCTGAACGACTGGCAACCCGCGAGTTCAGCGCGTTGCTCGTCGGTCATCGGCAGATGCGCCAGATACTCGGACAGAGTCTCTGGCTGTACGTGTGAGTTACTCATCGGCAGGCAACTGATAGCTCCAGGTCTCGGTCAGGACTTCTTCAGTCGGTGCCGATTCCGGTGTGGCTGGGGCCGCGTCGGCAGCGACTGGCTGCTTGGCGTCTTTGTTGGCCTTGTCCTTGGCGTCGGCTACAGGCTTGGCTTCAGCCTGTTTGGCTTCGGCGGCCTTGGCTTCCTTGTCGAGTTTTTCCTGTTGCTTGGCGGCAACCTTGTCAGCCTTGGCCACCGACGAGTTGGACGCCGGCACGGAAGACTTGGCCAGATCCGCGGTGACAACCGGCTGAACCAGTGCGGCGCGCATCTCGGTCGCCTTGCTGGCGTCCTTGATCTTCATCCGCAGGGTCAGGCGCCAGCCCTTGGTTTCCGGGTTGTAGCGCACGCTGTTTTCGACCAGTTCGGCGTTGTCGCCGACGCTGACCTGACTGCGCACGTCGGCATCCGGGGCCAGAGCGGCCAGCGACGGGCCTTCGAAATCGACCAGATAGGCAACGCTGCCATCCGGCTGACGGATCAGGTTCGATTGCTTGACGTCACCGGTCGAGCGCAGGGTCTGTGCCACCCAGGCGCTGTCCGGCGCGTGAAGCGCGGCTTCGTCCATGGTCCAGTGCAGGCGGTAGGCGAAGTCCAGCGGCTGGCCTGGCTCCGGCATTTTTTCCGGGCTCCAGAACGCAACGATGTTGTCGTTGGTTTCGTCAGCGGTCGGAATCTCTACCAGATCGACAGTGCCCTTGCCCCACTCGCCCTTCGGCTCGATCCAGGCGCTTGGGCGCTTGTCGTAGCGGTCGTCGAGGTCTTCGTAGTGGCTGAAGTCACGGCCACGCTGCAGCAGACCGAAACCACGCGGGTTCTCGACGCTGAAGTTGCTCACGGCCAGGTGTTTCGGATTGTTCAGCGGACGCCAGATCCACTCGCCGTTACCGGCATGGATCGACAGACCGCTGGAGTCGTGCAGTTCACGACGGTAGTTGAGCACTTTCGACGGCTGGTTGGCGCCGAACAGGAACATGCTGGTCAGCGGCGCGATGCCCAGTTTGCCGACCTTGTCACGCAGGAACATCTGCGCCTTGACGTCGACAATGGTGTCGCTGCCCGGACGCAGGATCAGACGGTAGGCGCCGGTGGCGCGCGGCGAATCGAGCAGCGCGAAGATCACTAGGTGCTTGTCGCCCGGCTTGGGCTGCTGAATCCAGAACTCGCGGAAACGCGGGAATTCTTCACCCGACGGCAGCGCGGTATCGATCGCCAGACCACGGGCCGACAGGCCGTAGGTGTGGCCCTTGCCGACGACGCGGAAGTAGCTCGCGCCGAGCATGGTCATGATCTCGTCTTGCTTGTCGGCCTTGTTGATCGGATACAGCACACGGAAACCGGCGTAACCCAGTTGCTCGGTGGCTTTGGGATCGAATTTCAGGTCGCCGAAATCGAAGCGTGTCGGATCGTATTTGATCTCCGAGACGGTGTTCGCGGTGATTTCGTTGATTTTCACCGGCGTATCGAAGTGCATACCCTGGTGATAGAAGGAGAGTTTGAACGGCGTCTTCTGATCGGCCCACTCAGCCTTTTCGGTGAGGAAGCGGATCTTCTGGTAGTCCGCGAACTTCATTTCGCGGAATTCGTTCGGCAGGTTGCTGCGCGGGGCTTCGAACTTTTGCCCGGCCAGCTCTTTGGCCTTGGCCGACACGTCGTCAAGATTGAACGCCCAAAGCTGACCGGCGCTGAGCAGGCACAGGAGCGCCGAACCCGCTACCAGAGCACTTCGCATGCGTTTGGCAGACATTTTTGCTGCATTACAGGGACTAACAATCACGAGCAACCCTCGCCGAAAACAGATCAATAAACCAACGGCCAGATGAAGTGCCTGTAGGGTTTGCGGCAGTAAAAAACCGACCTTCCAGGGCACCCTTGCCAAGTTGGCGAGCATTGTTCCGACTCCGCCGGGGCAAAATGATTCCCCAATCGGATCCAGACAAGTCTCTACCTAAGTCAAAACGGATCAACGAATGTCGATCCCCGCAGCGCGCGATTATCTAGTAGCCCGGATGACAACGCATCAGGGGTAACAAAGTATTTATCGCGAAAACAGCCCAAAAACAGCCGAAACGTCCGAAAAACAGGTTTCCGGCACGCTCAGGTCTGTAACAAAAAGGTAACCGGGCCATCGTTGACCAGATGCACCTGCATATCGGCGCCGAATCTACCTGATGCCACAGTGCCATGCACCTGTTTCGCCTGGCTCAATAAATAGTCGAACAACGCTTCACCCAGTGCCGGCGGTGCGGCAGTGGAAAAGCTCGGGCGCAAGCCGCTTTTGGTGTCGGCGGCGAGGGTGAACTGAGACACCAGCAACAGCCCGCCGCCCACATCTGCCAAGGACAGATTCATCTTGCCCTCGGCGTCACTGAATACCCGATAGTTAAGCAGCTTATGCAGAAGTTTGTCGGCGCTGGTACGCGTGTCGTCGGGTTCTACCGCGACCAGTACGAGCAAACCCTGATCGACCGCGCCGACCACCTCGCCGGCGACTTCAACCCGCGCACCGCGTACGCGCTGTAGCAGCGCCTTCATGCTTCTTCGAGCGGCAGGTCGAGCAGACGCTGAGCCATTTTGCTCGCAGCGCGCACCAGCGCATCGGTGATGCCCGGCTCGGACGCCGCGTGCCCGGCGTCGCGGATCACCTGCAATTCGCTGTTCGGCCAGGCCTGATGCAACTCCCAGGCATTGTCGAGCGGGCAGATCACGTCGTAGCGCCCGTGAATGATCACCCCGGGCAGGTGGGCAATCTTGCCCATGTCGCGGATCAACTGGTTCGGCTCAAGGAAGGCATTGTTGGTGAAGTAGTGGCATTCGATCCGCGCGATGGACAGGGCGCGCTGCGGCTCGGAGAAGCGATCGACCACCAGCGGATTCGGCCGCAGGGTCGCGGTGCGCCCTTCCCAGGTCGACCAGGCTTTCGCTGCATGCATCTGGGCGATCTGGTCATTGCCGGTCAGGCGTTTGTGGAATGCGCTGAGCAAGTCGTCGCGCTCGTCCAGCGGGATCGGCGCGATGTAGTCCTGCCAGTAATCGGGGAACAGACGGCTGGCGCCAGCCTGATAGAACCATTCGATTTCCTGCGCACGGCAGAGAAAAATTCCGCGCAAAATCAGACCGTGGACGCGCTCGGGGTGGGTTTGCGCGTACGCCAAGGCCAGGGTAGAGCCCCAAGAGCCGCCGAACAGCACCCATTTTTCGATGCCCAGATGCTTGCGGATGCGCTCGAGATCCTCGACGAGATCCCAGGTGGTGTTGTTTTCCAGGCTGGCGTGTGGGGTGGAGCGACCGCAGCCGCGCTGGTCGAAGGTGACAATGCGATAAAGGTTCGGATCGAAATAGCGCCGGCTCTGCGCATCGCACCCGGCGCCAGGGCCGCCATGGATGAACACCACCGGCAAACCCTCCGGCGAGCCGCTTTCATCGACGTACAGCGTATGGGTGTCATCGACAGCCAGATCGTGCCGGGCGTGAGGTTTGATCTGCGGAAACAAAGTCTGCATTGCGCGCTCCGTAAGGGGTCGAGGTCATCCCTGGGGGGACTCGTATTATTCTGCCGTTGGGCATCATAAACCCGATTTGCGTTAATGAGCATGCCTGTGCGCTGTCACCGTTTGTCAGCCATCACCCTCAGGAGCTGAACGCGATCCTGTGGGAGCGAGCCTGCTCGCGAATACGGTGTGTCAGTCAACATAGATGTTGGCTGACCGGATGCCTTCGCGAGCAGGCTCGCTCCTACAGGGGTTATGCGGTGTAGTGAGATTTTGCCCAGGCCAGCAACCCCAGCAGCAATTCCCTGAGCACCACCCGCGTCGGCTCGGCCAGGTCGGCGCGGTAGCGGAACGGTTCGAACTCTTCCATGTAGGTGGACTGGCAGAGCTCCAGCTGTACGGCGTGGATGTTCTGCGCCGGATCGCCGTACTGGCGGGTGATGTGGCCGCCCTTGAAACGACCGTTGAGCACATGGCTGAACGGCTCGTGCCGCGCGCAGATCGCTTCCAGTTGAATCGCCAGTTGCGGATCACAACTGGCGCCGTTGAACGTGCCGAGGTTGAAATCCGGTAACTTGCCGTCGAACAGGTGCGGGATGATCGAACGAATCGAGTGCGCGTCGAACAGCAGCGCATAGCCGAATTCGGCTTTCAATCGCGCCAGCTCTTGCTGCAGCGTGCGATGGTACGGCGTCCAGATCTGCTCCAGGTAAGTTGCACGTTCTTCTTTCGAAGGCTCGTGCCCTTCCCGGAACAAAGGAATGCCGTCGAACAACGTCGCCGGATACAACCCCGTGGTCGCCCCGGCGTACAACGGCTTGTCGTCGGACGGCCGGTTGAGGTCGATGACGAAGCGCGAATACTCGGCAGCCAAAGTGCTGGCACCCAGCTCCTCGGCGAAATCGTAGAGCTGCGGGATATGCCAATCGGTGTCGGGCAAACTCTTCGCGGCGGCGATCAACCCGGCCTCGACCGCCGGGGTCAGACGCACACCGGCGTGGGGCATGCTGATCAGCAGCGGCACACGGCCTTGTTTGAAATTCAGAACTTTTTCCACCAGCGCTCTCCTACAGATTCGATTCAACGCCGTGACGCACGACGCGCTTGTCCAGATCGCCACCGAGCCAATAGGCCAGATCGGCGGGACGGTCGATGTCCCAGGCGACGAAATCGGCAACCTTGCCGACTTCCAGCGAACCGTGGGTGTCGGCCATGCCCAACGCCTGGGCGGCATGAAGGGTCGCGCCGGCCAAGGCTTCTTCCGGGGTCATGCGGAAACAGGTGCAGGCCATGTTCAGCATCAGGCGCAACGACAGCGCCGGCGAGGTGCCGGGGTTGAGGTCACTGGCGATAGCGATTTTCACCTTGTGCTTGCGCAGGGCTTCCATTGGCGGCAGGCGGGTTTCACGCAGGAAATAGAACGCCCCCGGCAGGAGCACGGCGACGGTGTCGGACGCGGCCATGGCGATGGCATCGTCCTCGTCCATGAACTCCAGATGATCAGCAGACAACGCTTTATAGCGCGCGGCGAGGCTGGAGCCGTGCAGCGACGACAATTGCTCGGCGTGCAGTTTCACCGGCAAACCGAGTTGTTGCGCGGCGACGAACACTCGCTCGACCTGCTCCGGCGAGAACGCCAGGTATTCGCAGAACGCATCCACTGCATCGACCAGACCTTCAGCGGCCAGCGCAGGGAGCATCTCGTTGCAGATCAGATTGATGTAATCGTCAGCGCGATCCTTGTACTCCGGCGGCAACGCATGTGCTGCCAGACAAGTGCTGCGCACGCTGATCGGCAACGCTTCGGCCAGGCGCCGGATCACCCGCAGAATCTTGCGCTCGCTGGCCAGGTCGAGGCCGTAGCCGGATTTCATTTCAACCGTGGTCACGCCGTCGCGGATCAGGCTCTTCAAGCGTTTGGCGGCACTGGCAAACAACTCGTCTTCAGTCGCTTCGCGAGTCGCGCGCACGGTGCTGGCGATGCCGCCACCCTGAGCGGCGATCTCGGCGTAGCTGACGCCTTGCAGACGCTGCTCGAATTCGCCGCTGCGATTGCCGCCAAACACGGTGTGAGTGTGGCAATCGATCAGGCCGGGGGTAACCCAGGCGCCGTGCAGATCATTGACTGCCGGGTATTCGCCGGACGGCAACTGAGTGCGCGGGCCGATCCATTCGATGAGGGTGCCGGACGTCACGATTGCGGCGTCCTCGATGATCGAATAGACGCCATTGGCCATGGTTGCGACGTGGCAGTGTTGCCAGAGGGTTTTCATCCCAGTTCCTCGTCTTGTTCAAAATCGATTCGCGAGCAGGCTCGCTCCCACAGTTGAATAGCGTTCCCCTGTGGGAGCGAGCCTGCTCGCGAAGAGGCCATCACAGGCTCGGCAAAAGCTTCACCGAAACCAGCTCGGTCAAACACCGCGAAGCCAGCAATTCAGTCGCCGCATTGATGTCCGGCGCAAAGAAACGGTCTTTCTCATAGAACGGCACTTCCTTGCGCAAGATCGCCCGCGCCTGTTCCAGCTTCGGCGAGGTTTTCAGGCCGTTGCGCAGATCCAGCCCCTGCACCGCCGCCAGCCATTCCACCGCAAGAATGCCACGGGTGTTCTCAGCCATTTCCCACAGACGCTTGCCGGCCGCCGGGGCCATCGACACGTGGTCTTCCTGGTTGGCCGAAGTCGGCAGGCTGTCCACCGAATGCGGATGCGACAGCGCCTTGTTTTCGCTGGCCAGCGCCGCTGCGGTTACCTGAGCGATCATGAAACCGGAGTTCACCCCGCCATTGGCGACGAGGAACGGCGGCAGTTGCGACATGTGCTTGTCCATCATCAGCGAGATACGACGTTCGCTCAGCGAGCCGATTTCAGCGATGGCCAGGGCCAGGTTGTCAGCGGCCATGGCCACCGGTTCGGCGTGGAAGTTGCCCCCGGAAATCACGTCGCCTTCAGCGGCGAAGACCAGAGGGTTGTCGGAAACGGCGTTGGCTTCGACCGCCAGCACCTCTGCGGCCTGACGGAACTGGGTCAGGCAGGCGCCCATCACTTGCGGCTGGCAGCGCAGTGAGTACGGATCCTGCACCTTGTCGCAATTCTGGTGGGAAGCGGAGACTTCGCTGCGCTCACCGAGCAGATCGCGATAAGCCGTCGCGGCGTCGATCTGGCCTTTCTGCCCACGTGCTGCGTGAATACGGGCGTCGAACGGCGAGCGCGAACCGAGCACGGCTTCTACGGTGAGACTGCCGAGCGCCAGCGCACCAGCAAACAAATCCTCACCCTCGAACAAACCACGCAACGCAAACGCTGTAGAAACCTGAGTACCGTTGAGCAGCGCCAGACCTTCCTTCGCCGCCAGTGTCAGCGGCGTCAGGCCGGCGACTTTCAGCGCCTCGGTCGCCTCCAGCCATTCGCCCTTGTAGCGCGCCTTGCCCTCGCCCAGCAGCACCAGCGACATGTGCGCCAGTGGCGCCAGATCACCCGACGCACCGACCGAACCTTTCAGCGGAATGTGCGGATAGACCTCGGCATTGATCAGCGCAATCAACGCATCGATCACCAGCCGGCGGATGCCGGAGAAACCACGGCTGAGGCTGTTGACCTTGAGCACCATGATCAAACGCACCAGTGCATCGCTGATCGGCTGGCCAACCCCGGCGGCATGCGAGAGCACCAGCGAACGCTGCAGGTTTTCCAGGTCTTCGCTGGCGATGCGCGTCGACGCTAGCAGGCCGAAACCGGTGTTGATGCCGTAGGCGGTGCGGTTCTCGGCGAGGATCTGCTCGACGCAGGCAACGCTGGCTTCGATCTGCGCGCTGGCGCTGTTGTCGAGGCTCAGTCGGACCGGGTTCTGGTAGACGTCACGCAGTTGGGCCAGGCTCAGTTGGCCGGGGATCAGGTTCAGCGCAGTCATTAAAATGCTCCTGTTAGGCATTGTTATTAACTACCAGTCGCTCCGGAGCATTCCGTTATCCGTCGCCTCTCGTCTTTTGAACGAGCGGCGCCTTGGCACGCTGGTATGGATAGTTGTCAGTGCAAATCCGGTATCACGGTGTTCAGCAGATTCGGGTCTTTCAGCACACTCGCTGCAGCGGCGATGTCCGGCGCCAGCCAGCGATCCTGATCGTAGGCCGGAACCTTTTCGCGCAGCAGGCGCCAGGCGACATCGGTGCCGGCGCCGAAGCGTTGCTCCTTGAGAAATTCAAATGCCTGCGCCGCCAACAGGTACTCGATGGCGAGGATCTGCGTGCAGTTTTCCAGGGCGCGATGCAGTTTCAGCGCGGCGTTGGTGCCCATGCTCAGGTGGTCTTCCTGCAGGCCCGAGGTGATGTAGTTGTCGAGCACCGCCGGTTGCGCCAGCTGGCGGTTTTCCGCGCACAGCGAAGCGGCGACGTATTGCACGATCATCATCCCGGAGTTCACTCCCGGATTGGCCACCAGAAATGCCGGCAAACCGCTGACGTGCGGGTTCACCAAGCGGTCGAGACGGCGCTCGGCAATCGCGCCGGTTTCGGCCATGGCAATCGCCAGCAGATCCGCCGCCATCGCCACCGACTGACCATGCGGGTTGGCCTGCGACATCACCCGGAAGTTGTCCGGCGTGCCGAGCAGCAACGGGTTGTCGGTGCAGCCATTGAGTTCGGCTTCGACCTGGTTGATCGCGTGTTGCAGTTGATCGCGCGCGGCGCCATGCACCTGCGGGATCGAACGAATGCTCAGCGCATCCTGCGTGCGAATGCCTTTGCTCGAGGCTATCACTTCACTGCCGTCGAGCAGCGCACGCAAATTGACCCCGACCTGTTGCATGCCCGGATGCGGCTTGAGCGCGATGATCTCGGCATCGAACGCATCGATCTGGCCGCGCTGAGCTTCGAAACTCATCGCACCGATCACGTCAGCCCACTGCAGCAGCCGCGTCGCATCGGCAATCGCCAGACAGCCAAGCCCTGTCATGCACGGCGTGCCGTTGACCAGGCACAAACCGTCCTTCGCGCCGAGTTGCACAGGCTGCAGGCGCTCCTCGGCCAGCGCCTGTTGCGCCGGGATGATTTGCCCGCGATAGCTGACATTGCCGACGCCCAGCAGCGCGATGCCGATGTGCGCCATGTGCGTCAGGTAACCCACCGATCCTTGCGATGGCACTTGCGGGGTGATGCCGCGATTGAGCAGCGCCAGCAGCCCCTCGACCACGCGCCGGTGCAGGCCGGATTTACCGTGGCTGTAGTTGTGGATGGCGGCGCAGATGATTGCGCGGGTCTGCTCATCGGTGAGCACCGGGCCGACACCGCAGGCGTGGCTGAGCAAGGTGTTGCGCGAGAGCTGGCTGAGCTGTTCGTCCTGTAGCGAGACATTGGACAAACCACCCAGACCGGTGTTGACGCCATAGGCGCGCTCGCCGCTGGCGACGATGCGCTGGACGATGCCCTGCGCGTTGTCGATGCGCGCCCAGGCGTCGCCGGACAGTTCCAGCGGCGCGCCGTGACGGGCGACGGCGACCACGTCCTGCCAACGCAGAAGGCTGCCTGTGATAACGATTTTTTCAGCCTGGGACATCTAAAACCTCAACCGTAATATTGATGCAGCTCTGCCGGCCCCTTCGCGAGCAAGCTCGCTCCCACATTGGAATGCGGTCTCCTGTGGGAGCGAGCTTGCTCGCGAAGGGGCCGGCCGCATCACCGCAAGTCTGTTAAACCACCGCCGCCCGTCGCTGCACAAACCGGTCGACATACTCATCCGCCGGCGAATGCAGGATCTCTCTTGGCGTGCCGACCTGGATCAACCGGCCATCCTTGAGGATCGCAATGCGATTGCCGATGCGCACGGCTTCGTCGAGGTCGTGGGTGATGAACACGATGGTCTTGTGCAGGGTCTTTTGCAGCTCCAGCAACTGGTCCTGCATCTCGGCGCGGATCAGCGGATCCAGCGCACTGAACGCTTCGTCCATCAGGATGATGTCGGTATCCGCCGCCAACGCCCGGGCGAGGCCGACGCGCTGACGCATGCCGCCGGAGAGCTGGTGCGGGTATTTGTTTTCGTAGCCTTTGAGGCCGACGGTGTTGATCCAGTGCAGCGCGCGTTCGGCGCAGACTTGCTTGCTCTCGCCGCGGACTTTCAGCCCGTAGGCGACGTTGTCGAGCACGCTCTTGTGCGGCAGCAGGCCGAAACTCTGGAACACCATGCTGATCTTGTGCCGGCGAAATTCGCGCAGGGCGTCCATGTCGTACTGCAGGATGTCCTCGCCATCGACCAGAATCGCTCCGCTGGTGGGGTCGATCAGGCGATTGAAGTGCCGCACCAGCGTCGATTTGCCCGATCCGGACAGGCCCATGATCACGAAGATTTCGCCGGTGCCGATACTCAGCGACAGATCGTTAACGCCGACCACGCAACCGGTTTCGTTGAGCACCTGATCCTTGCTTTTGCCCTGACCGACCATGGCCAGCGCATCCTTGGCGCGGTTGCCGAAAATCTTGAAAACGTTTTTTACTTCGATCTTGCTCACGCTTGCGTTGCTCATTTACTCACCTCGTGCCGTGGCCGACCGTACGCTTGAGTGATGCGGTCGATGACCACCGCGAGAATCACGATCGCCAGCCCGGCCTCGAGACCGCGGCCGACGTTGAGGGTCTGAATGCCCACCAGCACGTCTTCACCGAGGCCGCGGGCGCCGATCATCGAGGCGATGACCACCATCGACAGGGCCATCATCGTGGTCTGGTTGATCCCGGCCATGATGCTCGGCAGGGCCAGCGGCAGTTGCACGCCGAACAGTTGCTGCCAGCGATTGGCGCCGAAGGCGTTGATCGCTTCCATGACTTCGCCGTCAACCTGGCGAATGCCCAGGTCGGTCAGGCGAATCAGCGGTGGCGCGGCGTAGATCACCGTGGCGAAAATCGCCGGCACCTTGCCAAGGCCGAACAGCATCAGCACCGGGATCAGGTACACGAAACTCGGCATGGTCTGCATGATGTCGAGCAACGGCATTAGCACTGAACGCAGGCGATTGCTGCGCGCCGAAAGAATCCCCAGCGGAATGCCGATCAGCACCGAAATGATCGTCGCGACCATCATCAGCGCCAGGGTCTGCATGAGTTTGTCCCAGAGGCCGACCGCGCCCACCAGAAACAACAAGCCGACAATGACGGCGGTGGTCACCACTTTGCGCGTGGCGTGCCAGGCGATCACACCGACGATTGCCAGCATCAGCCACCACGGCGCGGCCCGCAGCAGACCTTCGAGACTGACGATGGCCCACAGCAGCGTGTCGGAGATGTGGCGGAACACATCGCCGTAATTGGTGACCAGCGAATCGACCCAACCGTTGACCCAGTCGGCGATGGAAAAAGTAAAGCTTTCGGGAAACATAAGGGACTCTCAATCAAGGGGGGTTGCGATCAAGCATCCGGCTGCCGGTGTCGGCAGCCGGGTAAACCTGACCTACAAGGCCGCGTCGATTTTCCTGGCTGCGTCGTCGCTCACCCATGCGTGCCAGACTTCAGGATGTTCCTTGAGGAAGATTTTCGCCAGTTTTGCCGACTCGATACGTTCCTTGGCCATACGTCCCAGGTTCTGGTTGAGCAGGTCGATCGGCAGGTTGACCTTTTCCAGCACAGCCACCAGTTCCGGGGCTTCGTCGTGGAAGGTTTTCGACAGGCCGACCTTGATGCTCACGCTCTTGTCGACGCCCGGTTTCTCTTCCAGTTTGACCGCGTCGATCTGGCCCATCAGTGGAGTTGGTGACCAGTAGTAAAACAGGATCGGCTCGCCCCGTTTGTAGCTCGACAGCACTGCCGCATCCAGCGCAGGTCCTGTACCCGGACGGAAGTTGGTGTAGCTGTTTTCCAGACCGTAGCTCTTGAGCATTTCGCTGTTGTCCAGCTCGCAGGTCCAGCCGGCCGGGCAGTTATAGAAGCGGCCCTTGGACGGTTCTTCGGCGTCCTTGAACACGGCGGCGTATTTGCCCAGGTCGGCGATGTTTTTCAGGTCTGGGGCTTTTGCTTCCAGCTTGCGCCTGGCGTCGCCTTCGATCACGTAGCGCGGCACATACCAGCCTTCGATTGCGCCCACCACCGGCGCACCGACACCGACCACCTTGCCGGCCTTCTCGGCCTTGTTCCAGACCTCGCTGCGGCCGACCCACTCTTCGGCGAACACCTGAATATCGTTGCTGCTCAGGGCGTTTTCCATAGTGATGGAGTTGCCCGGCAGGCTGTCGGTCTTGCAGCCGTAACCTTTTTCCAGCACCACTTGCAGCACGTCGGTCAGCAGCATGCCGCTTTCCCAGTTCAGCCCGGCGAACTTCACCGGTTTGCCCGATTCGCACCAGCCGGCGGCTTGCGTCGCACCGGCACTGGCCAACAGGCCCATGGACAGCAATGTGGTCAGCAGGGTCTTGTTCGATTTCATTGTCGTGACGCTCCTAATCATGAATGGGCTTACGGCAGTTCAAGAGGCATCCAGCCTGGTCCACGTCCAGATCAGGCCTGCGCCGCAGCGCGACCGGTCCCGCTCGTTTTTGCTTGTACAACGCTGTTCTGCGCCAGCGGCAGAATCAGGCGATCGGGCACTGCGCTGTGCCATTTTTTTGCGCAGAGGTAGTAGACGGCGGCTGGCAGCACCAGACCGATGATCCAGGAAATATCCACATCGCCCAGCGCTGCCACCAGCGGGCCGGTGTAGAACTTGGTCGAGATGAACGGCAGCTGCACCAGCACGCCGAACACATAGACGCTGATGCCGAGCAGATTCCAGCGACCGTAGCGACCGTTCGGATCGGCCAGCGCCGGTACGTCATAGCGCTCGCGGGTGATGCAGTAGTAGTCGACCAGATTGATCGCACTCCACGGCGTGAAGAAGGCGAGCAAAAACAGGATGAACGACTTGAACGCACCGAGGAACGAATGCTGGCCGAGCAAGGCAATCAGCGTCGCTGCGCCAACGATGAACAGCACGAACACCAGCCGCTGCAAGCGGGAAACCTGCAAGTGCCCGCGAAAGCCGCTGATGATGGTGGCGATGCACATGAAGCTGCCGTAGGAGTTCAGCGTCGAAATGGTGACCTTGCCGAACGCGATGCTGAAATACAGCAGCGCGGCGGTGGCGCCAGTGCCGCCCAAACCGACGATGTAGGCGACTTCGTGACCGGCGAATTGACCGTTGGCCGAAGCGGCGGCAAATACGCCGAGGATCATCGCCACCTGGGCACCGATCACCGAACCTGCCCCGGCGGCGAAAAAGGTTTTCACCGATGAAGTGGCGCTCGGCAGATAGCGTGAATAGTCCGCGACATACGGGCCGAAGGCGATCTGCCAGGACGCCGCCAGCGATACCGCCAGCAGGAAGCTGCTCCAGCTGAAGTGACGAATTTGCAGGAGTGCGCCGACATCGGTCTGGCTCATCAGTCGCCAGAACAGGAATACGAAGGCAATCACACCGATGACACTGGCGACGCGACCGATCCAGTGGATCACCCGATAGCCCAGCACCGTCACCAGCACGATGACACTGGCGAAAATCAGGATGCCGACGCTGTCGCTGACACTGAACAACTGTCCCAGCGCCTGACCCGACAGCACCGTACCGGTGGCGGTGAAGCCCAGGTACATCAGGCACACCAGCACGATCGGAATTGCCGCACCATAAACGCCGAACTGCACGCGGCTGGAGATCATCTGCGGCAGGCCCAGTTTCGGCCCTTGCGCGGCATGCAGCGCCATCACCCCGCCGCCGAGCAGTTGGCCGATCAACAGACCGATCAGCGACCAGAACACATCACCGCCCAGCACCACGGCCAACGCCCCGGTAACGATTGCGGTGATCTGCAGGTTGGCGCCCATCCACAGGGTGAACTGGCTGAACAGACGACCGTGTCTTTCCGCTTCCGGGATGTAGTCGATCGAACGCCTTTCGATCAACGGAGTACTGCCTGCACGTTCGTTGTTAACCGCCATGATTCAACCTCTGTGGATTGTTCTGCTGGGTTGGTTCGTACACCTGTAGGAGCTGACGAGTGAAACGAGGCTGCGATCTTTTGCTTTTCACAAGATCAAGATCAAAAGATCGCAGCCTTCGGCAGCTCCTACAGAGGTTTATTTACCGGTAATCATCGGCAGATTCAGCCCCTGCTCTTTCGCGCAGTCGATCGCGATCTGGTAACCGGCGTCGGCATGGCGCATGACGCCGGTGGCCGGGTCGTTGTGCAACACGCGAGCGATGCGTTCGGCAGCTTCATCGGTGCCGTCGCAGACGATCACCATCCCCGAATGCTGCGAGAAGCCCATGCCGACGCCGCCGCCGTGGTGCAAGGACACCCAGGTCGCGCCGCTCGCGGTGTTCAGCAGCGCGTTGAGCAGTGGCCAGTCGGACACGGCGTCGGAGCCGTCCTGCATCGATTCGGTTTCGCGGTTGGGGCTGGCGACCGAGCCCGAGTCGAGGTGATCGCGGCCAATCACTACCGGCGCCGACAGCTCACCGCTGCGGACCATTTCGTTGAAGGCCAGACCGAGCTTGGCGCGCAGGCCCAGACCGACCCAGCAGATACGTGCCGGCAGACCCTGGAAGCTGATGCGCTCACGGGCCATGTCCAGCCAGTTATGCAGGTGTGCGTCGTCCGGAATCAGCTCTTTGACTTTGGCGTCGGTCTTGTAGATGTCTTCAGGATTGCCCGACAGCGCGGCCCAGCGGAACGGACCCACGCCACGGCAGAACAGCGGACGGATGTAAGCGGGCACGAAGCCGGGGAAATCGAAGGCGTGGGTGACGCCGACTTCCTTGGCCATCTGACGGATGTTGTTGCCGTAATCGAACGTCGGCACGCCCATTTTCTGGAACGCCAGCATGGCTTCGACGTGCTCGGCCATGGACTGCTTGGCGGCCTTGACCACTGCGGCAGGC
>NZ_DATMIV010000015.1:0-90935 GCF_035554175.1 Pseudomonas sp. | reverse complement strand
TTCGTAACGTCCTTTGCTCAAAATCTTCAATCGCGCTCCGACAGCGTAGTCGGTTGAATCCAACGTGCTTGGAATTAGGGCGACTTTTCTAATTATTGATTCTATGAATGGCTATCCATGCAGCGCCGTGTTGCGGATCTGTGCGGTACGGAAATGACCGTAAAGTCGCGTTCAAGCCCCTTGTTTAGGGCGATTGACAATTGTCGGAAATTCCGTGAAGGTGACGTACCCAAATCAAACGGGCGTATGAATTGAGCGTTTGTATTTTCAGAATGCTCCTACAGAACCCCGACTATCGCGTTGACGGGTGTGCCTGGCGGATTGGCGTAGCATCGACGGAGACGTCAATGCCGAACCAGCAGTCAGCGTTCAACGTGTACTGTTCAGCTTCCATATCGTGGAGATCAGTTGATGATTTACGAAGGTAAAGCCATCACGGTTAAGGCTCTTGAAAGTGGCATTGTCGAACTGAAGTTCGATCTCAAGGGTGAGTCCGTCAACAAGTTCAACCGTCTAACCCTGAACGAACTGCGTCAGGCCGTAGACACCATCAAGGCAGATGCTTCGATCAAGGGCGTGATCGTCAGCAGCGGCAAGGACGTATTCATCGTCGGCGCCGACATCACCGAATTTGTCGACAACTTCAAGCTGCCGGATGCCGAGCTGGTTGCTGGCAATCTCGAAGCCAACAAGATCTTCAGCGATTTCGAAGACCTCAACGTCCCGACCGTCGCGGCCATCAACGGCATCGCCCTCGGCGGCGGTCTGGAAATGTGCCTGGCGGCCGACTATCGCGTCATGTCCACCAAGGCCAAGATCGGTCTGCCGGAAGTCAAACTGGGCATCTACCCAGGCTTCGGCGGTACCGTGCGTCTGCCGCGTCTGATCGGCGTCGACAATGCCATCGAGTGGATTGCTGCCGGCAAGGAAAACCGTCCGGAAGACGCTCTGAAAGTCAGCGCCGTTGATGCCGTGGTTGCTCCTGAGAAATTGCAGGAAGCTGTGCTCGAGCTGATCAAGCGCGCCATCTCCGGCGAGTTCGACTACAAGGCCAAGCGTCAGCCAAAACTTGAAAAACTCAAGTTGAACGCCATTGAACAGATGATGGCTTTCGAAACCGCCAAAGGTTTCGTGGCCGGTCAGGCCGGTCCGAACTACCCGGCGCCGGTGGAAGCGATCAAGACCATCCAGAAAGCCGCGAACTTCGGTCGCGACAAGGCGCTGGAAGTCGAAGCTGCCGGTTTCGTCAAACTGGCCAAGACCTCTGCCGCGCAGAGCCTGATCGGTCTGTTCCTGAACGATCAGGAGCTGAAGAAAAAGGCCAAGGCTTACGACGAAATCGCCAAAGACGTGAAGCAGGCTGCCGTACTGGGCGCCGGCATCATGGGGGGCGGTATCGCCTATCAGTCGGCCTCCAAAGGTACGCCGATCCTGATGAAGGACATCAACGAGCACGGTATCGAGCAGGGTCTGGCCGAAGCCGCCAAACTGCTGGTCGGCCGCGTTGACAAAGGCCGCATGACCGCCGCGAAAATGGCTGAAGTGCTCAACGGCATTCGTCCGACCCTGTCCTACGGCGACTTCGGTCACGTCGACCTGGTGGTTGAAGCCGTGGTCGAAAATCCGAAGGTCAAGCAGGCCGTATTGGCTGAAGTCGAAGACAAAGTCAAAGAGGACACCATCCTCGCGTCCAACACCTCGACCATTTCCATCAGCCTGCTGGCCAAGGCCCTCAAGCGTCCGGAAAACTTCGTCGGCATGCACTTCTTCAACCCGGTGCACATGATGCCGCTGGTGGAAGTAATCCGTGGCGAGAAGTCCAGCGAACTGGCCATCGCCACCACCGTTGCCTACGCGAAGAAAATGGGCAAGAACCCGATTGTCGTCAACGACTGCCCGGGCTTTTTGGTCAACCGCGTGCTGTTCCCTTACTTCGGCGGTTTCGCCAAGCTGGTCAGCGCCGGTGTCGACTTTGTCCGTATCGACAAGGTCATGGAAAAGTTCGGCTGGCCGATGGGCCCGGCCTACCTGATGGACGTGGTCGGCATCGACACCGGTCACCACGGTCGTGACGTGATGGCTGAAGGTTTCCCGGATCGCATGAAGGATGACCGTCGCTCGGCCATCGACGTGCTTTACGAAGCCAAGCGCCTGGGTCAGAAGAACGGCAAGGGCTTCTACGCCTACGAGGCCGACAAGAAAGGCAAGCAGAAGAAAGTCGCCGATCCATCGGTGCTGGAAGTGCTCAAGCCGATCGTTTACGAGCAGCGCGAAGTCACTGATGAAGACATCATCAATTGGATGATGATCCCGCTGTGCCTGGAAACCGTGCGTTGCCTGGAAGACGGCATCGTTGAAACTGCCGCCGAAGCCGACATGGGTCTGGTCTACGGTATCGGTTTCCCTCCATTCCGCGGTGGTGCGCTGCGCTACATCGATTCGATCGGTGTGGCCGAGTTCGTCGCCCTGGCTGACCAGTACGCTGATTTGGGCGCGCTGTACCACCCGACCGCGAAGCTGCGTGAAATGGCCAAGAACGGCCAGAGCTTCTTCGGTTAAGCGCCCCCAACTAGAGTGAGAGTGAACTTATGAGCTTGAATCCTAGAGACGTCGTGATTGTCGACTTCGGTCGTACTCCGATGGGCCGCTCCAAGGGCGGCATGCACCGCAACACCCGCGCCGAAGACATGTCGGCGCACCTGATCAGCAAACTGCTGGAGCGCAACAGCAAGGTCGACCCGGCAGAAGTCGAGGACGTGATCTGGGGCTGCGTCAACCAGACCCTGGAGCAGGGCTGGAACATCGCGCGCATGGCGTCGCTGATGACCCAGATCCCGCACACCTCGGCCGGCCAGACCGTCAGCCGTCTGTGCGGCTCGTCGATGAGCGCGCTGCACACTGCTGCGCAGGCGATCATGACCGGCAACGGTGACGTGTTCGTGGTCGGCGGCGTCGAGCACATGGGGCACGTCAGCATGATGCACGGTGTCGATCCGAACCCGCACATGTCGCTGTACGCAGCGAAAGCTTCGGGCATGATGGGTCTGACCGCTGAAATGCTCGGCAAGATGCACGGCATCACCCGTGAGCAGCAGGATGCCTTTGGCGTGCGTTCCCACCAGTTGGCCCACAAAGCCACCGTGGAAGGCAAGTTCAAAGACGAAATCATCCCGATGCAGGGTTATGACGAGAACGGTTTCCTGAAACTGTACGACTACGACGAAACCATTCGTCCGGAAACCACCCTGGAAAGTCTGGCGGCGCTCAAGCCGGCATTCAATCCAAAGGGCGGCACCGTGACGGCAGGTACTTCGTCGCAGATCACCGATGGTGCTTCGTGCATGATCGTGATGTCGGCGCAGCGTGCACAGGATCTGGGTATCCAGCCGATGGCGGTGATCCGCTCGATGGCGGTGGCCGGTGTGGATCCGGCAATCATGGGCTACGGTCCAGTGCCGGCAACCCAAAAAGCCCTGAAACGTGCGGGTCTTGGCATCAACGATATCGACTTCTTCGAGCTCAACGAAGCTTTCGCCGCACAGGCTCTGCCAGTGCTGAAAGATCTGAAAGTGCTCGACAAGATGAACGAGAAGGTTAACCTGCACGGCGGCGCGATCGCCTTGGGTCACCCGTTCGGTTGCTCCGGTGCACGTATTTCCGGCACCCTGCTGAACGTGATGAAGCAGAATAGCGGTACCTTCGGGGTGGCCACTATGTGCATTGGTCTCGGCCAAGGCATCTCCACCGTCTTCGAACGCGTCTAAGCGTCTCGTCGATGGAAGCCGGGGCCCAGTGCCCCGGTTTTTGTTTTTGGGTTTTTTATTTTATTTTGAAAAAATTTCAGTGAGGGCCGAAGCATGCCGATACAACCTGGGCTCTACCAACATTACAAAGGTCCGCAATACCGTGTATTCAGTGTTGCGCGGCATTCCGAAACCGAAGAAGAAGTGGTGTTTTATCAAGCCCTGTATGGCGATCGCGGCTTTTGGGTACGCCCGCTGAGCATGTTCACCGAGTCGGTCGAGGTTGACGGCGAGCAGGTGCCGCGCTTTGCTTTGGTGCAAGCCGAACCGAGCCTTTTTCCCAAGGTTTGAGGCGACTGCGCAGAGAACCCTGCGCTTGACCTCACCTTGTATCAACTATATATAGCGGTGCCGCGTCAGGCGCCAATCGCCTTTCACTTCTAGAATTCAGGAATTTTCTGATCCATGGGCAAATCGCTGGTCATTGTGGAATCCCCGGCTAAGGCCAAGACCATCAACAAGTATCTGGGTAACCAATACGTGGTGAAGTCGAGTATCGGCCATATCCGAGACCTGCCCACCAGCGGTTCGGCTAGCGCCAGCAAAGAGCCAGCCGCGAAGCGCGGCAAGGCGGCTGCGGGCGAAGGTCCGGTGCTCTCGCCGAAAGACAAAGCGCGCAAGCAACTGGTCTCGCGCATGGGTGTCGATCCCGAGCATGGCTGGAAAGCCAAGTACGAGATTCTCCCGGGCAAAGAGAAGGTCATCGAAGAACTGCGCCGGCTCGCCAAGGATGCTGACACCATCTATCTCGCAACCGACTTGGATCGCGAGGGGGAAGCCATTGCCTGGCACCTGCGCGAAGCCATCGGTGGTGACGACAGCCGCTACAAGCGTGTGGTGTTCAACGAAATCACAAAGAAGGCGATTCAGGAAGCCTTCTCCGAGCCGGGCGAGCTGGACATCGATCGTGTCAATGCCCAACAGGCACGACGCTTCCTCGATCGCGTCGTTGGCTACATGGTTTCGCCGCTGCTGTGGGCCAAGATCGCTCGTGGTCTGTCCGCCGGTCGCGTGCAATCGGTTGCCGTGAAGCTGGTGGTCGAGCGTGAGCGCGAAATCCGTGCGTTCAACCCCGAAGAATACTGGGAAGTGCATGCTGATCTCGGCACGACCAAAGGCTCGACCGTGCGTTTCGAAGTGGCTCGTGAAAAGGGCGAAGCCTTTAAACCGCTGAACGAAGCCCAGGCCATGGCTGCGCTGGAGAAGCTCAAGTCCTCCAGCTACAGCATCGCCAAGCGCGAAGACAAGCCTACCAGCAGCAAGCCATCGGCCCCGTTCATCACGTCGACTTTGCAGCAAGCGGCGAGCAACCGTCTGGGGTTCGGCGTGAAGAAAACCATGATGATGGCCCAGCGTCTGTACGAAGCCGGCTACATCACTTACATGCGTACCGACTCGACCAACCTCTCGGCCGACGCCGTGGCGATGGCGCGCACCTACATCGAAGACGAATTCGGTAAGAAGTACCTGCCGGAATCGCCCAACGTTTACAGCAGCAAGGAAGGCGCACAAGAGGCGCACGAAGCGATTCGTCCGTCCGATGCCAACACCACGCCGAGCAAGCTGGCGGGCATGGAGCGTGACGCTGAGCGTCTGTATGAGCTGATCTGGCGCCAGTTCCTCGCCTGCCAGATGCTGCCGGCCCAGTATCTGTCGACCACCGTTACTGTTGGTGCTGGAGACTTCGAGCTGCGTGCCAAAGGCCGTATCCTCAAGTTCGACGGTTACACCCGCGTGATGCCGCAGATCGCCAAGCCGGGCGACGATGACGTGCTGCCTGACATGGCGCAAGGCGATGTGATGAAGCTGATCAAGCTCGATCCGTCGCAGCATTTCACCAAGCCACCGGCGCGTTACTCCGAAGCCAGTCTGGTGAAGGAAATGGAAAAGCGCGGCATCGGTCGTCCTTCAACCTACGCAGCGATCATTTCGACCATTCAGGATCGCGGTTATGTGACTCTGCACAACCGGCGTTTCTATTCGGAAAAGATGGGCGATATCGTCACCGAGCGTTTGTCGGAGAGCTTCTCCAATCTCATGGACTACGGCTTCACCGCCGGCATGGAGGAGAACCTCGACGACGTGGCACAGGGCGAGCGCGACTGGAAGAACGTGCTGGACGAGTTCTACGGCGACTTCAAGAAGAAGCTCGAAGTTGCGGAAAACCCGGACAACGGCATGCGCGCCAACCAACCGGTCATGACTGATATTCCCTGCACTACGTGCGGCCGGCCGATGCAGATCCGTACCGCATCGACCGGCGTGTTCCTTGGGTGCTCGGGCTACAGTCTGCCGCCGAAGGAGCGCTGCAAAGCGACCGTCAACCTTGTGCCAGGCGACGAAATCGCTGCGGATGACGAGGGCGAGTCGGAATCGCTGGTATTGCGTGGCAAGCATCGTTGCCCGATCTGCAGCACGGCGATGGATGCCTACCTGCTGGACGAAAAACGCAAGTTGCATATCTGCGGCAACAACCCGGATTGCGCCGGTTACGAAGTCGAAGAAGGCAGCTATCGCATCAAGGGCTATGAAGGTCCGAGCCTGGAATGCGACAAGTGCGGCAGCGAGATGCAGCTCAAGACCGGCCGTTTCGGCAAGTTCTTCGGATGCACCAACCCTGCTTGCAAGAACACCCGCAAATTGCTCAAGAGCGGTGACGCCGCGCCGCCGAAAATGGATCCGGTGAAGATGCCTGAGCTGAAATGCGAAAAGGTCAACGACACCTACATCCTGCGTGACGGTGCCTCCGGTCTGTTCCTGGCGGCCAGTCAGTTCCCGAAAAACCGCGAGACCCGTGCTCCGCTGGTGATCGAGATTCTGCCGCACAAGGATGAGATCGATCCGAAGTATCACTTCCTGTGCGAGGCTCCGCAAAAAGATCCTGACGGTCTGCCAGCGGTCATCCGCTACAGCCGCAAGACCAAGGAGCAATACGTGCAGACCGAGGTTGATGGCAAGCCGACGGGCTGGAAGGCTTTCTACGACGGCGGCAAGTGGACGGTTGAAGACAAGCGCAGCGCAAAAGCCAAGGCTGAATAAGCGTTAGTCCGACAGCGAAAAGGCCGCATGAATCCTTCGGGATTTCATGCGGCCTTTTTGTTTTGTGCTTGCGGTGGCATCGGCTGATCCACGACACTGTTCGGCCTGTGTGAAGCAATTATTTCGTTGTGGAGGCTGCCGTCATGGCCCACGAACTCTATACCCGCACCAACCAGAAGATCTATTTCGCCGGCCTGTCACTTGAAGCTCTGGCTCGCGCTGAAGAGGGGCGGGCGATGAATTCTCTGGCGCTAATCCAGGCGGGGCGCGAGTCGACGTTGTTTCACCTCTATGGTGCGCTGCTGGGCTTGTGCCATGAGATCGCTGGCTTTTACCGTCTGCCGCAGGCCAATGCGTCAAGGGCTGAGGAGTTACTGAAGCGAGAGGTGCTGGCATCGATCGCGATTCCCGAGCTGGCGGAAATGGCCGAGCTGGCCGGTAATCCGGAAACCTGGCTGGCGAAACTGCTGGCGGCACATGCGGCCATGTTTCAGCCGCCAAGGGTGCCGCACAAGCCGAAAGGCGATGTGACACAGCCATTGATTCAAGCGGTCAATCTTGATGAAGAAGAGGCGCCACAAGAGCTGAGCCGAGAAGAGCAGGAGAGCTGGCGGCAAAACCTCAAGGGGCTGGCCATGCGATTCCGTGAAGGCTTGAACGAGTGCTGATGGTCATCGGCGCGGTGGCAATCTGAAACATGCTGCTGGTCAAGATACCGAGCGAAGCTCGAATGATGTCTATATAATCGCTGCCTTTCGTGGAGAACAGACTTATATGCCAACGTCCTTTCTAGAAATTGTCGAGTTACCAGACGGCCGAATCGAACTGCGCAGGGCTGAGGACGAAGGCTCCCTGGTGACGCTGGATTTCTCCGAGGATGCCAAGGCGTTCCTGCAAGGTCAGCACGTAGAAATCGCCAAAGCGATGTTGAGCGTCGGCGTACAGATGGCTGGTCGCATGGTCGAAGGCGAGTTTGATAAGGAAGAGGGGCCGCGGGTTCTTCATTGATCCTGGCTTTGTCGATCCATTGCGCTTCAGATCGGCTTCTCTGTCCCTGGAGAAGCCCTGCGCTTCACACAGCGCACGTTATCAGGTAATCAACCCAAACGAATGTTCAAGCTTTGAGCTTCGCCCGTGCGTGCGGCGCTGATCAGTTGTTGCCGAGAATTGGCATTCAGCGGGTTGAGCCAGGTCACCACGGTGTGGCTGCGACCCAGTCGCAGCGCTTCGCACGCCAGTTGCTGAGCACTTTGGGCGCCGCGCGGTTGCAATAGCAGAATGCGTTCGCGGTTCAGGCCTGCCTCGCGCAGCCAGGTTTGGGTAAGGCTGGCTGGCGGTGCGATCAGCGTCAGCCAGCGAGCATCCTGATCTTCGCTGAGTTCGCGCAGGATCGGAGCCAGCAGGTTCAGGCAGTTCCCGGCCGCACCACGCAGTGACAGCTCACTGAAGGCGTCAGGTTTGGCATTCCAATCACACTCGACCACGTCTTTCAGGATCGGCGTCATGGGTTGCGCCAGAAACGCTTCGAATAAAGGCAGTTGTGTTTGCTGAGGTGTGTGTGGGAACTGCATGGAGCCTCCTTTAGCGGCGAATGACGCCGACACTCAAGCCTTCGATGACCAGTTCCTGATCTTTCAGGTCGACTTCGATTGGGGCGAACTCAGGGTTTTCGGCGATCAGCCAGACTTTGCTGCCTTCGCGCTTGAAGCGTTTGACCGTCACCTCATCGCCGATACGGGCGACCACGACCTGGCCATTACGCGCTTCGCGAGTGGTATGCACCGCCAGCAGGTCGCCATCGAAGATGCCGATGTCCTTCATGCTCATGCCGTGGACGCGCAACAGGTAGTCGGCGCGAGGATGGAAAAAGGTCGGGTTGATGTTGCAGGATTCTTCAATGTGTTGCTGGGCGAGGATTGGAGCGCCGGCAGCCACTCGGCCGATGATCGGCAGGGTGGAATCGTCGGCCTTGGCTTCGAAGCCCGGAATACGAATGCCGCGAGACGCGCCGGGAGTCATCTCGATTGCGCCTTTGCGGGCGAGTGCCTTGAGATGCTCTTCCGCCGCATTTGGCGATTTGAAACCCAGTTCCTGAGCGATTTCCGCACGGGTGGGCGGATAGCCGTTGTCTTCGAGGCACCGTTTGATAAAGGCCAGAATCTCGGCCTGGCGTGGCGTCAGCTTTAGCATATTGATCGCTCTGTCTTTTTATACAGTGACTGGGATTATATACAGTGAAGCGGTCTTGGCAATGGTCGTTTTTTTGCCGCCCGCCGAGCGGTCGGCCGGCCCGCTTATTAATGCAGCCGTCTTGTGTGGTTAAATAGCTGACCGACCATTCCCAAAACGAACCGGCAGGCTTGACAACGCATGGGCTGAAACGTATGTTTCAAACAAGTGTTTGTCAGGCGGAGTAGCCATGGCCCAGTCGGAAACCGTTGAACGCATTCTTGATGCTGCCGAGCAGTTGTTCGCGGAGAAAGGATTCGCAGAAACTTCATTGCGTTTGATCACCAGCAAGGCGGGCGTCAATCTGGCTGCGGTGAATTATCACTTCGGTTCGAAGAAGGCACTGATTCAGGCCGTGTTCTCGCGTTTTCTCGGGCCGTTCTGCGTTAGCCTCGACAAAGAGCTGGAGCGTCGTCAGGCCAAGCCTGAAAACAAGCCAACCCTTGAAGAACTGCTGGAAATCCTTGTCGAGCAAGCGCTCGTCGTACAGCCGCGCAGTGGTAACGATCTGTCGATCTTCATGCGCTTGCTGGGCCTCGCGTTCAGCCAGAGCCAGGGGCACTTGCGGCGTTATCTGGAAGACATGTATGGCAAGGTCTTTCGCCGTTACATGTTGCTGGTCAATGAAGCGGCGCCACGCATCCCGCCGATCGAACTGTTCTGGCGGGTGCACTTCATGCTCGGCGCGGCAGCGTTCAGCATGTCGGGAATCAAGGCCTTGCGAGCGATTGCCGAGACCGATTTCGGTGTCAATACCTCGATCGAACAAGTCATGCGCCTGATGGTGCCATTCCTCGCCGCCGGCATGCGTGCCGAAACCGGCGTTACCGATACCGCCATGGCCAGCGCGCAATTGCGACCGCGCAGCAAATCCACGCCGGTCGCCGCCAAGGTTTGACCGCGCACGGGTGGGCGCGGCAGCGGGGATCCGCTAAGCTAGCCGGCCATGCCGACTCTCGTATTGAACCCGATCTGCATGAATTCCGCTGACCGTCCGGGCACTGCCCATGGTAGCGAACGCACGCAGATCGGGTTATTCGTTTTCAAGGAATCTCTATGACTGCTGGCCTGCAAGGCTCGTTGATGGTGGACGTCGCCGGTACCTGGCTGACGGCCGAAGATCGCCAATTGTTGCGTCAGCCCGAAGTGGGCGGCCTGATCATTTTTGCCCGCAATATCGAGCATCCTCGCCAAGTGCGCGAGCTCAGCGCCGCTATCCGCGCCGTTCGCCCGGATCTCTTGCTGGCGGTGGACCAGGAGGGCGGGCGCGTGCAGCGCTTGCGTCAGGGTTTCGTGCGTCTGCCGGCCATGCGCGCCATCGCCGACAACCCGAACGCCGAATACCTCGCCGAACAGTGCGGCTGGGTCATGGCCACCGAAGTGCTCGCCGTCGGGCTCGACCTGAGTTTCGCCCCGGTGCTGGATCTGGACTACCAGCGAAGTGCTGTGGTTGGCACCCGTTCTTTCGAGGGTAATCCAGAGCGGGCTGCATTGCTGGCCGGCGCATTCATCCGTGGCATGAACAGCGCTGGCATGGCCGCTACCGGCAAGCACTTTCCCGGACACGGCTGGGCCGAAGCCGACTCGCACGTCGCGATCCCGAATGACGAGCGCAGCCTCGACGAGATTCGCGCCAACGACCTCGTGCCCTTCGCCCGGTTAAGCAAACAACTGGCCGCGATCATGCCGGCCCATGTCATCTATCCGCAAGTCGACTCACAGCCTGCCGGTTTCTCCCGGCGCTGGCTGCAGGACATTCTGCGCGGCGAGTTGCAGTTCGACGGCGTGATCTTCAGTGACGATCTGTCGATGGCCGGCGCTCACGTGGTCGGCGACGCCGCCAGCCGCATCGAAGCCGCGCTGAGCGCCGGTTGCGACATGGGCCTGGTGTGCAACGACCGTGCAGCGGCCGAGCTGGCCCTCAGCGCCGCTCAGCGGATGAAGGTCACGCCTTCTGCGCGCATCGCGAAGATGCGCGGTCAGGCCTTCGCCCGCACCGATTATCGTCAGAATCCGCGTTGGCTCACCGCCCTTGGCGCGCTCAAAGATGCTCAACTGATCGATTAAGGACTTTTCGTTATGACGGTTTACGCAATCATTGGTGGCACCGGCCTGACTCAGCTCCAAGGCTTGAGCATTCGCCAATCGCTGGCAGTCGACACTCCTTACGGCGCTCCTTCGGCCGAGGTGCAGATTGGCGAATACGCTGGCAAGGAAGTGCTGTTCCTCGCCCGTCACGGCCACCCGCACCGTTTCCCGCCGCACAAGGTCAACTACCGCGCCAACCTGTGGGCGTTGAAGCAGGCCGGTGCCGAAGCGATCATCGCGGTGAATGCGGTGGGCGGAATTCACCCGGCCATGGGCACCGGGCATTTCTGCGTGCCGCATCAGATCGTCGACTACACCAGTGGGCGCGAGCACACCTATTTCGCTGATGATCTGGAGCATGTCACCCACATCGATTTCAGCTTTCCCTACAGCGAGCCGTTGCGTCAGCAACTGATTGCCGCGGTTGCCGCCGAAGGCTGCGAATACAGTGATCGAGGCGTCTACGCCTGCACCCAGGGCCCGCGTCTGGAAACGGTCGCCGAGATTGTGCGCCTGGAACGTGATGGCTGCGACATCGTCGGCATGACCGGCATGCCGGAAGCCGCGCTGGCCCGCGAACTGGATCTGGATTACGCCTGTCTGGCACTGGTGGTGAATCCGGCCGCGGGCAAGACCACCGAAGTCATCACCATGGCCGAAATCGAGCAGGCATTGCACGACGGCATGGGCAAGGTGAAATCAACGTTGGCACGGGTGCTGGCCGGCTAACGATTGCCAATGAGCATCTTCATCGAGCGGCTTAAGGGGCTGACATGGACCCACGCATTCAGTAGCAAGGCGTTGGCCAAGGCCCGCGCTTATGCTGCCGATGACCGGGTCGAGATCATCGAGATCGATGAAAGGAAGATCGAGGCGTTCTGCGTCGGTTCGGAAAGTCAGGCGTATGAGCAAAGCATCTACCTGTCCGAAGACCGGCTGGGATCCGTCAACTTGCGTTGCTTGTGCACCTGTCCGGTAGTGATCGACTGCAAGCATTGCGCGGCGGTGCTCTATCACCTGCAGGGCGGTTTCACCGACACCGCTGAAAGTGAAGCCCAGGTCCCTCTGGGGCGAGCGCTGGAGCACTGGCTTTCAACAATTCCCGTCCCGGCCAAGCCCGCCGAAGAAAGCGCGCAGCCCGCGGGCACGCGACTGTTTTACAAGCTCAAACCCACGTCTGCGAACGGCAAGTGGCTGCTCGATATGTTCAAGGTCTATCAGCTCAAGAGCGGCGAGTTGCGCGAAGTAAAACCGATGTATTCGCTCTCGGACATGCTCATGCGCCAGCCCGGTTATCTGTCCGAACTGGATCTGCGCATCGCCAGGCTGTTGGTCGCCATGCATTCCCATCACGCCTATTACAGCGGCTATCCGCTGGAAGGCAGCAGTGGTGCGGAACTGCTGGAAATGCTCCTGCGCACCTCGCGCCTGTTCCTCGACTTCGAAGACTTGCAGCCACTGGCGCCGGGCGCGAAACGCGTGGGTCAGTTCGCCTGGGCCCAACAGACTGACGGCGGATTCCGCGCGCAGTGGAGCAGTGCCGAAGCTGCGCAGGAAACCGTGCTGGCGCTGGAGCCGCTTTATTACCTTGATCGCGAGCAGCGACAGGTTGGCCCTCTGTTCAGTGAGCTGGAAGAAAAACTCGCCTGCCATTTGACCCTGGCGCCAGACATTCCTGCGCGTCAGGCCATGCAGTTCAGCCATCGCATGAGCGCGACGACCAGAATCCCGCCGCCGCACAAACTCACCGAACGCATCATCGAGGACGTGCTGCCGCAGCCGCAGTTGACCCTCGTCAGCGGTCGAGAACGCTCGCGCTGGGAATACGTTTTGGAACACCGCGCCGCGCTTGCGTTTACCTACAACGGTCATCCGGCGGTGGATCGCAACCCGGAAGTGATGATCCTCAACGGCAGCGAAACCCAGCGCATTCAGCGTCAGCCGGCGCTGGAAAAGAAGCTGCGCCAGAGCCTGCAAAAGCACGGCTTCAAAAAAGCCACGCGCAAAAGTGCCATGGATCGGCCCGGCGAGATGTTTACCTTGCCGGATGATTCCGCCTGGCTCGGTTTCATGCACGAAGGGCTTGCTACGCTGCGCGCCGCTGACTGGGAAATCGAGATCAGTCCCGGTTTTCATTTCAATGTGCAGCAGGTTGAGCAGTGGTACGCCGAGGTTGAAGAAGAGGCCGGGCATCAGTGGTTTGATTTGCAGTTGGGCATCGTCGTCAACGGCGAGCGCTACAGCTTGTTGCCGATTCTTCTGCACCTGTTACGCACCCAGCCGCGCTTGCTCGACCCGGTCAATCTGGCGCAACGCAGCGATGACGAAAAACTCCTGATCGAATTGAAGCCTGGCGGTTTTGGCGACAATGCGGGCGCGAAAGTCGCGTTGCCGTTGAGTCGGGTCAAGCCGCTGATGGCGACGCTGGGCGAGCTGTACCTTGGCGGACATCAGGGCGATGCGCTGCGTTTGACGGCTCCAGACGCCGCGCGCCTGAGTATGCTCGACGGTGTGCCGCTCGATTGGCAGGGTGGCGAGCGACTGCGCACCTTCGCCAAGCGTCTGCAGAATTCCAGTCAAACCCACGTGGCTGCGCCGGTCGGCCTTAACGCGCAGCTGCGTCCGTATCAGCTCGAAGGCCTGAACTGGATGCAGACCCTGCGCGAGCTTGAGGTCGGCGGCATTCTGGGCGATGACATGGGGCTGGGCAAAACCCTGCAAACCCTGGCGCACTTGCTCACGGAAAAACACGCCGGGCGTCTGGATTGCCCGGCACTGGCGGTGATGCCGACCAGCCTGATCCCGAACTGGCTCGACGAGGCCGAGCGCTTCACGCCTCAGTTGAAAGTCCTGGCGCTGCACGGGACCGGGCGGCAAAAAGACTTCGCCAATCTCGGCGAATACGACTTGGTGCTGACCACTTACGCATTGCTGCCCAGGGACCTGGAGATTTTGCAGCCGCAGCCGTGGAGCGTATTGATTCTCGACGAGGCGCAAAACATCAAGAACCCGCTCAGCAAAGCCGCACAGGCTGCGCGTGATTTGCAGGCGCGCCAGCGCTTGTGCCTGAGCGGCACGCCACTGGAAAACCACCTCGGCGAGCTGTGGTCGCAGTTCCACTTCCTGATGCCGGGTTGGCTGGGTGACAGCAAATCCTTCAATCGTGATTACCGCACGCCGATCGAGAAGCACGGCAATGTGCAACGCATGCAGCACCTGACGGCGCGTATCAAGCCGTTTTTGCTGCGGCGCAAGAAGGATCAGGTCGCCACTGAGCTGCCGCCGAAAACCGAAATCATCCACTGGGTCGAACTCAGCGATGGCCAGCGCGACGTCTATGAGACGGTGCGGGTGGCGATGGACAAAAAGGTTCGCGACGAAATCGCCCGCAGCGGCGTGGCGCGCAGTCAGATCATCATTCTCGACGCGCTGCTCAAGCTGCGGCAGGTCTGCTGCGATCTGCGCCTGATCAACATGCCGCTCACGGCGAAGGCGCTGCGCTCCGGCAGTGGCAAGCTGCTCAGCCTGATGGAGATGCTCGAAGAGTTGCTCGGTGAAGGTCGCAGAATTCTGCTGTTCTCCCAGTTCACATCGATGCTGGCGCTGATCGAGGAGGAGTTGCAGCAACGCGGGCTTGCCTACTCGTTGCTGACCGGCGACACCACGGATCGCCGCACCCCGGTCAAGAATTTCCAGGGCGGTAAAGTGCCGTTGTTCCTGATCAGCCTCAAGGCTGGCGGTACGGGTTTGAATCTGACGGCGGCGGACACCGTGATCCACTTCGACCCATGGTGGAACCCGGCGGTGGAGAATCAGGCGACTGATCGGGCTTACCGTATTGGGCAGAACAATCCGGTGTTTGTTTACAAGTTGATTGCCAAAGGCACCGTGGAGGAAAAAATCCAGGCGTTGCAGCAGGAGAAAGCTGCGTTGGCCGGGGCGGTGCTGGAGGGCGGTACGACGGGTGGATTCAAACTGGAACAGAGTGATATCGAGGCGTTGTTTGCACCGTTGCCTGCATCAAGGGGGTGATCGGCTGCCCGAGGTGAGGCCATTCGCGAGCAGGCTCGCTCCCACATTGGAATGCGTTTTCCTGTGGGAGCGAGCCTGCTCGCGAAAGCAATCCAGCCAGCGACGCTGATCTCAACGCTTATCGATCTTGTCCGGCAATGGCGCAAACAGCGCGTCAATATCATCACTCTGCAGTTTCCAGTCCCCGGCCTTGCGCCCATCCAGAACGCCCGCCGCGAGGTCGGATTTTTCCTTTTGCAGGTGCTGAATTTTCTCTTCCACCGTGCCCCGGGCAATCATCTTGTAAACGAACACCGGTTTTTCCTGGCCTATGCGATACGCCCGGTCGGTCGCCTGATTCTCGGTTGCCGGGTTCCACCACGGGTCGTAGTGAATCACCGTATCGGCTTCGGTCAGGTTCAAGCCGACACCGCCGGCCTTCAGGCTGATCAGAAAAATCTGACGCGTGCCGCTCTGGAATTCCTTCACCGGGGTGCGGCGGTCGCGAGTCTGGCCGGTGAGCAAGGCATAGGCGATCTTGCGTTTTTTCAGTTCGCCCTCGATCAAGGACAGCATCGAAGTGAACTGCGAGAACAGCAGAATCCGCCGGCCTTCCTCGAACAGTTCCTCAAGCATTTCCATCAGGCTATCGAGCTTGCCCGATGTGCTGCCGCGAGCGGGCAGGGTGGCGCCGCTGACCAGACGCAGATCGCAGCAGACCTGACGCAACTTGAGCAGCGCCTCAAGGATGATGATCTGGCTGCGCGCCACGCCTTTACGGGTGATCTCGTCGCGGACTTTCTTGTCCATCGCCAGGCGCATGGTCTCGTACACATCACGCTGGGCTTCGTTGAGCTCGACCCAATGGATGATTTCGGTTTTCGGTGGCAGTTCTGTTGCGACCTGTTCTTTGGTACGGCGCAGCAGAAAGGGTTTTATCCGACCGTTGAGGTGCTGCAATCTGACTTCGCTGCCGCGCTTTTCGATCGGCACACGGTAATCGGCATTGAAACTTTTCATGTCGCCGAGCCAGCCCGGCAACAGGAAGTGAAACAGCGACCACAGCTCGCCCAAGTGGTTTTCCAGCGGCGTGCCGCTGAGGCACAGGCGCTGGCGCGCATTCAGTTCACGTGCGGCCTGGGCGGCTTTGCTGTTGGGGTTCTTGATGTACTGCGCCTCGTCCAGCACCAACACGTGCAGCGGCTGCCTGGCCAGACGCTCGACGTCCTTGGGCAGCAGGGCGTAGGTGGTAAGGATCAGATCGAAGTCAGCCAGATTGTCGAAATGTTTTTTGCGCGTGGCGCCGTACAGTGCGAGCACTTTCAGTTGCGGGGTAAAGTGCGCCGCCTCATCCAGCCAGTTGGGGATCAGGCTGGTCGGCATCACTACCATGCACGGACGATCGAGGCGCCCGGCGTTCTTCTCACTGAGAATATGCGCCAGGGTCTGTAGGGTTTTGCCCAGGCCCATGTCGTCGGCGAGAATCCCGCCAACTTCCAGTTGCCGCAGCGATTGCATCCAGCTCAAGCCTTCGAGCTGGTACGGGCGCAGCGTCGCGTTCAAGCCTTGCGGCGCTTCGGCGCTGAAATCGCGAATGTCGCGCAGGCGTTGGGCGAACGTGCGGATTTGCTCGCCGCCCTCCCACAGCAGCGGCAGGCCTTCCAGCGAATTGAGCCGAGTGGCGTCAGCCTTGCTCAGGCGCAGGCTGGTTTCACCCGGCTCCTGCAGATAGAACTCGCCCAAGGTCATCAGCACCGGCTTCAAGCGGCCGAGCGGCAACGCCACCTGCAACGGTCCATGCTCGCTGGTGCGTTGCGGAATGTTCACCAGAATCAGCTCGTCATCGCGGCGCCGTGCCAAGCGTTCCGGGTTGAGGATTTCGGTGTGCGAGCGCATCAGATTGAGCAGAATCGGCAGCAGGCTCAGGCGTTCGCCGTTGACGATAATGCCCAGTTCCAGATCGAACCAGTCGCGCTCCGGCGCCTGTTCAACGGTGGCATACCAGTCGTCGACAGCGGTCAGATCGAAGCCGAATTCCTCGTCGATCTGTAATTCCCAACCCTGGCTGCGCAATTTCGGCAGGTCATTGAGGGTGAAGGTCAGCCAGGCGCTGTCATTGACCATCTCGTAAAGTTCGCCGGCGCTTTCGGGCAGGGCTTTGCTCTGGCGAGTGGCGATGCGAAAACCGAGGATGCGTAACTGTTCACGGTAGGACTGTTCGACTTCCGGGTGGCGTTTTATCCGCAAGGTCTGGGTTTCCTGACGAATCAGGATATCGCTGTGCTTCTGGCCGCTGACGTATTCGTCCAAGTAGCTGAACGACAGCGCCGCACGATGCTGGATGTAGCGCTGCATCTTGCCGTTGCGCGGTTCAAAGGCGCTGAACTCGACACTTGCCAGCCACAGGCGCGGCAGCGGTTGCACGTTGTCCACCAGCACTTGCGGTGGCGCTTTGGGGCTGCGGTTTTCCAGCACGGCCTGCAATTTTTCCAGCAACTCGGCATCTTTCGCGGCAGCGGGGTAGTCGAGGGTTTCCTGGATTTTCAGCAGCACCGCTGCGCAGTGTTTGCAGTTGCTGCGCACCGGGCAGGTGCAGGTGGCGTCGACCAGCAGCAGGGTGGCTTTGGCTGACTCGCGCAGATGAATGGTCTGACGGTAAACACTGCCGCCAGAGCCTTCGCAACTGGCGGTGATGGTCGCATCGCCGACCTGAGCGATACGCACACGATTCTCCAGAGCGTAGCGGCGGCCGCGCTCCAGACTCTGCTCTTTGAATCGGCTGACCCACGACGGGGCCAGCGGTTTGCTCAGGGGCGGGGGCATAAGGACTTCGATCAGTCCGGCATGACTTCAGGCGCTTCCCGGGGTGCAGGCGCGGTCAGGGAAGTGATCTTGATCAGCAGGGCCAGATGGCCGTTGTCGAGGTAGTTGAGCTGGCCGTTCTTGGTGTGGCTGTCCTGACGCAGGCGTTCACTGGCGGTGACCAGGCCATTGGCGTCGATCTGATTGACCCAGAAATCGGCAGTCACGTCGGTGAAGCGGCCGAGTTTCATTTCCAGTGTGCCCTCGATCGGGAACTGGCCGAACTGCTCCTGGCCTGCACTGACCGCGACTTTCGCCGGCGCCTCGCCGAGGGTCTGCTGCCAGGCTTTGTGCATCAGTACGGTGTACTCGCCGCTGGCGGTGAGTTTGCTTATGACTTCATTCAGCGCTGGGGTGCGCTGGCTGTCGTCGCCCAAACGCTGGGCGCCAGCGGCCCAGTCTTCCGGCGCAGCGCGGCTGACGATGGCTGGTACGGCATTCTGGCGCACCAGAATCATTTCGACTTGATAGGTGTCATCGGCAAACGCCATCGGTGCTACCAACGGAAGCAGCAAAATCAGAGAGCGGAACAGGCGCATTGGGCGTCCTTCAAGCGGATTTCGGGATGAGACGCTCAAACAGCGCCTCCACAGTATTGAAACGTTCTTCCGAGCGCTCCATCGGCACCTGGAATTTAAACATCGTCGCGCCTTCGAATTTGTAGCGTTTGGGCTGCGTCTGGATCAGCTTGATCAGCGTCATCGGGTCGACCGGTGTCTGCGCTTCGAACTCGATACGCCCACCCTGCGGCCCGCCATCGACTTTCTTGATGCCGAGTTTTTCCGCCTGCAGTTTCAACGCGGTAATCCGCACCAGATTCTTGGTCGGCTCCGGCAACAGGCCGAAGCGGTCGATCATCTCGACCTGCAGATCCTTGAGGCCTTCCTCATCGGTAGCCGAGGCGATGCGTTTATACAGAATCAGCCGTGCATGCACATCCGGCAGATAATCTTCCGGAATCAGTGCCGGCACCCGCAGATTGACTTCCGGGCCACCGCCAAGGGGTTGGTCGAGGTTCGGTTGCTCGCCTTTGCGGATCGACTTCACCGCGCGCTCGAGCATTTCCATGTACAGCGTGAAGCCCACGGCCTGAATCTGCCCGCTCTGACCGTCGCCGAGCAATTCGCCGGCGCCACGGATTTCCAGGTCGTTGGTGGCCAGCACGAAACCGGCGCCGAGGTCCTGGGTGTTGGCGATCGCCTCCAGACGCTTTTCCGCATCCGAGGTGATCTGCTGGCGCGGCGGCGTCAACAGGTAGGCGTAAGCCTGGTGGTGACTGCGGCCGACACGGCCACGCAACTGGTGCAACTGCGCCAGGCCGAACTTGTCGGCGCGCTCGATGATGATGGTGTTGGCGCTCGGCACGTCGATACCGGTCTCGATGATGGTCGAGGCGATCAGCACGTTGAAGCGCTTGTGGTAGAAGTCGCTCATCACCTGTTCGAGCTCGCGCTCGCGCATCTGCCCGTGGCCGATACCGATGCGCGCTTCCGGCACCAGTTCGGCCAGGTCGGCGGCGCATTTCTCGATGGTCTTCACATCGTTGTGCAGGTAGTACACCTGACCGCCACGCAGCAGTTCACGCAGCAGGGCTTCTTTGACCGTGCTCTTGTTCTGCTCCATGACGAAGGTGCGCACCGACAGGCGTCGCGCCGGCGGCGTGGCGATGATCGACAGATCGCGCATGCCCGACACCGCCATGTTCAAGGTGCGCGGGATAGGCGTGGCGGTCAGGGTCAGAATGTCCACCTCGCTGCGCAGCGCCTTGAGCTGTTCTTTCTGACGCACGCCAAATCGGTGTTCTTCGTCGATGATCACCAGGCCGAGGTTTTTGATTTTCACGTCGTCGGACAGCAGCTTGTGCGTGCCGATGACGATGTCGATCTTGCCTTCCGCCAGATCGGCGATTGCCGCGTTGACTTCCTTGGCCGATTTGAAGCGGCTCATCACTTCCACGGTCACCGGCCAATCGGCGAAGCGGTCGCGGAAACTGTTGTAGTGCTGCTGGGCGAGCAGGGTGGTCGGCACCAGAATCGCCACTTGACGTCCGCCATGCACGGCGATGAACGCGGCGCGCATGGCCACTTCGGTCTTGCCGAAGCCGACGTCGCCGCAGACCAGGCGATCCATCGGCTTGGGCGCCAGCATGTCTTCCCGCACGGCTTCGATGGTCGCTTGCTGGTCCGGGGTTTCTTCGAACGGGAAACCGGCGCTGAACGTGGCGTAATCGGCTTTCGGATCGGCGAAGGCGTAACCTTCTCGAGCAGCGCGACGGGCATAGATGTCGAGCAGTTCGGCGGCGACGTCGCGCACCTGTTCGGCGGCTTTGCGCTTGGCCTTCTGCCAGGTTTCCGAGCCCAGGCGATGCAGCGGCGCGAGCGAATCGTCGCTGCCGGTGTAACGGGCGATCAGGTGGAGGTTGGCCACCGGCACGTAGAGCTTGGCGTTCTCGGCGTATTCGAGGGTGAGGAATTCGGCGGCCTGATTGTCGATTTCCAGAATCGTCAGGCCCAGATAACGCCCGACCCCGTGATCGATGTGCACCACCGGCGCGCCTTCGCGCAGCTCGGTGAGGTTCTTGATCACTGCATCGTTGCTGACGTCGCTGCGCTTCTCGCGACGGCGCCGCTGCATGACCCGTTGGCCGAACAGCGGACTTTCCGCGACCAATGCCAGGGCCGGGTCGTCGAGCACCAGACCTTCGTCGAGCGGGGCGATGGTGATTGCCAGGCGATCCTTGCTGGCAACGAAGTCCGGCCAGCTGTCGACGGTTTTCGGGCGCAGCTTCAAGCGTTCCAGCAGTTCCAGCAGCACCTCGCGACGACCCGCCGATTCGGCGGTAAACAGCACGCGACCGGGGAATTCTTCAAGGAAGCCTGCGAGCGCCGCCAGCGGTTGCGTGGCTTTGGCTTCGATGGCCAGATCCGGCAGCGCGTGTGCGGGGAAGCGTTCCCGACCAACGCCGCTTTCTACGTCTTGCTGACTGGCGACGACCCGTGGCCAGTTCTTCAGGCGCGCGAAGCAGTCTTCCACCGGCAAAAACAGTTCGGCCGGGGGCAAGAGAGGACGCGAAGGATCGACGCGGCGTTCTTCATAACGGTTGCGCACGTCGTTCCAGAAGTTCTCCGCCGCCTGCTCGATACCCGGCAGCGAGAACACCTGGGTGTCCTGGGGCAGGTAGTCGAACAGGGTCGAGGTTTCATCGAAAAACAGCGGCAGGTAGTACTCGATACCGGCCGGAGTGATGCCGCTGCTCAGATCCTGAAAAATCGGGCAACGACGGAAGTCGACGTCGAAGCGTTCACGGAAGCGTGCCTTGAAGCGCGTTACCGCATCTTTCTGCAACGGAAATTCGCGGGCCGGCAGCAGCTTGACCGACTCGACCTTGTCGATCGAGCGCTGGGTTTCCGGATCGAAGGTGCGCAGGGTTTCGATTTCATCGTCGAACAGGTCGATGCGATACGGCAGCTTGCTGCCCATCGGGAACAGGTCGATCAACGCGCCGCGCACGGTGAACTCGCCGTGCTCATAAACCGTGTCGACATAGCGATAGCCGCTGGCTTCGAGCCGCGCGCGCATCTGTTCGACGTCGAGCTTCTGGCCGATGTCCAGCACCAGACTGCTGCCGAGCAGGAATTTGGTCGGCGCCAATCGGTGCAGGGCAGTGGTGATCGGGACCACCAGCACGCCGTGGGCCAGTTCCGGCAGGCGGTACAGGCTGGCGATGCGCTGGGAAATGATGTCCTGGTGCGGCGAGAACAGGTCGTAGGGCAGGGTTTCCCAGTCGGGGAAATGCAGCACGGGCAAATCCGGGGCGAAGAAGCCCAGCTCCTGTTCCAGCCGTTCGGCGCTTTGGCTGTCGGCGGTCAGCAGCAGGGTGAAGCGCTTGGCAGCGCTGGCAGCCTCGGCAATCGCCAGGCTGAGGGCAGCACCGGGCAGATTGCCCCAATGCTGTTTACCTGCCTCGGCAGGGAGTAGCGGTAGACGCAGAACAGGCACGGAAGGTTGAGCTCCAGGCGTTGCGACAAAGTCGGTAATTGTAGCGGCCTCGGGTGCCGCCTGTCAGTTGCAGACTACGTCTATCTTCGTGGTTTGGACGAAATGTAGTGGTAACCATAAAAACGAGCACTTTTTTCAGGGTTATGTAGTGCCGAAAGCAGGTGGTGTTACGGAGGGTTACAGACATCGTCTAACAGTCGTCGAAAAATTGACTGCGCTGCAAGCCCCGGTTTTACTGGCTTGGAGAAAGGCGTAAATTTTTTGAACGGGATTTTGTTACCGATTGCGCGACAAGCGCGCATTGCTGAAAGAGGTTGTGGGCGGCATAATGTAGCCCCTTTTTTCTGCCCCTACATGTGGAAGGTTACCGTGACTCAGAAGCCCGACCAGTGTCTTGGTGAATGGATCGACCGTGAAGCACTCGCAGAAGCGATGATCCCGCTTATCGGTCAGCTCTACCGCAATAACAACGTGGTGAGTTCGATCTATGGCCGCAGCCTGATCAACCAGTCTGTCATCGCGATTCTCAAAGCTCACCGCTTTGCTCGCCACCGTTCTTCCGACGACAGCGAACTCTCCGTCCACGAAACATTCCCACTGCTCAAGGCCATGAGTGAGCTCAAGCTCGGCGCGGCGTCGGTGGATCTGGGCAAGCTGGCGTTCAAATTCCGCAACGAAGGCAACGGCCGCAGCGCCGAGCAGTTCGTGCGTGAAGAGATGGCTGACGTGGTTGGCCAGCAGAACGCCTCGGCCCGCAAAGGCACCGACGTTGTTCTTTACGGCTTCGGTCGTATCGGTCGTCTGCTGGCGCGCATCCTGATCGAGAAAACCGGTGGTGGCGACGGCCTGCGTCTGCGTGCCATCGTCGTGCGCAAAGGCGCCGAGAACGACCTGACCAAGCGCGCCAGCCTGCTGCGTCGCGATTCGGTACACGGTTCGTTCAACGGCACCATTACCATCGATGAAGAAAACAACACCATCACCGCCAACGGTAACCTGATCCAGGTGATCTACGCGAAGAACCCGACCGAGGTGGATTACACCCAGTACGGCATCAAAGACGCGCTGCTGGTGGACAACACCGGCGTATGGCGTGACGCCGATGGCCTGGGTCAACACCTGGCCTGTCCGGGTATCGACCGCGTTGTTCTGACCGCGCCTGGCAAGGGCAAGCTGAAGAACATCGTTCACGGTATCAACCACGGTGAAATCACCGCTGACGACAAGATCGTCTCGGCTGCTTCCTGCACCACCAACGCCATCGTGCCGGTGCTCAAAGCGGTCAACGACAAGTTCGGCATCATCAACGGTCACGTCGAAACCGTTCACTCGTACACCAACGACCAGAACCTGATCGACAACTTCCACAAGGGCGATCGCCGTGGCCGTAGCGCCGCGCTGAACATGGTGATCACCGAGACCGGTGCCGCCACCGCCGCTGCCAAGGCCTTGCCTGAACTGGCCGGCAAGCTGACCGGCAACGCGATCCGCGTGCCGACGCCGAACGTGTCGATGGCCATTCTCAATCTCAACCTTGAGAAAGCCGCCACCCGTGAAGAAATGAACGAGTACCTGCGCTACATGGCGCTGCACTCCGAGCTGCACAAGCAGATCGACTTCGTCAATTCGCAGGAAGTGGTTTCGACTGACTTCGTCGGCTCGCGTCACGCCGGTGTGGTCGACGCTGAAGCGACCATCGTTCAGGACAACCGTGTTGTTCTGTACGTCTGGTACGACAACGAGTTCGGCTACAGCTGTCAGGTGGTTCGCGTGATGGAAGACATGGCTGATGTAAATCCGCCAGCGTTCCCGCGCTAAGCCTTGGCGGTAAATGAAAGCGCCCCGACTTGAGTCGGGGCGTTTTTGTTTGTGTGCCGTTTAGAGTTGTGTTGCCTGTGTGGGCCTCTTCGCGAGCAGGCTCGCTCCCACAGGGGATTTGTGAACGACACAGATCCAGTGTGGGAGCGAGCCTGCTCGCGAAAGCTTCTGTCAGGCGCCGCTGGCTAACGAAGCTTGCGCAGTGCGCAATTCATGCCGGTTGCCTCGGAACAACACCAGCGTCGCAATCAACCCCAGCACCGCCGCGCCACTGAGCCAGATCCCCGGCGCAGCCTTGTTGTCGAGCACATGAATCAGATACGTGCACGCCGCCGGGGTAAACCCGCCGAAGGTCGCCGTTGCCAGACTGTACGCCAGCGAGAACCCGGTGGTTCGCACTTCCACCGGCATGATCTCGGTCAGCGCCACCACCATCGCGCCGTTGTACGAGCCGTACAGGAATGACAGCCACAGTTCGACAATCAGCAAATGGCTGAAGCTTGGATTCGCCACCAGCCACGACAGCGCTGGGTACGCGGTCAGGATCGCCAGGATCGTTGCCGCCAGCAGTAAGGGTTTACGCCCGATCTTGTCGGACACCGCGCCCATCACCGGCAGCCAGAAGAAGTTCGACAAGCCGATGCACACAGTCACCAGCAAGGCGTCGAGGTCAGACAGGTGCAGCTCGGCCTTGCCGAATGTCGGCGTGTAGGCGGTGATCAGGTAAAACGACACCGTGGTCATCACCACCAGGGCCATGCCGGCGATGACGATGCCAAAGTTCTGGCCGATCGAGCGGACGATTTCGCCGAGGGTAGGGCGGTGAGTGCGCGCCTGGAACTCCGGGGTTTCCTCCAGCGAACGACGGATGAAGAAAATCACCGGCACGATCATGCATCCGATCAGGAACGGCACGCGCCAGCCCCATTCACCCATTTGCTCCGGACTGAGCCAGTGGTTGAGGCCGACGCCGAGCAGGCCGGCGAACACCACGGCGGCCTGTTGGCTGGCCGACTGCCAACTGACGAAAAAACCTTTGCGCCCCGGCGTGGAGATCTCCGCCAGATAGACCGACACACCGCCCAGTTCCACGCCGGCCGAAAAGCCTTGCAACAGGCGCCCGAACAGCACCAGCAGCGGCGCGGCGACACCGAGTGTCGCGTAGCCGGGCACGCAGGCAATCAGTACGGTGCCGGCGGCCATCATCGCCAACGTGATGATCAGGCCTTTGCGCCGACCATGCCGGTCGATGTAGGCGCCGAGGAAAATCGCCCCGAGCGGGCGCATCAGGAAGCCGGCACCGAAAGTGGCCAGCGACAGCATCAGCGAAGCGAACGCGCTGTCGGTGGGGAAGAAGGTTTTGGCGATGGCCGTGGCATAAAAGCCGTAGACCATGAAGTCGAACATTTCGAGGAAGTTGCCGCTGACAACGCGAAAGATCGCTTTGCCTTTGCCCGTGGTGGAGGACATGGGAGGTACTCACTGTTCAATTTTGTATAAAGGCGTTGCAGCCATGGGGAAGCGAGCGGGCGCTTGTAGTTCATAATGGCCGCCGTGGTTTTGCCGGGAGATGAAGAATTGTTAACTGGACGCTGGCTGGGGCTTGTGGTGCTCGCGATGGCGGTGGTCGGCTGCGGTAATGGCGGCTCTCTGGAACAAGTCGGCGGCGCGACCATGGGCAGCACCTGGTCGGTCAAGTACGTGCGGCACGCCGGTTTTGCCGATCCTGCGCAAGTGCGCGGCGAAGTGGAGCGCATCCTCGGCGAAGTCGATCAACAAATGTCGACGTATCGCAGTGATTCCGTTATCGAGCGCTTCAATGCCTTGCCTGCCGACAGTTGCCAATCGATGGCTCCAGCGGTGCTTGAATTGGTGCGTGTTGGCGAACAGCTGTCGAAGCAAAGCGAAGGTTCCTACGACCTGACCATCGAACCGCTGATGAATCTCTGGGGTTTCGGTCCGCAAGGACGTGAAGAAAAAGTCCCCGATACGGCCGCTCTGGCTGAAGTGATGCAGCGGGTCGGCTACCAGCATCTACGCATCGACGGCAACCGTTTGTGCAAGGACGCTGCCGTCGAAGTCGACTTCAACAGCATTGCCGCCGGCTACGCCGTGGATACCATCGCCGCCAGATTGCAGAGCATGGGCATCGACAACTACCTGGTCGAGGTCACGGGCGAACTCAAAGCCAAGGGCAAGAAGCCAGATGGCTCAGCGTGGCGCATTGCTCTCGAAGAACCCCGTGATGACCAGCAAGTGGCCGAGCGCATCATTGCTGTCGACGGCTATGGGGTTTCCACCTCCGGCGACTACCGCAACTATTTTCTCCAGGACGGACGGCGTTATTCCCACACCTTCGATGCACGCAGCGGACGACCGGTCCTACACGATCTGGCGTCAGTCACGGTCATTCATCCTTCAGCGCTGATGGCCGATGGACTATCGACCCTGTTGCTGATTCTCGGGCCGCAACGGTCTCAGGCCTATGCCCAAAAGCATGACATTGCTGCATTCTTTGTCATGCGTGCCGATACAGGTTTCGTGACCCGTTGCAGCCAGGCATTCGAGCGCCTTGCCGGTGCAGAAAACTGACCGCAGACATGACGAAAGCTGGCGTTGTAGTGCAGGCAAAAGTAGCCTACGACGCGACCAAGGGTTAATGTGCGCGGCGTTGACGCTTCTATAGACTGTGTCCGGGTTCTTCACTGGCCCCCAATTGTTCCTTCGCGCCGCCGTTCGGCGTGATTTAGCCGCCGGTGCTGCTGGCACCGCGGCCTGTTCTGAGGAGTACGCATGGCTGTCTACAACTACGACGTGGTGGTACTGGGTTCCGGCCCGGCGGGAGAAGGCGCGGCAATGAACGCCGCCAAAGCGGGGCGCAAGGTCGCGATGGTCGACAGCCGTCGCCAGGTCGGCGGCAACTGCACCCACCTGGGCACCATCCCGTCCAAGGCACTGCGTCACTCGGTGCGGCAGATCATGCAGTTCAACACCAATCCGATGTTCCGCGCGATCGGCGAACCACGCTGGTTCTCCTTCCCGGACGTGCTGAAAAGCGCGGAAAAAGTCATTTCCAAACAAGTCGCTTCGCGCACCGGCTACTACGCCCGTAACCGCGTCGACGTGTTTTTCGGCACCGGCAGCTTCGCCGACGAGCAAACCATCGAAGTGGTCTGCGGCAACGGCGTGGTGGAAAAACTGGTGGCCAAGCACATCATCATCGCCACCGGTTCGCGCCCGTATCGGCCGGCGGACATCGATTTCCACCATCCGCGTATCTACGATAGCGACACCATCCTCAGCCTCGGTCATACCCCGCGCAAACTGATCGTTTACGGCGCCGGGGTGATCGGTTGCGAATACGCCTCGATCTTCAGTGGTCTGGGTGTGCTGGTCGAGCTGGTCGACAACCGCGGCCAGTTGCTGAGCTTCCTCGACTCGGAAATCTCCCAGGCGTTGAGCTACCACTTCAGCAACAACAACATCACCGTGCGCCACAACGAAGAGTACGAGCGCGTCGAAGGCATGGACAACGGTGTGATTCTGCACCTCAAATCCGGCAAGAAGATCAAGGCCGACGCCTTGCTCTGGTGCAACGGCCGTACCGGCAACACCGATACGCTGGGTCTGGAAAACATCGGGGTCAAGGTCAACAGCCGTGGCCAGATCGAAGTCGACCAGAATTACCGCACCTGCGTGGAGAACATCTACGGTGCCGGTGACGTGATCGGCTGGCCAAGTCTGGCCAGTGCCGCCCACGACCAGGGTCGTTCGGCCGCTGGCAGCATCGTCGACAATGGCAGCTGGCGCTTCGTCAATGACGTGCCGACCGGTATCTACACCATTCCGGAGATCAGCTCGATCGGCAAGAACGAGCAGGAACTGACCCAGGCCAAAGTGCCGTACGAAGTCGGCAAGGCGTTTTTCAAGAGCATGGCGCGCGCGCAGATCGCCGGCGAGCCGCAAGGCATGCTGAAAATCCTGTTCCACCGCGAGACGCTGGAAGTGCTCGGCGTGCACTGCTTCGGTTATCAGGCGTCGGAGATCGTTCACATCGGTCAGGCGATCATGAGCCAGCCGGGCGAGCTGAACACCCTGAAGTATTTCGTCAACACCACGTTCAACTACCCGACCATGGCCGAAGCCTATCGGGTAGCGGCGTACGACGGCCTCAACCGGCTTTTTTGACGGGCTCCGGCCGGTGGCCTGAGCCGGCCGGGGAGACCGATTTCAGCAATTCTCAAGGGTGGCAGTGGCCAAACCGGGAAAGTCTGTAATCAGGCTGTCAACGCCGAAGTCGGCGAGTCTGCGCATCAGTGCAGGCTCGTTGACGGTCCACACCGACACATGCAGGCCCTGACGCTGTGCCTTCTGCAGGCGTTCCGGGGTACACAGCGTCCAGTTCAGCGCGAGAATCTCGCAGCCATAACTGGCCGCGACCTTCAACGGATCGAGCCAGGCGTATTCGGCCACCAGGCCACGCGACACGTCCGGCACCAGATCCAGCGCTGCTTTCAAGACTTCCCGCGAACTCGAGGTGATCGTCACCTTGTCGAGCAAGCCATGACGCTGAGCCATTTCCCGAATCGCCAAGACAGTTGTTGCTGCACGGGTGCGGGAAGCGCTTTTGACTTCCAGCTGCCAATGCTCGAAATCGCACTTCTCGAACAATTCTTCCAGCGTCGGAATCGGACACGGCTTGATCCAGCCCGGCCCACCCTTGCGCGCGTCGTAGGTCACCAGCTCGGCGGCGGTGTGCTCGACGACTTTGCCGCGCCGGTCGGTGGTGCGCTTGAGGGTCGGGTCGTGGATGACCATCAGCTCGCCATCTCTGGACAGGTGCAGATCCAGTTCGCAGCGGCGCACGCCGTGCTTGAGACATTCCTGAAAACTGCTCAGGGTATTTTCCGGTGCTTCGCCCTTGGCGCCGCGGTGGCCGTAGATGAGGGTCACGGTGCTTCCTTAAATTAAATGCCAGATTCGTTCTGTTCGCGGGCCAGACGGCGTTCCTGAGCCTGCTTCTGCAAGATGTAGCGTGCGAGCAACTGGCGCTGGGCGTCGGTCGGGCGCTCGAACTCGGTGCCGACGTCATAACCATCGCCCTTGGGGTCGCAATGGGTAACCCGGGCACGCAGTAGCAAGCCCAGCGCCTGCGGCATCAGCACCAGTTTGACCGACAGGTGTGCGCCGGTGGCGATCGGTGTCGGGTACTGAAAGTCGATGCCGCCTTCGGAGATGATCACCGGCTGCGGCTCGCCGATGTGGCCGAGCACGGTCAGGGCGATCACTTGGCTGAGCAGGTCGATGCGTTTGTTCTGGGATTTGAGAAACGCGGCAATGGCGCGGTCGCGCTCGCTGATCTGCCGCAGCAGGTGCTGCGATTCGAATTCGCTCAGGTGCAGTTCGCTGAGCAGGTTGAAGAGTGGGGAAGCATCCTGCAACACTTCCTGGCCTGCGGCTTCGGGAGCGGACAGGGGCCGAATTTCCAGTGCGATCGTGTCCTCGATACGGTAGTATTCGCGGCGATCTTCTTCATCTAATGTCGACATGGCGAACCCATGGTAGCGGCGGTGGTCTGAGTGTAAAGCTGGTTATCGACCCCCGCCACAAGGACGTTCCTTTTCCCTCCGAACAAGCCCCGACATGTTCAGACCTCTCTTCGTATTTATCGGCACGCGTTATACCCGTGCAAAGCGCCGCAATCATTTTGTGTCATTCATTTCCCTGACTTCGATGATCGGTCTCGCCCTTGGCGTGGTCGTGATGATCGTTGTGCTGTCGGTAATGAACGGCTTCGATCATGAGATGCGCACTCGCGTGCTGGGCATGGTGCCCCACGCTACCCTCGAGACCGGCGAGCCGATCAACGACTGGCAGAGCCTGGCCAACAAGGTCAGGCAGAATCGCCAGGTGACGGCGGTGGCGCCGTTCACCCAGATGCAGGGCCTGCTGACCAACAACGGTCAGGTCTCCAAAGTGCTGCTCAATGCCATTGATCCTGCGCTCGAGCGCAATGTGTCGATCATCGACAACTTCATGAAGCAGGGCAGACTCGACGACCTGACACCGGGCAGCTTCGGCATCGTCATCGGTGACAAGGCCGCGACCAAACTGGGCGTCGGCATCGGCGACAAGGTCACTTTCGTTGCTCCCGAGGTCAGCGTGACTCCAGCGGGCATGTTCCCGCGCATGAAGCGCTTTACCGTGGTCGGCATTTTCCACGTCGGCGCCGGTGAGCTCGACGGCTACCTCGGCGTGACCAATCTGCAGGATCTGGCGAAAATGCACCGCTGGAAAGCCGATCAGGTACAGGGGCTGCGCCTGAAATTCGACGACCTGTTCCAGGCGCCGCGCGAGGCGTGGAATATCGCCCAGCAGCTCGGTGAGGATCGTTACTACGCCCGCGACTGGACCCGTACCCACGGCAACCTGTATCAGGCGATCCGCATGGAAAAAGCCATGATCGGCTTGCTGTTGCTGCTGATCGTCGCCGTCGCCGCATTCAACATCATTTCCACGCTGGTCATGGTGGTGAACGACAAGAAGGGCGACATCGCCATTCTGCGAACCCTCGGCGCTACGCCTGGCACGATCATGCGTACGTTCATGGTCCAGGGCACAGTGATCGGTGTGGTGGGCACGGCCATCGGTGCGGTGGTCGGGATTCTCGCGGCGTTGAATGTCAGCGCTGCCATTTCGGCGCTTGAAGGGCTGATCGGCCACAAGTTCCTTAATGCTGACGTGTATTTCATTGATTATCTTCCTTCGCAGGTACAGAGCCAGGACGTCGTCATGGTCTGCGCCGCCGCGTTGGTCCTGAGTTTCCTCGCCACCCTGTATCCCGCCTGGCGTGCTGCGCGCACCCAGCCGGCGGAGGCGTTACGTTATGAGTGAGTCGGGCATGAGTGAACAAGCAATTCTGAGCTGCCGTAACCTGGGCAAATCCTACGAGGAAGGCCCGGAGTCGGTACAAGTGCTGGCCGGCCTGCAACTGGAGTTGCACCCGGGCGAGCGTGTGGCCATTGTCGGTAAGTCCGGTTCGGGCAAAAGTACCTTGCTCAACCTGCTCGGCGGCCTCGATACGCCGAGCAAGGGCAGCGTCTGGCTCGACGGCGAAGAGCTGTCGGCGTTGAGCGAGAAGAAGCGTGGCCTGCTGCGCAACCGCGCGCTCGGCTTTGTTTATCAGTTTCACCACCTACTGCCGGAATTCACCGCACTGGAAAACGTCTGCATGCCGCTGTTGATCGGCAATACGCCAATACCAGAAGCGCGTCAGCGTGCCACGGCGTTGCTGGAGCGTGTCGGCCTGGGCCATCGCCTCGAGCACAAACCGGCGGAACTGTCCGGCGGTGAACGTCAGCGCGTGGCCATCGCCCGTGCCCTGGTCAACAACCCGGGGCTGGTGATGCTCGACGAGCCAACCGGCAACCTCGACCTGCACACCGCCGAAGGCATTCAGGAACTGATGCTGGAGCTGAGCACGTCGATGCGCACAGCGTTCCTGGTGGTGACGCACGACATGAACCTGGCCCGCCAGATGGATCGCGTACTGCAGTTGCAGGAAGGTTGCTTAACCCCCATCTGACTGGCTGAAACCCGACGCCCGTAAAGGCGTCGGGTCTTTTATTTCTATACGGTGCCCCAGCGAATGTTCAGACCGTTATCGATCTTTATCGGCACGCGCTATACCCGCGCCAAGCGCCGCAATCGCTTTGTTTCGTTCATTTCGATGACCTCGATGATCGGCCTCGCCCTCGGCGTGCTGGCGATGATCGTGGTGTTGTCGGTGATGAATGGCTTTCAGCGCGAAATGAGCTCGCGCATCCTCGGCATGGTGCCGCACGCGACCATCGTCGGCGTCAAACCGATCGATGACTGGCAGCCGGTGGCCGCCGCCGCGATGAAGAATCCCGAAGTGACCGCCGCCGTGCCGTTCACCGAAATGGAAGGCATGCTTTCCTACAAGGGCTCGATGCAGCCGATCCAGATCAGCGGCGTCGACCCGGCCCAGGAAGGCAAGGTGTCAATCGTGGCCCAGCACATCGTGCAGGGCCGTCTCGACGCCTTGAAACCGGGCGAGTTCGGCGTGGTAATCGGTGAAATCACGGCGCGGCGTTTCCGCCTCAACGTCGGCGACAAGATCACCCTGATCGTCCCGGAAGTCAGCACCGCACCCGGCGGAATCACCCCGCGTATGCAACGGCTCAATGTGGTCGGCGTGTTCAAGGTCGGCGCCGAGCTGGACGGCTCGATGGGCCTGATCCATGTCGCCGATGCCGCAACCATGCAGCATTGGCAGCCGAATCAGGTGCAAAGCGTGCGTCTGGCGGTCAAGGATCTGTACGCTGCGCCGAAGGTGTCTTCGGACATCGCCAGCGGGCTGGGTGCCGACTTCAAGGCTGACGACTGGACCCACACCCAGGGCAGCCTGTTCAGCGCAATGAAGATGGAAAAAACCATGATCGGCCTGCTGTTGCTGATGATCGTCGCGGTGGCAGCGTTCAACATCATCGCGACCCTGATCATGGTGGTGAACGACAAGGGCGCCGACATCGCGATCCTGCGCACCATTGGCGCGACGCCGCGGCAGATTATGGCGATCTTCATGGTGCAGGGCACGGTGATCGGCATTGTCGGCACCATTATTGGCGGCGTGCTGGGCGTGATTGCGGCACTCAATGTCAGTGAACTGGTCGGCTGGGTCGAGCGCGTGACCGGGCAGCATATCTTCAGTTCGGATGTGTATTTCGTCAGCAATCTGCCCTCGGAGCTGCAGGGCGGGGATGTGCTGTTGATCTGCTCGGCGGGCTTCATTCTGAGCTTTCTGGCCACGGTGTATCCGGCGTGGCGGGCGGCGAAGATCGAGCCGGCGCATGCCCTGAGATATTCGTAACCTTTAGACCGCCTTCGCGAGCAGGCTCGCTCCCACAGGGGAAAGCATTCCAACTGTGGGAACGAGCCTGCTCGCGAATGGGCGATCTCCTGGCCTCAATCTTCCTTTGGCAACTCGATCACAAACCGCGTCCAACCCGCTTCAGATTCGCAACGAATCTGCCCACCATGGGCGCGGACGATCGATTGCGTAATCGCCAAGCCCAACCCTGCATGCTCACTGCTGCCTTCCTGGCGCGCCGGATCCGCTCGATAGAACCGATCAAACAAACGTGGCAGTAATTGCGCAGAAATTCCCTCACCACTGTTCTCGACGCAAACGCGCACTGCCTTGGGCTGATTGTCAATGCCAAGCCGAACATGACCCTCGGCCGGGGTAAACCGCAGCGCGTTATCCAGCAGATTCGACAAGGCCCGACGCAACATGCCGCGATCACCTTCGATCCGCGCCTCGCCCTCACGGCTTAGTCTCACGCTTGCGTCTTCGGCCAATGGCGCAAAAAACTCCAGCAGCGTGTCAGCCTCATCCGCCAGCTCCAGCGATTCACGCCTGGGCATCAGCAAACCGTGATCAGCCTTGGCCAGATACAGCATGTCGTTGACCAGTTGCGCCATCCATTGCAGTTCCTCAAGGTTGCTGTGCAACGCTTCGCGGTAATCCTCAAGGGCCCGGGGGCGGGTGAGGGTGACCTGGGTGTGGGTCAGCAGATTCGACAACGGCGTGCGCAGTTCATGGGCAATGTCGGCGGAGAACGCCGATAAGCGCTGAAAGGAGTCGTCGAGGCGTGCGAGCATGGCGTTGAAGCTGTGAGCCATTTCCGCCAGCTCCGGCGGCATTTTCTCTTCAGGCAGTCGGGCATTCAGCGATTGCGCAGAAATCCCACGGGCCACTGCGCTCATTCGCCGTAACGGGCGCAGACCACTGCGCGCGGCCCAGGCACCGAGCAGGGCAGTAGCCAGTGCTGACAGGCCGACGGTCAGCCAGATCAGATGCTGCATGCGCGCAAGGAAATGCTGGTGGTGGGTGATGTCGAGCAGCAGGGTCAGTTGCGGCGAATCCACTGTGTCCGGATAGAGCGGGGCACGGAGGACGCGGTAATCGGTGCCGTCATGGCTGATGGTCGACAAGCCCGGTTGCAGCGGCAGGGTTTTCGGAACCTGCATCGAGCTGTCGTACCAGTGCTGGCCGTCGCCACTGGTGATGCGCAGCGACAGATCGGCCTGCCGGCTCAACTCATCGGCCAGCCGCGCTTCGCGCTGAGCGGGCTGCAGATTCTGCAAGGCGCGGCGCAGGCCGATCAGCTTGGCCTCCAGCTGTTGCTGATCGAGTTCGATGAAATGCGCCTCGCTGGCGCGGTCGAACAGTACTCCGGCGAATAGCGAGACCACCGCGGTGCACGCGGCGAACAGCAGAGCCAGGCGAGAACTCAACGACAACCGGGGCATCACAGCGAGCGCTCTTCGAGCACGTAACCCATTCCGCGCACGGTGTGGATCAGCTTGTTGGGGAAGTCGTCGTCGATCTTCAGGCGCAAACGGCGGATCGCCACTTCGATGACATTGGTATCACTGTCGAAATTCATGTCCCAGACCTGCGAGGCGATCAACGACTTTGGCAAGACTTCACCCTGACGGCGCAGGAGCATTTCCAGCAGGGCGAATTCCTTGGCGGTCAGCTCGATGCGCTGGCCGTTGCGCTCGACCCGGCGGCGGATCAGGTCCAGGCGCAGATCGGCCAGTTGCAGGCTGGTTTCCTGGGCAATGGCACTGCCGCGCCGCAACAGGCTGCGCACCCGGGCGAGCAATTCGGAAAAGGCGAACGGCTTGACCAGATAATCGTCGGCGCCCAGTTCGAGGCCGTGAACCCTGTCCTCCACGGCGTCCCTGGCCGTCAGAAAAAGTACCGGCGTGTCGAGGCCTGCGCTGCGCACTGCTTGCAGAATCTGCCAGCCACTGCGCCCGGGCAGCATCACATCGAGGATCAACAACGCGTAGTCGCCGCTCAACGCCAGTTGCTGGCCACTGTTGCCGTCGGCCACCCATTGGGTATTGAACCCGGCCTCGGTCAGGCCCTGACGCAAGTATTGGCCGGTTTTCGCTTGGTCTTCGACGATCAACAGTTTCATGGGCGACTCGGGCGGATTCGGGATATGGAAGGGCGAGGGCGTTATACCGTGAGGACAAGCGATAAGCGCCAAGCTGACAAAGTTGTAATCTGCCTGTCAGGTCGATGCCAGCGCCGGCTGGTTAGAGTTTCCCACAGACTGAATCTTCTCTTGTCGGAGCACGACCATGTTTCTTCGCACATCCCTGACGTTAGCTGCCTGTCTGCTGGTCTTGAGTTCGCCCCTGCGGGCGGCACCGGCGCACAGCTACGCCTTCGGCCAGCCAGCAGCGGCGAGCCAGGCCTCGCGCAGTATCGAAATTGTCATGGGCGACATGAGCTTCGATCCGAAAACCATACAGGTCAAGGCGGGTGAGACGGTTCGCTTTGAGTTGGTGAATAAAGGCCAGTTGCTGCACGAATTCAACCTCGGTGATGCAGCGATGCATGCCAGTCACCAGCAGGAAATGTTGCAGATGCAGCAAAGCGGCATGCTCACTCCGACAGGCCTGAAAGAAACGTCCCACGACATGGCAGGCATGGATCATGCGGCGATGGGCCACGGCATGAAGCATGACGACCCCAACAGCGTACTGGTCGAGCCGGGCAAGACCGCCGAGTTGACCTGGACCTTCAGCAAGGCCACGAGCCTGGAGTTTGCCTGCAATATTCCCGGGCATTATCAGGCGGGCATGGTCGGTAAACTGACAGTCAGTCAGTAAGCACTCAAAGGCGCGGGCAAAGGCTGGTAGAATCCGCTGATTCTTCAGTCAGGTTTCCGCCATGCATCCCGCAGCCGAACATTCGCCGCTGGGCAAATCCAGCGAATACATCGCCACCTACACGCCGTCCTTACTGTTCCCGATTCCGCGCGCCGCGAAATGGGCCGAGCTGGGTCTGACCGCCGAAACCCTGCCGTACAAAGGCGTGGATTTCTGGAACTGTTTCGAGCTGTCGTGGCTGCTGCCCTCGGGCAAACCGGTGGTGGCGATCGCTGAATTCAGCATTCCGGCGGACTCGCCGAACATCATCGAATCGAAGTCGTTCAAGCTGTACCTCAACTCGCTGAACCAGACACCGTTCGCCGACGTTGCCACGCTGGAAGCGACACTGGTCCAGGATCTGTCCGCCGCTGCCGGCAAATCTGTGGGCGTGCGGGTTCGCAGTCTGAAAGACGTGGAAGCCGAAGGCGTGGTGGCGTTGCCGGGCGTGTGCATCGACGATCTGGATATCAGCGTCAGCAACTATGAGCATCCGCGTCCGGAACTGCTGCGCTGTGATGCTTCGCGAATCGTTGAAGAGAGCGTGCACAGCCATCTGCTCAAATCCAACTGCCCGGTGACCAGCCAGCCGGACTGGGGCAGTGTGGTGGTGGAATACCGCGGTGCGGCGCTGGATCACGCGAGTCTGCTGGAATACATCGTCAGCTTCCGCCAGCACTCGGACTTCCATGAGCAGTGCGTGGAGCGGATTTTCCTTGACCTGCAGCGGTTGTTGAAACCTGAAAAGCTCACCGTATTTGCACGTTACGTTCGCCGGGGTGGGCTGGATATCAATCCGTATCGCAGCACCGAAGAGGTGCAACTGCCGAACCATCGTCTGGTGCGTCAGTAAGATCAAAAGATCGCAGCCTTCGGCAGCTCCTACAATTAACCCCATGTAGGAGCTGCCGAAGGCTGCGATCTTTCAATTAGTAGGAATGAAAAAGCCCTGCCAGCGATGGCAGGGCTTTTTTGTGCGGCCAGGCGTCAGATGCCCATGCTGCCCAGTGTGTTCATGATATTGCGCAGGGTGCCGGCGATCGCCGGGTGTTCGACTTCGAAGCGCTCGACCGCCAGGTTCACACCATCGGCGATGCTCGCGTCCTGCGTGGCAGTTTCCAGTTGGATTTCCGATTCGATTTGCGCCATCAGCGCATGCAGATCTTCACGCTCGACTTCCGACAGCGGTGGATTCTGTTCCAGCTGCTCGCGCAGGGTGTCGAGCTGTTTTTGCAGTTCTTGGGCGGGCATGGTGGTTTCCTTTTATCAATAGGCACTGGCATTGACCGCAGCCGCGCGCCAAAGGTCTATGGCTGACCTTTAGATTAATCCACTCTCGGTGAACCTGCATGACGCCCGTCAGGGCTTTTCGCCTTTGTGGCGGCGCAGGGTGATGTCGGCGAGACAGGCGTCGAGGTCGCCGAGATGATCGATTACCGAATGCACACCCAAGCCGAACAGTTGCACGGTTGCCCGGCCGCGCAACTGTTCGCGTTCGGTTTGCGAGAGGGCCTGCCACTCCTCAGGACTCACACCGCACAGCGAGCCGCAGGACGCCAGGCCAATGGTCCATAACCCGGCGTTCAGGCCTGCCTGCAACAGCAGCGGCTCGCCGCTGACCAATACGCAACCGTCAAGACGGTCGATGTTTAAATCCATCAGTGCTTGCCAGCAGGCGTGCGGGGCGGGCCATGGATTCATTGTTGCTGAATGTTGCGTCGGCTTGATCCAGTCCGGCAGCTGAGCCGACAGGGACTTGGCGAGGGCAGGGGGCAAATCGTCGAGCCACGCACAAGGAATCCGCTGGCGCTGCAAGCTTTTCAGGCTATCAAGTGCGCCGGGTGTCGCTTCAGCATGTTCCGGCCGGGCGATGCGGCGTTGCCGAGCGCGCGCACCAAAATCCACCAGGCAACCGCTCAGGCCGAACAGCACGGCAGTCAGGCTGGGCGCGGCGACGGGCAAGGTTTCGGCGTGAGTCATGGCAACGTCCCTGAAATAACGCTCAAGGCTAGGGCTCGCCAGTGACAGTTGCATGACAGACTGGTGAAAGGCTGCGTAGGAAACTTCCTGCATATCCTTGCCGCGCCGGACTGCCCAAATCGCCGTTTACGCTTATACTAGCGGCCTTAATGCCCGGCCCCAGAGGGTCGCGCGAGTATCAAATCCAAGGAGTTTTTCTATGCGCTTGAGCCCTTCGCTCGCTCAGCTAAGTGTATGTGCCGGCCTTTTGCTGGCGCCGTTCGCCACCCAGGCGGCCACGGAAGAAGACCCTTGGGAAAGCGTCAACCGGCCGATTTTCCAGTTCAACGACTTCGTAGACACCTACGCGTTGAAGCCATTGGCGCAGGGTTATGAGTTCGTCACCCCACAGTTCGTTGAAGACGGCATTCACAACATGTTCCGCAACGTCGGTGACGTCACCAACCTGGCGAACAACATTCTGCAGGCCAAACCGGCCGCAGCGGGCGTTGATACCGCCCGACTGATTTTCAACACCACCTTCGGTCTGCTCGGCTTCTTCGACGTCGGCACCCAGATGGGCCTGAACCGCAGCGACGAAGACTTCGGTCAGACCCTCGGTTACTGGGGCGTGGGCAGCGGCCCGTACGTAATGCTGCCGCTGATGGGCCCGAGCACCCTGCGTGACGCACCGTCGAAATACGTCGACAGCTTCACCAGCCCGTACCGCTACATCGACCACGTGCCGACGCGTAACTCGATCTTCGGCCTGAACATCGTCGATACCCGCGCCAGCCTGCTCTCGAGCGAAAAGCTGATCAGCGGCGACAAATACACCTTCATTCGCAACGCTTACCTGCAAAACCGCGAGTTCAAGGTGAAGGACGGGCAGGTCGAAGACGATTTCTGATCTCGACTGCTGATAATGAAGGCGACCTTAGGGTCGCCTTCTTTTTGTCTGCGCCAGAGCATCAGCGATCACCGCCACTACCTTCCATCGGGTTACGCTTGGCACGGTTCTTATAACTCCCGGTGCTTTGACAAACGAAGTCGTCAGGCGACAATCGGCGCATGCTTGAAACGCTCTGCGGATGGGAGTACCGTCTGCGCCTTAGAAGGGCACCTCTGTTTAAAACCGCGTGCAAAGCGAATGCTTGAAAACGTTGCAGCAGAGAGGCTAGAAAGCGAATCCAGTAGTCTGCGCAGGGCCTTTGCCCCGCTCACTACGCCAACCTAATTCTGGCGCCGTTTGCCCACATGCCAAAAACCAGTGCCACGCTGCTGATAATCGATGATGACGAGGTAGTGCGCGCGAGTCTCGCGGCCTATCTGGAAGACAGTGGTTTCAGCGTCCTGCAGGCCGGCAACGGTCAACAGGGTCTTCAGGTATTCGAGCAAGACGAGCCCGATCTGGTGATCTGCGATCTGCGCATGCCGCAGATGGGCGGTCTTGAACTGATCCGTCAGGTCACCGAGCGCTCGCCGCAGACACCAGTGATCGTGGTCTCGGGTGCCGGGGTGATGAACGACGCGGTCGAGGCCCTGCGCCTTGGCGCGGCGGATTACCTGATCAAGCCTCTCGAAGATCTGGCTGTGCTCGAGCACTCTGTGCGCCGGGCCCTGGATCGTGCGCGTCTGCTGCTGGAAAACCAGCGTTACCGCGAGAAGCTGGAGAAAGCCAACCGCGAGCTCGAAGCCAGCCTGAACCTGCTCCAGGAAGACCAGAACGCCGGTCGCCAGGTGCAGATGAACATGTTGCCGGAAAGTCCGTGGAGCATTGATGAGTTCAACTTTGCCCACCAGATCATCCCGTCGTTGTACCTGTCGGGAGATTTTGTCGATTATTTCCGTGTCGACGAGCGCCGGGTTGCGTTTTATCTGGCGGATGTGTCCGGGCATGGTGCGTCATCGGCGTTCGTGACCGTACTGCTGAAGTTCATGACCACGCGTTTGCTTTTCGAATCCAGACGCAGCGGCACCTTGCCGGAATTCAAGCCTTCGGAAGTGCTCGGTCATATCAACCGCGGGCTGATCAGTTGTAAGCTGGGTAAACACGTCACAATGGTCGGTGGAGTCATCGACGAGGAGACCGGTTTGTTGACCTATAGCATCGGCGGCCATCTGCCGTTGCCTGTGTTGTACACGCCTGACAGTGTTCGTTATCTCGAAGGACGCGGTCTGCCGGTGGGGCTCTTCAATGAAGCCACCTACGAAGACCACGTGCTTGAGCTGCCGCCGACATTCAGCCTCACGCTGATGTCTGATGGCATTCTGGATCTTTTGCCAGAAGCAACGCTCAAAGAAAAAGAGGCGGCTTTGCCCGAACGGGTGAAGTCAGCGGGCGGCAGCCTGGATGGTCTGCGGCAAGTGTTTGGTTTGGCCACGCTAAGGGAGATGCCGGATGATATCGCCCTGTTGGTGTTGAGCAGGAATCTTTAATGAGTACCGGTAGAATCCAGTTCGCCGAGCAGGATGGCACTTTCGTCCTGAAGTTCGTCGGTGAAGTTCGCCTGACCCTGTGTTCGGCGTTGGATGCGACTATTGAGAAAATCTTCACCGCGCTGAATTTCAACGCGATCGTGATCGATTTGACCGAAACCCGCAGCATCGACAGCACGACTCTGGGCCTGCTGGCCAAACTGTCGATCCTGTCGCGGCAGAAGGTCGGCCTGTTACCGACGGTGGTCACCACCCACGAAGACATCACCCGGCTGCTGCAGTCGATGGGCTTCGAGCAGGTGTTCAATATCGTCAACCACCCGGTGCCGTGCCCGGAGTGCCTGGACGACTTGCCCGATCAGGATCAATCCGAAGAAGTAGTGCGGATCAAGGTGCTCGAAGCACACAAGATTCTCATGGGCCTGAACGATTCCAACCGCGAAGCGTTTCATGATCTGGTGAATGCGCTGGAAAGACACTGATCTCGTGAATTGATGGTGTCTGGGCTTGCCTCTTCGCGAGCAAGCTCGCTCCCACACTGGATCAGTGTCGATCACAAATCCCCTTGTGGGAGCGAGCTTGCTCGCGAAGGCTTCAGTTCGGTCAACGCGCCTCCCAATGCAGAATGAAAAAGGGCGAACCTGTGAAGGTTCGCCCTTTTTGCATTCTACAAACTCAGATCACAGCTTGGCCTGCAGCAACGCTTCCAGCTTCTCCTGGTCGCGGGCGAACTGGCGAATGCCTTCGGCCAGTTTCTCGGTGGCCATCGCGTCTTCGTTCGACAACCAGCGGAATTGCGCTTCATTGAGGCTCAGGCGCGCTTCGCCGGCATTGCCCGGTGCCAGTTTGCGTTCCAGCTTGCCGGTGTCGGCGGCCAGTTTCTCCAACAGTTCCGGGCTGATGGTCAGGCGATCGCAACCAGCCAGTTGTTCGATCTGGTTGAGGTTGCGGAAGCTCGCGCCCATGACCACGGTCTTGTAGTCATTGGCCTTGTAGTAGTTGTAGATGCGGGTCACCGACTGCACGCCCGGATCATCGGCGCCGGTGTAGTCGTTGCCATTGGCCTTCTTGTACCAGTCGTAGATGCGGCCCACGAACGGCGAGATCAGGAACACCCCGGCGTCGGCGCAGGCGGCGGCCTGGGCGAAGGAGAACAGCAGGGTCAGGTTGGTCTGGATGCCTTCCTTCTCGAGGATTTCGGCGGCGCGGATGCCTTCCCAGGTCGAGGCGATTTTAATCAGTACACGGTCGCGGCTGATACCGGCCTTGTCGTACAGCTCGATCAGGCGATGGGCACGCTTGAGGATCGCGTCCTGATCGAAGGACAGGCGCGCATCCACCTCGGTGGAAATACGACCCGGAATCACGTTGAGAATTTCCTTGCCCACCGCGACGCCGAAACGGTCGCTGGCCAGGCCGACATCGCCTTTGCAATCGCTGACGCAGGCGTTCAGCAGCTCGGCGTAACCGTGGATGGCCGAGGCCTTGAGCAGCAGGGAAGGGTTGGTGGTGGCGTCGACCGGTTTGACCCGGGCGATCGCTTCGAAGTCGCCAGTGTCGGCGACTACGGTGGTGAACTGTTTGAGTTGTTCCAGCTTGGAAGTCATGGGCGTGCTCTATCCTATGGGTCTGATGACATTACCCGAGCGCTGACGGCCACTCAAGGGTACATACGTGGATCGATGGCCGCTGCGGCAACAACCTGAAAACAATTGTTTGAAAGGCGCGGCGCGGTGTCGATGAATACGATGCCAAAACAGCCCACAGGTTCAAAGCAACCGACCCGTGAACAGACCGGTTGCCCATGGCCTATTCAGCGTTCAACAACTCTTCCACGGACAAGCGTGCCGGTTTTGGCTGACCGTCGGAGGTGAGAAAGCCGAAGTTCTTTTCGCGCTCGTTACTGCCTGAATCACTGTTGCGCCATTCATAGATAGAAGTCAGCGGGATATTGAGACGTTTAACGTCACTGATGAACGCATTGATCCTGGTCGCCTGCCCCTCAGGACCGCCGTTTGAGGCGAGGGCCGAAACCCCCCACTCACTGATGACCCCCGGCAGATTGAAGTTCTGCTGGATGAACGTCTGCGCGTTGCTGATCTGCGTGGCTGTCATGCCGTAGGGATGGTAGGAGACGGCGTTGAGGCATTTGGGGTACTCGCTGACGATGCTTTTCAGCGCCACCGTCGAAGCCGAGCCAGCGCTAGGCGGCCGGGCAAAGCCGAATCCGACTCGCGGCGTCAATTGCGGCTGGCCTTCGAAGGCTTTGCACATCCCGGCCATGAACGGCACGAATGTGGTGTCGAAATTGCGCGTCGGCCAGTAGGTTTCCAGATCCGGCTCGTTCCAGATTTCGATCGCTACCAGTTGCGAACTCCAGGATTTTTCCAGCCCGGTCACGGCGTTGGCAAATGTAGCGCCGGCTGCGTTCAGTTCAGCGGGCGAAGTGGCGGGCAGTGCCTTGATCGCGCGCACCGTCAGCAGCACCGGCAGCCCGGCCGAACCGGCGGCAGCAAAGGCGTCGCTGACCTGTTTCTGATAAGTCCTGGCGGTCAGGCTGTCGCTCCACACCCCAAAGCGCACGAAGCTGAAACCTGCGGCTTTGATCTGCGCGGCATCGGCGGCAGTAAAGCTCTGGATTTTTACCTGAACGCCGATGGTTTTCGCTGGAAGGTTGGGGAACAGCTCACTGGCATGAACCTGACCGGTTGCACCGATCGCCATCAGGACGAGGGCGGCGAGTTTATTGCGCTGTGCTGGTTTCATGTCTGCTCTCCTGAAGAGAAGTGACAACTACGAATATTTATCCCGTTACTGAATTTCCGATAACGGTGCTGGCACTAAGTGCGCGAATGTTATTTTTTGTCAGGAAAACAGCAACTGAAAATCACAGTTATTTTTAGTCCGTTAATTGTGGTTGGGGCGACTTAAAACGCTGTGGTACTTAATGTTCCTGTACTAACAGGGCGAAGCTATTTCTGAGTGCAGGAAAGCCGTGAGGGTTCATTAACTTTCACGGTATGTTGGCCGTTTGATATTACACAGGAAAGCAAGACTTGTTCAAAAAGATCCTCGTTGTCTGCGTGGGCAATATATGCCGAAGTCCGACGGCTGAACTGCTGCTGCGCAACGCGCTGGGCCCGTCAGCCATCACGGTGTCCTCTGCCGGCCTGGCCGCCCGCGTGGGCGAGGGCGTCGAGGCCTCTGCCCGGCAGGTTCTCGAAGAGCACGGGCATTGCGCCGAGGCCTTCAAGGCGCGGCAACTGACCTCGGACATCGTTAATGATTCGGATCTGATCCTGGTCATGGAAAAGGCCCACGTCAATCAAGTGCTGAAGATTGCCTCACACGCCAGAGGCAAAGTGTTTCTGCTCGGCAAGTGGCAGAGCGAGCGCGAAATACATGACCCGTATCGTCAAGGCAAGGCCGCTTTTATTCATGCCCACGCATTGATTGAAGATGCGGTTAGTTCATGGGTAAAGCGTCTCGGGCATTGATGAATATTCTTCAGAACAGTGAATGGTAAGAACAGACTTATGCAGTTACCGTCCGTAATCGGCACCCGCGACAATGATCAAGACAGTATTGATCTGCTCGGCATCTTCGGCAGTCTGATTGACCAGAAGTGGCTGATCGGTGCGCTTACCGGTGCCTTTATGGTCACTGGCGTTGCCTATGCGGTTCTGGCAACCCCCGTGTACCTGGCAAACGCACTGGTGCAGGTCGAGCCGAAAAAGAACGACATGCTCGGGTTCTCCGACCTCAATAGCATGCTCGGTGGGCAATCGCCGTCGGTGACCGAAATCGGCATCATCAAATCCCGCGCGGTGATCGGCAAAACCGTTGACGACCTGCGCCTGGATATCGATGTCACGCCCAATACGTTTCCGCTGATCGGCGGCTTTCTTTCGCGTCGCTATCGTGGCGACAGCGAGACGAGTGTCGCCCCGCCGCGTTTCGGCTTGAGCAGTTACGCCTGGGGCGGCGAGCGTCTGGAATTCAACCGGCTCGAACTGCCCAAAGACCTGCTCGGCAAGAAACTCACATTGGTCGCCGGTGAGCAGCAACGTTTTCAACTGTTCGATGAAAACGACAATCTGCTCGCTGAAGGTGTCGCCGGCGAAGCCTTTGCCAACGACGGTGTAGAAGGGCAGATCGCGCAGTTGTCGGCCAACCCCGGCACGCGTTTTCAGGTGGTGCGCAATCCACGGATCGTGACCATTCAGGGCTATCAGGACGCGCTGGATATCTCTGAGCAAGGCAAGGAATCGGGGATCATTCGCCTGGCGCTGGCCAGTTCCGATGCGGCCGAAGCGGTGAAGATCCTCAACAGGATCGCCTCGCTGTACGTCGAGCAAAACGTCCGCCGCACCTCGGCAGAAGCCGCGCAGAGCCTGGCGTTTCTGCAAAGCCAGTTGCCGCAGGTCAAGCGTGATCTGGCCAAGGCCAGCGATGCCTTGAATGCCTACCAGACCCACGGCAAGACCGTGAATATCTCGCTGGAAACCCAGTCGGTGCTGGGCCAGTCGGTGGCGCTGGAAACACGCATTTCCGAGCTGAGAATGCAGCAGGCCGAGCTTGATCGAAAGTTCACCAGACAGCACCCGGCCTATCGCGCCTTGATGACGCAGATCGGCGAGTTGACCCAGCAGCAGAAATCCCTCGAAGGCAAGGTTCAGGACCTGCCGGCCACCCAGCAGGAACTGCTCAACCTGACCCGCGACGTCGAAGTGGCCTCGCAGATTTACACGCAATTGCTGAACAAATCCCAGGAACTGGACATCGTCCGTGCCGGAGCTGTCGGTAACGTGCGCCTGATCGACACGGCCGACGTCGACCTGACCAGCCCGATCAAACCGAAGAAACCGTTGATCGTGTTGATCGCGACGTTCCTTGGTGCGTTCGTCGGCGTGGCGCTGGTGTTGCTGCGCAAATCCTTGAGCCGTGGCCTCGAAGGCCCGGAAGGCATCGAGCAACTGGGTCTGCCGGTTTATGCGTCGATTCCCTACAGCGCCTTGCAGGAAGAAGAGGACAGCAAAAAGGGCCGCGCCCGCGATGGCGTTGATAAGCCGGCCTACTTGCTGGCGCTGCGCAATCCGACCGATCTGTCGATCGAATCGATCCGCAGCCTGCGCACTTGCCTGCACTTTGCCGGGCTCGACTCGACCAACAACCGCATCATGATATCCGGGCCGAGCCCGCAGGTCGGCAAGACCTTCGTCTCCTCCAACCTCGCAGCGGTCATGGCCCTGAGCGGTCAGCGCGTGGTGCTGATCGACGCCGACATGCGCAAAGGCCACCTGCACAAAACCCTCAACACACCGATCAGCAACGGTTTGTCCGACCTGCTGGTCAAGCGTTGCACCCTTGAGCAGGCGATCAATAAAGTCGAGATCGACAACCTGCACTTCATCAGTCGGGGACAGGTGCCGCCCAATCCTTCCGAGTTGCTGATGCACGCCAACTTCCGCGAGCTGCTGGCGCAACTCAGCGAGCTCTACGACCTGGTGATCATCGACACGCCGCCGCTGCTGGCGGTGACCGACGCCGCCATCGTCGGGCGCGAGGCCGGCATCAGCCTGATCGTCACCCGCTTCGGCGTGAACCCGGCCAAAGAGATCGAACTGACCATTCGCCGTTTCGCCCAGAACGGCATCGAGTTGAAGGGCGCGGTGTTCAACGGCGTCGAGAAGCGTGCCGCCAGCTATTACGGCGGCACCGGTTATTACAACTACGAGTACGCGTCCGACAAATCCTGATGGTTGCCGGTTGTTCTTTCCTGTTTGAAGTGGGTGAGCTGTGAAAAAAATACTGCACGTGGCAGAGACGATCAAAGGTGGCGTCGCGACGGTGATCCGTACGATTTCGGCATCGCCCGAAGGCGACGCGGCGAATTATCAACTGGTCTATCTGGTCCCCGAGGATCAGGCCAAAGAACTGCACGGCATCGCGCCCCAGCAGGTGCGCACCTTCCCGCGCAGCGGCCGCAACGTGCCGTCGCTGCTGCGTTTTGCCTGGCGTCTGAGCCAGGTGCTGCTCAAGGAAAAACCCGATGTGGTGCATTTGCACAGCACCTTTTCCGGGGTGATCGGCCGCTGCGTGTGCGTGCTGATGCGGCCGTGGCGCAAGCCGAAAATTGTTTACTGCCCGCACGCTTTTTCATTCCTGATGGAAAGCTCACCGACCAAACAGAAGGTCTACGCGTGGATCGAGCGGGTGCTGCAGAAAGTCACCGACGTGATCATCTGCGTCAGCCAGTACGAGCTCGATAAAGCCGCGCGCTTCGGCATCGAGCGCAAGCGCATGAAGCTGATCTACAACGGCATTCACCACAAGGATGACGCGCCGAAAAGCGCCGGCGCCGAGCCGATTCATCTGCTGTTCGTCGGGCGTCTGGATTATCAGAAAGGTTTTGACGTGCTGCTCAAGGCCTACGCCAAGGTCAAGCGCAATGATCTGAAACTCACTGTGGTGGGCAGTGCGGTGAACGAAGATTCGGTCGAATGCCCGCCGATGGATTCGGTCGAGTACCTGCCGTGGGTCACCCCGACCGAAGTGCAGGCGCTGTATCAAAAAGCCGATGCGTTGATTGTCCCCAGCCGTTGGGAAGGCTTTGCCATGGTGCCACTGGAAGGCATGGCCATGGGGCTGCCGGTCATTGCCAGCAACTGCACCTCGCTGCCGGAACTGGTCACCAACGAAGTGTCCGGCTACGTCTTCCCATCGGGCGATCATCAGGCATTGGCCGATGTCCTGACGATCATCCAGAAGCCGCGCTTGCTCGACCTCGGCAACGAAGGCCGGAGCATCGTCCGCGAACGTTTCAGCGCCGCATTGATGATCCGCCAGACCTACGACCTGTATCACGCTCCCTCTTATTAAGTAGAACTCAAGCTTATGAACGTAACGATTTTGCATGGCTACAGTGCGTCCAACTCCGGTGACGGCCTGCTCGTCGATCTGGCCATTGCTCTGGTGCAGCGCAACTTTGGCGAGGACACCTCGATCAATGTCGTCGCGTCCGATCCTGAGTCCTTCAACTATCTGCCGCACCCGCGTTTCGATGCGCCGGTGATGGCCGCCAGAGGTCTGGGCCGGGTCAAGCAGGCAGTGTTTCTCAACCAGTCCTACGCCGGGCTCGCCGAGCTGCTGAAGAAAACCGACCTGATCGTCGGCGTCGGCGGCGGCTACATGCGTTCGAAAAGTGCTTTCGAGCACATCAAGTTGAAGCTCGGCCATGCCAAGCAACTGGAAACCGCGATCCTCAGCAAGGTGCCGTCGGTATACCTGCCGCAGAGCATCGGCCCGTTCCATGGCGAGAGCAGCAAGATCGTCGAACATTACGCCAGCGCCGATGCGGTGTTCGTGCGCGACAACCGTTCTTCGGCGATCTTCGACGCTTGTGAAAATGTCTATCGCGCGCCGGATCTGGCCGTGCAGTCGCTGGCGAGCAAGATTCTGCAGCAACCGAAATTCACCCGCTGCGCCGCCTCGCCGGCCACGGTCTGCGTAGTGCTGCGCAAGCCGCCGGAGTGGAGCAAGGAGAAGAAGGTCGCGTATGTGGCCAATCTGAAGTTGCTGCTGCAGCGTCTGAAGAACAAAAGCAAAGTCGTCTGCGCTGTGCAAAGCGCTGTGCGTGGCAACGATGACGGCGCGTTCTACCGCGAGCTGGGCATCAACGAAGATCTGCTGTCGCTGAAGGCAACGATCGCCAAATACCAACCGGACCTGGTGATCTCGGTGCGTCTGCACGGCGCCATCGAATCGCTGCTCTCCGGCGTGCCGGCGTATCACATCAGCTACGAGCGCAAAGGCTTTGGCGCCTATCAGGACATGGGCGTGGAGGACTGGGTGATCAACGGCGGCGACATCGACGTCGACACCATCATCAACACCGTTTACGCACCCGATGCGCTGGCGAACTTCGGCAAGCGTCTGACCGATACCTGCCGCGAGATCGAGGCGAAAACCGTGGCCATGGACGAAATCATCAAGGGTGTCATTCGATGATATTTCGGCTGTTGCTTCGCGGCGGTGCCTTGGGCGCGAAGTTTTTGCTGGTGTTGGCCATCACCCATTACCTCGGTTACGAGGCGTTGGGCTTTTACGGCGTGGTGGTCGCGGCGTCGCTGATCGCTTCGAAGTTCTACAGCGTCGGCTTCAGTTCCGAGATCAATCGGCTGATCAGCGTCGGCGGCAGTTCGCGGCGGGTGGTCGACAAAGTCCTGCTGCTGTACCTGGCGGTGGGGCTGCTGTTGTCGCTGCTGACGGTGCTGATTTATTCGCTGTTCCAGTCGGTGGAAGCGACCGCCACATTGATCCTCTGCGTGACCCTGGTATTACTCACCGAGCACCTGTCGTTCGAAATCAATTCCTTCGTGTTTTCTGCGCAGAAAGCCACGGCCGGCGCCGTGCTGTTCTTCGTCAAGACTGGTTTGTGGGCGGTGTTGGCGGTCGGCGGGATGATGCTCGGCTGGGTGGCGGACATCGCCAGTGTGTTGTGGCTGTGGGTCGCCGCCAACGTGCTGGTGATCATCGCCGGTTACCTGATTGTGGTGAAGGTGCACAGGGGGCGCGAGGCGCTGGCGCTGGACACCACGACCGTGTGGAAGGCCGGGTTGCCGTTCTATCTCGGCACCGGTCTGATCGCGTTGAGTCAGTACGCCGAGCGCTTTCTGATCATCGATCTGGAGCCCTACGCCAGCCTCGGTAAATACGTCTACGCGTGGTCGGCGGCCAACACCTTGCAGGCGTTGTCGTACGCGGTGGTGGCGGTAGTGGGTATTCCGGTGCTAGCCAAACGCTTTCAGGCCGACCAGCAGGCGTTTACCGTCAAGCAGCTGTTCCTGAACAAATGGGTGATGCGCTCGCTTGTGGTGTCCGCTGTCGTGGCCGTGGCGATTTACGTATTTTTCAACCTGGTGCTCGACTACGTCGCCAGCAGCGTGCCGCGTCCCGATAACGCGGTCCTCGCGGTGCTGATTTTTTCCTTCGCGTTGCGTGCGATTGGCGACATCGTCTGGGGCGGTTTGATTGCCTCGAAAAACAGCCGCGTATCGCTGGCCAGCGCGGCAATCTGCCTGTTGCTTTCAGTGCCGGTCAGCTATGTGTTGATCAAGCACTATTCGATCTATGGCGCGGCGTGGGGCAACGTTTTCGCCATCGTCGTGCAGCTTGGCGTGATCGCGTTGTTGACCCGCGTCACCCGCGCGAAAAAGGCTGCGTTGTCATGGGCCTGAAGCTGCCGCGCATCGAGTTTCGCGGGCGCAAATTCGATTCGTCGATCTCGTTTCTGATCCTCTTCACCGGGCTGTTTCTGTCAGTCGCGATGCCGCTGCTGGTGCCCCGCGATCCGGGGCCGGATGCGATGACGTTGTGGTCGTCGTACGCGCGCGCCGACAACTGCAATTTCTGGAACCCGTTCTCGCCGGATCGCTCGTCCTACGAGTGTTCGGCGTTCCTGCTGCGGCCTACCGGGATCAACCTGACCAATGCCTGGGCCTACGGCATGTTCTGCAATTTCTTCCTCACGGCGATTCCGGTGGTGGTGTTCCGGCGCATGCCGCTGACCATTTTCGGCACCCTGTGCCTGTGGGGCATTGTGCGTTCGTTTTTCCTCGAAAACCTGACCAAGGAAATCATCGTTTCGGTGGCGGTATTGAGCATTCTGCTCAGTTCGTTGACGCGCAAATATCGCGGCGGTTTTTTTCTTTCGGCGGTGATCTACGGCGTGCTGATCCGGCCGTACTGGATCCTGTTTTCGCTGTCGTGGGTCGGCGTCTGCGTGATGAAAAAATACGTCTCGCGCTTCACCTTCTTTCTGATGCTGTTCCTGTTTTACCTGGCCGTGGCCATGGCGATCCAGATCGCGCTGGGCTTTCCGGTGTCGTCGATCCGCGCCAGCAACAACGAACTGCGCACGGCGGGCGAGGAGGGTTCCAAGTCGCTGATCGTTTCGTGGCTCAGCGGCAGCGACTTCGTCTCCCAGGCGCTGGATTCGATGATCATTTTCTTCCGGCTGTCGTTTCCGGTGGAGTTGATTCTGCTGTCCGGGCCGGGGCAGGTGATCTTCGTTGCGTTGATGATCATGACCGCGCTGCTGCTGTTCAAGGTCATCACCTCGACCGACTACAAGGGCGCGCCGATCCAGACCAAACCCAAAGAGCTGATCGCGATTCCGCTGGCGTTTCTGTTGGTGCAAGGCTTGTTCGAGCCGGACTTCGGTTCCTTCGCCCGACACTTTTCGATGGTCGTGCCGGTGCTGTTCGTCGGTCTGGGGTTGATGCTGCGCGCGAACAAACCGGTGCAGGTCGAATCAAGAATTCTCACTTAAGGCAGGTGCTCTATGTCGAGCAACAAAAAATCCCTGGAGATCGAAACCCTGCGCGGCCTGGCGTGCCTGCTGCTGGTGCTCTATCACGTCATCGGCCCGCTGGGCGGCGGTTTGAAAATCGACATCGGTTCGCCGTTCCGGGTGATCGCAGACTCGATGGTGTACGTGCGCATGCCGCTGTTCACCTTTATCTCCGGCTACATTTATTCGATCTACAAGATTCGCGGAAATGACTTTTCCGCATTCTTTGCCGGCAAGGTGCGACGGCTGATCGTGCCGCTGTTTTGCGTCGGCGTGCCGTTTTCGGTATTGCAAGCGGTGGGGCCGGGGGTGAACAAGGACGTCGGCGTGATCGATGCGCTGTTGTCGTTCTGGGTGCCGATCAATCATTTCTGGTTCCTGCAGGCGGTGTTCATCATTTTCACCTTCGTTGGCCTGCTGGAGTGGCGCGGCGTGCTGCGTTCAGCGACGCGGTTGTATGGGTTGTTTGCGTTTGCAGCGGTGTTGTTCCTGCTGCCGCCGTTGCCGCTGGATGCGTTCGGCATCAACGGTGCGATTTACCTGCTGCCGTTTTTCGTTGCGGGGATGATTGGCCAGGAAAATGTCGATGCGCTGAAGCAACGCTTCAAAGTGATCGGGCCGCTGCTGTTTGTGCTGATTTCGCTGACGCTGTTGTATGTCGCGGCGATCGATCGTGAGCTGATTGTTGATCGCCGCAGTGTGATTGGTTTGACGGTGGGGTGTGTGTCTTGCATCGCGTTGCTGTCGAGTGACATGCGTTCGAAAGCGCTGACCTGGCTGGGTGGGTATTCCTATGCGATTTTCCTCTTTCATGTGCTGTTCGCAGCTACGTCGCGGTTTGTGCTGGGGCGCTTGGGTGTGAAGGATGAGAGTTTGCTGGTGCTCGGTGGTCTGAGTTGCGGATTGCTCGGGCCGGTACTGTTGGCGATGGTGTTCAGTCGGTTCAATTTCACCTCGGTGCTGTTTCTCGGCGAGCGCGCGGCGAAGCGGAAACCGTTGGCGCCCATCACCCCGGTGGTACAGACGCAATCCTCTCTGTAGGAGCTGACGAGTGAGACGAGGCTGCGATCTTTTGATCTTTTGCCGTGGCTTGCGAAGATCAAAAGATCGCAGCCTCGTTTCACTCGTCAGCTCCTACAGTGGATCCGTGCAAGTCACACCATCCTTGTGGGAGCGAGCCTGCTCGCGAATGAGCCATCCCGGACACAGGAAATATTTGAATGATGCCAGTAGACGCCGCTCAACCAGTCGCCACCTCGGCCATCACGGTAGAGGATGCCCGCGAGCGTTTTACGCAATGGCGCGAGGGCAAGGCCGGCAAGGTGTTGGCGGTTTCGGTAATCGGTGACAGCTACACCGCCGGGCAGGATTTCTACTTGAACAGACTGGTGCAGCGGGTGGCCGCTGAGGTGGGTTTCGCTGGCCCCGGTTACGTCGGTTTCAACCATGGCGCGGCACTGGGCGGTTCGCATTTCAAATACACCCGCAGCAGCGAAAAGTATTTTGGCGGCGACTGGAAGGTTTCGGGCCTCGGCCAGGCGAGTCCGGACAGCCGCACGGTGACCGGCAAACCGGGCGCCTGGTTGCAGATAGACGCCAGTCCGACAGCGGCGATCGACACAACGGTCACCCAGGCAAAACTGCTGTATCTGGGCAACGGCCAATCCAATGAAATTCGCTATCGCTGGTCACCCGCGCAAGATTGGCGGCCACTACAGCTCGAAGGCTCAGGCGTTCAGGAAGTCGCACTGCCCGGCGCACCGTCGGCTGCAGACTGGTCATTCAAACTGCAAGTGGTGAAGGGCGCGCCGACGCTGTTCGGCATGTGGATGACGAATGATGAGAAAGGGGTGCGGGTGTCGAAACTGGCGGCCTCCGGCGCGGCGTCGGCCGATTTCTATCACGCCGATCCGCAGTGGCAGACGCAGTGGAAAACCGTCGTGTCGAAGATTCCGGCCGACGTCTACCTGATCATGCTCGGCGGCAACGATCAGGGTTTCGGCGTGAAACCTGCGCAATATCTGCAGAACGTTCAGGGCCTGGTGAGCATGCTGCGCGAGATCCAGCCGGGGGCGAGTATCAACCTGATCATGCGCCAGGACACCTCGCGTTCCAGCGCATACCCGATGTCGGCGTATGCGCAGGTGCTTGAGCCTTGGGCGCATGAACAGCATCTCGGGTTCGCCAACCTGCAATGCGCGTTCGGCCCCGACGTCAAACGCTACGCTACGGCGATGATCGGCCCCGACAAAATTCATCCGCTGCCGGCCACGGGCGGGAAGGTGATTGCCGATTATTTTTATGGCTGGATCATGGGCACTAACGACCGTTGCGACAAACCCCAATTGTAGGAGCTGACGAGTGAAACGAGGCTGCGATCTTTTCGGATCGCGATGAAGATCAAGATCAAGAGATCGCAGCCTCGTTTCACTCGTCAGCTCCTACAGGTTGATCAGGTCGACGCGAAGTTGTCGATTTGTTCGAGTAACTCCGCAAGCTTCTGCGGCATCAACCGCACATCACAACGGGTCTCCACGTTGATGATGATCGCCGGGTCGTTGCAGCAGATCCTTACGCGAAAGCGCCAGTCGCTGAAGATCACCTTCAGGCCATCGCGGTCATCCATTTCCAGCGCCTGCTCGCCATACAACGCTTTCAGGTGCGCGAGCAGGGGATAGGGATCGCGCATTGGCCGACGAATATCGCCGGAAGCGGGAAACACGCCGATCCGCTCGACCAGCAAAATCGTGCCCAGCCAGGTTTCGTTGGCGCTGGGCAGCGGCTGATGGCGCGACAACCAGCTCATCACCCCGAGGTTGCCCACCTCACGTTCAATCTCTGTCGAATGTTGTGCAATGTTCATGGTTGCCTGCCTGTGGGAAGTGGACAGCCGTCTCAGCGGCCCTTGAGGTACACGTTGTCGTAGCAGAAGTTGGTCGCCTGCAGATAACCCTCGGCGTCGCCGCAGTCGAAGCGCAGGCCCTTGAATTTATAAGCCAGCACGCAGCCGTTCTGCGCCTGTTTCATCAAGGCGTCGGTGATCTGAATCTCGCCGCCCTTGCCCGGTTGGGTATCGGCGATCAGGTCGAAGATGTCGGGCGTGAGGATGTAGCGGCCGATGATCGCCAGGTTTGACGGTGCGTCCTGCGGTGCCGGTTTTTCCACCATATTGTTGACCCGGTAGATGCCGTCGGAAATCAGCTCGCCGGCAATCACCCCGTACTTGTGAGTCTGGTCGGCGGGCACTTCCTGGATGGCGACGATCGAGCAGCGGAATTTTTTGTACAACTGGATCATCTGCGACAGCACGCCGTCGCCTTCCAGGTTCAGGCACAAGTCGTCGGCCAGCACCACGGCGAATGGCTCGTCGCCGATCAACGGGCGGCCACTGAGAATCGCGTGACCCAGACCCTTCATTTCCACCTGACGGGTGTACGAGAAGGTGCAGGTGTCGATCAGCTCGCGGGTGCCGGCGAGAAACTTCTCTTTTTCGGTGCCGCGGATCTGGTGTTCAAGTTCGTAGCTGATGTCGAAGTGGTCTTCCAGCGCGCGCTTGCCCCTACCGGTGACGATGGCCATGTGTTGCAGGCCGGCGTCCCGTGCTTCTTCGACGGCGTATTCGATCAACGGCTTGTTGACGATCGGCAGCATCTCTTTGGGCATGGCTTTGGTAGCCGGCAAGAAACGCGTGCCGTAGCCGGCAGCGGGGAACAAACATTTACGAATCATAAAAGTATCCTGGACGGTCATGGAACACAGGCGACGGTTGCCCGCCATGAATAATGGCGGCAAGTTTCAATGATTATTGAAGACTTGCTTTAATACCTGAGTCGGCTTGTTGAAGGCAATTAGTTGGTCTGTTAAATCGCGGCAATGTTATGAGATGTCGACTACAGCGTTACAAGTTATTTTTAGTCGGTGTCTGTCGATAGTGATAAGTGCGCAGGGAGTGCTAATAAGTACCCGGCAATACAGTTTGGCTGGCAAAAATATTTATTGCCAGTGGTTGAACTAAATTTGTTAAAGGCTGTTGTCGCCTTGTTTGTGTGAATTGCCCCGCATATTCATTCAACAAGGCTTGACACGCTCTTGGGTATTTATCTGACGACGGATCGCGCTATGAAGATTCTGGTAACGGGTGGCGCCGGCTATATCGGCTCGCATACCACACTTGCATTGCTTGAAGCAGGTTATGAAGTTGTCGTTCTGGATAATCTTTGTAACAGCAGCGATGCCGCACTGCATGCCGTGGAAGCCATTTGCGGCAAGAGCGCATGGATGATTCGCGGCGATGTCTGCGATCGCGCGCTGCTGGATCGGATTTTCCGCGAACATCAGATCGGCGCCGTGCTGCATTTTGCCGGGCTCAAAGCCGTGGGCGAGAGCGTACGCAAGCCCCTCGAATATTACGAAACCAACGTCGGCGGCAGCATCACCCTGTGTCAGGCGATGGCGGCGGCGGGGGTGTTCCGACTGGTGTTCAGCTCATCGGCCACTGTGTACGGCGAGCCTGAAGAGATGCCTATTCGCGAGGATTTTCCTACGGGCAATCCGACCAATCCCTACGGTCAGTCCAAGTTGATCGTCGAGAATGTGCTGCGTGACCTGAGCCTGGCAGAGCCGCGCTGGAGCATCGCGCTGCTGCGCTACTTCAATCCGATCGGCGCCCACGCCAGCGGGCATATGGGCGAAGACCCCAACGGCATCCCCAACAATCTGGTGCCGTACATCAGCCAGGTGGCGGTGGGCAGCCTTCGCGAGCTGTCGATTTTCGGCAACGATTACCCTACGGTCGATGGCACTGGCGTGCGCGATTACATTCACGTTGTCGACCTGGCGGACGGACACCTGAAAGCGCTGCAATCGATCAGCGAACGCACTGGCATTCACACCTGGAACCTCGGCACCGGCGATGGTTACAGCGTGCTGCAAGTGCTGCATGCATTCGAACAGGCCTGCGGCCGGCCGGTGCCGTATCGCATGATGCCGCGTCGTGCCGGGGATATTGCCGAGAGTTTTGCCGATGCCTCGAAAGCGGCCAGAGAGCTCGGCTGGAAGGCCACGCGCAACTTGCACGACATGGTGGCCGACACTTGGCGCTGGCAATCGAATCATCCCAACGGCTATTCGGCATGATGGCCATTTAGTCCGATGTTAGTTTCGGTCAGGTTGTTAGATAACGTCGGGAAATTATACTGGCAATGCCTTTTGCAAGTCCGTAGATATAAACCTGCCGTTCGACTTTTATCAGTTGGGTAAGACTGTGAAAGAACAACGGATCTTGTTCGCGCTCTTTGCGGACTTGAACGCTACCACCTCTAACACACACCGGTTTTTTAACAGGTCGAATGTTAGAAAGGAGTTGATATGAAAAAAGTGATGGCAGTTGCCCTGTTGACGATGTTGAGCAACTGGGCTGCCGCAGCTGAAGCGCCGCTAACAGCGGTAACCAATGTAGGTGGCAGTGTGGCGGCTTCGCAAGCGCCCGCCGCCAGTACTGCAATGGTTGCCAGTGCTGTAGCGGCGTCCAACAGCGGTGGCAGTGCCAACGGCGGTACCACCGGTACGACGGGTACCACCGGTACAACCGGCACGCATAACTAACAGGAACATTTGTTAGTGCAGTACAGGGTCGCCCGACGCAAGTCGGGTGACTTTGTTTTTGGATTCGCCCTTGAATAGCGTAGTGCCATTATGACTCGTAGTGTTTATCTTTTAATGTTGGCAAGTTTCGCTTTGCAAGGTTGCATGTTTTCCCCCGGTCAGTACCTCAGCACCAGCGATATCACCCGCCAGGGCGCCAGTGAAAGCAGCCGGGTCGAGCTGATTCCGATCACCCCCAAACTGATCGCCATGAACCGCGCCACGCAAAAGCGCGAGTCGCTGCCGCCGGAGCTGCTGGTGACGCCGGCCGAATACCGCATCGGCAACAATGATGTGCTGTACATCACGGTGTGGGATCACCCGGAGCTGACCGCACCCTCCGGCGCGCAGCAACAGATCGATGCCAATGGCCGTCTGGTGCGCTCCGATGGCACGCTGTATTACCCGTTCATCAAGGAAGTCCAGGCCGCTGGCCGGACCATCCAGCAACTGCGCGCGGACATCGAGCAGCGCTTGTCGGCGTTCATCGCCGAGCCCCAGGTGGATGTTGCGGTGTTGCGTTTTGCCAGCCAGAAAGTCGTGGTCACCGGTGCCGTGTCGAAGGCTGGCCCGCAGGCGATCTCGACCAATCCGCTGAGTGTGGTCGAGGCTCTCGGTTCCGCTGGAATCGACACCAACAATGCTGACCTGTCGGGACTTTTGCTGACGCGCAACGGGCGGGTCTATCCGCTCAATCTCGACTCGCTCAATCAGCAGGATTCCGAACTGCAGAACGTTTATCTCAAGGGCGGCGATCAGCTGTACCTGCCATACAACGACAACAAACGCATCTACGTCATGGGTGAGGTCAACCAGCCGCGCGCACTGAGCTTCAAGACCGCGACCATGAATCTTTCCGATGTGCTCGGTTCGGTCGGTGGCCTGAGTCAGACCAGCTCCAACGGCAACGCGGTCTACGTCATTCGCGGGGTGGAAAACCTCGACGTCGAACCGGCGAAGATCTACCAGCTGGAGGCTGAATCGCCGACCGCCATGGCGCTCGCTTCGCACTTCCAGGTGCGGCCACAGGATGTCGTGTACGTCGGCCCGGCCAACGTCACGCGCTGGAACCGTTTCATCAGCCAGTTGGTGCCGTCGGCGTCGATTGTCGGCACCGGAGCTTCGGCAGCGAAGAACTGGAGCGAATACAGCAACAACAGCAAATAAGGCCGCCCGACTGTGAATATGTTGAAAGTGGGCGTCTGCCTGATGGCGGCCTCGTTGCTGTGCGGCTGTAACCCGTTGATGAGCGCGTCGTTGAACAACCTCAAGGCTGCGGTCGTCGGCCCCGACGAGGTTGACGTAACCGCCGCCGAAGTCGCCGGGGTCGACTATCCGCAACTGAAACTGACCACGCCGTCCGGCTCCGGGGTGCTGGCGCTGGTGCGCGAGCGTGAAGACCTGCAGTTCTGGGTCGCGTCCGGCAAGCAGGTTTTGCTGCTGCGCGATGGCCTCGCCGTGCGCAGTATCGGCCTGGGCCTGCAGGGCGATCTGGATGGCACGCGGCTGTCCGATGACTCGCCATTCAAACTGGGTTTGCATCGAGTCGCCGACGGTTTCACCACGCGGCGCTGGATCGATCTGTACAAGGGCCAGGAAGTCGGCGTGACGGTCAACAGCCGCTTCTCGCGCCGCTCAACCGAAACGCTCGAAATTCTCGACAAGGCCTACAGCGTGCTGCGCGTCGATGAACAGATTGACGCGCCGGCCATCGGCCTGAGTGCGACCAACCGTTACTGGGTCGATCCGCGTGACGGTTTCATTCTGCAAAGCGAACAGCAACTGACCTCGCAACTGCGCGTCAAGTTTGTGCAACTGACCCCCGATCGCAGGCATCTGCCGTGAAGCGCCTCAGCCTTGTGGCGGCCAGCCTGCTGTTGAGTGCCGGGGTGAGCCACGCCGCCGTCACCGTTTCCGGCGACGTTGCCAATCCCGGGCCAATTGAATTGCCGCCGGGCGGGCGCCTGCTCGATGTGATCAGCGAGGCCGTGCCCAACGCCGAAGGTTATTGGCTGGCGGGCGGCTTGTTGCGCCAGTCGCTGATCGAGGAACAGACGCGGCTCAAGGTCGGTGTGCTGTTCGACCTCGATGTGCTGCAGCGCATGGCCACGCTGTTCGATCGGCCGAGCCGCGCGGCGTTGGCGCAGCGCATTGCTGAAGAGGTCCGACAGATGCCGGTTACCGGGCGGCAGATCGCTGACCTCGATCCGGTCGCGGTGGAGGTCGGCTTCGCCCGCAACATTCGTCTGGATGATGGCGACCGGCTGATCTACCCGAAACGCATCGACGAGGTGCAGGTCGTGGGCGCAGTCGCCGAGCCGTGCCACTTGCCGTATCAACCGTTACAGGAAGCTCGGGAATATTTGCCAGGCTGCGCGATTCTCGACGATGCCGAGGCCGATTATCTGTGGCTGATCCAGCCCAACGGCGCGGCGCGGCGGGTGGGCATTGCTCACTGGAATCGCGAGAGCGGGCAATTTCCGGTGGCCGGCAGCAAGATTCTGGTGCCGATAAAAAATGATGATCTGGATCCGCCTCTTCCTGAGCTGAATCAGCAGTTGGCCGAATTCATTGCCACACAGCTGGCCGAGGTGGTTCGTTGAAGTTACGTGTTGCAGCTGTGTTGTTATTGCCCTGCGGTCTGGCTCACGCCGAGCCGCGCATCACCCAGAACGACTTCGGTGGCGCCGGTCTGTTGCAGACGCCAACGGCGCGCATGGCCCCGGCGGGCGAGCTGAGCGTCAACGCCAATCGCACCGATCCCTACAGCCGTTACAGTGTGTCGTTGCAACCGCTGGACTGGCTCGAAGGGTCGTTCCGCTACACCGCGATCACCAACCGCCCGTACGGCTCGGAGGCCCTCAGCGGCAGCCAAAGCTACAAGGACAAGGCGGTCGACGCCAAAGTCCGTCTGTGGCAGGAAAGCCACTGGGCGCCGGAAGTGGCGCTGGGCTTTCGAGATATCGGTGGTACCGGTTTGTTCTCCAGTGAATTCTTCGTCGCCAACAAGCGCTTCGACAACTTCGATTTCAGTGCCGGCATCGCCTGGGGCTACATCGGTAATCGCGGCGACTTCGACAACCCGCTGGGCTATGTCAGTAACCGCTTCGATACCCGGCCGGCGCTGGAAGGCACGGGTGACGTCAACTCCGGCTCGTACTTTCGTGGCAAGCCTTCGCTGTTCGGCGGGGTGAGCTACCAGACGCCCTGGGACCGGCTCAGCCTGAAGCTCGAGTTCGAGGGCAACGACTACAAAAACGAACCCAAGGACAACGAGATCAAACAAGACTCGCCGATCAACCTCGGCGCGGTGTTCAAGGTGACCGATTCGATCGATCTCAGCGCCGCGTGGGAGCGCGGCAACACGGCGATGTTCGGCGTGACCTTCCACACCAATTTCGTCAGCCGCAAGGCGCCGGCCAAGACCTACGACCCGACCCCCGAACCGCTGCCGGTGAAGGCGCCGACGACGTCGATGGAGCAAGTCAACTGGGCCGATGTCTCGCGGCGCTTGCAGCAGAATGCCGGGTACAAGGTCGAGCGCATCAGCCAGCGTGATTCCGAGCTGATCGTCTATGGCGAACAGCAACGTTATTTCCATTCGTCCAAGGCTGTCGGGCGTGCGAGCCGGATTCTCGACAATAGCGTCAACGACGACATCGACTGGTTCACTGTGGTCAACAAGCGCTATGACTTGCCGCTGGAAGAAACCAGCCTGCCGCGCCAGACCTTCCGCGAAGTGATCAACAACGAGGAGCCTTTGCAGTCGCTGCACCGCACCACCGAGATCAACCCGGCGATGCCGCGCAATGAGAAAACCCTCTACACCGAAGCGCCGCAGCATTTCAGTTATGGCGTCGGTCTGGGCTTCAAGCAGAACGTCGGTGGCCCGGACGGGCTGCTCTATCAATTCAGTGCTGATGCGGATGCTGAATATCGCTTCAACCGCAACACCTGGTGGAGCGGTTTGCTCAGCGCCAACCTGGTCAACAACTTCGATAAATTCGTCTATGACGCGCCGAGCGGCTTGCCCCGCGTACGCACGGATTTGCGCCAGTACCTGACCACGTCCAACACCACCATGCCGTTGTTCCAGCTCAGCCATGCCGAGCAGTTGGATAAAGACCTGTATGGGATGGTTTACGGCGGCTATCTGGAATCGATGTTTGCTGGTGTTGGCGCCGAAGTGTTGTTCCGCCCCACAGGCGAACGCTGGTCGGTGGGCGCGGATTTGAACTGGGTGCGCCAGCGTGATTTCGATCAGGGCTTTGCCTTGCGCGATTATTCGGTGGTGACCGGGCATATCACCGGCTATACCGACCTGCCATTCGACACGCTGGCGGCGGTCAGTGTCGGTCGTTATCTGGCCGGGGACTGGGGTACGACCGTGGACATCTCCCGTGAGTTTTTCAACGGCGTGCGCGTCGGCGCCTGGGCGACCATCACCACGGCCAGCAGTGCCGAATATGGCGAAGGTAGCTTCGACAAAGGCCTGTACCTATCGATCCCGTTCGACGAAATGATGAGCATGTCGACCATGCGCCGCGCCAACCTGGTGTGGGCGCCACTGACCCGAGACGGCGGCGCCCGACTGAGTCGCAGCTATCAGCTGCATTCGATGACGGATAGCCGGGAAGGGGATATGTTCTATCGCAATTTCGAGAAGATCACTGAGTAACGTTCAATCTTTCAGGCACATCCCTGTGGGAGCGAGCCTGCTCGCGAGAGCGTCCGACCAGCCGACATCATTGTTGACTGACATACCTCCATCGCGAGCAGGCTCACTCCTGCATTTGATAGAGGCCCCACCGCAAATCCTGGCCATAACCTGAAACCCCTGTGGGAGCGAGCCTGCTCGCGAAGGCGTCGGCACATCCAGCATCTTCATCGGCTGATACACCTCTTTCGCGAGCAGGCTCGCTCCCACAGGGTTCATACCTCTAGTCGATATCGGTGTCCCAAATCCCGCCCACAAAAAAGGGGACTTTCGTCCCCTTGCGATTTGAAGCGCCAAACCTCAGTAAATATCCTTCGACAGCAAGGTAAACGGCGTCTTCACCAGGATCTTCAGATCCAGCCACAACGACCAGCTGTTGATGTACTGCAAGTCGATTTCCACACGCTTTTGCATCTTGTCGATGGTGTCCGTCTCACCTCGGCAACCGCTGATCTGCGCCAGACCAGTGATCCCCGGTTTAATCCGGTGACGCGCCATGTAGGCGAGGATCTTGCCCGAGTAATAATTGTTGTGCGCCACCGCGTGCGGACGTGGTCCGACCAGGGCCATATGCCCCTGCAACACGTTGAACAATTGCGGCAACTCATCCAGCGAAGTGCGGCGGATAAAGCGCCCGACGGCGGTGATGCGCGAGTCGTTACGGCTGGCCTGTTTCACTTCACGGTCATCGTGAACACGCATCGAGCGGAATTTCCAGACCTTGATCACCTTGCCGTTCCAGCCGTGGCGATCCTGCTTGAAAAACACCGGACCGGGCGAGTTGAGCTTTACTGCCAGCGCGATGATCAGCAGCAGCGGACTCAGCGCAATGATCGCCAGGAACGCCACGGTTTTCTCCACCAGACTTTTGCTCAGTGCGGCGGTCGGCCGGCTGGTCAGCGGGCTTTCATTCAGGTAGATCGCCGGCAGACCGTCCACGACTTTTACCGAGTGGTTGAGCAGGGTCAGACTGTTCAAGTCCGGTACCCACACCACATCGACGTTGGCCCCCAGCAAATCGACATACATCGCTTCGATTTTCGCTGCTTCGCACAGCGGCAGGGTGATGTACAAACGGCGAATGTCGTGGGCTTCGATCAGTTCCAGCAACTCATCCTGAGCGCCAACCACGCGCGGTGCGTCGGAGGCGAGGACAGGTTTGTCACCGTTGCTGACCAGACCGATCAACGGCAGATTTTCCAGTTGGCTGAGCTTCTTCGCCAGTCCCAATGCCAATTCGCCGGTGCCGACGATCAGCGTTCTGTGCTCGCTTTTACGCGAACGCTGGTAGTACTTGGAAAACGCATGCAGCGGTGCGTACAGGAGCGCCTGACCAAGGAAGCCATACACCGCCCAGCTCAGAATCACCTGACGGGAGAACAGCTCATCGGCCTGGCAGACGAACGCGATGCACGCCAGCGCGGCCATGGTCATCGACCAGCCCATGAACAGGCGGCCAAGGCCGGTCAGGTAATTGTCGCGCTTGCGATAAACACCACTGAACGTGTACGCCGGCACCGAGGCCAGGACGGCGAGAGTTGCGCACATTCGGTAGTAGAACGCGACGGTGCCGGTGTGCTGTTCGGCGAGAATGAACAACAGCGTCACAATAAAAGCCTGTGCCAGCGCCCATTGGCCCCAAAAGGTCAGTCCCTTGAGGCCCGTGCTTCGATTAATACTGAGAGAAAGATCCATACGATATCCCCAAAAGACGTCCATTCAGGTTTCAACAGTTGAAAGCCGAGTTGTTATGCAGACTTATTGTTTTTGTTTTAGCGAGTGTCTTGAGGTAACAACATCGAGAGCCGAACTGTCGTCAGCCAATAGACTAAGTTATTGCCGGGAATGGTGTCTGACGAGTTTTAACAAGATGGCACAATGCCAACTTTGCAGTAATTAAATAGAAGGCTGTTAGAAAAGGTCGCAGTGCAGGGGGTGAAAAAGCGGGGGTGTATTTGTTACTGTTGACTGGGAGGCAGGGAATGCAAGTTAACCAGGGAGGTGAGGCCAGACAGAGTGCTCTTCTTATTGTTGTAGTCGCACTTTATATCTGTTTGTCCGGTTTGAATTTCGTCGTGATTACGCGACGACTTCCTGGATCAGGCAATATCCGCGGTTTCTTACAGCACGGAACAATCGCTCGCCGTTACTCGCGCTCTTGAATTTATCCTGCAACCGGCTCAGGCACATTTCCAGGCCACGGTATTGCTCGGGTTCCCGGCCAATACTGATGATCAGATCTTCACGACTGACCACTCGTTCTTCATGGGTCAGCATTTTCCTGACCAGCGCGGTTTCCAGTCCTGTCAGGCTGATCGCGACGTTATCCTTGAGCAATACACCTTGATCATCGTCAAGACGCCAGGTGTCGCTGCAAGGCTGAGAACTATCGCTTACATTCGCGATGTGCGCTTGTTCTGCGCTGAGAGTCGGGAAGCTTTGAAACGGATTGTCCGTTTGTGCGGCTCGCCATTCATTTTCAAGGGTGGCCAATATCCGCTGGGTATCATGTTCGATACTGCGCGCAACATTCTTTCGGCTGAGGCTTGGGTAACTGAACTCCATGACCATGGGGGCGGAAGAGGGCGAAGCAACACCTTCAACAAACATTTGTGCCTGTGACGTGCCAAACGAATTGAAACGCTCACTGGACAGAATGGTTTCCAGTTCACGTTGCGACGTTGTGCTGTGCGTCACAACAACAAAATATTTTCTGGGGAGGGTTGTACTCGTTTCCATGTCTCTCTCCTAAATACACACCAAAATTGGCTAAAAGATAAATCGGCAGGCGAGCAATGACTTCCTCGGAAGTAATCGTAGGCAGGGTTCGGGCCGAAAATGACCCTCGATAATTTCCACTCGATCTGCTGCTATGTTATGGAGTTTTATTGTTATGGGTCGTGTTGCCGCGCTCATTCAAGTGCTTGAGTTTTGATAAATATGAAGCGGAACTGAAACGATATGGCTGCATCAGACGATCCTTCGTACGTATGCAAAAGGGAAGACCGCCCGAGAGTCAGGCAGTCGATATCAGACCCCGCATCAGGCGATAGCCATAGCCGCGGATGCTCTGAATCGCGTTTGTACCATACATGTCCTTGATTTTTCCACGCAAGCGACTGATTGATTTTTCCAGTGCCCGAGGGTCGTAGAAATTGCTGTTGAGGCCCATGATGCTGGCGATTTCATCATGACTCAGAATGTGATTGCCGGTTTGCGCAAAGGCTTCGAGGATCTTCATCTCGGCGAAAGAAATATCGAGTTTGCGCCGACTGTCCAGCAGGCAGATCCGCATCGGATCGAGCGTTAGATTGATATCTCGCTGCCAGTCTTCACTGCTGAAGAACTCGGTCAGCAACTCCTCGCTGTCATCGCCCAGTGTGTTGAGCTTGATACAGGCATCCGCACCAGCGAGATAATATTTGAGCTTGTTGACGGCGCCGCGGCCAGTAATAACTGTGCAAATAAGCGGCTTCAAGTTGTCATCGCGCAGGCTCTGCACCAGCGCCAGATTGTCTTCGAGTGCCTGCGGGCTATCGATAACAAGGAAAACGGCGCGATAAGAGCCGAGGTATCCGTGCTGTTTATACGAACTACCGTAAGCCGCCGTTTCCAGGGTGATGTCGGTCTGCACGTGCCTTGCGATGAGCGTTCTAAAATGATCAGCCACACCGAGGGTGCGACCCAATGTAAGAACACCGGATTCATCATTTGTCGGGCGCGGACTTCTAGTCGCCAAGTTCCCTGAGAGCATCATGCATGGACTCGAATTAGGTGCTGACATCAGGATGTTAAAGCACCGGTTCTCATCTGTGACTGACAATTGGTAACATTTGCGCGGATTTTAGACGTGTCTCCCGAGTTTTCTAACAATAATTAAGCTTTTCAAGCTTTTAGTTGATTTTTTCGGGGTTGTGAACTAACGCTTAGATGGTGGCGATATGCAATGGTGCCACTATTTTGAGCTTATGGCGATAGCTTTATCTATGTCTATTTGCCATTCATTGGCCATGCCTGCATTGTGTGAAGTTGATCACACTTTATCTCTGAACTGAAATATTTGTTGTAATAGACGTAAATTTTTCCAGTTTAGTTCGTCGGCCGACGATTACTAACATGACTTGAGTGCGGCGATCCGTTAGACCTATTCTTCAGGATCAAAAGATCGCAGCCTTCGGCAGCTCCTACGCTTGAAAAGCGTTCTCCTGTAGGAGCTGCCGAAGGCTGCGATCTTTTGACATTCATAAAAGCCAATTGTGTAACTTCAGATACTCAACCCCTGAGTGTTATTGACCGGTCGCTCGCCTTGAGTGCTCTGATGGAGGATTAATGGATTTCTGGACCCTTTTCCAGGTGTTGATATTAGGTGCGGTAGAAGGCCTCACCGAGTTCTTGCCCATCTCAAGTACCGGTCACCAGATTATCGTCGCTGATTTGCTCGAGTTCGGCGGTGAACGCGCCATGGCGTTCAACATCATTATTCAACTGGGGGCCATTCTGGCTGTGGTGTGGGAGTTTCGCCCGAAGATCTTCGGGATCGTCAAAGGCTTGCCCACTGAACGCAACGCGCAGCGTTTCACCCTTAACCTGCTGATCGCGTTTTTCCCCGCGGTTATCCTCGGGGTGTTATTCGCCGACGCGATCCATGAATACCTGTTCAACCCGATCACTGTTGCAGTGGCCTTGGTGGTTGGCGGCTTCGTCATGTTGTGGGCCGAACAGCGCAGCCATGTTGTCAGCATCGAACATGTCGACGACATGCGCTGGTCCCACGCGTTAAAGGTCGGTTTCGTACAATGCCTCGCGATGATTCCCGGCACCTCGCGTTCCGGCTCGACCATCATCGGCGGTTTGCTCTTCGGCCTCTCGCGCAAAGCCGCCACGGAATTCTCGTTCTTTCTCGCCATGCCGACCATGGTCGGCGCCGCCGTGTACTCCGGCTACAAATACCGCGACTTGTTCCAGCCCAACGACCTGCCAGTCTTCGCCCTCGGCTTCGTCACTGCATTCTTCTTTGCGATGATCGCCGTGCGTGGCCTGCTCAAGTTCATCGCCAACCACAGCTACGCCGCGTTCGCGTGGTACCGGATCGGTTTTGGTGTGTTGATTCTGGCGACGTGGGTGTTTGGCTGGGTGAACTGGACGGCGGCTGCCGCCACTTGAGGCGTCAAGCCAGGCGGATCAAGCCGCCTGGCTGAATGAGGGGAGGGCATCAACGCCCTTCAAGCAACTCCGCCGCCTGATCCAGCAACGCCAAAGGATCCTTGGCCTTGTGAATATCCACCGACAACAACTGGCGAAACTTGCGCGCGCCTGGAAAACCAGTGCCCAAGCCCAGTACATGCCGAGTGATGTGATGCATCGCGCCACCGCTCAGCAAATGCTCGGCGATATAGGGTCGCAGCTGCGCAAGCGCCTCAGCCCGACTGATCACCGGCGCCGTGCTGCCGAATAACTGCTGGTCGACCTCCGCCAGCAGGTACGGATTGTGATAAGCCTCACGCCCGAGCATCACGCCATCGAAGGTCTGCAGATGCTCATGGCAGGCCTCCATCGTCTTGATCCCGCCGTTCAGCACAATCTCCAGTTCCGGAAAATCCGCCTTCAACTGCGCCGCGACGTCATAGCGCAACGGCGGAATATCGCGATTCTCCTTCGGCGACAACCCCTCAAGAATCGCAATCCGCGCATGCACGGTAAAACTCGTGCACCCGGCATCGCGCACCGTACCGACGAAATCGCACAGCTCGGCATAACTGTCGCGCCCGTTGATGCCGATGCGGTGCTTGACCGTCACCGGAATCGACACCGCATCGCGCATCGCCTTCACACAATCCGCCACAAGCTGCGGATGCCCCATCAGGCACGCGCCGATCATGTTGTTCTGCACACGATCGCTCGGGCAGCCGACGTTCAAGTTGACCTCGTCGTAGCCGTGCTCTTGAGCCATACGGGCGCAGGCCGCGAGATCAAGCGGAACGCTACCGCCGAGCTGCAACGCGAGCGGGTGCTCGGCTTCGTTGTGGCGAAGGAAGCGTTCGTGATCGCCGTTGAGGAGCGCGCCAGTGGTGACCATTTCGGTGTAGAGCAGGGCGTGCTTTGACAGCAGGCGGAGGAAGTACCGGCAGTGGCGGTCGGTCCAGTCCATCATGGGGGCGACGGAAAAACGGCGGGAGAGTGGGGCGGGTTGTAGGGGCATGTGAAGAATCTGAATCAAGGAGGCGAGGGCGCAAGAGTTTATCAGGTCTGCGAACAAGCAAGGCTCGCACTGCGCAATTTGAGCGTTAAGCCGGTCTATAACGCGCTCGGTCGGATCGGAGGAAGTGTGTTGCTGCCTGCTTCTGTCTTTCAGTAATCGTTTAAACGGTAACGTCTGCGCCTGTTTAAATATGAATGACCACAGCCATCCGAAGCCTACGTTGTCTTGCGCCTTCCCCTACGTCTAAGACAGAATCCGCCGGCTTGTGCGTCTAGCCTGCGGGTTCTATCGTCCCTGGGTCACTGAAATCAGTGATCGGGTTTGGTAGCCCGTCTCCGTCAGAAGCACAAGACTGCTGTCTTGCGAGGGCGTTTCTCGTCTTCGTTTTATGGTGGTCATGCGCGGGGCGTCTTCGGATGCGCCGGGGTTCCTGACGACCGGTCTACCAACCTGCGTATGGCCTCCACCCTTCGTTTGGTAGCGAGAGTGATGGCTCCTTTTCGTTCACCGTCAGGAGTTACACCATGTTCAAACCCACACCAAATCCCCCCGAAACCGATCCCGCATTCCCGTACAAATCCCCAGACTCAAAAAAACTCCACGACGCCGCCGAGCGTGCGCTGGATTATTACCTGCCCCCCGCCAGTCACATCAAAGCCTCCACCAACCAGCCCGAACGCATGTTTCTCGCCAACCCTGCGTACGACAGCGAATCCCTGTTGGCCAATGCCAGCGAATCGCTGGGTTCGGCCAGCATCATGCTCAACGACTTCGCCGCGTTACTGGAAAACTCGCACCGCAAGACGTTATTGGGCATCGCCCAGGTAGTGATGCTGGGAGAGATCGCAGTGAATCAGGCGTTGGACAAAGTTGAAGTGAAGGCTTGAAGCGAGCCTCGCGGTGACGGAGCGGTTATCTGTCACCGCGAGGCTAAATAGCTAGCTGAACATTCGGTTTCACCGCTGCACGATGAGTAACGGTTACTGCGCCGGCACCGCAATCCACTCACCCAACGTCTGCTGATACTTGCCAGTGACCTTGCTCAAATGCAGCCACTGATCGACATACAGTTTCCAGCTGATGTCATCGCGCGGCAGCAGGTACGCCTTCTCACCATATTGCATGTACTGATGCGGGTTCACCGCGCACAAGCCGGGTTTGAGTTTCTGCTGATACAGCGCTTCCGAGGCGTCGGTGATCATCACGTCGGCTTTGTTGTCGAGCAGTTGCTGGAAGATCGTCACATTGTCGTGCAGGGCCAGTTGCGCTTTGGGCAGGAAGGCGTGGACGAAGGCTTCGTTGGTGCCGCCAGCAGGTTCCACCAGGCGCACGTTGGGCTGGTTGATTTGTTCGATGGTCTGGTATTTGGACTGGTCGGCGCAGCGCACCAGCGGGATTTTGCCGTCGGTGTCGAGGGTGTTGCTGAAGTAAGCCTTTTTTTGCCGCTCGAGGGTGACCGAGATGCCGCCCATGCCGATGTCGCATTTGCCGGCCTGCATGTCGGGCATCAGGGTTTTCCAGGTGGTCTGCACCCATTGCACTTTGACGCCGAGGCTGTCGGCCAGGGAGCGGGCCATGCTGATGTCGATGCCTTCGAAGTCGCCATCGCTGCGTTTGAAGGTATAGGGCTTGTAGTCGCCGGTGGTGCAGACGCGCAGTTGGCCTTGTTGCTGGATGGCGTCGAGGTGGGAGGTGCTTGGTCCGGCGTGAGCGCTGGCAGCCAGGGTCAGCAGGCCGCAGAGGATCATCGTGCTTTTTGGAGTTGTCATGAAATCCGTCTTGTTCAAGGGGCGGTGGGCCAGTCTAGTGAATGGTTCCTTCGCGTGTCATCCCAATGGTTTTCAATCGAGGAGTTTCTACACGTGCAGAGTCTTGTGGTGGTGAAGTGATCGGTGTCAAAACTGCTGAATGAACTGTCTCCCAATTGAGCAAATGTTCCGCCCTTTGTTGCCATGTAAGTCCGCGAGTCATCGCGGGCCGCAACGGTTTTCGCGTTACCTTGCTGTGACGGGTTGCTATACAGAAAGGGGTATAGCGAGGCAATTCGTACAAATTCAGATAGCGCAGGTCGCTACTGCATAAAAGCAGAATGTCTCCGAATGAAAACAGTGGAAACGCGGTAACTTCGACCTTTTTCTTTTCGTTGAGCCGAGTCCGCCATTGCCGGTTGTCCACGTCTCCAAGACTGATCTCTTCGTCGAGAATAAAGCGTGCCGGACCTTGCTGACGTATCGCCAGATTCCCAGCCGCAGCGTATGTAATGGTTGGCATGGCGCCGGGCGACAGGAGCAGAAACGCAGCGAAGAGCACCAATGCCGCCACGGCTCCATATGCGATGCGCGCAAGGAAGTGACCTTTACTGATGTAAAAGATGAAAACGGGAACCAGACTCAGGATAAGTGTGCCGAGAGAAAACAGGCCAATAATTGTCACGGCTTTAGCGTTATCTTCCCCAACGTAAGTAGAGAGGATCAGCAAAGTTGGCAGTGAAGCAAACAAAACTGCGAGCCCGATGACACCCCCCACAAACAAGCGAAAGCCATTTTTCTTCCACCTGTTCAAGTGCCTTGTGTTTTCATCGACAATGGCTCGAAATTGTCTGAAAAAGAACAATGCAAAGTAGGCGGTCAGTGTGAGGAAAAAGATCATTCCTACTGAAATTCCGGCACTGAAAGTGTGCGGGTAGATAAACAACAAAATAATGAACACGCAGAAACCGATGCACAGGGGAAGCAGCAACCAAGCGGCGACCCGACTGTGCTTTTCCGGCACTTTGTCAAACATTGATACGGTGACGCCATAGAACCAGGCGCTGGCGAAAAGTACACCCAGGTAGCCGACCATTATCAGTACGATCAATAGCAACCAGAGCGCTAGCGCAGCTTTTGCATCAATGGCCGCTAGAAACAAGTCTGTGCGGCCAATTGCGCGCGTGTAAATGTACAAGCCAAGGATAGCCATGCCTGCACCCAGGAAACCCAGGGTAACGGTTATCTGACTCCAGTAATCAAGAACGTGTTTGAAATTACGTTTGAAAAAAAGCGAGAAAGTCGGGGCAGTTGAAGCATCCATGTAATCAGAGATTCCATTCATTGGTTGTGAGTCTAAAAAGCGGCCGGCCTTCGTCAGAAGGCTGGCCATATCAGCGGGGCGGGTATCGCAGTCACGAAAAGCGAGGAGCTAAAGTCCCAACCCCTCCTGGACCACTTGCAGCAGATTATTTTCGGTCAAGGCAATGGCATCCAGCTCCTGACCTGTTTCAACCGTCTGCAACCACCAGTGGCTTTCGTGGTGTTCATCTACGGTGCGCAGCAGATAGGTGTTCCGGTCTTCCAGCGTAATCTGCACGCGCCCGGCGCCATCCTCGGTAAACCGCGCAATCGGATCGAACGTCAGGCTGTGATGGTTGGCTTCGATCACCAGTTGATCAATAGCGTAGTCATGGCTTTCGCCGTCCGGCGAACTTTCGCAAACGTGCGTAGGATTTCGCCGAATCTTCAGTCCTACTTCGGTGACTGGCTGTAGCCAGGTTTCGATGCGGTGGTACAAGTCGTATACCTGAGCAGGCCAGCAATCGATTTCCAGCGCCGCATCAGCCTGGGTGTGACGTGTCTGCTTGAGTCTGGCGGCGAGTTCGTCTGCTTTACTCATGTCGGTTCCCTTGTTGGATGTCTGCCTGTTCAGCGTAGACCTTTGAACGATGCAGGGCCTTGCCTTGCGTCATGCGCTTGCAATACAAGCGTGTCGAAATCAGCACTGGCCAAGCCTGGCCAACAACGAAAACCACGGACGCAGGCGTCCCAAGGAATGGGTTAATGAAAAAGCTGTTTACAATTCTGGCAGTGATCGCGCTGACAGCCGGTAGCATCGGCGTGAGTTCGGCGCGTCAGTCGTCATCGAACAAAGCTCAGGCGGAATCGGTAGCGGGGGTGTTCGATTACTATTTGCTGGCGTTGTCCTGGTCGCCGACTTTTTGTCTAACTCACAAGGACGACGCGCAATGCACCGGCAAGGGTTATGGTTTTGTCCTGCACGGTTTGTGGCCGCAATATGCCAAGGGCGGCTGGCCGCAATCCTGCCCGCCGCTGACAACGCTATCGGCGGCAGAAACCAGCAAGGGCCTGACGATGTACCCAACGAAAAAACTCCTTGATCACGAATGGTCCAAGCACGGCACTTGCAGTGGTCTCGGCGCGATGGGTTATCTGGAGAAGTCCGATCAGGCTCTCGGCGCTGTGAAGATTCCGCAGGAATTGCAACCGTTTGGCTCGACGTCCTACTACTTCGAAGCGCAGGAAATAGCCGATCTGTTTCGCAAGGCCAATCCGGGTATTCCGGCTGACGGCATTGCAGTGGTCTGCAGCGGCCCGCAGCTCTCGGAAGTGCGGGTGTGCATGGGCAAGGATCTGCAGTTTGGCGCGTGTGGCAAAGGGGTGAAGACTCAGTGCCGCGCGGGGGATATTCGGGTGCCACCGGCAAGGTAAGTATCCGTAACGATCAATGAAAAACTGGCGCTCCCATGAGCGCCTTTTTTCTGCCTGATGTTTTGAAGTGCCTATCCGGCCCGCCCAACGCGGCGTCCGGCCCAGCACAACGAATTAACCGTAAAGCAGCAATCGAAAATAAATCGACGATCAGCGATCATCCAAACTCGCGACGCGCCGATAACCGGGCGGGAGGCGGGCGTTTGCCCGGCGCACCCCGGTGGGCTACGCTCACAAACACAAGGGTTTCGGGCTCGCGCCCCTGTCGTACCTGCCCAGGACATGCTTTTGCCAATCCCCATTCACGATCCGCATCAGGCCCCCGGCACGCTCAAGCGGCTGCCGCTACGCAAAGCGGCGGTGTTGTTTATCGTTGCGGTGAGCCTGTGCCTGTGCGGCCTGTTGTACCTGCAACTGGAGCAGTCGCGACGTCAGGATCTGGCGGTGGCGAAGACGGCTTCGAGCAACCTGACCCGGGCCATGGCGCAGCAGGCCGAGGATACGGTGCTGGCGGCGGACCTGGTGATTACCAGTCTGGTCGACTGGATTCAGGACGATGGTTACGGCGCTGCGCAGCGACCGCGTTTGCAGAGGATCTTCGCCCGTCGCGCGCAGCAACTGGATCAGTTGCACGGCATTTTTCTCTTCGATCGCGAAGGCCAATGGGTCATTACCTCGTTCGCCGATCTGCCCCGTGGCAACGGTGTGGCCGATCGCGAGTATTTCCGATTTCATCAGCAAAATGCCTCGACCGTCGCGCACATCGGCCCGGCGATTCGCAGCCGCGAAAATGGCGAGTGGATCATTCCCATTTCCAGACGCGTCAACGATCACGCCGGCAATTTCCACGGCGTGCTGTTGGCCGGCATCCGCATGTCGTACTTCGATCAGTTCTTCGAAAGCTTCAGCCTCGACGACAGCGGCATCATGTTTCTGGCGTTGACTGATGGCACCCTGCTGGCACGACGCCCCTTCGACGAAGCGTTGATCAATACCTCGGTGGTTCACGGCGAGATCTATCGAACCCTGTTGCCCAACGCTAACGCGGGCACGGCGATGCTCAATTCGGTGGTCGACGGCGTGACCCGCTTGTATGGCTATCGCCAGCTCGCCTCGTATCCGCTGGTGGTGTCCGCCGCCACCTCGCAAGACACGATTCTGCAGGGCTGGCACGAGCGGGCCTTTCAGTCGAGTGTCATTGTCGCCTTGGTGATTCTGGGCATCGGTCTGTTCGGCTGGGTGTTCATCCATCAAGTGCGCGACGGGGAACGCATCGAGAAAAACCTGCGCAAGGCGCAACTGGCACTGGAGCAGATCGCCACCCACGACAGCCTTACCGGCCTGGCCAACCGACGCTTGTTCGAGCGCTCGCTGGAAATCGAATTCGCCCGTGGCGCGAGGCAGGTCAGCCCGGTCAGCCTGATCATGCTCGATATCGATTTCTTCAAGCGTTACAACGACGCTTATGGTCATGTCGCCGGCGATCAATGCCTGGCGCAAGTGGCGCAGGTGGTGAAGACTTGCTGTCAGCGCAAATCGGATCTGGCGGTGCGTTATGGCGGTGAGGAATTCGCCGTGCTGCTGCCGGACACGGACATCAACGGTGCACTGGCGATTGCCGGGCAGATACGCCGCAGCGTGATCGACAAGCACATCATCCACAGCGGATCGCCGACCGGTTATCTCACCGTGAGTCTGGGCTGTTACTCATTCATTCCCCATGGCAACGACAGTCCGCAAGTGTTTATCCAGCGCGCCGATGCGGCGTTGTATCAGGCGAAAAACGCCGGGCGCAATCGCGCGGCAGTGTTTGCGCCGGAGGAAGGAATTGTCGAGCTGATGCGCTCGGATCGCTGATTATTTCAATCAACATGAATCAAAAGTGGGAGCGAGCCTGCTCGCGAATCGGAGTGTCAGCTTGAATCGTTGTTGGCTGACAGACCGCTTTCGCGAGCAGGCTCGCTCCCACATTGGTCCGTGATGGACTCAGGGCTATCTGGGATGGCTCTTGTTCGTTCAGCCGCCAGTGCCACCGCCCGCACCGCCAGTGCCGCCGCCGGCCGAACCGGTGCCGCCGCCCGCACCCGAACCGGAACCACTGGCGCCGCCATTGGTGCCCGTGCCGGAGCCCATACCCGAACCAGTGCCGGTGCCGGTGCCGTTATTGGTGCCGGAGCCGGTGCTGCCCGATGGCGAGCCCGGGGTGTTGTCCGGCGGCATGGTCGAGCTGGTGGGGCCGCCGGACTTGGTGCCCGTCGCGTCGGTGCTGTCATTGGCGGCGAAGCTGGCGGCGGACGCCGTGGCAAGCAGACCGGCCAACACCAGCGAAGTGAATGTGCGCGTCATCATGGTATGTCTCCTGATAAAGGGGATTACCTGATATTGGTCTTGCGCGCCGAGGCCTTGGTGCCGATCGAGTGACGAGCGGTCAGTCGACGCAGCGAAGTGGCCTACCGTTCTTCTGCAATATTGGCTATTTGCCGAACCACCCCCGGGGACTAACGTAGCCACACATTCATTCGCTACCCCGGAGTCCACCATGCAACCTCGTGCCGATTTCTACACTGCTTCCCCTGATGCCCTGAAAGCGATGATGGCGCTGGAAAACGCCGTCTCGAAATTGCCGCTGGAAAAGAGCCTGATCGAACTGGTCAAGCTGCGCGCCTCGCAGATCAACGGCTGCGCCTTCTGCATCGACATGCACACCGCCGATGCGATCAAGGACGGCGAAACCCCGCGCCGTCTGTTCGCGGTGACGGCATGGCGTGAAGCGCCGTTCTTCAGCGAGCGTGAACGTGCGGCGCTGCTGTGGACTGAATCGCTGACGCAACTGAGCCTGACCCATGCGCCGGACGAAGATTACGACGTTGTGGCTGCGCAGTTTTCGCCGAAGGAACTGGTCGACCTGACCGTGGCAATCAACACCATCAACGGCTGGAATCGCCTGGCGGTGGGCTTCCGCAAACTGCCGCAGGCGTAAGCTGCCCACAATTCCCTGTAGGAGCTGCCGAAGGCTGCGATCTTTTGACTTTGCTTTTAAAAGGCAAGATCAAAAGATCGCAGCCTTCGGCGGCTCCTACAGGGAATATTCAATGCCCATCAGAGCTCGGCGCCGGCGGTGGTTGCACCTTGCGCATCAGGGGCACCATCGCCGTGGCAATGATGAAACACACCATGATCATCAGAAACGTGTCGCCGTAGGTCTGCGTCTGCGCTTCGCGATACGTCACCAGCCACAGTTGGCGCAGGCTGGCCGTAACGCCGACATCGCCACTCTGGCCGAGACTGGCGAAGTTGCTCCCGACCTGCGACAGCCACTGATTCATCGCCTCGTTGCTGCTGTTCAGATGCTCGGCCAAGCGGGTGAAATGCAGGTTGGTGCGGTCATTGAGAATGGTCGCGCAGGCGGCGATGCCGATCGCACCACCGAGGTTGCGCATCAGGTTGAACAACCCCGAGGCGTGCTTGAGCCGCGCCGGTGCCAATCCACCTAAAGTCAGCGTCACTGCCGGTGGCACAGCCAGTTGCTGAGCAATCCCGCGCAGCGCTTGCGGCAGCATCAATTCTCCGGCGCCCCAGTCGTGGGTGATCGGGCTGAATTCCCACATCGATAACGCAAACAAGCCGAGGCCGAGCATCATGATCCAGCGCAGATCGATGCGATTGGCCAGAAAGGCATACAGCGGAATCGCCAGAATCTGGAACACCCCGGTGGAAAAAACCGCCATACCAATGTCCAGCGCGCTGTAACCGCGCACGCGACCGAGGAACAGCGGCGTCAGATAAATCGTTGCGAACAGGCCGATGCCGGTAACGAAGGAAAAGAAGCAGCCGAGGGCGAAGTTGCGATCTTTCAAGGCTCGCAAATCGACGATCGGATTAGCCACGTAAAGCGTACGGCCGATGAAGGCCAAGCCGGCAAGGCCACTGATCCACGCGGTGGTGAGGATCGTCTGGTCGCTGAACCAGTTCCAGCGCGGGCCTTCTTCGAGGGTGTATTCCAGACAGCCGAGAAACAGCGCGAGGAACACCATGCTCAGGTAATCCGCGCCCTTGAGCAGCGACAGTTCCGGCTGGTCGATCCTGACCAGCATCGGCACCGCCACGGTGACGAAAATCCCCGGCACCAGATTGATGTAGAACAGCCAGTGCCACGAGGAAATGTCGGTGATCCAGCCGCCGATCACCGGCCCCAGCGTCGGTGCCAGCGAAGCCACCGCACCGATGGTCGCGGCGGCGATCACCCGTTGCTTGCCGGTGAAGAAAAAGAATGCGGTGGTGAACACCAGCGGAATCATCGAGCCGCCGAGAAAGCCTTGCAGCGCACGAAAGGCGATCATGCTCTGGATGTTCCAGGCCAGACCGCAGAGCAAACTGGCGAGGGTGAAGCCGACTGCCGAGGCGCAGAACAACCAGCGCGTGGAGAACACCCGCGACAACCAGCCCGACAGCGGAATCACGATGATTTCAGCGATCAGGTAACTGGTCTGCACCCAAGCGGTTTCATCGGTGCCGGCGGACAGTCCACCGCCGATATCGCGCAGCGATGCCGAGACGATCTGAATATCGAGCAGGGCGATGAACATGCCGATACACATGGTGGCGAAGGCGAACACTTTGGTCGCCGTGGTCATGTCCGCCGCGTTGAATGGTTGCGCAGGAGCGGCGATGCGGGGGCTCATGGCGCGACGGCCACGACGGAGGATTCAGGCTCGACGCGGGTGTCGACTTCAGCGGTCACCGACAGCCCCGGACGCAAGTGGCCGAGCACGCCATCGGCGGGATCCAGAACAATTCTGACCGGCACGCGCTGAACGATTTTGGTGAAGTTGCCGGTGGCGTTTTCCGGCGGCAACACGCTGAACAGTGAGCCGGTAGCGGGGGCGAGACTGTCGAGACGGCCGTGGAACTCCTGCCCGGACAGCACGTCGGCGCGGATGCTGACGCGTTGGCCGGGTTTCATCCGCGCCAGTTGATCTTCCTTGAAATTGGCATCGACCCACAGACCGCTGGCCGGCACCACCGACAGTTGCTGCGAGCCGGCCTGGGCATAAGCGCCGACCCGGGCGCGACGATTGCCGATCACCCCATCGACCGGCGCGCGCAATTCGGTGTAGCCGAGGTTCAGTTGCGCCAGATCGCGTTCGGCGCGGGCTTGCTGCAGCGCGGCGCGGGCCTGTTGTTTCTGGGTTTCTATGACCGCCAATTGCCGTTGCGCAGCGAGCAGTTCCGCTTGGGCGCGGGCGCTCAGGGCTTGCGCCGTTTTGAAGGTGGCGTCGGCGCGCTGCGCACTTTCCACCGACACCGCGTTGCTGCTCACCAGGCGTTTGTAACGTGTGTTGTCATCGCGAGAGCGGGCGGTTTCTGCGCTCGCCGCATCAATGCCGGCGCGGGCCTGACCGATCACCGCGTGCTGCAATTGTTCGGTGGCGTCGAGGTTGGCCAGCAGTGCTTGTTCAGCGGCCACGGCGCCTTCGGCCTTGGCCAGGTTGGCACGATAGTCGCGCGCATCGAGACGGATCAGCACATCGCCGGCCTTCACCGACTGGTTGTCGCTGACCAACACTTCGTCGATATAACCGGCCACTTTCGGCCCGATCACCGTGACATCGCCACCGATATAGGCATCGTCGGTTTCCTCGAGAAACCGCCCGGTATTCCACCAGTGCACGGCATAAATGCCGGCCATAATCAGTGCGAATAAACCAACGCCGGTGAGCAACAGGCGTTTGTGCAGAGGGGGTCTGGTCTTGACCGGAACAGGATCGGGAGTGGGCATGCTGGTCATGGCGTCAGTACCTGAAAGCGGTTTGTTATTACGTCTGTAATATGACGCGAGTAATATTTGTACGCAAATTATTTTTGTGGCCGATCGTCAGTTGCTGGCTTGAGCCACTGGCCCGGCGTGCTGCCGGTCAACGACTTGAAAAACGCGATGAAAGCGCTGTCGCTGGCAAAGCCCAATTCGTACGCGCAATAACTCAGGCTGCGTCCGGTGGCGAGCAGCTCGATGGCGCGCATCAAGCGCCACTGCTGGCGCCATTGCTGATAGCCCATGCCGGTCTCACGCTGGAAGATCCGGCCGATGGTGCGGCTGCTGGCGCCAATCTGGTGTTCCAGCACATGCAGCGGTGGGGGCAGCCGCGCGGGCGTCGCCAAGAGCGGCGCCAGACGTTTGTCCTGGGGCAATGGCAACAGCATCGGTTGCCGCGCCGCTTCAGCGATTTCACTCAGGCACAGCCCGAGCAGATGGGCGAATCTGCCTTGCTGCCATTCAGTCGCAAACGCTGCCGTGGCCATGGGTTCGAGCACCGCGCGCAGCAGGGGGCTGACTTCAATCACGCAGACCTGCTGCGGCAATTCGCTACATAAATCGGCGATCAAGTAGATCGAACGGTAATCAACGCTTTGCTGCATCACCGCACGATGGCTGACTCCGGCGGGAATCCACGCTGCCCGCGAGGGCGGCAACAGGCACAACTGCTGGGCCAGGGTAATCCGTATGCAGCCTTGCCGCGTGTACAACAATTGCCCGCGCTGATGACGGTGTACGCCGGAATCATGCTGACCCAGGGTCGAGGCGAGGCCGATTACCGGAGCGGTAAAGCTGTCGGCGTCAAACGTCGAGTGGGCATCGAGCCAGGCCATGGATTTGTCCGATTTCAGCGCTAGGTTGGCGGGATCCGGATAATACGCCAAGTGCAGGTTTTTAAACTTCTCTGCTTTCTTAGAGGAGTTTTAACGATGAACAACCGCAATTTCCTGGCGCTGGCGATTGCGCTGCTGATGTTTGCGCAAATTGCGCAAACGTTATACAGCCCAGCGTTGGGGGACATCGGGCGCGTCTTTGCTGTCGGCCCGGAAGCAGCGGCCCAGACCCTGTCGGTGTATTTTCTCGCGTTCGCCTTCGGTGTGGTGGTGTGGGGCCGATGGTGTGATCGCTTCGGCCGGCGTCCGGTCATGCTCGCGGGTCTGGCGATTTATGCAGCAGCCATGCTGGTCGGCCTGCGGGTCAGCAGTTTCCAGGGCTTGCTGTGGGTGCAGGGTGTAGCAGCGTTCGGCGCCGCGGTGGCGTCGGTGGTTACGCAAACCGTGTTGCGTGACCGCTTCAAGGGCCCCGAGCTGGCGCAGGTTTTTTCACTGGTCGGCATCGCGCTCGCGGCGAGCCCGGCAATTGGTTTGTTCAGCGGCGCCACTCTGGTTCAGCTGTTCGGTTATCGCGGTGTGCTGGGCGCGCTGTTGTTACTCGCTGGGCTGCTGTGGTTGTGGAGTTGGTATGGCCTGGCGGAATCTCGTCCCCAACAGACGCCCGACATCAGTCTCTTTGAAACTCTCGGGTGCATGCTGTGTGACTTGGGGATTTGGCGCTCGGCGCTATGGATTGCTTCGTTCAACGTTGCGCTGTTGAGTTACTACAGCCTCGCGCCGTTCATGTTCCAGCGCTTGGGTCTGAGCGAAACCTGGTTCGGATACAGCGGTGTGTTGCTCGCCCTCGGCTCGGGTTTTGGCGCGTGGTTCAACAAGCGTCTGCTGCAGGCCGGGTACACGGCAATGCAGCTGATTCAGCTTGCAGCCTTGTCCGGATTGGCCGGTGGCATCGGCGTCCGGTTATCGCAGGACAGCGCCGTTTTTGTGCTGCCGATGGTGTTGATCGTAGTGGCATTCGGCATGGCCATTCCCAACATTCTTGGTCTGGCGCTGGTGAATTACGCCGATCGTCTGGGCACCGCCGGCGCGTTATTGGGGTTGATGTATTACTTGCTGATTGGCGCGGGACTGATGCTCGCGGGCTGGTCTCAGGCCTTGGGAGCAACATTGATGGCGTGTAGCGCTGTGGCGCTGGTGCTCACGATATTGCCATTCAAAGGAATGAATTGCCGGGCTTAATAGGAAGCATTACTATTCACGCCCCTTTCCTCAGCACGCCGCCCATCCCCCATGCGTTCCCGCAGATCCGGCTTTTTCGAGCATTACGAAGAGTTGATCGGCACCTGGACTCGCCGCCTGCGCAATCGCGCGCAGGCCGAGGATCTGGCGCACGACACCTTTGTGCGAGTGCTTGAGTCGGATTCGGCGGCGGTGCAGCAGCCGCGGGCGTATTTGCACCAGACGGCGCGCAATATTGCGGTCGATGCTTATCGGCGCGAGGATCGGCGTAATGCCATGGCGTCGGAGGCGATCGATGAGAGCGTGTCATCCACGGGCGACCCGGAGCATTACATGCACGCGATCCAGCTGGCCGATTCCATCGAACGCGCGCTCACCGAGCTGCCGCTCAACTGCCGCAAGATCTTCGTCTGGCAGAAGATCGAGGGCCTGACTCAGGCAGAAATCGCCGAACGCCTGGGGCTGTCCAAGAACATGGTCGAAAAGTATATGATCCGCACCCTGCGGCATCTGCGTGAGCGGCTGGATGGGTTGCAATCGTGATGCCGTATAACGTCGAAAAGATCGCAGCCTTCGGCAGCTCCTACAGGGGGCCGTGCCGAATCTCAACCTCAGCCGGACAGGACTTTCCATGATGGAGACTGGTGATTGCGCCTGTGGGCAAACGTCGGTGCGTGACGAGGCGGCGGCCTGGTTTGTGCGCTTGCAGGAGCCGGATACCGGCGCCGATGAACAGCAACGCTTCGACGCCTGGCTGAATGAGCACCCGCAACATCGCGAAGAATTCCAGCTGCTGCAAGGCTTGTGGTCGGCGGCAGACCTGCTGTCCACGCCACGTCTGCAAGCGCTTGCTGAAACCCCGCGACCTCGCCCCGAACGACGGCCGTTGCTGCGTTATGCGGCCGCTGCAAGTGTGTTGGCCGTTGCGCTGGGACTCGGGCTGTTCAGTGGGCTGAATCATCCGGGCACTTACCGCGCCGAGTTCGCCACGGCACCGGGCGAGCGTAAGCACGTGGCGTTGCCGGACGGTTCGGTGCTCGACCTGAACAGCCGCAGCCGCTTGCAAGTGCGCTATGAACGGGATCGACGCATCATCGAATTGAGCGCGGGCGAGGCGATGTTCAGCGTCGAACACGATGCCTCGCGCCCGTTCATTGTCGAGGCCGGCAGCGGCAAGGTCACGGTCACCGGTACGCGTTTCGATGTGCGCCGCGATGCCACGCAGACCCGCGTGGCAGTGGAGCAGGGCACGGTGAAAGTGCAGGGCAGGGCGGCGCCGGATGACCTGTTCGTCAGCCTGACCGCAGGGCTCGGCACGGTCGTCGATGCCGAGGGCAAAGTCCAGCCGGCCTACACGGTCAATCCGGCGCAGCTGACTGCCTGGCGCAACGGCAAACTGGTGTTCAACAACGCCAGCCTCAGTGAAGTGGCTGCCGAAGTGTCGCGCTATCGTGACAAGCCGCTGATCGTCACGCAGCCGAGCGTGGCCGGCCTGCGCCTGACCAGCGTGTTCAAATCCGACGACACCGACGCCTTGCTCAAAGCCTTGCCGAGCATCCTGCCGGTGACCGTGCGCCCCCTCGCCGATGGTAGCCAGGAAATAATTTCCAGATAGCATTCAGGTTTTTTTCGAGTTCATCGTCTTCCTGTTCAACTGCAACTGGTTTGCATTAACAGCCGCACACTCTTGCGATCCACAGGACTCCGTACGACGTGAACATCACCACCACCCACAATAAAAAATCCCCCTGGTTGCCGCTGGCTCTCGCGCTGGCGGTCAGTGCAGCGATGCCGCTGGCGTTTGCCGCTGAAGCCATTCATATCCGCGCGCAGCCGTTGGGCCAGGCCTTGAGCGAACTGGGCCAGCAAACTTCGCTGCAGGTGTTCTTCAGCCCCGAACTGGTGGCGGGCAAACAGGCACCGGCGGTCGACGGTGACGTTTCGCCGGAGCAGGCGCTGCGGCAGTTGCTGCAGGGCAGCGGCCTCGATTACCAGATCAACGAAGGCTCGGTGACACTCGCGCCGGCCGCGACTGCCGCTGCCAGCAATGGCCCGCTGGAGCTGGGCGTGACCGACATCAAAGTGGTCGGTGACTGGCTCGGTGACGCCAATGCGGCGGTGGTGCAGAACCACCCAGGCGCACGTACGGTGATTCGCCGCGAAGCGATGGTCGAGCAAGGCGCGATGAACGTCAGCGACGTGCTCAAGCGCGTGCCCGGTGTACAGGTGCAGGATTCCAACGGCACTGGCGGCAGCGACATTTCCCTTAACGTCGGCGTGCGCGGTCTGACGTCGCGCCTGTCGCCACGCTCCACTGTGTTGATCGACGGCGTGCCGGCAGCGTTTGCACCCTATGGCCAGCCGCAACTGTCGATGGCACCGATTTCCTCGGGCAACCTCGACAGCATCGACGTGGTGCGCGGCGCCGGCTCGGTACGTTACGGGCCGCAGAACGTCGGCGGCGTGATCAATTTCGTGACCCGCGCGATCCCGGAAAAAACCACGGGTGAAATCGGCACCACCCTGGAGACCACCCGGTACGGCGGCTGGAAACACATCGACACCGCGTTCCTGGGCGGCACCGCCGACAACGGCATGGGCGTCGCGCTGTTGTATTCCGGCGTCAACGGTCGTGGCTACCGCGAGCGCAACAACGGCAACGACATCGACGACGTGTTGCTCAAGACCCATTGGGCGCCGACCGATCAGGACGACTTCAGTCTCAACTTCCACTACTACGACGCCAGCGCCGACATGCCCGGCGGCCTGACGCAGCGCCAGTACGACGACAAACCGTACGAATCGGTGCGCGACTACGACCAGTTCAGCGGTCGGCGCAAGGACGTGTCGTTCAAGTGGATCCGGCAGATCGATGACCGTACCCAGGCGGAAATTCTCACCTATTACACCGACAGCTTTCGCGGTAGCACCATCGCCGCCCGCGATCAACGCACCCTCAGCTCGTTCCCGCGTTCCTACTACACCCTCGGTATCGAGCCGCGCGTGTCGCGGGTGTTCGATGTCGGCCCGACCACCCAGGAAGTCAGCGTCGGTTATCGCTACCTGAAAGAGGCGATGCACGAAGAGTCGAGCCGACTGGCACTGGTCAACAACCAGCCGGTGGTCACGCCGACCTCCGACGGCCATGTATTCCAGGATCGCACCGGTGGCACCGAAGCCAACTCGGTGTATGTCGACAACAAGATCGATGTCGGCAATTGGACCATCACCCCGGGCATTCGCTTCGAACACATCAGCACCGACTGGCATGATCGCGCCGTGCTCGACACCGCCGGGCGGCCGGTGCCGGAGAAAAACCGCAGCATCGAAAGCAACGAACCGCTGCCGGCGCTGAGCGTGATGTATCACCTGTCCGATGCCTGGAAGCTGTTCGCCAACTACGAAACCTCGTTTGGCAGCCTGCAGTATTTCCAGCTCGGCCAGGGCGGCTCGGGGGACAACACCGCCAGCGGCCTGGAGCCGGAAAAGGCCAAGACCTACGAGATCGGCACGCGCTACAACGATGACGTCTGGGGCGGCGAAGTGACGCTGTTCTACATCGACTTCGATCACGAGTTGCAATACATCAGCAACGATATCGGCTGGACCAACCTCGGTGCGACCAAACACCAAGGCATCGAAGCCTCGGTGCACTACGACATGGCCGCGCTCGACCCGCGCCTCGATGGCCTGACCGCCAACGCCGGTTTCACCTACACCCGCGCCACCTATGAAGGCGAGATTCCCGGCTTCAAGGGCCGCGATCTGCCGTTCTACTCGCGGCAAGTGGCCACGGTCGGTTTGCGTTACGACATCGATCGCTGGACCTGGAACATCGACGGCTTCGCCCAATCGAAACAGCGCTCGCCGGGCACCGGTGTCAACGCCGACGGCAGCTTCAACGGCAACTACATCACCGAAGGCACGGCGGACGGGCAGTATGGTGACATTCCGGGTTACGTGACCTGGAACGTGCGCGGCGGCTATGACTTCGGCCCGCAGGTGTCCAATCTCAAGCTTGGCGCCGGGGTGAAGAACGTCTTCGACAAGCAGTACTTCACCCGCTCCAGCGATAACAACTCGGGCATGTACGTCGGCGCGCCGAGGACCTTTTTCGTGCAGGCCAGCGTTGGCTTTTAAAACATAGATCAAAAGATCGCAGCCTCCGGCAGCTCCTACAAGGGATCGCAAATCCATGTAGGAGCTGCCGAAGGCTGCGATCTTTTGCTTTAGACCTTCAGGACTTTCCCGCCGATGGCCACCGCCACCAGCAACATCGCCATCAGCCCAAAAGCAAAACTCAAACTGCTGGCGTGCGCGACGAAACCGATCACCGCCGGCCCGGCCAGAATTCCTGCATAACCGAGTGTGGTAATTGCCGGCACTGCGATGCTTTCCGGCATCACCGTCTGCTTGCCCACCGCCGTGTACAGCACCGGCACGATGTTCGAGCAGCCGGCGCCGACCAGCGCGTAACCGACCAGCGCGGCTTGCCAGCTCGGTGCGAAAGTGGCGAGAAACAAACCCGCCGCCGCTAACAGACCGCCGAACAGAATGATCCGCGTCGCGCCCAACTGGCGCACGATGCGGTCACCGAGCAAACGGCCGACGGTCATGGTCAGCGCAAACGCCGCGTAACCCAGGCCGGCGTACGCCGTGTCGATCCCGCGTTCCTGGGCGAGGAATACCGCGCTCCAGTCCAGTGCCGCGCCTTCGGTGAGGAAAACGATGAAGCACATTCCGCCGATGAACAGCACGATGCCGTGAGGTATGGCGAAGGCCGGGCCAGTGCTTTCGCTGCCGTAGGGCAACATGTGCGGCACGCACTTGAGCAAGGCACCGATCAGCAACACGACCACTACCAGCATCGCCGCGAGCGGAGTCAGGCCAAGGCCGAGCAGGGCGCTCACGCCCGCCGCGCCGACGATGCCGCCCAGGCTGAACAAACCATGGAAACCCGACATCATGTGTTTGCCGCTGGCGCGCTCGACGATCACTGCTTGCAAATTCACGGTCGAATCCACGGTGCCGAGGCCGGCGCCGAACATGAACAGCGTGGCAATCAACGCCGGAATCGACGACACCGTGGCCAGCAATGGCAGCGCCGCACAGATCAGCAACGTGCCGCCGGTGGCCACCCGTCGGCAACCGAAGCGCGTGGCAAGAATCCCCGCCAGCGGCATCGCCAGAATCGAGCCGACACCCAGGCACAACAGCAATAACCCCAGCGTGCCCTCATCCAGCCCGGCCCGCGCCTTGGCGTACGGCACCAACGGCGCCCAGGCCGCAATGCCGAGGCCAGCAATGAAAAAAGCGATGCGCGTGGACATCTGTTGCAGGCGTCCGGGGACGAAAGTGTCTTGGGGGTTGAGGCTGGTCATATCGATCCTTGGCAAAAAAACAACTGCATCCCGAGTGACATTCTGACGGCGTTGAGGTTCGATCACGAGAGTCGGGTTGGTGCGGCGTACATCGTTACACAGCACAACCTGTGGGAGCGAGCTTGCTCGCGAATGCGATAGGTCAGATATCGGCCTGTCTGCTGACACACCGCATTCGCGAGCAAGGTCGCTCCCACAGGATCTGTGTTAGTCATTAGAGTGGCGTTCATCAATACGAAGGGAAACGGTCGGCAATGACGAGGTTCTACGACGCACGGGGCAATATCTACGCTGTGGTCTCACCCCAAGCCTTGCGCGAGGCCGGAATTGCCCTGCCGGCCAGCGCCGCCGAGTGCGCCGCGTCGCGTCAGCAATGGAACGAAGCGGCCATCGCCCTGTGCTGCCACTGGCCCGAAGGCCAACGTCCTGCCAACAGCAAACCCCACCGCAGCGACGGCCTGCTCATCGGCCCGTTCCAGACCTCGGCACCCTTCGATGTGCTGATCGTCAACACCGACGGCAGTCTCGCCGAGCGCAGTGGCAACGGCCTGACGATTTTCTCTCAAGCGTTGACCGAGCAAGGCCTGATGCCGGAGGAGGGTGCAGTGCTGCGCGTTCATCATGCCAAGGGCGAGGCGCTGGAAACCTCGGTGAAACCGGCCGAGGTCGAAGGCGTGCGCGGTTTCTGGCTCGACCTCGGCCAGCCCGGATTCGGCCCGCAAGCCGTAAGCGCGCAGGCGGTTGAGAGCATTCAGTTCAATAACCGGGAAGTCAGCCAGGTCCTGCCCCTGGCACAACTCGATCCCGACTGGATCCACAGTCAATTCGTACGCATCGGCAATCCCCACTGCGTAACGCTGCTCGGCGATGCGGCCGCTTTGCCGAGCAACGAACAGATGCGTGAATCGCCCCTGAACGAACGGCTGACCGCAATTGCCTATGCCATGCCCATCGGTGCCGGAAATCCCTGCCCGGCGGGCGTCAATCTGCAATGGGCCGCGCTGGCCTCGCCGCAGAAAATCCTCGCCCGGGTATTCGAGCGTGGCGAGGGGCCGACCGCATCTTCCGGCACCAGCGCCAGTGCGGTGGCATGTGCGGCGTGGCGGGTGGGTTGGGTCGGGGCGGGGGAAGTGCAAGTGATCATGCCTGGCGGCACTGCACCGGTTTTGCTTGAGGTTTCAGAAGCAGAATTGCTGCGGGTGAGGTTGTTTGGCACGGCGCGGTTGATTGATTGATTCGGCCACTAGCGATGCTCTTGTAGGAGTGAGCCTGCTCGCGATGGCGGTGTGTCAGCCACATTTCTATCGACTGAAAGAACGCTATCGCGCGCAGGCTCACTCCTACAGTGTTTGTGGCGAATGGAATATTTGCATTCGACTCAGCGCAAGTCTCAGCTGAACTCCACCACCGGCATTTGCCGCTTCATCAACACCTTGCCGCCGCGAATCGAATACAGCGGCAGGCCCTGGCTGCGGATCACTTCGTAATCACTATCCGCCGACAGAATCAGCAGGTTCGCCGGGCGGCCCTGTTCCAGTCCGTAACGCTCGCCCAAGTGCATGGCTTTGGCGCTGTTGTCGGTGACCAGATCCAGCGCACTTTGCAGGTTGCGATAACCGAGCATGTGGCAGATGTGCAGGCCGGCTTCGAGCACGCGCAGGATGTTGCCGTTGCCCAGTGGATACCACGGGTCGACGATGGAATCCTGGCCGAAACACACGTTCATGCCGGCCTCGAGCAATTCGTTGACACGGGTGACGCCCCGGCGTTTCGGGAAGTTGTCGAAGCGGCCCTGCAAGTGGATGCTTTCGGTCGGGCACGAAACGAAACTGATCCCGGAATGCCCGAGCAGACGGAACAGCTTGGCGCAGTAGGCGTTGTCGTATGAGCCCATCGCCGTGGTGTGGCTGGCGGTGACGCGCGCGCCCATGTCGCGGCTGCGCGCTTCTTCGGCAAGCACTTCGAGAAAACGCGAATGCGGGTCGTCGGTCTCGTCGCAATGCACGTCGACCAGGCAACCGGTGCGCTCGGCCAGGTCCATCAGAAACTTCACCGAACTGACGCCCTGATCACGGGTGTATTCGAAATGCGGAATGCCGCCGACCACGTCGGCGCCCATGCGGATCGCTTCTTCCATGAGCTCGCGACCGTTGCGGAACGACTCGATGCCTTCCTGCGGGAACGCGACGATCTGCAGATCGATCAGGTGACGGCTTTGCTCGCGCACTTCGAGCATGGCTTTGAGCGCGGTGAGTTGCGGGTCGGTGACGTCGACGTGGGTGCGCACGTGCTGGATGCCGTGGGCGGCCAGCGCCTGAATGGTCTTCCTGGCGCGGGTTTTGGTGTCTTCTTCGGTGATGGTGACCTTGCGCTCGCCCCAGCACTCGATGCCTTCGAACAGCGTGCCGCTCATGTTCCAGCGCGGCTCGCCGGCAGTGAGGGTGGCGTCGAGGTGAATATGCGGCTCGACGAACGGCGGCACTACCAGATTGCCGCCAGCGTCGAGATCGTTCGGGCCGAGGGTCGGCGCTTCGGTCTGGCGGGCGATGCTGTGAATCAGGCCATCTTCAAGGTGCAATTCGTGCAGGCCTTCCTGGTTGCGCAGTCGGGCGTTGATGATGTGCATCAGGCGAATCCTTTTATAAGTCTTGTAGTGGTGCGCTGAGGCGACGGGCGCCGAGCAGACCGGTGACGATGACATACGTTAGCGCGGCAGCGGCGATGCCTACCAGCGGCGCGACCCAAGGCGAACTGAACGCGGCGACAGTGCCCACGCCGTAGGCCCCGAGCCCCGGCCAGTTGAACGCCGGCAACCGTGCGTCGGCCAGACGCGGATAATGCCCGCGCCAGCGATAGAAGAAGTCAGCCATGATCACCCCGCCAATCGGCGGAATCACCGTGCCGAGCAGGATCAGATACGGCACCAGCATGTCGTACATGCCCAGCAGGGCGAGCAGGGTGCCGATCACCGCACCGCCGAGGGTTACGGTCTTGCGCCGGCCGGTGCGCAGCAGGTTGCAGCCGGCCACGGCGAAGTTGTAGATGGTGTTGTCCTGCGTGCTCCAGATGTTCAGCAAGAGCATGGCCATCGCGGCCATGGCGAAGCCTTGCAACAACAGCACTTCGACCACATCCGGTTGCTGATAGACGATCGCACCGTACGCGCCGATCAGCACCATCAGGCCGTTGCCGATGAAAAAACCGATCAGGCTGGCCAGCACAGCCACCCGTGCCGAACGGGAGAAACGCGTCCAGTTGGTTGCTTGCGTCGCGCCGCTGACGAAAGTACCGAACACCAGGGTGATCGCCGTCGACCAGTCCAGCGAACCCGTTGGCACCACGTTGAGCAATCCCTCGAAACCGCCGACCTTTACCGTCGCCACCCACATCGACAGCATCAGCAGCAACATCATCGCCGGCACCGCAATGTACGAGAGAATTTCCAGTCCGCGATAACCGATGTACGCCGTGGCGCAGAAGCCCAGGCCAAACAGCATCATCAAGGCCAGCACGGTGCTTTCATCCAGATTGAAATACTTGCCGATCACCACCGCCGCCGTCGCGGTGCCCCAGGCATACCAACCGATCTGGGTGAATCCGAGAATCAGGTCGCTGAGCTTGCTGCCGACTTCGCCGAAGCAGAAACGGCCCATCAGCACCGAATTGAGACCGCTCGTGAAGGCGATGTAACCCAGGCCCGCCGCGTACAGGCCGAGCAGCAGATTGCCGACGATGATCACCGTCATCATCTCGGCGAAACCGAAGGCGACTCCCAGCTTGCCGCCGGCAAACATGGTCGCGGTGAAAAACGTGAAGCCCAGTAACACCATCGCCGTCGAGGCCAGGCCTTTGCGCGCATGCATCGGCACTTCACTGAGCGGGTAATCGTTGCCGGGGGCGTTCTGCGTCATGGGGCAGTCCTTGCTGGAAGGGAGAAGACGCAGGAGGGTTGCAGCGGTCGTGCCAAACACCGTACGACAGGGGTTGCGTGTAGACGAGTGAGGTGGTTCGGCGCGAAAACAGTGCACCTGAACACACCGAAGCCCAATGTAGGAGCTGCCGTAGGCTGCGATCTTTTGATTTTAAAAAACAAGATCAAAAGATCGCAGCCTTCGGCAGCTCCTACAGGGGGATCTGAGTGGGTCAGAGAAAGCGCATGAGGGCGGCGACAATGGCGTCAGGGGCCGGTCCTCTTGGCGGGAGAGCGGACAGCATAGGCATAAAAAAACAGCCGTAAAGGCTGTTTGTGTGAATCAACGGAGTTCCCTTGTGGGAGCGAGCCTGCTCGCGAAAGCGGTACATCAGCCAACATAAATGTAATTGGCCAACCGTATTCGCAAGCAGGCTCGCTCTCACAAATTATTCCCCGCGATAAATGCACCCGCTGGTGCACGTCTCGTGAATGCGGATCGCGCTCAGCTCCGGGAGCAATGGCTTCATTTCATTCCAGATGAATTTTGCCAGCACTTCGCTGGTCGGGTTTTCCAGGCCGGGAATGTCGTTCAGGTAGTTGTGATCGAGGCGCTCGTACAGCGGCTTGAAAATCGCTTTGATCTCGGAGAAGTCGCGAATCCAGCCGGTGTGCGGATCAAGGTCGCCGCTCAGGTGCAGCGCAACCTTGAACGAGTGACCGTGCAGGCGCCCGCACTTGTGGCCGTCCGGGACGTGCGGCAGACGATGGGCGGATTCGAAAGTAAATTCCTTGAAGATTTCCACGGTATTTTCGGCTCTGTTCAGATGGCGTTCGCCGCAGCGATTCGGGCAGGCGGCGAGTTTATCAGCTTGTCTTTGGCCGTGCTGACTAAAGGGTCAGCAAGCGGTCGGCGAGGCGACCGTTGGCCGTCAGTTCGAGAAACTCGTCGCCCAGGCGGCGGCTCTCGTCCATCGCCGCGTGCCAGTATTTCTGCCGGCCCGGCGCATCGCCCATAAAGCGTTTGAAGTCGTTACGGTCGGGCAGTTTGCCGTAGGGCAGGCGCGCCAGATATTCCTTCGATGGCGCGACCAGCAGCACATCCTGCAGACGCTGCACCGAAGCGCGGCGCCATGGCAGCGTCTTGTCGAACCAGCCGGGAATCACCCGGTCAGTGAAGTGCGGATATAGCACGATGCCATCGCCGCTGTAGGGCAGATCGAGGTGATAGTCGAGCAAGCCGCCGTCACGGAACGTGCCCGCACCGGCGCCAGGCAAGTCCCGTACGCCTTGCATGACCATCGGAATCGACCCGGAAGCCAGCAAGGCCTGGCGCAGGTTGCCGGTATTGAGCGCGACGAAACGCGAGGGGAAATCGGTCAAGGCATCGAGCGGCGGTGCCAGGCGCGGATCGTGAATGATCAGCCGTTCGAAGTGCCGCGCCAGCCGTGCGCGACCACGCAGGTTGTCGGCGATCACCGAGCCCAGCGCCAGACCGAGCCGCCCGCGATGGTCTTCGGCGAGGCGGCCCTGGCTTTTCACCACCATGATGTTCAGGCGGTAATGCGCGTTGTCGAGAATGCTCGCGTCGCGGCCGTCGAGCAGGTCGTTGAGCATGCGCTGCGAACTCTGGCTGATTTCAGCCATGGTTACGCCTTTGTTGAAATGCTGCTCGGCGTACAGCTGACCGAGGCGACGAATGCCTTCGGCGGCGTCCGGCAGGCAGGCGCTGGCGAAGCGCCAGGAGCCGACCGAGGCGCCGATCAGCGAACGCTCGCGCGGTGCGCTCGGTAGCCATTCGCCGAACAACGCCACATCGAGACCCTGGATCCCCAGCGCCTTCGGCCCACCGGCCGCGCCGGGCAGCGTGCCGACGTCAGCAGCGTGCAAGCCCTGCGCACGAATCCGCGCCATGGCCCGCGGGCCGGCCTTGAGGGTGAGGGCGGGGAATTTGATGTGGATGGCGGTCATACCGTTCTCGATCGTTAGCAAGCTGCGAATTATAAGCCTATGTCGCTTGCCCTTGTTGGAGTGAGCCTGCTCGCGATAGCGATGTATCAGTGCCAAATGTGTTGGCTGATACACCGCTATCGCGAGCAGCCTCACTCCTACAGGGGGGCAAGGTGTTCATGGATTTTGTGTCAGACGCAAAATCATGTGGGAGCGAGCCTGCTCGCGAAAGCGATGGTTCAGAAACATAGTTGCAACTGACACTCCGCCTTCGCGAGCAGGCTCGCTTGTATGTTTAGACTTGAAGGGGTGGGCGGGACTACAGACTCGATTCTGACTCTGACCAGTACAGACCGTGGGAGACTTCTCCTCCCGCCCCTTCTACCCAAAGCGCCGATAAGGAATT
>NZ_DATMIV010000014.1:0-29952 GCF_035554175.1 Pseudomonas sp. | reverse complement strand
GGTTTCGCGTTGCAGTTCCGCATCAACGCGGAAGACCCGAAAAACAACTTCCTGCCGAGCTTCGGCAAGATCACCCGGTATTACGCGCCCGGTGGGCCAGGCGTACGCACCGATACGGCTATTTATACGGGCTATACCATTCCGCCCTTCTACGACTCCATGTGCCTGAAGCTGGTGGTGTGGGCGCTTACCTGGGAAGAAGCCCTGGACCGCGGGCTGCGCGCCCTTGATGACATGCGCGTGCAAGGCGTGAAAACCACGGCGGCGTATTACCAGGAAATCCTGCGTAACGCGGAATTCCGTAGCGGGCAGTTCAATACCAGCTTCGTGGAAAGCCACCCGGAGCTCACGCACTACTCGATCAAGCGTAAACCCGAAGAGTTGGCCCTGGCCATCGCCGCCGCCATCGCCGCCCACGCAGGCCTATGAATGAAGCAGCTGCGAGCTTTCAGCTGCAAGCGGCAAGTAAAAGCAGATTGGCTTTTTCTTGCAGCTTGTAGCTTGAAGCTTGCCGCTATGAGGAGATACCAATGACAAAGAAGATCTTCGTAACAGACACCATCCTGCGCGACGCTCACCAATCGCTGCTCGCCACCCGCATGCGCACCGAAGACATGCTGCCGATCTGCGACAAGCTCGACAAGGTCGGCTACTGGTCGCTGGAATGCTGGGGCGGGGCGACATTCGACGCCTGCGTGCGCTTCCTGAAAGAAGACCCATGGGAGCGTCTGCGCCAACTGCGCGCGGCACTGCCCAATACCCGTCTGCAGATGCTCCTGCGCGGGCAGAACCTGCTCGGCTATCGCCACTACAGCGATGACGTGGTCAAGGCCTTCGTCGCCAAGGCTGCGGTCAACGGCATCGACGTATTCCGCATCTTCGACGCGATGAACGATGTGCGAAACCTGCGCGTCGCCATCGAAGCAGTAAAAGCGGCCGGCAAACATGCGCAGGGCACCATCGCCTATACCACCAGCCCGGTGCACACCATCGACGCGTTCGTGGCCCAGGCCAGGCAAATGGAATCCATGGGTTGTGACTCGGTGGCGATCAAGGACATGGCCGGTCTGCTGACTCCATACGCCACCGGTGAACTGGTGCGCGCATTGAAAGCCGAGCAGTCGCTGCCGGTGTTCATCCACTCCCACGACACGGCGGGTCTGGCCGCCATGTGCCAGCTCAAGGCCATTGAAAACGGCGCCGATCATATCGACACGGCAATCTCCAGCTTCGCCTCGGGCACCAGCCACCCGGGCACCGAATCGATGGTCGCTGCGCTCAAGGGCACCGAATACGACACCGGCCTGAACCTCGAACTGCTCCAGGAAATCGGTCTGTACTTCTATGCCGTGCGCAAGAAGTACCACCAGTTCGAAAGCGAATTCACCGCCGTCGACACTCGTGTGCAAGTCAACCAGGTTCCGGGCGGGATGATCTCCAACCTTGCCAACCAGTTGAAGGAGCAGGGTGCCCTGAACCGCATGGGCGAAGTGCTCGCAGAAATCCCGCGTGTGCGTGAAGACCTCGGCTTCCCACCGCTGGTGACCCCGACTTCGCAGATCGTTGGCACCCAAGCGTTTTTCAACGTGCTGGCCGGCGAGCGCTACAAGACCATTACCAACGAAGTGAAGCTCTATCTGCAAGGCGGCTACGGCAAGGCGCCGGGCGTGGTCAATGAAAAACTGCGGCGTCAGGCGATCGGCAGCGAAGACGTCATCGACGTACGCCCGGCCGATCTGCTCAAGCCGGAAATGACCAAGCTGCGGGCCGATATCGGTGCATTGGCCAAGTCCGAAGAAGACGTACTGACCTTCGCCATGTTCCCGGACATTGGTCGCAAGTTCCTTGAGGAGCGTGCCGCCGGCACCCTTACGCCGGAAGTGCTGTTGCCGATTCCGGAAGCAGGCGCCGTGGCCTCGGCGGGCGGCGAAGGTGTGCCCACCGAGTTCGTCATCGACGTCCACGGCGAGACCTACCGCGTCGACATCACTGGTGTCGGCGTCAAGGCCGAAGGCAAACGTCACTTTTATCTGTCCATCGACGGCATGCCGGAAGAAGTGGTGTTCGAGCCGCTCAACGAATTCGTCAGCGGCGGCAGCAGCAAACGCAAGCAGGCCTCCGCACCGGGCCATGTCAGCACTACCATGCCGGGCAACATCGTTGATGTGCTGGTCAAGGAGGGCGACACCGTCAAGGCTGGCCAGGCGGTATTGATCACCGAAGCGATGAAGATGGAAACCGAAGTCCAGGCCGCCATTGCCGGCAAGGTCGCCGCGATTCATGTGGCCAAGGGCGACCGGGTCAACCCGGGGGAAATCCTCATCGAGATCGAAGGCTGAGATAACGGTCGCGATCCAACGCTTTAAACCTCGGGGGAGCATGTGCTCCCCTTTTTTTGCCCGTGATTTTCCGACTTTGGCCGGTCAATGTGGTGCCTCGATGTGGGAGCGAGCCTGCTCGCGAATGCCTCGGACCGGCCAACATCATCGCGCGGTGAACCACGCTTTCGCGAGCAGGCTCGCTCCCACAGGAGTCGCGTCTAATCCATCAGAACGTCATGCGCCATTGACCCGTCACGCCATACGTCCGGCTGTCATTGCCCATTTCGCCCGTCAAGCCCACGCCCAGGGTGTGCGCCGCCGACAGCGCAAGATCCAGCCCCGCATCCACCGCCAGACTGTTTCGATCCAGCGCAGCGCCAGCCACTTCGAATCGCTTGCCGCCCTTGAGCAGTTGCTGGCGGGTGCTGCTGTCGATCTCGCCGAAGGTGTGTTTCCAGCCTGCGCTCAATCGCGGCGTCAGGTGCATGCCGTTATCCAGCGTGTTGATTTGCGCAACCCGCAGGCCAAGGGTGCTGCTGAGGTTGTCGCGTGTCTGCCCGTAGACTTTCAGCGCCGCATCACCACCTTTTTCGCTGTAGCTGTCGCGTTGATAACGCTGATAGCCGAGGCTGGCGTAGGGTTCCAGGGTGACGTTGTCGCGACCCAGGTTGAACCCGGCCTCGGCAAATGCCTGCTGAGTATTGGCGTCGTAATTGCCCTTCAGGCGATCACTGAAGCCCTTGAACGCGACCCGTCGTGTGCTGCTGCCGTCATGACTGGCGTAGGTGGCGCCCAGGCGCAGAGACAGCGGGCCGTCCCGACGCACGGCGTAGGCGCCGAGGTGCCAGCTGTCGAGATCGCCGTCGTATTGGCCGGCGTCGAGTTTCGTTTGCGATTTACCGCCGAGCAGACCGACATGCCATTGCTCGTTGAGCCGCCAGTCAGCGCCCATGACCAGTCCCTGAGTGGCGTGTTGGAGGGTGCTGACGGCGTCGCGATCAACCTTGCCGCCATGGCCCAGCGCCTGAATCCAGACCCGAGCGGAATCGTCGTTGCCTGCGGTTTGAAGAGGTGAAGTGCGCGAACCTTGAGTCGAGCCGGAATGGCTTTCCAATTGCCGCATTGCCGAAAGCATGCTCGCACTGACCGGCGTGACGCTGCTCAAGGTGGCTTTGGCGAGGTTGGCGTTACTGCCGGCGGCGAGTTGTTCGAGCGCGACAGGCGCGGTGGTTTTATCGCTGGTCAACAGGGCGGCGACCGCTGTGTTGACAGGCTTTGCAGGCTCGGACGCGGGCTGTACGACAGCTTCGCTGGTTTGCGCAGTCACGTTCTCGCCCGATAACGATGATGCCGCGGGCGCGAGATCTTCTGCCGATGTAGCGACTGTGGTCGCGGCTGATGCAGCAGCTGTGATCGCAACTGAAGTTGAAACCGGAGCAGGCTCCGGCGTCAGCGCTGTTGATATCGGCAGAGCGGGCGATGTTGGCGTTTGCGGCTCGAGAAGACTGGCTCCCAGGGCACCTCCATTCTCTGTACTGGCGAGATCTTCAAGCGGTACATCGTTGCGAGCGTAAGTCAGGCCAACCGACTTTTTGTTGTATTGAGCGGTGGCGGTCATGTACGCCAGATCGTTCTGGATCCTGCCAAATTGGCCTTTCACCTCACGGGCTTCAATGATTTTGTATTCGCTGCTTTGCGGATATTCACCCGGCGCTGCAACGATTTTCAGCGTGGCGCCCTCCAGCTCGGCTGTGCCACCGACCTTGATCGTCTGACTACCGCCGGGAGTGACCTCATAAGCCAGTTCGGCAGTGGGGGACAGATGCAGATTGCCCTTCACTCGCGGGCTGCCGAGGGCTTGATTGACAGTGAGCAGGCCGTCTACATGAAGATTTCCTACCACGCCTTTGCCGGCAAAGCGGCCCCCGTTCTCGACATGGACGTCACCCTTGAAGCTGCCCATATTGGTCAGCGATCCACCACTGTTTACCAGCACGCCTTCATGAAAATCCCCTTTGGAACTCAGCGTCCACTCTCCTCGTGGCACCACAAGACCATTGAAATTGCGGGTGTCCTTAAGTGATCCGCCGTCCGCCGAATCCAGAAACAGCACGTTATCGCCCTTACCGCCATCCAGCCGGCCAGTGAAACTCGCACCTTCCCTGAGAATGATCAGGTCGTTGACGTCAGTACCGGTGAACGCTTTTTCTGCTGTCGTGAAGGTGATGGGAACCGTACTTGAGTCGCTGAGAAAGCCTTGCAGTCGTTGAAAGGCGTTTGCACTCTGGCTGGCATCGGACGCTTGCGTCGCCTCCATGCTCGGGGGCGGTTCGGCGACTTCCGGGGAATGTTCGGCATTGGCAAGTGATGCGCAGCCCAGCGCCAGTGAAATGGCAACAGCCAGGTTTTTCGGTACGAATAGGTGTTCTCTAGGCATCAGGTTCAACCTCCATGTATTGAAGGTCCGACTCTATTGATGCCCGAAAAAAACCGATGTCAGCCGCGTCCCTTAGCCATGCAGGCGACATCGGATCGTTTTGTGGAAAACCGCCGTTAAATTCGCAAACAAACCTTTTGCTCGGCTGCGGTAATTCCATTTCCTACAGCTGAACAGGACCGCGCCGACTGTTCAGCCTTCAGAAACTCATCTGCCACTGCGCGATCAAGCCGTGATTGCGACTGTTGTTGCCAATCTCGCCGTTGTAGCCCAACCCCAGCGTATGTCGCGCAGAAACGCCCAAGTCGAGTCCGGCTTCCAGCATAAGGCTGTCGCGGTCCAGCGAACTGCCATCAACACTGAAGGCCGTGCCGCCGGTCACGAATGCCTGACGTGTCGAGTTGCTGACGTCGCCGTAGGTGTGTTTCCAGCCGGCGGCCATGCGCGGCGTCAGGCTCATGCCGTTATCGAGGCTGCTCAGGTGTGCCAGGCGCAGGCCGAGGGTGCTGCTGAAGTTGTCCTCGGTCTGGCTGTCGACTTGCAGCGCGGCGGCGCCACCTTTTTCCCGATAGCCGTCACGGTGGTAGCGCTGGTAACCGAAGCTGGCGAACGGTTCGGCGCTGAGGCGACCGCTGCCCATGGCGTAGCCAAGTTCGGCGAAGGCCTGCTGGCTGTCGGCGTCGTAATCGCCTTTGGGCCGATCACTGAAACCGTTGAAGGCGATGGTGCGTTTGCTCTCGCCCTGATGCCCGCTCCAGGCGGCGCCGAGCCGCAGGGCGAGCGGGCCGTTTTGATGCAACGCGTATACGCCGGCGTGCCAGCTGTGCACATTGCCATCGACGCCACTGGCATCCAGATCGGTTGACGAATACCCGCCCAGTACGCCCAGCCGCCACGCCGTATTCAGTGCCCAGTCGGCGCCGAGCACGCTGCCTTGGGTGCGTTGTTCCAGGCCGCCGCTGCCATGCTCGCCATCGAGCTTGCCGTAACCGCCGATACCTTGCAGCCAGAGCCGGCCGCGCGCGTTCGGATCATTCAGGTTGCGCGCTGTGGAAGGCACACCATTGGCGGCCAGTACCGGCGTGTCGCGCTGTTCGAGAGCGACCGTCAGCGCCGGGCTGGCAGCCATGTGCTGCATCGCCGAGAGCATGCCGCTGCCGATCTGGCTGCTGGCGCCAAGAGTTGCGCTGGTCAGGTTGGCGTTGCTGGCGCCGGCCAATTGCTCGAGCGCTGCTCCGGCGCTGCTTTGGCTGGTATTGAGCAAGGCGTTGTACAGCGCATTGTTCTTGTTCATCGAGGCGAGGCTGTTGGCGGCGCGGCTGCCGTTGCCGGTGAGGGCGAGTTCGTTGAAGGCCACGTCGTTGCGGGTGTAGGTCAGATCGACCTGCGTCGGCGTGTAGGCGAGGGTCGGGGTGAGGAAGGCGTAGTCGCTGGTCACCATGGCGAACGTACCGGTGACCTGCGCCGCTTGCAGCACCGTGTAATGGCTCTGCCACGGATAGCTGCCGCTGCCTGGATTGATCGCGAGTGTTGCACCGTTGAGGTTGGCCGTGCCGCCGACCTGCACTGGCGCGCTGCTGCCATCGGCGTTGACGCCGTAGGCGAGCACGGCCGCGCTACTCATGTTCAAGTCATGCACAACCGTTGCCCGACCAAGGCCAGTGTCCGTGCGCAAGGTGCCGTTGATGTTGAGGTTGCCCACCGAGCCACCGCCGGCGTACACGCCGCCAGCGTCGACGGTCAGGTTGCCGGCGATGCCACCCTGATTGATCAGCGTCGCACCGCTGCGCACCGCGCCGCCATCACTGAAGTCGCCGCTGCCGGTCAGCGTCCACGCACCTTGTTTGACCTCCAGCCATTCAAACTGGCGACTGGCGCCGAAGTCGCCCCCCGCTGCATCGTCCATGACCACGCGATCGTAGCCACTGCCGCCGTCGACCATGCCAACGAAGCGGCTGCCGCTGCGCAATGTCAGGCGATCATCGCCACCGCCCAGGTCAAGCGCCAGACCGTTGCTGGCGCTGATGATGCCGCCGTTGATGACGCTGTCGGCAAACTCGCCGACGAACTTCACGCCGAAGCCGTTGAGGCCTTCGATGCGGCCGAAGTTCTCCAGTGTCGTGGCGGCGAGCCCGGCGCCGCCGCTGCCGTCGTCCACCAGAATCGCGCTGTCGGCCCCGCTGATCCGTGCGGCGCGGGCGTTGAGAATGTAGCCGCCTCCGAGGGCAATGCCCTCGCTGCCATTGGCAAACCCGGCCTTGTCCACGCCGCCGGCGCCGACGCCTTGAATGACGCCATGGTTTTCAATGTGGGCAATCCTGTCGATGTCCACACCATCGCCGTCGCCATTGGCTTGCAGCCCGGAGTAGGCGCCAGTGAGGGTGCCATGGTTGATCACCGTGCCGTCGCCGTCGGAACCGAACCCGGAGCCATTGCGCCCGGTGATCTGCCCATAGTTGATCAGGGTTGCGCCGAGGTCGGTGGTGATGCCGTGGCGGCCACCAGAGATCACACCGTAATTGGTGATGCTGACGCCGCTCGCGCTGTCGATATCGATGCCGTCGAATTTCTGATCGGCGTTGTGCGAATCGCCAGTGGAAATCTCGCCGTAATTGCTGATGCTGGCGTTGGCGCCGGTTTTCATGCCGTCGCTGGCGTCGCCGCGAATCAACGCGCCAAGGCGGTTGATGATGGTGGTGCGCACGCCGTCACTGCGCAGCGCATCCAGATCCAGGCCTTGGCCGGTGGACGAACGAATGACGCCGCTGTTGTCGATCAACAGGCTGCCGCTGACGAAGTTGCTGTCGATCCGCAAGGCATCGTTGGCGCCGACAATCTGCCCGCCGCTGCGGTTGTAAAGGGTGTAGTTGCGCGCCTTGCTTTGATCACCGCTGCTATCGATGGCGCGCCCGCCGGTGGAGATGATCTGGCCGGCGTTATCGATCACAACGCCAGCGCCGCTGGTACTGTCCTTGAGACTCACAGCCTTGCCGCTGTTGGTGATGCTGCCCGATGCCGAGATCGTCAGGGTGTCGCTGCCACCCAGGGTTTGCGATGCGGTGGTAGCGCTGTCGATCTGCACGGTTTTGCCGTGGGCTGTGGTGGTCGAGATCAACAGTGCGATTGCCAGGGAGAGGCGCTGGGGCGGGAAGGGCATGGAGTGACGGCCTTTTTGTTATGGACGGGCCGTCCTGTATAGCGGTGGTTTTTTACAGGGTGATGTCGGTGCGGATCTGCATTATTTTGCGTAGAAAGCGATATTGGTAACATTTATCTGCATTTTATTGCAGATAAGACCGTGCGCGCAGACTCTCGAATGCACTATATTGCATTTATTGTCGATTCGATTTTCTTGGTTTGCAATAAATTGCACAAAGGAAGCTCATGTACAACCTGACACTACAGATCTTCAATACCGGGCAATGGCATGACGCGATGATATTGAGCTTCGATGATCCTGAAAAAGGCTTCGAGAGCCGCTGCAGTTTTGGCTACGAGGCTGGCTACCTGGTCGACAATATCGAATCAATCGGGTCGCGCTTTTCCAAAGCCGTGAGTGCTCTTTATCCGCTGGATTGGGACGGACGGCGCGCGAAAACGCCAGCCTTTGTCCACGACATCGCACCCGCAGGTGCAGCCAGGCAGTTCCTGCTTGCGCGTCTTGGCCAGGAACGCCCCGTTGAGATCAGTGCCGATCTTTTTCTGCTGGGCCGCAGCACACCGGCACCCATCGGCAACATGCGAATAAAGGAGTCAGCTGAAGCTGTCGATGAGAGGCAGCCGATCGGATTCAAGCGCGAGGAGGTCATCCATCGTGACAGTCGTTTTCTCGAATATGCCTACGAGCTGGGTGCAGCGATCGGGGGCGCGACGGGGGCGGGCGGGGAAGCACCGAAACTGTTATTGGCAGAAAACAAGGCTGGTCTCCTGTACCCCGATGCCGTTCTGCACGACCACGAAGTCCGACAGCATTGGTTCGTGAAATTCGCCAGAAACAGGGGAGGGCTGACTGACCAGGACATTTTGCGCAGCGAATTCCATTACTACAGGGCGCTGCAGACATTGGGGATCGAAACCATCGCAGCAGAAGGTATGGCACTGGAGGAGGCGAACAAACCGAGTTTGTGGATGCAGCGTTTTGACCGAAAAGTGCAGAACGGCGTCGTCAGCCGCTTTGCTGTCGAATCGATTTATTCGTTGGCTGAAGTGACGACGCCAGGCAGCGCCATGAATCACCTGGACGTCATCCGCATGCTTGCCGGACTCTGGCGCAAAGCAGGGCAAGCCAGCCAGATTCCGGCTCTCGTCGCCGATTACCTGCGTCGAGATCTGATCAACAAAATCCTTGGCAACTCGGATAACCACGGTCGTAACACGGCAATCATCCGCCAGGCAAACACGTTCAAGCTGGCACCGATTTATGACCTCGCGCCTATGGTCATGGATGACGAAGGCGTGACCCGCACGACCAAATGGCCGAGAGAATTGGAAAGGGCGGGGGACGTCGATTGGCGAGGTGTCTGTCGCGCATTGGCCGGTAACGTCAGTGCCGAACCTTTGGCTGGGTTAACGGATGCCTCGTTGTTCGAAGGCCTGCGCGCAGATGCCCGACGTCTGGCTGCGTTGCCGGACATTCTGGCGGCCAGCGGTTTGCCCGCACGAACCATGAACCACCCGGGCGTGCATCTGAAACACTTGGAAAAACGTTTGAAAGAGTGGGACCTGCAATGAGCCTGACCGTTATCGAGCGCACCGCGCTCATAGAAAGCATCCACGACTCACTGATCCAGGGCACGCTGGAAATCGGTGACGCCGTGCGCCGTTTACGGGTGGAGGTGACCGGTTTGCATCAGACCCAGTTCGCGAAGATGTGCAAGATCTCGGTGCGCACGCTGGTGCATATCGAACACGGCGAAGGCAACCAGACGCTGAAATCGTTGAATGCGGTGTTTCGCCCGTTCGGTATGAAAATGGGCGTTGTGCGCATTCGCCGCGACAACGTTTGAAACATTGCCGAGCACCTCAGCTACGCCGCACGTACGCCTTGCCGTAATGGCGCTCCATCCTCGCCTGAATCAGTTCCAGGCCGATCGACAGCAGCCAGTAGATGATCGCCGCCGTGGTCAGCATTTCGATGTAGCGGTAGCTCGAGCGGCCATAGGACTGGGCGAGAAACATCACTTCCCAGACGCCCATCACCGAGATCAGCGATGAATCCTTGAGCATCGAGATGAACTGGTTGGTGGTCGGCGGAATGATGGTGCGCATGGCCTGGGGCAGGGTGATGCGCCAGAAGATCACGCTTTCGCGCAGGCCCAGCGCCAGCGATGCTTCGCGCTGACCGTGATCGACGCCGAGGATGCCGGCGCGGAAGATTTCGCTCAGGTAGGCGCCGTAGTTCAGCGACAGGGCGATGATGCCGGCGACGATGGCGCCGGGAACGATGCCCAGTTGCGGCAGGCCGAGATAGATCAGCAGGATCTGGATCAACAGCGGCGTGCCGCGAAAGAACGAGGTATAGAAACTGGCGATGCCGAACGCCACGGCGCTGTGCGACAGGCGCGCCAGTGCGGTGATGAAGCCCAGCAGCGACGAGGCGATGATCGAGCAGGCGCAGAGAAACAGCGTCAGCGCCGCGCCTTGCAGAAAACCGTTGGGCGCCAGCTTCAGGCCAACGAGGTTGGGCAGCTTGTCGAGGATGATGGCGAACTTCAGGTCGAAGCTCAGAAAGAATCCGGCGAACAGGCAGAACAGCGCCGCCCACGTCAGGTACAGGCGAGTGCGAAAACCGAAGAGCTTTTGCAGACGGGTCTCAGCCACCGGTTGCGGCGGCTGTGGCGGGGTTGGAAAAGAAGTCATTGACTGATATCGGCGCCGATCCACTTGTGTGACAGCTTGCTCAGGGTGCCGTCCTGTTTGAGTTGGGCAAACACCTCGCGCACCTTGGCATCCCACTGCGGATCACCCTTTTCGATGGCCACCGAGTTCGGTTCGGAGTACAGCGGTTCGCCGGCCAGTTTGAAACGCGAGTCCTGATTCAGACGCGGCTGCGCGGTGACGAGGTTGGTGAGGATCGCATCCAGCCGCACACCGGCGCCCAGGCCCAGATCCTGGAAGGCAACGTTGTCGGTGTCGTACGGGGCGATCTGCACATCCTCGAATGGATACTGCAGCTGCGTGTCCTCGGCGCCTTCGATGACCAGATTCTTGTTCAGGTAGCTTTCATAGCTGGAGGCACTGGTGAGGCCGACTTTCTTGCCGCTCAGATCCTTGGCGCTGTGAATGCGCTCGTCCTTGGCATTGACCACGATCACCGCTGGTGAGGCGTAGTACTCGACGGGGAAGTCGAACACCTCGGCGCGCGCTTTGCTCGGTGTCATCGAGCAGATGCAGATGTCGTAGCGCCCGCTCCAGCGGCCGGCGGCGATCACGTCCCAGGACGGTGTTTCCAGGCGCAGACTGACCCCGAGCTTGTCCGCCACGGCTTTGGCGACATCGACGTCGAAGCCGTCGAGTTGGTTCTGCTCGTTGAGGAACGAGAAGGGCGGATAGCTTTCCATCAGCACGCCAACCAGTTCCTTTTTCTGCTCGATGCGGTCCAGCGTCGCGCCGCCGAAGGCTTGGGTAGAGGCAGCCAGGATGGTCAGGCCCAAGGCCAATAGCGGTTGCAATTTCACAGTCGATCCCTGCGCAAAAAATAGGTTGTTATTAACCGAGTGGTGCGTATTAAATAGTTATAAGAACGACTCTGATAGTGAGTTATTTTCATAAGCATATGAGTGAAACGCATATGGGCGAAGCAAGGACGGTGATTCTCGATGGCGGCATGGGCCGTGAGTTGCAACGTGCCGGAGCGCCATTCCGCCAGCCCGAGTGGTCGGCACTGGCGCTAAGCGAAGCGCCGCAGGCGGTCGAGGCAGTGCATGCCGCTTACATTGCCAGTGGCGCACATGTCATCACCAGCAACAGCTACGCGGTGGTGCCGTTTCACATCGGTGAAGAGCGCTTTGCCGCTGAAGGTCGGGCTCTGGCAGCATTGGCCGGGGAATTGGCGCAGCGCGCGGTGCAGGCCTCGGGCAGACCGGTGCGCGTCGCCGGCTCGTTGCCGCCGCTGTTTGGCTCGTACCGGCCGGACCTGTTCGAAGCCGATCGCGTGACCGAGCTGCTGACACCGCTGGTCACCGGTCTGGCCCCGCACGTTGACCTCTGGCTGGCGGAAACCCAGAGTTCGATCGTCGAGGCGCGCGCCATCCACGCCGGGTTGCCGAAGGATGGCAAACCGTTCTGGCTATCGTTCACGTTGAAGGATGAAGACACCGATGATGTGCCGCGCTTGCGCTCCGGTGAGCCAGTGGCCGATGCGGCTGCAGCGGCCGCTGAGCTGGGCGTCGAAACCCTGCTGTTCAACTGCAGCCAGCCCGAAGTGATCGGCGCGGCAATCGATGCAGCGCGCGCGACTTTCGAGCGTCTGGGCGTGAACCTCAATATCGGTGCGTACGCCAACGCGTTTCCTCCACAACCGAAGGAAGCCACGGCCAATGATGGGCTCGACCCGTTGCGCGATGATCTCGATCCGCCGGGATATCTGCATTGGGCGCTCGACTGGCAACAGCGCGGCGCCACTCACTTGGGCGGCTGCTGCGGGATCGGTCCGGAACACATTGCGGTGCTGGCGCAGAGGCTGCGTCGTTAAGCAATACCCGGTCAATTGTGGGAGCGAGCCTGCTCGCGAAAGCGGTGTATCAGTCAATGCCTATGCGACTGATCCGCCGCCTTCGCGAGCAGGCTCGCTCCCACAGGGTTGTCTGTGAAATCAGCTACGGCATTCGGCCAAGCCTTTCACCTGACCACCAGGCGTCTGGTTTTCATCACTCAACCAGCGCTCGAACCCTGCGCCAATCGCTGGCCATTCCGAATCCAGAATCGAATACCACGCGGTATCGCGGTTCTGCCCCTTGACCACCATGTGCTGGCGAAACACCCCTTCGAAGCTGAAGCCCAGACGCTCGGCCGCGTATTTGGAGCGTGCATTGCCGTTGTTGCACTTCCATTCCAGCCGGCGGTAACCCAGCTCGAACGAATACCTGGCCAACAAGTACACCGCCTCCGTGCTCTTGGGCGAGCGCTGCATCGGTGCGCCGAAAGTGACGTGACCGATTTCAATACGGCCCTGGGCCGGGACGATCGACATCAGGCTGAGAATGCCTTGCACCTGGCCCGTCACACGGTCGACGACGCTGAAGAAATACGGGTCGCTGTTTGCCGCATGGTTGTTCAGCCAGTCGTTGAACGCACTGCGCTGAGGGAACGGCCCGTAAGGCAAGTAATCCCAGAGTTTCGGGTCGGCGCCCGGCCCCTCAAGGGCGGCGAACAGCTCGTCGCCATGGCGCGCCGGGTCGAGTTTTTCCAGACGAATGAAGCGGCCTTCGAGCAGGGTGGCTGAGGGGGCGGGGACGCCTTTCCAGTCAGCGAGTGAAGCGGTCATGTGCGCGTCTCCTTAAAGGGCTTTGCGAAACTGGATGAAGCCGGGGCGTTCGGCGATGCGCTCGTAGAGCTGAATCGCGGTGGCGTTGGTTTCGTGGGTCAGCCAGTGCACTTTGCAGCAACCATCAGCCTTGGCGGTAGCGTAGACATGTTCGATCAACAGCCGACCGACACCGGTGCCACGCGACTCCGGCACCACCAGCAGATCCTGCAGATAGCAGGAGTTTTCAATGCTCCAGTTCGAGCGGTGGTAGATGTAATGCACCATGCCCAACGGCTTGCCATCGGCCCAGGCGAGGGCGGCATGGGTCGGTTCGTTCGGGTCGAGGAAGCGCTGCCAGGTGCTCTGCGTCACGGCGTCCGGCAACTCGGTGTTGTAGAAGCGCAGGTACGCCTGCCAAAGCGGCAGCCAGGAATCGTGGTCGTTGGCGCTGACCGGGCGAATGTCGATCTGGGTCATGCTGGTTTTCCTTGGGGCATCAAGCGGGCGAGGGTTCGATCGTTGGCGTCCGGGCTGGCAGCGAGGCCGTCACGCACACCGGCAATGTCTTCAGCGCTGCGGTTCTGGCTGAGCTTGCGCTTGCCTTCGAGGCGCTCGATGGGAATGGCGAAACCGACGATGGCCTTGAGCATGCCATCGATGTAATCGGCCGGCGCATCGTCGACCGCCCATGGCTGAGCGCGGCCTGCTTCGTGGCGGTCGGTCAGGGTGCTGACGATGTCGAGCAAGCGCCCGCCATCTCTGAAGGTCTCGGCGTGACCGTAGGCGTGCACAGCGATGTAGTTCCAGGTCGGCACGACTTTGCCGTGTTCGGCCTTGCTCGGGTAAAAGCCCGGGCTGACGTACGCGTCGGGGCCGGCAAAGATCAGCATGGCCTCGGCGCCGTCGCGCAGGTCTTTCCACTGCGGATTGGCCTTGGCCAAATGCCCGTAGAGCGTGCCGTTTTCACCCTGCTCACGATGCAGCAGCACCGGCACATGACTGGCTTGCAAACCGTGTTCGCCATGGCTGACCAAAATGGCCAGACGGGTGGCGAGGATCAATTCGTGCAGTTGGGACAACTCTTCGATGGCAAAGGCGCGTGGCGTGTACATGGACAGATTTTCCTTGGCGAATGCCTGCATCCTAGGCAGGCTATTGGTCCGTTGTAAGAGCCATTGATGAGCCATTTCACAGGTCCATTTGCCATGCCTGATCTGCCAACGTTGTCGATGCCGTTCAATCCGGCCGGGATAGAACTTGATCGCCGTCAGGGCTTGAGCCGACAGCTCTATCAGGCCCTGCGTCTGCGGGTGCTCGACGGGCGCCTGGCCAGTGGCACACGATTGCCGGCCAGCCGTGACCTGGCCTCGGCATTGGGAATTTCCCGCAACAGTGTGGTGCGCGCTTACGATCAGTTGTATGCCGAGGGATTTATCGAAGGGCGCGTCGGTGACGGCACTTACGTGGCGCAATTGGCCCAGACTCCGACGGTAAGGAAAAAACTATCCATAAATTCATCCACAGGCTTGTCAACAGGCTTACCCACAGCCTTATCCACAAATTGGCTGGATTTACCTGTTGATGCATCCAGCAAAGTTATCCACAGCGGCGGATTTTCCCGTATCGAAAAACATCATCTGCCGCGTCCGCCGAGCGGTCCGCCGCGAGCTTTTCGCGTAGGTGTTCCAGCCTTTGACCTGTTTCCATTCGAGGTGTGGGCCAAGCTGAACGCGGCTTTCTGGCGCAAACCGGATCTGCAGCAACTGTGTTACGGAGACCCGGCCGGTGATGCGCGACTGCGCGCGATGATTGCGGCCTATCTGCGCAGTTCGCGGGGCATGCAGTGTACGGCTGAGCAAATTGTGATCACCAGTGGCGCGCAGCAGGGCATCAGCCTTTGTGCACAGTTGCTGGTCGAGCCCGGGGATGGCGTGGCGATCGAGAATCCGGGTTATCGCGCGGCGGGTCATGCCTTCGCCGTGGCGGGGGCAAAACTGCACGGCGTGGCGGTGGACAGCGACGGCATCGATTGCAGCGCAATGGCGGATCTCGGCGACTGTCGGGTGGCGTACGTCACACCGTCGCACCAGTACCCCACGGGCGTGGTGATGAGCCTGGCCCGGCGCCTGGAATTGCTCGCCTGGGCCGAGCGGGTCGGCGGCTGGATCGTTGAAGACGACTACGACGGCGAGTACCGCTACACCGGCGCGCCGCTGGCGCCGCTGGCCGCTCTCGATCGCCAGGGCCGCGTGCTCTACGTCGGCACGTTTGGCAAGGTTGCCTTCCCGGCGTTGCGCCTCGGTTATCTGGTGCTGCCACCGGCACTGGTCGACGCGTTCGCGCAACGGCGCGCGGTGGATGTCCGCCATTCCGAAGTCAGCACCCAAGCGGTGATGGCCGAATTCATGGCCGCCGGGCATTTTCAACGGCATATCCGCCGCATGCGCCGGGCTGCCCTGAGCCGGCGCAATTGCCTGCTCGCCGGCTGGCCTGCGGCGATCGCGGGTGTCGGTCAGTTACCGGCCGTGCCCGCCGGGCTGCACCTGACCGTCGCCGTAGACAGTGTTGAACGCGAGCAGCAACTGATCGCGCAAGCCGCTGAGGTCGATGTCGAAATCAACGGCTTGAGCAGTTACTGGTTGCCGGACTCAACCACACCCATGGCCCGGCGTGCCGGCCTGGTGCTGGGTTTTGCCGCTGTGCCGGAGGCTGCGATCACAGCGGCACTGGCGCGCTTGCGACAGGCTTGGGGAGGTTGAAGAACAACGCCTCGGCCAGGCGAGCGGAAATTTCGCTGCGATGGATTTCAATCAGCTGCTGGTTGCTTGGATGGCTGGGCTCGTAGGCACCGCCCATGCGCTGTTGGGCGACGGTTTTCATGTGCCCGCGAACGAACGATGGATCATGCGCGGCGGCGCTGCTGTAGTGAAAATGGGCGTAGCACAGGACCTTGTCATTATGAGTGTCGCGAATCCGGTACTCGTCGAGGAAATCATGCTGACGGCGTCGGAGCGGTTGCCGGGTCACGGTTTTGTCGATGGTTATTTCTCCCTTTTCCTTGAGCCATTGCATGCCCGCCGCCGTGGGTGGTTGCTGTTTGACCAGGCGAATGCGCGTGCTGGTGCCTTTTTCTTCCAGGGTTTTTGCAGCCTTGTCGAGCGCATGGTTAAGCGCTTCGGAGGGCTCATGCCGGCCTGCGGTAAGGTTCATGGCGGTCAGTGCTTCGTCGATCGCCGCAACGGCCTTGCGCAAGAGCGCGGCATGCTTGTGGTATTCCTCCTCGACCTCCACCGGGATCCGCGCGCCGCGTTTGAGGCGCGCCTCGATGCGCCGATGAAATGCCGCCAGCCCATCGATCAGTGCCTGGCCCTCGCGAACGCTGTTTTTCAAGTCGGCTTGAGCTGTTGGCATCGGCACAGGCAGCGCACGCTGTTCGACCCAGACACCGGGCGACTCTTCATGGAAAGTGGCAATGACGCCCGTCAGAGGAGCGCGTACTTCCATCAGCTCGGTAGGGTCATCGCTGCTGCTTTTCTTGCGTTCGCCGACCACGGTGCCCCTTGATCGCGTCTGGAAAATCTGTCGATTCGAGGCAGACGTGGAGGGCCTTGACGGTCCGGCCTGTGGTACCAGCAAATGCCGGTAGCGCAGCAGGTCGGCGAGTCGGTTGTCGGCGGCGGCTTTGAATGCGATCACCCGCGCTTGTACATGTTTGAGTCGCTCAGTGTGCAGCTGGCCGGCGTATTCGCTGGCCAGATCGCTGAAGCGTTTGTTCACCGAGTCGAACTGCTGCGCGACGTTGCTCAAGGCATCGATGCGTCCACGCAGGTCGCCCAGGCTTTCATCGGCGCTCAAGTCCAGCGAACTCTGGATATTCAGCGCAGCGTCTTCGATGAGATCGGCGAGCGCCTGTCGAGCGCTGGCATGATCCGCGGTGTCGCCTGCCTTGACACATAGTCGTTCGGCGAAGCTGATTTGAAGCATTTTGAGGTCATTGAGCTGGTAGTTCGGCCAGGCATCTCGATACACACGCATTGCCTCGACGGCGTCTTTTCCCAACAGCTTCATTTCTTCGAAGCAGGCTTGTGCCGCCTCCATTTTCTCGATGATGCCTTGAGTGACGTCATTCAGGCTGACGGCCGCCAGGGTGAATGGCTCTGGCTCGGCGCCGGACCCCTGCGCGATCATCGTCTGCATGGCCTCGACACTTTGTTGAACGTGTGAAGAGTGCTCATTGAGCCACTCATGGCCCAGAAACAATTGCATCTGCAAGCGTTCGGTCATGACGGTGCGGTAATTGGGAATAGTCTGGATGAGGTTCAACTCCTTGATCTGCTGAATGTTCGCTGCGTACTCCTTGTACTGGGTATCGAGTGTCGCGAGATACTGAGTGCGCGCCTCTGACTGCGCCTGGGGCAAAGCAGCGCGCAAGGCATCGCGATCCGCGTTCAGACGCGATTCCTTGGTATCCATGGTGTTATCGAACGCGGAAATTTTTTCCATCAACGCTTTGGCGACGGTCTGCCTGCTGCCCCGGGATTTTTGCAGTGCCGAGTCCAGGCCACCGCCGCGCAGACGCAGGCGCATATCGATCACCCACTCGCCCCTGGCGGAATACGCCAGTTTCGGACCGATGCGGCGTGGTTGCTGGCGCGAGTCGACAATCTGCATGTCACCGTGTTCATTGCGCATTACCTCGAACCAGCGCTCGCCGACCTGCGCGTACCAGGTGTTGCCATGAGGGTACAAGCCCCGGTGCGCGCCGTCGCGTGCAGCGGCGCCAAGATCTTTCGGCCGGTCGAGCTTGAAGCTGTCGAGAACCTTGGCCAGTGCCAGTGGCGAGCGTTTCAATGCGGTGAAGATATCGATGGAAGTCGCGTGGCTGCCGGTCAGTTCGGTGCTGGTGACGTCGGGCAATTGCAGCGCTTTGCGGACTGTGCCGGCCGGGTCCAGGGGCGTAGTTGCTTTTTCCGTCTGTGCAAACGATTCATGCGCTGGTGCCTGGTCGACTGCCGCGCGATGCGCAAGGACCATGCCCAGGGCCAGAAGGATGTCGGCAATTGCGGTCCACGCGATCTTGCCCGACTGCTGGTTGGCAACGTCGGTGACTTCTTGCAGATCGTCCATGATCTGCCAGATCCAGGCCGCCGTGCCGACGCTGCGTCCCAGGAACGGCAGAGCGGCATTGAATATAAGCCAGCCGCCCTGTTTCAGGGTGGCCCAGCGTGCCTCGGCATTCGACACCGATTGCCGGTCGGCCAGGGTCAGCAGAGCCTGTACGTTGCGTTCATGAAGGGTTTCCAGCACGTTGCCGGTCAGCACTTGGGTACCCAGCGCGACGGGGCCGGACATGTCGAGCGCCGTCGTCGGATTGACCAGCATCTGCGGAATTGTCCATACCGACGGCAGCCTGGCGGTAAAGACAAACTGGCTGTAGTTGAAACGTACGTCATCGGCGAGCCACGCCAGCACCGAATCGCGTAAATGTCGCGAGTGCTCGATCGCGTAGAGGAGGTTGGCGTGCCCGGGATATTGCAGCAACGGCATTTCGAACAGTGGACGGTACAGCAGGCAGGGGCCTTTGTTCGCTTCGCGCGGGCCGATGACGTACATGTTGGCGACGCTGTCGGCCGCGGCGCTGCTGCGGTGCGCGACAAAGGCCAGAGGGCGGATGACGATTTCCTCGCCATCGACGTTTCGTTCTGCGGCGGTCGCCGCCAGTGCCGCTGCAACGTAGCGATACCCCACGTCATCAATGCCTGCCCGGCCCTGGATCTTGTCTTGCAACGCCAGCAAGGGCAGTTCGATGCGCAGCTGGCTTGTGTACAGCTTTTGCAACGCCGCCGCCTGATCGGCGTCGTCTATCAGGCGTGCCTTCAAGTGCGCCGGATAGGTCTCGCCGATATTCACCGTGCTGACCAGTTTTTCCAGGTAGGCCATGGTCATCCAGTCAGGCACTGCGCCGGCATCTTTATAGCTCACGGTCTTGTTGCCCATTGGCAGTCCGGCGAGGTTCTGCAGAGCCAGTTCCGGCAACGTCAGGGTCTTGGTGCTGGTGTTGCCGGGCAATACGAACGTCCCCCAGACCACCAGGCTGGTGATGGTGATCAGGATGTCATCGAGCTTGATGTCCTTGGCACTCGGCTGGTCTTTCGACATCTGTTGCATCAGAGCGTCGCGGGTGTACGCCTGCAGGTCGACGACCTCGCTCTGGAACGATTTGCCGTGGTGTTCATGCTCAAACGTGGTCAGGTCCAGCAGATGCCGACTGTAGCGAGCCTGATCGACGGAAGACGCATCGTTCAGCCACTGCGGCAGCATCGGTCGCAGTCGTTCGAAATGTGTCTCAAGGCGCGGGGGCGGTTGGGTCGTTTTGCCTAAAGTTCCGGTGTGCGGATAGACGCGGTTGAGCGGCTTGTCAGCAAAAAAATTGATTTTGCCCAAGGCGTCGGCCTCAATCGAAATCAAGGTGCAGGCTTGATGGTCGAAGAAGTTGCCCTGCGGTTCGACCAGCCGCCACTTTAGATCCGGATTTGCGGGAGTCGCGCCGAAGCGTTTCTGCAGATCTTCGCCAAGCGCTTGCAGCGAGTCGAAGTGCTGGTAACCCTGGGTGACCGCATGAGTGAGAATCACGCTGCGTTTTGCAACTGTGCCAATGATTACCGCCATATCCAGCAAGCCCAAGTGATCGGGCTGTGTGGTGTCGTCCCGGTCAAGGTCGATCAGGCAGGCCCGTGTGTTGTATGTGTCAGTGGTCAGGCGAAGTTGTCTGTCGGGCTGTCGGAAAACCGCCTCGGCGACCGCGGTTTGAGCGGCGTCCCAGCCATGGCTGGCATCGGCTTTCCATAAATTGCGCAACGCTTGCGACAACTGCTGCCAGCGCGGCTGTCCTGGGTAAGTGAAGTCATCCCAGTAGCTGACGTGCTGATCCTGGTAGGCGATGAACAACAGGGGGGCGAGCTCGTTGAGCAGCAGACCGATCGCCTCGATTTTCACCGGCAATTGCACGGGAGCCGGCCAGGCAGGTTGCTGAGTCAGATAGTGCTCGCCGTCCAGGTAGGTCACGGTTTTGCCGGACATGCCGAGGCGTATCAGCGCATCAGTCAGCGTTTCAACGTTGGGCCGACCGGGGTAGACCTGATCGTCGTCGATCGTCCAGCTCGGCTCGACGACCATGGCCAGTTGCGGGTCGATCTCAAGGTTGGGGTACAGCTTCTTCAGTGCCGGGGCCAGCGTTTTCGCGGCGACTTCATGGAGTGAGGGGCCGGTGACCAGTTGGGTCACGATATCGACGGCACTGGGTAAGGGGAGTTCGGGCATCAGTGGTTCCTGCTCTGTCGGGCGCCGAAAGCCGGCGGATCAGGGCAAATTAGAAGGCGCCACGTTCGCGCGTGCGGTAGATAGATCTGCCGGGCAAAAAAAGACCCGCGTGCGCGCGGGTCCCTGGATGCGGTGAGGGAATCAGGTTCCGGATTTGATTTTTGTCCAGGCCCGCGTCCGTGCGCGTTCGGCATCCCGAGGCAGCGGTTGCAGGGTGTAGAGCGTGCTCATCGCCGCGTCGGTCGGGTACAGGTTCGGGTTGTTGCGAATCGCCGGATCGACCAGGCTGGTGGCGTCCTTGTTCGGGTTGGGATAGCCGACAAAATCGCTGACCGGTGCGATCACTGCCGGTTGCAGCAGATAGTTGATGAAGGTGTAGGCGTCCTCGGTGTTCTTCGCGCCTTTGGGAATGGCGAGCATGTCGAACCAGATCGGCGCGCCTTCCTTTGGCAGGCGCATGTCGACCACGACGCCGTTTTTCGCTTCCCTGGCGCGGTTGGCCGCTTGCGAGAAGCTGCCGGAATAACCGACGGCCACGCAGATGTCGCCGTTGGCGATGTCGGCCATGTATTTCGACGAATGGAAGTAGGTCACGTAGGGGCGGATCTTCATCAGCAGCGCTTCAGCCCTGGCGTAATCCGCCGGCTTCTTGCTGTTGGGGTCGAGGCCGAGGTGTTGCAGGGCCAGCGGCAGAATCTCCGATGGCGAGTCGAGCAGGGCGACGCCGCACTGCTTGAGCTTGCTGATGTTCTCTTCGTTGAAGATCAGGTCCCAACTGTTCACCGGCGCGTTGTCGCCCAGCGCTGCCTTGATCTTCGCCGGGTTGAAGCCGATCAGGATGGTGCCGTACATGTAAGGCACGGCAAATTTGTTCCCCGGGTCGTTGGCTTCGATCAGCTTCATCAGCTTCGGATCGAGGTGATTCCAGTTCGGCAACTTGCTGCGATCCAGCGGCTGGAACACCCCGGCCTCGATCTGCTTGGCGAGGAACACGTTGGACGGCACCACCACGTCGTAGCCGGAGTTGCCGGTGAGCAGCTTGGCTTCCAGCGCTTCGTTGGTGTCGAAGATGTCGTAGATCAGTCTGGTCTGGGCATTCTGCGCCTTGAAGTCGTCCAGCGCTTTGGGTGTGATGTAGTCGAACCAGTTGTAGACACGCAGTGTGCGGTCTTCGGCGTGGGCGCCAGCGCTGAGCAGGGCCGCGCACAGCGCCGAGGCGATCAGTCGCTTTTTCATTGTTCAAAACCTTCCAGCACGTTGACCGCATTGATGCCGATTTCTTCCACCGCGTAGCCGCCCTCCATGACGAACAGGGTCGGTTTGCCAAGGGCGGCAATGCGTTTGCCCATGGCCAGGTAATCCGGGCTGTCGAGTTTGAACTGCGAGATCGGGTCGTCCTTGAACGTGTCGACGCCGAGCGAGACAACGATGATCTGCGCGCCGTAGCGTTCGATCTCGGCGCAGGCCTGATCGAGTGCTGCGCTCCACACATCCCAGCCGGAACCGGCCGGCAGTGGATAGTTGAAATTGAAACCTTCCCCGGCGCCTTCGCCGAACTCATCGTCATAGCCAAGGAAGAACGGAAATTCCGCTTCCGGATGACCGTGAATCGAGGTGAACAGCACGTCGCTGCGTGCATAGAAAATCGACTGGGTACCGTTGCCGTGGTGGTAGTCGACGTCGAGGATCGCGACTTTCTGGTGGCCTTGATCGATGAACGCTTGCGCGGCGATGGCGGCGTTGTTGAGGTAGCAATAACCGCCCATCAAGTCGCTGGCGGCGTGATGTCCCGGCGGACGGCACAGGGCGAAGGCCGCGCGTGCGCCACGCTGGATTTCTGCCTGCGCGGTAAGCGCCACTTGCGCTGCGCTGTAGGCCGCTTGCCAGGTGCCGGCGGTGATCGGCGCGCCGCCATCGAAGCTGTAATAACCGAGCTGGCCGTGCAGGCTGGTCGGTTTGATCGAGCGCAGGGTGCGCGCCGGCCAGGTGTAGGGCAGCAAGTCGCCGTCGGTGTCGAATTCAGTCCAGCGTGCCCAGGCACCTTTGAAAAAATCGAGGTACTCACGGCTGTGAATGCGGGCGATCGGTTCGAGGCCGAAATCCTTCGGCGCCTCGACCGTGCCCAGGTTCTGCTTCTGCACCCGTTGCAGCACGTGGTCGGCACGCGAGGGCATCTCGAAGCACGGCTTGAGCTGGCCGTCGATGAGTTCGCAGCGGCCATGGTGCAGGTGGTGATCATCTGAGTAGATCGTCAGCATTTGTTGTTCTCCGCAGGGCTGGTTCGGTGGCCTTCAGTGTTGCGGCGTGCGCTGCATCGGAGAACGTCGGGAGCGGCCAAAAGGGGATCGATATGGCCACAACCTCTGACCGAAATTGGCCCCTCACAATCAAAAGATCGCAGCCTTCGGCAGCTCCTACACCGATCCCTGTAGGAGCTGCCGAAGGCTGCGATTTTTTGATCTTCAGGATCTGAACTGACTCGGCGCCACCCCGCTCCAGCGCACAAACGCATGGCGAAAACTCGCGGTTTCGCTGAAGCCCAGCGTCTCGGCAATTTGGTAGATCGGTAATTGATCCTCACACAACATCTGCTTGGCTCGCTCAAAGCGCAGCTCATCAAGCAATTCCTGATAACTGCTGCCCATGTCTTTCAAATGTCTGCGCAAGGTACGCGGCGAGCATTTCATCTGCTGCGCCAGGCCTTCGAGCCCCGGCGCCGCGTTCAATTGCGCGCTGAGCAACTGGCGAATCCGCCCCAGCCAGGCCTGGCGCCCGGTGAACTCCAGATTCTGTTTGCGGCAGCGCTCGGCCATGGCTTGATGGGTGATGGTGTCGGCCAGCGGCAAGGGTTGATCAAGCCAGTGACGGTCGAAGGCGAACGCGTTGTCTTTGGCCGAGAAGTGCAGCGGCGAATTGAAGGGCTCGGCATAGCGGTCGCGGTAGTCCGGCGCGGCGTGTTCGAAGCGCGTGGCGCGCAGCGGCAACGCACGACCGAGCAAGTCATCGCAAATGACTTTCAGCGAGACCAGACAGAACTCGGCATTGAACACGGCCATCGCCGGGCTTTCGCGGTAGTCGGTAGCGACCAGCCAGACCTGTTCGCCGTCATCTTCCAGGCTCAGTTCGAACAGCGTTCCCAACAGCGCCGGGTAACGGATCGCCAGCCGCAAAGCGTCACCGAAGGTGGCACAGGTCAGCAGGGCGTAACCGAGCATGCCGTAACAGGACACATGCATGCGCCGGCCCAGTTCGAGGCCGATGTCACGCTTGAGCGCGACTGCGTTGGTGCAGACCAGCATTTCCTGATGGGTGGTGATCCGCGTATCGGCACGCTGCAGATCCGCCGCAACGATGCCGCTGCCGGCCAGCAACGCCTCGCTCGACAGACCTTCGGCCTTGAAGGTATTGAGGATCAGCGAGACCGCGTTGAGGGTGGTGAGGTGGGAGTGGAGCATAAATAGTTTCCGGCCATGGACGATAAGGCTCAGCAATTTATGTGCCGTAGTTTTTGGTTGATGAATTAAAGATTAACTCGGAGCAAATTTTTCACTGGGCAGGACATTATTTTAATAAGTATGTTTTTATTTCCTTAATGTGGCTTTTGATAGCTTTGTATTGATCAGGCGAAGCGTTGTGCACGCCGAGTTTAAAATTTTGATTGGTTGACGGCTACTGTTAGAAATTACAGGTTTTTGCAAATTTTTTACCGTTCGTCGTATATGTTTATCTGGGAAAATGTTTTTTGACAGCGCACTGGGCTGGGGCTAGGTTTGATTTTACTTCTCGCTGAGAAGTCATCCGATATGGAATTAATTTAATTAGTTGGAAGGAGATTTATATGAGTCTTTCAAAGCCTGAGAAATATACGGCGGAATTTTTCAAAGGAATAAAAAAACAAGCGAGGGTCAAATCAAAGTTGAAGTGGATGGGGTCGAGCAGTCGTTTCCGGTTATTCGCGCCGAAGTTCGCGAAAAAGAAATTGTTATGGAATTCGATATGAGTGGCGGGGATCCGGACTTTAATCGCATGATTTATATTGTTGTTGGCAAGTCCAACCTGAATCAGAAAGTCGTTTTTACCGCGCCGGGTGATCCAATCTATTTTCTGTTCCAGAACTCTTCACAAGAATGGTTGGCAGCAAGTGGCTGGATTCGTGTTGAGTGGCAAGAGGGCAGCACGAAAATCGAAGGATTGCTGGATGATGTCCATGGTGAGCGGGAAGAAGATTCCAGACTTTCCAGCGGCAAATTTTCAGTGACATTGAGTTGATCCCGCAAACCTTCCTGCAAACTGGCTTTGCAGGAAGGTTTGGTTATGTGGGCAATGCTTATCAGAGGCGTTCCCCGCAAAGGTCAAGTTCGACAAGTCGGCGCGCTTCCTGTGTTTCAAGTCCTGCGCCAAGCAGGCCGTGTAACTTGCCGAACGCCGCCTCGCGAGTCATGCCCCCACCGGACAGCACGCCAACGCCGCGCAAGCGGCTGCCGGCTTCGTAAACATCAAGCTCAACGCCACCTTCATGGCACTGCGTGACTGCAACCACGACGACACCGTTATTCCGTGCACGGCCAAGGCTGGCGAGAAATTGCGGGTTGTCGCTCGGCCCGGTGCCGCTGCCGTAGCATTCCAGCACCAGACCTTGAATGCCGCTGTCGAGCAGGCCGTCGAGGACTTCGGCGCTGATGCCGGGAAACAACGGCAACACCGCAACCTTGGCCAGTTGCTTGGGCTGGTTGTAGTTCAGCACTGACGGGATTGACGGCGCTTTTACACCGCCGCCCTGACGCTCCAGGCGTTTGAACGGATGACGGCCGAAGCTGCGCACTTTCGCGCAACGGGTCGGTGGCAGCAGTTCGCCGTGGAAGTACAGGTGCACGCCTGGCGCGAGGCCCTCGCCGAGGGCCACCAGTGCGCCGCTGAGGTTTTCCCAGGCATCGCTGTCGGTCACGCCGGCCGGCAGCATCGAACCGGTGAAACATACGCGGGCATGCAGGCCCAGCAACTGGAAGCTCATCGCCGCCGCGCTGTAGGCCAGTGTGTCGGTGCCATGCAGGATCAGTACGCTGTCGCAGCCTTGCACGTCAACGGCATCGACCACCGCTTCGCGCAGTTGCTGCCAGTAGGCCGGGGTCATGTTGGCGCTGTCGATCAGCGGCGACATTTCCCGAAATTGCCACTGTGGCACGATCAACTCAGGCTGACTGTGCAGGTATTCGCGCATCCGTGCTTCGAAACCGGACGCCGGGGCCAGACCGTTGGCGCTGGCCTGCATGCCGATGGTGCCACCGGTGTACAGCACCATGACGTGCTGGGCGGCGGGGTAAGTCGACGAATTCATGGGATTCTCCGGAACGATGAGGAACCTGTGGGAACGAGCTTGTTCGCGAATGCGGTATGTCATTCAACATTGATGTTGGCTGGACGTCCGCCATCGCGAGCAGGCTCGCTCCTACAAGTTATTGCATCACAATAACCGACGGGCGCAGGGGATGCGCCCGTCATTCACCTGTCAGCGTTGCGCTGCAGGTACGCCTTGCGGCGCAGTGTCAGTATTGCCCGCAGCTGCCGGCGGGTTGACCGGCCAGGCGTTGCGATCCAGATCCAGATCGGCGAATTTGCTCGAGTCGAACACTGGCTGTTTGACGCCGGCGCGGCGCTGCGCGTCGTAGTCGCGCATCACGCGCAGGCCGACCTTGAACAGCATGGCCAGGGCCACCAGGTTGACGAAGGCCAGGCAGGTCATGGTGATGTCGGCGAAGGCGAACACGGTCGACAGATCCTGCATCGAACCCCAGACCACCAGCGCCAGCACCAGGCCACGGAACAGCATCAGCAGGGCACGGTTGCGGCTGAGGAACTGCAGGCTGTTTTCGCCCAGGTAGTAGTTGTACAGAATGCAGGTGAAGACGAACAGCGACAGCGCGACGCTGACGAACATGCGACCCCAGTCACCCACCACGGCAGCCAGCGAGTTCTGGGTCAGAACGATGCCGTCACCTTCGAAGCCCGGCGTGTAGAAGCCCGACAGCAGGATCAGCAGCGCGGTGCAGGTGCAGATCACGAAAGTGTCGAGGAACACGCTGAAAGCCTGAACCACACCCTGAGCGCCCGGGTGCTTGACGGCGGCCACAGCGGCGACGTTCGGCGCACTGCCCAGGCCCGCTTCGTTGGCGAACACGCCACGCTTCACGCCCATGACGATGGCGCTGCCGAGCAGGCCGGCAAAGGCCGGATCAAGGCCGAAGGCGCTCTTGAAGATGGTTTCCAGCATGGCCGGCACGTGTTCGATCTGGGTACCGATCACATACAGGGTCACGCCGATATAGGCCAGGGTCTTGATCGGTACCAGCAGGTCGGACACCGAGGCGATGCGCTTGATGCCGCCGATGAAGGTGATGGCCAGCAGCACCGCCAGGACGATCCCGGTGTGTTGTGGGTTGAAGTCGAAGGCGTTCTGCAGCGAGTGGGTCACGGTGTAGGACTGCAGGCCAATGAAGGCGAAGCCGTAAGTGACCAGCAGCAGAATGGAGAATACCACCGCCATGCCTTTGAGCTTGAGCCCGTGCTGGATGTAGTAGGCCGGGCCGCCACGGTACAGGCCGTCGCCATCGGCGCGCTTGTAGACCTGGGCCAGGGTGCACTCGAAGAAGCTGCTGGACATGCCGACCAGTGCGGTCACCCACATCCAGAACACCGCACCCGGACCACCGAGGGTCACGGCGATGCCGACACCGGCGATGTTGCCTGCACCGACGCGGCCGGCGAGGCTGAGCATCAGGGCCTGGAACGAGCTGAGTTGCCCGGCGCTGCCTTTGAGGCTGTCGCGGAACACCGCGAACATGTGGAAGAAGTGACGCAGTTGAACGAAACGCGAGCGAATCGTGAAGTAGCTACCGAGCCCGACAATGAGCACGATCAGTACTTTCCCTGAGAGGAAGTCGTTGATGACTTCGAGCATGGATTTTTCCTCGCTGTTTTTTGTGAGAGCAAATGCTGGATCGGAGAAACATCGTGTTACACCGGTGTGCGTACGGCACAACGGGTGAGGCGAAGATTTCGTCCCGGATCCATATCGCGGGTTTTGTTATTAGTTCGGGTTTCGCATGGGTTATGGCCTCGTTACCGACGACCGCTCACGCGAAGAGGGGCGGCACTATACCGGTCAGTGGCGCGCCCGTCTGCACGGTAGTGGTGCAAGCGACGAAACGAGGTTGCTGCAAGATCAAAAGATCGCAGCCTTCGGCAGCTCCTACAGGTGCACGTCAATCCTGTAGGAGCTGCCGAAGGCTGCGATCTTGGCGGTATCGAATCCACAAAGCATCTAACGTCCTGCCCGCAAAGAAGTTAAAAAAAAGGGCCTGGGGACAAATCCCCAAGCCCTCAAAAGGTGAGAGGTGTCTAGTCCCTCGACCTGGTGAGCGGTGTTTCAAGTACGCGTCGGCTCAGGCTTTGAGCGGAACCAGACGCGGGGCGATCATGTTTTCCGGGCGCAGGATGTCGGCGAGCATGGCTTCGTCGAGCAGACCTTCTTCGCGTACCAGCTCCAGCACGCCACGGCCGGTTTCAAGGGCGATACGGGCGATGCGGGTGGCGTTCTTGTAGCCGATGTACGGGTTCAGAGCGGTGACCAGACCGATCGAGTGTTCGACCAGTTCACGGCAGCGCGCTTCGTTGGCGGTGATGCCGACGATGCAATGCTCGCGCAGCATGTCCATGGCTCGTTGCAGCAGGCGGATCGAGTCGAAGATCTTGAAGGCGATCAGCGGTTCCATCACGTTCAGTTGCAGTTGGCCGCCTTCGGCCGCGATGGTCAGGGCCAGGTCGTTGCCGATGATCTGGAACGCTACCTGGTTGACCGCTTCCGGGATCACCGGGTTGACCTTGCCGGGCATGATCGAACTGCCTGGCTGGCGGGCCGGCAGGTTGATTTCGTTGATGCCGGTGCGTGGGCCGCTGGACAGCAGGCGCAGGTCGTTGCAGATCTTCGACAGCTTGACCGCGGTGCGCTTGAGCATGCCGGAGAACAGCACGAAGGCGCCCATGTCGGAGGTGGCTTCGATCAGGTCGGCAGCCGGCACCAGCGGCTGGCCGCTGATGGTCGCCAGACGCTGAACGGCCAGGTGCTGATAACCGGGGTCGGCGTTGATGCCGGTACCGATGGCAGTGCCGCCCAGATTGACTTCGGTCAGCAGCTCAGGCGCCAGACTGCGCAGGCGATTGAGGTCTTCAGTCAGCGTGGTGGCGAAGGCGCGGAATTCCTGACCCAGGGTCATTGGCACCGCGTCTTGCAATTGGGTACGGCCCATTTTCAACACGTGGTTGAACTCGTGACCTTTGGCCGCGAACGCCTGGATCAGGCTGTCGAGGCTGGCGAGCAGTGCGTCGTGGCCCAACAGCAAACCCAGGCGAATGGCCGTCGGGTAGGCGTCGTTGGTGGACTGCGCCATGTTCACGTCGTTGTTCGGGTGCAGGTATTTGTATTCGCCCTTGGCATGGCCCATCGCTTCGAGCGCGATGTTGGCGATGACTTCGTTGGCGTTCATGTTAGTGGAGGTGCCGGCGCCGCCTTGAATCATGTCGACGACGAACTGATCATGGAAATCACCGCGGATCAGTCGTGCGCAGGCTTCGCTGATGCCCGCATGCTTCTCGTTGCTCAAATGGCCCAGCTGATGGTTTGCATCCGCGGCTGCCTGCTTGACCATCGCCAGCGCTACAACCAGCTTCGGGTAGTGCGAAAGCGGAACGCCAGAGAGGCGGAAGTTGTGCACTGCGCGCAGGGTCTGGATGCCGTAATACGCTTCAGCGGGTACTTCGAGAACGCCAAGCAAGTCTTTTTCGATGCGAAATGATGCAGCGGAGGACATGATAGAGAAAGTCTCAAGATGGGCACGGACTAAGCCGGAACGCCCTTGATACTAGGCCTGTGGGCTATTCTGGACCAATGCTGTAAAACGCTGCCCTATGCACAATCGGCATAATGGCGCTGTGACGCAGGGATTGTTGCGAACGTGTGAATCAGTGTATGACGCTCCGTCCGCACCTGCGAATGCGCCATTTCTAACGCTGGAGAAACGATGAACCTGGAAAGCAAATGGTTGGAAGATTTCAGTGCGCTGGCCGCGACCCGCAGTTTTTCCCAGGCAGCGGAGCGTCGATTTGTCACGCAACCGGCCTTCAGCCGGCGCATTCGCAGCCTTGAAGCGGCCCTTGGCCTGACGCTGGTCAATCGCTCGCGCACGCCAATCGAGCTGACGGCGGCGGGGCAGTTATTCCTTGTCACCGCGAGGACAGTGGTCGACCAGCTCGGCGAGGTGCTGCGTCATTTGCACCATCTGGAAAGCGGGCAGGGCGAGGTCATGCAGATCGCCGCCGCGCACTCGCTGGCGCTGAGCTTCTTCCCGCGCTGG
>NZ_DATMIV010000013.1:0-104333 GCF_035554175.1 Pseudomonas sp. | reverse complement strand
TTCTACGCCCCTTAATTTGAATGCCGAGGACATCTCGGTACCGGAAATGCCGCCCGTGTACACGTGCCGGGAAAATGATCCGTCTTGGGGAATGGTGATGGTTTCATAGGATGCATCAACGGGAACTCGGTCGGAATTCACCTGATCGAGATTGTTGGTTTGGGCGCCTTGCACGCTCAGCGGCGTTCGGCCAGGATCCACCGCCGAGCCAGCCCCCAACCCACGAACAAATAGGCCTCGCAAATCCGGCAGCACTAAAGACGGATACCGCTGGGCCAATATCGGGTAAGTCGTGGCGCTGAAGGCTTGCCCTGCCATCTGCATGCATCCAGCAGGCACGGCAGTCGAGGGCCAGTAGATTGGGATACCGACGGGAACAGCCGCCAAAGGATTGGTGGACGGGGGTTCAGGGGTGAAATTGCTGCTGCCCCACTGAATATTCCACGGCCCCCAGCCCGAACTGCCGCCGATGCCACCTCGTGTTGCCATGACACCGGTTTGGTTACTGATGATCAACTGAGTGGCAACATCCAGGCCGACCATTACAAGCAGCGTTGACTGACTGAAACCCGCCGGAATATTCGGCCCATCGGCTAATCGGTAGACACCATAATTAACCAGGGTATTGATGTCGGTTCCGTTGGGAACAACGATACCACCGCCACCCATGCCGTGCGCACCAGTAAGCAAGGCGACCCCAGGAGTGTCGTCGGTCTTGCTTGTTTGCTTTCCAATAGTTGCCGCGCTGCCCAGCCCCAGGTTGTTTCGGGCCTCGACCACATCGTCGACATCACTCAGGTTGTTGTCGGCCAGCAGGCACTTCAAGTTGGTCACACCGCCGTTTACCAGCAGTTGAATCGCCTGCAACAACTGATCGTATTTAAACTCGTCTGGCGTCAGTCCTGCCGCCCGGATCGTGTTCAATAGCTCGTCAGTCAGGGCATTGGCCCACGAATCCGTGACGCGTGACGGCATTATGCCTGCCACCGGGTTGCCATCGGTAAACTTGCCATTGAGCAGGCCTACACTTGCTTCACTGAACGGATAATCCACTACGCTTTACTCCCATAACCAAATAACGCAATTGAGCCGCCCGGCTTACGTTTATTGACGATGCATTCCAGCTCCGCATCGCCCCACACCTGCAGGCGCTCTCCCATGGCGGCACGCCCGAAACGCATCGGAATCACCTGAGTTTCCGGCAGATTCAAGCGCCAAACTTCATACCAGTCAGGCCCGCCAAAATAGCTGCCGAAATACATCCCAAACCGAGCCGGGCCAAACTCGGTAATGGTGGCGTCCGGGTAGCCCAGCGCCTCGGCGAGAGCGATGAAATACGGACGGCTTTGCCCACCGGCGTGGATCAGCTTCGCCACCACGGCGCGGACGCGTTCGTAGACCGTCATGCTGCCCTGCACGGTGCATTCGTCGGGCAGCCCCAAGGCGCGCTCCCAGCGCTCCAGCAGCTCATAGGTCTGCTGCGGATCGGTCTCCCGGTACAGATCGTCGGCACGCAGGTCGACGCGAGCCAAGGACTCGGACAGCCCGCGCAGCAGCCGCTGCAGGATGCTGTCGCGCTCCCGAGCCCAAGCGGAGCCCAGCGGCAAAAGCTGACTCATCTGCTGGCGGTACTGTTCTCCACTCATTCCCATACGATGTCTCCCAGCACCGGCAATTGGCCGGTGGTGAACACCAGGTCATTGGCGGGCGAATTCAGCACGTGGTTCTTTTCGCCCGGAGCCACCGAAATGGCCTCACGCATATGGCTGACCAAGAGATAGCCTGCCGGTACGGCCTCGCGCAGGAACAGGTCGCGCAACTCGGCGGTGACCGCCGTACGCGTGGCCGTGGTGTCGGGATATACCCGGATGTCAAACGGTACCGGGGTCGGCATTGGCGCAAGGATGTACACCCCTGGTCGACCGGCCGGGCGACGGTCACCGATGTAAGCCGCGCAAATATCGATGATTTCCTGATTGGGGATCGGGCTGTCGGGTTGGCCATCACAGACAATCCGCACGCTGACGGTGCCGGTGCCCATCTCGTGCTCGGTGGCCCAGGCACGGGTGATCGCGGGATGCGACTCCACCGCCCAGACTTCATAATCCTTCAGGCTGCCACCCTGTGGCGGTGTGCGCATGCGGGTCTGCACCTGCTCCAGCAATCCGTCCAGGCCTTCTTTATCCGAACCACCGCCAAGGCCCAGATCGTCAACTGTCGCAGTCGGCTCCAGGTTGTCGACAGGCGTCAAAAAGCTCAGCTTGACCCCGGCCGGTTGATTCCCATCCGCGCCTGGTTCGACGGCAATGAGCTGAATCGGCGCAGTGGCGATGGTCAGGGTGACATCGGCGGTCACCTGGTACACGACGCCTTGCTTGCTCTGGAGCTGAGTGCCCGCTGTCACGCGAGCGCCAATGCTGCCCTTGACCACGGCACCGCCCACGGCGTAAGTGGCCGGCGCGTACCACAGGCCGTACATCTTCGCCCAACGCTCTACGCCGCTCGCATCAGCCTCTTCATCGGGCAGAAAGTTTTTCTCCTGGGCCACGAGCTTGCCGTACAGGCCATGCACCGCCCCAGCGATGGCCGTGCCGATGACACCCAGCACGCTACGCCGGGTACGCGCTTCGGCGCCGGGCAATTGGCCCTCGATGTCGGTCGCGATCTGGTCGCGGATTTTCGGCAAGGGAGGAACGTCAAATGCCATTTAGTGGATCTCCCACAAGCTGTCGTATTGGCCCGATTCAACGGAGCCGTTGTGATGGTAAATAGTGATCTGGAGACGCAGCACGCCGGTTTCTGGCACGCTGGCCACCGTCTCCACCTTGGCTGCGACGCCATCCTCCAGCATCCAGCGCAAGGCTTCCTGCGCGTAATCCTGTGCTCGGCGCAACACCTCTGGCAGTTGCTTTTCCCGACTAAGTAGCCAGAAGCGCGAGCCGATCTGGTCGCCGGGAACCTCGGTATAGACGTCCGCCCACCAACCACGCAGGTCGGTGGCATCGCCGGGCAATACATCGTCCTTTCGAGCGCGGCGATGGGTGTACAAGCTGACCAGAGCCGAACTCAGTAATCCGGTTTCCAGTACCAGGTCGCCGTTCTCGTACCCCAGGTCGCCGCCCTCAGTCCCCCAAACCAGTGTTACGTCGCTCATTCGGCACCCGGTATCGGAGCCGAGGTTTGGTCACTGCCGCCCTCGACGCCGCCATGCGGGTGCGTGCTCAAGCTGACGCCTGCACCGACCACGTCGCCCTGGGCGGTGATTGCGCCGCTCTGGTTGATGGTCGGTGTGTCGATGTTGACGGCGACCGAGGCGTTGATATTGAGCGTGCCTGTGTTGATATCGATGATCCGGCCCCGCTTGAAATGGATGCGGTCGCCTTCGTCGGTGTACAGGGCCACCTCGCCACTGGCGAGGCCAGTCAACCGATATCGGCGATCCGCGCAGGCGATGACCACGCTGTGTTCTCGATGCCCACCGATGCACGCCAACAAGCCTTCGGCGCCGGGATGGGGCACGCTGGTCATGCCATAGCCCTGCCAGTGCTCGACACCACCACCTAGGTCTTCGGCGTAGACCTTCATCTGCAGGGTCTGCATCTTGCTGGTGTCGTCGACCAGAGAGACGACCGAGCGGGCGAGCATCTGCGCCAGGCGGCGCTTGAGCGGGGCCAGAATGCGATTGAGGCCGTCCATTACTGGCTCTCCCCGGTGCGAGATTTTTTTGCCTTGGGCTCGGGCAGCGGGCCGATGTCGAAAGCTTCCCTGGGCATCACTGTCAGCTCCACCCGCTCGCCGTTTTCGTTCAGCGAATAGGCGACATCGGTGATCAGCCACTGGACCTCCACCAGATCGGCATACGCGTCTGTGATCGAGACCAGCATGTTGGGGCGCCACAGGTCGCCGTTGCTCTGACGGTGGCCCTGCACCTCGTAGGTGATGGCCTGCGCACGTCCCCAACAGACGTTGCGCTCCCAGGTCACCCGGTCACTGGCGCACGCGTTATCCACGTTCTGCTCGGCCATCAGAGTGCGCGGCCGGTACCGGCCGATTCGCGTATCCACGGCCGTGGCCATGACGGCGGAAACGGTCTCACCGTAATAGTCGTCAGTACCTGGCATCTGCCCTTTGAGGGTGTAGTGGCTGAAGACGTCGCGCAGGTCGACCTGCAGCTGGCCCGTCAAAATGTTCTCGCCCAGCACCAACGAATCATGGGCACGCAGGTAGCCTGCTCGGGTCAACACCAGGTTGCCGATACCGTCGGTGGTCAGCAGTACGCCGCGAATCCGTGCCGCCCGATCAAGCGCTTCGAAGACGGTCTCGCCGTCGTCGGGCTTGAAGGTGGAAAACGGCGCATTGACGTTGACCAGGTCAATGACCTTGATCCCGAACGGCTGGGCCAATGTGCGAGCGACATCGGCCAGGCCACGCCCGATCCACTGGGTATTGGCCGCTGTGCAGTCGATCAGGTCGGCGGTCTTGTCCCGCCCGCTCAATGTCATCTGATGTGACTGGCTGTTGTACTTGGGCGCCCGGACGTCCACGTAGCCGGTGATCAACACCTCGCCGTCGACCGTCAATTCACAAAAGGAACCGGCAGGCACGGGGCGGACGGTGTCCTGGCCAGCCCAGCGATCCGTCACCTGCAGCGTGAACGAGCCGGACAGTTCCTGCATGGACAGGTGGACGCTATAAGCCTGCCAGCCGCCCCATTCCTGCCCATCGATTACCAGACGAATATCAGACACGTTTAATCTCCAAAGCGATGCCGCCGGGCACGAAGCCGGGGTTGGTAATGTTGTTACGCTCGATCAGCTCATCGGCGCGCCGGGCATCGCCGTACAGCTGATGTGCCAGGAGCAGGGCCGGAAGGGTGATCGAGGGCGTGTATCGGGAAATCGAGACCAAGCTGGCGGCCTTGGTGTTCATGCCGCGCACCAGGTCGATGTTCAACTGGGTCATGTACGGGTAAATCTCGCTCGGCGCGCTGACACGTTGGCGGTCCAGTTCGCCGACCAGGTCGTCACGCACCTCAACGGCATGCTGTTGGTTGTCGTACTCGACGCCCGGCTTGGTCTGGGTCTGCAAAATGTTCAGCCCCGGAATGTCTGTCGGCTTGCCCACCTCGGTGGCGGGCACACCTGGTACGTTGACCGGAAAGCCGGTGTCGGTATCGATGCCGTCCAGGTTGAAGGTGAACAGCTGGACTTTGCCAATGGCCAAGCGCGACGCCTCGCTCACCGCGACGCGGTCGACCAGGTCGTACAACGCTTGGCGGTTGACCTGTATTTGCATCTGCGACGGCGTCGGCGGCGCGCTCGGAGGCGTCGGCGGTGTAGCAGGTGGCGGAACGGAAACGTCCGAACCGTCGTCGCTGCTCACATCGCGCATGGCCTTAAGGGCCTGCAGCGGCAATGAGGCATGCGACATGCTCATCACCATGCCCGCCAGCTGGGTGGCGAGGCGGCGCGGGGCCAGGATCAGGTTTTCAACGCTGCGCCACAGCTCGGCATAGAGTTTGCTCAAGCGCTCCACGCCGTCCAGCAGCCCGCCGATGGCCATGATCTTGGCGGTGATTTCGTCTATCACCTTGATCGCGTCTTCCAGGACATGACTGGCCTGATCCAGGACGTTAAAAACCTTGGCGAAAATCTCCATGGCCTTGAGTTCGAATTCGCTGGCCGATTCGTTTACCGGCACGTCGGGCGGGGTTTCGTTTTCCGTTTTTTTAAGGCCATTATCTTCGACGAAGGTCTGAGTGATTTTAGCCTTGCCGCCTTCCTGGGTGCTTTCCTCGCAGCGGTACTCGCCTATTACTGCGACGGTGAATTCACCTCGAAACGGGTGGATCAAGGTGCCGGTGCCGTGCTCCTCCAGCGCCTTGATCATGGCGTCACGGCGCGTCATGTAGTCGCGACCGATAAACACCATATCTAAGGAAAATTGACGGGCGCGACGCCCCATGTCCTCGGTGGTGCCCTCATCGCGCAACGGGAATTCGTTGAGCACGGTGCGACGGCCACCGGTGGCGGAGGAGGTTTCCAGGTTGAACTCGATGCCACGGAATTTGCCGGGGCGGTATTCAAGGCGCCACGTCATATCAATACCCCATGGCTCGGCCGGTATAAGCGGATTTCAGGACGACGGGGCCGGAGCTTTCCAAGCTTGTGACTTTGCCAACGCCGTTATCCACTTTGATGGTGATAGCACCGCTGACCTCTTGCGGCGGAAGCGGGACTGGCAGAAACGGTTGTTTCTGTTCGTTCGTGACGGAACGCTTCACTGCCTCAGCGACGCGGTCGCCAAAGTCGCCGGAATTGCTCCAAGGCGCGCCAATTTGCGCCACAGCCGAGCCCGGAACACCTGGCACTGGACGTTTGCCAGCCAACACTTGACGCACCCAAGCGTCAGTATTGTCGGGATCATCGTTGTCGAACTTGTTGGCCAGCAGCAGCCCCAACCCACCGATGGCGCCGACGATTGCCGCGACCGCCCAGCCCTTGGGGCCAAAACGAGCCGCTAACGGGGAAAGGGATAGCAAGGATTGGGCGTATTTTCGGGTTTTGCCGCCCTTGAGAACCTTGTCACCGGCATCGCCCAGCACTCCCCCAACACCGCCACCGAGGCCTTCGGGCATGTTGACCACGAACACCGGCGTCACGCCGACACTCTCCTCCAGCACTTTGCCGACGGTCACGCCTTTGGTCAGTCCGCCCAGAGAGCCAACCGCTTTTTTGACGGCGGCGCTGCCCAGGCGACTGGCCACATACAACCCGGCCGCACCGGCTGCTGCGCCACCCATGATGTCGCCACCGGTCAGCCCATAACCGCCTTCCGATTTGGGTGCCAGAGCTTTTTTGACAAGGTCGGTAAAGGCGTCATTGACCGGCCCAGACAGCATGTCGGTGGTGGTGCGCAGCGCACCGCTCAAGCGGCCCAGTTGATCGACGGCGTTATCGGTGGCCACTTCGAAGTCACGCTGGATGGTGCCTTGGGACTTGGCCAGCTTGGCTTCAATTTCATTGAATTTCTCCAAAGAGCCCTCTGTGAGCAGCATCCGTAAACCCTTCTGGGTGTCCAGATCGTCCTCGCCAGCCACTCTTTCGATAAACGTAGCCCGCTGCTTGTCGGTTTTCAGCTGGCTATAAGTGCCCCTCATCTCCGCGATGACCGCCATCGGGTCACGGCGGGAGCCGTCTTTATTGTAAAATTTGACACCGCTACCGACTTCCGCCTTGTACAGGTAATCGGCATTAGTAAAAAGGCGCAAGGTGCTATCGGCCAGGGTGGAGAGGCGTTCGCTGTTGGGCTCGAATTTCGACAGCGTCTCAACGAACGCCAGGGTTTGATCAAAACTCATACCGGCCGACTTCGCGCCTATCCCGACGCGAGCAAAGATGTCCGGCAGGTTCTCCAGTTCAGCGAACCCCTCGCGACCGGCCACGGTCATTTTGTCGAACATCAACTCGACCTGCTCAGCCTTGGTCAAGTCGATACCAAAAAACGTCGAACCCACGCTGGCTGCCTTGGCCAGCTGTGCCGGATCCGTGGTGGACACCGCCATGGTCTTGCCCAGCGGCGCCATGGTGCCCTCGATCTGCGCCATACTCAGACCACCGGCGGCCAGTGCATCGGAGGCCTGCTTCAAGCGATCGACGCTTTGTCCGGTCTGGACTTGCGTGGCCAGCAAGGTCTTGCGCAGACCACTGGCTTCCAGCTTCGTGCCACCGGTGGTCAGCTGCAGCTGGGTGACGCCCTTGTCCAGTTGCGCCGATTTGACGACCGACGCGCCCGCCCCAAAACCCACGCCCAGCCCGCCGAGCTGGCCATACGTCGAGTCCTTGAACTTGCTCAAGGCATTCAGCTCGTTTTTGGCGACGCGCCCCATGCGCTCCCACGCGTTGGCACCGCGCCGGGCCGTTTTCTCCAATGACGCACCAGCTCTGTCCGAGGCTTTGGTGATCTTGTTGAGCGTGTCCGGCATTGGGGTCAAGGCGGTCTTGCTGGTTTTGCCCAGGGCGTCCGTGGCCTTGGTGGTTTTCTTGAGGGACTCGGTCAGCGGGGTCAGCGCGGTCTTGCTGGTTTTCCCGAGTCTCTCGGTTTCCTTGCCGACCTTGGCCACTCCATCGGCCAGCGGGACCAGCGAGGTCTTGCCCGTCTTGCCCAGGCCCTTGACGCCCTTTTCAACGTCGCCCAGTCCCTTTTCCGCGTCATCCAGGCCTTTAACCAGGCCTTTGGTGTTGGCGGTCAGGTTCAGCGCGACATTCAAATTGCGTTTATTGGCGCTCATGGGCTTCAGTCAACCGCCTCAGGTAGTGGTTACGTTCGTTGGTCGGCAGCGCGAGAATCTCTGCTCGCGACCAGCCGGTTTTCATTGCGATGAGGAAGACGGCGTCCCAGTTGTTTCGGTGCCAGTCGGCGGTTCGTTTCCCAGCTTGTCCAGCTCGGCCTGGGCCTTACGCAGGGCGAGAAAATCCCCTTTCTTTTTCAGCATCACCAGCTCAAAAGGGCCGGTAAACGTGCGCTCGTCGTTGGAGACGCTTACCAGCTGACGCATGGCCAGCGCGCCTTCGAACTCCAGCGAGTCGGGCGCGCAGCCGGTTTCGCGCTCAACGGCGAACACATCGACCATATCGGCTTCGCGCATTTTGAATTTGGTGTACACGACACCGGCAATCGACATGCCGTGTTTAAAGGTGCCTTCAATGGTCAACATTGCGGTTTACTCCTGGAACAAAGTTAAGCGTGGAAAAAAGATCAATCAGAGTTGCGTGGCCGGTGGCCCGCTCATCCGAAAGGCCAGGCCTTCGGCAGCCAGCGAAACGGGATCGGTGGTGAAGGCACCCGCGATCAACCAGGACAAGCCCACGTCGCTGGTAAACACCACGTTGGCATTGGTGAAGTGGCGCAACCGCTCGACGTTGAGGTCGGTGGTCAACGGGATGGAAAACTCGACGGTGGCCGGGGCCGTGCTTTCGACGTAGCCCACCTCGCCGTTGTCCAGCGCCTGCGCTTCACGCGCCGTGCCGCCGAGGTTGAGCGTGGCCCCCGGCCGGGAGCGGTAGGTCTGTCCGTCAATGGAGATTGCGGCGCGGCCGTGATACTGCATGGAGAGACTCCTTTAAATGATGAATTTGATGCTGCCGACGAAGATGTCGAACTGGTTGACCAGGTTCGGCGACAGCACGGCGTTGATGCGGTTTTTGTTGGTGGTCGAGCGCTGCACAATCAGTGTGGCCTTGAAGTTTTCAAGATCTTCCAGCAGCCCTTCGTTGTTGAGCTTGATCGCTTCAGCCACCAGCACGCCGCGCACACTCTCCACGGTCGCGACCGGCTGACCAGGCGCGCTGTAATCGCCCAACTTGTAGCGAGGAAAAGCCGCCACCACCGCGTTGCAGAACCGCTCGCGCATGTAGTCGACGGTCCACTTGGTGTTGAGCTTGAGGTACGCCTCATCGGGCAGGTTGTAGCTGTTGACCTGGTAGTTGGTGATCACCTGCTCGATGAGTACCTGACCGCTCTGACTCACGGTAAAGGTCGAGATACCGTCGTACAGCAGCTGGTTGCGCTCTTCGCGGTCAAACAGGTCTTTTTCGTGCGGCGCCAGAACACCTGGCAGCGGCAACGTGGTGAACGGTCGCGCCGGATCCTGGCTGCCGTAGTATTCGACCACCGTGGCCCAGACCGCGCCGATCACCCAAGGCGCCGTCAAAAAACCCCAGCCACCCAAGGTGCTTAGGTGTGGCGAGTTGCGCGAATTACCAAAGCTGGTCAACGCGGAGTGCGGAGCGTTGAGCACGTTAAACACGTGCCCGGTTTTGCTAACCATTGGGCCGTACCGGCGGTCCATCTCCGTTTCCAGCTCCACGAGGGTGTCGGGGTCGATAAATGGGCAGGCGATGCTGTAATACTGCTGGGCTACAATCGCATCCAGCGCCGGAGTGATGTCGATCAAGCCATTACCTTCCTGTAGGAAGGCTGTAGTCGTAATCACCACCCCGGCCGGAGTGGTTTCGCCGCTGTAGTGATTGAGGCGGATAGTGACAAGGTTGCCGATGGCGCCCGCCCATTTGCACTGCAAACTACAGTCTGCCGCCCCCACATTCCCCGTACTGTACGTCGCCCTGACCGGCAGTTCCGGCATGCCGTTAATCTTAACCGTCAACTCCCAGGCAAGGTCGTCGGAGGTGTCACCGACCGACACGGGTATGCGCACGGCGGTGCCTGCGATGTACAGGTTAACCATGCCATTTTCGAGCGCTGTACCATCGGTGAACCGGATCAGTCCGGTGGCTGCGTCATTTCCCGAAGCACTGGTATCCAGCGCGACGGCCCAGATATCCACGTTGGCATTGGCGGCTCGCGCCGCTTTCGCCATCGAGTGCAGCATGGAACCAGCACCCCACAACGTCGCAGCCTGATCGTCAGCCTGACTGCCCATGCGCACAGCCTCATGCAACACGCCGGTGCTAGATGCGTTACGCTGGCCGATCAACAGCAGACGGTGCTGCTCTGTACCCACGCCACCGGCTTGGGTGTGATCGATTTCCATGAACGCACCGGGGGTGCGGGTATTGTCCGGAATTCCGTCGAAGCTGATGTCCATTACACCGACTCCTTGCGTTTGGTTTGACGCGTTTTTGGGGTTGGCACAGCGGTGGCGGTGACCACCGGTTCACAAACTTGCTCTGGGGACGGCTCGGTGGTTGGCCCCGCCGGTAACTGTTCGGGTGCGCCGTCACCGACCTCCGGCGCAGGCAACTGCTCGGCGCTGACGGGCGGGTTTTGGGGCTGCGTTTCGACTTGCCCCTCGACGCTTTTGACGGACGCGGGTGGCTCACCAAGAGCGCAACCACCTTCCGCTATCCGGCGCCGCCAGTAGGGAGTCATGGTGACGCTTTGCCCCTCATCCCTGAGGTAACCCCCTTGGGGGTTGCGGACTTTCATGCCGGGCGTGGGAATCAGGTATTGCTTGGTCATGTCTATTCCTTCGGGCCACTGAGGCCGGTATGCCCTTGCAGGTCGGGAAGCTCCGGCCCGCCGTAGTTTTCGTCGGCCCACTCCTGGTGCTGGGCGTGACTGCTGTGCGGAACGAGGTCGATGTCGGCGTGGAAGTCGGTGAAGGGCGGCAGCGCGTCAAAATCTTCAGCGGACGGCATGTCGGTTTCGGCGCCGACCTCGATCATCGCGACAAACAAGCCCGCGTCGCGCAACACCGGCTCGGTGAGGAACGTGTAACGATTCACTTGCCAGTTCGCCACGACAGGCCGTGCATGGTGGATCAGGGTCATGACTTGATCCGCTAACGGGTACAAGCCGATGGTGTTCTTGTCGCCATGCCGTGCCGCCTTATGCCCACGAGCGTTTTTGGCCACCAGAATCAGGGTGAAGCGAGCCGAATGAATGTCGCCGCTGATCGTGCCTGGTTGCGGGGTGACATACACGGCAGGAGCATCCGCGCCCCAGCGCCTGACCAGGTCTTTCTGGCTGGTATCAGGCAGGGTGCCGACTCGTGCTTTCCCCTTTAGGGGCTCACGCAGCAAGTCGACTAAATCCATTTCCAGTTCTTTAAGCATCAGGCACCTCCCTGGACGCCACGCGCTTCGGCCAACAGGTCATCAATAAATTTCTCCGTAATATCGAGCATGTCTTCGCGGTCTTCGTTGGACAGGCCCAAAAAGGCCCGCTGGGGCATCACGACCGTGTCGACCACGACGTTGAGGCCATCAGCCAAGGTGAAAGCCAACCCCTTAGAGGTCTTGGCATGAATAGCCCCACCGAACTGGTGGATGGCCGCATAGATACGGTTGGAGCCCCAGACCGCCACCTCATCGGTGGCATCGCTACTGATCGAGTCGGCCAAATGACCATCCTTGGTCAAGGTTTTGCCGCCGAACAACTCGGCGCGTAATGACTTCTGCCATTTATCGCCGTCGGGGTCGGTTTCGGTTTCAAAGCGTCTACGGGTGCTGGCCTCCCCTTGGTAAGCCAGCTCTTCCATGAGCTTTTTTGGATGACGAGCAAAGGCTTTCAGCTGCGCAAAGAGCCGCTCGACTGGGTCGAAGCCTCCGTCCAGCTGTATGCTTGGCATCAGATAAAGCCCCCGGTCGATTCACGGCCGAATACCCGACCATCACTGACCATTACCGCCGACTGCGCGGTCTGCGGAGCAGCACCGAGCTTGTCCGCGCCCAGCGACAACCGGCCATCGGCGATGTCGCGCAGAGTCTTCAGCGTGGCGGTTTTGCGATCCTGAATCGCTTCGGTCGGCGCATCGTCGTACAGGTTGTAGCGCGCCACTTCGCTGCACAGCCGAATCAACACGCCAGGAACCGGCATCAACGGGAGCTGATAGCGACCGGCGATGTAGCCGTTGATCAGGTCGGTCGCATCGTTCGCGGCAATTTCAGCCAGGCGAATGGCATCGGCGACAGCCGCCTGTTCCTCGGGGGGGTAGCCCGACAAATCCTCGCCAGCAACGGCAGCTTCCATCAGCTCCTCGCTAACCAACTCTGTTTTGTCGGTGCGCTGCAGAATTTCTTCCGTGCCGTAACGATCCAGCAGGTCGGAGACGCTGATGTAAGCCATCAGATTGTCTCCGCTTCGGCTTCACCATCGCCCAGTGGTGCATCACTGACGACAATGTCGATGTCTTTCACGCTGAGCATTGGCTCGGCCCGGATCGCAGCCTCTTGCGCACCAGTCAAATCATCCAGGCGCAGCTCGATACCGCCGCTGGTGAATTCCAGTCCGGCGCGCCGGAAGGTGTCCGCAAAGCTGCGTACATGGATTCCCGGTACGGTACGCCCTACGGGATCGGAGCTATGCGGATGGGCGCTCTTTGGGGTTTGGGTTTTCGATTTCGCTGCCATGGTTCAAATCCTCCCTTAGGCGCCTGTCGAGCCGAAAGCGAGCTGCCAGAAGCCGTAGCCACCGGCGGCACGGGCTTCCGCACCAAACTTGTATTTGCGAAGGGAGAAGACATTTTCCGACTCCGGGTTGACCTGCTGCACAAACACCGGAGCCTTACGCTCCTGATAAATGAACGGCTTGATCGGCTTGGTGGTGTCGAGCAGGAACCAGGCGGTGTCCGACTCGATGCGACCATCCACCACCAGCTCGGCGGTGCCCTTGTAGGGGTTCTCGGTGTCGTCGGCGAGCTTGTCGTTTTTCAACAAGGCGCGAGCGGTGTCTTCCAGCGCTGGGCCGACCAGCAGGATGTTGGGGGTGATGTTCAACGAACGGCCTTCGTCGTCCTTGAACTTTTTCATGGCTGTCCGTGCGGCGCCGTAACCGGCCTTGGCCGCCGTTAGAGAGGCGTTGGAAAGCGGCGCAGCGCTCACGTTGCTGACCGACCCATTCCCCACCGGATGGTCGCTGTCAAAGAAGTACTGGCCGTCGTAGCACAGGGTGCTGAAGCCCTTGTTCACCGCCTCGTAAACGATTTCGTCCGGCAGCTGCGCCGCAGAATGGGCCGCCATCTTGGCTTGCGGCTCATAGATGCCCAGTTGGTCGTCTTCGATGTGGTTGCGATCCACCTCGACAGTGGCCTCGAAGTCTTCGTTGGCCACAGGGTATTTGTAGGCTTGCAGGTTCTTGACATGCTTGGCCCCGATCCAACGGCGCATTTTTGGAAACGCGCTTAGCCAGGCGTAGTCGTTCTGTCCGGTAGTGGACGGAACCTTCATGGCGATCTTTTCCCAGGAGGTCGGAGCCGCCGCGAACGCCTTGTTGTAAATGGTTTTCAGCGCGACAAACGCCGCCTGAATACTTGCTTTGTTGACCAGCATGCTGGCTTAACTCCTTTTCAGAAAAATGCTTATTCCACCCAGACGCCGTCTGGATCGACGCCGACGATGATCCCGGCAACTGAGCGGGTGCTGGTGCCATCGGTGGAGGAGACTGTCTGGTCGTCCACGATGTAGGCGATTTCCATAAGATGGGTCTGAGTGATGGAGCCATCGTTCGCCCACTTGAAAGCGCTCAATCGACGGACAGTTACCAACTTGGCTCCACGAGCACCGCCAGTGTTATCTACCGTTTCCTCGGCGCGACCGATGTAGCGAATGACGGTGGATGTCGTGCCAGGCGCGGCATACCCGGCTGCGTTGGCTACGACCAGGCTCCCGGCATGAATTTTGGTGCTGGCCTCCACGGGAACCGCGACAAGATTCGCGTCCTGCCTGGGGGTATTGCGATCACGAGTCAGCGCAGCCATCACTGTTCTCCTTTCAATGTGGCGAGGTACTCGACGGGATCGAGCCCCATGGCCTTGCACATCGCCAAGGCTTCGGCAGGCAGTTCGCTGGCGTCATCCTTGACGTCTTTGGCAGGCGGCTTGCCGCCCGTTTGGGTCTGGGTCAATGCCGCGATTGGCTGGACCTTGCCCAAGTACTCCGTCAGCGCGGCCATGTTTTGGTTGCCCATATCACGCGCCCAGCCTTCCATGGCGGGCAGCAGGCGACCGTCCTTGAGCGCCTCCGCGACGACGGCGTCCACGCCCTGCGTGTTGCTCTGAGCGGACAGCGCGGCAATCTGCGCGTGCAGACCATGCACCACAGCGATGGGTGCGTACTGACTCAGGTCGATGGCATTTCCACCGGGCTGATTCGTGGCCGCTGCCAGTTGCTCGGTCAGGGTGGTGTTGGTGGTCTGAAGCTGAGTCAACGCGGCCTCAATGTCCGCGTCAGTGGCATCAGCCGACAGGCGCAACTTCGCGATTAACTGTTCTCGATTCACATCGGTGGTTTCCTGTGCAGGAGGAGTGGCGACCAGAGCGGCCAGGTTGAAATGGGCTGCCGCCTGCTGTTGCAGGTCTGGCAGCACGTCAAGTGCGGGGTTGTTGGTGATCGCGACGTGCAGCAGCCGCGTCACATGGCCGGTATGTTCGGCGTAAAGGAATACAGGGCTGAGGTAGCGGTATTCCTTGTCTTCTATCAGCGTCTGGGCGCGCTTGTTCCAGCGCACGTCCGTGGCGTACAGGCCGTCGCCTTCGCGCCACTCCAGCTGGCTAAACCATCCGGCAGCGGGTGCGGGCTGACCATTCAATGCGGCATTCATGGTTTGGTGTTCGTAGTCGATCACCAGGTCTATGCCGACCTTGTCGTTCAACTCGATAACCTGAGAGGCCAAGGTGGCATCGATAAACCAGTGCACTGCATTGGTCGGTCGACCATCCCGAGCACGAAAGGCACCGGCCGGTAGCAACTTGAGCGCTTTGCCGTTGGCTTCAATTTCGAAGACGCAGGCCGCTACAGCGGGGGCGCTGTTAGGGGTCTTGTCTGGAGTGGGGGTGTGTTTTTTCATGCCGCCATTTTGGGGCGACGAATGCGGGGAGCTTACCGAGGCTGTTCAGTAGGATTGATACGGGGTGGACGAGAGTTCGGGAGGAAAGCAAAGCCCGGCATTGGCCGGGCTTGATCAGGTGGGATGGTCAGGCGACTTGCAGGCGTGCGATCTGTGGATGGTCGCGGTGCTCGGCTTCCCAGATATCACGTGCCGCCTGCATGGCTAGCCACTGGCGAGCCGTACTCAGGCCAGCCTGTTCCAGACGCACTGCCAAGTCTGCACGGATCGGGGCGTGACCGTTGAGGATTGCCGACAACTGGCCACGCGAGTAACCCAGGTGCGCGGCCAGCGCCGTGACGGTGAGTTCCAGTGCGGGTAGCACATCCTCGCGCAGAATTTCACCGGGATGGGAGGGGTGGTGTACAGGCATAGCGCCTCCTGTCAGTGGTAGTCCAAGTAATCCAGCAGCTCCACATCGGAGCCGCAGAACCGAAAGATCACGCGCCAGTTGCCTGAAACGCTGATCGACCAGAACCCCGCCAAATCGCCTTTGAGGGGGTGCAAACGATAACCGGGCAAGTCCATGTCGGCTGGTTTTGCAGCGACGTCCAATGCGGACAGCATCCGCAACAGGCGCGGCGCATGGACCGCCTGAATACCCCGAGTGCTTGCACTGGTATAAAACGCCTTCAGGCCTTTGTGTTTAAAACTCGTGATCATGGCGGCACTGTAAGGTAATACCGGACACTCGACAAGCGGTTTCTGTCAGGTATCACCGGACAGTCGGTCGGCCACTTTTCCTCTGCGCCTAATCCTTCGCGACCGGCAAACGACAAATTTTCGATTTGTTCGGCCATTGCAGCGCTCGTGACCGCCCCGTCTACTACGTCAAACCCCCGTCAAAAACGACGATCGATCTTTTTCCGTACCTATGCCGCACTCAGGCGCGCAAGGCCCCTCAAAACGCATCACAGGCGCTCGGCGATCTTGAGCGGGTTTGCAGGTGCGTTATTCGTCCAGGAGCGCTTGCAACGCGGCATCAGCGGCCGCCGCTTCCGCCGTCAATCGTCGCAGGCGACTCACCGACAGGTTGCCCTGCTCCTGGACGGCCTCAAGCATCAGCACCTGGTCACCGTCCATGGCGACAAAGGCCAGCGCATTGGGCGCGGTCTGATAGCGCTCGCCGTCATCGAGCAGCTCCTGCACCAGGGCGTAATCGTCCTGGGTAATGGACGGCTGATCAGTCAACTGACGCGCCAGAACCGCTTCGGGCAAGGTCAGCAATTGCGTGCGAGCCTGGACCAGGGCGCTGACCTGCGGACTGATGTAGGCCAGCGGAAAGCTTCCGGCAGGTTTCTGATACCACTGGCTGAAGGTCTGGCCGTTGACCAGATCGGCGGTGCTGGCTCGCGCCAGATCGGGCGTATGCCGTTCCAGTTTCTCGTTGAGTGCCTGGGTCAGGCTGGCCCGGCGACCGCCCGGCGGGTAGTGGAATGATGGATCGACACCCTTGGGGATCATCTGCACCTGGCCAGTGCGCTTGTTGACGAACTGGACGTGCTCGACCTCGGGCGCCGGGCCGATGGTCAGGCCTTCGCGCTCCACCTGTTTGGCTGTGCTGGAATTCACCCGGCACTTGCAGCCGTAGGCCTTGCACGGCATGTGGCTCAACCAGAACGGATGATCGACGGGCAGCGTCAACCTGTCCCAGGCGGTGTGCTGAGGCCGTGGCTCGGCCGAGTTTGCGCCGTCATAGGTCAGGTAGGGAAAGCTTGCCTTGTTAGCCTGGATTCGCTGCCACTGCCCCTCGGCATGCGCCGTGCGCAAGTTGGTGTCATAGATCAACTTCAGGCGGCGCGGGCTGCCCAGTTGCGCGGTGACGGTCTCGCCAGTCAATGGATCGATGACTTGCTGTTTGCCCCACCAACCCTTCTCCTGGAGCAGTGGCGTCAGGTGCTTTTGGAACTCGGCATAGGTGGTGCCGTTCTTGATCGCCGCATCAACCGCATCACGGATGTCCTGCAGGATGTCGGTGGTCACGGCCTTGGCCACAGTGAAACTGGACTGATGCTGAGACTGCCAAACATCCTGGTAATTAAAACCGGTTGCCAGCGCTTTCTGCTCGAAGAATTCGACTGCCTGCTTGGGCGTCAGGCTCTTGAAGTCAACCGGTGCGTCATCGCTCATACCAGCCCCGTCCTTCCGGCCAGATCAGCGGCAAAGGTCGCCCGCGTCAAGGTATCGACCAGCGGGTCGACGTTCTGCGTCGGAACGACTTCACTCAACCGAGCCTGAAACTCCTCCAGAGTGGAACACTGCGCGAGCAGCTGGCGAATGGGATCAACCACCGGCGTCATGACCGCCTCCCACTCGCTGGCCAGCCCTTCGGCGTACAGGCCCAGCGGATCGGCGTCCGGTGTCGGTATCTCACTTTTCAAGGCGCTGAGATGAGTCCCCACCGGCGCCGGGGCGGGCAGTCGCTGGGTGAGCGCGGCTACCGGTGCGGGAGTGGTCGTAGCCACCTGCAGAACCGCTTCGCCTTCCTGCGCCTTGGGAATTCGCAGCACCTGGTGCACCCAGTCCAGCGGGATGTCATTGACTCCGATGCCCACCAGTTTTGGCAGGGCGTCGGCGTAGGTGGTGACATCTTCTGGCTGCGCCGTATCAAAGAAAAAGCTCGGACAGCGGCGCGGATCGACAGGCTCGCGGGAGTTGAGCGAGAGCAGCATGTAGATCAGACGGTTCAGCGTCGAAGCCGCCTGACGGGCGTCGGAGCGCATCAAATCATGGCGCACCTCGTTATGCACCTCGCCCAGGGCATTGGTGCTGCTTTTACCGTCCGCCTGACTGGTCAGCGTGCCGCCGAGGATGGCCTTACTCATGATCCTGTCACAGGCGTCGCTCATGGCCATGAACGGCTCATGGGTGCCCTTGGCGGCTTCCTTGAAGTCCACTTCCATGCTGGCGGGAATGATCGCCGCTGCGTTATGCCCAAGCTCGACCACGGCGCGCAACAAGGTGTTTTTGTCGTTCTCAGTGGCCCCGGCCTGGTACTTACCCAGACGCAAGGGCAGGCCGTAGATCTCCAGAAACTCAGCCAGGTCACGGAAAGAGTAGCTTTTGAACAGGTACGGCCAAGTCAGGGTGCGATAGAGGCCGCCACGGGCCGCATAACCGGACTTTGCCCGATGGGTATGCACCAGCCAGCCCATCGGCTGCAATGGCACGCCCTCGACCGTGCCGTCACGCAGGCGCAGCACGCTGCGCGTCGCTGGATCGAGCTGAAACCAGGAGGCCGGGCGATAGGTGATCGCCTTCGGCAGCCACATGGTGCCCAGCCGTATCCATTCGATCTCCAGGCAACTGAAGCCCTTGCCGATGGCGTCGAGCATGTCGAATACCACGATTTCAAAATCCGGAATGGCTCGTAACAGTTCACGGGCCAGCTCGGTCTGTTTTTTCTCGGCCGCCGTGGCGTCACGCGGCTCCAGCACGTCCCAATCCGGGATAACCAAGGCGTTACGGCGTTTCACCATCTCCGACAGCAAATGTCCGTCGCGATCCTCCATGTCATCGAACAGCTCGCACTGGGCCTGCAGGTTGCCGGTTTCAGCCTCGCGCAAGATCGCGGCCAGTCGGGGCGGCGTCAAATTGTTGGAGGGGTGATTGGAAAACTCGTTTTTCAGCTGGGCCATCTGAGCCGTCTGCGGCTCGTCCAGCGACCGTCTCAAGGCCTGCGCCGAGAGCGGGTTGCCATAGGCATCTACGATTACGCTCATGTTGTTTTACCAGGCTCCGCCGCTTTTCCAGCGACTGCTCGAAAAGTCATCATTGTCATTACAGTCCTCGCTCCAGCGACTGAGCTTGCTTGGGCCTGCGCGAAACTCGATAGGCCCGGCCGGGTGGCGACTGGCGACGTGAGCCAGGGCGCAGGCGATCACTGCATCGCCGTGGCGCTTATTGCCGTCTTTATCGGTCTTGCGCTTGTCCGGGATGCGCGCCACGCCCTTGACCAACTCCAGAGAACGGAAGTCGTCAATCGTGTCCACGTCGTCGGGCAATTCATCCAGCGTGCCGTCTTCGATGGCAGCCTTGAACGGCGGCATGTTGTCGCGGTACCAGGCCTCGGACAGCATTACCTGTTGAATCAGCGCGCCATATTTGACGGCGGCGGCTTCGGCCAGCCAGCTGCCATTGCCCCCGGCGTCATTGCAGCCACCGAGAAACAGCGGAAAGCTGTCGACGACGTAGAACAGAATCAGCTTCTGCTCCTCGTGCGGCACGTTGCGCAGCTCGATCACAAACGGCGTCTTGCGGGTCAGGCTGTGAACCTGCACCAGTGGCCAGATCACCGACAGGTCGCACTTACGCGCAAAGTCCATACCGTAGAAGCAGCGCGCCTCACGAGGCAATTCCTCCAGCAGCGGCTGCAGGTACAGGTCGCACCAGGCTTTGGCCATTGACAGCCGCATGGGCTCGGGAATGGATTCATGGCCTGGCTTGCAGGTGTATTTCAGGATCGGAATGCCTTTGCGGATCCGGGACTCCAGCAGTGCCAGGCTCAGGTAAGTTCCGCCGCCCTTGGACGGGATGCAGTCCAGCTCTTCATCGGCGTCACTGCCATAGAATGCGCGAATTTCCGCCACCCATTTCGCCTCAAGCTTGGCGGTCCATGGCTTTTTCAGGCGTAGACAGATGCGCTCGAACAGCCCTTGACGGACGGCATCCTCGAAGGTCACGCGGTGCAGGCTGTAGTCGTTTTTACCGGCGCGAATCTCGTTGACCAGCTCATTGAATTCACTGCTGTCGCCATTGTGACTGGAAAAAATGTGGACTTGACCACCCCACATCAACAAGGCCATGGCCGCCTTGATCAATCCCTTCAGGTCAGGGTGAAACGCCGCTTCGTCGATAATGACCCGGCCCTGCTTACCGCGAAGGTTGGCCGGGCGCGAGGACAGCGCAGTGATGCGGTGACCACTGGCAAAGCGAATGACGTAGGCCAATACGGCCTTTTCTTCATCGCCGTCCTGGAAGATTTCTTTGGTCTCTTCAAATTCAGCCGCGGCCAAGGCGTAGGCGCGCGCCCAGTCAGCACAGTCACGAATGAACTCCCGAGCCATGTCCTTGTTGTAGCCGACGTACCAGACATCCATGCCGTGGGTTTGAGCGGCCAGCAACGCCGCATCGGCGGCTTCTGCCCAGGAGAATCCGACTCGACGGCTTTTTTCGGCCACTTTGACGGGGCTTTCATCGCCAAGCCAGCGTTGCTGGTACTCCAGCAAAACCATGGGCGTGGTTTGTTTGCCAGGCTTCCTACTCATTCTGCGACTCCAAGAATTTTACGGCGGACTTCTGCTGCAACCGACTTTGTCAGCCCGGCATTTTCTACGATTTCATCAACCGCATCGGCCGCTATGCGCGCCTTTTCGCGCACGTCGGCCTGCCACTTTTTGTGGGTGACGGTGGCCCGCGCAAGATCCGCCACGGCCTTGGTCGCAGCGGGCAGGCTCAAAGGTTTCTTGGGATCGATATCAAGCGTTTGCAGGGCATTGAAGAGCTTGTGTTGGGTTAGGCGCATCAATGCGTCGGATACGGCGCCTTCGTCGTCTGGAGAGGCCGCGAGCAGCGCCTTGGCCTGCTCGTTCGACATCTTCAAGGCCGACAGTTGCTCCTGGAATGCCTTGCCGTAACGACACAGCGATGACTGGCTGATTTCAAAGCCCCGCGCCGCCAGTTCATCGGTTAACAGCTGGTACTGCGAAAAGGCGTTTTCCACCAACGCCTTGTCCAGCCAAGCCTTTACGGCGGCGGGCAGGCGAACCACTTTGCTGCGAGCCGTCATTTCAATCCGCCCAATGCTGGGGCGGTCGAGCGATTCCCGGCTCGCAGTCGACGGTGTATTCCACGACATCGATGCCGTCGCGGGTCAGTTTGGCGGCGTAGCTACCATCGGGATCGGCAATGACCTCGACCAGATCACGCGCTTCCAGGTACTCCATTTCCCGACGCAGCTCCAGAGTGGTGGCATCTGGAAACATCGTGCGCAGCACTGACAAGACCAGGGCGCCATGCGCGCCTACCGGCCGTGCTTCATTGAGCGTCAATAACGCGGTCCAGCGCATGGTTTCGCGCCGTGATTTTGAGATGTCCATCAGGGCCTGTTCTCCTTTCCAACGCTATAAACGTACTTGGCCAGTGCGTCGACTCTGGCCTCACCGGCGGCGCGATCTCGGATATAGTCTTCACGCATGACGTAATGCCTGGGCAGCTCGGCGCGCAGCTGGTGCAGCCACTCTTCCAGCTTGCGCACGCTTTCCAGCTCCTTTTCCAGCGTCAAAAAACGCCCGTCCAGGTGCTTGTAAAAATTGCGCAAAATGATTTGCAGCATGGCAAACATCGCCACGACAAATGCACCGGCCGTGCCCAGCAATTCCCAAAGATTGATCTGTGTCATTTCTGCAGTTCTCCCAGCAGCATTTCCAACGCGGCCTGTCCGTCATCCAAAGCGCGGGCGACTTCGTGACCGTCCAGTATCAGCGCCCCCATGCCGGTCAACAGCAGACCGGCCACCAGCAAGCGCGCCTTGAGGGGTGACATCACCAGTCGCAACAGGCCGTGCAAATACCGCGTGATTGTCAGCACGCCCAGGCTGCGCACACCTGGCGGCAACGTCGTCCAGTAGCAATAAAGCTTCATCAGCAAGCCCATAACCGTCTTCATGCCGGGATTGCTGCCGACGCTGATCGCATCGCACCGGCCGCGTACAAACCGCCGTCGATCACGTAGCCTGGATACCAGCCGCCGCAAGGCATCGGGCCTTCGCCGTTTTCGTGACCGATGATGGCGAGCACCAGTCGGCGCAGGGTGTGGTAGTCGGTGACATCCACCACTGGGTCATCCGGGTCGACCTCAAGGCAGGCTGCGACATGGTGAACGTAGGCATGCGTATCGTTTTCGGTCAGGGGCGCCCAGCGCGAAATAATCTCCCGCACGCTGTCGATGCAACTGCCGTCGGTGGCAAGGCGGTACATCTGGTAGGTGCACAGGGTTCGTGCAATGGCACGAATGCCCCACAGCGGATCGTCAAATACGACAAAGCGAGGGTCGGTCTGGTTGAGCGACTTTCCCCGCCAGGCATTTGTGCTGTGCACGATGTTGCCGGGGTTGTGGTTGCGAATGCCCCGAGGCAATAGTCCTTTACTCACGAACAGAACTCCTGGTGCCGATAGCGGCGTGTAATTGTGAGAGGTATTCCCGGCCCACGGCGCGAGCGGTCGAACGCGGTGGCGGTGGGATGTAGTCGACCGTCACGGGTGGCTTGCTTGCCGGGCGCGACGGCGCTGGTTTCTTGATCGGCTTGGCGGTCAGCGCTGCAGTGGCCAGATGGCTGGCCACCAGGGCGCGCCAATGCTCCGGACACGCCTGCAAGAGCATCTGACGACGCTGCTCATCGGGCGCCTTGAGGATCGCGCACGCATAGGCGCGGGGCGAGGTCAGGGCAAGTGCGGTGGGCTTGGTTTTCATGCCGCCATTTTGTAGGCGGGTAACAGGCGAACTCAGCGAACCTGTTCAGTAGGATTCGAGTCTTCAGAAACACGAAACCCCGCTCGGGGCGGGGCTTTGCGGCCAATCAACGGATCAACCGTTCATGTGTTCGGCGTTGCGACTGGGCTCTGGCAGCGGCGGCAAGAACGAGTCGAACAGGTCGGGCGTGCGCTCCTCCAGCATCCACAGGCAGCCACCCGAGCGCTTGAGAATACTCCATATATGCCGGTCGGACAGTTTGTAGTCGAGGGCCAGTTGGGTCACCACCACCTGACTGGGCTGGCCCGCCGCAGTTTCCTGTTCAAAGCGCAACGACAGCTCCAGGTTACGCATGGCCCGTAACGCCTCGGCGCAACGCGGAATATACATCGCCTGATTCGGCCAGTGCCTGGCAATGGCCGTGGCGTAACGCTTGCCAATCACGGCCACCAACAGCTTGTGGTGTGCCTCTCCGCGATGGGTGCGGCAGGTGGAAATCTGAATGGTCGTGCCGCCCATGGACTCCACCAGGCGAATCGATGCAGGCAGGCCGATCACTTCGGCTAGGTCGCGTATGTGGCCGGGCAATCGCTCGCTAACATCGGACAGGCGTAGTTTAGGCGGCGTCATGCGATGAACTCCCATACCGTGCGGTCGGCCAATTCCGCTTGCGTCTTGACCTCGATGTGGTGCTCGATGTTTTCCAGCTCGGCACTGGTGGCGGATTCGAAGAGGATCCGGTAGCGCTTGCCGGTCAACACGTTGCGGCAGATCCGGTGCGCATGGCACTGGGCGTCAATGCGCTTGACGGTGGCGGAGGCGGTAAAGCTCATGGGATGACCATTCAGAAAGAGTTCAGTAAGAACCGCATGCTAAACGCTCGGAGAGGGGGTGACAGCCGGAATGGGGGTAAAACAGCGGAAAATTAGAGTAAAAATTCAAATTCTTTTTTGACGGCTAGCCCGGCCGGGGCAGCGAAGGGGCGTTGCGCCCCTTCCAGCTCGTGTCGCTGGCTAGGTCTTGCGACCATGGCGACGGGCGTCAATCGCCAGTGCCTGGACCAGCTTGAGCAGTTGATCACCGCCCAGCCAGTCGACCTTTTCCACCTTGAACATGTGCATGGCCATGCCGTCGGCGTACGCCCAGGATCGATTGGCAGCGGACAGTTGCGCCTCTATCTTGCTCATCAAGGCGGCTTTGTTATCCGGCGGGTTCGGGCGCTTGCCATGCTTGGTTTTGACGGGCTGCCAGCCAAGGCGCTCGAACTCCTGCAGCACCAGCGGCAACTGCCGGGCATTCAAATCCTTGGCGGATTTGACGCCGCAGAGACGGGCCAGAATCGCCCGATACGTCTCGTCATCCAGACCGAGTTGCTTTTTGGCCACATGAATCTTGGCCAGGTTGATGTTTCGAATATTCATCGTTTCACTCGGCGTTTGTTGTTGCGGGCTTCGTATTCACAGGCGCGGCACCAGCTCGAAAACTTGCCGTCATCGGCACGCACCCGGAAAAACTCGTTGTCAGCAGGCCAATACTCGCGGCAGTGCACGCAGTAGCGCTCGACGCCGTACCACTCCAGGCGAAGCTTGGGTGGTGGAGTGGATTCCTGCGGGTTGGCCTGGCTGATCAGTGACATGATTCATGCCTCTATTTTTCCGAAACGTGACAGGTCACGCCGAACAAATCGCCATAGCGTGACATGTCACGTTTTGCTAATTCGTCCGCCGCGTGAATCAAGTGCGTGATGGCTTCGCCGTTGCACGAAAAGTCATGGCGCTGACGCATACGCTCCAGCGCTTCGCGGGTTTCGGCGTACGACTCAAAGCTGATTACGCGTGCGCCCAACGCCTCGCGGCGCTGGTGGTTTCCCTTGCGCTGCCGACGCTTGCGCTCACGTGCCAGGCGTTTCTTACGGTCAGCTTTTGTCTCAGTTGTCATCTTGGCTGCTCATCAGTACCGGGCCACCGCGCCCGGCAGACCTCCCCGACTGATCGGGGCGGTTTCGCTTTCTTACCTGCTAGGGCTTGGGGGCTGCTGCCGTTTGCGCGCCGCAGCGACCAATGCTTTCGATGCGCTAGCCACGCCGCCGACTACGTCTTCAGGAAGGATCGCGGCATTGCAGTGAGGGCACAGCGGCGCCATCTTTGTGCTGCGCCAGGCTTCGTCCATCACTTTGGCGGCACGACTGCGGATCTGGAATTTTTCCGCCTCGGCCAGTTCTGCAGCGCGGTGATTGATGCGGGCTTCTGCGGCGCCGAACCTCTCAACCAGATGAAGAAACGCGTCGAACGCTTCGACTTCGGTCTCGCAGTCGGTGCACCAGATGCGACGCTCGTTGCCGTCATAGACCATCTTTCTGTGCGTGCACGATGATAAAGGTCGACGAGTGAGTCCACGGGCAACCCGGATGTCTTCAATCTGCACGACCTTTACTCCATGCAGGTATTCCTGCGGCGCAATCGGTACGTTATTCATCGCCACAATCCTCTTTTGGCTGCTCATCAGTACCAGGCCACCGCGCCTGGCAGACCTCCCCGACAGATCGGGGCGGTTTCGCTTAATTGATCAAATCGAAGCTCATAGCCGATAACAGCGCCAATCCGAACCCCACCCAAAAAGCAGCGCGCCGAGCCTTCTGTGCGGCTCGTTTTTCTCGCCGCAGGTATACGTAGCGATGAGCGTACGAAGCGATGAGCCCGCAGTAAATCGCGAAAACGAGGATCTCCAACAGACTCATGTAATTGATCAAATCGAAGCTCATAGCGCCTTCCTTGCGGCGCGCTCTACTTCACGCTTATGCGCACGGAACGCACGCTGCTGTTCGATGGACCGATTTTGTCGCCGTAGGCGAACGTAGTGATGAGCAGTCGACGCGATGAGCCCGCAGAAAATCGCGGTAAGTAGGATGTCCGTTAGGCTCATGCCTTCACCTCGGTTTGATTGAAGGCGAGGATCCAACACAGGGCCTGAAGTGCAGAGACTGACGCCGCCAGAGCGAGATGGCCTGTAATAATCAACGCCACAATTGAAAAACCGGCGGTACCCAGGGTGACCCAGAACCCCTTGCGAATATTGGCTGCCGCCAGGTCGCTTATCCCGCCAAGCAACGCGAAAACCCATGCGATGATGTTGAGAACAAGGACGACGTAAAACGCGAACTGGTGCACGCTTGCATTGCTGTACAGCAAAGCCACACTGAGAAGAATGCTGACCAGCGATACCACGGCCTTGCCCTTCATATATTTCTGCTTATTCATTGGTCGTCGCCTTCAGTTCATTGTCATCGGCTTTGAGTTCTCTGGTTTTCAGCAACCCGCTGCGAGCTTTCAGCATGGCGTCAGCAACGAAGTAAGAGGCGTTGGCGGCCCACTCGAACACTTCACGGGACGTCGTCCCTTCTTTCATATAGGCGAGGTCAATCCAGTTGGGTAAAAACTTCTTCATGGCCTCAATTGCGATACGGTCACGCGGGGTTAAATCCAATCTCTTAGGCATAGCGTCAAGCCTCGACAATTCGGGTGATGCTGGTGTTGTTCGCCAACAGGTGTTTTTTCAGGCTGTTGAAGTTCTTCCAGGCACAATCGAAGATGACAAATTTCTTGGCTTTGCTCTCGGTCGCCCTGCGCTTGCCATATGTATTGCGAATTCCTTCGACCTCCCTGGCTGAATACAGAGGGCGGACAACTTTGCGCATGAAGCGGCGCGCTTCCTCGTGCAGTGCCTGGCCATCGCCATCAACCTGCATCCATTCCGTCCTCATAAATCCACCGACATACACGATGGTTTCCCAGCATCTGCGCCTAACGGATGCGCTCTGCACCAGGAGCAATTCGAACTGGTCGCATTGCAGCTTCATTTGCCCCCATGGCTGATCCATTTGCGCTTTCAGCGCATCCCAGTCTTCTTGCGTCATATCGTCCCTCGGCTGCTCTTCAGTACCGGGCAACCACGCCCGGCAGACCATCCCGGAGACCGGGGTGGTTTCGCTTTAGTGGTGCGTTGATCCCGCTTTTTTTGTCTTCGGGCGCTTCCCGTAAACGCTGGCACCAGTGAATGCGCCGGACGCGCCAAGCATCTTGAAACCGAACGTTTGAACGCGACCGCCTCGCGCTTCGAAGTCATCCATCAAAGCTTTCAGCTCGGCGCGGGCCTGATCGTGATCCAGCGATCCAAGCGGGACAGGATCGCTGTCAGTGGTGTGGTAGATCTGCATAACGGTTGCCTCCTGGATCGTTGGTCTTTGTTTTTTGACGCTGCCGAGTGGTTACGCCGATGCCAGATCAAGACTGATCAGGCGGTACTGGTCGGTGTCACCGACACGCTCGTACACACGGACGTAGGACTTGGAACCCACTACCTGACACGCTTCGCCGATGGCGAGCATGGCCCGCTTCCAGCGCTCGTCCTCGATGCCCAGTCGACGCAATCCAAGGACGCGGGCAGTGCGAATCTCGCCTTGAGTGTCCGCCCGAAAGGCGTCGTTGATCAGGGTGATCGCCTCAGGCCGGGCGCCTTGCGTCCAATCGGTCACGCACTCGTCAATCAATGCGCGAGCTGCCTGCAAGCGCTCGTCAAATACGATGCTTTCCTGCACGGCCATCTGAACCTTGTAGCGACCGTCGAAGCTGAGCAGCGACAAGTTGCCTTTTTTGCCGCGCACCTTCGCGCCGTACTGCTCAAGGCTCATATCTACAAACGCGTCGATGTCACCGAACGCGCTAGCCTTGAAGTTGGTCAGGGATTCGCTGAGCACTACCGCACGCTCTACGATTTCGCACACCAGGCGGTCGCGCTCGGCGTCGATTGGTTTGATCATGTCTTTGTGAACCAGGCGACCTTGAGCGTCCTCGCGGTAGCCTTCGGGGATCACCTTTTCAGTAGGTTTGGTGTTCATCTTTTCTTTCCTTCCAGCTTCTTCAGTTTTTCGATTTCGGCCGTCAAAAAGGCCATGCTTTGGGTACCGCGTTTGCGCTCTGAAGCTATCCATCTCGGTGCTGCCAGCCGTAAACGGTTGAGGCTGTCCTGATGGCTGATGATCAGATCCCTCAAGGTCGGCTCAGCCAGGCTCATCGCAGCACCTCATAAATCGGGCGAGTGGTTATCGATTCGAACCAGTGCAGGTAGATCCCTCGGCAACACACTCGAACGCGACAACCACCAGCGGTTGGCTGAAACGCCCAGGTACTGATATCCAGCCGCTCGGCGTAGAGCCGTTTGGCCTCAGTGGGGGACAGCTCAATGCAGCGCTCTGAAAAGCTACTGATGAGGATTGGCACGCCCAGGCGCGTTAGTTCACGACCCACCCAGTTGAAGTTCGCCAGATCCTCGGCCAGCTCCGGGGTCAGCACTCGAAATTGGTGGCCTTCGCGCTCATAGGCGATAGCGAAGCGGTTTGGTTGGTGCAGCAAAGCGGTTTGTGTGTGCATCACTGCACCTCCCGGTAGATAAAGGTATGAGTGCCCTGACCCTTGCTCTCGCTGGAGCTGACGCACTCCAGCAACTCTGGATCGAAGTCCATCTTTCGAAGCAGGGCCACGGCAGCTTGCTCGGCACTGATCGTGTTGCTGGCTGTAGCTTTTTGCTCTTTATTGCTGGCGACGTATGTCATGGCGGAGTAGCGGACGCTGATCACGATGGCGCCGTTATTCGGGCAGACCTGACAGCTGCGCCAGTACAAGATTGCCGTAGAGTTGTTTGTGGGTGGCGTGCCCGCTGCTCGCAGCCGATGCGCCTGGCAGCAGGAGCCCTCCATGGTTTCGCCATCGAGCACGGGACACTGGACGCTTCCCAGCACTCTCAACACTTGACGCTCGGCCCGGACGGTTTTTGCCGGGTATTTGCCCGATAGCAGCATGCTGACCTTGGAGCGGGCGCAGCCGATTCGCTTGGCGGCGCCGGTGATGGTTTGCAGTTCGGCTTCGGTGCGCAGCAGACGCAGCCATTCGCTACTGGATGGAAGCGGCAGAGCCACTTGGCTGGCCTTTTTATTGAGCGGGCGCATCACTGGCCTCCTTTGAATCGGAGTCGAACGCCCGCAGCACGGCACGCTCGATGCCGTCGGTGGAGGGCGATGGATAGCTGTTGGTCAACGCGGTGCCCACGGAGGCCCGGTCATAACCAATGATCGCGGCGACCTTGGTTCGGGTGCCTTCGCGGCGTACTGCCTCAGCGAGAAGCAGTACCCAGCGGGGCGGCTCATTGCCCCAGGCGGAGATGTCGACGGGCCGGGTCATTTCCTGCGACTCCGATCCAGTGTCGGGTGAGTCCCGGTTGACCAGCCGTTGTCGCCCCACAATTGCAGGTCAACGGATGTCCAGCCCTCATTCAGCGCGACCCGCTGTATACGGTGTAGGTTCGCGACCACCCGGCGCAGGCAGAAATTGACGGCATCTAATAAGCTTTCGAGCAAGTCGTCAGCGAGCGTCAAATCCGGGTAGTGCGCCGCCGCTAAACACTTCACGTCATCCAGATCAGCATCATCGGCGGGCACCCACTCCAGGACACGGTTGTGCAGGCGCTCCAATTTAGCCAGGCTGTTCGGCACCCGCTCTTCGCCGATCAGCACCAGCGTGCTCTGGCCGCTGGCGTTATAGATGTCGGTCAATACGTTGGCAAAAGCCTTGTCCAGGACGTATTGCACGTCGTCGAGAATCAACACCGGCGCCCGGCGCGGCTTCATTTTTGTTGCGCCAATCAGTCCCTGGGCGATCTGCGCAACCATCGCTGACAGCGTGCGCTCTGGGGTGATATTCATTTCGGCCAGGATGCTTTGCAGGAAGGCTTTCTTGGTCCAGATATCCTTGCATTCAACCCGAAAAGCCTTGAGCTGACGCTCCACGCGCTCGCCCGCATTGGTCTTGCCAATCCCGCTGGGGCCGTACATCACAACGATTCCAGGCACGCCTTGAGGGCGATCCATTGCAACTTTGACGGCGGTGGCCAGGTGGCCGATGTTGGTCAACGGTAGGTTTTGGTCTAGACTCATGGTGTTGCTCCTATTGCAATGTTGTTAGGCGGTTGCCTTACGGGCGTCACGCTTGTCGTTGGGCTTGAACTCCAACGTTTCTTTGGCAATCGCAAATTCAGGCAGGTGGGGGTAACGACCCCACCAGTCTTTTTCCGCGTCGCTCAATACCTCTCCTGCTTGCACGCGAGCATCTAGCTGCTCCCATGCCCTGTATTTGCTCAACGGTTTTTTCGGAGGCGCCCAAGCGGGCGGCGCTGATTGTTCGGCTGTGATCTGCTTCGCGGTTTCCTGGGCAATCAGGCGCTGCTGAGAGCTGAATTCGAAATTCGAATCTTGCGAGAGCACCCGCAGCTCGACGTCCTTACCCGTAATGGTCTTGGCTTTTTTGACGATCCGGGAAAGCTGGCCTTTCTCGCGGGTTTCCTGGGCTTTATCGACCATGCTCAACGGCATGGCGGGCTGGGAGTTGCCACCCAGAGTGGCCTCGCCGATCTGAGCACCCTCCAACGTCCATACCAAAATTTTTGACGGGTCGCGGATGTCGTAGCTGATACGAATGTCTTCGCCGTGGAAGTCGCGCAGGGCGTCGAGGAAATAGATGCCATTGTTCCAGCGCACTTCGCCACGATGGGTCTTGCGCCCGACCTGAGGACGCATCAGCGCCTCGACCACATTCGCCGGGGCCTTCAACGGCTCCCAGCCTTCTGCGATAGCCTGTTTCCACGCTTCGAGTGGGGAGAGATGGCGAAGGCAATTGGTTTCCGCGTCGCGGATTCGCGGCAGGCCGGAATGTGGCCGCGTGTTGTAGTCGTTAAGCGCATGCTCAAGGTCGTACAGGAATTGCTCGAACGACGGGATATTGATCGGCTTAAAGCCCGCAGCGAGTTGCTTGCGAGAAATCCGGTGACGCTTTGTCGCTGCCTCCTTGTCGACGAGCGCACCTATATATGAAGGATAGGTCTGCGCCAGAGGAACCAGGATGGTTTTGTGGGGCCGCTCAATGATGCCGCGAGCCTGAGAGTTGTACGGCAGGGACGTGGTGTGCGTGCCGCCCAACCGGTTGTTAATCTCTTTAACGGTTTCGTTGACAAAGCCGCTGCCGTTGTCGGAGTACAGAATGTTGTACATGCCGCAGCGCGTAACAGCTTCTTTGAATGCATCAATGGTGGAGAAGGCGGACTCGGCCAAACTGACCCCGTAACCCACGATCCGACGAGTCGCCCAATCAATAACCATGGTTATTTCCGGGCGGAACGGTTGCCCGGAAATCGGATCAATAACCTCAGCGTCAAATTTGTGGCCATCTGGAATCCAGACATCGTTCGGCCAGAGCATGCTGGCATCACGCCGCTTGAAGGGTTGAAGGGCTTTCAGGGCCTGCGGGCTCTTCCGGCCTTGCTCGCGGGCCTCCGGGCTCAGTTTGTCCAGAAAGCGGCGGACCTGCTCGATACTCGGGCAGACGCCGTCATATTCCTCTTTGAATTTGCCATAACAGTAGGCAACGCTTGGGTTGTTTGGATTGGCGTAGTGTTTGCGAAACGCTGCAAACCAGACGGGCACCCCCATCTCTTTTTGACGGACAGCGGGAATGAGGCCTGCCTCGCCGTGTTCGCGAAAGGCGACGATCCAGCGGAGCAAGGTTCGCTCTGACAGTGTGCGGTCTTCGGTTTTGCGGTTGTTGGCGATCACCAGCTGTGCCGACAGGTAAGGGCTAAGCTCGCCAAGTCTGACGAGCTCCAGCAGTGTCTCGATGGCTCGCTTTTGGCTCACGACCTTGCACATGTGTTCGATTTCACGAACGAAGGCCAACCGGGCAACCATCACAGCTCGTTGCGAGTCGGTCGCTCTCGACACGCAAAACAAAGTGTTGCGAGCCGAATTTACGACTGCGCCTACTTCTGGCTCACCTGACTGTTTTTCTGTTAACGGCTTAGTGAGAATGGCGTCCTGCGTTTCCTTCGGTAAGCTGCGAAACGCATACTCGCGACCTCCGCCGGAAGCCTTTCGGGCGCGCCATTCATAACCTTGCTTCTTTGCTCGGGCGTTCACGCCCTGAACTGTTGCAGGGAGGCCGGGCAGACCCGCAATTTCTTGTGGCGAATACCACGAGCCATGTTTTTTTGAAACTTCAAAGGCGGATCCGGGTATCTCTATCGAAACTACAGAGCTTTTACTGTTCATCACCAAGCACCATTCTGCGCAGATGATGCTGCATTACCCATTTTTGGATTGCCGCCGGCATTGGTTGCACTAAACAGCTCGGTTTTGTACGCTCTTTTTTCTGCGCGGGTTGGCCGCTGCCTTACTGGGACGCTGTCGCATGTCCACCGCTTTGGCCAAATGTCTATTGGCCTCAGCTGCAAAGCCTTTGCAATAACCCTCTCCATTCGCGGGTAAGGCACACGCTTGACCCTAGCAAACGCTTGAGGCGTGACTCTGTGCCGCCGTGCTAACTCGGCCATCGGCACGCCCTTGATCCGCAGCTGGTACTTGACCCACTCCCAAACAGCGACCGGGTCATCTCTCGGTATTTTTGGTTCCATAACTGTCTTGCTCGCTACTGAGTTCGAACTATTTAGGGGTTTCTAACGTTAACTAGGAAAGCATATTAGCAGTAAACAGCTTGAAAGAAAGCTCTAGAAAGCTTTTTCAAGCTAAAAATTTAGCTTTCCGGTTTTTCGGAGAAATAATATTTTTAAAATCAATAGGATACGAAGGTTGAAAAAAACAGGGGGCAACAGATCAGAGCTTTCAAGTTCGACCAGGCAGGCTGAAACAGGAAAATTTAGCGAGCGATTGGGGTTGGCGCTGGAGGGAAGGTCAGTGCTGGCATTCTCAAAGGAATGCGGTATCAGCGATAGCCTGATCCGGAAGTACCTCTCGGGGTCTTTGCCAGGAACTGAGAACTTGGTGGCAATCGCAAGAGCGGCAGGTGTGAATATTGCTTGGCTAGCTGCCGGTGAAGAACCCATGAGGCCGGAGGATGAAGGGGCTAAGACGCTCGGGGAGGACGATATTTATGCCTACATCCCTCTCTATGATGCGCGATGTAGCACAGGTGGGGGGCGATGGAACGAGAGCGTTGAAACGCTAACCCACCTTGCCTTCACAAAGTATTCACTACGAAAAAAGGGCCTCCAATCCCAACATATATGCGCGATCGGAGTTGATGGGGACTCAATGGAGCCTCTTCTGCATGCGGGAGACACCATACTTATCGATATCCGCCATACGGTGTTGGAAGGCGCAGGCATCTACGTCATAGTCCTAGACGGCTATCTATACGCCAAACGACTTCAGCGCCAGTTTGACGGGTCTGTGCATATCATTAGCGAAAACAAGGCTTACAAGGATATGCAGGTACCGAAGGAGCTGTTGGACTCACTTCAAATTGTAGGGAGAGTGGTCTGGGTCGGTAGCTGGCTAGACTGAGAAAAGGAAAAAACGTGTTCCTTTTGTATCCGTTGACGTTTCAGAGGTGGTAACAAAATTTTCGTTATAAATCAGTTGGTTATTTCGATTTTTGCCTAAGCCCACGGGATTCGCTTTGCTTCCGTTTCCTCGTCGTAGTATCGGATGCAAAATTTTGCTCTAACGCCGTGCGCATGGGCGTTTGACCTGTTTGCCTCACTGTCAAACATTTCGGGAATTTCCCCCCAGCAGGGTAGAAAATAGCCTTTTTCCTTCCCGCGATGTTTGGCAGTGGTTTAACAGCGGCCTTCCTTGGCGTCTCGCCACTAGGATCAACGTGGCCGGGGGTTTCAGGCCGACTCATTGCGCTCCACCCCGCCTCACCCCGCCTCACCCCACTTGTTTCGGCCACTGCCAAACATTTCAGGTCTTCACACCTAGCAGCACAGATCGGCATCAGGAAAGCCAGTATTCATCATCACTTCCCGACCAAGGAATGTCTGGGCGCGGAATTGATCAAGGATTACATCCATCGATTCACAGAGACGCTTGGCTCGATAGAAGCCAGGCATCCGGATCCGCTATTGCGGCTACGTGAGTTTTCTCAGCTGTTCGTCGCCAGCGCCCATGACGGGCTACTTCCACTGTGTGGTGCATTGGCGGCAGAAATGGCGGCATTGCCCATCTCGCTGCAAGAGCTCACTCGGGAGTTCTTTGAGTCTCAGCTCGACTGGCTGACAGCCACCCTCAATGACGCAGTCCAACTTCATCACTGGTTGCTGGATAAACCCGTTGAGGAATACGCCTTCATGCTGCTGAGCACGCTAGAGGGCTCAAGCCTCATCGATTGGGCATTGGGCCGATCAACCTACCCTTTAGCTGGCTTCAACCATTTGCTTGAAACGCTGGCAATACGGTCTTAATTTCTTCTCGCAGGATGAGACATGCAAACCTCTTCGAAAAAATTCGTTGTCGATGTTTGGTCTGATTTTGTTTGCCCTTGGTGCTGGGTAGCAAAGCGTCGCTTTGAAAAAGCGCTGGATCGCTTTGACGAAAAAGACGCCGTTCAGATAAATATTCGTGCTTATCGCTTGGCGGCGAACCACACACCTGAACCTATGATTGCTGCTCTCAAGCGCAAACTCTGGAACGCAGACACCGCTGAAGCGATGATGAACACCGTAATTAAGTACGGCAACGATGCGGGTCTGGATTATCGATTTGCCTCGATGCAGTTTGGGGATACCTCGGACGCCCATGTCCTGGTTAAAGCGGTTCAAGAGTCCGCGGTGAAAAAACGCCTCGTGGAGGCGTTGTTTGAACAGAGCACTACCCATGGCAAGTCACTGTTTGATCGATCCAGTCTGGAGGCGATTGCGCGGGAAGTGGGCGTGTCGGAAGAATCAATCAAGCTCGCATGGTCATCCGTAGAGCTGCGCGTTGAGATGGAAGAGGACGAGCACTTCGCTGCGCAATTGGGATCGGGCGTGCCGATGTTCGTCTTCAACAACGAGTTCTCGTTGTCCGGTGCTCAGCCTGAGGCTGTTTTTCTCGAAGCGCTGAATAAGATGCAGGCGAAGGTACAGGTCAAGGAAGAGGATTTCGCAGGACAAGTCTGCGGTATCGATGGCTGCAAAGTTTGATAGGCATTGGTTGTGCGGTACCTAGCAGTACCGCACCTCCCACAGTCTGGAGCAAGAGGATCTCATGAGCCGTATCGTTGAGTTAAGCGCTCCACAGTTCGCCCGATTTATTGCCAAAGGCAGTAGCGTTGTGCTGTTTTCAGCATCCTGGTGTAAGCCTTGTCAGGAGATGAAGCCGATCTTTCATGCGCTGGAGGAAAAGCTTCACGCCTTGGCAGTATTTGGGAAGATAGACGTCGCGGTGTCGCCGACGATTGCGCAAATGTATGGCATTCGCGCGGTGCCGTCTTTGGCGGTCTTCCATCAGGGCCGACTTTTGCGGGTCATGCCTGGATCTCGATCCGTCTCAGCCCTGAAGAAGGTAATACTGGCAGAGCTGGAAGAGGCTCGTTAGTCGAGCCTCAGCTCCATGGCTTAGTCTGGTGCGTTTCTGCCCTTGATTGCAGGTAGAGTTTTCCCCCCTGTTATCGAACGGGTGAGTGCGATCTTCATTGAATATTTCTGTCAGCAGCGCGTTAGCGCGCTTGTAGGCGTCGTGTTTAAACTCGGTGTCGTCCGGCGGAATCTATCCGCGCGCTATCGAGCCTCGTAGCGCCCGATCCCAAGCTGTTCCAGCGCTCTGCGTCCCAATGACAAAGCACTTTCGAAAGTTTCCCCCTCAACTGCCTCAATCCCCAACTGGCGGAGGGTGATGATGTGCCCCATGTCGCGAGCACGTACAACCAGATTCAGAGATGGAAAATGCTCCTGAGCCAGTCTGCTGAGTGCCAGGTTGTCTTCCCGATTGTCGATTGCGTTGATCAGCACCACTGCCTGCGCAGCGCCAGCAGCGTGGAGCAAATCGAGGCGGGTCGCATCGCCGTAGAACACCTTGACTCCGAACTTGCACAACGTCTCGATATGATCGGGATCGGGATCGGGATCGGGATCGGGATCCAGTACTACGACTTCAAACCCACATGACATCAGTAGTCGACCGGCGATTTGGCCGAATCGACCAAAGCCGGCGATGATCGCCACCGCCAAAGTGAGGCTTTTGCCCCAAGGGTCGACCAGAATCCCGGCAACCGTTGCGGCACCAAACACGACGAAAGCGAACTCACTGTCTTGACCCAGAAAGACAGCCTGCCAAGTGCGTTGTTAATGATCAGAATCACAGATTAATCCCCAACAAACCTGGGCGTTCTTTCAGAACGCAAAAAGCTCCCCGGTCACTGAGCACAAATGCACTCAATGTCCGGGGAGCCAAAGACTTGAAGGTGAAGCCCTTATTTACCGGCTTGCAGCTTCAATACTTCCTGCGCTGTCACCGGATTGCCGGCAATGCCCCAATCTCCGCTCTTGACCTCTTCAAAGATGACCCAAGTGAGGGCGCGCATGTTTTCGCCTTCTACCGACACCATGGCGTCAGTCACTTTGCGAATTACCTCGGCTTTTTGCTCATCGGAGAAAACGCCTTCAATACCTTTGATCGTTACGAGTGGCATGGTGTGCTCCTGAATGCTGGAAAAAGAATATCAGGCTTTAGCCGAGGCATATTCCGGATAGTCGGTATAACCCTTATCAATCGAACCGCTGACCCCGTAGTAGGTCGCACGATCACCCTCGGCCAATGGCCAATCGTTTTGCATGCGCTCTACGAGATCCGGGTTTGCAATGTAAGCCGTGCCGAAGGCCACCAGGTCCAGTTCACCCTTGGCCAGTTCCGACTCTGCGATCTCTTTGGTGAAGCCGCCGGCGGCCATCAAGGTGCCTTTGTAGGCCTCACGGAATGCGGCCCCGAAACCAGGTGGTGTTTGTGCGGCGAGGATGGTCGGCTGGTAGTTCAGGTGAACGAACGCCAACTCGCGATCGTTGAGCGCAGCCGCCATGCTCATCCAGGTTTCTTGTTCGCCTTCGTACACGCCAAAGTCATACAGGCGTCCGAATGGGGAGAAACGTACGCCGATCTTCGAACCGCCAATTTCAGCTGCAATTGCGTCAATGGTTTCGAGCAAGAAACGCTGACGATTAGCGATAGAGCCACCGTACTGGTCGGTGCGAGTGTTCAGGGCGCTGCTCAGGAACTGATCGAACAGGAAGCCGTTGGCAGCCATGATTTCGATGCCATCAAAACCGGCGTCCATCGCCATGCGCGCAGACTTCACAAAGTCCGCTATGACACGTTTCACTTCATCAGTTTCCAGCGCACGCGGTGCGCTAGGTTGAACCGGGCCTGATTTGCCAGGCTCGACCCAGGCATAAACAGTGGTGTCCACAGCAGGCACAGTCCCCGAGGAGACGGGCGCTATGCCATGCACCGAGACATGGGACATTCGGCCTACGTGCCACAACTGCGCGAAAATCTTTCCGCCTTTAGCGTGCACTGCGTCAGTGACTTTGCGCCAACCTGGCAAGTGCTCATCTGCGTAAATACCAGGCGTGTAAAGGTAGCCGCGTGCTTCGTCGGAAATCGGCAGGCCTTCGGTGATCAGAAGGCCGGCGGAAGCCCGTTGCGCGTAGTACAGCGCATTGGATTCGTTTGGAATGTTGTCTAGCGTTCGGGTCCGTGTCATGGGGGCCATGACTACGCGATTCTTCATGGGAACACCGGACAGATCGTACGGAGTGAACAGTTTATTCATGATTATCTCGACGTAAGTAAGAGTGGAAGGTCGGGAATTCAGGATTTGTCGAACGCGTCGAGCACATGGGTGCTGTAGACCAGCGCAGCACCAGCGTTCATGTTGATGGCGACGCCCAGCGCTTCCGCGACCTCTTCGCTCGTGACACCGAGCTTCTTGGCTTCCGCCGCGTGAAAGGCAATGCACCCGTCGCAACGAGTGGTCACAGCCACGGCCAAAGAAATCAGCTCGCGGGTCTTGGCGTCCAGATGGTTGGTCTTGCCGCCAGCGGCGCCTAGCGCAGCCATGCCTTTCATGGTCTCGGGGGACAGGCCATTGAGATCAACCAGCCGTGTGTTGATGTCTTTGCGGGTTTGCTTCCAATCTTGCATGGGGATTCTCACAGGTATGGGAGGACGACGATTTCTAAGCAGTCAGAAAACTTACCCATACGCTACCATCCAGTAGGTAGGCATACAATGTGGTTTGATTGATATTAACTATCGAGGATATTCAGCTGAAGTATAAGTGATCTATTTTTTGCCTACCTATAGGATGGTATGTTTCACAACAAGTCCTGCGGCACTCACCCAGGCCAAATGAAATCAATCAGATATCTCGATAGCGAGTGGCCATGAATTACCTAGCGCACCTTCATCTCGGGGGGCAGGATCCTGCACAGCTGGGAAGCCTTTACGGAGATTTCGTAAAGGGAGCACTGTCTGGACGGTTCTCTGTAAAAACAGAAGAAGCGATCCACCTTCATCGCAAGATCGACGTGTTCACTGATTCTCACGCTGTGGTGAAACGAGCTCTAGATCGGTTCACGATCACGCGACGTCGGTATGGTGGGATCGCCCTCGACATGTTTTTTGATCACTGCTTGGCTCGGGATCGGGATCAGTACTCAGAAACCACCCTGAAGGAATTTTCGGAAAGGGTTTACGCCCTTCTACGAAGCGAACCTTCCTTGCCGGAGCCATTAGCTCGGTTGGCGCCTTTGATCGTTACGGAGGATTGGTTGGGTGCGTATAGAGACTTTTCGATGATCGGCCATGGGCTGGATGTCATATCCAAACGACTATCGGAGCCTGAGCAGCTATGTAGCGCATTTGAGGAGCTGACATCCCTCTATGAACCGCTGAGTTCAGATTTTGCGGAGTTTTATCCACTGCTGGAACGATTTGCGAGGCTCAGGTAAACAGAAACGGAGGGCGCATTGATTTTGCGATGAGAACAAGTCGAGGTAAGGCCTTCCCTTGAAAGCAGATGTCGTCAACGGAGGTCCCTCGGCAAATCAGCGTAGGGGAGGGGCGGCTGGCGAGGCTACCCCGTCGGATGAATCATGCTGCGTCACATCTACCAACATGCGGTCTTTCGGTCATCACCGGAGGTTCCGCCTCTCTCTAAAAAGACTTCACTCAAAATTGACGAGGAATCCCATGGACCGCTTTCAGGAAATGCAGATCTTCGTCGTCGTTGCCCAGGAGCAGGGCTTTTCGGCGGCGTCGCGGCGTCTGGGGTTGTCGGCGGCGAGTGTCACGCGGGCAGTGGCGGCGCTGGAGCAGCACATTGGTACGCAACTGTTGGTTCGCACCACGCGCACCGTGCATCTGACCGAAGCGGGGCAGCGTTATTGCGAGGATTGCCGGCGGATCCTCGCCGAGGTGCAGGAGGCCGAAGATTCAGCGGCGGGTAGCCATACGCTGCCGCGCGGGCAATTGACGATCACCGCGCCGGTGCTGTTCGGCGATCTGTTCGTGACGCCGGTCATGGCCGATTATCTGTGCCGCTATCCGGACGTATCGATCAACGCGCTGTTGCTCGATCGGGTCGTGAACATGGTTGAGGAGGGCATCGATGTCGCGGTGCGCATCGGTGAGCTGCCGGACAGCAATCAGCATGCGATTCGTGTCGGGGAAGTGCGGCGGGTGATCTGCGCATCGCCGGATTTTCTGGCGGCGCATGGCCGACCGGATCACCCCCAGGCGCTGGCCGGGCTGCCGGTGGTGGCGACGTCGGCGATCGGTCAACAACGCAACTGGCCGTTTTTCGACGCTGGCCAAGCCCTTAGTGTGCGTACCGAACCGCGTTTGACCGTCACCGCCAATCAGTCGGCGATTACCGCAGCGCGCAAAGGGCTGGGACTGACTCGAGTGCTGTCCTATCAAGTGGCGGATAAAGTGGCGGCCGGCGAGCTGGAAATCGTCCTCGCCGATTTTGAATTGCCGCCCTTGCCGATCCATGTGGTGTATCAGGGCGGGCGCAAGGCTCCGACGCGGATCCGCAGCTTTGTCGACTTCGCGGTCAAAGCATTGCGCGAGCATCCGGCACTCATCGCTTAAACGTTATTGCAGCAGCTGAAATAATCGATTGCATCCGTTGGTGATTCTGTTGTTTTGGCAACTCGAGGATGATGACTTCATCGGCGCGCTCATCCTCGTAGCGACGTCACTTTTCAGCGGAGTCGACCATGCAAGCGATCAAACTCTACAACTTTCCCCGTTCCGGCCATGCTCACCGCGTCGAGTTGATGCTGTCATTGCTGCAACTGCCCACCGAGCTGATCTTCGTCGATCTGGCCAAAGGCGAGCACAAGCAGCCGCAATACCTGGCGATCAACAGTTTCGGCCAGGTCCCGGCAATTGATGATGGCGGTGTGGTGTTGGCTGATTCCAATGCGATTCTGGTTTATCTGGCGCACAAGTATGGCAACGGTCGCTGGCTACCAGCTGACCCGGTAGGCGCAGCCCGTGTGCAGCGCTGGTTGTCGGCAGCGGCGGGACCGATTGCATTTGGCCCGGCGGCGGCACGTTTGATCACAGTGTTTGGTGCGCAACTGAACGCCGAGGAAGTCATTGCCCGCGCCCACAACCTGCTTGAAGTCATGGAGCTGGAGTTGGGCAAAACCGCGTATCTGGCCGGTGACGAGCCGACTATCGCTGACGTGTCCGCCTACAGTTACATTGCTCACGCGCCGGAAGGTAATGTCGCGCTCGACGCGTACGCTAACGTTCGCGCCTGGCTTGCGCGGATTGAAGCCTTGCCCGGTTTCGTCCCGATGCCACGCACCGTGGCGGGGTTGCAGAAGACTGCGTGATGTGCCGGCCGGGCAGGCGGGCGCGAGCAACTTCGCGGCCGCCTGGTTGCAGATCTCACGCGTAGGACAGTGCCTTTTCTTCCAGCAGTTCCTGATACAACTCAGTCCACTTGCGGCCCATTTCATCGGCGGTGAACAGCTGCCGATAGCGCGCTTCGGCTTTGACGCCCATGGCTGCGGCACGCTCGGGGTTTTCCCACAGTGTGCGCATGGCTTCGCGAAATGCCTGTGGATGACTTGGGGGCACCACCAGCCCGGTTTCATTGTGGATATTGATGAAACTGGTGCCGGTGCCGATTTCGCTGGAAATCATCGGCTTGCCGTACATCGCACCTTCGAGCAACGAAATTCCGAACGCCTCCGAACGCAGGTGCGAAGGAAAAACGATCGCATAGCTCAATTGCAGCAACGCCACTTTGTCCTCGTCACTCAGACGTCCGAGGAAATGGATATTGCGCAGGCCCAGCGCGGCGGCCTGTGCATGCAGTTCCTGCTCCAGCGGACCAGCGCCGACGATCACTACCGGATAATCGACGTCTTTCAGTGCGTCGAGCAGGATGTGCAAACCCTTGTAATAACGCATGACTCCAACGAAGAGAAAGAACTTATTCCCAAGCTGTTCGCGCCAGCGGTTCATCCTTGCGGAGTCGGGCTGTGGATAACCTGCTTTGTTCAAGCCGTAAGGGACAACGCGGGTCTTGTCCTGAAATTGCTGCAACACGTCGCTGGTATGCAGATAGTTCGGCGATGCGGCGACGATACGGTCGGCACTGGCGAGAAAGCGGTTCATCAGCGGCCGGTACAGCTTGAGCAAATGCTTCTGGCGGATGATGTCCGAGTGATAGGTGACCACCGTCGGTTTATCAATGGCGCTGGCGAAATGCACCAGATCCATGAACGGCCACGGGAAGTGGTAGTTGATCACGTCGGCCTCGGCAGCCAATGCACGGAACTGCTTGAACACACTCCAGGAAAACCCGGTGGAGGCGAACTGGATATCCAGTTTTGCCCGGTGCACTTCATGCTGACCCAGTTGCATCACGGGCGGTGTCGGGTCCGTGCTGAGGGTCAGCACCCGTGCATCGATGCCGTGCTGGGCGCCGCTTTCGCAAAGTTGGAAGATGACTTGTTCGATGCCGCCGACCGAGTCGGGCAGGTACGTCTTGAAGAAATGAAGAACGCGCATTCAACCTCCCATGGCCTGACGGTAGGCACCGGCCGTAGCCTGTGCACAACGCTTCCAGGAAAAAAGTCCTGCCCGCAGCAATCCTGCGTCGCGGCATGCCTGCCAATGCTGCGTATCGTCGATCAGCCGACTCAGCGCATCGCGCAGGCCCTCGGCATCTTCCGCTTCAATATAGTTGCCAGCGTCGCCGGCCACCTCCGGCATCGCCGAAGAACGGGTAATCACCACCGGCGTGCCACTGGCCATGGCCTCCAGCACCGGCAGTCCAAAGCCCTCATACAACGATGGAAATATCAGCGCGCGGGCGCCGGCCAGCAACTGCGCCAATTGTTCATCGGGCAGATAGCCGAGCAGGCACACATGGCCGCTCGCCAGGGCCTGGCGCAACGGCTTGTTGAACTGCTCGCGCTGCCAACCCGCCATCCCCGCAATCAACAAGGGAAAGCGCTGGCGCACTGCCTCTGGGAGCAGAGCGTGGGCCTGCAGCGCCAGGCTCAGGTTCTTGCGCGGCTCAAGGGTGCCGACACACAGGAAATACTCCCGCGTCTGGACGGCGTGAGCCTTGAGCACGCTTTCGAGCTCATGGGATTCCCGAGGATGGAAGCGCGCGGCCACGCCTAACGGCGCCACCACGAATCGCTGTGCCGGCAGGCCGAAACAGGCTTGCGCCTCGTCGGCGATCGCCTGCGAATCGGTCAGAATCACTCGCGCCTGTTCCAGGCCTGCGGCCAGGCGCCGTTCAATCTCCCTCAGGCGTGTGGGCGGCTGGGTTTCGGGGAAATGCAGGTGCGTCAGGTCATGCAAGGTGATCACGGTCGGGCCGTCGAAAGCCAGCGGCCACAGGCTCGGCTCGTGATAAAGGTCGATCCCTTGCGCGCGGCCCTGATCGAAGCGTTTCTGCTCCAGCCAGCGGCGGGCCTGATAAGCACCGGGAATCTGGCGCAGCAGCGGCGTCATGCGCGAATAGCCGGGCACTGCGGCTTCCGGCAGGGCCGAACTCCAGCCCCAGCCGTGAAACAGACTCACGTCCACTTCGGTTTCAGTGCGCAGGGCATGGACCAGTTCAGCGACGTAATGGCCGATGCCGGTGCGCGGCGCTTGCAGGATGCGGGCATTAAGAGCAATGCGCATGCGGCCTCGCTTGCACGCGCGGGGCCTGCTGAACCTGGTGGAGGCTGCGTGTTGCCAATTGCCCACTGGCCTCGCGCCAGCTGATCCAGCACCAGTCGGCGACATCGCGGGCGGCGGGAAACTGCCCTGTGCGCTGATAGACCTGGATCAAAGCGGCGAGGTTGTGGGGATCCTGCAGATTGAAGTAAGCCATGAAGTCGCCGCCAATTTCGCGGAACACGGCGATGTCGCTGGCCATTGCCGGCAAGCCACGCTGCATGGCTTCTACCAGCGGCAGGCCGAAGCCTTCGACGAACGAGGGAAACACCAGCGCGCTGGCATGGGCGTAGGCGTATTCCAGGCTGGTATCGCTCAGGTCATTGAACATGAACAGGCGCCGGTTCAGTTCCGGGTGACTGTGAATGCGCTCGAGCAGCGCCTCGCACTTCCAGCCAATCCGCCCGGCGATGCACAACCGTGCCGTGGAGCCGGCAGCCCAGGCGCACTCGAAGGCATCGAGCAGGTACGCATGGTTCTTGCGCGGCTCGATGGTGCTGACCATCAGGAAAACCGTTTCGGGCGCAGCGAACAGGCTTTTCAGGCGTGGTTCGACCGTCGCGGCGCTGTGATGCAGATCGAGCTCGGAACCCAGATGGAAGAAATCGAACCAGCGTTTGTCGGCCTGCTCGGCACCGATTCTGCGCTGCAATTCTTCACGCACCTGATCACGCACCGTGGCGGAGATCGCCATATAGCCATCGGCCGTGCGGGTGATCCAGTCGAACCATTCGCTGAAGACCTCGACCAGACGCGTGTCGTAAAACTGCGGGTGCGTCAGCGGAATCAGGTCGTAGACCACCGCGATGATGCCGACGCCGTCGCGTTTGAGCTGTTCGACGTGGGCGAAAAAATCCGAGTGCCAGGAGGAATCCAGCAGCACCAGTTGATCGCCAGGCTGGTGCTGCAGCGGCGAACAGCGCTTGAGCAGCTGCCTGCGATTGATCAGCCGGATCAGCCGGATCGGCACGCCGAACACCGCGAATTGAGTCAATCGATAGCCGACATAGAGTCCCCGTCGCGCCAGTTTCGCCGTGCATTGCGCGTCCCGGCGCTGATGCCACTGCCAGAATCGATGAGCCAGACGTTCCAGTCGCTCACCGAAGGTTTGCAGAGTGTTCCACAACGGCGTATCGAGCGGCGCCAGTTGCAGCACGCGATAGAGCTGGCCATTGATCAGCACCACCGGCAGGCATTCGATGCCTTCAGCGCTGGCGGGCAACTGCTTGATGACATTGCGCACCACGCGCTGGATCCCTGAATTGACCGTCGGGTGTTTGAACACGTGGGTGCACTCGACCAACAGGCGGGTCATGGCGTGTGCTCGACGCGGCTGGCTTCGGTGTCACGGCTGATGGTGGTCTGTGCATTGAGCCATGCGCAACCGACGAAATCTTCGCGTCGATTGTTGATGACGTGAAACACCAGACCGAAGTCGCGCCATTCGAAGTTTCGGTCCAGGTGCGAGTCCAGCCTCGACAGGCTCAGAGCGACAGAGTAGTTGCCTTTTCCCAGGCCGATTACAAAAGCAAAGCGATAGGTGATGCGTTCACCGGCGCGCAGATTTTCCAGTGCCTGATTGAGGCGATGGGTATTGATGCCATACATGGGCTGGCCGAGCCGATCCTTGATCATGAAACCCAGCACCAGCCGCTCGATGTCCTGACGAACCTCGACGTCCACTGCCAGGACCACTGGCTGGCCGACTTCGGCGGCCTCGATCGAACGCTCGGATTCATCGAGCAGACGCACTCGTACAATGCCGGCTTCACCGGTACCCGACACGGTCTGCACCTGGCCGCCACTGAGCATTTGCTGGCGTACGGTCTGGCCTTCGCGTTCGGCCAGCAAGGCGTTGTAGAAATCCATGACGGCTTCAGGCCTGTCATGCATGGCCAGACGGCCACCATCGAGCAAGATGGCGGTGTCGCAAATTGACTGAATTGCCGAACGGTCATGGGACACGATCAGCAGGGTCGTGCCAGCCGCGCGGAAACTGCGGATACGCTCGAAGCTCTTGTGCTGGAAATACGCATCCCCAACGGACAGGGCCTCGTCGACGATAAGGATGTCGGGACGGCGTGCGGTGGCGACGCTGAATGCCAGGCGCATTTGCATACCGCTGGAATAAGTACGTACCGGATGATCAATCGCGTCGCCGATTTCCGCGAAGCTCTCGATCTGTGGCATCAATGCGTTGATTTCCTCGAGTTGCATGCCGAGCAATTGCCCGGCCATCACGGCGTTTTGCCTGCCCGTAAAGTCAGGATGAAAACCCATGCCCAGTTCCAGCAGAGCGGCGACCCGGCCGGAAAGCTCAATGGTGCCGCAGGTTTGTCGGGAGGTGCCGGTAATCATCTTCAGCAGGGTACTCTTGCCCGCGCCGTTGACCCCGACGATGCCCACGGCCTGGCCGGCAGGGATCTCGAACGTGAGGTCTTGCAATACCCAATGCTGGTTGTGCCGCGATGGGGAAAAAGGAATCAGCCATTCGGCCAGACGACTCCAGCGACTGGGGTATTGTTTGTAGGCTTTGCCCAGTCCGGTCACACGGATATGTCCCATCAGAGCTCATCCACCATTTCACCGACCCGTTGACGGAACAGGCGCAGGCCGATAGCGCAGAAAATTGCGCCGATCACGAGTGCTGGCAGCAGCGAACTCCAGTCTGGCCACTGACCGTAAAGGAATACGTTCTGATAACTGGCGATCAGGCTGGTCAGAGGGTTGAATCGCAGCAGGCTCTGCAGCCAATTGGGCAATATAGTGATGGGATACACGATCGGCGTCAGCCAGAACCAGAATTGCAGGCAGATGCCGAACAATTGACCGACATCGCGAAAGAACACATTCAACACCCCGAGCACCATGCCCAGCCCGGCGCAGAACATCATTTGCACAGCGATCAGTGGAACAAGCGCCAGCAAGGCCATGCCCGGCCAGCGCCCGGTGATCAGCAGAAATCCGAGAAACAGGGCGACGATGATGGCGAAATTGATTGCGGCGTTGATCAACACGATTACCGGCAGGCAGATCCTCGGGAAGCTGATTTTCTTCAGCAGGTTGGCGTTTTCAAGAAACATGTTCTGGCTGCGCAGGGTTATTTCCGAAAACAACCCCCACGCCAGCAGTCCCGCGCACAGGTAAACGCTGTAGGCCATGCTGTCGTCAACACCCGGCAGGCGCGCACGCATGATCTGCGAAAAGATCACCGTGTAGACGATAATCATCGACAGGGGATTGAAGATCGGCCACAGCGCACCGAACAGGGAGTTGCGATAACGCGCTTGAAATTCCCGCTGCACGCTTCCAAGAATGAATCCACGATAGCTGTGCAGCGAGCGGTACAGGGGAAGCAGCATTCAGACCGTCCTGCCGTATTGATCTTCGAAGCGCACGATGTCGTCCTCGCCCAGGTATTCGCCGCTCTGTACTTCGATGATCACCAGATCGATCACCCCCGGGTTTTCCAGACGATGCTTGTGTCCGGCGGCAATGAACGTCGATTCGTTTTTCGCCACCAGCGTCGTGCCGGAGCCATTATTGGTGACCTTGGCCATGCCCTCGACCACGACCCAGTGTTCATTGCGGTGATGGTGCATTTGCAGCGAGAGCTTGCCACCGGGCTTGACCACGATGCGCTTGATCTTGAAGCGTGGACCTTCTTCCAGCACGGTGTAAGTGCCCCATGGACGGCTGACCGTACGGTGCAGGCGATAGGCTTCGTGGGACTTGTCCTTGAGTTGCCTGGCCACTCGGCGCACATCCTGCGCGCGGTCGGCATGCGCGACCAGCACCGCGTCCGCGGTGTCGACAACGATGAGGTTATCCACACCCACCGTCGCCACCAGCCGACCTTCGCTCTGCACGAAGTTGTTGCGACTGTCGATGAAGATCGCTTCACCACTGCTGCGGTTGTTGTCGGCGTCGGCGGGAGTCAGCGCAGCGACAGCGTTCCACGAACCAATGTCGCTCCAGTCGAAACCGGCGGGCACCACCACGACTTTTTCCGAGCGCTCCATCAGCGCGTAGTCGATCGAAATGTCAGTGATTTCGGCAAACAGCGTCGGTGACAACTCCTGTTGCAGGCAGCCAACCGTTTCGACCGGTGCGCTGGCGGCCATGCAGGCGCGAGTCTGTTCCAATAGCTCGGATGCGTGCAGTTGCAACTCGGCGATCAGGGTCGCGGTGGTGAAGCAGAACATCCCCGAATTCCATAGGAAGTTGCCGCTTTCCAGATAATGCGTGGCGGTTTGCAGGTCGGGTTTTTCGACGAAGCGCTGCACCTTGGCGGCGCCTCTGGCATCCAGCGGCGCACCGGTCTCGATGTAGCCGAAGCCGGTTTCCGGTGTGGTCGGAACCACGCCGAATGTCACCAGATAACCGTCCTTTGCCAGATTCACGGCGTGCTCGACAGCACTTTTCAGTGCGTCCTGATTGACGATCAGATGATCCGCCGGCATCACCACCATGATCGCTTCGTCGCCGTGCAGCGCCTGTAACGACAGCGCCGCCGCCGCGATCGCCGGTGCGGTATTGCGCCCGGCGGGTTCGAGCAGAAAGTGCCCGCGATGACGCGAGACCTGCGCCGCGCCATAGTGATCCTTGCTTTGAAAATAGTATTCGCGATTGGTCACTGTGACGATGTCGCCCCAGCCATCGAGCAACGCCGCTGCACGCTGGTAAGTTTTGCCCAGCAATGACTGGCCATCGGGCAGGGTCATGAACGGCTTGGGATGGCCTTCGCGCGATACTGGCCACAAACGGGTGCCGGCACCGCCGGACAGAATCACCGGAATCAGCATGGCCTACTCCTTGGCGACACGTGTCATGTCCGCATCCATCATCATGCGGATCAGGCTGTCCAGGTCGGTTTTCGGCTTCCAGCCCAGCACGCGCTGGGCCTTGGCCGGGTTGCCGAGCAGCACTTCGACTTCGGCGGGGCGGAAGAACGCCGGGTCGATCTTCACGTAATCACGGTAATTGAGGCCGACATGCTCGAAGGCGATCCGGCACATCTCGCGCACGGTGGTGGTGACGCCGGTGGCAACCACGAAGTCGTCCGGTTTGTCCTGTTGCAGCATCAGCCACATGGCTTCGACGTAGTCGCCGGCAAAACCCCAATCGCGCTTGGCGTCGATGTTGCCCAGGGCCAGCTCCTGCTGTTTGCCCTGTTTGATCCGCGCAGCGGCGTCGGTGACCTTGCGAGTGACGAACTCGATGCCGCGCAGCGGCGATTCATGGTTGAAGAGGATGCCGCTGCTGGCGTGCAGGTTGAAACTCTCGCGGTAGTTGACGGTGATCCAGTGGCCGTAGAGCTTCGCTACGCCGTAAGGGCTGCGCGGATAGAACGGAGTGTTCTCGTCCTGCTGCTCAGCCTGGATCAGGCCGAACATTTCGCTGGTCGAGGCCTGATAAAAACGCGTGTGCGGGCTGAATTGGCGGATCGCTTCGAGCAGGTGCGTCACGCCCAGACCATCGACGATACCGGTGGTCACCGGTTGATCCCACGAGGCGGCGACAAAACTTTGAGCTGCGAGGTTGTACACCTCGTCCGGTGCCGATTTGATTACCGCACGCTGCACCGAGCAGGCATCGGCCATGTCACCGTCGAGGTAGACAATGTCGGCTTCAATACCCATCTCGCGCAGGCGCCAGCGCGAATCGCTGCTGCGTCGCGCGACGAGGCCGTGAACCTTGTACCCCTTGTCCAGCAGCAGTCTGGCCAGATAGGCGCCGTCCTGGCCCGTGATGCCGGTGATCAGTGCACTTTTTGTCATTCTTGTCGTACTCGCGTCTCCCAGTCGGACAGGATCGCCCGCAGGGATTGTTGTGTGGTGGTGGCTGGCGCCCATCCGGTGGCGTTGGACAGTTTTGCATGGCTGCCGCAGACGCGGCGCTGGTCGGCCCGGCGCATGCGGGTCGGGTCTTGCACCAGCTCAACGTCGACTTCAGCCAGATCGGCCAGTTGCTCGATCAGGCTGCGGATGCTCTGCTCGCGGCCCGAGCAAATGTTGTAGACCTGCCCCGGTGCACCGTTTTCCAGCAGCGCGAAGTAGGCTGAAATCACATCGCCGACATCGAGAAAGTCGCGGGTCACGTCGATATCGCCGACTTGCAGTTGCGGTGCTTGCAGGCCCTGTTTGATGCGGCAGATCTGCCGGGCGGCGCTGGCGATGACGAAGCTGTCTTTCTGCGCCGTGCCGATGTGGTTGAAGGGGCGGGCGACCAGCACGGGCCAGCCTTCGCTCAGGCCCCACTGCAGGGTGAGAAATTCCGCCGAGAGTTTGCTCACCGCATAAGGATTGCGCGGTAGCGGTGGTTGCTGTTCGGTGATCGGCAGATTCTGTTCGCTGACCTGGCCGTAGACGTCGCCGGAGCTGACGTACACAAAGGTGCCGGCAAAGCCTCGGGCTTTCAGCGCCTGTAGCAGATTGAGCGTGCCGAAAAGATTGATCTCGAAGGTGCGCGCCGGGTCACGAAAGGCTTCCGGCACGAAGGTCTGACCGGCCAGATGGATCACCGCATCCGGCAATTGTGGCCACAGATCGATGAGGCTGTCGGCGTCCGTGAGATCGTAGGTCGCAGCGGCAGGCAGCAGTTCCCACGACGAACCCGGCAAGGCCAGACGCGACTGAATGTGTTGTCCCACGAAGCCATTGAGGCCTGTGACGAACAGACGTTTTTTCAACAGCGACCCCTTGGTCATGACTTCGCGCCTGTATCCGCATGCTTTGGGGATAAGTCTGTCAGACCGGAGCCAATATCCGGGGAAACAGCAGGCGAAGCCGTTGTTGTAGTTGTTTGGCTGCCAATCTGGGCCAATTGCGCGGCAATTTCAACAGGGCAGATCGTGACCGGTGAGTTCTCGTCAGCGTAGCCGATTTATTCTCGCCGGGCGGTTCCCGGAGTCGCGATGGATGTGTTTAGAATGGCCCTCGTCACGGTCGCCCGGGATCTCAGGCTCATCGTGCAAAAGGTGAAACCGACCACTAAAACAAGAACAAGACGGGACTTGAGGCGAAGAACCGACACCGATCCGGTTCGACGCCTGGCCGTCATAACATGAGGCTGCCGGGAAGGCGGTTTCATTGTGGAATGCCATGAATTTCATTCTTTATTCGGACATCAACGAACATTCCATCAGGCAGAACCTCGGGCATCCCGATGCCAGCTATTTTTTCGTGCTGAAGGCTTATCGTCCGTTGCTCGAAACGCTCGGGCGAGTTCACGTCGTCACTGCTGTCGCGGAGGTCGATCCGCTCTATCGGGAGTTGCTCGCCGCCGGCCAGCGGAGTGTTTTCCTCTCGTTTACCCGGCCACAGAAAACCGCGATCGACCTCGAATGCCCGACCGTCTGCGTGGTGGCCTGGGAGTACGACTCGATTCCCGATGAACAATGGGGCGATGATCCTGGCCAGGACTGGACGCGCATGTTGGCAAGCCATGGTCGTGTGATCACACTGTCCAGCCATACCGCCCGAGCGATTCGTCGCTCGATGGGAGAGGATTTCCCTGTGCTGGTATTGCCCGCCCCGCTCGGAGAGGGTCTTGCGTCCATCCGCAAGCAGCACCTCAGCACACCGGTCAACACAGGTACGACGTTGACGCTCAAAGGGTGCATTTTCGATTCCCGCCAGATGAACCTGCATCCGGATAATCTGCTGCCCAAGCCCCTCACCGCCGAAGAACTCGCGCAAATCGAAGCTCAGCTGGAGGCCTCGCGACCACCACCGCTGACATTCAAGCGACGCTTGGTCATCGCCAAGCATTACCTGCGCCTCTGGCTGCTCAATGCCGGCCATGATCAGACCCCCGTGGTGCCACGGGTGAGGTTTTTGCAGAGTTGGTACTGGGAGGGGATCCACGACTTGCTTGGGCATTCCTGGCAGGACTGGCTCGCCAGACATCTGCCCGGTATTGCCGGCCCTCTACCTTTGCCAGTGTCAGTGCAACCGCCACCGCCACCGCGAGATATGCCGGACACCTCACTGCAGGTTCAAGCCAAGGTCGACGGTGTGGTCTACGCGTCGGTGTTCCGCCCTGCGGACGGGCGCAAGAACTGGCTACAGATCCTCACCGCTTTCTGCGCGGCCTTTCGCGACACTCCCGACGCCACACTGGTGATGAAATTTACCCAGAGCGACCTGGCGGCCGTCTATGCACACTTGATGACCCCGCTGGCGCAACTGGCGCCTTTTTCCTGCCGGGTCATGATGATTCACGGTTATATGGACGATGCGCAATACGCGCGGCTTTACCAGTCGGCGAGTTTTTACGTCAACGCTTCGCATTGTGAAGGTCTGTGTCTGCCGCTGATGGAGTTCATGGCCTGCGGCAAACCGGTGATCGCTCCCGACCACACGGCGATGCAGGACTATATCGACGAGTCTGTGGCGTTCGTGGTCGACTCCAGCGTTGAGGCGTGCACTTGGCCTCACGACCCGCGCATGCTGTTTCGCGCGCATCGTCACCGGCCAGACTGGGGCTCCTTGAAAAAAGCCTACGAAGACAGTTACCGAATGGCCACGACACAGCCTCAGGATTATCAGCGAATGTCGATGGCTGCCGCGCAGCGCATGCAGGATTACAGCGCGTTTTCGGTGCTGCAAAAGCGTGTCGAGGATTTTTTCCGGCTCGAACCACAGTCCGGTCACGTTGCCCAGGTTACGGATGGTGCTCCATGCTGATCATCATCCATTCGGAAACCAATCAGCACACCATCAGCCGCAACCTGGGCCGCTCGGAGTACAGCTATTACTTCGTGCTCAAGGAATATCGGCCGGTGCTCGAACGTCTCGGTCGGGTGATCGAGGTCATGGACCCGAACAGCGAAGTCGATGCGTTGTATGCAGAGTGCCAGGCACGTGGCGAGCCTTGCGTATTTCTGTCGTTCTCACCACCGCACCGCACTCCGGTGCATCTGGCCTGTCCGACCTTGCCGGTATTTGCCTGGGAGTTCAGCACCATTCCCGACGAGCCATTCGCTGGCGATCCGCTGAACGACTGGCGCACGGTACTTGCCGCCTGCGGTGCCGCGATTACCCACTCCAGTTACACGGTTGATGCCGTGCGCAAGGCAATGTCGGCTGATTACCCGATAGTCGCCGTTCCGGCACCTGTCTGGGATCGATTTGCGGAGCGAGGCGTCCAGTTACAGGGGCAGCCGGCCGTCGATTCAGTCCGTTTGAAAATCAAAGGCCTGGTGGTTGATAGTCGTGAGATCGACTTGAATGCTTTCGCTCCTGTGCAATTGCGCCGTGGGCCCGGAATCGATTTCCTTGCGCCGGTCACCGAGCAGGAGTTGTTGCTTGAAGGTGTGGTGTACACGTCGGTGTTCAACCCGCGCGACGGGCGCAAGAACTGGGAAGACATGATCAGTGCCTTCTGTGCCGCTATGCGTGAAAACGCTGACGCAACCCTGGTGCTGAAACTCACCCACCACGATGCCGAAGAAGCACTCACCGACATCCTCCATCACCTGTACAAGAACCAGCCTTATCGCTGCCGCATTGTGCTGATCTATGGCTACCTGGCCGATGCCGACTATGAACGCCTGGTACAGGCGACGCGCTTTGTCGTCAACACCTCTTACGGCGAGGGCCAGTGCCTGCCATTGATGGAATTCATGTCCTGCGGCAAACCGGCGGTGGCGCCGCGCACCACAGCGATGATCGATTATCTGAATGCCGATAACGCCTTCCTGATCGAGTCGACCGAGGAGTTTACGGCCTGGCCCCACGATCCGCGTTCGGCCTATCGGACCCTGCGCCATGCAACGAGTTGGGCGTCGATCTGTACCGCCTACCAAGCCAGCTACGATGTTGCCAGGAGCGATCCCCGGCGTTACGCATCGATGTCGGCGCAGGCAGTCGAGAGTTTGCAGGCATTTTGCAGTCAAGCGGTGGCCGAGCAGCGATTGCAGGCCTTTCTGGCGCAGTTGCTGGAGCAGCGCTGTCAGCTGGCCCGGGAGGCAACCCGCGCATGATAAGTCGATTGCTTCGTCGATTTTTTGCCGAGCCGCAACCGCCGCAAGTGGTTGAACCCGTCGATGAACAGATGGTTGAACAGACGCCGGATGCAGAACCTGAACCGCTGTTTGTCTGGTCGCCCCGTGATGTCGGTTTGCGTGATGCGGTTCTGGACGGCTGGTTTCTCAATGACAGCGGCGAATTGCTCAAGGGCTTTGCCATTACGCCTGACGACACCTTGCTCGACGTCGGTTGTGGCGAGGGCGCCGCGACATTGTTTGCCGTACGACAGGGCGCATCGGTGATTTTCACTGACAGCGAATACGACAAGGTTCGCGAACTGGCGCGTCAGGTCGAAGACCGCAGCACCCGGCGAAGTCTGGGACTGGTCAGCAACACCTTGCCATTGCCGTTGGCCGATGGCTGCGCCAGCCGGGTCGTATGCATGGAAGTGCTGGAGCATGTCGACGAACCCGAAGCGTTCATGGCCGAACTGGCGCGTATGGGGCGTCCCGGTGCGTTGTATCTGCTGAGCGTGCCTGACCCGGTTGGCGAGCACCTGCAGAAAGGTATCGCTCCGCAGAGTTATTACCAGCCGCCCAACCACGTGCAGATTTTTGACCCGCAGCGCTTTGCTGCATTGGTCGAAGACGCGGGGCTGATCATCGAACATCGGCAGTCCACCGGCTTTTTCTGGGTGATGGGGATGATTTTCTTCTGGGCCAGCGAAAAAGCGGCCGGCAAGGATCCAGGTGGCGCGGTGCGCGATCGCATTCAGGCACCTTTTCCGCATCTGATGGGTGGATGGGCGAGAACCTGGGAAGAAATGCTCGACCGGCCAGACGGGCTTGCGATCAAACAGGTGCTTGACCAGTTCATGCCCAAAAGCCAGGTAATCATTGCCCGTAAACCGCTGGATGCGGAGATGCCGGATGAGCAGTAAACGCATCATGGACATCGAGGTGCTGCGTGCCATTGCCGTGCTGGGTGTGCTGTTCCATCACCTGGCTGGCAATCTGTTCCGCGATCCGGTGCCGCTGCTTGAAGCCATTCATGCCTGGGCGCAGCCCTGGTGGGGCGTGGATCTGTTCTTCGCCATTTCCGGATTCGTGATCGCTCGCAGTCTGGTTCCCACGCTTCGCAGTTGCAGCACGCGTGAGCAGTACTGGGAGCAGACCCGCAATTTCTGGTTGCGCCGCGCTTTCCGCCTGCTGCCCTCGGCCTGGCTTTGGCTGGCACTGGTGTTGCTGATGTGCATGTTTTTCAACCGTTCCGGAGCATTCGGCACGGTTCACGCCAATCTTCAGGCCACGTTGGCCGGGGTATTGCAGTACGCCAATTTCCGCTTTGCCGATGCGTTCTTTCGATACGAGTACGGCAGCAGTTTCGTCTACTGGAGTCTGGCCCTGGAGGAACAGTTCTACCTGTTGTTTCCGCTGCTGATTGTGCTGTGCCGCAGATATTTGGTCTGGGTGCTGCTGGCGCTGGTTGCAGTGCAACTGCTAATGGTACGCACGCCGCTGCTGATGGTGGTGCGAACCGATGCGCTGGCCCTTGGCGTGCTATTGGCCATGTGGAGCTCGCAATCGAGTTATCGGCGCTGGCAGCCGACGTTTCTGATTCGCCCCTGGACGGGGATCTCGACGCTGATTGGCGTCGGATTGCTGATGAGTTACCTGGCCACCGATGCTTTTTCCGCGAGCCACTACCGCATCGGCGCCATCGCCATATTGAGTGCGGTGTTGGTGTGGATCGCCTCTTACAACCAGAATTACCTGTTGCCCGCCGGAGGCTTGCAGCAGGTGATGGCGTGGGTGGGAAGTCGTTCCTATGGCATCTATCTGATCCACATTCCGGTGTATTTCCTGGTCCGTGAAGTGATTTTCCGTTTGCAGGCGGCGGGTTTGCCGAGTCCGGCCGGGCATCCCATCCTCACTCTGCTGTTTGCGTTCGGCTTGATTGCCCTGCTTAGTGAACTGAATTATCGCGTGGTCGAAATGCCCATGCGCAACCGTGGCGCCGCACTGGTGCAACGTTTGAGTACGTCCCGAACGCCTGTTGCGTCCTCTGAAGCTGTGCTCTGATCGACCTTTGATCCCTTTCGCGGGCAGGCTCGCTTCCACTGGGTTTTGTGTAACCTTGCTGCCTCGTGGTTTCAAGGATGTTCAAGGTATGCGGTTTATTGTGGGTCTGCTCATCGGCGTCTTGCTGGCCGGTTGCGAGCAAGACGAGGCGCCAGCTCTCGATCAACAACTCTACGTCTGGCAGCGCCAATGGACGTCGGCCCATGAACCGGCATTGCGTGACAGTCGCGATGATTTCTCGACGCTGCGCGTGCTGGCATTGCAGGCCTTTCCTGGCGAGCGTTGGAGCCGGGCGCAAGTCAATCCGGCATTGTTGAAGGCTGATGGCCGCCCTCTGATCGCCGTGATTCGCCTCGATGGCCAGTTGCAGTCGCTGGAGCAGAAGCAGGTCACCGCGCAGATTCTGCAAGTCATCGCCGATTGGCAGGCGCAAGGCCTGACGCTGAGCGGCGTCGAGATCGATCACGACGCCGGTACTGCACGGCTGCCTGGATATGCCCAATTGCTCAGAGATCTGCGCGCGACCTTGCCGCCATCGTTGCCTTTGAGCATCACCGCGCTGCCAGCCTGGCTCGACAGCGTGCATTTGCCGGCACTGTTGCAAAGCGTCGACAGCAGCGTATTGCAAGTCCACGCCGTGAGCGATCCGCGATTGGGTCTTTTCGATCCCAAGCAGGCGTTGAAGTGGGCCAAGGCCTGGGCCCGCGTCAGCGACAAGCCGTTCTATCTGGCGCTGCCGGCCTACGGCGTTGCGCTGTTGGACACTGACGGCGGCGCGCCCGTAGTGGAAAGCGAGGTGCAACTTGAGCGCGGCGGTCAGCGCCGCGAGCTGCTCGCCGATCCGCTGCAGCTCAGCCAACTTGGCAAGACCTTGCGCGAAGATCCGCCCGAGCATCTTGCCGGGTTGATCTGGTTTCGTCTGCCCCTGGCCAACGATCGTCGCGCCTGGAGCCTGACCACTTTGCGCGCCGTCGCTCGAGGCGACTTGCTCAGCAGTCACTTGGGCCTGTCGTTCGAAGGGCAGGCGGGACTCTATGACATCCAGCTCGAAAACCGCGGCAATCTCGACAGCCCGTGGCCCGCGCAAATCACGCTGAAGGCGCAGGACTGTACTGGCGCCGATGCGCTCGCCGGTTACTCGTTGCAACAAAGTGCCAATCTGCTTACCTTCACCCGCCTGCGTGACGGCCGCTTGCCGGCGGGCGGGCAGCGCGCTATCGGTTGGGCGCGTTGTGCAAATATTGATCAAGGAGGTTCGCATGTTGACCCGTAACTGGCCCCGCCACCTGCTGTGCCTGAGCCTCAGCCTGCCGCTGGGATCGGCGCTGGCTTGCGGCCCGGACTTCCCGATGCGCCTGCTCGACAATCGCGCGCAGACGCTGGCCGATCTGCCCGAGGGCAGCTTCAGCTTCGAACTCAGTCGCCTCGGTAAAACCATTGTCGGGCTGAAAAACGTCACCGCTGCGACCCACAACCCCAACGACTACGCCGAAGACAATGCAGCTCAACTTGCCCGCGAACAGGCTGAGCAGCTTGGCCTGAGCGCCGCGCAGCAGGCTTTGGTCAAACGCTTGCGCGGGCTCAGCGATGCGCGTCAGGCCGAAGAGCAGGGCGCCAGTCTGCCGGCGGAAATCCGCTTGTACGTGGCGGGTGCGGTGGCGTTTGCCACGGGCGATCAGCCCCTGGCCACGGAGTATTTCCACAAGGTGCTGGCGCTGCCGGCAGAACAGCGTCCGTTGCGCAGTACCTGGGCGGCGTATTCCCTCGGGCGCATCGCCTTCGCCCGCAGCAGCGAGGCGCATGACCGCATCGATGTACTGGAGCAGGCCCGTGCGGCGTTCCGTCAGACGCGGCAGTGGAGCATCGACGGCTTCAGCGATCCGCTGGAACTGGGCGTCGCCAGTCTCGGCGAGGAAGCTCGAGTGTTGCTCAGTACCGGCGACTGGAGCGGCGCCATCGAATTGTACGAAGCACAGAACCTGCACGGCTCAGCGGTCGGTTACACCTCGCTCAAGCAATTGATGAACGAACTGGCCGAGTTGCCTGAGGCCGAGCTGGCGAAACTGCTGCAGCAGCCGGCGGTGCAGCAATTGGTTACCGCGTCTCTGGTGAGTCGCCAGGGCTGGTCGTTCGGTGAGCAGCCGCCGAACGAGAAGAAACTGGTGACGCTGTTGCAGAACAGCACCCGTGGCACCCTCGATAATGCTGATCGACTGGCGGCGATGAGTTATCAACAAGGCGATTACGCGTCTGCCAAGGCCTTTCTCGAAAACGCTGGCGACGGTGGGCTCGCTTGGTGGCTGCGGGCAAAACTGGCGGTGCGTGATGGCGACACGACTGCCGCCGCAGCAGCCTACGCCAAAGCCGCGCAGGCCTTTCCGCAGAACGAAGACTGGGGCTATCGCCGCACCCCGGACTGGGCGTACGAAACGGTGCAGCCGAAATGTCGGGTCGATGGCGAAAGCGCGATCCTGGCGCTGCAGCGCGGCGAATACCTGCAAGCCTTTGTGCAGTTGTATCGCAGCAAGGATATCTACTGGTTCGATGCCGCCACCGTTGCCGAACGGGTGCTGACGGTCGCTGAGCTCAAGCAGTACGTCGATGAGCATGTGCCGGCGCCGCCGCCATTGACTCAGCAGGAGCGCGATAACTATGTGCCCCTGTCGGTTGCCGCCAATCTGCGCAATCTGCTCGGTCGGCGTTTGCTGCGTGAGGGTCATTACGAGGAAGCGGTGAGTTATTTCGCCAATGACGATCTCAAGCACAAAGCGCGACTTTATGGCGAGCAACGGCTCAAGGCGGAGTCTGCGTGGTGGCCGAGCAAACGTGCCAGTGCGCTGTACAACGCGGCGTGGACGGCCCGCGAGTGGGGCATGGACATCCTTGGCTACGAGATGGCGCCCGACTACGCCACGTTCGGCGGCAATTACGCACTGGAAAGCACCGAGCTGAACGTCGGCCCGCTGCTTTCCGCCGCTGAAGCGCAGCGCCAGCAGGCCAGCGCCGCACAACCGGATCAGCGTTACCACTACCGTTTCGTCGCCACGGCACTGGCCAGTCGCGCCGCCGATAACCTGCCGCACACCAGTCAGGCGTTTGCCGCAGTGTTGTGCAACGCCGCCGGCTGGGACAGCAGCCTTGCCGATCAGAGCGCGTTGTATCAGCGCTACGTCAAGGAAGGACCTTACGTACCTTGGGCGCAAGACTTCGGTAATCAGTGCCCTTATCCGGACTTCGAAAATGCCGACAAGCGCTACGTCACGCAGGTCACCGATGCCGTGCGCGCGACCCTGCGACCGTACAAGTGGCCGGTGCAGATCGGCGCGTTCGTGCTGCTCGCCGCTGCCGCGTTGCTGCTGATCACCCGTCGCCAGCGCAAGATCCGTAAAGGTTAAGCCTGCTGCACGAAGCTCAGACGTACGGCAAAACCAATCAGCAGGCCGCCGAACAGCCATTGCTGAATGCGCTGGGCCGTTGGACTGTGTTGCAGCCAACGGCCCAGGGCCGCGCCGGTCAAGGCAAACGCGCTGTCGAACAGCAGACCGACACCGACCAGCACCAGCCCAAGTACGGCGAACTGAGTCAGTACCGGCGCGCCATGACTGACGATGAATTGTGGCAGCAGCACCGAACAGAACAGCAAGGCTTTGGGATTGAGCAGGTTGGTCAGGAGGCCGCGACGGATTGCCTCTCGCCACTGACCCTCGTGGTGAGCCAGCTCTTGTCCGCTCAGGTTCGGCACCAGCGAACTGCGCAGGCATTGAATGCCGATCCACGACAGATACGCCGCCCCGGCCATGCGCACCACGTCAAAGGTCCATGGCGCCGCCTTGAACAGCGCAGCCATGCCCAATGCCGCGAGTGCAACGTGGCAGGCGCGCGCGACCGCCAGGCCCAATGCGGTGACAAATGCCACGCCACGACCCTGGCGGGCACCGGTTTGCAAGAGCAGGATCATGTCCGGTCCCGGGAGCAACAGAACCACCGCCAGTGTGAGAAAAAACAGCCAGAGATTTGCCATGCCATACCCTTTTCGTGGTCGATTCGCCTGCGCAGTCTAGAGCGAGAGGGCGGGGCAGGTGCTTGCGTAGTTAGCTTCAAAACCACGTGTGTTTGGCATAACCTGCTGGTTTTCTACGCAAGAACCATTGGGATCTGCCAACGATGAAACTCGACGCCTATGACCGCAAGATTCTCGCCGCGCTGCAACGCAACGGGCGCCTGAGCAATGTCGAGCTGGCAGAGGAAATCGGCCTGTCGGCCTCGCCGTGTTTACGTCGGGTGCGCATGCTGGAAGAGGCGGGGGTGATTCGCGGCTACCAGGCCAATCTCGATCGCGATGAAGTCGGGCTGGGGCTGACCGTGTTTGTCGGGGTCAAGGTAGAGCGGCATAACGAAGAACGCGCCGAGGCTTTTTATGCGGCCGTCACTGCACTGCCGGAGGTGATCTCAGCGTTTCTGGTTTCCGGGGAATCGGATTTCCTGTTGCAGGTGGTGGTGCCTGACTTGCGTGCATATGACCGCTTTGTCAGTGGGCATCTGCTCAAGTTGCCGGGGGTGAGCGATATTCGCAGCAACTTTGCCATTCATACGGTGAAAGCCCCGGGCGTGTTGCCGTTAGGGCATCTTCCGTTTTGAAACCGAGTCGCGCCTATCGCGAGCAGGCTCACTCCTGCAAGTTAATGCGATGCTCCTTGTAGGAGTGAGCCTGCTCGCGATGGCGGTTAACCAAACGTCCGTATTTCGCTGACTACATCTGCGTCGCCATCCCCTCCACATTCATCGCTGCCTGACGCAACGCTTCCGACCGGGTCGGGTGCGGATGGCAGGTCAGGGCAATGTCCTCGGCCGACGCACTGAACTCCATCGCCACACAAAACTCGCCGATCATCTCGCTCACGCTCGGCCCGACCAGGTGCACGCCAAGCACTTCGTCCGTGCGCTCGTCGGCGAGGACTTTGGCAAAGCCTTCGGTCTCATGATTGATCTTCGCTCGACTGTTGGCGGTGAAGGGAAACTTGCCGACCTTATAGGCCCGGCCCTCGGCCTTGAGCTGTTCTTCGGTCAGGCCGACGCTGGCCAGTTCCGGCTGGGTGTAGATGACGTTGGGGATCAGCGCGTAATTGACCTCGCCAGCCTTGCCGTGGATCTGCTCGACGCAGGCCATGGCCTCATCCTCAGCCTTGTGCGCGAGCATTGGCCCGGACGTTACGTCGCCGATCACCCAGACCCCGGCGGCTTCGGTGCGATGCCCTTTGTTGGCGAGCATGCCGCGTTTGTCGGTGCTCAGGCCGACGTTTTCCAGGCCCAGGCCTCGGGTGTACGGCCGGCGCCCGATGGCCACCAGCACATAATCGGCTTCAAGCCGTTCGGCTGTGCCGCCGGCGGCGGGCTCGACACTCAATTGCACGCCAGTGGCGGAGCTTGTGGCGCTGGTGACCTTCGAGCTCAATTTGAAGGCGATGCCTTGTTTGCTCAGCGAGCGCTGCAAGGTTTTGCCGGCCTCACCATCGACGCCGGGGCAGATGCGATCCAGGTATTCGACCACGGTGACCTGAGCGCCGAGTCGCCGCCATACCGAACCCAGTTCCAGGCCAATCACGCCCGCGCCAATCACCACCAGATGCTTGGGCACTTCGCTCAGCGACAGCGCACCGGTGGAATCGAGGATGCGGTCATTGTCGATCTCGACGCCGGGCAGGGGCGTGGGCTCGGAGCCGGTGGCGATGATGATGTCCTTGGCGCTGAGCTCGGTCTTGTTGCCCTGATCGTCGGTTACCGTGACTTTGCCCGGGCCGTCGATATGACCCCAGCCCTTGATCCAGTCGACCTTGTTCTTGCGAAACAGAAACTCGATGCCCTTGGTCAGGCCGGCGACGCTTTCGTCTTTCTGTTTCATCATCTGTGCGAGGTTCAGCGTCGGTTGGACCTCGATGCCGAGGTTGGCGAACTCCGTACCCACTGCAGCGGCGTACAGCTCAGAAGCGTGCAACAAGGCTTTGGACGGCATGCAGCCGACGTTCAGGCAAGTGCCGCCGAGAGTCGAGCGCCCCTCGACGCAAGCCGCCTTCAAGCCCAGCTGGCCGGCACGGATGGCTGCGTTATACCCGCCGGGGCCACCGCCCAGAATCACTACGTCATAGTTGCTCATGTGCTTGCTCCAGATTGCTCGAGGGGGATAGCCAAGGTTAGCTGTGATAAAAATTATGTTCGTAATATGAGCTTTGCCGGACATTTCGGTCAAGGCTTCAGCCAAGCGACAGGTGGGTCATCTTTGAATAAGCGCAATTGTGTACAAATATTTCACGCTTCCCGTTATATCGTAACGATATGAGTGCTGTGCCAACGTTATCGGAGTGATATGCAAGTCGATCTTGAAATGGACGCCACATCAGTGACCGGGCTGCCGCGCTTTCAACAGGCGGCCGCACAGGAGCGCAAGTTGCGCCGCTTGGCTTATGGCCTCGGCGGATTGGCCGGGCTGGGCTGGGTGCTGGCCTTTTTCGTTGGGCTGTTTGCGCCACAATCGTTGTGGGTGCCGTTGTTGCTTAACGTCAGCGCAGCGTTGCTGGTGCTGCTCGCCGGGTTGCAAGCAGCGTGGTCGGTGACCCGGTGGCGTGCACGGGCGATGAATCCGACAGCGTCGCAACCGACAGCCGCGGAGGAGGGCACCGCAGCCGATGGCTGGTACGAGCGCCTTCTGGAAGGTTTGAGCCAGCGCAGCCGCCATCTTCTCGGGCAAATCGGCACCCCCGCTTTATGGCTGGGTGGCTGGGCGTTGTTGGTGCTGTTCAGTATCGAGCGGGCGTGGAATCTTGCGTTGCCTGCGACGGCGATGGGTCAGTCCGCGAGCATCGGCGCCGCACTGGCCTTGTCGCTGGCGTTCGCTTTGTTGGTGATGGAGCGGCACCTGGCGCGCGAGCCAGCGACGCAATGGCCGGAAGCGCCTGCACTCGCACAACTGACGCGGGTCGCAATCATGACGTTGGTGATCGGTGCGCTGTGTCTATTGTTCGCCAGCGAAAACCGATTATGGCCGGTTCGCGTTGCAGTGCTGAGCGCAATCCTGCCGCTGTTGGTGGCCATCGAACTGCTGTTGCGCGCGATCCTGTCAGCCTTCAGCCCCCGTCGCGAACAACTCGAACCGACTTTGCTGGCGCGCAGTTTTGTTGCCGACATGCTGCGCTGGCCGCCGCAGCCGTGGTTTGTTTTACAGCATGAATTGCACAACCGCTTTGGCATCGATCTGCGCCAGATCTGGGCCTTCAGTTATATGCGCCGGGCACTGTTGCCGGTGCTGGCGCTGGTGATGGTCAGCGGTTGGCTGCTGACGGGGGTGCATGAAGTTGCGCTGCAAGGACGTGGCATCTACGAGCGCTTCGGCAAACCGGTGCAGGTCTTCGGTCCGGGTTTGCACACCGGTTTGCCTTGGCCGCTCGGGCGTGTGCTGAGCGTTGAAAACGGTGTTGTGCACGAACTGGCCACCAGCGTCGGTGATAAATCCGTGGCGGTGCCGAGCGACTCTGCTGAAGGTCCAGCCCCGCTGACGGCCAACCGCTTGTGGGACGCCAGTCACGTCAATGACAAGTCCCAGGTCATCGCCAGTAGCCGTGGCGCGCAACAAAGTCTGCAAATCGTCAACATGGACGTGCGTTTTGTTTACCGCATTGGCCTGAGCGACCAAGCGGCGCTCGCCGCGACTTACAACAACGCCGATGTACCCACGCTGATTCGCAGCACCGCCAGTCGCATTCTGGTTCACGATTTCGCCTCGCGAACCCTCGACGGTTTACTCGGCGATGACAGGGCAGGATTGGCCGATGAAATTGGGCACGCCGTGCAAAGCGATTTGAACAAGCTCGACAGCGGCGTGGAAATTCTCGCTACGGTCGTTGAGGCGATTCATCCGCCGGCTGGCGCCGCCAATGCCTATCACAATGTGCAAGCAGCGCAGATCGGCGCGCAGGCATTGATCGCCCGCGAACGAGGCGCAGCGGCGCAAGCCAGCAATCAGGCGCAGTTGCAGGCGAGCACGGCGCGCGATCAGGCGACCGCCAACGCGCGGGAGATCAAGGCTGCCGCGCAAACTGCAGATCTGAAATTCACCGCCGAGCAAAAAGCCTTCGCCAGCGCCGGCCAAGCCTTTGTACTGGAGCAATACCTCAGCCAGCTCAGCCAAGGCTTGAGCAAAGCCAGGCTGCTGCTCCTCGATCACCGACTGGGTGGTAGCCATCAAGCGCCAACCATCGACCTGCGCACTTTCACGCTGCCGGCTGACCCGACGCCTTCCCGTACCACCGCTCAACCAGGAGCCACCCATTGAGCCAGTCGCCTGTTCACGACGCCCACGACCACAGCGGCCACGATCACGGCCATGGCGGGCATCACCATCATCATGGTCATCATCACCATCACGGTGATCCACAAGAAGCCGGGCCGTTTCCGTGGCGGCGCATGGGCTGGGCTGCGTTGCTGGTGGCATTTGCCATTGCCGCCGCGAGTCTGGTGCAGGTGCGCTCCGGTGAGGCCACGGTCATCACCCGTTTCGGCAATCCGTCACGAGTGCTGCTTGATCCCGGTTTGAGCTGGCGCTGGCCCGCGCCGTTCGAAGCGTCGATTCCGGTGGATCTGCGTCTGCGTACAACCTCCAGCGGTTTGCAGGACGTTGGCACCCGCGATGGTTTGCGCATCATTGTTCAGGCGTATGTGGCATGGCAGGTGCAGGGCGATTCTGAAAATGTGCAGCGTTTCATGCGCGCCGTGCAGAACCAGCCAGACGAAGCCGCTCGACAGATTCGCACCTTTGTTGGCTCGGCACTGGAAACCACGGCCAGCAGTTTCGATCTGGCCAATCTGGTCAACACTGATGCCAGCCAGGTGCGCATCGCTGACTTCGAAGCGCAGTTGCGCCAGCAGATCGATCAACAACTGCTCGCCACGTACGGTGTGCGAGTGGTGCAGGTTGGTATCGAGCGGCTGACGCTGCCGTCCGTAACGCTCAGTGCCACCGTTGATCGCATGCGCGCTGAGCGTGAAACCATCGCCACCGAGCGAACGGCTATCGGTAAACGCGAAGCGGCGCAAATCCGTTCCGCCGCCGAGCGTGATGCGCGAATCGTGCAGGCCGATGCAACGGTGAAAGCCGCCGATATCGAAGCGCAATCCCGTGTCGAAGCCGCACAGGTTTATGGTCGTGCCTACGCCAGCTCGCCGCAGCTCTACAACCTGCTGCGCTCGCTGGACACCCTCGGCACTATCGTCACGCCGGAAACCAGACTGATTTTGCGCACCGATGCAGCGCCGTTTCGCGTACTGGTTGACGGCCCGCCGATGCTCGACGCCAAATCCGGATCGCAGCCATGACTGACGAAGTTCCACGTGGAACACATACGTTGAACAGTCCGTGGATTGAGGCCGGACGTCTGGCGTTTATTGCTCTGTATGCGGTCACGGTGTTGGCCGCGTTGGCATGGGCGTTCTCCAATGTGCGGCAGATCGACCCGCAAAATCGCGCTGTCGTACTGCATTTCGGCGCACTGGATCGCATCCAGAACGCAGGGCTGTTGTGGGCATGGCCGCAACCCTTTGAGCAGGTGGAGGTGTTGCCCGCGGCAGATCGAGTGATCGAACGTCGGGTGGAAAATCTGCTTCGCAGCGACGAGGCGCTGAAGGCTGATCGTGTTGCGTCCTTTGCCACGCCGCTGAGCGATGCCCTTGCCGGATCTGGTTATTTACTGACCGGCGATGCCGGCGTGGTGCAACTGGACGTGCGAGTGTTTTACAAAGTCTCTGATCCCTACGAGTTCGTGTTGCAGGGCGAACATGTATTGCCTGCACTGGATCGGGTGGTGACGCGCAGCGCCGTGACACTGACAGCGGCGCGGGATCTGGACACCATTCTGGTTGCCCGCCCGGAATTGATTGGCGCTGACAATCAAGCCGCCGAGCGTCGTGAACGGTTGCGCGGCGATCTGGTGCGAGGCATCAACGAGCGTCTCGCCGCGTTGAAGGCCAGCGGGCAGGGCATCGGTATTGAAGTCTCGCGGGTCGATGTGCAATCGAGTCTGCCGGAGTCTGCCGTCAGCGCATTCAATGCGGTTCTGACCGCCAGTCAGCAGGCCGACAAAGCCGTGGCCAATGCTCGTACCGAGGCCGAAAAACTCACCCAGGCTGCCAACGAACAGGCTGACCGCACGCTGCAAGTGGCGCATGCACAGGCCGGAGAGCGATTGGCCAGAGCCTCGGCCGATACCGCAACCGTTGTGAGTCTGGCCAAGTCCGCCGATCCGCAAATGCTCCTGCGTTTGTACCGCGAACGCATGCCAAAAATTCTCGGTCAGGCCAGTGACGTGACCACCGTCAATCCGCAAGACGATGCCCGTCTGATCATCCAGGGAGCCAGCCAATGACTGCGACCACTGCACCGAGTCTGCTGTCGTCTGTCGAACAAAGGCGCGCCGCGCGTCAATTGACCTTGGCAATGCTCGCGCTTGGGCTGTTGGGTCTGGGTTTGCTGTGGCGCTGGCTGCTCCCGGAGCAAATGGGCGTCAGTCAGTTACTGCTCGGTTTTGCCTCGTTACTGGTGGCGGTTCCGGTGATGCGCTCGGCGTGGTACAGCCTGCGCTACCCGAGCCTGCACGGCATTACCGATCAATTGATTGCCCTGGCGATGCTCGGTGCTTGGGCGACCGGCGATCTGCTCACCGCCGCTTTGTTGCCGATCATCATGATTTTCGGCCACGTGCTGGAAGAGCGTAGCGTCATCGGTTCCCAGGAAGCGATCCATGCGCTCGGCCAGTTGACCCGCAGCCACGCGCGCAAGCTGCAAGCCGACGATTCGATCATTGAGGTGGATAACGCCACGCTCAGCGCCGGCGATATTGTTGAGGTGCGGGCCGGCGATCGCGTGCCAGCGGACGGTCGGGTGTTGTCAGGCCAGGCGAGCCTCGACACCGCGTCAATTACCGGTGAGTCCGTGCCGGTAGAAGCCGGCGTCGGCATGCCTGTGTTTGGTGGCGCGATCAACCTGGATGGCCTGCTGCGCGTCGAAGTTACCCGCACTGGCGATGAATCGACCTTGGGCAAAGTCATCGCCCTGATGCAAAACGCCGAGCGCTCGAAGCCGCCGATCACACGATTGCTCGAACGCTATGCCGGCAGTTACATGGTGCTGGTATTGCTCCTGGCGGCGGTGACCTGGTTCGTCACCAACGATGCGCAGGCGATGCTCGCCGTGTTGGTTGCGGCATGTCCGTGCGCTTTGGTGCTCTCGGCACCGGCGACGGCAATTGCCGGTGTGGCGGTGGCGGCGCGCCACGGCATTCTGATTCGCAGTTCGGCCTTCCTCGAAGAGCTCGCCGATCTGACGTCGCTGGTGGTCGACAAGACCGGCACCCTGACTTACGGCACCTTGCGTTTGCAGTCGATCGACAGCCTGAACGCGGATGCCGTCCAGGTGCAGGCACTGGCCGCCAGTCTTGGTGCGGCGAGTAGTCATCCGGTAAGTCGCGCATTGGCGGGGCTGATTGATCAGCCAGCCTATTGGCCGCTGGAAAATATCCACGAACGACAAGGCCTGGGCGTTGTTGCGCTGACGGAGGAGGGCGAAGCGGCACTTGGTCGCCCTGAGCTGTTCGCGCAATTGGGCATCACCACGACGGCTGTGCCTGATCACGACGGCCCGATCGCCGGTCTGGCTTTGAACGGTAAATTCCTCGCCTGGCTGTTGCTGGCCGACACCGTCAAAGCGGAAGCTCGATTTGCCCTGGGTGAATTACGCGAATTGGGCCTGGGACGACAATTACTGCTCACGGGCGATCGTCACAGTGTTGCCCGAAACCTCGCGAATGAAGTCGGGCTGCAAGAAGTCCAGGCGCAAGCGCTGCCTGAGGACAAGCTGAATCGAGTGCTCAGGGAAATTGATAAGGGCTTTCGGCCGATGGTGGTGGGCGATGGCATCAACGACTCCCTCGCACTCAAGGCCGGTGTGGTCGGTGTGGCGATGGGCGCCGGAGGAGCGGACATCGCTCTGGCCTCGGCGGATATCGTCCTGATCGGCAGCGATTTGCGCAGGCTAGGTACGTGCGTGCGTTTGAGTCGACAATGCCGGCGTACTTTGCAGGTCAATGTGATCATCGGTCTGGGCTGGACGCTGGCGATCGTAATGTTCGCTGCCTTCGGTTGGCTCGGTGCCGCCGGTGCGATGATCGCGGCATTGCTGCATAACCTGAGTACCTTGTTGGTATTGGGTAACGCTGGACGGTTGCTGCGTTTTCAAGAGCCTTTGCTCAAGCTTGATGCCGGCGATAAATGAAAGAAAATTCATCGAACCGTGGCGCACGCCAGCAGTCATTTATCGTAAGGCGCGTGTTCTCTGGCGTGCAGCCGCAGCGCCGGCGACGATAGACAAGGCTAATCAAATCGATAGCCTGCTATTTTTCCAGGTTGGTCTACCCTCAGATCAGACGTCTGAAACAAGGGGGGATTTTCCATGCTTGCGCAACTTCCACCGGCCCTACAGAACCTGCAGCTGCCACTTCGCCTGCGCCTCTGGGACGGCCACGAGTTCAATCTGGGCCCGACGCCCAGCGTCACCATCGTGGTCAAGGATCCGCAGATGGTCACTCAATTTACCCACCCAAGCCTGGATGCGCTGGGGGCGGCGTTTGTCGAGGGCAAGCTGGAACTGGAAGGCTCGATCAGCGAGGTCATCCGCGTCTGCGATGAGTTGAGCAGCGCGCTGCTCGACGAAGACGAAGGCAGTCACCCGGTGCGTGCGCATCACGACAAGGACACCGACGCCAAAGCCATTTCCTACCACTACGACCTGTCGAATGCGTTCTACCAGCTGTGGCTGGACAGTGACATGGCGTATTCCTGCGCCTACTTCGAAACCGGCAGCGAAACCCTCGAACAGGCGCAGCAAGCCAAGTTCCGTCATCTGTGCCGCAAACTGCGCTTGCAGCCGGGCGAGTACCTGCTGGACGTTGGCTGCGGTTGGGGCGGTCTGGCGCGGTATGCGGCGCGTGAGTTCGGCGTGAAAGTGTTCGGTATCACTCTGAGCAAAGAGCAATTGGCGCTGGCCCGTGAGCGGGTCGAAGCCGAGGGGCTGGAAGACCAGGTCGAACTGCAACTGCTCGACTATCGTGATCTACCGCAGGACGGCCGTTTCGATAAGGTCGTCAGCGTCGGCATGTTCGAACATGTCGGGCATGCCAATCTCGCCGAATACTGCAAAACCCTGTTTGGTGCGGTAAAGGACGGCGGGTTGGTGATGAATCATGGCATCACCGCCAAGCACACCGATGGCCGTCCGGTGGGGCGCGGTGCCGGTGATTTCATTGAAAAGTACGTATTCCCCAACGGTGAACTGCCGCACTTGGCGATGATCTCTGCCAAGATCAGTGAGGCAGGCCTGGAGATCGTAGATGTCGAGAGTCTGCGCCTGCATTACGCGCGCACCCTCGATCACTGGAGCGAAAGGCTGGAAGATAACCTTGAGGCCGCAGCGAAGCTGATACCCGAGCAGGCCTTGCGTATCTGGCGTCTGTATCTGGCCGGGTGCGCGTATGCGTTCGCCCGTGGCTGGATCAATCTGCACCAGATCCTCGCCGTCAAAGCGCATCCGGATGGCAGCCACGAATTGCCATGGACCCGGGACGACATCTACCACCCTTAGTCTGAGCAGTTGTCAGAGTATCGGAGAAATCAGCCGGGCGATCCGCATACCGATCTGTTGCAGGCGGTGGATCTCCCGGCTTTCTTCTTTGGCCACTTCATCGGCCTGCGCGAAATCCTCGTTGAGCATGCGCTCCACCGCCGCGGCGAATTCGCTATCGACGGTCAGCAGCATCACTTCGAAATTCAGGCGGAACGAACGGTTATCCAGATTGGCGCTGCCGATGGCGCTGATCTCACTGTCGATCAACACGACTTTCTGATGTAGAAAACCCGGGCGATAGCGGAACACCCGAACCCCGGCCCGCACCGCTTCGAACGCATACAGGCTGGAGGCGGCATAGACGATGCGGTGATCCGGCCGCGAGGGCAGCAGCAGCCGCACGTCGACGCCGCGCAACACCGCCAGCCTCAGCGCCGCAAAAACGGCTTCGTCCGGGACGAAGTAAGGGCTGGTAATCCACACGCGCTGTGTCGCCGCATGAATGGCCTCGACGAAAAACAGCGAGCAGGTTTCGTAGGCATCGGCCGGGCCGCTGGCGAGCAGCTGGCAGAGCACGCCATCTGCCGGGTATTCATCCGGGAGTATCAATGGCGGCAGCGTGCGTGCCGCCCAGAACCAGTCTTCGGCAAACGACTCCTGCATGCACGCCACCACCGGGCCGCGCACCTTTACATGGGTATCTCGCCACGGTGCCAGCGGTGGTTTCTCACCCATGTATTCGTCGCCGACGTTATGCCCGCCGACGAAGCCGACCACGCCATCGACCACCACGATTTTACGGTGATTACGGAAGTTGACCTGAAAGCGGTTGAGCCAGCCACTGCGCGTGGCGAAGGCTTTGACCTCGACACCGGCATCGCGCAGTCCCTGTACGTAGTGATGGGGCAGGGCGTGGCTGCCAATGCGGTCGTAGAGCAAGTGTACGGACACGCCTTGAGCCGCTTTCTTCAGCAACAAATCACGCAAGCGCCGGCCGAGCCGGTCGTCGTGAATGATGAAGAACTGGATCAGTACGGCTTCCCTGGCTTGCTCGATGGCCTGGAAGATCGCATCGAACGTTGCTGTGCCGTTGACCAGCAGTTGCACCTCGTTATTTGCCAGGCACGGCATGCGCCCCAGTTTGGGCATGGCGCGCAAGGAGGCGTAGGCATTCGAGGCGCGAGCAGCCAGGGCTTCTTCCACCCATGGGCGCCAGTTCAGCTCGGAGATCGCCAGGCGCATTTGCTCGTTGGCCTGGCGGCGCGCCTTGATATAGCCATCGAAGGTGCTGCGACCAAATACCAGATACGGGATCAGCGTGAGGTAGGGAATGAAGATCAGCGACAATGCCCACGCAATCGAGCCTTGCGCGGTGCGCACGGTGAGTACCGCATGGATCGCAGCAATCGAACCGAGGGTGTGCAGAAGGGCGATCAGGTAACCGAAAATGTGCGGTCCAAAATAATCCATGGGGCAGCCTTGCTCCGCGAGAATCAATGCTTAACAGACCATGTTCTGCCATGAATGTCTCTATTTAATCGGTGCATGAACCGAAGCAAACGGCCGGCGTCTAACGGCCACAACTGATCAGGAGTTTCTCGATGAACGTTCGTCTGCTGGGTTTGGCGCTGGGCCTGGGTTTGGCATTGCCGATGGTGGCGCAGGCGCAGATGCTGCAGCCGGGGTTATGGGAGATGACTTCGAGCAATCTGAAGGTCGATGATCAAGCGATGGATGTGCAATCGATCCTTGGCCAGATCCAGGGCCAGATCACGCCGCAACAGCGCGCTGCCCTGGAGAAGAATGGCATCAATATTGGCGGCAAGGGCATCCGCGCCTGTCTGACACCACAGCAAGTGGCGACCAACGATATTCCATTGGCCGACCCGCGGTCAGGCTGCAAACAGCAGATTACCGAGCGCACAGGCAATCAATGGAAATTCCGTTTCAGTTGCCCGAAAGCTCAGGGCACCGGCGTGGCAACCTTCCTCAGCGATCGGGAGTTCACCACCGTCGCCAACGGTACGTTCAACGCCATCGGCATTAACCAGAAAGGCAGTCTGGAGACCCGCGCCGTCTGGCTGGGCCAGGATTGCGGCGCGGTAAAACCTCGCGCTTAAACCTTGGCACGCTCCCACAGTTGAATCTGTTTTCATTGTGGGAGCGAGCCTGCTCGCGCATCACCAGGACAGCACACAGGTCATGGCTGGCTCAACGCCCTGTACAGCGTGTCGAGGTTGTATTCGAACAGACCAGTGAAAGTACTCGCCGGGCCACTCGCCGCCAGCGCATCCGAGTACAGCGTACCGCCAATATGCGCGCCGCTTTCTTCGGCAATCTGCTTGAGCAGGCGTGCATCCTTGATGTTTTCCATGAACACCGCTTTGACCTTGGCCTGGCGAATCTGCGTGATCAGCGCAGCGACCTCGGCAGCGGAGGGTTCGCGCTCGGTGGACAAACCTTGTGGTGCGATGAAGTCGATGCCATACGCTTGGCCGAGGTAGCCGAAGGCGTCATGGCTGGTGACGATCTTGCGATTGCCCGGCGGTAGCGCACCGAGTTTGCTTTTGGCTTCGGCGAGCAGGGCGTAGATCTGCTTGAGATAAGTCTGGCTGTTGCGCTCATAGTCGGCTCTGTTTGCCGGGTCTACCGCAATCAGCGCTTTGGTGATGTTGGCGACGTACACCTCGGCGTTGGCGAGGTTGTGCCAGGCATGCGGGTCGGGGACGATTTCGCCGTCTTCATCGAGTGAGCGGGGGATCACCCCGCGACTGGCACTGATGACCGTCGCCTTGCTGCCAGTGCTGGTGACCAGGCGATCAAGCCATGGCTCGAAACCGAGACCGTTCTTGATGATCAATCCAGCCTTGAGCAATGCCTTGGCATCGTCCGGGGTGGGCTCGTAGGTATGAGCGTCGGCGTCGGGACCGACCATGCTGGTGATTTGCACATGCTCGCCCCCGACCTGATGGACCATGTCGGCGAGGATGCTGAAGCTGGTGACCACCGGCAGTTTTTCGGCAGCCGACAATGACATCGACAGCATCAGGCTGAACAGCACAAGTAGAACGCGCATCGGTGAACACCTCATTGGGATGTGAGCAAAGGCGGGCGGCGCAGCAGGCCGTGAACCGGACCAAGCACCACAGACAGCAGATAACCGACACCGGCGACCAGCACGATGGCCGGGCCGCTGGGCAGCGAGTAGTAGAACGACACCAGCAGCCCAAGCCATACCGACAGGCAACCCAAGATGGCGGCGACGGCTATCAGGATCGGTAGACGCCGACTCCAGAATCGTGACGCGGCGGCGGGGAGCATCATCAGCCCGACCACCATCAGTGCGCCGATGGCCTGAAAACCGATCACCAGATTCAGCACTACAAGCGTCAGGAACACAGCATGAGCGAGCGGCCCGAGACGGCTGACGGTTCGCAAGAACAACGGGTCCAGTGTGTCCAGCACCAGCGGTTTGTAGATCACGGCCATGGCGACGAGGCTGATGGCCGAGACCCACAACATGCCGCTCAGCGTTGGGCCGTCCACGGCCAATGCTGAGCCGAACAGCAGATGCAGCAGGTCTAGACGCTTGCCGGCAATGCCCAGAATCAATACGCCGCTGGCCAGCGAAATCGGATAGATCGCGGCTAGGCTCGCGTCCTCACGCAGACCCGTTCGCCGGGTGATCCACGCGGCAAGCCCGGCCATGCCCAAGCCCGCACCGAGGCCACCGAGCGTCAGTGCCGGAAGGCTCAAACCGGCAATCCAGAAACCCAGTGCCGCTCCCGGGAGAATACCGTGGGCCACGGCATCACCAATCAGACTCATGCGCCTGAGAATCAAAAAAACACCTAATGGTGCGGTGCTGCATGCCAGCACCAGTCCGCCAAGCAGTGCGCGGCGCATGAACACAAACTCGCTGAACGGTTGCCAGAAATGCATGACGGTGGCGAGCATCAGGCTACCTGCATATGCGCTGTCGGCTGGATCAACTCAGCACTCGTTGCATATAGGCACTGGCCATTTTTGATCAGTAGCGTTTGCGCTATGTGTTGGCGTACGGCGGCGAGGTCATGGCAGACCACAACGAGTGTCCGACCTTCAGCGTGCCAAGCGTGAATGTGGTGCCAAAGCAATTGTTGGCCGAGCTCATCGAGTGCTGAGTGAGGCTCGTCGAGCAGGAGGACGGGAGTGTCCGCAAGACTCAATCGTGCAAGCAGGGCGCGCTGTAACTCACCGCCGGACAGGGCCATCAATGGACGCTGCTCGAGACCACTCAGGTGCCAGTCTTCCAGTGCGCTTCTCAACCGCTGTGCGCGCAACTGGGCCGAGAGCCGGCGTCCCCAAAAACCGGCTGCGACCAACGCTTCCAGGCTGATCGGAAATTGGCGATCGAGATGCTGCTGTTGCGGCAGAAAAGAGATGCCGCTGTGGCGTGGAACAGCCATTTCGACTTTTCCAGTCAATGGCTTTTGCAGGCCCGCGATGACTTTCAGCAGGCTGCTCTTTCCGCAACCGTTGGCTCCAATGACAGCGGTCAGACTCGCGTTTTTGAGCTCCAGGGTGAGGGGCGTCGTCAGCGGCTGACCGGGCGCGCCCCAGGTCAGAGATTGGCAACGAATCATGCTTGCTCCCGTTGCCAGTGGCTCTCGGCAACTGCGTCATGGGCATGAAGGCTCTCGGCGTGGATGACGCGCACGTGGAACTGATTGATGCCGGGAGTCCGCTGTAATGCGAAATTAAGTCGACGGGCGGCATCCTCGCAGAACATCAGGTTCTGCCCGTTGGCGAGAGCGAAGGCTTGCTCATCGGGGCGTTTTACCGCGGTCTGGACTGCGGTGCCGAGCGCGGCTTCGGCGTCATTGATGATCGCGGTCAGCGGTATCTCATCGATGAATCATCGAGGTGGATACTCAGTTGTGCGTAGCTGCGTTGGCTGTGGGGCGTGGCGACGATCCCTCGGGTCGAGCCAAGCCATGCCAGGACATCTGCGTGTTGCAGCGATGTATTGGCGAAATCGTCGACGAATTGCTGCTGGATCAACTGTCTCGCCAGAGCGGCCGAGCAGGGGCAAGTCGAGGAATAGGGCACTTCGATTTTGAGTTCCACGTGGAACATCTGCTTTTTCAGGCTGGCTGAAAGGACCGTCGGATAGGATTTCCAGCCGGCCAAGGGGCTGATCAACGCGGGGCGTTTTAGTAGAAATTCGGTATGGATAGCCAGGTAAGCGCAATCAGATAAGCCCTCGTGGCTTTCCAAAAAATGCTCCAGCACCTGATTCAGGAGAGCGGGGCAAACGCTCTGATCCGCAAATGCCTCAAGTGCCAGATACAGGCGCGACATATGAATCCCACGCGCTTCACCGTCGTCGAGACTGACGCCGGCGTCCAGCTTGGCGTTGATGCGTTGGCCTTCCAGCAAAATTGGCATGGCTATTCCGCGCATACCCACCCAGTCGAGTGGCAATGCCTGGCGGGTAGACTGTGTGGCGATATCCGGAAGAGTCAGAGAATTCATGTTCGGGACCGTGGTCATGTTGATCTGAATTAATGTTACATTATAACAATATGATCGACGATGACTTTTTCATGAACTGATTTTCATATCCTTCGGAATTGCAGGTTCCACGTGAAACATTTGCAGCTCTGCGCTACCGACGCAGAGCGTATTTTTTAACAGCCGTTAATCCGGCTGCACGTGAATTTGCCACTGCTGCCACCCGAGCTGGAGAAGCGGTTGATGGTGGTCCAGCCGACGCGACGGGTGTAGCCGACCCAGGCTTCCCCGTCAGATGCGATACCGGTAAAGAAGGTCAGTTGGCCAAAGCGGCTGTTCGTTTGAGCCCAATAGCGGTGACTATCCCTTTCGAAACCTCGCAGATAAAGCGTACCGCCGACGCTGTGCACGCTGTACGAGTTGCCGTCGGCGTCTTCACATGCGAGCAGGTTAGCGCTGCGTGTGCATTTAGCCAGGGCTGGCATCTGCGCCAAGACAGGTGCAGCAAACGAAAGGCTAAGGCTCAACAGCAAGTATCTCAGCGAACGTATCATCTCGATTTCCGCAAAAGGGTGAGTTAGCGCGCCACTGTTTAAAAGGGCGCGGGGACTGGTTAATTCTGTCCGTTATACTATAACATACGCGGCAGGCCAGCCTGAGCTGTCCGATTCAACGCGTCTGCATTCGCAGCGCAGATACGCGATGCGCAGTAAAAAGCGCAAATCGGCGGCCGTTTAGAGGATTATCCAATGTCAGCCAAGTTGCCCGTTACCGTACTTTCAGGATTTCTCGGTGCAGGAAAGAGTACGCTTTTGAATTACGTACTACGTAATCGAAAGGGCCTTCGGGTAGCTGTGATCGTCAACGATATGAGCGAGATCAACATTGATGCTAGTGAAGTCCAGCGTGATGTCAGCCTGAACCGCGCTGAAGAAAAGCTGATCGAAATGAGCAACGGTTGCATCTGCTGTACGTTACGCGAAGATTTGCTCGAAGAAGTCAGCAAGCTTGCCCGCGATGGCCGCTTCGATTACTTGCTGATCGAATCCACTGGCATTTCCGAACCACTGCCGGTGGCCGAGACCTTCACGTTTCGCGATGACCAAGGGCAGAGTCTCGCCGACATTGCTCGCCTCGACACCATGGTTACCGTCGTCGATGGGGTCAACTTCCTCCTCGATTATCAGGCCGCCGAAAGCCTCGCCTCTCGCGACGAAACCCTCGGCGAAGACGACGAGCGTTCCATCACCGATCTGTTGATCGAGCAAATCGAGTTCGCCGACGTCCTGCTCATCAGCAAGATCGACCTCATCAGTCAGCGCGAACGCGAAGAGCTGACCGCGATTCTCAAGCGTCTCAATGCCCAAGCCGAAATCTTTCCCATGGTGATGGGCGAGGTGGCGCTGGAGAAAATCCTCAACACCGGCCGTTTTGATTTCGAAAAAGCTGCGCAAGCCCCGGGCTGGCTCCAGCAATTGCGCGGCGAGCACCTGCCGGAGACCGAGGAATACGGCATCGCCTCTACGGCTTACCGCGCACGCCGACCGTTTCACCCGCAACGCTTCTTCAGTTTCATCGACAGACCATGGGTGAACGGCAAATTGCTGCGCTCCAAGGGCTTCTTCTGGCTGGCCAGCAAGCCCACTGATGCTGGCAGCTGGTCACAGGCCGGCGGGCTGATGCGTCATGGCTTTGCCGGTCGTTGGTGGCGTTTCGTGGCAAAGAACCAGTGGCCGCAAGATCAGCAAAGCGTCCAGGCGATCATGGAAAACTGGACGCCGAGCGTAGGAGACTGCCGCCAGGAGTTGGTTTTCATTGGTCAGAACATCGATTTCCTACAGCTCGCCGCCGAACTGGATGCCTGTCTGCTGACCGATGAAGAGATGGCAATGGGTGTAGAAGGCTGGCAAGTGCTGCCCGACCCATTCGGCCCTTGGCACGATGAGGTCGCCTGATGCTGGTGCTCGAACCCGTGCACACCGGTATTCGTCATCAGTACCAGGGCCAGACGCCTGAGACACTGACGCGAATCCTTGATGACCAGACCAATCTCGCCGTCTGGCAGCGCCAGCTACCGTTGCATATCGCCGACTTCGCTCGGTTGGTATTGTCACTCAAAGAACCCTTGGCGGAGTCGCTTTGCCTGGAACTGCCCGACGAAGACGCCGAGCCGGATCTCGCCGGCTTCGCGTCCGGGCTCCGTGATCTGGAGGGTTGCGAAGGTTTCATGGCCGACCTGAAATGGTTGATCAGTGCTTTTGCCTGCCTGCTCGGCGCGCGGCGTATCGGTGTGCGTTTGCGCGTGCTGGACAAGGCCATGTGTCCGCGTTTCCATGTCGATCATGTGCCCGTACGGCTGATTACCACCTATGCCGGCGTCGGCAGTCAATGGCTCGAGGAGGGGGCGATGGATCGCGCGCAACTTGGCCAGGCCAATGCTGAACCGCAAGACCCACTGTCCATTCGCCAGCTCGACAGCGGTGACGTCGCTCTGTTTAAAGGAGAGAAATGGCACGGCAATGAAGGCTTCGGACTGATCCATCGTTCGCCGCAGCCGGCACCCGGTGAGCGCCGTCTGCTGCTGACTCTCGACTGGCTCGGTTGATACTCAGGGTTTGAGCCAAGCACCCTGGCTCTGGCTTTCGCAGTACGGCTTGAGATACGCCGCATCAGTGGCCACGCCGTAATAGTGGATATCCTGGCGATAAGGCATGTTCGCCACTTGCGCGTTGTTGCACACGCCGAAAGCCCCGCTCGGGCAACGGTCGACGTATTGCACCTCGACCTTCTGCCCGGCCAGCGTCGGTTGACAAAAGCCATCGTTGAACAGTTTCTGCGGGATCGTGCGGTTCTGCTGACAGACTTTGACGTCGAGCCGTTCGCCCTGAGTGTGCACCACACAGGCCTGAGCCCAGGCTTCGCTCGACAGCAGCGCCCACAGCAACGACCATCCCATACAGCGCATCTTTGTCCCCTCAATAACCGTCCGCAGAAAATTACTCGCCATGTTGCAGAACATTCCGACCCACGTCATCGCCGGCCCGTTGGGCGCCGGCAAGACCAGCCTGATCCGCCAGTTGATGGCGCAACGGCCCCCGGCCGAGCGCTGGGCGGTGCTGATCAACGAATTCGGCCAGATCGGTCTGGACGCTGCGCTGCTGACTCACGACGCGGATGGTATCGCACTGGGCGAGGTAGCCGGGGGCTGCCTGTGTTGCGTCAATGGTGCGCCGTTCCAGATCGGCCTCGGGCGATTACTGCGCAAAGCCAGGCCGGATCGACTGTTTATCGAGCCTTCCGGACTGGGTCACCCGGCGCAGCTCCTCAAGCAATTGAACGAGACGCCGTGGCTGGGCGTGCTGGCGGTTCAGCCATGTATTCTGGTCTTGGATGCTCAAGCGCTGTACGCAGGGAAAGCCTTGCCGGATGCTCAACAGCAAGCGTTGGCCAGCGCGGGTTTGTTGTTGCTGAACAAGGCTGAAAACCTTGATGAAGCGGCTCGGCAGAAAATCGCCAGTCAGTTGCCGGCCGTCAGGCTGATCTGGACGCAGCAAGCACAGCTGTCTTTGCAGCAATTACCGGGGCTGACAGCGCAGGCAAATGAGGGGGTGGATAAATTGGCTCTGCCCAAAGAACTGACGCAGATGCCTGCGATCTGGAGTGATCCGGGAGTGCCGATCTGCCTGAGTCAGGTACAGGAGGGCGGCTGGAGTATCGGTTGGCGCTGGCATCCAGGACAGAGATTCGAGCAAGAAACCATCGCCGACTGGCTGGCCGGTCTCGACTGGAAGCGGGCCAAACTGGTTGTTCACAGCGCTGATGGCTGGGTGTCGGCCAATGCGCTGGACAATGCCGAGCTGAGTTGGCAGGCCAGCGAATGGCGAAAAGACTCGCGGATCGAACTGATCTTCGCCAAGCCGCAAGACACCGGTCAGCTACAGTCAGGTTTGGCTCGATGCCGAATGCAGTGAATCAGCTCAAGGCTTCCACTTCGTATGTTCTTGCCGCCACTGGCTCAATTCGATGACCTCCGCGCGCGGCTTGTGCACTTCAACCACAGGGGGCGTGTCATCAAACGGCGCCGGGTAGGGCGCCAGTTCAATCTGCGCACTGTGCGCGCCGAACTGGGTGACAGTGCCGTTGTGCCGGGTTTCGCCGGTCACGGTGAACTCGAAGTTGTATACCCGCGCCAGTCGGCGGCGGCCGCTGGCATCCTTGATCAAGCCGATCTTTTTCAACGCGACGTTACCGTCCAGCAACTCGACGCCGACGTTGATGCAATGCTGTTTGACCCGCTCCAGCGCGCGCTCGCGCAAGCCGTGGTTGTGCCATAGCCAGGCTCCTGCGGCAGCGAACAGCATTAGCACGAAGATGTTTTCCAGGGTCAGCATCAACATCGAACTCCAAAAGTTGCCGTCAGCTTAACTGCGTCGCCGGTCTGTCGTACAGGCTGCGTTTCGTCGCATACTGCGCGGCTTGAATTTCAATCGTTTTACGGAATGACCCGAATGAAACGTACGCCCCATCTGCTCGCCATCCAGTCCCACGTGGTGTTTGGCCACGCCGGCAACAGCGCTGCGGTTTTTCCGATGCAGCGCGTCGGGGTCAATGTCTGGCCGCTCAACACCGTGCAGTTTTCCAACCACACCCAGTATGGTCAGTGGGCCGGTGAAGTGCTGCCACCGCAGCAGATTCCCGCGTTGATCGAAGGCATCGCCGCGATTGGCGAACTGGGCAACTGCGACGCGGTGCTGTCCGGCTACCTCGGCAGCGCCGCGCAGGGACGGGCGATTCTCAGCGGTGTGGCGCGGATCAAAGCGGTCAATCCGAAGATGCTCTATCTGTGTGATCCGGTCATGGGCCATCCGGAGAAGGGCTGCAGCGTGCCCACCGAGGTCAGCGACTTCCTCCTTGAGGAAGCGGCGGCCGTGGCGGACATCATGTGCCCGAATCAACTGGAGCTGGACAGTTTTTCCGGGCGCAAGCCGCAGTCGCTGTTCGATTGCCTGGCGATGGCGCGGGCGCTGCTGGCGCGCGGGCCGAAAGCGGTGCTGGTCAAGCATCTGGATTACCCGGGCAAACCGGTGGATGGTTTCGAGATGCTGCTGGTGACAGCCGAGGGCAGTTGGCATCTGCGCCGACCATTGCTGGCGTTTCCGCGTCAGCCGGTGGGTGTGGGCGATTTGACGTCCGGCCTGTTCCTGGCGCGGGTGCTGCTTGGCGACAACCTGCTGACGGCGTTCGAATTCACCGCAGCTGCGGTGCATGAGGTGTTGCTGGAAACACAGGCGTGCGCCAGTTATGAGCTGCAACTGGTGCGGGCACAGGACCGGATTGCCCATCCGCGGGTGAAATTCGAGGCTACAGCGATCAGTCTGTAATCTCGTCGTCGTTCAAAAAAGATCGCAGCCTTCGGCAGCTCCTACATGGGTTTGCATTCCATAATGTAGGAGCTGCCGAAGGCTGCGATCTTTTGCTTTTTGTCTCAGGCGTCGCCCTTGATCTCCTGATAACGTTTCTCCAGCTCCTGCCGAATCTGCCGGCGCTGTTGCGCCTGCATGAAGCGGCGCTTGTCTTCGCTGTTCTGCGGTTGCAGCGGCGGCACCGCGGCTGGCTTGCGCTGGTCATCCACCGCGACCATGGTGAAGAAACAGCTATTGGTGTGGCGCACCGAGCGTTCGCGGATGTTTTCGGTCACCACTTTGATGCCGACTTCCATCGACGTGTTGCCGGTGTAGTTGACCGAGGCCAGAAAGGTCACCAGTTCGCCGACATGAATCGGTTCGCGGAAAATCACCTGATCCACCGACAGCGTCACCACGTAACGGCCGGCATAGCGGCTGGCGCAGGCGTAGGCGACTTCGTCGAGGTATTTGAGCAGGGTGCCGCCGTGGACATTGCCAGAGAAATTGGCCATGTCGGGGGTCATCAGTACCGTCATCGACAGCTGGGCGTTTCCGGGTTCCATAACGTTCTCACGGATCAAGGCTGATTGCTGGAAGCGCCTCTGCGAGCGCCTGGTCGCTTTTCAAAAAGCACCGTTATCGGGACGCCGTGCAACGGGCCGCCGTCACGCTGATATCGATCTGTTTCCATATATTGCACCGTCCTCCAGAAAGAAGTCGCGGTGTTAACCTGCAAAAGCCCTGCCCAAGGGCGTTTCCCACACCAGAAGCGGATTTTTACCCTACTCAAGCAGACTTTTCTGACGTCTGTCCCCGAGTTCGTCATCAAGGAGCCCACACCATGCATGCCATCAGTTTTATTCAGGATCTGGCCGTGATCATGTTGGTTGCAGGTGTGGTGACTGTGCTGTTCCACCGTTTCAAGCAACCGGTTGTGCTCGGCTATATCGTCGCCGGCTTCATCATTGGCCCGCACACCCCACCGTTCGGCCTGATCCACGACGAAGAAACCATCAAGACCCTCGCCGAGCTGGGGGTGATCTTCCTGATGTTCTGTCTCGGTCTGGAATTCAGCCTGCGCAAGCTGTTCAAGGTCGGTGCCACGGCATTTATTGCGGCGTTCCTCGAAATCATCCTGATGATCTGGATCGGCTACGAAATCGGCCGCTGGTTCGACTGGAACACCATGGATTCGTTGTTCCTCGGCGCGATCCTGGCCATTTCTTCAACCACCATCATCGTCAAAGCGCTGAATGATCTGAAGATGAAAAACGAGCGCTTCGCCCAGTTGATCTTCGGCGTCCTGATTGTCGAAGACATCCTCGGCATTGGCATCATTGCGCTGCTGTCGAGCATCGCCGTCAGCGGCACAGTGAGTTCGGGGGAAGTGTTCTCAACGGTCGGCAAACTATCGTTGTTCATGATCGTCGCGCTGGTCATCGGCATTTTGTTGGTGCCACGCCTGTTGGCCTATGTCGCCAAATTCGAAAGTAACGAGATGCTGCTGATTACCGTGCTTGGCCTGTGTTTCGGCTTCTGTCTGCTGGTGGTCAAGCTCGAATACAGCATGGTGCTCGGCGCGTTCCTGATCGGTGCGATCATGGCCGAGTCGCGGCAATTGCTGAAGATCGAGCGGCTGGTCGAGCCGGTTCGCGATTTGTTCAGCGCGATCTTTTTTGTCGCCATCGGGCTGATGCTTGATCCGCTGATTCTCATCGAATATGCCTGGCCGATCGCGGTGATCACCGTCGCAGTGGTGCTCGGCAAGATGTTCTCCTGCGGCCTCGGTGCGTTTATCGCCGGCAACGATGGACGAACCTCACTGCGAGTCGGCATGGGTCTGTCACAGATCGGCGAATTTTCCTTCATCATCGCCGCTCTGGGCATGACCTTGCAGGTGACCAGTAACTTCCTCTATCCGGTGGCCGTAGCCGTATCAGTGATCACCACGCTGCTCACGCCTTATCTGATTCGCGCGGCAGATCCGCTGTCGATCAAGCTGTCAGCGGCCGTGCCCAAGCGTCTGGGCCGTGTGCTCGGCATGTATGGGGAGTGGTTGCGCAGCATTCAGCCGCAAGGCGAGGGGGCGATGCTGGCGTCGATGATCCGGCGGATTCTGTTGCAGGTCGGGGTCAATCTGGCGCTGGTGATTGCGATCTTCTTCGCCGGGGCGTATTTCGCCGAGCGCATGTCGCTGTGGCTGCAGGACTGGATCAGTGATCCGAGCTGGCAGAAGGCACTGATCTGGGGCGGTGCGCTGTTGGTCTCGCTAGCGTTTCTGATTGCCGCTTATCGCAAGCTCAAGGCGCTGTCGATGCTGCTGGCCGAGATGGGCGTAAAGCCGGAGATGGCCGGGCGTCATACGCAGCGAGTGCGTCGGGTGATCGCCGAGGTGATCCCGATTCTCTCGCTGCTGGTGATTTTCCTGCTGTTGTCAGCCTTGTCGGCCAGTATTCTGCCAACCAACAAGTTGCTGGTACTGATCGCCGTAGTCGCGGCCGCCGTGGCGGCGCTGCTCTGGCGCTGGTTTATCCGTGTGCATACGCGCATGCAGGTGGCCTTGCTGGAAACCCTCGACAACCACAAGGAGTCTTCGGGGCACTGACCGGCCAGGGAGCCTGGCGGATCAGCTTTCCAGCCAGACGTCCCGCGCCCAGTGCCACACCGATTCCCAGGTTTCTTCGGCAATCAGCTCTTCTTCGGCCTGCCACAACACCACGGTGCCGTCTTCTTCGACGCAGTAGTAGTCATCACCATCCTGGCAGATCGGAATCAGGCTGCGATCGACACCCACATCCCAGGCGTTGGCGGCCACTTCAGGCAAGTAGGTATGGGACTGGGGATCGGTAACGGTTACCGGTTCGAGGCTGCCGTAAACCACATCGCTGACGGTCAGCAGAAACTCTTTGAAGACAAACGGGATATCGATGAACAGTTGTTCTTCGATTTCGACCAGCAGATCTTCGTCAGGCAACTCCAGGGGAACCGGTACCGGTTCGTTGGCTTCGCGCAGTTGTTCGATGATTTCTTCCACGTCCGGGATCCTCTTGCTTGAATGGCGCGGTTCATATGGGCCGGTTTATACAGTAGCGCGCCATAGATGCAACCGTGAAATGAAAAACCCCGGCCGAGGCCGGGGTTCTGTTACCGCAAGTGAAGCGCAGGACGGATTCAGCCGTTCTGGCGGATACCGGCGACCAGCCAAGGCTGGTTGTCGCCCTGCGGACGCTCCATGTTCCAGCTCTCGCTGAACACTTCGCCCTGGTCGAAACGCGAGGTTTTCGACACGCCGGTGAAGGTCAGGGTGGCAATGGTCTTGTCGGCACGATCGTCAACGCCATCCAGTTGCACCTGCAGGTTGTCGATGTAGGTCGACTGGAAGCCGTCGCCCAGATCGGCACGCTCACGCTTGAGGAAGTCGAGCATTTGCGGAGTCACGAACTCAGCGATCTTGTCCATTTCATTGGCGTCCCAGTGCTGCTGCAGCGACTGGAAGTGGCTGCGTGCGGCTTCCAGGAAGCGCTGTTCGTTGAACCAGGCTGGTGCGTTGATCACCGGACGGGCGGCAGCTGGAGCCGCCGAACCACCGAAGATCGAACCCATGGCGGCAGGCTTCTGCTCGAACACTTCACGCTGCATCGGCGCGCCGGCCGGAGCGAATTGCTCCTGCTGCTTGCGACGACGGGCGGCGATGAAGCGGAAGATCACGAACGCGATCAGGGCCATGATCAGGATGTCGAAGATCTGCATGCCCTGGAAGCCGTCGCCCATGAACATCGACGCAAGCAGGCCACCGGCGGCGATACCCGCCAGTGGGCCGAGCCAGCGCGATGCACCGCCGGCCTTGGCCGCGGCGCCAGCAGCACCGGCAGCGCCAGCGGTCGCTGCTGCGCCGCCCACGCCTGGAGAAGAAGGAGCCATCTGGCTGGTCTGGTGCGTCGGCGCAGCGCCGGCGCTCTTGCCACCACCAAAGCGCTTGGCATTGGCGTCGAGGCTCATCGTCAGGCCGATGCACAACGCCATGGCGATGCTAAGAAAACGTTTCATAAAGGGTATTCCCGTTTTGTGGAGACACGCGCGCCATGTTGCACAGCTGAAGTGTTACTGGCTAGCAAGAGAGTGTTTCGGGCTTTTGCCTGACAGGTCGCGTTCAGCTTGGCAAGGCAATCGGCCGATGTACTTTTGTCTGTAGGAAAAGGCGATAGGTTCAGAGGGATTGTGTTCGGTGCGCCGGACAACCTGTGGGAGGGAGCCTGCTCGCGAAAGCTGTACCGCGGTATATCAGATCAACCGCGGTGACTTCATTCGCGGGCAGGCTCGCTCCCACAGAAAAGCGAAACCGGCGTCAAATGGCTTCCAGCTTGGCATAGCCGAGCATCAGCCACTTGCTGCCTTCGCTGAAGTTCACCTGCACCCGCGCCTGGGCGCCGGAACCTTCGAAGTTGAGGATCACCCCTTCGCCGAAGATCGAATGACGCACGGCCTGGCCCAGCACGAAACCGGTTTCCGGAATTTCGCTGCCGCTGAACAGGCTGCTGCCGCTCATCGACTGGTTGCCGCCGAACGGTCGGCTGACGCTGTTGGACAAGCGCACTTCCTGAATCAGACCCTTCGGCACTTCGCGTACGAAACGCGAGACCTTGTTGTAGGTTTCGCTGCCGTACAGGCGACGGGTCTCGGCGTAGGTCATCACCAGATTCTGCATCGCCCGAGTGATGCCGACGTAGGCCAGGCGCCGTTCTTCCTCAAGACGCCCCGGCTCTTCCAGGCTCATCTTGTGCGGGAACAGGCCTTCTTCCATGCCCACGAGGAACACGTAGGGGAATTCCAGACCTTTGGCGCTGTGCAGAGTCATCAGTTGCACGCTGTCTTCGTGCTCGTCGGCCTGGGTGTCACCGGCCTCCAGCGAAGCATGGCCAAGGAACGCCGCCAGTGGCGTCAGCTCTTCGTCGTCCTCGGTGTTCTCGAAATTGCGTGCGGCGCTGACCAGTTCCTCAAGGTTTTCCACCCGGGCCTGGCCTTTTTCGCCTTTCTCCGCCTCGTGATAAGCGATCAGGCCGGATTGCTCGATGACGGTTTGGGTCATCAGGTGCAGCGGCATCTCGGCGCACTTGGCGGCGAGGTTTTCGATCAGTTCGATAAACGCGCCAAGTGCACTCGCGGCACGACCGGTCAGGCCTTTGTTGGCCACCAATTGGCGCATCGCTTCCCACATCGACACATCGCTGTGACGGGCGTGCTCACGGATCGCTTCGACGGTTTTCTCACCGATGCCGCGGGCCGGCACATTGATCACCCGCTCCAGTGCCGCGTCGTTGCCGCGACCTTCAAGCAAGCGCAGGTAAGCCATGGCGTTCTTGATTTCCGCACGTTCGAAGAAGCGCTGACCGCCATAGATGCGGTACGGAATACGTTCGCGCAGCAGGGCTTCTTCCAAAACCCGCGACTGGGCGTTGGAGCGGTACAGAATCGCGATATCGCTGCGCGCCAGGCCGGTTTTCAGGGCGCTTTCGATGGTTTCGACCACATAGCGCGCTTCGTCGTGTTCGTTGAACGCGGCGTACAGATTGATCGCTTCGCCGTCGCCACCGTCAGTCCACAGCTCTTTGCCCAGACGCCCGGTGTTGTTGGCGATCAACGCATTCGCGGCTTTGAGGATGCCAGCGGTGGAGCGGTAGTTCTGCTCCAGACGAATCGTCTCCGAGTCCGGGAAGTCAGAGGAATACTGATGGATGTTTTCGATCTTCGCTCCACGCCAGCCATAAATCGACTGGTCGTCGTCACCCACCACCATCAGGCTGTCGCCGCCCTTGCCGAGCAGGCGCAACCATGCGTACTGCACGGCGTTGGTGTCCTGGAATTCGTCGACCAGAATGTGCCGGAATCGCTTCTGATAGTGCGCCAACAGGCCGGGGTGATCGCGCCACAGGTCGAGGGCGCGCAGCAGCAGTTCGGAGAAATCGATCACGCCGGCACGCAGGCATGCTGCCTCGTAGGCCTCGTAGATGCCGCGCATGGTGGCCAGGAACAGGTCGCCGCTGGCCTGAATGTGTTGCGGACGCAGACCTTCGTCTTTCTGCCCGTTGATGAACCACTGCGCCTGGCGCGCCGGCCAGCGTTGCTCGTCCAGCCCCAGTTCGCGGATCACCCGCTTGACCAGGCGTTGCTGGTCATCGCTGTCGAGAATCTGGAAGGTCTGGCTCAGGCCCGCTTCCTGCCAGTGCGCCCGCAACAAGCGGTGCGCGAGGCCGTGGAAGGTGCCGACCCACATGCCGGCCGGGTTGATGCCCAGCAACTGCTCGATGCGATGACGCATCTCGGCAGCGGCCTTGTTGGTGAAAGTCACCGACAGGATGGAGTGGGGCGAGGCGTTTTCGACCTGGATCAACCAGGCGATACGGTGCACCAGCACTCGGGTTTTACCGGAACCGGCGCCGGCCAGGACCAACTGACGGCCAACGGGGGCCGCTACGGCCTGGCGTTGGGCATCGTTGAGGGAGTTCAGCAGAAGGGAGAGATCATCGCGCATCGGGGCATTCTAGGGTGCGCCGCAGGCCCGGGCAAACCGCACGTTGCATTAGCCGATGAAAGTGCTGCCGATGACGACCGGTCGGTCACTGGCTGCAGGCTTCGGCCCGTCTTGCCTGAGGGCTTTGAGTCGTGCCCGGGCGGCGGAAAATTTCGCCGCCATTGTGATCTGCAGCAGTTTGGCAACCGGATCGGCTTGTGTATGCTCCGTCCACGTTTCGGGCGCACGCCCTCCTATAAGAAGAACAAGAACGTTGCCCATGACCCTCCGCGCCGAACTGTCGGGCCCCTCCGTGGAACCCCGGGTGATCCGCAAGCACTATGCCGTCGAAATGGCGGTGGAGCGCACGCGTCTGCTGTATCAGGGCTCGCTGTTGCCCACCCTGTTCATGCTGATCAACGGTCTGGTCTGCGCCGCTCTGCTCTGGAGCCCGCAACGCTACTTCGTGGTCAGCGTCTGGCTGGTGTGGCTGCTGTCGCTGGTCGCGTTGCGGGTGATCCAGGTGGCCGCGTTCGATTCGGCGATTCCCGATCGCCAGGCCCAACCCATCTGGTTCCGCATGTTCCTGCTCGGTTCGACCATGACTGGCCTGACCCTGGCCGGTGCCGGTATTGCCCTGGTGCCCGCCGACAACTTCATTGAGCAAGCCTGGGTGTTCGGCCTGATCGGCGCGGCAACCCTGTCCGCCAGCGTCGCCTACGCCGTGAGCCTGCCGGCATTCCTGTCGTTTACCTTGCCGTGCCTGCTGCCGGCGATCGGCTACCTGTTCTGGGGCGGTGACGATCAGGCGCGGGGTTGGGGCTGGCTTGGCTTGATTCTGCTCGGATCGCTGAGCGTGGTGGCGTGGCAGGTCAATCGGCTGATCGATCGTGGACTGCTCCGGCGTTTCCAGAATCAGCACCTGATCGAGCATCTTCAGCAAGCACAGACGCGCAGCGAACAGCTCAACCATGAACTGGCCAGGGAGATCGAACAGCGCCGCTGTGCCGAAGCCCGGTTGCGTGAAGCGCAGGTTGATCTCGAAGATCGCGTGGCCCAGCGCAGCCGCGAACTGGATGCGGCCAATCAGGCCTTGAGCAAAAGCGAAGCGCGCCTGGCGCTGGCGCTCAAGGCCAGTGAGCTCGGGCTGTGGGACTGGAACCTGCAGACCGACGAAGTTCACCACACACAGATTCAGGAATTGTTCGGCCTCGCCCCGGAATACGTCACGGCGCTGCTGCGCGACCTCAAACCGCGGCTGCATCCCGAAGACGTACCGTCACTCAAGTTCGCGCTGGTCGAGCACCTGAAGGGGCACACTGAGGATTATCAGGTGGAGTACCGTCTGCGCCATGGCGACGGCCATTGGGTGTGGATCGAAGACCGTGGCCGTGCCGTGGAACGCAGCGCCAGCGGCCGGGTGATCCGCATGGTCGGTACCCGCCGCGATATCAGCGCCAGCAAACGTCTCGAAGAACAACAGCGGCTGGCGGCGACGGTGTTCGAAGCGGCCAGCGAAGGCATCGTGATTCTCGACCCTGACTACGCGCTGATCGCGATCAATCAGGCGTTCAGCCGCGTCACCGGTTACGAGATCGACGACATGCTCGGGCGCAACGTCGTCGAGTTGCCGTGCAGTCGCGATGCCCGCCGTCACTACCTCGCGATCCGTCACGCACTGGCGCAGCACGGCAGCTGGCAGGGCGAACTGGTGGAAACCCGCAAGAACGGCGAGTTGTATCCGCAGTGGCTGCAACTCAATGCCGTGCGCGACAGTCGCGGCAACCTCAGCCATATCGTCGGCTTCTTCGCCGATCTCTCGGCGCGGCGCGAGTCCGAGGAGCGCATGCGCTATCTGACCCATTACGACGAACTCACCGGTCTGGCCAATCGTTCGTTGTTTCGCGAACGCCTGCATGAAGCTCATCAGCGGATTCGGCAGGGCGGGCGCCGCAGTCTGGCGTTGCTGCACATCAATCTGGATCGCTTCAAACTGCTCAATGACAGCCTCGGCCATGAAGTCGCCGATCAGTTGCTGCAGAAGATGGCGCGGCGGCTGGTCAATGCCTTGCCCGAGGCCGACACCATTGCGCGCTTGTCCGGTGACGAGTTCGCCGTGCTGTTCGATGCCTACGGCAATCTCTCAAGCCTGGCACGGGTTGCCACGCGGTTATCGGGCAAGCTGCGTTTGCCGCTGAGCGTCGACGGACATGAACTGGTGGTCAGCGCCTCGATGGGCATCAGCCTGTTGCCGGACAACGCGCGGGAAATCTCCGCGCTCGTCAGCCAGTCGAACATGGCCATGCAGCATGCCAAGCATCTGGGTGGCAACAATTTCCAGTTCTTCACCGACAGCCTGCAGGCCAGCACCCTTGAGCGCTTGCAGCTGGAAAACCACTTGCGCCGCGCCATTGAAGAGCGACAACTGACGGTGTTCTACCAACCGAAACTGTGTCTGCAGAGCGGTCGCCTGAACGCGGTTGAAGCGCTGGTGCGCTGGGACCATCCCAGCATGGGACAGGTGCCTCCGGCGGATTTCATCGGGCTGGCCGAGGAAGCCGGTTTGATCGGTGCGATTGGCGAATTCGTCTTGCGTCAGGCGTGCTGGCAAGCCTGCGAATGGCAGCGCCAGGGTTTGGCGCCGATCCGCGTGTCGGTGAACCTGTCGGTGCATCAGTTGCGTCAGGGCAAGCTGGTCAGCCTGGTGCGCCAAGTGCTGGAAGAAACCGGGCTGGCGCCGCATTACCTGGAGCTGGAGCTGACCGAAAGCCATTTGCTCGACAGCGTCGAACACATCATCGCGACGTTCCAGCAACTGCGCGATCTGGGGGTGAAACTGGCGATCGATGACTTCGGTACCGGTTACTCATCGTTGAGTTACCTCAAGCGCATCCCGGTGGATTACGTGAAGATCGATCAGGCATTCATTCGCGGTCTGAGCGAGGGCGGCGCGGATGCGGCAATCACTCGCGCGATCATCGCCATGGCCCATGGACTGTCGCTGAAAGTGGTGGCCGAAGGCGTCGAGCATCAGGATCAACTGGAATTTCTGCGTGCCGAGCGCTGCGATGAAGTGCAGGGCTATTTGATCAGCAGGCCGGTCGAGGCTGCGCGTCTGGCCGGGCTTTTGCGCGATCAGGAAAATCCGCGCTAGGGGCTACATGACCTCATCGTGCCTGATTCGGGGACATTGAGTTACGCATTGAGCAGGCAAAATGCCCATTCATGTAGTATAACTACAAGCGTGCTACATCCTTGCCCATAAGAAGAGTCCAGCCCCTTGAATCTGCTGCAACACATCGCCCAGTCACGTCACCTGTTACGCAAGTCGGAGCTCAAGGTCGCCGACCACGTGCTGCTTGACCCTGCGGCAGTGATGCACAGTTCCATGGCCGACCTGGCTCACAGCGTCGGCATCAGCGAGCCGACCATCGTGCGCTTCTGCCGCGCGATCGGCTGTTCCGGCTTTCAGGATCTCAAACTCAAACTGGCGCAGAGCCTGGCCGCCGGTGCCAGCTTCGGTCAGTTCGCGATCCATGAAGACGACTCCGTCGCCGATTACAGCCTGAAGATTTTCGACACCACGTTGCACACCTTGATGGAGGTGCGCGAGAAGCTCGATCCGGTGGAGTTGCAACGTGCCGTGACGCTGATGTCGCAGGCGCAGCGTGTCGAGTTCTACGGTTTCGGTGCTTCGGGCGCGGTGGCGGCGGATGCGCAGCACAAGTTCTTCCGCTTGCTGCTGACCGCGGCGGCGTATTCCGACCCGCACATGCAGGCGATGTCGGCCGTCACCTTGAAGCCGACCGACGTGGCGATCTGCATTTCCCAGTCGGGGCGTTCCAAGGATTTGCTGATCACTGCCAATCTGGTGCGCGAGAGCGGGGCGTCGCTGATTACCCTGTGCCCGAGCCAGACACCGTTGGCGGAATTGTCGACCGTGAACCTGGCGATCGATGTGCACGAAGACACGGAAATCTATACGCCGCTGACCTCGCGCATCGCCCATCTCGTTGTGATCGACGTACTGGCGATGGGCGTGGCGATGGCCCGCGGGCCGAGCCTGGTCAATCACCTGAAGAGCGTGAAGCGCAGTCTGCGCAGCTTGCGGTTGTCGCCCAAGGCCGTAAAAGCCCTGGATGATTAAGAGCAAAAAGATCGCAGCCTTCGGCAGCTCCTACATTTGGAATGCGTTCTCCTGTAGGAGCTGCCGAAGGCTGCGATCTTTTGCTTTATGACGGAGACTTTCATCAAACCGTCATCCCTCACGCCTATCGTGAAACTCCCGTACTCGCCCTGGGAGACTCGAAATGGCTCAGCCCTACGAAGAACGCAACAGCGCCGCGAAAACCCGTCGTCAGCAGGAAGATCAGCGCCGCATGGAATTCCGCCGCGCGATTGAAGATCGCTTCGAACTTCGCCAGCTTCAGGCCGAAATCGGCGATTTTCCCGAGATCACTCATTGGCAGGCAGCGCCCGCAACTTCCCGTCGAAACGCTCAACCAACGCAGTAATCTGCGCTCGCTCGCTGCGGATAAACGCCAGGAAGGCGTGCGCAACCGGTGACAGCCGTTTGGCCTTGGCCTGCACCAGACACCAGCTGCGCAGCAGTGGCAACTCTTCGACCGGCAGCTCGACCAGGCCGCCGGTCGCCAGCTCCAGGTTCAGGGCGTGGCGCGTCAACAACGCCAGGCCCAGACCCGCGAGCACGCATTCACGCTGAGCTTCAGCGGACGCCACTTCCTGGGTCTGGGTGAAGTGCACGCGTTTTTCCTTGAAGTAGTCCTCGCAAGCCAGTCGCGTGCCCGAACCCGGTTCGCGGATCAGCAGCGTATACGGCTCGAGGTCTTGCAAGCGCAACCGCCCCATGTGCGCCAATGGGTGATCCGGACGCGCTACGGCCACAATCGGATTGTTGAGAAACGGCAGAAACTCCAGCCCCATGTCCTGCGGCACCATCGACATGATCACCAGATCGTCACGGTTGTCGGAGAGTCGGCGGATGACCTGGCCGCGATTGACCACGGTCAGTTGCAAGTTGACTTCCGGGTGCTGGCGCTTGAACGCCGCGAACAAGTGCGGCACGAAGTATTTGGCGCTGGATTCCACTGCCAGTTTCAGTTGTCCCTGCAGCGAGCCCTGCATGTCGGACAGTTGCATATCGAGGTTTTCCAGACGCCCGAAGATGTCACGGCTGGCGCGCTGAAGGGCTTGCGCCGCCTCGGTCATGTAGAGTTTTTTGCCGACATAATCGAATAACGGCTGGCCGATCAGTTCTTCGAGCTGCCGAATCTGTAGGCTGACGGCCGGTTGGGTGAGGGACATTTCCTCGGCGGCGCGGCTGTAGGAACGTAAATCGCACACCTCATTGAAGACCTGCATTTGACGCAATGTCATACGCATCAATGACTTACGCATTTTGTTAGAGCTCTGGCGGCAGATGGGTGCTAAGACTATAAGTCTTTACTTATGCCTGACCCAATTTTTATTCATTTTTGTTAATCCCTTGGCAGCGCTAGTGTGAACCTGCGACTGAATTGAAACATTTGGTCACGCGTCGACCTGGATCCAGCAGGTCGTGGTGCCACCGGCTCAAGGGAACCTCCAAGTGATAAAAAAGATCCTGATCGCCAACCGTGGTGAGATTGCCGTACGCATCGTACGGGCCTGCGCCGAAATGGGCATTCGCTCGGTTGCGATTTTCTCCGACGCCGATCGGCATGCCTTGCATGTGAAGCGTGCGGATGAGGCCCACAGTGTCGGGGCCGAGCCACTGGCCGGCTACCTCAACCCGCGCAAGCTGGTGAACCTGGCGGTGGAAACCGGTTGCGATGCGCTGCATCCCGGCTACGGTTTCCTTTCGGAAAACGCCGAGCTGGCGGAGATCTGTGCCGAGCGCGGTATCAAATTCATCGGCCCGTCGGCGGAAGTCATCCGACGCATGGGCGACAAGACCGAAGCTCGCCGCAGCATGATCAAGGCCGGCGTACCGGTTACGCCCGGTACTGAAGGCAATGTGTCCGGCATCGAAGAAGCCTTGGTTGAAGGTGACCGTATCGGCTATCCGGTCATGCTCAAGGCCACCTCCGGTGGTGGCGGTCGGGGCATCCGTCGCTGCAACAGCCGCGAAGAACTCGAACAGAATTTCCCTCGAGTGATTTCCGAAGCCACCAAGGCGTTCGGTTCGGCAGAAGTGTTCCTGGAAAAATGCATCGTCAACCCCAAGCACATCGAAGCGCAGATCCTTGGCGACAGCTTCGGCAACGTAGTGCACCTGTTCGAGCGTGACTGCTCAATCCAGCGCCGTAACCAGAAGCTGATCGAGATCGCGCCGAGCCCGCAGCTGACCCCGGAGCAGCGTGCATACATCGGCGACCTGTCGGTACGTGCGGCCAAGGCTGTGGGTTACGAGAACGCCGGTACCGTGGAGTTCCTGCTCGCCGAGGGCGAGGTGTACTTCATGGAGATGAACACGCGAGTGCAGGTGGAGCACACCATCACCGAAGAAATCACTGGCATCGACATCGTTCGCGAGCAAATCCGCATTGCCTCCGGCCTGCCGCTGTCGGTGAAGCAGGAAGATATCCAGCACCGTGGTTTCGCGTTGCAGTTCCGCATCAACGCCGAAGACCCGAAGAACAATTTCCTGCCGAGTTTCGGCAAGATCACCCGTTATTACGCACCCGGCGGCCCGGGCGTGCGCACCGACACGGCGATCTACACCGGTTACACGATTCCACCGTTCTACGACTCGATGTGCCTGAAGCTGGTGGTCTGGGCATTGACCTGGGAGGAGGCGATGGACCGTGGCTTGCGTGCACTCGACGACATGCGTCTGCAGGGTGTGAAGACCACCGCCGCGTACTACCAGGAAATCCTGCGCAACCCGGAATTCCGCAGCGGCCAATTCAATACCAGCTTCGTTGAAAGCCACCCTGAACTGACCAACTACTCGATCAAGCGCAAACCCGAAGAGCTGGCCCTGGCCATCGCCGCCGCCATTGCCGCCCACGCAGGCCTGTAAGGAACCATGACAATGTCCAAGAAGATCCACGTAACCGACACAATCCTGCGCGACGCCCACCAATCGCTGCTTGCCACCCGCATGCGCACCGAAGACATGCTGCCAATCTGCGACAAGCTCGACAAAGTCGGCTATTGGTCGCTGGAAGTCTGGGGCGGCGCGACGTTCGATGCCTGCGTGCGCTTCCTGAAGGAAGACCCGTGGGAACGCCTGCGCCAACTGCGCGCGGCGCTGCCCAACACCCGCCTGCAAATGCTGCTGCGCGGCCAGAACCTGCTGGGCTATCGCCATTACAGCGATGACGTGGTCAAGGCGTTCGTGGCCAAGGCTGCGGTCAACGGCATTGATGTGTTCCGTATTTTCGATGCGATGAACGACGTGCGTAACCTGCGGGTTGCCATCGAAGCAGTAAAGGCCGCCGGCAAGCACGCCCAGGGCACCATCGCCTACACCACCAGCCCGGTGCACACCATTGAAGCCTTCGTGGCCCAAGCCAAGCAGATGGAATCCATGGGTTGCGACTCGGTGGCGATCAAGGACATGGCCGGCCTGCTGACCCCGTACGCCACTGGCGAGCTGGTGAAAGCGCTGAAGGCCGAGCAATCCTTGCCGGTGTTCATCCACTCCCATGACACCGCCGGCCTGGCCGCAATGTGCCAGCTCAAGGCTATCGAGAACGGCGCCGATCACATCGACACCGCGATCTCCAGCTTCGCCTGGGGCACCAGCCATCCGGGCACCGAATCGATGGTCGCCGCCCTCAAGGGCAGCGAGTTCGACACCGGCCTGAACCTGGAATTGCTCCAGGAAATCGGCCTGTATTTCTATGCCGTGCGCAAGAAGTACCACCAGTTCGAAAGCGAGTTCACCGCGGTGGATACCCGGGTCCAGGTCAATCAGGTACCGGGTGGGATGATTTCCAACCTGGCCAACCAGTTGAAAGAGCAGGGCGCGCTGAACCGGATGAACGAAGTGCTGGCGGAAATCCCGCGAGTGCGCGAAGACCTCGGCTTCCCACCGTTGGTAACCCCGACCTCGCAGATCGTCGGCACCCAGGCGTTTTTCAACGTGTTGGCCGGTGAGCGCTACAAGACCATCACCAACGAAGTGAAGCTCTACTTGCAAGGCGGCTACGGCAAGGCGCCGGGTTCGGTGAATGAGAAGCTGCGTCGCCAGGCCATCGGCAGCGAAGACGTGATCGACGTGCGTCCGGCCGACCTGCTCAAGCCGGAAATGACCAAGCTGCGCGGCGAAATCGGCGCGCTGGCCAAATCCGAAGAAGACGTACTGACCTACGCCATGTTCCCGGACATCGGGCGCAAGTTCCTCGAAGAACGCGAAGCCGGCACCCTGACGCCAGAAGTGCTGTTGCCAATCCCTGAAGCGGGCAGTGTGAGCTCGGCGGGCGGCGAAGGCGTGCCGACCGAGTTCGTCATCGACGTTCACGGTGAGACCTATCGCGTCGACATCACCGGTGTGGGCGTCAAGGCCGAAGGCAAGCGTCACTTCTACCTGTCCATCGATGGCATGCCCGAAGAGGTCGTGTTCGAACCGCTCAATGAATTTGTCAGCGGCGGCAGCAGCAAGCGCAAGCAAGCCACTGCGCCGGGCCATGTCAGCACCACCATGCCGGGCAACATCGTCGACGTGCTGGTCAAGGAGGGCGACGTGGTGAAGGCCGGTCAAGCGGTGCTGATCACCGAAGCCATGAAGATGGAAACCGAAGTGCAGGCGGCCATCGCCGGCAAGGTCACCGCTATCCATGTGGCCAAGGGCGACCGGGTCAATCCGGGCGAGATCCTGATCGAGATCGAAGGCTGATTTAACCGCCTCGATACAACGTTTTAACCTCGGGGGGGCATGTGCTCCCCTTTTTTTTGCCCGCGAGAAGCTCAGAACATCATTCGCCATTGACCCATCAGCGCACCGTTGCGGTTGTCCTGACCGGTTTCCCCGTTATAACTCACCCCCAGGGTATGCCGTGGCGAAACGGCCAGGTCCAGCCCTGTTTCGAAGAGCAGGCTGTCGCGGTCCAGCTCGATGCCTTCGACGGTATAGGTGTTGCCGGCGCTGGCCAGGCGCTGGCGGGAAGTGCCCTGGGTCTCGCCGTATAGGTGTTTCCAGCCGAGACTCAAGCGGGGCGTCAGTCGCATGCCTTGGTCCAGAGGGAAGGCCCGGGCGAGGCGCAGGCCCAGGTTGCTGTTGTAATTGTCCTGAGACTGGCCACTGAACTGCAGCGCCGCGTCGCCACCTTTCTCTGTATAGCGATCACGTTGATAGCGTTGGTAGCCCACGTGGACATAGGGCTCGACATCGAAATGCCCGACGTTCAGGTTGTAGCCGAGTTGCCCAAAGACTTGCTGGGTGTTGGCATCGTAACGACCTTTGAGGTGATCCCTGAAACCGTTGAAGGCTACGTGACGCTTGGTGCTGCCGTCATGACTACCGTAAACGGCGCCCAGGCGCAGTGCCATCGGACCGTCCTGATGCAAGGCATAGGCGCCCACGTGCCAGCTGTCGAGCCGGCCGTCGAATCGGTGACTGTCCAGCCGTGTTTGCGTCTTGCTGCCGATCACACCCAGGCGCCAATCCGGGCTGACGGCCCAGTCGGTACCCAGCATCAGACCTTTGGTCGAATGCTTCAGGGCATCGCTGCCCAATTGCTTCCCGATGCGACCGCTGTTGCCGATGGCCTGGACCCAGACTTGGCCGTCGGTATGTACGCTCTCCGAATTTCTCCGGTCCATGGCCGAGAGCATGCCGGTGCCGATTGGCGCGATGCTGCTCAGGGTGGCATTGCCCAGGTCAGCCGCGTTGTACCCGCTCAGTTGGTCAATGGCGTCGGCGGCGGTCGTCATATCGCTGCCGAGCAGGGCGTTGATGGCTTTGTTGGGTTTTGCTTCTGGCTTGGCGGCGGTCGTCATGTTGGTGCCGAGCGGGGCGCTGATGGCGGCCTTGGGCTGGGCGACTGCCTTGGCGGCGTGCAATGGGCTGGTGGGTTTTGGTGTGGTGCCGTTGATTTCTGGCGGTTCAGCGGGCTTGTTTGTTGGGCCTTCGGTTTTTGGGTGGGCTGCGGGTGCCTGTGCGACGGTGGGGACCTCAATGGGTTCGGCTGGTTTGGCCGGTTGCGGCTCTTCGATACTGGCCGTAAATGCTCGCCCGTTATCGGAAGTGGCTGCTTCCTTGAGTGGGACATCGTTGCGGGCATAAGTCAGGCTGACTTGCGTATCGGTGGGGGTCAGCGTCGCCGTCATGAATGCGAGCGTACTGGAAACCGTGCCGAACGCGCCTTCGATCATCCTCGCGCGAATGACCGTGTGTTCGCGCGCCTCAATGTATTCGCCCGGCACGCCGGCAACTGTCAGCGTCGCGTTGTTCAGGAACGCGGTGCCTTCAACGTTGATCGTGGAGCTACCGCCATCTGCATTGACCCCGTAGATCAGCTCGGCAGTCTCCGCCAACGAGAAATCCTTGGTGATGGAGGGTGCGCCTATTTCGGGGCCGACTTCCAACTGGCCCGCGACACTCAAGAACTCCACTGTTCCATTGCCGCTGAAGCTGGCTTTCTCACGCACTTCCACGTGACCGGCCATTCCTGAGTTCATCATGTGGGCGCCGGGCTCGACAATCACACGATTGGCCACGACTCCCTTGTTATCCAGCGTGCCGAGAACCCCTAGCTGTCCGTCGATTCGGCCAGTGTTGATCAACGTGGTGTCCGGCTCGATCACTCCCCAGCCAGCGAAACTCCCGGTGTGCTGCCATTCGCCTTTGGCAACCTGCAAAGCTATGAAGTTGCGGGTTTCAGCCAATATTGGATGTTTGGCGGCATCAAGTCGCAGAACGTTTTTTCCACCGCCGCCATCAATGATTCCGGGGAATTTTCCATTTCCGCTGATGATGACCAAGTCATTTTTGCCAGTCCATTTCGCGTCGCCTTTGCGGGAGGTGTTGGCATTTTGCTGCTTGGTGTCCGTGGCTTCGGCGAAGGCCTTGAGGCGCTCTTGTTGCTCGGCGGTTGTGGGGATCTCGGCTGGTTGCTGAGCCATCGAAATATCGGCGCAACCAAGCGCCAAGGCGACTGCCAGGGCAAGGTGTTGGGGTGGGTAAAGGTGTTGAATAGACATCGAATGCGGCCTCTCTTGAAAGGAGTCCGCACTTTAAAAATTCCACCCTTGGCCACGATGCCAGCTAACGCCACGCCTTGGGCAAGACACAGCAGATGAAATCTGTAGGCTGGTCGTGTTGCGATCCAGACATCGTCGCGTTGGCTTCCACGACCTGAAGCTTCGCCCTACAACTTCCTCGGATCTGTCCTGTCAGCTGCGCTTGAGATACGCCTTCCCATAATGCCGCTCCATCCGCGCCTGGATCAGCTCCAGCGCAATGGACATCAACCAGTAAATGATCGCCGCCGTCGTCAGCATCTCGATATAGCGATAGCTGGAACGACCGTAGGATTGCGCCAGGAACATCACTTCCCAGACGCCCATCACCGAGATCAGGGAGGAGTCCTTGAGCATGGAGATGAACTGGTTGGTGGTCGGCGGGATGATGGTGCGCATGGCCTGGGGCAGGGTGACGCGCCAGAAGATCACGGTTTCGCTCAGGCCCAGGGCGAGTGAGGCTTCGCGCTGGCCGTGGGGCACGCCAAGGATGCCGGCGCGGAAGATTTCGCTCAGGTAGGCGCCGTAGTTCAGCGACAGGGCGATGATCCCGGCGGCGATGGCGCCGGGGACCACGCCCAGTTGTGGCAGGCCCAGGTAGATCAGCAAAATCTGGATCAGCAATGGCGTGCCGCGAAAGAACGACGCGTAGAAACTGGCGATGCCGAATGCCACCGCGCTGCTGGACAGCCGCGCCAGGGCAGTGATGAAGCCCAGCAATGACGAAGCGACGATTGAACACAGGCACAGAAACAGCGTCAGCACCGCGCCTTGCAGAAAGCCGTTGGGGGCCAGGTGCACGCCGAGCAGGTTCGGCAGTTTGTCGAGGATGATGGAGAACTTCAGGTCGAAGCTCAGGAAAAAACTCGCGAACAGCACCAGCATCGCCGCCCAGGTCAGGTACAGCCGGGTGCGAAAGCCGAAGATTTTTTGCAGACGCGACTCGGCCACCGGTTGCGGTGGCCGAGAAGGGGACGGAAAAGAGGTCATTGGGTGATGTCGGCGCCGATCCATTTCTGCGAGAGTTTGCTCAAGGTGCCGTCCTGTTTCAACTGGGCGAAGACTTCACGCACCTTGCTGTCCCACTGCGCATCGCCCTTTTCGATGGCCACCGAGTTCGGTTCGGAATAGAGCGGCTCCCCAGCCAGCTTGAAGCGTTTGTCTTCGGTCAGGCGCGGCTGCGCGGTCACCAGGTTGGTCAGCACCGCATCCAGGCGTACTCCGGCGCCCAGGCCGAGGTCCTGGAACGCCACGTTGTCGGTGTCGTACGGGGCGATCTGCACGTTCTCGAAGGGATAGCTCAGGCGGGTGTCTTCGGCGCCTTCGATCACCAGATTCTTGTTCAGGTAGCTCTCGTAGCTGGACGCGCTGGTGAGGCCGACTTTCTTGCCGCTCAGGTCCTTGGCGCCGTGGATGCTGTTGTCCTTGGCGTTGACCACGATCACCGCTGGCGAGGCGTAATACTGCACCGGGAAATCGAACACTTCGGCGCGTGCCTTGCTCGGCGTCATGGAGCAGATGCAGATGTCATAACGCCCGCTCCAGTGCCCGGCAGCGATCACGTCCCAGGAAGGGGTTTCCAGGCGCAGTTTCACGCCCAGTTTTTGCGCCACGGCCTTGGCTACGTCGACGTCAAAACCGTCGAGCTGGTTCTGATTGTTCAGGAACGAGAAGGGCGGATAGCTTTCCATCAACACACCGACCAGTTCTTTTTTCTGTTCGACGCGGTCCAGGGTGGCGCCAGCGAAGGCTTGCGACGAGGCGGCCAGCAGAGTCAGGCCCAGGGCCAGCAATGGTTGTAGTTTCACGTGAAGTCCCTGGGTAGAAAAATAAGTTGTAGTTAACCGATTGCTGCGTATTAAATAGTTATAAGAACAACTCCGGTAGTGAGTATTTTTCATAAGCTTATGAGTGAATCGCATATGGGCTCAGCAACGACAGTCATTCTCGATGGCGGCATGGGCCGCGAACTGCAACGCCGTGGCGCGCCGTTCCGCCAACCCGAGTGGTCGGCCCTGGCCTTGAGCGAAGCGCCCCAGGCGGTAGAAGCGGTGCACGCGGCCTACATTGCCAGCGGCGCCAATGTCATCACCAGCAACAGCTACGCGGTAGTGCCGTTTCACATCGGTGAAGAGCGTTTTGCCGCCGAAGGCCAGGCCTTGGCCGCGCTGGCCGGGGAGTTGGCGCAGCGAGCAGTGCAAGCCTCAGGCAAAGCGGTACGGGTCGCCGGGTCGCTGCCACCGTTGTTCGGTTCCTATCGGCCCGATCTGTTCGACGCATCCCGTGCCAGTGAACTGCTGACGCCGTTGGTGACCGGCCTGGCGCCCCATGTCGACCTGTGGCTGGCCGAGACCCAAAGCTCGACGGTCGAAGCGCGGGCGATTCACGCCGGGCTGCCCAAGGACGGCAAGCCGTTCTGGCTGTCGTTTACCCTGAAAGATGAAGACACCGATGAAGTGCCACGCCTGCGTTCCGGCGAACCGGTGGCGGACGCTGCGGCGGTCGCGGCCGAGCTGGGTGTCGAAGTGCTGCTGTTCAACTGCAGCCAGCCGGAAGTGATCGGCGCGGCCATCGATGCGGCACGGGAAACTTTCGAGCGCCTGGGGGTGAAGATCCACATCGGTGCCTACGCCAACGCCTTCCCGCCGCAACCGAAGGAAGCGACGGCCAACGACGGCCTGGACCCGCTGCGCGAAGACCTCGATCCACCGGGGTACCTGCAGTGGGCGGCGGATTGGCAGCAGCGTGGAGCCAGTCATCTGGGTGGCTGTTGCGGGATCGGGCCGGAGCATATTGCGGTGTTGGCGCAAAAGCTGGGTTGAGGCGTTTGGTGGTTGTCAGGTAGTGCAACATTGACAGGTCCACCGCCATCGCGAGCAAGCTCGCTCCCAAATGTGATCTTCAGCGGCCGCAGAATCTGCGTTCAACACAGAACCCTGTGGGAGCGAGCTTGCTCGCGATAGCCAATTGTCAGTCACCACTCATGTACTGGCAGCCATGCTTTCAAATATGCAACCCTGCCATCGGGTTGCATATTTGCAGAACATATTGGCTTACGCTTTTCCCCGAGCCCGCTAGCCACCGCTATACATATGTATGTCATTTGCGCTCGAACGGCGCGATAGGGTCCCAGCCCTGATCACAACCGGGACACTTAAATGACGGTCTTCTCTGAAAATGAACATGAACATGGCGCGCCTTCTGTCGTGCCCTTGAAACCCCTCACCCTATTATCCAACGGTCTTCGATTCCAACCGCATGCCTTTGCCGATCAATGGCTGGGCCAGTGGGGCCTTGTCGGCGAGGCGCAGGTGACGGTCACGTATCAAGAGGTCGAGACCGAGGATTCGGCCGCGATCAGTCAGCGCACATCGGTGCCATTGCGTGACGCCGTGACACAAGGCTTTTTGCTCGCCCATCAAAGCCGGGTCTATCCCTCCGGCCATTCGCCGCGCGAGGGCTGGGTTTATCCACATCGAAGCCATATGTCCCTGGACTTCTCGTCGCTGCGGGTCAACGGTAAAGCCCTTTCGCGAGACGTCTTGCAGCAGTTGCAAACGGGCATTCCACCCGGCTACCAGGGCACGGGCCAGCCTGTTGTCACCGAGGTGGACGCCCAAGGCAATCTGCTCAGTGTCCGTGGCAAGGAACAAGTCCGGCAGTTGGCACTGCTGGACAGCAATCAGGTGAAACTGGCGCGTTTGTTCGCCGGCCTGCCCACGTTCGACTCGGTGCTCAAGAGCCTGCTGATCGGCAGGATCAAGATAAAGATCCCCGAGACAAAATTTCGTCCATCACTGCTTGAGAATATCGATCCGGATCATTGGTATGTGAACCACTTCAGCATCGACGCCGCCGGTGGACGTTCCTTGATTGCCTCGCAGAGTTTTACCGAAGTTCTATTGAGCTGTCTGGCGACGGACACACCGCCCACTTACTCGGTCGGTGGCGTGGGGTTCTTCACCCGTCCGGATGCCGTGGAAGAGACGGATAGCGTATTTGCCAGCCCGGTGGACAGGAACATCCTGGCGGCCATGGAGGCGGTCTTCTATATCGCCCAACCCACAACCAATGACAGCCTGAAACGTCAGTTCCGTGACGATTTCATCGCCTTTCGCCGTAACAAGCACTGGGGCGATTCGCTCGAGACCTCAACCCCGTCTAGCGCTGAAGCGGCCTTCGCTCACTTGTTGTCCCGACGATTCCTGCACCTTTTCGACCTGTACAAGGCCGATCGGGATTCAGGCATTGCGTTAACCCAAAGTGAACGAAGCCAGCAGGGTGAAGAAGATCGCCTGTTGGACCTCATCACCACCCATCCGGGCATGGCGGACAGAAACCGTTTGCTGCGAGCCCCCATTCCCCATGTCTACGCCGTCATGCTCGATATGGGCAGCGCGCCCGCGCAGAAATGGCCCGCTGCAATGGTGATCAAACGCACGGATCAACCTTCATTGTTTCTCTACTCCCTGGAAGGGGGAATACAGCGCTTCCGTTCTTTCCAGGCGTTGGTCAATCAAGTAAGCCCTACCTACGACGGGCAGAAACGCACGATCCGGGATATTTCCTCTGAATTGTCCGGGCATGTTTTTGAAGTGGCGGCAGATGACGTGCTGCAGACCCAAGGCACCGCCCTGGAAACGTATCTGAATGCTCCGCAAAACGAGACGGTCGCTTTGGCGACCTTTGCGCTGAATGTTGAAGATGTGCTGGATTTACCCATGTTGTCACTTGCCGGACCGCTGGCTGTCCGTCAGGAAGTCCTGGTTGAAAGCAGTCGTCCGGATTTCTACAAGAGCGCGGCTGGTTCGGAGCAGTCGACCTATCGCAACTTGGAAAAACAGGTCTTGGAAGCGGCTTATGAACTGGGGGCCCGCGATATCCAGACGCTGTGGCAGTTCACCCGCCAGAAGGTCAAACACTACCTTCAACAAACGGTGCACCCGGGCATCGATCCCGATCCGGACAAGTGCCTGGTCACGTTTTCCTTCGGGAAAAGTGCCAGCTCAAGGCAGTCCCGTATCTCCAGCTTGACTCAGTTGATGCTCGATAACCTGCGTCCGACTCAGTACCCCAATGCCCTGCGGGAAGTGCAGGCGGTCTATGTTGCCGATCAGGATGGGCAACGTATCCGGCACCCGGCCAACGGTTATTTCGTCACGTTGACCGGGCGTGAACTGGCCCGAATGGTGACGAGCATCGATGCCGGAGGAAGCTACCAAACCCTGCTCGGCAAGGAGATGAACAAGCCGGACTACAAGAAGGCCTGGCAAACGGCGTATCTGGCCAATATGAAATTCAAAGGTTACGAAGCCGCGCTCAGGGGCTATGACGTGTTCAAGAGTACTGTGCTCGATACGGCCTGCACTCCACCGAAGCCGTGCAAGCGCCTCGCACTCTGGCTGGATGCGGTCCTGCGCTCGCCGACGGCACAGACACGCCCCCTGGTCTTGGCGCGACGGGTGCACGTCCATGGTCTTCTGCTTGGAGGGAGCGTGGGCGCTGGAGGACATCATGGGAGGATGAGCAATGCGCTCAGCATCGATGGCCCGCTGATCTTTTCCGATCAGGAAGGGCCGGACATCAAGGGAACGGTTGGCGTTTATTTTCCAGACAGCCCCGAGGGCGACGACTTCCATGAGTTTGCCGATCTGAGCGATGGCGTGGCAGGGCTATTGCCGCAAGAGGAGTGGCAGGCGTATTTCCGTTCGCGCATTGCCACCAGCGATCCTGAAGAGATCAAACGTACCCTGGGCCAGCGAGGCGGCCGCCCGCTGATTCGTGGCGCGTTGATCAGCGGCGATCTGCTTGAGGCCCTTCACCGGGCGCATGTCAACTTCCACAGTGCGCATGCCGACCACCGCTCCAATAGCAACCTGGATGTTCATTATCAAACGCTCGGCAGGTTTGGACAGGTGGCGGTCGAGATTGCCCTGGAACTGGCGACGATGTTCCTGGCCCCCGGTTTCCAGATGCTCAAGAGCGCCATCAAGACCGGCCTGTTGATTTTCAGGACCGGCTCTATCCCGCTGAACCCGAAAACCCTGGCGTTCGTGCACACCGTGGCCAACCATGGCGGCTGGCGCCTGGTCCGAAACGTGACGCTTGCGCCACGAGGCCAATCCTCTTTCCGGGCGTTGGCGGCTCGCCAAAGCCAGGACGAGGCTCTGACCGGGCTGCCCTTGGAGGCGACGGTCTACCGATCCTATGCCGTCTCGGATACCTCGGTGATACAAGGGCTGACAGCGGACGCACGCGGCTTTTATCGCGCGACCGTCAGCGATATGGCCACCGGCAGGGTTATTGCTCGCCCGGTCTATGTACGACAACCCGATGGCACCGTGTTCCGGGTGCACGACCATACGAGGTTGAACGCAACCGAGGCCACGCTGGTGGACCCTGTTACCGGATCGAACATCCGCTCTGTCGGGGTGATGAGAAGTACCGTGGCGCGGATGCCCAATGGCGAGTGGCGCGCCGTGGGGGTTGGCCGTGGCGGCGGCAAACGCCCGGCGGATACGCCTGCCCTACCTGGCCCGTCAAAGAAGCCTGCCCTGTCGGTTTCCGCTGTTTCCAATTCGATACGCACACCGGGCACTTGGAACAATCGGATCATGGACCTGGTGCCGTCAATCATGACGCGTCTGGCGATCTGGCCACAAAACCGCAGCTTGCTGATCATTGATGAAATATCCGCGGGACGTGCCTGGTCGGTGCGTTTTACCCCTGGGCAACATGAAACGATTTATCCGGTGGGCGAGCATCCGGATAGAGCAGGCACAGATGTCGTTTTAAGACGAACCGGTCATGACCATTACAGTTTGCTCTTGGGTGAGCGCGTGGTGGAGATCAATGCCGATGGCGATTGCTTATTCAATGGCTTGGCGGCGGGGTTGAATGAAGGGCAGGCCCAGGAGACGTTCACGATGCAGGGGCTGCGCAATGCAGCAGCCGATCATGTCGATCAACATCCGGAGCTGAGTCAATACGTGGCGCCAGAAGTCTCCGACATCCAGCAAGCGCTCTTCGAGAATGCGCCGTCGCTGGTCAATCTCCTGGACAATGCGGCGGTATTCGATCTTACCCGGATCATTTACGGCACACCCAACCCGCATCGCTTGTTCCAA
>NZ_DATMIV010000012.1:0-22564 GCF_035554175.1 Pseudomonas sp. | reverse complement strand
GAACCACCTGATCCCATCCCGAACTCAGCAGTGAAACGATGCATCGCCGATGGTAGTGTGGGGTTTCCCCATGTGAGAGTAGGTCATCGTCAAGATTAAATTCCGAAACCCCAATTGCGAAAGCAGTTGGGGTTTTGTTTTAGTAGAAGTTCCTGTTTTTGCTGGCTTGTTACCGTGTTGACGGGCCAGATAAAGAATTTCTTGACGACCATAGAACATTGGAACCACCTGATCCCATCCCGAACTCAGCAGTGAAACGATGTATCGCCGATGGTAGTGTGGGGTTTCCCCATGTGAGAGTAGGTCATCGTCAAGATTGAATTCCGAAACCCCTGTCTGCTAACGCAGACAGGGGTTTTGTCATTTCAGCCTGTACATAACCACGTCCAGCTGCTCGCGATGCTTTGCTGCTTCGTCTTGCCCGCCATTTGCGTCACCAGATGTAAATGCCAGTCCCGGCCAGCCCCGCAATCAATACACCCAATACCGCAATCATTACCTGTCCCGTCACCCGATCATCCGCCCGACATTATTGGCAATTGCAGCCGATAGAACTGCTCATCCAGCGTGCCCTGCCCAGCGATTTCCGCAACGTCAGCCATAACGCGACCAAACAGTCGATCACCCAGGCGATGGTGGTTGAACGCCATTACACTGCTTGTCAGCCCGGCCAACAGCAAAAACACCGCAGTAACCAAACCAATGTAACGATGCTACAAAACCAGAAGCGCACGCATGTTAAACACCCCGAAGAAACGACAAAGCCAGCCCCTGACACAAGGGCTGGCTTTTTTATGCACAGGACAATGCTTTAGAACTGATAGCTGATGGTCGCCGCTACGTTGCGCTCTTCGCCCATGTAGCAGAAATTCAGACTGGCGCAGGAAGCAACGTAGGATTCGTTAGTCAGGTTGTTCGCGTTGAAGCGTATATCCACACCTTTCAAGCCGACCTTGCCCAGGTCATATCCAATCGACGCGTCGAACAACGTATAAGAGGGCACTTTCATCGTGTTCTCGGCATCGGCCCGGCTGTACCCGACATAGCGCACACCGCCGCCCAAGCGCAGACCATCAAGTGCGGCATTGTCGAATTCGTAGTCAGCCCAGACCGACGCCATGTGTCGCGGCGCCTGAGTCGGTGCGTTGCCCTTGTTCTCGATCACCTCGGTCGGTGTGCTGAAGGTGCTGATCATCGATTTGGAATACTCGATGTCAGTGAAGGTGTAGCTGCCGAGCACTTTCAGATTGTCGGTAAGTTGCATGTGCGCTTCCAGCTCCAGACCTCGCGAACGCACTGCGCCGACCGCCCGATAGAAATTTTCCTGTGGCAGCTTGGTCGCCAGATTTTCCTGATCAATGCGGAACAGCGAAGCGGTGAACAGGTTGTCGGTGCCCGGTGGCTGGTACTTCAAACCGACTTCCCACTGCGTGCCATCGGTGGGGGCCAGGGGATTGCCGGCGCTGTCGGCATAGGAGTTCGGGTTGAATGACTCGGAGTAGCTGATGTAAGGCGCCACACCGTTATCGAACAGGTATAACGCGCCGGCGCGCCCAGTGAGTTTCGTGCGTCGATCATTGATCTGCGTACCAACAGGACGCCCCGCTTCAGCAATGCGGTTTTCATCGGATGTTTCTACCCAGTCCTGACGCAGGCCCAGCGAGAAGCGCCACTTGTCCATCTCGATCAGGTCTTGCAGATATACGCCAGTCTGTTCGAGGCGACGCAAATAACTGGTCTTGCCGTACATCTCGATCGCCGAGTCGCCGTACACCGGATTGAACGCATTGATCGGAGCCAATCCACCGCTGGTCCAGTCGACTGCGGTCTTGCGCCGCTGATAATCCGCGCCCAGCAGCACCGTGTGCTTGGTCGCGCCAGTAAAGAATTCGGCCTGCAGCATGTTATCGACGATAAACGCATGCAGCCGCTCGTCACCACCGGTGTAGTAGCGATTCAATTCATTGCTGGTCGGTGTGGTCCAGCCATAGGCGTAGACCTGATCCATGTTCACTTTGGAATCGAGATAACGGAAATTCTGGCGCGCTGTGAAGACGTCGTTGAAACGATGTTCGAACTGGTAACCGATCGATTGCTGGTCACGCGAATAGCCATCGATCCCCGGCTCGCCCTCGAAAAAGCGCGGCGAGATGCGATTACCATTGCGCTGGTGGATCGTGCCGTTCGCCGGAACACCGCCGTGGTAACCGCCATCGGGATCGTGCTGCAGATAGGCCTGCAGGGTCAGCGAAGTGTCTTCACTGAATTCGATGCTCATCGTCGGCGCGAGGGCGAAGCGTTTTTCCTTGTTGTGATCAAATTGCGTGTCGGACTGATCGCTTAGTCCGGTCAGACGATAAGCAATGCGTTTGTCGTCATCAACCGGGCCGCTGAAATCAAAACCGACACCGCGTTGTCCCTGTGTACCTACGGTGGCTTGCACCTGATGGTAAGCCTCGTACAGCGGCTTTTTGCTCGTCAGGGCGACCAGACCACCGGGCGAGCTGCGGCCGTACAGCACGGACGACGGGCCTTTGAGGATATCCACGCGCTCGAGGAAATACGGGTCAACCTGCATGGTGCTGTAAGTGCCGCTATCGCCCATCGACTTCAGGCCATCGAGGTAGATGTTGTCCACCGAGCCGTCGTTGAAACCGCGCATCGCCACATAGTCGTAACGGTGCGTGGCGCCGTACGGGTTGGTCAGCACGCCCGGGGTGTAGCGCATCGCTTGTGAGACGGTTTGCGAGCCCTGGTCATCCATTTGCTCGCGAGTCACCACAGACACGCTTTGCGAGGTTTCCAGCAATGCGGTGCTGGTTTTGGTGGCGATCTGGCTGTGTGTGGCGTTGTAACCCGCCATGCTGCCCAGTGCGTTGCCGAGGGCGAAACCTTTGATGTCGGTGGTCGGCAACGCCAATGCATCGGTTTCAGCGAGCGGGCGCAAGATGTAACTGCTGCCGTCCCCGCTGACGGCTTCGAGTCCGGAACCGCCAAGCAACTGGCTCAACGCCTGACCCGTCGAATATTCACCCTGTACGCCCGGGGATTGTCGACCCTGGGTTTGCTGCGGTGTCATCGCCAGGGTGATGCCAGCCTGCCGGGCAAACTGGTTCAATGCCTCGCCCAATGGCCCGGCAGCGATGTTGTAGCGATGGCTGACCTCAGCACCGGCAGTGTTGGCGGCCAGACTCAGGCTCGGTAATACGCTGACGCCCAACGCGGTGGACAGCAGCGCTGCCCGAACCGAATGGCGCAGCAGGCCCGTTTCAATATTGAGATTCGGAGAGTTCTTACAGGTGGCGCGGACAGTCATTGTAGGTTTCCGTAAGCAGTCGCGAAGGCTGAGTTGAAGTGCTTACTGACTAAGCCGGACTGGCCGGGAAAACCCGCCAAAAAATTTCAAACCGCGCGCTCAAGCGTTACCCACCAGCGGGTGCGGTAGCGCAGTTGCACCGGCAGCGTCTGCGGCAGAATCGCCAGCAGTCTGTCGGTGTCTTCCAGACGGAACACTCCTGAAAGGCGCAAGTCTGCGATATCCGTCGCGCAATTGAGAAAACCCGGTCGATAACGCGCGACCTCGGCGAGGAAGTCACCCAGCCGCATATTGCGCGTGACAATCAAACCATCGAGCCAGGCGCCCGCGTCCATATCCAGCGTCGGCGCTGCGCGCAGACCGCTTTGATCGACCAGAAAGCTCTGCCCGGCCAGCGCATCGAACGAATGGCCACCAGCGTGAACGACGACCCGGCCGCGGGTAACGCTGAGCCGCGTGCATCGGTCTTCCTGACGCAAAATGAAGCGCGCATCAAACGGCTCATAAATCCCGTCGCGGTTCTGTACCCGCAGCGGTCGAACGGACGGCGCGCCCTCATCGGAGCCAGCGCAGGTAACGATGATCTCGCCGCGGCCCAGTGTGATCAGGCGCTGTTGCGCGGTGTAATGCAGATCCACGGCGCTGGCGGTGTTGAGCTCGATCCGCGTGCCGTCCGGCAACTGGAAACCGCGCCGCTCACCGGTCGCCGTCGCGTAGTCGGCGCGCCACTGCTGCCACGCGGCGGTGTCCTTGACCAGCCACGCGGCGGAGCCGATCAGCAGCGCACCGGACAGCAGTTTCAAAGCCTGGCGTCGGCCCAGACCCTGCGCGCTGTTTTCCAGGGTATGGAACGCAACTTGCGCTCCGGGAACAGCGCACAGATTGTGGCTCAATTCGGCTTGCAGCGACTGCACCCGCTGCCAGGCCAGTTCATGCTCGTAGTGCTCGGCACACCATTGTTCGCATTGGCGATTCAGACGCAAATTGCCGTGATTGTTGCGTAGCCGCAGCAGCCAATGAATGGCTTGTTTAACCACCTGTTGGCACGGCTCGGCGTGACGACCGAGTGAGGCGTTATCCACAGGCATCAGCGCTCGTACCGCAATACATAACAGTGATACAGCGCGTCGGCGACGTAACGTTCCACTGAACGCACCGACACGCCCAATTGTTCAGCGATCTGTTTGTAGGTCAAACCTTCGCACTGCGCCAGGAGAAACGCCTGACGTACTTTCGGCTTCAGTCCTTCAAGCAGGCGCGCAATGCTCTCCAGTAGCTCAAGCACCAACGCTCGGGATTCGGCATTGGGCGCTTCGCTTTCAGGCAAATGAGCGATGGTTTCCAGATAAGCGCGCTCGATTTCTTCGCGACGCCAGTGATCGATCACCAGGCCGCGGGCGATGGTCCGCAGGAAGGCTCGGGGCGCTTTCAGTTCAAGGCGTTCGGTGCGCTGCAGCAGGCGCAGAAAAGTGTCCTGAGCCAGATCGGCAGCGTCCGCCGCGTTGCCCAATCGCGCGCGCAGCCAAGCGTTGAGCCAGCCATGATGACTACCGTAAAGCGCCTGTACGACCAACTCAGGTGAAGACATGACTACGCCAGCCCGAACGCTACAAATGATAATTACTCGCATTGTCATCAAGGGTTACAGAATTTGCAACTGCCGCTCCCATGCCGTTCATAAAAACGTCCCTTCGGCCGCTCTGGCACGCCGTCCGGCGGGAATCCAGCGCAAATCTCATCCAATTCCTGCTCAGCCCTAAGATTTCTCTGTCGCTGGCCGACAGACTGGTGAGACATGCGTGCACCAAAGTAGAGCGGCCAGAAGAACGCTGCCTGCGCTGTACATGGAATGTTGCATCCGGAACGCATCCCCCCTTTTGGCATAAGAAGTCCCATGAAATGAATCTCAAGTTCAGCCATAAAATCCTGCTGGCCGCTTCGGGCGTCGTGGTCCTGGCGTTCGCCTTGTTCACGCTTTACAACGATTATCTGCAGCGAAACACCATTCGCCAGAACCTTCAGTCCTCTGTGCAGCAGGCCGGTGATCTGACCGCCAGCAGCGTGCAGAACTGGATGAGCGGGCGGATTCTGGTGCTGGAGAACCTCGCACAGAACGTTGCCCATCAAGGCAAGAGCGCTGATTTCCCGGGCCTGGTCGATCAGCCAGCCTTTACCTCGAATTTCCAGTTCACTTATGTCGGGCAGGCCAACGGTGTCTTCACCCAACGCCCCGACGCGAAGATGCCGGACGGTTACGATCCGCGTCAGCGCCCCTGGTACAAGCAGGCTGTTGCGGCCGATAAAACCATGCTCACGCCGCCGTACATGGCGGCCGTTGGCGGCCTGGTAGTGACCATCGCCATGCCGGTAAAAAAGGACGGTGAGCTGATTGGTGTGGTCGGCGGAGACCTGAGCCTGGAAACCCTGGTGAAGATCATCAATTCGGTGGACTTCGGTGGCCTCGGCCATGCATTTCTGGTCAGTGCCGACGGTCAGGTGATTGTCAGCCCGGACAAAGACCAGGTGATGAAGAACCTCAAGGACATCTACCCGAACACCAACGTACGCATCGAAAAAGGCAACCAGAACGTGGTGCTCAATGGCCAGGAGCGCATTCTCTCGTTCACTCCGGTCAGCGATCTGCCGAACGCGCAGTGGTACATCGGTCTGTCGATCGATCGCGACAAGGCTTACGCCGCACTCAGCCAGTTCCGCACCTCGGCGTTGATCGCCATGTTCGTCGCGGTAGCGGCGATTGCGTTGCTGCTGAGCCTGTTGATCAACGTGTTGATGCGTCCGTTGACTACCATGGGCCGTGCGATGCAGGACATCGCTCAGGGCGAGGGCGATCTGACCCGGCGTCTGGTGGTCGAGAGCAAAGACGAATTCGGTGAACTGGGCAGCGCGTTCAACCAGTTCGTTGAAAGGATTCACGCTTCGATTTCCGAAGTGTCGTCGGCGACCCGTCATGTTCACGATCTGTCGCAGCGAGTGATGGCTTCGTCCAATGCTTCAATCGTCGGCTCCGATGAACAGAGCGCGCGCACCAACAGTGTCGCGGCGGCCATCAATCAGCTGGGCGCCGCCACCCAGGAAATCGCCCGCAACGCGGCAGATGCGTCGCAGCATGCCAGCGGTGCCAGCGAACAGGCCGATGACGGTCGTCAGGTAGTCGAGCAAACCATTCAGGCGATGAACGAGTTGTCGCAGAAGATCAGCCTGTCGTGCACGCAGATCGAAACCCTGAACGCCAGCACCGACAACATCGGCCATATTCTGGATGTGATCAAAGGCATCTCCCAGCAGACCAACCTGCTGGCGCTGAACGCCGCTATCGAAGCAGCGCGCGCCGGTGAAGCCGGACGCGGTTTTGCCGTGGTCGCAGACGAGGTGCGCAACCTCGCCCATCGCACCCAGGAGTCGGCGGAAGAGATCCACAAGATGATCACCTCGCTGCAAGTCGGTTCGCGTGAAGCGGTGAGCACGATGAACGCCAGCCAGGCGTCCAGCGAGCAGAGCGTGGAAGTGGCGAATCAGGCCGGTTTGCGTCTGGTCAGCGTGACCCGGCGCATCGGCGAAATCGATGGCATGAACCAGTCGGTTGCAGCCGCAACCGAAGAGCAGACTGCCGTGGTGGAAACCCTCAACGTCGACGTCAACCAGATCAACCTGTTGAACCAGCAGAGCGTGGCCAACCTCAATGAAACGTTGAAGGATTGTGATGCGTTGGCGCAGCAGGCCAATCGCTTGAAGCAGTTGGTCGACAGTTTCAAGATCTGATTTTTCACATTGAAGATCGCGTTATCGTTCTTCGCGAGCAGGCTCGCTCCCACAGGGAAATGCATTCCAGATGTGGGAGCGAGCCTGCTCGCGAAAGCGGCGGTACGTCACCGCCAAACCGAAGCCCTAAACAAACAGCTTCAAGACATTGCCCATCGCATCATCGGCAAACCCTTGCACAAAATCCTTGAACCCCGGCAGCGCTTCCTCTCCTCCCGAGGCCGGCTCGGCAATGATCGTCCAAGTCGCCCGGGATTTGCCTTCGCCCAGGGAGTCCACATTCATCGCCGCCCACAGATTCGCCACCCCCAGCGTGTTGTAGATCGTCGTCCAGGTCATGCTCCGCGCGAGCTCGTCGCGAGCGTTGAGTTGCTCGACCACCAGGTTGCCATCCTTGAAGCATTTCTTGCGAAGTGACGACACGCCCTCGCCGATTGTTTCGATGTGCGACAGCGCCGGAATGAAGCGGTCGAAACCGCCGAAGTTGCCGACCACCGCCCAGACTTGTGCCGCGTCTGCCGGCACTTCCACCGACGACACAACGTGGCAGCCTTGCGGATTTTTGATCAGGGTGTCGGGTTGCAGATTGCTCATGGTGTTGCTCCTTGTTGATGAGTCAGATGAAGTTGATTTCTTTCAGGTAGTCGCAGCCACGGCGCAGCAGCGCAGGAGATTTTTGCGGGTAGTGCGCGCCCATCTGCTGCACGCCGGCCTCGGCGTTGGCGTGGCCGATCAGGGATATGTCGCCGATGTCTTCCTCGAAGCCGTTGAGGTAGAAGCCGAGCACGCCGAACAGCGCGTTGTCGGCGTCGACCCGGTTCAGTTGCTGCTGCCAGTCGGCGACGCTGACCAGCGAGAACTCGCTGCCGCTTTCGCGAAAGGATGCGACGTAGGCATCCCAGCTCAGCGGCTCGGGGTTGTGCAGGTTGAACACCGCGCGTTCCGGGGAATAACGGCTGGCATGAAAGGCGATGAAGCGGGCAAGAAAGTCCACTGGCATCAGGTCGAAATTCAGCGCGAAGGCGGGCACTTGGCCGAGCTGGATCGAGCCTTTGAGCATCAGCATCAAACGGTTTTTATGTGGCTGGCAGACGCCGCTCAGACTGTTGAAACTGATATTGCCGGGGCGATACAGATTGACCCGCACGCCACGTTCGCGCGCCCGTTCGAGGATGCGTTCGCCGACCCACTTCGACAGGTTGTAGCCGTTGCGAATGTAGATCGGCGGCGTCGCTGCGGCGGGCAGCTCAAGCACCCGACCGGCATCGTCCACAGTGCTGGAGGCGGACAGCGTCGAGACAAAATTGAAGACCTTTTTGCTCTGCCCTTCGCAGAGCTTGAGCAGGGCGAAAACCGGCTCGACGTTGTCCGCTGCCAGTGACTCGTAATCGAGCACATGGTTGACGTTGGCGGCGTTGTGCACCAGCGCGCCGAATTCGCGATCCAGACGCTGATAATCTTCATCGCCCAGGCCCAATTGCGGGCGACTGATATCGGCTGCGTAAACCCGCACACGGCTGAGATCCAGATGTTCCAGACGGTTTTCCCGCAGTGCCTGGGTGAAGCGTTGCGCCGCCGTTGTGTCGGCGCTGTCGCGTACCAGGCAGGCCACCTCGCTGGCGCCCCATCCGAGCAGCGCCTCGACGATGTGCACGCCGACGAAACTGTTGGCACCGGTGACGATGACCTTGTGCACATCGCCCATGCGGCTGATCGGCAACGGTTCGATGTCCAGCGCGCGTTCGGCGTCGGCCATGGCTTGAGCGCTGAGTACGGCACTGTCATCGGTACCGCGCACCAGCGTCGCCAGTTTGCTGATCGTCGGCAGTTCGATGAAGCGATTGATCGATATGCTCCGACCAAATTCCTCACGCAGGCGCAGCAGCATCCGCGACAGCAGGATCGAATGGCCGCCGAGATTGAAGAAGCTTTCGTCGGTGGAAATGTCGCTGGTCGGCAGTTCCAGCAACTCGGCCCAGATCTCCAGCAGCAGCGCTTCGTCGGCATTCGCCGGCAGGCATTTCGCCGCGCCGTCCTGCACCGTCACTGGCAACGCCAACAGCGCGTTACGATCGACTTTGCCGTTGCTGGCGGACGGCATGTGCGGCAGTTCCGTCCATGCCACGGGTTGCATGTAGTCGGGCAGAAACTGCCGGGCGTGGACCTTCAGCTCGTCCCGGGCACTTGCTGTCTGTGGCTGGGCCAGAAACGCCAGAATCCGCCGCTGACTGTCGATGACCACGGCGATCTGCCGGTACATGCGACTTTCGCGCAGGCAACGCTCGATCTCCTCCGGTTCGACCCGAAAGCCGCGGATTTTCACCTGGTTGTCGCGTCGCCCGCACAGCTCGATGCCGTGCTCGCCCCACTTGGCCATGTCACCGCTGCGATAGGCGCGCAGGGACTCGCCGCCGGGCAATGACAAGGTCAGATAGCGCTCGGCGGTCTGCTGCGGGTTGTTCAGATAACCGAGGCAGACGCCGGGGCCGACTATGAACAATTCGCCGACGGTGTGCTCGGGCACCGGTTGCAGATCGTCGTCGAGAATCAGCACTCGACTGTTGGCGATTGGTGTACCCAGCGTGCGGTTGCTGTCGCCCGGCTTGAGCTGGCGGGCGGTGATCAGCACGGTGGCTTCGGTCGGCCCGTAGAGGTTGTGCAGGGTGCCTTGCCGGGTCAATTGCTCGATGACGAAAGGCTCGCAGACGTCGCCGCCGGTCATTACTTGCACACCTTCCAGTGGTTCCAGCGGCAGGATGCTTAACAGTGCCGGTGGCAGAAACCCATGAGTCAGTTGCCGACGCCGAATCAGCGCGACCAGTTGCAGCGGGTCACGGCGTTGGGTGTCGTCGGGCACCACCAGTTCGGCACCGACCAGCAGGCTGGGGAAGATGTCGATCAGCGATGAATCGAAGCTCAGCGACGAGAACTGCAAGACCCGGCTCTCGGCGCGCAGTTGCACGTAGTCGGCGTACCAAGCGGTGAAGTGGGCGAGATTGGCCTGGCTGAGCAGCACGCCTTTCGGATGCCCGGTGGTGCCCGAGGTGTAGAGCGCCATGCACGGTGCAGTGAGTTCGGGGCGATGCTGCATCAGCGCTTGGCTGTCATCGGCGTCCATCGCATTGATGCCACTGACATCCAGTCCCGGCATCGACTCACTGAGCGCCTGCTGTCCATCGTGGAGCAACAGCAGCGCGCCGGCGTTTTTCACGATGTATTGCTGACGCTGCAGCGGATGGCCTGGCTCCAGCGGCAAATACACCGCACCGCAGCCCAGAATCGCCAGAATCGAGGCGAACAGTGCCGGGCTTTTCCCTTGGCAGACACCCACTACCCACGGCTGCGAATGTTGCTTGAGCAATGGCAGCAGGCGCTGTTGAATCGCCCGGCCATGAGCGTGCAACTGGTGGTAGCTGATGGACTGTCCGCCGAGGTGCAGCGCAGGTCGTTCGGCATGCTCGATCAGACTCCTTTGCAGGCGCTCGATCAGCGGAACCTGCGCCTGTTGCAGCAGCGCTGTATTGGTCGTGTCGTTGAGCCGATGGACATAGGCCAGCTTGTCGAGAAACAGCAGATCCTCCAGCCGCTCGAAATCCGGCGAAGTCAGCGCAGCGGCATGGCGAAAATAATCGGCGTCGCGGGAAAAGCGGCTCACCAGCAACGCCACCTCGTCCACCACATGGGCGAGCGCGCGTTGGCGCAGGGCCTGGCCGTTGCCGGACGGCTCGTCGCCGATCGGTACACGGCTGATCAGCGACGAACCGAGAAAACACAGCAGATCGAGCGTCGGCAAGCCGCCGTGGTGTTGCGCGGCGACACCCAGACGCAGGTGCAGATGCGGTATGGAGCAAAAGTCACCGGCAGCGATAAAGCCATCGTCGATGATCAGATCCATCGTTGCCTGTGTTGCGCCGCTACGGGTCAATGCATGACCGTGTTGTTCGAGTTCCAGCGCCAGATCGGTCATGGCCTGGCTGGCGCCGGTCAGCAAAATGTCGAGACGTTTCATGTCGGCCTCCTCAAATCAGGTAGTCGCGCAGGGCGTGCTGCACGCATGGCGTGTCGAGCAACGAGCTGCTGTGGAAAAACTTGACGATGTTGCCCACCAGCGGGTGGTGTCGGTTGATCGGGAAGGCCAGCCCGGCGATTTCCTCGCGCAATGAGCGCCGCGTCGACTCGCTGACCGGCAGCGCTTCGATCAGGCGCAGGTCGAAGGTTTTCTGGATGTCGTTGGTCAGGTAATGGCCGATGAACACCGGCAGGATCTGCGCGATGGTTTCGCGATCTGCGGCGCTTGCGGTGTGCCAATAAATGCGCACCATCCGCGCCCAGAAACTCGAGTGACGGCCTTCGTCGAGCAAGTGATCGGCCATCAGGCCCTTGATCGACGGTTTGACCGAATCATCACGGGCAAATGCTGCGACATCACCGGTCACGGTGTTTTCGGCGATCGCCACGCAGATCAATTCCACCGCGCTGCGCAAATGCTCCGGGGCGAGCGCAACAGCGGCGGGAATCGCCCGGCTCAGTTCGATTTCATCGGGCAACCGAATCGGTTCGATACCGGTCAGCGCCACGGTTTGCTGCATGAAATCCATGGCCACCAGCGCGTGGTAATCCTCGTCGACCACCACGGTCATGGCGTCGTACCGACAGGCGAACGGAAACGCCACGGCGAAACGATTCTTGGCGATGCTGCGTGCAGTCTTGTCGACGATTTCGGTCTCGAAAATCACGACGTCATTGATGAATTTGTACAGCGTCTGCACGAGGGCAAAGTCGCGTTGCTGCGGACATTCGCGCAGAAAGGTTTCGCTGAGCACCAGTGGCTGGCGACTCAGTGGATAGATCAGGCGCGCATCGTCCTCCAGCACGCGCCGGGGACGCGTGCGGATGGTGGCGCGGCTTTCCCAGGCCTCGGCGAAGGATTGATAGTCGGCGGCGTTCATTGGGCCACCTCGGCAACTTTTTCACCCATGCTCAGGCGCAGCCCGTCCCACAAGGCAATGCGGCTTTCCACGGCGGCGATGGCGCTGGCATAGACCTCGGCTTCGCGCTGCGGATCGCCATCGACCAGCCGCTCCAGCAACTGCTCGGCGGCGGGGCCGTGGTCTTCGGAGTCGACTTCGATATGCCTTTGCAGGTAATAACGGAAGGTCGGCGCCTGCTCGATACCAATGCCCCAGTCATCGAGAATGCGCTGAAACATGGTCGGAATGACGCTCTCGCGACCGTGCAGGAACGCAGCCGCGACGCTATGCCCCGGCGCTTCCAACGCGATGCGCAAGGTGTCGCGTACAAACTGCGCCGCCGCCGGGTCGACCTCGACACTCTGCAGCGCCACGTCGTAGCTGACACCCTCCTGCTGCAGCGCGACAAAGCGCTCCACCGCCGCGGTGCTCGCGCCGATCTCGCGCATCGCATCCAGGTACAACTCGAAGTGGCTGTAGTGGCCGGCATCCAGGCGATCGTCCGACTCCTCGCCCAGCACGATTTCATTGATCAACCGCGCTGCGCGAGGATCGCGCGGCGGCAGCCAGGGCAAGCGAGTGCAAGTCAATTCCTGTTGCAGACGCTTGGTCAGCGACATGAAGTCCCATACGGCAAATACATGGGTTTCCATGAAACGACGTAATACCGATAAAGAAGTAATCTCGGAAAAGATCGGGTGAATACTCAGTTCGGCTTTCTTCAGGGCGAGTTGCTGCTTAGTGGGCATCATGATGTCCTTTATCATTGATATGAAATGCACAGTTCTTTTCAGTTGCTGTAAGCGGTCTGGCCAATTGGATATCAAGTGGCGGTCTGAGCCTTATTTGTCTTATGGCCCGTTGCGATGCCACGCTTACTGCATCCGATGTGTGCGGAACGCCGCGTTGAAACGAGAAGTTCAAACTCGACGAGAGAAAGCTAATACAGGGCAAAAGTATTTAACAAGTTTATTTTCAATTATTTTAAGTTTGCTGTTTTTCGAATATGTAAGTTGCCGATAAAACTTTCGGATCAAGTTTTATTTGGGCGTAGTTGCTCCTTTCGGCTAATAGTGGCCAAAATTGGGTAACAAGAGTGAATGCCTCACTCGCAGCAACTTTCAACTAAGGAAATTTATTCAATTCAAAGGGGCGAAAGTTGGCCGGAACCGGCGCCATGACTTCCTGTTTCCCGTGACAAGACTCCTTCCGTAGGTTCCTGTTGCGGGGACTGTGCCGTCAGGGCGGCGCGTCCCCGTTCTGTAGGGTTGGCGCTGGAAGAGTGCGGGTAAATTGCCGTTACGGCTATTACCGATTCGTCATTGGCAAGGAGCAAAAATGCGTCGGGAGGCCGAGAGGGCAGGCAGCGGACACGCCGAAGTGCCGCCAGAGCTGGCAGCAGAGCGTTCGGAGAGATTTGTAAGTGGATTATTCTTGGCGGCGAAGGGTTTTCACTGCGAGGTTTGGCGCTTTTGCGCGGCGGGGCTCGCCAGATACTGAGTAATCACCTCGACGCCCCGATTGAGATGCTGCTCCAGCAGTTCCAGCGAACGCGGGATATCGCGTTCGATGACGGCCTGCAGCATGGCGCGGTGGTCGTCCTGGGACAGCTTGCCCAGGCCCATCGCCTCCAGGTTGAAACGCAGGAAACGTTCCTCTTCATTCAGACCGTCCTCGACCAGGCGTAGCAGCCGCTGATTGGGTGCCTTACCGTACACGGTCATGTGGAACAGGCGATTGAGACGGCCGATTTCGTTGTAGTCGTGTTGGGCTTCGAGTTCGTCGATGTACCCGGCGGCGCGCTGGTGATCGGCGTCAGTCAACAGAGGGATCGACTGTCGCAACGCTTCGGACTCGAGCAGGATGCGCAATTCATAGGTTTCGGTGGCATCGCCTTGGATCAGCGGCGCTACCTCGGCGCCTTTATGCGTGGTGACGCTGAGCAGTTCCTGCGCTTCGAGCTGGCGCAAGGCTTCGCGCACCGGCATGCGACTGACCCCGAACAGATCGGCCAGATCCTGCTGGCGCAGCGCGGTGCCACACGGCAGGCGACCATCGAGGATCGCTGAGCGCAAGGTTTCTTCAATGACGGAGCGGGCCAGATGCGCAGGGATCGGTCCTTCGACTTTAATGCTGTGCAGCGGTTTGGGCTTCTGAGTCACGACAACACACCCTGTAGGTCGCAATATTTGGATCCAAATGACACTAGTGATTGCTCTACAGGTTGTCAAACCTTGTAAAACATCGCGCTGCAATCTCAAGTCTAGCGGGTGCTCGGATGATCTCACGGTGCCATTGTTTTTTCGCGGGCTAAGCTTCACCATCAAACGCTTCCTCGCTGCCTTTCTGGAAACCTGCTGTGGCGGTACGTTTCGCGATCCCTCGGACCTTGCGCTGGCCTGGCTGCGCATTGCTGCTGGCCGGCGTCATGCTGGGCGGTCTGCACGCCGATTGGGATTTTTCCGCGATCAGCCGCAAGGCCACGGCCATCTACGGGCCGCTGGGCGCCGGGCAGCAGCGGATCGATGCCTGGCAGAATCTGCTGGCCACACAGAAGCAGGCCAGTGAAATGGACAAACTCAAGGTAGTGAACCTTTTCTTCAACAAGCAGGTGCGCTACGTCGAGGACATCGATCTATGGCGCGAGGTCGATTACTGGGAAACTCCGATCGAAGCGCTGTGGAAGGGCGCCGGCGATTGCGAGGACTATGCCATCGCCAAGTATTTCAGCCTGCGCCATCTCGGAGTTTCCAGTGACAAGCTGCGTATCACCTACGTCAAGGCGCTGCGGCAGAACCGCGCGCATATGGTGTTGACGTACTATGCGACCCCCGATGCCATGCCGTTGGTCCTCGACAGCCTGATCGATCCGATCCAGCCGGCGTCGCAGCGGACCGATTTGCTGCCGGTCTATTCTTTCAATGCCGAAGGCCTGTATTTGCCGGGCGCCAAGGGCAATAAAAAGGTCGGCGACACCAAACGCCTGTCGCGCTGGCAGGATGTGCTGAAAAAAATGCAGGCCGAAGGTTTTCCGGTCGAGACGACTAACTAGGAGCACGCGCTCAGATGTCTTTGTTCAAACAGCTGTTGATCGCTATCTGTCTGTTCCTGGTCGTGGCCTTCACCGGCAGCTTCATGGTCAGCCTGGAAAGCTCGCGCACCCAGTACGTCAACCAGCTGCGCTCTCACGCGCAGGACGCGGCGACGGCATTGGCATTGTCGCTGACGCCGAACATCGACGACCCGGCAATGGTGGAGTTGCTGGTCAGTTCGATTTTCGACAGCGGCTATTACGCGAGCATCCGCGTGGTCGATGTAAAGACCGACCAGACCATCGTCGAGCGTACGGGTATCCCAGCGGTAAGTAACGTGCCGGACTGGTTCGTCAAACTGATCGGCCTGGAACCGGCCGGTGGCGATGCGCTGGTCAGCCGGGGCTGGGAGCAGGCGGCACGGGTTGAGGTGGTCAGCCATCCGATGTTCGCCGTGGCCAAGCTGTGGCAGAGCGCATTGGGCAGCCTTGGCTGGCTGCTGCTCTGCGGGGCATTGAGCGCGGTACTCGGCGCACTGTTGCTGCGTCGGCAGTTGAAACCGCTTGATTACATGGTTCAGCAGTCCCACGCCATTGCCCGCCGCGAATTCCTCAGCCTGCCGGATCTGCCCCGTACGCCTGAGTTGCGCCGGGTGGTGCAGGCGATGAATCAGATGGTCGAGAAGCTCAAGACGCTGTTCCAGGAACAGGCCGAACGCAGCGAAAAACTCCGCGCCGAGTCGTATCAGGACAACCTCACAGGCCTGGCCAACCGCCGCTATTTCGAAATGCAACTGAACAACCGCGTAAGCAACCCGGAGCAGGCCAGCTCCGGTTATCTGCTGCTGTTGCGGGTCAAGGATCTGGCCGGTCTCAACCAGCGTCTCGGCGGACAGCGTACCGACCAGTTGCTCAAGGCGGTCGGTGAGCAGCTGTCCCGCGAGTGCGCCAGATACCCGCAAACCCAGGATCTGGTGACACGTATTCGCGGCGGTGAGTTCGCCGTACTGGCGCCGGGGCTGGTACGGGAGGAAGCGTTGCAGCTGGCACAGAACCTCGACAATGCCCTGAGCAGCCTGCACGCCACCGGCGCGACGGATGTGCCGGCGGTGGCCTCGATCGGGTTGGCGCCGTTCGCCCATGGCGACTCGCCGCAAGCGGTGCTGACGCTGGGCGATCAGGCGTTGGCGCAGGCCGAGGGGCAAGGCGAGCAGAACTGGGCGTGCATCGATCAGAGTCTGGTGGCAGACGTCGGCGACGATCATCACGCCTGGCATCGACTGCTCGACCAGGCCTTGAGTCAGCAGCGCTTCGAGCTGTACTTCCAGCCGGTGGTCGCGGCGCAGGACACGCAACTGGTGCTGCATTACAAGGTGCTGTCACGCTTGCTCGACGAGCAAGGGCAGACCATTCCCGCTGGACGCTTCCTGCCCTGGCTGGAGCGTTTCGGCTGGACCGCGCGGCTCGATCGACTGATGCTCGAGCGTGTGCTGGAACAGATGAAGGAACACGAGGATTCGCTGGCGCTGAACCTGTCCTCGGCAACGCTGGCCGATCCGCAGGCATTGAACAGGGTCTTCGAGATTCTGCGCGCGCATTCAAACCTTGGCGCACGTTTGACTCTGGAAATCGGTGAGGAGCAACTGCCCGAGCAAGCGGTGCTCGAACAGTTGACCCGGCGCCTGCGTGAGCTGGGCTTCTCGCTGAGCCTGCAGCGCTTCGGCGGACGCTTCAGCATGATCGGCAACCTGGCGCGGTTAGGCCTGGCGTACTTGAAGATCGATGGCAGCTACATTCGCGCGATCGATCAGGAGAGTGACAAGCGCTTGTTCATCGAGGCGATCCAGCGGGCGGCGCACAGCATCGATCTGCCGCTGATTGCCGAGCGGGTCGAGACTGAAGGGGAATTGTCGGTGATTCGCGAGATGGGCTTGTATGGAGTGCAGGGGCAGTTGCTCGGTGAGCCGAAGCCCTGGAAGTAAACCCTGGAGCGGTGGTCTCAGTGATGCCGTCTTCGCGAGCAGGCTCGCTCCCACATTTGAAATGCATTCCAATGTGGGAGCGAGCCTGCTCGCGAAAGGGCCAGTCCAGTCGGTGAAGATCCAGGATCAGATCAACCCGCCCTCATCCTCATCGATCAACTGGCTCAACCCTCCCAACGCCTCACGCGCCTGAGTACGGTCCATCAGTTTGGCCTGGGCAGCGGCCGGCAGGTCGGTAACGCGGATCACGCCTTTCTGGGTCAGCACCTGAATCAGGTCGTCGAGCACCCGAATCATTTCAAAGTCGCTCTGCTTGAGCTGTCTGAGGCTGTTTTCCACGGCTTCGTTGGCGTACCACGCCTGGATTTCATGGTTGTCGGCGGGCAGCGTTTCCGTGGCCTCGGCGTACGCCGCAGCTTCCACGCGAATCAACTGGCCTTGCGCATCGCGTTGCACGTAAAACATTGAGCATCCCTCACAAATGAACAGCATCATGCTGTCAGCAGCATAGCCAACTGCGCGCCAGTATGCGGGGCGCCGATGAAATCGTCACCGCTGCATTGCCCGCCAACGCGACGGCCGCCCCATCAGAGGCGGCCGTTTTGTTTCAGCGTCAGCTGTTGTTGTGATCGACCTTGATAGTCGGGTCGCTGCCGGCAATCAGATTGTGCAGGTTGGCGCTCGCCCAGTTGTTGCCTTCCAGTTTGATCGTCACGTCCGGCGTTGCCGCAGCGGCATCGCCCGAGTTGAATTTGCCTGCCGAGCTGACTTGCAGCGACGACGTGCCATCGACCGTGGTGATTTTCAGGAAGTTGTCGATCGTGCTGCCGGTCTCGCCCTGCAACAGGTCGCGCAGGTCGATGCGGTCGCCTTCGCTGGCCTTGAAATCCTTGATCACGTCGTTACCGGTGTCGCCCGACTTCCAGACGAAGGTGTCGCCACCGGAACCGCCGATGAGGATGTCGTTGCCCTGACCGCCAATCAGCGTGTCGTTGCCGGTGCCGCCGAGCAGGATGTCATTGCCTTTGCCGCCATCGAGCAGGTCGTTGCCGCCCGAGCCGAACAGGATGTCATTGCCCGCGCCGCCCAGCAGCGTGTCGTTACCATCGTGCGCACCGGACACATCGAACGCCTGATAGTGCTCGGTGATGTACTGGTGCACGTTGCTGGTGCTGACCTTGCTGACGTCGACCCCGGTTTCCTTGGCCACGAAGGCCTGCATCGCCTGGTAACCCTCGCCGGCAATGCCGTTGAAGCTCACCAGATCGCCGAACAGGATGTCATTGCCGTCGCCGCCATTGACCGTGTCGCTGCCCGGCAACGTTGCTTCAGTGTGGCCGATGATCGAGTTCGCCAGGTCTTTCGGGTCAATGTTGGTCTGCGGCGTTTTATCCGAATCGTACGGTTTCAGGTCGTCCAGGGTGACGCCGCTGTTCAGACCGATGGCTTCGACGTTCGACAGGCCACTGAGCAGAGCAAAGCCGCTGTTCGAGTTGCTAGTCGTGGCCGTGTTGGTGCTGTTGCCGGTACCCGCCAGGTTCGACAGTTCATAGGTACCGTCACCCTGCGCGTGGATGGTGCCGAGATTACTGCTGCTCCAGCTCCCCCACCACGAGTTGTAAGTCTGCAGGGTTACAGTGCCGGCGCTGTTGATGGTCAACGCGTGGGTACTGTCGATGTAGGTACTGAAGGTATCGCCCGGCTTGTAATTGCTGGTTTTCACCACATCGTCGAGCTTCACGTTGCCGTACAGCGTCGGGTTGGTCTGCTCGCCGCTCTGGTAGTAGGTCGGCTGGCCGTCGGTGATGAAGTACGTCAGGTTCTTCGCCCCGGTGTTGGCCACAGCGTCGGCACTCTGGAACCAGTTGGCCGTGGTCTTGAACACGTCCTCGTAGTTGGTGCCGCCGCCGGAGCCCATCGAGTCCAGCACCGCTTTGAGCAAGGCCAGCGCTTTCGGGTCGTTGAGGTTCACCGACACCGACTTGTTGACCTGGGTATCGAAGTCCACCAGGAAGATGTTGACCGTGCCCGAGTTGCTGCCGCCCAGGCTTTGCTTGAGGCTGTTGAACACCGAGGTCAGCGAGTCTTTCGCGGCGTTGAGCGATGCAGCGCTCATGCTGCCCGAGCTGTCGACCATGAACGCGATGTTGTAGTTGGTGCCTGGCACTACGGTCAGTCCGCCGATGTCAGCGACAACAATGTCGTTGCCGTCGGTGCCGGTGACAGTGTCGTCACCCGAGGTCGCGACCACGGCGTTGTACACCGCCGGCACCACGGTGACCGGAATGGTCGCGGTGCTGCTCGCCGAGCCGCCGACCTGTTCGGTGGATGTCGACGTCACGGTCAGATTGAACTGGCCGTTGTAGTAGGTAGGCGGGGTCACGGTAAGGGAGCCGAGATTCCAGCCGGTAACGTTGGCCTCGCCGTTACTCGCGGTGACGGTGAAACTGTGGCCTGCGCCGTCGCTGAGCACCGAACCGACCGGGGCGCCGCTGATCTTCACGCTCAGGGTTTCCGAGCCATCGGTATCGGTCAGCGCGGTGCTGATCGCCGACAGTTTCACCGTGGTGCCTTCGGCGCCGGTGTTGAGTTTGTAGCCGTCGTAATAACCTTCGCCGTTAGCGCCGTGCAGATCGGACACGGTGACGCCCGAGTTGATCAGATCCTGCACACCGGTGTAGATCGGCACGCCGGCATTGCTCAGGTCGATCGGCGTGCTGCCGTTGACCGACAGATTGACGTCGTAGCTACCCGGGCCGCTCTGGTTGTGGTGGTAGATATCCAGGGTGTAATAGCCGCTGGTCGTTGGGGTGAACGAACCGTTGATCGCGCCACCCGCGCCCCAGGTGCCGGAGGCTACGTTTTTGCCGCCGATGGTGATCAACAGGCTGTCATCGGCCACGCCGCTGAAGGTGTAGGTCTTGCCGGCTTCCAGATAGATCAGGCCAGAGGTCTTCGATGCCGTACCGGCGGCGACGCTGCCGTCAGACTGCACGTTGGTGACGTTGCCGCTGGAGTTCGGTTTGCCGGCCGCATCGATGACATTTTTCAAGGTAGTCGAATCGGCGCCATTGCCGCTGGTGCCCAGGCCCGACAGGCCAGTCCAGACTTCCTTGATCAGCCCTGTGGATTTCACGCTGTTGTCGGCCACGCTCACGGTCGGCGCATCCGCCACTGGCGTGATGTCGATCTTGATCGTGCCGGTGTTGCCCAGCGCCTGGCCGTCGGTAGGCTGGAACTTGATCTGTGCGTAATCCGCCTGATTGTTGCCCAGACCGGTGCCGCCGTACCCGTTGGTCCCCGACTCGTTGGCGTCCGGCAGGAAACGCAGCTTGCCGGCGTCAATGTCGGCCTTGCTGAAGGTCTGATTGTTGGCGACGTCTTTCCAGGTCGAGCCATCCAGATACTGCAGTTTGCCTTCACCCGGCAGTTGAGTGATTTTGATGCCGAGGCTGCTCGCCGGGCTGTCGACATCGCTGACGCCGAAGGTCGACCAGCCGAGTACCAGCGGCGTGTCTTCGGTGCCGGTGACATTGCTCGGCGCGGCGACCGGTGCATCATTGACCGCCACCACGTTGACCGTGGTGGTCGCAGTGTTGGAGTAGTTGCCGCCATCGGTCACCGTCACGGTGATGGTGCGCGGTACGGTGCTCGGGTTTTCGCTGCCGTTGGTGAAACTGATGTTCTTGATGGCCTGCATGTAGTCGGCCAGCGTCGCGTTACCCGACAGGGTCAGGGTCACCGTGCCGTTGGTGCTGTTGGCATTGATGGTGATGCCGTTGACGCTGTTGCCCAGATTCAGCGCATCGCCGTCCTGACGGTTGGTCAGCACCACGGTGGCGCCGGTCAGCATCGTGCTGTCCGGGTCGGTGATGCTGATGTCGGTATCGGCAATCGACACACCGGCGCCCGGGGTGTTTTCGGTGAACGTCACCTTGTAGTCGGCACCGGTGGCGCCACTGGAATTGTTGCCATCCAGATCGAGTACGGGCGGCGCATCGTTGTCGATGATGGAGGTGCTGACGCTGCCGTTGGTGCTGCTGACCGCGAGGTTCTCGAAGTTGCCGCCGGTGGCCGAATCGATCTTGACCACGAAGTTCTCGGTGCCTTCGGTGATCTTGTCATCGAGGGTGGCGACGTTGAACTGCGCGCTGCTGGCGCCCGCCGGGATCTTCACGGTGTACACGCCGGTGAAGTCAGAACCGTCGGCGGCGGTGCCGCTGTAGACGATTTTCAGCGTCACTTCGGTTTGCGCCGGATGATTCAGGCTGACGGTGTAGCTGGCGGTCTGGCCCTCGGTCACCGAGCTGCTGCCGCTGATGCTGACGGTGGTGGTGTCGACGGTGTCGGTGACGCTGGTCACCGCCGGCGTGGTGCTTGGTACGAGGTTTTCGAAGTTGCCACCGGTGGCGCTGGTGATCGTCGCCTGTACCGAGCCGGCGTCCTTGTAGACGTCGTCGGCCGGTGCTGGAACGTTCACGGTGCCGGTGGTTTTACCGGCGTCGATAGTGATCACCGCGCCATTGCTCAGGGTCACGGTCACAGGCGTGCCGGCTGGGTTGCTCAGCGTCGCCGTGTAGGTGATCTGACCACCTTCAGCCACGGAGTTTGTCGCAGACAGCGACAGGTTGGTGGTGTCGACAGTGTCGGTCACGGTGGTGCTGACCGGGGTCTTGTCGGCGACGAGGTTCTCGAAATTGCCGCCGCTGACGTTGCTGATCGCATTGGTCAGTGGCGCGTGGCCCGCCAGTACGTCATTCGGTGCAACAGCGGTGACGCTTCCGGTAGTTTTGCCGATGTCGATGGTGATCTGCTGACCGTTGGCCAGGGTCACTACCACAGGCGAACCGGTAACTGGGGCGCCTACCGTTGCGGTGTAGACAACGTTGCCGCCCTCTGCCGCTGTACCGGTCGCCGTCAGTTTCACAGTGGTTGTGTCGATCGTGTCTGTAACGCTGGTAACGGCAGGAGCGCTGCTGGTCACCAGGTTTTCGAAATTGCCGCCGGTAGCTTTGCTGATGGTGGCTTGTACGGTGCCGGCATCCTTATAGACGTCATCGGATGGAGCAGGAACGGTCACAGTGCCGCTGGTTTTACCAGCGTCGATAGTGATCACAGCACCGTTCGACAAGGTTACGGTCACTGGTGAGCCAGCGGCGTTGGTCAGTGTTGCGGTGTAGACAATCGAACCACCCTCGGCAACCGAATTGGTGGCGCTCAAGGACAGGTTTGTGGTGTCGACAGTGTCAGTCACGGTGGTGCTGACCGGGGTCTTGTCGGCGACGAGGTTCTCGAAGTTGCCGCCGCTGACATTGGTGATTGCATTGGTGATCGGCGCGTGGCCGGTCAACGCATCGTTTGGCGCAGCTGTGGTTACGGTGCCGGAGGTCTGGCCGACCGCAATGGTGATGTTCTGACCGTTCGCCAAGGTGACCACTACAGGCGAACCAGTGACTGGCGCGCCGACAGTCGCGGTGTAGGTGAC
>NZ_DATMIV010000011.1:0-94398 GCF_035554175.1 Pseudomonas sp. | reverse complement strand
TGGAACCGTCAGCCAAATGGTTCAAGCCGCCTGTGCGAATCAACGAGAGGATGGTCGGTTACTCCGCCAGTGGCAGAGGCCGGGGGCCCAACCCCAACCTGACCGCACGCTTGCTCGATGTCTACCCGAGCATGACCGAAGAGCAGGCTAACGGGTTTATTCTCAAGCAGTGGCGGGAAGGCAAGAGTGACAGACAGATCCTCGAGTTCATCGAGGCCCGTCGGCAAGAATGGCAGCAACTCGAAGCGACACTGACCCAATGGCACGGCCCATCGACAGCGGCGCCCTGGGAGCAGACCGGGACCGATCACAAGATGCGCACCATACTTGCGCTCAAAGCCTGCTGGCACAGTGCACCGCTGGCCGCTGAAATGCCGGCCCTCGGCAAGCTCTACATTGTCACCTACGACCCCTTGCCTGCGCTGGCCATGGACTTTTCCCATGTGCGTGAGCTGTCGATTGGCGGCAATGGCATGACCGACGCCAATGCCGACGCTTTCCTGTCGGGCTTTGCCAACGTCGAAACGCTCTCGCTGGGCGCGCGAGGCACTTTCCTCAATGGCTACACGATGCACGAGCAGGTACTGACCACCCTGCCTTCGGCTGTGAGCCGGATGGCGTCGCTGAAAAGCCTGACGTTCAGAACGGTCGTCCCGAGGCTGGCCAGCGATTTTGCCACCCGGTTGCGGGGGTTGACCTCTGTCGAATCACTCCATCTCGATCTGCCCGGGCACACCGCCAGCGGGCCAAACGTCGATCTGACGCCGCTCAGGCAACTGAAAAGCCTCAGGATCGATGCGCTGGGCCTGTCGCAGTGGCCCCCTTCGGTGCAGGAGCTGCCTGCGCTGGAGCGTCTGGATCTCTCGCATACTTCTGTCGCCGCCATTCCCCAGGCGCTCTATACCGGACATGAAAAATTATGGGCAGGGTTGTCGATGGACTGGTCGAAGTTTTCCCTTGAGGACTTCAAGCCTGCCTATGAGTACGTTAAAAACTATATCGGGCCTTGGGGGCACCTGATTGAGATGAATACGATGGTGCGTCGTTACTGCGCGGGCGAACTGCAGTTTCTGGCCGGGGAGATGGGGCTGCACAGCCCGCTGCTGGAGCGCATAACGACGCTGTGGGAGACCTCCGATACCCGGCTCAAGGCCGTGGAGGCGTTACGGCTCGAGCACCATGGGATCTTCCGCCAGTTTTATCAACCGGTGACGTCGATTGGCTTGAGAACCGCTACGCCACTGCCGCGCTGGCTACAGCAACCCAACGTCAGGGTGCTGCGTGCGCTTGAAAAAAACTGGCGCGCCGCCGTGCACGAGCGGTATCGCCTGAGCACCGATATACAGCCTTTGCCAGAGGGGGGCTGGAATCCCCGACCTGACCAGGATGCCAGCGTTTTCGAACTGCTCCACTCCGTCACGGCTCACGGTGACAAATATGTCAGCGAGTTGCCGACATTGCCTGCCGGAACGTTTTCCCATGTGCGAAGCGTGGATCTCTCTCTGCTGAAAGTGCCGGTCGAGCAAGTCCGCGGTTTTCTGCAGGCGTTTACCGGCACGCGGGAGCTGGCAATCGTAGACTCCGGCCTGACTGAGGTGCCGATTGCACCGGGCGACCTCGAACAGTTGACAGATCTGAACCTGAATCACAATGAAATCGAGAGCACACCCACGGTTCAGCGCCAGCTCAATGGCTTGAAAAAGCTTGAACGCCTTTCCATGGCGCGCAATAAGCTGACCGCTCTCGACGTCTCTTCGATGACCGGGTTACAGACACTGGATCTGTATGCAAACCAACTGACCGCCTGGCCGACAGGTGTCGAAAATCTGCCTGAGCTGAAGGAACTCGACCTTCGCAGAAACAATATCGATTCGCTGCCCGATGCCGTGCTGGCGAACGACGCTCTGCTGCTCAAGACCCGTCTGGCAGGCAACCGGTTCTCACCGGCAGGCGAGACAGCCCTGAAGGTGGCGCGCCAACGTATCGAAGCGGCCAGGGGGTTGCCTGAGGGTGCGTTGGAACTGTACGACACTGAATCTTCAGCGCAATACATGGATTTACTTGTCTCATCGCATAAGACGGCGCTTTCTCGCATTGACGAACTTCTGCTGCCAATACGCCGCCGCGCCTCGACGGTCGAGGAGGCTGCGGATCTGCCTGGCCGGGTACAGGAAATCAATCCGCTGCTATCCAGTGAGCAAGCAGGAGAATGTGTAGCACGATTGCGCAAAGACGGGCTGAGCGATGCGCAGATCGACGCGCGCATCAGCGAATGGCAGGCCAGCGACGAGTTGCTGACACGCCAGTTGAACGGCTGGGTATTCAGATTCAGGGAGGAGGTCGAGGCCAGGTTTGCGCAAAGCAGAAGTGTCGCCGCGAGGAAAATCCGTGATTGCTGGCTCGACGGGCTGACGGCCCACACCGACGACGCCGGGCAGACGCTGGATTTCACCGGGTTGCAAACCGTTGACTTACCGGTATTGCCTGAAGTGTTTCCCCGCGTGCGCACGCTGAAACTGACAGGTGCAGGTGTTTCGCAACAACACTTCAACGAGTTCTGCACAGCGTTCCCTGAGTTGACCACGCTGGTGCTCAACGGCAGCAGGATGAACGAGCTGCCGGAAGTGGTCAGCCGTCTGAACCGGCTCGAGCGACTCGAGTTCAGCGGCAGCAGTCTCTCATCGGCGCAAACCGTGTATGAGCGAGCAGGCATGGATCGTCTGCGCTGGCTCGATCTCAGTCACGGCTCGCTGACAGAGTTCAATGCCGCTGGCTTCAGCCGTCTGGAAACCTTGAATCTGGCCGGTAATGGTCTGGATTTCTGGCCTGGAGGCGTGCTTGATCTGGCGCATTTGCAAACCCTGGATGTGTCGGACAATGACATCAGGTTTTTCCCGGACAGGCTGCTGGACGGAACCCATGAAAGGCTGGTGGCGGGCACGGACTTGTCGGGTAACGAACTGGCCCTCAACTCACTGGAACAGCTCAGGGACCACAGCACGGCGAACGCAGGCCGTGACGTGATGGGCTACTCGCAGGCGGATCTGCAGCGTGAAATCGACGAACTCGAAAGCGAAAGCGACTCCGACCCGGATTCCGATTCGAATTCCGGTTCCGACAGCGATGACAGTGATGACCCGGATGGCGATGGCGGCGCAGCGCGCGTTGATCAGCATGCAGGTGTCGAGGCGCCAGAGGTGATTGACGATCCATCGAAAGACACCAGTGCGCTGGCGATGGAAACCTGGCTCGAGCATGCTGCGCCGGATGAGCGTGCGACCCGGCAGGCGCTGTGGCAGCAACTGGCCGAAGAGGCCAACCATGAGCCGTTCTTTCATTTGCTGGCAACACTGCCCGCTACCCTCGAATTCAAGGTGTCGGGAGCCGATCTGACCAATCGGGTGTGGCAAGTCATCCAGGCCGCCAGCGAAAATACCGAGCTACGCGAGGTGCTGTTTCTCAATGCCCAGACCCACGGAACCTGCCCCGATGGGCGGATTTTATCGTTCAGCGAACTGGAAACGCGGGTGTATGTGTATAACGCGCTGCGCGACATCCCGCGAAACCGCCTGGAGCAGCGCGGCAGAGCCTTGCTCGATCTGACCCGGCGCCTGTTTCGTCTGGAGCGGGTCGACCGCCTGGCGGAAGCCGCGGCGAAAAACAAGGACCGTGCCGAGGTTCGCCTGGAATACCGGATCGGCATGATTGACGACTGGCCGGACGGCCTGAAGCTGCCTGCGCAACCGAAACATATGCTGTACGGCTCGAAGATTCGTGGGCAGCGGTTGATTAACGCGCGTAACTCGGTGCTCGCCGATGAAGCATCGGATCTGTTTCTGGAGGACCTGATTGCCCGCGACTACTGGGTTCGCTACCTGGAGGATCGCTACAGCGAGGTGTTCGACGAGCTTCAGCTCAATGCCACGAAGCGACAGGAAGAGGTCGAGGATATGCGTCCTGACGGAGATGACGCTGTGGCGCTCAAGCTCTATGTCGATGCGATGAGCGCCCTGGAGGTCGAACTGGCGGAAGCCCGCATCGAGAAACTCAAGGCCCTGACTCGTGAAGAGCTTGAGAAGCTTGCGCCGCCGGGTGAAGGTGAGCCGCAACCAGGCCCGTCAAAACCCGGACCTTCGTCGCACCGCAATTGAGTGAGTGAGCGGACCTGAGAGCAGCGCGCTCTCAGGTCTGTGGCCGGGCTCAGCTGCCGTCACCCGGATTCGGCGTCAGCCAGCGCTCGGCCTCGCTGCACGCTTGAGATTGAAGGGCGGACGCTGCGCGCAAACCTGTGCGCTTTTAGAGCGCACAGGACTTGCGCATGAATATCGCTCATGTTGGTACAGGCGTCATAACGGTAGAATTGCAGCCTTTTTTCACATTCGGGACCCGCAGCATGCCGTATCGCGTCATCAGTCTTTTGTTGCTGGTCCTGAGCGGGGGCGCTGCGGCGCAAGATCCTGCAATCTCGTCTTCCATTTCTCCCTTCATTTCCTACAGCCGCGACATTCAGCCGATCTTCACCGAGAAGTGCGTGGCTTGCCATGCGTGTTACGACTCCGCCTGCCAGCTGAATCTGGGCAGCGGCGAAGGCGCCGCCCGTGGTGCGAGCAAGATGCCGGTGTATGACGGCGAACGCACCCGGGCCGCGCCGACCACGCGGCTGTTCTACGATGCCTTCGGCAAACGCGCCTGGCAGCAGAAAGATTTCTACTCGGTGCTCGACGCCCAGGGCAGTCAGGCCGCGCTGATGGCGCGCATGCTCGAGCTTGGCCACAAGACACCGCTGACGCCGAACGCGAAACTGCCGCAAGACATCGTGCTGGGGCTCAATCGCAACAATCTGTGCGCGATGCCCGGCGAGTTCGACGCGTATGCCGGTGCTCACCCGAAAGAGGGCATGCCGCTGGCCGTCACCGGGCTGACCGATCAGCAGTATCAGACCTTGCAGCGCTGGCTGGCGTCCGGCGCGCCGATTGACGAGCAGGGCCTGGCGCCGAGTGCCAAAGAGACGATGCAGATCGTGCAGTGGGAAAACCTGCTCAATGCCCCCGGTGCGCGGCAAAGCCTGGTCGGGCGCTGGTTGTTCGAACACTGGTATCTGGCGCACATCTATTTCAAGGATGGCGAACCGGGGCATTACTTCCAGTGGGTACGTTCGCGTACGCCGACGGGGCAGCCGATCGATCTGATCGCCACCCGCCGTCCGAATGACGACCCGGGCACGCAGGTGTATTACCGCCTGTGGCCGGTGCAAGGGGTGATCGTGCACAAGACGCACATTACCTACCCGCTGAGCGCGGCAAAAATGGCCCGGGTCAAAAGCCTGTTCTACAACGGCAACTGGCAGGTCAACGCATTGCCGGGTTACGGACCGCAGAGCCGGGCCAATCCGTTTGCCACCTTCGAGGCGATTCCGGCGCAGGCGCGCTATCAGTTCATGCTCGATAACGCCGAATACTTCGTCCGCACCTTTATTCGCGGGCCGGTGTGCCGTGGGCAGATTGCGACCGACGTGATTCGCGACAACTTCTGGGCGCTGTTCCAGGCGCCCGAGCATGACCTCTATATTACCGACCCTAACTATCGCGGCCAGGCCACGCCGTTACTGGCGATGCCGGGGCAGAACGACGATGTCGGCAGCGTGCTGAGCCTGTGGCGCAACTACCGCGACAAGCGCAACGAATACGAAGCGCTGCGTCGCGACAGCTACGCCGACCTGCCGGCGCCGGGCTGGTCGACCCTGTGGGCCGGCAACGACAACGCGTTGCTGAGCATTTTCCGCCACTTTGACAGCGCTGCGGTGACCAAGGGCCTGATCGGCGAAGTGCCGCAAACGATGTGGCTGTTCGACTATCCGTTGCTCGAACGCACCTATTACCAGCTCGCGGTCAATTTCGATGTGTTCGGCAACGTCTCCCATCAGGCACAGACCCGCTTGTATTTCGACCTGATCCGCAACGGCGCCGAACAGAACTTCCTGCGCCTGATGCCCGCCGACTCCCGCGAGGGTTACCTCAACGATTGGTATCAGAACAGCGGCCAATTCAAAATGTGGCTCGACTATGAGGCCATAGACGACGACAAACCGACCGCGCTGAAACTCGACGAACAAGACCCGAAACGCGATTTCGCCCGGCAATTGCTGACGCGTTATGGTGATCTGAACGCGCGGCCGGACCCGATCAATCGCTGCGACGGCGCCTATTGCTCGCGTCCGAATATCGATCCGGCGCTGCAGAATGCCGAGCAGGCCTTGAGTCGCCTGGCATCGCGGCCGGCAGCAGGGCTGAGGGTGATCGATCAAATGCCCGAAGCGACCCTGCTGCGCGTCGAAACCGCCAGTGGCCAGCGCGAGGTCTACAGCCTGCTGCGCAACCGCGCGCACAGCAACGTGGCGTTCTTGCTCGGTGAATCGCTGCGCTATCAGCCGGGGCTCGACACTTTGACGATATATCCGGGTGTACTCACCAGTTACCCGAATTTCATGTTCAACGTTCCTGCCCAACAGGTTCCGGCGTTCGTCGATGCCATGGAGCAGGCCAGGGACGCCAACCGGTTCGAGAAGATCGTCGATCGCTGGGGGATTCGCCGCAGCCATCCGCAGTTCTGGCGCTATTTCCATGACTTGAGCCAGTACATCCATGAAACCGAACCGGTGGAAGAGGGTGTGCTGGACATGAATCGGTACGAGAATCTTTGACCGCTGTCCCGGAAGGCGTGGCGTGAGTTGGTTCAGCGGGTGTCAGTGGTGGTGTGGAACGGGTCCGACACCACCCTGACTGATCAAACGGGCATGTATTTCCAGTAATCGCCCCCGTAATCGAGAAACAGCTCGGTACCTTTCGGGATCTTCTCCCAAGCGACCAAAAACACCATGTATTTGCCGACACAGATCGAGCCCACGTTCTCGATACCGAGGTTGGGCTTACCGGGTACGTTGACGGCATTGATCATGCTCAACAGGTTACTGTTGCCATGGCCGCTGAGCGTGGCGTTTTTCGTGGCGGTTGCATACAGAAAGGTGCCGACTTTTTCACTGGATTTATCGAGTATTTCCGCCTGCAGGGATTTCTTCGTGCGGTGCAGCTTTCCTGTGTAGGGCCCCAGCACTTCATAAGGTTCGATATCGACTTTGGCGAACACCGACAACCCCCGTGCCGGGCCGTCGGTCGGCTTTCTGAGCTCGAAGAGTCGAGTCAACCTGTCGTGATGTCGGCCTTCTTCAGCGATCCATTCGTGGATGTCCTCGGTGACTCTGCGCGTCATCTCCTTGAGTCGGGCGCCCTGAAAATCCGAGAAGATCCGGTTGGTTTCGGTGATCGTGATTTTGTCGATATCACCTTCCAGCTTGCGCGTCAGACTGATCCTGACATCCGTCGGGTCCTGCAGAATCGGAGCGTTGTTATTGATGTTATGCCCGAGTGCAGGTGTCAAAGCCGTGGGCGCAGCATTGTCTGCAACGGCATCATCCAGTCGAGCACGTTTGGAACTGCCCGCCGTGGGCTGCGATGCTGGACTTGTACCGCTGGGCCCGGCTGGCTCTGGCAGCTGTCCGGGACCGGACTTTCTCGCTGTACCCACGGGAAGTGATTTGCGCGCCAGCATGACCTCTGAATCGGGCGCGGCGAGCAACCGCAGGCATTCCGGGACAGCGCTTCGCAATTCACCCTTGTCGTTGACAAAGGTTGACCAGAGCACAGGGTCGAGATTGTTGTCATCAACGAACGTGTTCATGGTGCTCGCAGACCCGGTTGCGGTGTAACGCGACCGCCATTGTTCGAGATGCTCGGCTGTCAAAGGACTGAAAGCCTGGTTGTTGGCATACCTCTCCAATACTTTGCCCGGCGCTCTGAGGGTGCCATCGGTGTTGACGTGGGCGATGAAATCCGCTGGATCGAGGTTGTGCTCTGCCGCGAAGCCTTCGCGGGTCAACCTGTTGCGGTCGTCTTGCGACATCCTGCGCCAGTCCTGCAGATTTTCGTTGTTAATGGCTGTGCGTGCGGTGTCGGCCCGATCCAGCATTTGTTGACCAAGCGGCTTGAGCTGTCCTTGTGTGTGGACAAATTGTCGGAATGCCGCTGGATCCAGAGCGTGTTTTTTTGCAAACGCTTTGATGGATATATCCAGCATGAGCTCGCTGAATTGCGACCATTGCGTCAAATGCAGAGGCGTTACCACATTCGGGTCATGGGGAGCGCCGCCCTTCATCCTGATTTCATTGGTGTACCAGTGACCGGGTTTTACCGATGACAAGTTGATCGACAGGTCACGGTTGGTTTTCGGGTCGACCAGCACCACCGAGAAACTGTTTTCACCCGTCTCGGCTGTTTCCCTGATAAATCCGTACGAGTTCTCGCGTATCTGGTAGACCGAAACAGTGCCGCGCTCATCGATATTGCAGATGAACTTCTGGTTATAGTCCGGACGGAAGAATATTCCGCGCGAGTCTGCTTTCAGTCCTTGAATCCAGTGTGGCTCCACCGCGTATTGACGTATGAGCGGGCTGCTGTTGCTGATCACGGTAACGGGTTCCCGGTAACGCGGGCCGAACGCCTGGTTGGAGGCAGCATCGATCAGGCGAAAGTCAGGCGCGTCAACGCTGCCTACGTTTCGCATGGGAATGTTGGGTATGCCCTCGACCGTGCACAACCGGTCATTGGCCTGGCGTGGCACCCAGTCTGCCGGGTCGACCGCCAGCAGGTGACGGGCCGCCACGGTTCCGTCGCGCAAATGTGCAACCCCCATCCGAACCTGTCGCGAAGCCGCGTTGCCAAGCTTGAGCAGAGCAAAGCGGCCGAGGCGCAGGACTGATATCACCGCGTCGAGCGGATTAAGCTCGTGCAGCGTCGAGATCGCCAGGGTTCGTGTCAGGCTGGCCAGTTTTGGCAAAGCGAGACGCAGTCCGGCCTTGCCGGCGTTCGACACCAGACGCGTGCAGCCGGCAATGTATTTTCCAAAGGGCAGGCCGAAGGACACTACGTCTGTAAAAAGGCCCAGACCACCGGATTCGATGCGGCGGGGATCACCTGATGCCAGGTCTTCGATAGAGCCCCAGAACGGGACGAACATTTTTCCCCAGAACGAGATGTCCTCAATAAAGTCTCGACCTGTGTCGATACTTCGCGTGGCTTTGCGGGTCTGTTCGAGCAAGGCTGACTCGTCTTTGAAAAACAGCTCCCTGGCAATCATCGCAGCCAGCTTCTCGGCGCGCGCAGAGGTCAGGTTATTGGCAGCGAAGGACAGGGTTCGCGCCGCTACCCCCGGGGAGCGTTGTTCAATCGGGACCGCCTCAAACCTGTCTCCGACCTGTTCCACGATCAGAGTGGCCTGCTGGTTTGCGCGGGGTTTCGAGCCATCGCGATAAGCATCCCAGTCGAACGCCAGTTCCGTGCCTTTTCTGAAAGCGGCGCGGGTACTGCGACTGCTGCTGCCGATTTTCTCGACCCTGACCTCGCCATCCACCGGCAGCGACTTGATATCTTTGCGCCAGCGCACGACACCCGCGCGGGGGAAAACTTCAATATATCGGGCATCGGCTGGATAAGCCGGATTGACCATTCGCAGAATAAAACCCGCGCGTGCGCGAACCGCGTCGGTGTCGGTTTTGGTCTCTTGTCCGACCTGCGTGTCGTTCAATGGCTGGCGCAAGGAATAAACAGTTACCTCGTCCCGCTCAAGATCGCCGCCGCATGCCGGCAGGAATTGCGCCAGCAGCGCTTTGATCAAGGTCTTGTAGGCGGCCCGTGGCGTGCTCAGCCAGGCATGAAACGCCTCGTCGAACATCGAGTCGGATTCGTATCGAAAGCGACTGGGCGGGATAAGCGCCAGATTTGCCGTCGCAGTGGCCACCTCTTGCTCATGTTGTTCCAGCGTGCTCAGTGCCAGTTGCATTTCGCCGGTCGAATACCCGGTGTGACGTGTAGCGAACAATCCCATTGCTGCTGCCCACTCCAGTGCCGCGCGGACTTTGGCGGCAACGACCAGTCGCTGTTGCTCGGCATCGTCTGCGTATGCCTGATAATGCTCCGCCGGCAGATTGAGCAACTGTTCAAATGTCTTGTGCCGGGATGAGCCGGGCGCGATGGATTCGGCGAGGATGAACCCGCTCTTGAAATTGACCCAGGCGCTGGAAGTGCCGTAGGGAAGGTCGTCGGGAATATCCTGAACCCACGCCTCACAGGCAACGTTGCTTTTCATGATGGCGACGGCCAGCAATGCGCCAGACCGGTTTACGGAAAGTGATCTTTGAAAGTGTCGGATCAACGAGTCGCGTATGGAGCAATAGCGGCTGCCAGGCTCGATGAGAATCTGCAATTCGTTTTGATAATCGGCGTGGGGACCCGGTTTTATACTGAGCCAGAGCGCTCGCCACAGTAATTTGCTTAATACGCCAGGCGGGAAACTCTGGTTATCTTGTGTGCCGTACCAATTGAGTGCTACAGCAAAACGTCGCGCCAGTTGCTGGTTCTGCACAGATTGCAAAATGGTTTCCAGTAATGCGATCGGTACGTTGCCGGCAAACGATTCGAACTTGGCGTTGAATGTTGCAGGTACCACATTGGCCAGCAGAGACCGGGACGTTTCAGCCTCGATCTGGCGGATAACTTGCTGGATCGTTTCGTCACCCCGGCCGCCGAGCAGATGCTCAAGGTCACTGACGTGCCCGTCGTGGCCGAGCAGCCACAAAGCGCGTTGATCAACCAGATTGTCCAGCAGGCGCTGCCAGTCAGCGTGGCTGGCCGGACGCGAGGGGACAAGCGTGTAGTAGGCGAGGACCAGGTCCAGCCGCACAGAGCCGTCACTTTTGACGCCGTTGCCGACCTTGCGGTAGATATCCAGCAGGACATCGGCATCCATGTACCAATAGGTGGGAATATTTCTTAACGTCACCGAGTGCCCGGCAATGTTGAAAACTTCCGCAGGGGAGGGTATCGGGGCTTTGGTTGAACTTGCCTGGAAAGATATAAAGTCCTGGAGGAAGTCAGCGCCCAGTGGCGATTGGTCGACCGTGGCCGGCTGCGAAAGATATGTTATGAAGTCTTCATCCTGCTCAAGTTTCTTCAATACACGGAATGCTTCCTTGCACTCGCGACCCAGGGCTGAATCGGCGGGTGGGTGAAAGTAAAGCTGACTCGCATCGGTGTCGAAGTTCTCGTCAATCAGCCCATGCAGGTAGCTGATCATGTGATTGAGGTGCTGCAGGCTTCGCGGCGGTGTTCGGGTGTAAAAGTTTGATAACGAGGTCGTCATTTCAAGGCCTTTGAATTATTGCGTGTCGCAACTAGTCGAAAGCATTGAATATAGGGAGCGGAAACAGCCGCTCAGGCATACATATATATAGGACGGTTTGCGCTTTGGTATCCGTTTGTTAGCAGGAGCAAACGCTGAGGAAGCGGGGCGTCCTCGTGATGAACCTGGCACCTGGCAGGCGCAGCGTGCTTTTTCCGACAAAAATACTGGGACTTTGTCCCGCGCGCCGATTGGCGTAAACTGCGCCCAAGCCTGCGAGGAGTTTCCATGACCGCTATTACCATTACTGACGCCGCCCATGATTACCTGGCCGATCTGCTTTCCAAGCAGAACACCCCAGGCATCGGCATTCGCGTCTTCATCACCCAGCCTGGCACCCAGTACGCCGAAACCTGCATTGCCTACTGCAAGCCGGGCGAAGAAAAACCCGAGGATACGGCGTTGGGGCTGAAAAGCTTCACCGCGTACATCGACTCGTTCAGCGAGGCCTTTCTCGATGACGCCGTTGTCGACTACGCCACCGACCGCATGGGCGGCCAGTTGACCATCAAGGCGCCCAACGCCAAAGTGCCGATGGTCAACGCCGACAGCCCGGTCAACGAGCGCATCAATTACTACCTGCAAACCGAAATCAACCCGGGGCTGGCCAGCCACGGTGGTCAGGTCAGCCTGATCGATGTGGTGGAGGACGGCATCGCCGTGTTGCAGTTCGGTGGCGGCTGCCAGGGCTGCGGTCAGGCCGACGTCACCTTGAAGGAAGGTATCGAGCGCACGTTGCTCGAGCGCATTCCGGAGCTCAAGGGCGTTCGCGACGTGACCGACCACACGCAGAAAGAAAACGCTTACTACTAAGGCGTTCGCTGCAGCAATGAAAAACGGCACCCGTGAGTGCCGTTTTTTATGGGCGACGCCTTCAAAGATCGCAGCCTTCGGCAGCTCCTACAGGTGTACGCATCCCTATGTAGGAGCTGCCGAAGGCTGCGATCTTTTGATCTTATGGGCGATACAAATGCGCATGTCCCGCACGGTACAGCGACGACTCACTAAAGTGATCGCTGCCCAACACGCGTCCCACCAGAATCAACGCCGTACGTCGAAACCCCTTGGCCTCGACCTTCCCGGCAATGTCGGCCAGTGTCCCCACCACCCAATCCTGATCCGGCCACGTTGCCCGGTGAATCACCGCAATCGGGCAGTCCGCGCCGTAATGCGGCAGCAGTTCAACCACTATCCTGTCCAGATGATTGACCCCCAGATGAATCGCCATGGTCGCGCCATGCTGCGCCAGACTGGCCAGTTCTTCACCGACCGGCATCGCGGTCTTGTCGGCATAACGGGTCAGAATCACGCTTTGCGAGATGTCCGGCAGGGTCAATTCGGCACCGAGCAGCGCAGCGCACGCCGCTGTGGCAGTTACCCCCGGAATGATCTCAAAAGCAATGTTCAGCTCACGCAAATAACGGATCTGCTCGCCGATTGCGCCGTACAGACTTGGATCCCCCGAATGCACGCGCGCCACATCCTGGCCTTTGGCATGGGCGGTTTTGATCAAATCGATGATCTGCTCCAGGTGCAGTTCCGCGCTGTTGACGACTGTTTCGGCGCGATGACCGTCCAGCACCGCGGCCGGGACCAGTGACCCTGCGTAGATAATCACCGGGCAGGTACGGATCAGCCGCTGGCCTTTGACGGTGATGAGTTCCGGGTCGCCGGGGCCGGCGCCGATGAAGTAGACAGTCATCGTTGAATCCTTGGGAAAAGGCGCCGTAGTGCTTCAGATGAAGCGCGCTCATGATCGATGGCGGCGATTATCGGGAATTTACGCGGCGCCGGCCAATGCCAGCGTGGCCTGGGCATATTTCTGTCGGCAGATCAGCAGTTTTGCCGGGGCTTGAAGCAATTGCTCGGCCAGCGCCAGCGCGGCGCTTTCGGCGACGCCGTAGCAGCCGGTACGCTCAAAGGCGATTTGCGAATGATGGCTGAGGCGAGCCTGGTAACCGGCAAGTTCGGCGCTGCTGAAATACTGCAGGGGCAGATTCAATTGTGTGGCGAGTTCGAGCAGGCCTGGTTCGTCGCGCTTTACATCAATGCTGGCCAGCGCCCTGACCGCACCAGGTTCGATACGATGCGCCTGCAACGCCTGATCGAGTAACGCGCGCAGCGTGCTGGCCGGGCAGCCGCGCTGGCAGCCGAGGCCGACCACGAAGGTCGGCGCTGCGCGGTCACCGGTCATGCCGGATATTGCCCGGGGTTTTTACGGCGGAACAGCCATGCGCTGATCAGGCCCAAGGCCAGCCAAAAAGCGATATTGGTCAACTGCGAAGCGATTTTGAACTGGGTTGCCAGTGCTTCTGGCGCGAGCATGGAGTGCACTTGCGGTTGCGGCGCGCCAATCACATGGGGCACGGCGAGGATGGCCACCCCGAGAATCTTCATCAGCCAGTGACGACTGAAAGCGATCAGTGCCAGACCGACAGCGGTTGAAGCCGCGGTGCCGATCCACCACACCTGCCGCGAGGCCAGATCGGCCGCCGCTGTGCCCGGCAATTCAGGCGGCAGGCCCAGGGTCGGCGCGAGGACGAACGTGGCATAACCGGCCAGGCCCCAGAGCAGACCTTGCGTGGTCTTCGTCGGCGCACGCAGGGTATAGAGCCCGGCGAGCATCAGGGCGAAACCGACCGCCACCACTAGATTGCCGCCGGTGGTCGCGACCACGCGCTGCCAGCCATCTTCCGGCTCCCAGGCTTCGGCGTCATGGCTGTGGGCGACGGTGCCGACGGAGTGTTCGTGGACTTCGGCAACCGGTTCGGCTTTCTCGAAGGTTTCGGCCTGCAGAATCAGGGGCGATACCCAGAAACTCTGCAGCAACGTCAGGAGCAGGGCGGCGAGCAGGCCGGTGAAACCTGCGGTTTGCGCAATACGCTTGATCATCTCGGCAGGCCTCAGTGGCACGGGAACGCGGCGCTGTGGCGAGTATCGTGGGCGGCATTGTGCACCGCTTCGATGTGCGAGAAACCGGCGAACCAGACCAGGCTGGCACCGAGGATCGCGGCGCAGAGGGCGGCAGCCAGGCGTTGGCTCAGGGTGGTGGTGCTGGAGATGTGGTCAGTATTGCTGACGGTATTGCTGATGATCGACATAGCGCTTCCCTCTGAAATGTCAGCGGGTGAATAGAGCGCATGAAAATCCCTGCGAGCCCGGACACGCAGGGATTTCGAACAGCGCCCGCCCACCGCGGGTTTGTTTGTGGTCAGCGACGCGTTGAACGCGCTGGATATTGCGGGCCGGTCTCCGGGCTCGCGAGGGATTGGCGCAGTGCCGATCGACAAGCGTCACCTTCCCATGCCGGGGCACAGTGGCTTTGACGCTTCGCTCGCTTACCGTTGCGGGGGCAGCACCGGACTGACATGGCTTTTGAGTAAAGCACATGATTCACCGGTTTCCCGTTTCACCCTGTGAAGGGCACCCGTAACAAGGTGTGCAGGAGAACATGGGTTTGGGTTTTTAGTCAATTTCCGGGAGTTTTTGGTGCTGCGAGGGGGGCATTTCTTTTGGTGTTTTTGTGTGTATATCCGTTGCTGCGGTAACGGCGGCTTAGGGTTCCGCCCTTACGGCGGGTCACCTTTTCCAAACGCCGAAAAGGTAACCGAAAAGGCTTGCTCCTGCGTTCGGCCCTCGCAGGCTCGGGTTCCTTCGCTGCGGGATCGATCCGGGCGCAGCGTCTCCGGTTTGCTTCGCTGCACCTCCTCCCGCTGTGTCTGGCTGCGCCAGACGGTCGCTGCGCTCCCACGCCCGGATCAATCCCTCCACTCAGCCTTCCGACGTCGCCCCTTGGATCAAGATCAAAAGCACTCGAGCTTACGCTCATTGTTGAGTGGGGCGTCTTCGCCGCGAGCAGCTGCGCTGCCTTGCGTTTCTGTGGGAGCGAGCTTGCTCGCGAAGACGGACTGATAGCCCACCTGTTTTTTGAGGGTGTATCCAATCCAACTGTAGGAGCTGCCGAAGGCTGCGATCTTTTGATCTGGCTTTTGCTTTTGCTCTGGCTCTTGATCTTTTGCCCCTTCGGCAGGCTTCGTTACGGGATCGATCCGGGTGTGGGAGCGCAGCGACCGTACGACGCAGTCGTACACAGCGAGTGTAGGTGCAGCGAAGCAAACCGGAGACGCTGCGCCCGGATCGATCCCGTAACGAAGGAACCCCGAGCCCCAGCGAGCGGGCCGTACGCCGGGGCAAAGCCTTTTGGGTTACCTTTTCGGCGTTTGGAAAAGGTGACTCGCTGTAAGAGCGAAACCATAAGAAGCCGTTACCGCAGCAACGGATATGCCCCCCAAACTCAGACGCAACGCCCATTGACCCAAAACCCACCCATGCGTAGCCTTGCGCTTTCGAGGTTCTTCGGCACTTGCCGAAGCTAAGAAGGGAACGCGGTCAAAGCCGCGGCTGCCCCCGCAACTGTGAACGGTGAGTTCGTTGCCACGCCACTGCCAGCTCAGCCCATGAGCCAGCGGGAAGGCGCAGCGAACGCCAGGCCCCGCGCCTGAACGCCGTCAGCCAGGAGACCTGCCTCGTCACAGATTCTCACTACAACCGGGCGGGGTGATCCGGTGGCGAATGCTTCCGGCGTGCACGCGCGCTGCCGGTTCTCGTCCCGTATGCCCGCCGCTTGCCAAAGGGCATTCCGATGAAAACACTGGCCAAACTCCCCGTCACCATCGTCACCGGTTTCCTCGGTTCGGGCAAAACCACGCTGCTGCGGCACATGCTCGACAACGCACAGGGTCGGCGGATCGCGGTGATCGTCAACGAGTTTGGCGAGCTGGGCATCGACGGCGAAATCCTCAAGCAATGCACCATTGGCTGCACCGAAGAAGAAGCCAGCGGCCGCGTTTATGAACTGGCCAACGGCTGCCTGTGCTGTACGGTTCAGGAAGAGTTCTTCCCGGTGATGCGCGAACTGGTCGCCCGTCGCGGCGACCTCGATCACATCCTCATCGAAACTTCCGGCCTAGCGCTGCCCAAGCCGTTAGTACAAGCCTTTCAATGGCCGGAGATCCGCAGCGCCTGCACTGTCGATGCGGTGATCACCGTGGTCGACAGCCCGGCCGTGGCCGCCGGCACATTCGCCGCGTTCCCGGATCAGGTCGATGCGCAGCGCAAACTCGATCCGAACCTCGACCATGAATCGCCGCTGCACGAGCTGTTTGCCGATCAACTGGCGAGCGCCGACCTGGTGATCCTCAACAAGGCCGATCAGACCAGCCCGGAAGATCTCGCCCGCGTACGCGCTGAAGTCGCCGAAGAACTGCCGCCAGCGGTGAAAATCATCGAAGCCAGCAACGGCCGCCTGCCGCTGGACGTGCTGATCGGCCTCGGTGCCGGTTCCGAGGAACACATCGACAGCCGCCACAGCCATCACGATCACCACCACGACGGTGATGACGATCACGATGACCACGATCACGACGCGTTCGATTCGATCTCCATCGAACTGCCCCAAGCCGATGAAAGCCTGCTGCTCGACGCGTTGACGCAAATGGTGGTGCAGCACGGCATCCTGCGGGTCAAAGGTTTCGCAGCCATCCCGAACAAACCGATGCGCCTGCTGATTCAGGGCGTGGGCACGCGTTTCGACAAGCACTTCGACCGGCAGTGGGGCGCTGAAGAAGCCCGCGTTACGCGTCTGGTGCTGATCGGTCAGCAACTCGATGCCGCGCAGCTTGAAGCGCAATTGCGCGCAGCGCTCAGCGTTTAAGCCATGCACCTGCTCAGGACCCAGCCCGGCGGTTTCGTCTCCGACGACAACATCGCTGATCTCGGACAAACCCCCGCCGAGCTGGTGATCCTGTGCAGCGGCGATTCCAGCCTGGCGCTGCTTGCCGAGGCTGCGCAGCAACTGCCGGATGATTATCCGAGCCTGCGCCTGGCCAATCCGATGCAGGTACAGAATCACGCCTCGGTTGATCTGTATGTCGACGAGGTCCTGCGCCACGCCAAAGTGATTCTGATTTCGCTGCACGGCGGCATCGCCTATTGGCGCTACGGGGTCGAGCGACTGGTCGAATTGGCCGCACGCGGCGTGGAGCTGATTCTGGTGCCCGGTGATGACCGCCCGGATCCCGAACTCAGTGACTTGAGTACGGTCGGCGCCGAGGCACGTGATCGGCTCTGGCAGTTCTTGCGTCAGGGCGGCATGGGCAATGCGCTGGATTTCTTCCGCTGCCTGGGCCATCAATGTTTCGGCCGCGACTACCCATGGAACGAACCGCAAACCCTGCCGCGTACAGCGATTTATCACCCGGAAAAAACCAGCGCCGTTCTCAGTGATTGGCAAGCCGACTGGCTACCCGATCAACCGGTGGCGGCGCTGTTGTTTTATCGCTCGCATCTGCAGGCGGCCAACACCGCGTTCATCGATGTGTTCTGCCAGCGCTTGCAGGCAGCCGGGCTCAACCCGTTGCCCATCGCCGTCGCCAGCCTGAAAGAGCCCGGCTGCCTTGCGGTGGTGGAGGACTGGCTGGATGAAGTCGAGGCGGGGGTCATTCTCAACACCACCGGTTTTGCCCAGTCCAGCCCTGAAGCGCCGCATCTGCGCCCGTTTCGCCGCAATATTGCGGTGATTCAGGCGATCTGCGCGCAGGACAACGAGCCGGGCTGGCGCGACAGCGAGCAGGGCCTTGGGCCGCGCGATCTGGCGATGCACATAGCCTTGCCGGAACTCGACGGGCGCATCATCAGCCGGCCGATCAGTTTCAAGGATCTGGCCTGGCGCAGCGAGCGCAGTCAGTCCGATGTGGTCTGCTATCGCGCCCAGCCGGAGCGCATGGATTTTGTCGCCGAACTGGCACGCCGCTGGATCGACCTGGCGCGGGTGCCCAATGCGGAAAAACGCATTGCGCTGATTCTCGCCAATTACCCGACCCGCGACGGCCGCATCGGCAACGGCGTCGGCCTCGACACGCCGGCGGCTGCCCTGAATATCCTGCGTGCGCTGCAGGCCGAGGGTTATCCGCTCACGGCTGAGCTGCCCGAGAGCGGCACCGAGCTGATTCAGCAGCTGCTGGGGGGTGTCAGCAATGACCTCGACAGCCTTGACCTGCGCCCCTGTCAGCAGAGCCTGGCGATGGACGATTACCTCGCCATGTTCAATGCGCTGCCGCAGACGAATCGCGCTGCGGTAACTGAACGCTGGGGACCGCCGCAGAACGATCCGATGTGCCGCGACGGACGTCTGATGATTGCCGGTCTGCGTTTCGGTCTGACCTTCGTCGGCATTCAACCGGCACGCGGTTATCAGGTAGATCCCAGCGCGGTGTATCACGACCCGGATCTGGTCCCGCCGCACGGCTACCTGGCGTTCTATTTCTGGTTGCGCAATACCTACGGTGCCCACGGTGTGATCCACGTTGGCAAGCACGGCAACCTCGAATGGCTGCCGGGCAAAGGCGTCGGGCTTTCGCAGCACTGCTGGCCGGATGCGCTGCTCGGGCCGCTGCCGAACATCTATCCATTTATCGTCAACGACCCGGGCGAGGGCGCTCAGGCGAAACGGCGCACGCAAGCGGTGATCATCGATCACCTGATGCCACCGCTGACCCGCGCCGAAACCTACGGGCCGCTGCGTAATCTGGAGTTGCTCGCCGACGAGTATTACGAGGCGCAACTGCTCGATCCGCGCCGTGCCCGTGAACTTCAGCGCGACATTCTGCAACTGGTGCGTGACACGCAGATCGATCGCGAACTGCAATTGGATGCTGCACTGGACAGCGACGCCGATGCGGCGATCTGGCTGCCGCGTCTGGACACCTATTTGTGCGATTTGAAGGAGTCGCAGATTCGCGACGGGCTGCATGTTTTTGGCGAGTCACCGGGCGGACGCTTGCGCATTGATACGCTGCTGGCATTGCTGCGTATTCCGCGTGGTGACGGCAAGGGTGCGCAGTCGAGTTTGTTGCGGGCGCTGGCCAAGGCGTTCGAATTGGGCTTCGATCCGCTCGATTGTGGGTTGGCCGACCCGTGGAACGGCCCGCGCCCGACCGCGTTGCAGGCCGTCAGCGATGAGCTCTGGCGTAACGCCGGCGACACCCGCGAACGCCTTGAATTGTTTGCCACAGACCTGATTGCCCAAACATTGCGTGACCCCTGTGGGAGCGAGCCTGCTCGCGAAAAAGATGGGTCAGGTCAATCATCGTTGGATGACACTCCGCGTTCGCGAGCAGGCTCGCTCCCACAGGGGCCAGGGTGGGCTGAGGTTTCTTCGATACTCGACAATCTGCGCGAAGTCGTCGCCCCACGCCTCGACGCCTGCGGCCCCGCGGAAATGCGTGGTCTGCTTGATGCGCTGAGCGGTCGCTTCGTCCCCGCCGGCCCCAGTGGCGCGCCGAGCCGCGGCCGCCTCGACGTGCTGCCCACCGGCCGCAACTTTTATTCGGTCGACGTGCGCAACCTGCCCACCACCACCGCGTGGCGCATCGGTTTCCAGTCCGCCACGCTGATTCTCGAACGACACTTGCAGGATCACGGCGACCATCTGCGCCATCTCGGTTTGTCGGTATGGGGCACTGCAACCATGCGCACCGGCGGCGATGACATCGCTCAGGCCATGGCGTTGATGGGTGTGCGTCCGGTCTGGGCCACCGGCAGTCAGCGCGTGGACGATTTCGAGATTCTGCCGCTGAGCCTGCTCGATCGCCCACGGGTTGATGTGACGCTACGCGTCTCGGGGTTTTTCCGTGATGCGTTTGCCAACCTGATCCGCTTGTTCGACGCCGCTGTGCAAGCGGTGGCCGCGCTGGATGAACCGGACGACTTGAACCCGCTGGCCGCCAGAGTGCGCGCCGAGCGCGAAGCCCTGGTACAAACAGGCGTGGATGAGGACACTGCGCGGCGCCAGGCCGGATGGCGGATCTTCGGCGCCAAACCCGGGGCTTACGGCGCCGGGGTTCAGGGCGCTATCGACGGGCGTTTGTGGCAGACCCGCGAAGACCTTGCCGAGGTTTACTTGAACTGGGGCGCTTACGCGTACGGCGGCGCCGACGAAGGCACCGCCGCACGCGAGCAGTTCAGCCAGCGCCTGAGTCAGGTGCAAGCGGTGTTGCAGAACCAGGACAATCGCGAGCATGACTTGCTCGATTCCAACGATTACTACCAATTCCAGGGCGGTATGCTCGCGGCGGTGGAAAGCCTGCGCGGCCAGGCAGCGGCCAGTTATCACGGCGATCACAGCCAGCCGGATCTGCCGAAGATCCGCACTTTGAAGGAAGAACTGAACCGCGTGGTTCGCTCGCGGGCGGCGAATCCGAAGTGGATCGACGGGGTCAAACGTCACGGCTATAAAGGGGCGTTCGAACTCGCGGCGACCGTGGATAACCTGTTTGCCTTCGATGCGACAACGCAGTTGATCGATGACCATCAGTATGCGTTGCTGGCGGACGCCTATTTGCTGGATCCGGCGACTCGCGAGTTTGTCCGTGAGCATAATCCGCATGCGCTACGGGATATGACTGAACGGATGCTGGAAGCACAGCAGCGCGGGATGTGGCAGGAGCCGGGGGCGTATAAAGAGGCGCTGGAGAATTTGCTGTTGGACATAGAAGAAGATAACTGACACACCGCTATCCTGTAGGCCTTCGCCGACCATGAACGAGTACCCAAAATGACCGACACCCCGCATTTCCCGCTCTCCGCCGTGGTCGGCGCCGATGACCTGAAATTGGCTCTGTGCCTGACCGCCATCGACCCGAAAATCGGTGGCGTGCTGATCGAAGGCCCGCGCGGCATGGCCAAGTCCACACTGGCCCGGGGTCTGGCGGATCTGCTTGCCAGCGGCCAGTTCGTCACTTTGCCGCTGGGCGCTACCGAAGAGCGGCTGGTCGGCACACTCGATCTCGACGCTGCACTGAGCAACGGCCGCGCGCAGTTTTCCCCGGGGGTACTGGCCAAGGCTGACGGTGGCGTGCTCTACGTCGATGAAGTCAATTTGTTGCCTGATCACCTTGTGGATCTGCTGCTCGATGTTGCCGCCAGCGGCACCAACCTGATCGAGCGCGACGGCATTTCCCACCGGCACTCGGCGAAGTTTGTACTGATCGGCACGATGAACCCGGAAGAGGGCGAGCTGCGTCCACAGTTGCTCGACCGCTTCGGTCTCAACGTTGCGCTCAACGGCCACACCGCGCCGGCCGAACGCGGGCAGATCATTCGCCGGCGACTGGATTTCGACAGCGATCCGCAAGCGTTCTGCGCGCAATGGGAAAGCGCGCAACACGCCTTGCGTTCGCGCTGCGAAAGCGCCCGTAAACTGCTCGCAGAAATCCCTCTGGACGATGCCGCATTGGCGCTGATCACCGAGCGTTGTTTCGCCGCTGGCGTCGATGGCTTGCGCGCCGATCTGGTGTGGTTGCGCGCTGCTCGCGCCCATGCGGCGTGGCGCGGTGCAGATGCGATTGCCGAGGCGGACATCGACGCGGTGGCCGAGTTTGCCTTGCGCCATCGGCGGCGCGAGCAACCTGCGCCCAGCGCCGCACCGCCTGCACAATCTCCATCAGGCGCAGAAAGCACGCCCAGCGAAGGGCAGGGCCAATGGGGCGAGATGCCAGCAAGGGCGCAAGCCACCGGTGCCCGCCGCGAAGTACCGAGCTGGCCAGCGCTGGGAAAAAAGCCCTAGGCATTCGCCCCCGATCCGACGCGGGGGCGAATGCCAGACCCCGCGCCGGACGACTCGACCACGGGTTCCAAGGCCAGCGACAGGCGGCCGGCAGCGGCTCGGTAAACTGGCCAGGCACATTGCTTGACGGGCGCCCGCAGTGTCGCGCCGATCTGCTGTTTCAGCAACGCACCCGTGCGCCTCTTGAGGTCTGGCTGGTTATCGTCGACGCATCGGCCTCGACCCGTCGCCATCAGGCCTTGAGCGACGCCAAGGGCTTGCTCGCGCAATTGTTCGACGATGCCTATCGCCAGCGCGCGCGCCTGGCATTGCTCACCGCCAGTGGCATGGCGCCGAAATGGCAGGTGCAAGGCTTGAAGGCCTCCAGCGGCCTGCGTGTCTGGCTCGACGGTCTGGGCGCCGGTGGCGGTACACCGTTGTTGGCGGCATTGGCGCAGGCGCAGCAATGGCTGACCGTGCGACGCAAGCGCTTTCCCGAGGAGCTGCAGCGCTGCCTGATCGTAACCGACGGTCGCTTGAAGGATCTGGCGGGATTACCTGTGCTGGGGTGCCCGGGATTGCTGATCGATATCGAACGTGGGCCGATTCGACTGGGGCGGGCGAAGGAACTGGCAACCGCGCTGCAAGCGCAGTATCAGCATATCGATGAGTTGGGCATACGCTGAAATTTGCCTCCCCGCTCAGGCCCTGTGGGAGCGAGCCTGCTCGCGAAGGCTTCTTCGGCAACGCTGAAAACTTCTGATCAGGTTCATTCATACAGATTTTGAAATGATTTGCCGCTGTGGAACGGACTGGTCCAACCTGTACGCTCCAAGGCCATTTTTCATTTCGGACTTACATGAACACCCTCTCGGAGCCTCCCAGTCAGCTTTCTCCAGCGTGCCTTTGCGCGGTCTTGATCCATTCGCAGCATCCCGTCTTCCGACTTCCGACCATGGTTGATAACGCGGCTCTTGAGCCTTCGCGTTGCGCATTGCCGTGCCCGGCTGCCTGAATTCACTGAATAGAGATCGAGACGTTTTATGGAATGGTTAGCGGATCCCACGGCCTGGCTAGGCCTGTTGACTCTGATCGTGCTGGAAATGGTACTGGGTATCGACAACCTGGTGTTCATCGCCATTCTCGCGGACAAGCTGCCGCCGCATCAGCGCGATCGCGCACGCATCATCGGTTTGTCGCTGGCGCTGATCATGCGTCTGGGCCTGCTGGCGAGTATTTCCTGGCTGGTCACACTCACGCAGCCGTTGTTCGAAGTGTTCGACAAGAGCTTCTCCGGCCGCGACCTGATCATGCTGTTTGGTGGTGTGTTCCTGTTGTTCAAGGCGACCATGGAATTGCATGAGCGTCTTGAAGGCCACGTCGGCGAGCGTTCGGCCAACACCGCCTACGCGCTGTTCTGGCCCATCGTGGCGCAGATTGTCGTGCTCGACGCCGTGTTCTCCCTCGATGCAGTGATTACCGCTGTGGGCATGGTCGATGAACTGGCGGTGATGATGATCGCCGTGATCATTTCCATCGGCCTGATGATCGTCGCCAGCAAGCCATTGACCCGTTTCGTCAACGCGCACCCGACTGTCATCATGCTGTGTCTGGGCTTTCTGATGATGATCGGTTTTGCCCTGACCGCCGAAGGATTGGGCTTCCACATTCCGAAAGGTTACCTGTACGCCGCCATCGGTTTCTCGATCCTCATTGAAGTGTTCAACCAGATCGCCCGGGCACGGCGCAAGCGCTCGATGCAGGGCTTGCGTCCGATGCGTGAGCGCACTGCCCATGCGGTAATGCGTTTGCTCGGCGGGCGCAAACTGGCGGCGGAGGAGGTGGGTGAAGAGATCTCTGATCTGCTCGACAACGGTGAAGCGCCGGTTGCCGGACTGTTCGACCGCCGTGAGCGGGTGATGATCAGCGGCGTGCTGCAACTGGCGGAGCGGCCGATTCGCAATCTGATGACGGTGCGAGCCGACGTCGACCTGATCGACCTTGCCGATGATGCCGAGACCATCCGCACAACGTTGATGCATTCGTCGTATTCGCGGCTGCCGTTGATACGTGATGGTGCGGTCGATGAGCCGCTGGGCTTCGTGCACAAGAAGGAACTGCTCAAGGAATATCTGGCCGGCAACGAGCCAGATCTTGAGCACCTGGCACGCAAGACGATCAATCTGCTTGACAGTTACTCGATCCTCAATGCCCTGGAGCAGATGCGTGCGGCGTCGACGCACATCGCTTTCGTGGTCAACGAATTTGGCGATTTTGTCGGCGTGTTGACCATGACCGATATCCTCGAATCGATCGCCGGAGAACTGCCCGATGCCAGTGAAATAGAAGGGCCGGACGTGGTCGAAGAGCACGGCGGGTTCCTGGTCAGCGGCGCGCTGCCCCTGGCCCGCGTGCGCCAGCGCACCGGCTTCGGCGCCGAGCCGACCGAGGACTATCAGACCATGGCCGGGCTGGTGATGAGCCTGCTGGATCGTTTGCCGATGACCGGGGATCGACTGGAATACGAGGGCTGGCAATTGACCGTCAAAGCGGTTGAGGAACGGCGGGTGACGCGGGTGCTGCTGGAGCGTGCTGCCGCGTAATACTTGAGCTCTCTACAGGCGGTGCCGGCCTCTTCGCGAGCAAGCTCGCTCCCACATTGGAACGCGTTTCAAATGTGGGAGCGAGCTTGCTCGCGAATGCGATTTGGCAGGCACTTCACATCCCTGGTGAAGCTCGTTCAGAACATCTCCCTGGGCATGCACGTGGGACGGTACGCAAGGTACGAAGTTTCTGACGCAACCAAGGCAGATCATGCGTTCGTTTGCGCGCGGCAACGGGCGCTTTGGTCTTGCCGATGTGCACGGCGAAATCCCGTGCAAGGGTTTCCTCAGTTCCAATGCCTTTGAGTTTTTTTATCAGCCTGCCGCCCTTGTAGAAGAGCACCGTCGGCGTGCCGGTGACGTCGGGATGGCGCGGCGATTGACTGGTATCGAGCATGTAGATGTTCGCGCGCAGCCGGTAAGGCTCGGCAACCTGCCGAAAAATCGGCCCGGCCCATTCGCAGGCGGGGCAATGTTCGTTAGCGAAATACAGAATGACCGGCCGCCAGGTTTTCAGGGCTTTGCGATAAGTGGAAGGTAAAGATGCGAGAGGGATGTCAGCGCTCATCATGATTTCCTTTTCAACTGATGCATTAGCTACTCACGCTAAACCAGCCTTGCGCTCACGACCACTGTCAGAGTTGACAGGTGCAACCCGGCTATTTTTGTGCACTTCGCCCGAAAATGTGGCGCAATTTCCCTCCTGCGTGTAGCCAACGGTAGCAGCCTGTAAAACGTGAGCGGTGGCAGCGCTCTCATCTTTTTTTGCATCCATCTGATTTCAAAACCATTTCATGCCACTACAGACGCCCTTGTCAGGCTATGGCACACTTTCTGCTGTCTATTCCGTAGTAACAAACCGTGTTCCGGTATAGCGGAATAAACACCATCCTGGAGTGCTTGCCATGCATCGCCGTCGTTCGTTGTTCAAAGCGTGTGTTTTAGTTCTTGCGGCTTCTTCTTCATTCATGGGCCTGGCCCTGGCAGCCGACAGCAAACTCGACAGTGTGCTGGCCCGGGGCAAATTGATCGTGGGTACGGGCAGCACCAATGCGCCGTGGCACTTTCAGGGTGCGGACGGCAAGTTGCAGGGTTTTGATATCGACATCGCCAGGATGGTGGCCAAGGGGTTGTTCAACGACCCGAGCAAAGTCGAATTCGTGGTGCAGTCGTCCGATGCGCGCATTCCCAACCTGTTGACCGACAAGGTCGACATGAGCTGCCAGTTCATTACCGTGACTGCCAGCCGCGCTCAGCAAGTCGCGTTCACCTTGCCTTACTATCGCGAAGGGGTCGGTCTGCTGTTACCGAACAACAGCAAGTACAAGGAAATCGAAGACCTGCAAGCGGCGGGTGACGACGTCACCGTAGCGGTGCTGCAGAACGTATATGCTGAAGAGCTGGTGCATCAGGCACTGCCCAAAGCCAAGGTCGATCAATACGACAGCGTCGATCTGATGTACCAGGCGGTGAACTCCGGTCGTGCCGATGCCGCCGCCACTGACCAGTCCTCGGTCAAATACCTGATGGTGCAGAACCCTGGCCGCTATCGCAGCCCGTCTTACGCCTGGAGCCCGCAGACCTACGCCTGCGCGGTCAAACGCGGCGATCAGGACTGGCTGAACTTCGTCAACACCGCGCTGCATGAAGCCATGACCGGCGTTGAATTCCCGGCCTACGCCGCATCGTTCAAACAATGGTTCGGCGTCGACCTGCCGTCGCCCGCTATCGGTTTCCCTGTCGAATTCAAATGATCCCGTGAGAGTGGGGCGAGTCACATCGCCCCGCTCAAGGTACTGCTGACCATGAACTATCAGTTGAACTTTGCTGCCGTGTGGCGCGATTTCGACACCTTGCTGGCGGGGCTCGGTCTGGGCTTGCAGCTGGCGCTGGTGTCGATTGCCATCGGCTGCGTGATCGGCCTGCTGATGGCGTTTGCCTTGCTGTCAAAGCATCGTGCCTTGCGGGTGCTGGCCTCGGTGTATGTCACGGTGGTGCGCAACACGCCGATCCTGGTGTTGATTCTGTTGATCTACTTTGCGCTGCCGAGCCTCGGAATTCGTCTGGACAAAATACCTTCGTTCATCATCACCCTGTCGCTGTATGCCGGCGCGTACCTGACCGAAGTGTTCCGTGGCGGTTTGCTCAGCATTCCCAAGGGCCAGCGCGAAGCGGGGCTGGCGATCGGGCTGGGTGAGTGGCAGGTCAAGGCTTATGTCACCGTGCCAGTGATGCTGCGCAACGTGTTGCCGGCGCTGTCGAACAACTTCATTTCGCTGTTCAAGGACACCTCGCTGGCCGCTGCGATTGCGGTACCGGAGCTGACGTATTACGCGCGCAAGATCAACGTCGAAAGCTACCGGGTGATCGAAACCTGGCTGGTGACCACGGCGTTGTATGTCGCGGCCTGTTACCTCATTGCCATGCTGCTGCGTTTGCTTGAGCAGCGTCTGGCGATCCGCCGATAGGAGGCTGCGATGTACGAATCTCCCAGTTGGTTGCACGAATTGTGGATCGCTCGCGAGCCGCTCTGGCAGGGTTTTCTGACCAGCGTGCAGGTTTCGGCGTTGGCCATTGTGCTGGGCACGCTGCTCGGGGTGGTCGCCGGCCTGATCCTTACTTACGGCAAATTCTGGATGCGCGCACCGTTTCGTTTTTACGTCGACCTGATTCGCGGCACACCGGTGTTTGTACTGGTACTGGCCTGCTTCTACATGGCGCCGGCGCTCGGTTGGCAGATCAGCGCCTTTCAGGCTGGCGCTCTGGGTCTGACGCTGTTTTGCGGGTCGCACGTCGCCGAAATCGTCCGCGGCGCGTTGCAAGCCTTGCCGCGCGGGCAAATGGAGGCGGGCAGGGCCATCGGCCTGACGTTCTACCAAGCCCTCGGCTACGTGTTATTGCCCCAGGCGCTGCGGCAGATTTTGCCGACCTGGGTCAACTCGTCCACCGAAATCGTCAAGGCCTCGACCTTGCTCTCGGTAATCGGTGTGGCCGAATTGCTCCTCAGCACGCAACAGATCATCGCCCGGAACTTCATGACCCTGGAGTTCTACCTGTTCGCCGGTTTTCTGTTCTTCGTCATCAACTACGGCATCGAGTTACTCGGCCGGCACATTGAAAAGCGGGTGGCCTTGCCATGACTCAAGTTCAAGTTTCCCCACAGAATCAGGCGCTGCTGGATATCCGAGGCCTGCATAAACAGTACGGCGCGGTCGAGGTGCTCAAGGGTGTCGATCTGACCATGCAGCGCGGCAACGTGGTGACGTTGATCGGCTCCAGCGGCTCGGGCAAAACCACACTGCTGCGTTGCGTGAACATGCTCGAAGAGTTTCAGGGCGGGCAGATCCTGCTTGACGGCGAATCCATCGGTTACGACGAGGTCAATGGCAAACGCGTGCGTCATGCGGAAAAAGTCATCGCCCGCCATCGCGCGATGACCGGCATGGCGTTTCAGCAATTCAACTTGTTCCCGCATTTGACCGCGTTGCAGAACGTCACTCTGGGGCTGCTCAAGGTGAAGAAAATGCACAAGGACGCAGCCGTGGCGCTGGCGGAAAAATGGCTGGAACGCGTTGGCTTGCTGGAGCGGCGCAATCACTTTCCCGGCCAGTTGTCCGGCGGACAACAACAACGTGTCGCCATCGCTCGGGCCATCGCCATGAATCCGAGCCTGATGCTGTTCGACGAAGTCACTTCAGCGCTTGATCCGGAACTGGTGGGCGAGGTGCTCAACGTGATCAAGGGCCTGGCCGAGGACGGCATGACCATGTTGCTGGTCACCCATGAAATGCGTTTTGCCTTCGAGGTCTCGGACAAGATCGTTTTCATGAATCAAGGGCGGATCGAAGAGCAGGGGCCTCCCAGGGAACTGTTCGAACGCCCGCAATCGCCGCGTCTGGCTGAGTTTCTAAAGAGCACGCGGTTTTGAATCTGCACTTTTGCAATCAGGAGAAACACCCATGAGCATTACGCGTTACGGTACCGGCAGCACCGCCGCCGGCGGCCAGCCTCGTCCATTCGCCCGCGCCGTTGAAGCCGATGGCTGGCTGCACGTATCCGGCCAGGTACCGGCGGTGGATGGCGAGATCATCGTCGGCGGCATCGTCGAGCAGACGCACCAGACCATGAAGAATCTGATCGCGATTCTCGAAGAGGCCGGCTATGGCCTGGAAGACGTGGTGCGTGTCGGGGTGTGGCTGGATGATCCTCGTGATTTCAGCAGTTTCAACAAGGTCTTCGCCGAATATTTCAAACCCGAACACGCCCCGGCGCGGGCGTGTGTGCAGGCGAGCATGATGGTCGACTGCAAGGTTGAGATCGACTGCATTGCGTACAGGAAAAAGGCCTGAAACACCGCGGCTCTTGTAGGAGCTGCCGAAGGCTGCGATCTTTTGGCGTTTTTGGATGCGCTAGAAAGGCAAGATCAAAAGATCGCAGCCTGCGGCAGCTCCTACAGGGAATATCGAGTGAGTAATGAAATGACCGAAGACACCATCAAGCGCCGGGCACGCGGTCTGGACCGGGCGTTCGATATCCTCGATTTTCTCAAGGAAATCGGCCAGCCCCTGCGCCCCAACGACATCGCCAATGGCATCGGCGGTCCGAAATCCACGGTCTACGAACTCGTCGCCTCACTGCTGGAGCGACGCATTCTGGAACCGGTAGGCAAGGACGGCCATGTCTATCTGGGGCGTCAGTTGTACTTCCTCGGTCAGGCGCATCTGCGTCATTTCGACCTCAGTCGCGAGGCCGATCACGCCTTGCAGGAGATCGTCAGCCAGACCCGCGAAACCGCGCAGATGTGCCTGCTCAACGGGCGCAAATACACGGTGGCATTGATGAAGGAGGGCGAGCGCCATTTCCGTATTTCCTCCGACATCGGCGAAAACGCACCGATTCCGTGGACGGCTTCCGGTCGGCTGCTGTTGGCGCACCTGAGCGATCAACAAATCGTCGACCTGATCGACGAAGACGACTTCATCCTGCCCGACGGCGAGCGCCTGCCACTGGAGCGCTTTCTTGCGGAGATCCGTCAGGCCGGTATCGACGGCTTCTTCTCGTTCGACAGCGTCGCCGACACCTTCACCCATTGCTTTGCCGCGCCGGTCAAAGACCCGCGAGGAGTGGCCATTTGTACCTTGTGCATCGTCGCCCCGCGCGCCGACGCAAAGAACAATTACAACGACTATCGCCGAGTATTGATCGAGAGCGCCAACAGCCTCGCTCGGCGTATCAACGAATAGACGCGTGCCTGCCGCCGCGATTGAATGCGAGGAGTTTGACCATGACCACTGCCATCGATACTGCCGGGGAAAAGGGCGACGCCAACATCGGCGCGCAACTGACGCGTGACGTCAGCCTGCCGGCGCTGGTGCTGCACCGCAAAGCGCTGGAGCACAACATCCACTGGATGCAGAGGTTTGTCAGTGACAGCGGCGCGGAGCTGGCGCCCCACGGCAAAACCAGCATGACTCCAGCGCTGTTCAAGCGTCAGCTCGACGCGGGCGCGTGGGGCATCACTCTCGCCAGCGCGACCCAGACCCGCGCCGCTTACGCTCACGGCGTGCGCCGGGTGCTTATGGCCAACCAATTGGTCGGCACGCCGAACATGGCGATGATTGCCGATCTGCTCGCCGATCCCTCGTTCGATTTCTACTGCATGGTCGATCACCAGGACAACGTCGCCGACCTCGGGGCCTACTTCGCTTCGCGCGGGGTCAGGCTCAACGTGATGATCGAATACGGCGTGGTCGGTGGCCGTTGCGGGTGCCGCAGCGAGCAGGAAGTCATTGAGCTGGCCAGGGCGATCGATGCGCAACCGGCGCTGGCCCTGACCGGCATTGAAGGTTATGAAGGGGTGATTCACGGCGATCATGCGGTCAGCGGCATCCGCGAGTTCGCTGCGTCGCTGGTGCGTCTGGCGGTGCAGCTGCAGGACAGCGGCGCTTTCGCTATCGCCAAACCGATCATCACCGCGTCCGGCTCGGCCTGGTATGACCTGATTGCCGAATCCTTCGAAACACAAAACGCTGCTGCACGCTTCCTCAGCGTGTTGCGCCCGGGCAGTTACGTGGCGCACGACCATGGCATCTATAAAGAGGCGCAATGCTGCGTGCTCGACCGGCGCAGTGATCTGCATGAAGGCCTGCGTCCGGCGCTGGAAGTCTGGGCGCATGTGCAGTCGCTGCCGGAACCGGGTTTTGCGGTGATTGCTCTGGGCAAGCGTGATGTGGCGTTCGATGCCGGGTTGCCGGTGCCGTTGCTGCGCTACAAAGCGGGTGGGGTGCCGGCGGCGGGCGATGATGTCGGCGCGTGCAAAGTCACGGCGGTGATGGATCAGCACGCGTTCATGACGGTCGCGCCGGGCGTTGAGTTGCGCGTGGGCGACATCATTTCCTTTGGTACTTCGCATCCGTGCCTGACCTTTGACAAATGGCGGGTGGGATTGCTGGTGGATGAGCAACTGGCGGTTATCGAAACCATGGAAACCTGTTTCTAGGGCTTGAGACCGAGTCGCGGCGGCTATTCGCGAGCAGGCTCGCTCCCGCAAGGGCAACGCATTGCGTTGTGGGAGCGAGCCTGCTCGCGAGACGCCTGCGCAGCCACCACCGAACCAGCAGAGATAACACCCGATGAACATCATCCCCAACCTCCCACGCATCGCGCTGATCGGCGAATGCATGATCGAACTCCAGCAACGCGCCGACGGCAGCCTGCAGCAGAGTTTCGGTGGCGATACCCTGAACACGGCGGTGTATCTGTCCCGTGCGATGGCCGACAAAGCGCAAGTTGACTACGTCACCGCCCTGGGCGATGACAGCTTCAGCGACGCCATGTGCCAGATCTGGCGCAGCGAGGGCATCGGCCTCGACCTGGTGCAACGCTTGCCCGGTCGCCTACCCGGTTTGTACTGCATCCAGACCGACGCCAACGGCGAACGTCGTTTTCTGTACTGGCGCAACGAAGCGGCGGTGCGTGATTGCTTTACGACGCGTGCGGCCGAGCCGATCCTTGCCGCCTTGCCCGATTACGACGTGCTGTATTTCAGCGGCATCACCCTCGCCGTACTCGGCATGCAAGGTCGTGCCCGACTGATCAAGACCCTGAGCGAAGCGCGGCAGCGTGATGCGCACATTGTCTTTGACAACAACTACCGCCCGCGCCTGTGGGCGTCGGTGGAAGAGGCGCGGGGGGCGTATCGCAGTGTGTTGCCTTATGTCGATCTGGCGTTACTGACTGTGGATGACGAACAGGCGCTGTTCGGTTTTGCCGACTGCGCCGAGGTATTTGCCGCGTACGCGCGATTCGGCACGCCGGAAGTGGTACTCAAGCGGGGCGCCGAAGCCTGTCTGATTCGCTGCGAAGGTGAGGCGTTTGAAGTGCCGGCGCAGAAGGTTGAAAAGGTAGTCGACACCACAGCGGCAGGGGATTCGTTCAGTGCGGCCTATCTGGCCAGGCGATTGCTCGGAGGCAGCCCGACGGAGGCTGCGGAGGCAGGACACCGGCTGGCGAGCCAAGTGATTCAGGTCCCTGGCGCGCTGATTCCCAAAGCCTGAAATGCAATCCTGGCAGGAGCTGGCGAAGGCTGCGATCTTTTGACCTTGCCCCTGAAAAAATCAAGATCAAAAGATCGCAGCCTCGTTGCACTCGTCAGCTCCTACAGGGTCAGCGATCAATCCCGGTAAAACACCTGCACCAGGTGATAACCAAACTTGCTCTTGATCGGCCCGTGCACGGTCCGCAGCGGCTTCTTGAAAATCACCGCATCAATCGCGCCGACCATCTGCCCCGGTCGCACTTCACCCAGATCGCCGCCGCGCTTGCCGGACGGGCAGGTCGAGAATTTCTTCGCCAGCACATCGAACGCTTCGCCCTTGGCGATGCGCTGTTTGAGTTGTTCGGCCTCTTCGGCGGTTTTCACCAGAATGTGGCGGGCTTGGGCTTTCATCGTGCGATACCTGATAACGGGGTGACGGCGGGGCGCGCGATTATGCCTCAAGTCACGGGGTCGGGTGGATCAACTTGCGGATCTTGCTCGCCAGCACTTCAAGGACAAAGGGCTTGGCGACCATGTCCATGCCGTCTTCAAGGAAACCCTGACGTTCGGCGGCGATCTGTGCGTAACCGGTCATGAACAACACTTTCAGGCCCGCGCGATGCTGGCGAGCGATTTCTGCCAACTGACGACCATTCATGCCCGGCAACCCGACATCGGTGATGAGCAGATCGACACGCTGGGCGGATTCGAGCAGGGGCAGGGCAGTCTTGGCGTTTTCCGCTTCGAAGGTGTTGTAGCCCAGCTCCTTGAGCAGGTCGAGCACCAGCATGCGCACCGCCGGATCATCCTCGACCACGATCGCCGTTTCGCCAGAAGCTGAAGCGGCAATCAGTTCACCCGCGCCGACAGCCGAGGGTTCGGGGGCAAGCGTCAGCAAACGCGGCAAGTACAGACGCACGCAAGTGCCTTGCCCCGGAACACTGTCGAGGCTGACGTGGCCGCCGGACTGCTGGGCGAAACCGTAAATCATCGACAAGCCCAGCCCGGTGCCCTGGCCAATCGGTTTGGTGGTGAAGAACGGATCGAAAGCCTTGGAGCGAATCGAGGCGGTCATCCCGGTGCCGTTGTCGCTCACTGCAAGCATCACATATTCTCCGGCTTTGACCGGCTCCAGAATGGTGATGTCACTGCTGTCGAGGTAGACGTTGGCGGTCTGGATCAGCAAGACGCCGCCCTCCGGCATCGCATCGCGAGCGTTGATCACCAGATTGAGCAAGGCGTTTTCCAACTGGCTGACATCCGTGCTCACCGGCCACAGGTCGTCCGGCAAGCGCAGTTGCAGGTCGATCGGATCACCTTTGGTGCGGCGGATCAGATCCTCCAGCGAACGCACCAATTCATTGACGTTAAGTTGCTTGCGATCCAGCGACTGGCGCCGCGAAAACGCAAGCAAACGGTGGGTCAGCGCCGCCGCGCGATTGGCCGAGGACACCGCCGCTTCGGCAAAGCGCCCGATTTCATCAGCACGGCCGTTGGCGATATAACGCTGCATCAGATCGAGGCTGCCGATAATGCCCGTGAGCATGTTGTTGAAGTCGTGGGCGATGCCGCCGGTGAGCTGGCCGACCGCTTCCATCTTCTGCGCGTGGCGCAGGGCGTCTTCGGCGCGCTCGCGTTCGAACATTTCGTTCTGCAACCGCTGGTTGGCCTGGGCCAGCTGTTCGGTGCGGGCGCTGACACGTTCTTCCAGGGTTTCGTTGAGATTGCGCAAGGCTTCTTCGGTTTTCTTGCGTTCGGTTTCATCGATCACAAAGATGTAGAAACCGTTGACCGCGCCGTCCGCGCCATGACGCGGCAGATAGTTCATCAGCGCATGGCGCGTGCTGCCGTCGCGGTGCGGCGTGTAAAGACTGAACGAGCAGGAACGCCCGGCCAGCGCTTCGGCAATGTATGGAGCGCGCAGGAAGTACGCTTCTTCGCCAATGACTTCGCGAATCGTGCGCCCATACAACTCCTGCGGCGTCAGGCCGTACCAGTCCAGATAGGCCGCGTTGTTCAAGCGGAAACGTTGTTCGGCGTCGACGTAGCTGATCAGAATCGGCATGGCGTTGATGATCAACTGCAATTCGGTCTGGCTCTGACGCAACGCCTGTTCAGTGTGTTTGCGCTCGGTCAGATCCAGCGCCGCGCCAAGAAAGCGCACGGGACGGCCGTGATGATCCTTGTAGCAACGCCCGCGCGCAAATACCCAGCGCAGCGTGCCATCGGCTTGCAGCAAGCGATATTCCTCGGTGTATTCAGTGCCGTGGGTGATGCAGTGCTTGATGCCGCGCGCGACCATGGCGCGATCTTCCGGATGGACACCGTGCAGGTAATCGCTGATCGGCAACTGCGCAGCCTTGGCCGGGTCGACACCGTGCAGTTCGGCGAAATGCGCATCGGCGATGAAACGGTCTTCGCCAATGTCCCAGTCCCAGGTGCCGACCGCGTCGGTCGCGGCGAGGGCCAGTTGCAAGCGTTCCTCGGACTGGCGTTGGGCTTTGAGGCTTTCCTCGGAGCGACGCTGCAATTCCACGGCGACGCGCCGGCGTTCATTGGTTTCGATGGCCGTGACCAGTATGCCGGCCACTTGCGCGGTTTCATCGCGAATCGGGCTGTAGGTCAGATCGAGCCAGAAATCGATTTCTTTGCCGTCGCGTTGCACGGTGAACCGTCGCTCGCTGAAGCTGCGCACTTGCCCTTGCAACACTGCCTGGTAAATCGGCTCGGAAAAATCACGCACTTCGGGCCAGACCTCATGCGTAGCCCGGCCGAAAGCTTCGGGGTGTTTGCTGCCGGCGAGCACGGCAAAACCATCGTTGTAGATCTGCGTCAGCTGCGGCCCCCATAACAACAGCATCGGCATCGGCGAGTGAATCACGATGTCCACCGCCGTGCGCAGGCTCTGCGGCCAGCCAGCGGCAGCGCCAAGCGGGCTTTGGCTCCAGTCGGTGCGGGCAATCAGAGCCTGAGTGTTATCGGTGGTGGGTACAGCGTTCATACTTCAATCCTGAGCGTGGTTCAGTGAGACGGCGTCTATCATTGTTGCAGTAGCCCGCGCCAAGCGTAGGCCATATCTGCTCACTCAATGCTTCGCGGGTGCTTTCAGCCATGGAAATCGATGCACTGTTGTCAATGTTGTCGCAAAAAAACGGCTCGGATCTGTTCCTCTCCACGGGTGCGCCACCCAGCGTACGCATCGAGGGCGTGTTGACGGCGCTGAGCGAGCGGCCGTTCAAGAGCGGCGAAATAGCCGCCATCGCCACCTCCCTGATGGACGCCGAGCAGCGGCGGGAGTTCGACCGGGATCTGGAAATGAACCTGGCAATCTCCCGAACGGGTGTCGGCCGCTTTCGTGTGAACGTTTTCAAGCAGCGTAACGATGTGTCGATCGTCATTCGTAACGTCAAACTCGACATTCCGCGCTTCGAGGATCTCAAATTGCCAGCCGTGCTCCGGGAAACGATCATGCTCAAGCAGGGCCTGATTCTGTTCGTCGGTGCGACAGGCTCGGGTAAATCGACTTCTCTTGCGGCTTTGATCGACCATCGAAATCGTCATAGCGCCGGGCATATCATCACCATTGAAGATCCCATCGAATACATCCATCGACACCGCCTGTCGATCATCAATCAGCGTGAAGTCGGGGTCGACACCCGCAGCTTCCAGGCGGCATTGAAAAACACCCTGCGTCAGGCACCGGATGTCGTGCTGATTGGCGAAATCCGTGACCGGGAAACCATGGATCATGCTCTGACATTCGCCGACACCGGGCATTTGGTGCTGGCAACCTTGCACGCGCATAACGCTAACCAGGCGCTGGACCGGATCATCAACCTGTTTCCCGAGGAGCGCAGGCCGCAATTGTTGCATGCATTGGGCAATTACCTGAAAGCCTGTGTATCCCAGCGGTTGGTGCGCACGCGCGACGGTCAGCGGCGCGCGGCTGTCGAAGTGATGTTGGGAACACCGACGATTGGCGACCTGATTCGACGTAACGAATTGGGTGAGCTCAAGGGCATCATGGAAAAGTCCGCCGAGTCGGGCATGCAGACATTCGACGGCGCACTGCATGCTCTTGTCGTAGAGGGTGTGCTCAGTGAGGATGAAGCGCTTAAACACGCCGATTCGGTCAACAATTTGCGCTTGCGACTAAAGCTGCAGTCCGAGGGAGGGCCAGCAGGCCCCGCTACCGGTGAGTGGGGCTTGATGGATTGAGCTCACTCAATCGCGTAATTCGACGCGGTCGCGAAATTGCTCCAATGCTTGAGGATTGGCCAGCGCATCGGTGTTCTTGACCTCTTGACCATGCACCACATTGCGCACGGCGAGTTCAACCACTTTGCCGCTGATGGTGCGCGGGATGTCGTTCACCGCGACGATCTTTTGCGGGACATGCCGTGGCGTGGTATTGGCGCGGATCACGTCACGGATCCGCTGCTCGAGTCCGGCGTCCAGGTCGACGCCTTCGCGCAGGCGTACAAACAGTACGACCCGCACATCTCCCTGCCATTGCTGGCCGATGGCGACGCAGTCCAGCACCTCGGTGATCTTGTCGACCTGGCGATAAATCTCTGCCGTGCCAATGCGCACGCCGCCCGGGTTCAATACGGCATCAGAGCGACCATGGATGATCATCGCGCCATGGGGCAATTGTTCTGCGTAGTCTCGCTGCGCCCAGACGCCGGGGAACAGGCTGAAATAGGACTGGCGCAGTTTCACGCCATCCGCGTCGTTCCACAAGCCAATCGGCATGGCTGGAAAATGCCGAGTGCACACCAGCTCGCCTTTTTCGCCAATCACCGGATGGCCTGCGTCGTTCCACACCTCAACGGCCATGCCCAGGCTTTTGCCCATGATTTCCCCGCGCCGTACCGGCGACAGCGGATTACCGTTGACGAAGCAGGAGACGATGTCAGTGCCGCCGGACATTGAGGCCAGGCACACATTCGCTTTGAAGTCCCGATAAACAAAATCATAGCTCTGCGGCGACAGCGCCGAGCCCGTGCACAGCAGGGTTTGCAGGCTGCTCAAATCGTGACTTTCGTGGGGCCGGGCGCCGCTGCTTTCCAGGGTTGCGAGGAACTTCGGACTGGTGCCGAACACGCTGATGCATTCGTCGTCGATCAGGTCGAGCAGGCGCTGATTGTCCGGGTAGAACGGCGAACCGTCGTAAAGCACCACGGCACTGCCCACCGCCAGCGCCGAGACCAGCCAGTTCCACATCATCCAGCCGCAGGTCGTGTAGTAAAACAAGCGATCACCGGGGCCGAGATCGCAGTGCAAACCGTGTTCCTTGACGTGTTGCAGCAGCACGCCGCCGGCACTGTGAACAATGCATTTCGGCACGCCGGTGGTACCACTGGAGTACAACACGTAGAGCGGATGATTGAACGGTACCGGGGTGAAAACCGGTTCGCCGCCGGGTTGATAAAAATCCTCCCACAGCGTGATCTCGGCGTTGCTTGCGTAGTTCTCGATACTTGCCTGCGGGCGGGCATACGGCACGATGATCAACTGTTGCAGCGTCGGCAGTTGCGCGAGGATTTCGTTGACCTTGGTGGTTTGGTCGAGGGTTTTTCCGGCGTATTGATAACCGGCGCAGGCGATCAGTACTTTCGGTTCGATCTGACCGAAGCGATCGATCACCCCGTGGGTGCCGAAGTCTGGCGACGAGCACGACCAGATCGCGCCGAGGCTGGTGGTGGCCAGCATCGCTACCAATGTCTGCCAGGTGTTGGGCAGGCAGGCAGCCACGCGATCGCCCTGACCAACGCCTGCCGCTCGCAGACTGGCCTGGAAACCGCCGACGTGTTCGGCCAGTTCGGCCCAGGTCAGTTGCGCTCGCTGGCCGTTCTCCGCCACGGCAACGACTGCCACCGCGTCGTCGCGACGGCGCAGCAGATGTTCGGCGAAGTTCAGCGTCGCCCCCGGAAACCACTCGGCGCTGGGCATTTCTGTCCCTTCGCGCAACACAGCGTCGGGCCGGGTGTGAAATCGGATGTCGAAGAAATCGACGATCGCCTGCCAGAAGTCCGGGCGCTGCTCGATACTCCATTGGTGCAGGGCAGGGTAGTCGCCGAGTTGCAGCGAATGCCGCTGATTGATCTCGCGCCGGAAAGCGTCCATGCGCGAACGGGCGATACGCTGGGCGTCGGGTTGCCAGAGGATGTCGGACATGGGTTGCCTCTTTTTATCTGATTACACATACCCCTGTGGGAGCGAGCCTGCTCGCGAAGGCGGTATATCGGACGACATCAATCGCGTATGTCAGTCCGCTTTCGCGAGCAGGCTCGCTCCCACCGGTAACGGGCGGGTCATTGAGCGAGCCACCCACCATCAATATTCCACGCCGCGCCGCGCACTTGACTGCCGGCTTCGCTGCACAAAAACAACACCAGCTCACCCAGATGCTCCGGGGTGACGAACTCCAGCGACGGCTGTTTCTCTGCCAGCAGATCATGCTGCGCCTGCTGCGCATCGATGCCTTTGGCGGCGCGATCATCGATCTGCTTCTGCACCAATGGCGTGAGCACCCAACCCGGGCAGATCGCGTTGCAAGTGACGTTGCTGGTCGCGGTTTCGAGCCCGACCACTTTGGTCAGGCCGATCACGCCGTGCTTGGCAGCGACGTAGGCAGCCTTGCCGGTGGAGCCGACCTGGCCATGCACCGAGGCAATATTGATAATGCGTCCCCAGTTTTTCTGGCGCATGCCCGGCAGGCTCAGGCGAGTGCTGTGAAACACCGATGACAGATTGATTGCGATGATCGAGTCCCAGCGCTCCACCGGAAACTCTTCAACGGCTGCAACGTGCTGGATCCCGGCGTTATTGACCAGAATGTCGACGCCGCCGAATTCGCGCTCGGCGTAAGCGATCATGTCGGCAATCTGCGCCGGATCGCTGACATCGGCGGGATGATGGCCGACCTTGCCGCCGAACCGAGCGACCTCGGCGATCACCTTCGAAGCGTCGCCGAAGCCATTGAGAATCAGGTTGGCGCCAGCCTTGGCCAGGCTCAGCGCGATGCCCAGGCCGATGCCGCTGGTAGAGCCGGTTACCAGTGCGGTTTTGCCGGAAAGAGTGGTCATGAATACCTCACACAATGCCAGTGGCGTAGAAAGTGCCGATCACCACGAAAACCGCCAGGGTCTTGATCAGCGTAATACAGAAAATATCTTTGTAGGCTTCGCGATGGGTCAGCCCGGTCACCGCCAACAGCGTGATCACCGCGCCGTTGTGCGGCAGGGTGTCCATGCCGCCGCTGGCCATCGCTGCCACGCGGTGCAGCACTTCCAGCGGAATGTTCGCCGCGTGCGCTGCGCTGATGAACTGTTCGGACATGGCCGCCAACGCGATGCTCATGCCGCCCGAAGCCGAACCGGTGATGCCGGCCAGCAACGTCACGGTGATCGCTTCGTTGACCAGCGGATTGGGGATTTGCTTGAGCCAGTCGGCCAGCACCAGAAAACCGGGCAGCGAGGCGATGACCGCACCGAAGCCGTATTCGGACGCGGTATTCATCGCCGCCAGCAATGCGCCGCTGACCGCGCTTTTGCTGCCCTCGGCGAGCTTGCTGCGGATCGCCTGAAAGCCGAACGCCAACACCATCAGAATGCCGACCAGCAGCGCAGCCTGTACCGCCCAGATGGCGGTAAGTTTGGCGATTTCGGTGGTTACTGGTGCGGCCATGCCCGGCAGCGCGAGGCTGTGGGTCTTGCCGTACCACTGCGGAATCCAATGAGTGAACAACAGATTCATGATGCCCACCGCCAGCAGTGGCGACAGCGCGATCCATGGGTTTGGCAGCTTCAGATCCTCAGCGGTTTCCGGCTCGTTGCGCAACTCGGTGCCGTAACCTTCACCGGCACGCTGCGCTTTGTTGCGCTGACGCTGAAGGAACAGCATGCCGGCGCAGAACACGAATATCGTGCCGATCACCCCCAGCCAGGGCGCCGCCCAGGCGGTGGTATTGAAAAACGTGCTGGGGATGATGTTCTGGATTTGCGGCGTGCCAGGCAAGGCATCCATGGTGAAGGAAAATGCACCGAGGGCGATGGTCGCCGGGATCAAGCGCTTGGGGATGTTGCTCTGGCGGAACATCTCGGCGGCGAACGGGTACACCGCAAACACCACCACGAACAACGACACGCCGCCGTAAGTGAGCAGGGCGCAGACCAATACGATCACCAGCATCGCCTGTCGGGTGCCAAGCAGGCGAATCGCGGCGGCGACAATCGAACGTGAGAAACCCGACAGTTCGATCAACTTGCCGAACACCGCGCCCAACAGGAATACGGGAAAGTACAGTTTGATGAAGCCGACCATTTTGTCCATGAACACCCCGGTAAACGCGGGCGCCACGGCGGACGGGTCGGTAAGCAGGACCGCGCCGAGGGCGGCGATCGGTGCGAAAAGGATAACGCTGTAGCCACGGTAGGCGGCCAGCATCAGCAGCGTCAGGGCTGCCAGGGCAATGATCACACTCATGGTGTGTCTCTCCGGAATTGTTATTTTTGTGGGGGTGGAACTGTGGAGAGGGCTATAGCGATTACCGTGCCAAATCCTCTAACCGACTGATATCTATGGGTTTATTTCGTAAACGATAAAGCGCGTGAGCGGATTTGTCTCTTTTATGAGACGGAAAAGATCGCAGCCTTCGGCAGCTCCTACACGGAAAGACGTATTCCCCCGTAGGAGCTGCCGAAGGCTGCGATCTTTTGCTCTTAAAAAACTATCTACAAAAGGAGATCAATATCTCGATATGGAGACTCAGGCAATCCCCAAGGCCACCATTTTTTTATACAGCGTCGACCGTCCCAGCCCCAGCCGAGCCGCTGCCTCCGGTACGTTTCCCTGACATTGCGCCAGAGTTGATTCGATCAATTGCCGATCAAACCGCGCCCGCGCCTGGGCAAATGTTTCGCCGACCGGGGCCTGCGTATCTGGATCAGACGTCCGCTCAACCGGTGTAAACGAGCCTATTGCCGCGCGGATGTCCTGCTCGCTCAACATCAGGTCATCACTAAGCAGCGCCGCCCGTTCCAGCACATTGCGCAGCTCGCGAATATTGCCCGGCCAGGCATGCTGCCCCAGCAGCGCCAGTGCATCGCGATGAAGTTCATGCTGGCTGCGCAGTTCTTCAAGGATCGCCTCGCTGAGTGCCGGCAGATCATCGAGACGTTCGCGCAACGGCGGCACGTTGATTGGCAGTACATTGAGTCGGTAATAAAGATCGGCGCGAAACTCACCGCGTTTGATCGCCGCCTGCAGATCCGTCGACGTTGCGGCAATCACCCGCACATCGCTCTGGATCACTTCATTGGAGCCAACCGGTTCAAACTCTTTTTCCTGCAACACCCGCAGCAATTTGCTTTGCAGCGGCAACGGCATGTCGCCGATTTCATCGAGAAACAATGTGCCGCCCTGAGCTATTTGCAACTTGCCGGTGCGTCCCTTGCGATCGGCTCCGGTAAAGGCACCCGGCGCCGTGCCGAAAAATTCGGCTTCCAGCAGCGTCTCGGGAATCGCCGCGCTATTGATGCTGACAAAGGCCTTGTGCGCCCGGGGCGATGCGCTGTGAATGGCCTGCGCAAGCAATTCCTTGCCCGTGCCGGTTTCGCCGAGCAACAACACCGGTGAGTCGGCGCTGGCGCTGCGCCGGGCGCGCCGTTTGACTTCGAGGCTGGCGGCGCTGGTGCCGATGAAGTGGGCGAAGTTGTACTTGGTCTGCCGCGCCCGCAGCAGCGAGCGGGTAGAGGCGAGTTCTTCCTGCATGCTCAGATAGCGCTTGAGCATCGGCGACAGTGTGCGCAATTCGTCGAACAGGGCGAAGCCGATAGCGCCGATTACGCTGCCGGCATCGTCGTGGATCGGCAGGCGCATGACCACCAGCGGTTCTTTCGGTGTGTCTTGCATGTCGAGCAGAATGGGCCGGCCGGTGCGTACCACTTCACGCAGCAGGCTGCCGGGGATCACGCTTTCACAGGGTTTGCCGATGGCGCCTTCGGCAGATGCCAGGCCGAAACGCCGGGCATAGCGCTCGTTCATCCAGACGATATTGGCGTCACGATCGACAATCACCGTGCCCTCACTCGACTGCTCGATGATTTCGAACAGCGAGCGGATCGCCAGAGTGCGGACTTTTTGATAGTCCTTGAGGCTTTCGGTGGTGTTCATGGAGGCTGATCCTGATGTGTTTGCCAGTGCCGGCCCATTCGCGAGCAGGCTCGCTCCCACAATGGTATCCACTACTCTTGTGGGAGCGAGCCTGCTCGCGAAGGCCGCGTCGCAGTTCCGATTATGCCTACCCCGGATGCGCCGCCGCCAACAGCTCTTTGGTGTAGGGATGCTGCGGGTTATCGAACACGTCGTGACTGGCGCCACGCTCGACTACCTTGCCGTCCTTGATCACGATCATGTCGTGGGCGAGGGCACGAACCACGGCCAGGTCGTGGCTGATGAACAGATAAGTCAAAGCGTGTTTTTCCTGCAGGTCCCGCAGCAGGGCGACCACCTGTTTCTGCACCGTACGGTCGAGGGCCGAAGTCGGTTCATCGAGCAGAATCAGCGCGGGTTTCAGCACCAACGCGCGTGCGATGGCGATACGTTGACGCTGGCCACCGGAGAACTCATGCGGGTAGCGATGGCGGCTTTCGGGATCGAGCCCGACTTCCTTGAGGACGCGAATCACTTGTTCATCGCATTCATTCGCCGTTGATTCGCTGTGCACCTCCAGACCTTCGCTGATGATCTGCGCCACCGACATGCGCGGGCTGAGGCTGCCGAACGGGTCCTGGAACACCACCTGCATCTGTCGGCGCCATGGCCGCAGTTGCTTCTGATCGAGGCCGTCCAGCGCTTCGCCCTGGAAGCGGATACTGCCTTTGGAATCGAGCAACCGCAGAATCGCCTGGCCCAGAGTCGATTTGCCTGAACCGGACTCGCCAACAATGCCCAGCGTTTTGCCGCGCTGAATATTCAAACTGATGCCATCGACCGCGCGCAGATACTGCTTGCGTCGAAACAAGCCGCCGCCAACCTGGAAGTCCACGCACAGGTCAGCTACTTCCAGGACATTCTCGCGTTCATCGCGTGGCAGCGCCTCACCCTCGGGTTCAGCGTTCAACAGCACGCAGCTGTAAGGGTGCTTCGGTGCGGTAAACAGGGTTTCGCACGGTGCCTGTTCGACGATCTCGCCGGCCTTCATCACGCAGACGCGCTGGGCGATGCTGCGCACCAGATTGAGGTCGTGGCTGATCAGCAGCAACGACATGCCCAACCGCTGTTGCAGGGATTTGAGCAGCACGAGGATCTTGCGCTGCACAGTGACGTCCAGCGCCGTGGTTGGCTCGTCAGCGATCAACAACTCCGGTTCGCAGGCCAGGGCCATGGCGATCATCACCCGTTGTCGTTGCCCGCCGGAGAGTTGATGCGGATAGGCCTTCAGGCGCTCCCTGGGTTTTTGAATGCCGACCAGACCGAGCAGTTCGAGAATTCGCTGCTGCGCATCTTTGCCGCCCAGGCCGCGATGCAGCAACAGGGTCTCGCCGATCTGCTTTTCGATAGTGTGCAATGGATTGAGCGACGTCATCGGCTCCTGAAAAATCATCGCGATGCGATTGCCGCGCAGTTCGCGCAAGACTTTCGGATCGGCGCCGACCAGTTCTTGGCCGCGGTAGCGGATGCTGCCTTGGGTTCGCGCCTCACTGTCGGGCAGCAGTTGCAGGATCGAGTGCGCAGTCACTGACTTGCCCGAGCCCGACTCGCCGACCAGGGCCAGGCATTCACCGGGGCGGATGTCCAGGCACAGATCACGCACCACGGTCTGGCCATGGAAGGCGACATTGAGGTTGCGGATTTCAATCAGGTTTTCAGTCATGGTCACGCTTCAGGATCGTGGGTCGAAGGCGTCACGTAACGCTTCGCCGATGAACACCAACAAGGAAAGGATCAGCGCCAGGGTAAAGAACGCGGTCAGACCCAGCCATGGCGCCTGCAGGTTCTGTTTGCCCTGACCGATCAATTCGCCCAGCGAGGCGCTGCCGGCCGGCATGCCGAAGCCGAGGAAATCCAGCGCGGTCAGCGTCGAAATCGCCCCGGTCAGAATGAATGGCAGATAGCTCAACGTAGCGTTCATCGCATTGGGCAGGATGTGCCGGAAAATCACCTTGCGATCAGTCAGGCCCAGGGCGCGTGCAGCCTTGACGTATTCCAGATTGCGCCCGCGCAGGAACTCGGCACGCACCACGTCCACCAGGGCCAGCCAGGAAAACAGCGCCATGATCCCCAGCAACCACCAGAAATTCGGTTCGACGAAACCGGAGAGGATGATCAGCAGATACAGCACCGGCAACCCCGACCAGACCTCGAGCAAACGTTGCCCGAGCAGATCGACCCAGCCCCCGTAATACCCCTGCAATGCGCCAGCGGCGATGCCGATCAGTGCGCTGACCAAGGTCAGCATCAGGGCAAACAGTATCGACACCCGAGCGCCAAAGATGACCCGGGCGAGCACATCGCGCGCCTGATCGTCGGTGCCCAGCCAGTTGACCGACGTCGGTGGGCTTGGCGCCGGTTTGTTCAGGTCATAGTTCGGCGTGTCATCGCTGAAAGGAATCGGCGGGAACAACAACCAGCCGCCGTCCTTGCGAATCAGGTTTTGCACGTATTCGCTGCGGTAATCGGCCTGGAACGGTAGTTGGCCGCCAAACTCCTGTTCGGTGTGGCGCTTGAACACCGGGAAGTACCACTGGCCCTGATAGCTGACCATCAATGGCTTGTCGTTGGCGATCAGTTCGCCACCCAGCGTCAGGATGAACAGACCGATGAACAACCACAGCGACCACCAGCCGCGACGGTTTTTCTTGAAGCGTTCGAAACGCCGACGCCCCAGAGGCGAGAGCTTGAACATCAGGCATTCCTCGCGGCGAAGTCGATACGCGGGTCGACCAGGGTGTAGCAGAGGTCGCCGATCAGTTTTATCAGCAGGCCGAATAGAGTGAAGATGAACAGCGAGCCGAACACCACGGGATAGTCCCGTGAAACCGCCGCTTCGTAGCTCATCCGTCCAAGGCCATCGAGGGAGAAAATCACTTCGATCAGCAGCGACCCGGCAAAGAACACGCTGATGAACGCCTGAGGAATCCCGGAGACCACCAGCAACATGGCGTTGCGAAACACATGTCCATACAGCACGCGGCGTTCGCTTAAACCTTTGGCTCGCGCTGTGACCACGTACTGTCGAGTGATTTCATTGAGGAACGAGTTTTTCGTCAGGATCGTCAGGGTGGCGAACCCGCCAATCACCAATGCAGTGACCGGCAGCACCAGATGCCAGAAGTAATCGGCGATCTTGCCCAGTGTCGACAGCGACTCGAAGTTGTCCGAAACCAGCCCGCGTACCGGAAACCAGTTCAGCGAAGTGCCGCCGGCAAACACCACGATCAGGAACATCGCAAACAGGAAGGCCGGCATGGCGTAGCCGATAATGATGGCGGTGCTGCTCCAGATATCGAAATGACTACCGTGGTGCACGGCCTTGCGGATGCCCAGTGGAATCGACACCAGATAGGTGATCAGCGTTGCCCACAACCCCAGTGAAATGGTCACCGGCATCTTTTCCAGAATCAGCTCGGTCACCGTTGCGCCGCGAAAGAAGCTCTTGCCGAAGTCCAGTTGCGCGTAATTCTTGAGCATCAGCCACAGGCGTTCGTGGGCAGGCTTGTCGAAGCCGTACTGTTTTTCGATGTCCTTGATCAGCTGCGGGTCGAGGCCACGGCTGGCGCGCGAGGCGTTGCCGGACGTCTCGCTGGCGCCACCGCCGACGCTGGCGCCGCCAATCCCCTGCAAGTGGGCGATGGCTTGTTCAACCGGTCCGCCGGGCGCCGCCTGGATGATCACAAAATTGACCAGCAGGATAATCACCAGCGTCGGAATGATCAGCAGCAGGCGCCGCAGTATGTAACCCCACATCAGTGCGGCCCTCCGGGTCTGCCGCGACTGATTTTCTCAGCGGTCATTTGTTGATTGGTCAGCGGCGTCCGGCTGATTTCCCACCAGCTCTCGATGGCTTCATCATTGCTCGCTTGCACCGTGGGAATGCCGAAGCGGTTCCACCAGACAGTCGAGGTCCCCGGCGGGTAGTAATTGGGGATCCAGTAGTAATTCCATTGCAGCACCCGGTCCAGTGCATGAGCGTAATGCAGCATGTCCGATTGGGTCGAAGCGCGGATCAGGCCGTTGATCAAGGTGTCGACCGCCGGGTTTTTCAACACCATGTAATTGTTCGCGCCCGGATCGTTGGCCGCCGCCGAGCCGAAATAATTGAGCAATTCGCCACCAGGGGAGGTGGTGACGGGGTAGCCGGTGACGATCATGTCGTAGTCGCGGCTCATCAGGCGATTGACGTATTGCGAGGAATCGATGCGGCGGATGATGAGCTCGATGCCGATCTGTTTCAGCGTGCGCTTGTAGGGCAGCAACAGCCGATCCATACCGTTCTGGCTGACCAGAAAGGTAAAGCTCAGCGGCTCGCCGGCGCTGTTGACCAGTTGATCGCCGTCCGGCTTCCAGCCAGCCTGTTCGAGCAGCTCAAGGGCTTGCAGCTGTTTGTCGCGGATGATCCCGCTGCCGTCGGTTTTCGGTGCTTCGAAGACTTTGCTGAACACCTCTTCGGGAATCTGATCGCGCAGCGGCTCGAGAATCTTCAGTTCTTGCGCGTCGGGCAACTGCCGGGCTGCCAGATCGGTGTTGGAAAAATAGCTCTGTTGGCGGATATAAACGTTGCGCATCATCTGCCGGTTGCTCCATTCGAAGTCCCACAACATCGCCAGTGCCTGACGCACGCGACGGTCCTGGAACATCGGTTTTTGCAGATTGAACACGAAGCCCTGAGCCGATTGCGGCGCTTCGGTGGCCAGGTGGGCTTTCTGCAGTCGGCCATCGCTGAGGGCAGGGCTGTCGTAGCCGATCGAATAGCCCGTCGCGGAAAACTCGCGGTTGTAGTCATAAGCGCCGCCGCGCAGAACCTGGCGAGCGACGTCGGTGTCGCCGAAGTACTCGATGCTGAAATGATCGAAGTTATACAGCCCGCGGCTGACCGGCAGGTCTTTCCCCCACCAGTCGGCATTGCGCTCGAACGTGATGCTGCGTCCGGAATCGACCTTGCCGACCCGATACGGCCCACTGCCCAACGGCGGCTCATAGCCGCCGCCACCGGCGAAATCGCGGCTCTTCCACCAGTGTTGCGGAAACACTGGCAGGGTCGCGATATCCAGCGGCAGGGTACGGTTTTCGCTACTTTTGAAATCGAAACGCACGGTCAGCGGCGCCTCGATTTCCACGCCTTTGACGTCGGCGAACTGAGTGCGATAACGCAGGCTGCCCTGGGTCATCAACAGGTTGTAGGTGTAGCGCACGTCTTCGGCGGTGATCGGCCTGCCATCGGCAAAGCGGGCCTTGGGATCGATGAAGAACCGCAACGACAGGCCGTCGTCCGAGCGTTCCATCTTCTGCGCGACCAGACCATAAACGGTGTAAGGCTCGTCCAGCGAGCGCTGGGCCAACGGCGAATACAGCAGGCCGTCGATCTGCGTTACGCCGATGCCTTTGTCTATATATGGCAGCAAATGGTCGAAGTGCCCGATTTCGATCGCCGAACGGCGCATTGTCCCCCCTTTCGGCGCTTGCGGGTTGGTGTAGTCGAAGTGACTGAAACCGGCGGGATATTTGGGCGGCTCGCCGTAAACGGTCAGGGCGTGCTGCGGGGCAGCGTTGACACCGGCGGCACCCGTGAGCAGGGCGAGGGCGGTGAGCATCAATGTGGGAAAAACCAGTCGCATCGTCAGCCTTGGAGCAGGAAATCGATAAGCGCAAGTTGTACGCGAGAGGCGCACCAGTCGCCAGCCGTATATGTAACTGAAACACAACGGCCCACCAGAAGGCGGGCCGTTGTCAGCAATCGGACGACAATCAGTCCTGACGGCTGGTGACTTCCAGCAGGTGATAACCGAACTGGGTCTTCACCGGGCCTTGTACGACGTTGATTGGCGCGCTGAACACCACGGTATCGAATTCCTTGACCATCTGGCCAGGACCGAACGAACCCAGATCGCCACCCTGGCGGCTGGACGGGCAGGTGGAGTTGGCCTTGGCGACTTCGGCGAAATCAGCGCCGGCTTCGATCTGGGCCTTGAGTTCGTTGCACTTCTCTTCGCTGGAAACCAGGATGTGGCGGGCAGTGGCTTTAGCCATGAGTCATTCTCCGATCTGTATCGATAAAAGGTGGAGCCTACCGGAATCAGTGAGCGAATTCTCGGCAAAGTTCCATCGTGGGTCTCGAATCCGGTTTACAAGTCTGCCGCTCGCAGGCGTATCGCGTGCTCGACGTACAGTCCGATCGGATCAGGTGAAAGTGTGTTGGCGCCCGCCGGTCGTCGCAGGCTGGCCAGATGATCCATTGGATAATCTGAGCGGATCACCTGGCCAAGATGGGTGCTGTAGCGTCCAACGAAACCGTCATTCTGCTGCGCTTCGGTGGTGAAATATTGCGACAGTGCACGGCATATCTCTTGAACCGGATCCGCACCCGGAAGCGCGGATTGCGGGACGACGCCGCTCCAGGAGTAGTAACGCACGCCATTGACTTGCTCGGGGCCGTGGCCGCCCCAGGTTTGCGGCAGTCCCTGCGGGAATTTGTCATTGAAATGTCCGACGCCGACCGTGGTCAGCGCGTTGAGTGCAGCTAACGCATTCTGCGGTAACGCCACGCTGCCGCTGAGCAGTGACAGGAAATCGGCAAATTGTGTCGCTACGTTCTGTGCGACAACCTCCGGGAGCTTGCCCGGAATCAGCGCCTTGCGCAGGAAGTCGGCAAGCTCCGAGCCATGGTTCGGGCCACTGACGGAGGTGACGGAAGCGACCAGGTCTGGTGCAAGCGCCGCCGCGTACCGTGCAGCGAGTGCGCCCTGGCTGTGTCCGATAAGGTTGACTTTCTTTGCGCCCGTGCCTCGCAGCACGCACGCGATTTGTGACAGCAGTTGCTCGCCCCTTGTTTCATTGTTGTGGATAGCGCAAAGGTGTGGAACAAACAATCGACATCCGGCCGCTTTCAGGGCGGATTTGACGTCATGGAACAGCTCGAAATGACCGATACGCTCGAATCCGAACAGACCGTGGATCAACAGGATGGGATACCGAGTAGTAGCATTCCGTTGCATGTTCTTACCTTTTTCGTAGAAGTTCATCGGGAAAACACCGAGCCACTCTAAAACACTCATCTTGTTGAAGAAGTACGAAGAGGCTTCACGTTTCGCTTGAAAATGGACTACGGGGCGTAAGAAATTTCGGATAGCTGTGAGATCCGAATCGGAAGTTAACCGGGTCGTTCGGCGTCATACGCCCACCGAGATACCGCTTGCCTACCTTGAGTGTGGCGTTTACCACGTCGCCGCGGCGTCTTGGGCTGACATCCAAAATCTTTGAAGAAGTCCTCAATGTGGGGATCAGTGTCGTCATCCGGGACGGCACGTCATCCAGGGAGTGGGGACGAAAATGAATAGCCATGAAGTCGAGTTTTGCTGGCGGCTGCGCCAGCCGGTCATTGCTCAAGTGTCTGCGGGATCGTTGGCCGCGCCGACGATCGACGGGCTTGAGGGCAGAGTGCTGGAGCCTGCGCTGACCAGGGCCGTTGTCAGGATCGCGCCCTATGCCAACATGACCTGCGGCGATCAGTTGGTGCTGTACTGGGAAGGACTGGATATCGAAGGCTTTGCCTATCAATACGAGCAGGTACGATTTATCAGCCAGTCCCAGGTTGGTCAGGAAGTCATCTTCGCCATCAAGGGCATGCATGTCGCCGCGCTGGACGGAGGTTCGCTACAGGTTTTCTGGACACTTCAGAGTGCGCTCGCACCGAGTCCCGTGGAGTCTTTTCGCCTGCAACTGACTGTTGGTGATGTCCGCACCGAACTGTTGCCACCACAGATAGAAAGCTCGGTGAACGGAGCGCTTGACCCATCGCGGGTAGCCGAAGGCACGCTGGTGACTTTGCAACCTTACGCGCGAATGTCGGCGGGTGACCGGGTCATGTTGTCGTGGCGCGGAAATACCTCGCCGGAGACTTTCAACGACCTGTTGAAGGTGGAGGCCTATGCCGTCGCGCAAAGCCTGTCATTCTGGGTGCCGGGCAATTGCATCGAAGCGCATCGCGGTGGTGAAGTGATTGTCGAGTACCGTGTCGAACAACCCTGTGGGGCGAGTCGGGCGTCAGAGCCTGCGAAGGTTTTCATCGGGCCGACGGTGCGTGCGCAACTGGCTGCGCCGGATGTCGTTGAGGCGGATGAAGACGTGCTGTCAGTGAGGGACTCGGTCAATGGTGTGTCCATTCTCATCGAAGGTGCGCACGTGCAGGAGGATGAGCTGATCTATCTCAAGTGTGACGGCGAGTTTTTCAGCCACCGCGATGATCTTGAAGTTACTCGGGACACCGCCGGGCAACCAGTGAGTTTTGTTGTTCCTCACCGGTTCTGGCGTGAGCATCACGGCACAACGGTCGAAGTTGCCTACACTATCGAGCGTCTGGACGACGTCAGTCAGCATTCCGCGGTGAGGCGAATCAGCGTAGAGGCTTGAGCCGGGGAAGGGCGGCCCTCCGCGCTTTTTATGCGCGGGAGGGCGACTTGCGATCAGCGGGCAGCTTGTGCGAGACGCCGTGCCGCTTCTGTCAGCAGTTGCGCGGTCGCGTTGAAGCCGAGGCAGCCATCGGTAATCGATACGCCATAGCGCAGAGAGTTGCTCAGCGGCTGGCAGCCTTCGAACAGGTGTGATTCGAGCATCATGCCGATCAGTGAATGGTTGCCGCGCAGGCGTTGTTCAAGAACGTCGTTGAACACTGAGGGCTGGCGCAATGGATCCTTGCCGCTATTGGCGTGGCTGCAATCGACCATGATCCGGCTCGGGATCTTTACACGGTTGAGGTCGGTAGTGATTTTGGCCACGCTCGTTTCGCTGTAGTTCGGTCCTTGATGGCCGCCGCGCAGGACCAGATGGGTGTCAGGGTTGCCAGCTGTTTGCACGATGGCCGGATGCCCTTGGCTGTCCACGCCGAAATGCCGATGTGGATGGGCAGCCGAGCGCATGGCGTCGACAGCAATGGCGGCACTGCCGTCGGTACCGTTTTTGAAGCCCACCGGCATGCCAAGGCCGCTGGCCATTTCTCGGTGAATTTGCGACTCGGTGGTACGCGCGCCAATGGCGACCCAGCTCAGCAGGTCATCAAAATAGTGGGCGGCCATGGGTTGCAGCAGTTCGGTAGCCACTGGAAGACCGAGCTGGATCATTTCCAGCATAAGTTCGCGGGAAAGTGTGAGGCCCGTAGCCATGTCGTCAGTGCCGTCCAGATGCGGATCGTAGGCCAGCCCTTTCCAGCCGACCGTTGTACGCGGTTTTTCAACATAGGCGCGCATCACCAGGAGCATTTCACCGCTGACATCCCGGGCCAGTCGGGAAAGTTTGCTGGCGTATTCGATCGCCGATTGCGGGTCGTGGATAGAACAGGGGCCGACGATGACCAGCAGGCGTCGGTCTTCGCCGTTGAGGATGGCGCGTACCGCTTGACGATGGGCGTTGACTTGCTGATTCAGGGCGGCGCTGAGCGGTAATTGCTGTTTGAGCTGCAACGAGCTGGGCAGACGCAGGGTCAGCGCTTCATTGGCAGAATCGAGAGTGGACAGCGGCAAAGCGGAAACGGAGGAGTTCATATTCGGTTTTCCTGGGCGGGATAGCGGGAATTTCCCGCTCACACGGCCCTACTGGGGTGTTCGACAATGGGCCGTATTGGCGGTGAGTATGTGGTTGCCACCTATGGGTGACCGATCGGAGGCGGCAGGCTGTCCCGAGCGGAGGCTGGTAAATCGCCAGGCGCTGAAGGTGTCGTAACGGTAATAAGTGGCGTAGTTCATTGTGTGTTCCTCAAAGTGTCTGGATGTCGCTGAAAAATTCGGCGCTGAAAAAACAAAACCCCCGGTCGGGAAGCCGACCGGGGGTTGAGAAATCTCTGGCAGGCGACCCGTTATCATGGGCGCCGTTTGGGTATCAGGCGCGCCAGTGGCTAAACCAATACCCAAAATAAAAATTGTCTGGAGCACAAACGTCGTTCACCCGGACAGCCGCCACCGAGCGCGGAGCGCTGGCGATGCAGGACTGTAAAGAGGCGTTCAACATGGTTTTTCTCCGTAGAATGCGCCGAGCTTACTCGACGCTGATACGCGTCAGCAATCAGAAAATGCTATTGCCTGCCGAACAAAATGGCTATCACTGGAAAACTGTTCAGGGTGAATACACTTTTGCATTTATGGGAGGAGGCGGGTAATGAGCGACCGAATCCGACGTGCCGATGGTGATGATCGTGTTTTTGCACGCGATCTGACTCGGCGGAACATGCTGCGATATTACATTGACCACGACCTGTTATGGCAGGACGAGGCGTTCGACGCAGGCTGGCAGTATCGTGACAACTGGCTGATCCTGCGGGATGAAACGCCGATCGGTTTTTTCAGTCTGAGCCAGGATGCGCGAGCGATGTATATACGCGAATTGCAGATCGATCAGGCCTGGCAAGGGCAGGGCGCCGGTTCCTGGGCAATCGATCAGGTTATCCGGATGACTCGTCAGACGCGACGCCCCTCCCTGCGGCTGACAGTGTTCGACAACAACCCGGCGCAAATACTGTACGCACGCAAAGGACTGCGCATTGTTGGCAGGGACGAGTGTTTCCTGAGGATGCAGCTCGATTTGAGTACAGCTGTGCTCTGAAAGCCACAGCCGGCAAGCCTTCAATGATGTATTGAAACTTTTTAAATGCGGCTTGCCGCTAGGTCTGTCTGGCACTTTTTGCTAAGGTGTCGGCATCCCAATAAGACCATATCGCGAGGTGTCTGCTTGATTAGGGTGCTAGTGGTCGACGACCATGATCTCGTTCGTACAGGCATTACACGGATGCTGGCCGATATCGACGGCCTGCAGGTGGTGGGTCAGGCCGAGTCAGGCGAAGAGTCCTTGATCAAGGCCCGTGAGTTGAAGCCTGACGTAGTGCTTATGGACGTCAAGATGCCCGGTATCGGCGGGCTCGAAGCCACGCGGAAACTGCTGCGCAGCCACCCGGACATCAAGGTGGTTGCCGTCACCGTGTGCGAGGAAGACCCTTTCCCGACGCGCCTGCTGCAGGCTGGCGCCGCCGGTTATCTGACCAAGGGGGCAGGCTTGCCGGAAATGGTTCAGGCCATTCGCCTGGTTTTTGCCGGGCAGCGCTACATCAGCCCGCAGATCGCCCAGCAGTTGGCAATCAAATCATTCCAGCCAACCAACGACTCGCCTTTCGATGCATTGTCCGAGCGTGAAATTCAGATCGCATTGATGATCGTCGGTTGCCAGAAGGTGCAGATCATCTCCGACAAATTGTGCCTGTCGCCGAAAACCGTGAACACCTACCGCTACCGTATTTTCGAGAAGCTTTCGATCAGCAGCGACGTTGAGTTGACACTCCTCGCGGTGCGGCATGGCATGGTGGACGCCAGCGCCTGATCATGACCGAAATCTTTGATTCCAGCGCTTTCCTGTCCACGGTCAGCGGTCGCCCCGGCGTTTATCGCATGTTCGACAGTGAGGCACGCCTGCTGTATGTAGGCAAAGCCAAAAACCTGAAGAAGCGTCTGGCAAGCTATTTCCGCAAAACCGGGCTGGCACCGAAAACGGCGGCCCTGGTCGGGCGAATCGCCCAGGTCGAGACGACCATCACCGCCAACGAAACCGAAGCGCTGTTGCTGGAACAGACGCTGATCAAGGAATGGCGGCCGCCGTACAACATCCTCCTGCGTGACGATAAGTCCTATCCCTACGTTTTTTTGTCGGATGGGCAGTTTCCGCGCCTGAGCATTCATCGCGGGGCGAAAAAGGCCAAGGGCAAATATTTCGGACCTTACCCAAGTGCCGGCGCCATTCGCGAAAGCCTGAGTATTCTGCAAAAGACCTTCTTCGTCCGTCAGTGCGAAGACAGTTACTACAAGAACCGGACTCGTCCCTGTCTGCAATACCAGATCAAACGCTGCAAGGCGCCTTGCGTGGGCTTTGTCGAGCCTGATGTCTACGCCGAAGATGTGCGTCACTCGGTGATGTTTCTCGAGGGCCGTAGCCACGCGCTGACCAACGAACTATCCACCGCGATGGAAGAAGCGGCGATCAATCTCGAGTTCGAACGTGCCGCCGAGTTGCGCGACCAGATTGCCTTGCTGCGTCGGGTACAGGACCAGCAAAGCATGGAAGGCGGAACTGGCGATATCGACGTGATTGCTGCATTCGTTAACCCCGGCGGCGCCTGCGTTCACTTGATCAGCGTGCGCGGCGGTCGAGTGCTGGGCAGCAAGAACTTTTTTCCGCAGGTCGGGATCGAGGAAGACGTCAGCGAAGTCATGGCGGCGTTTCTCGGCCAGTATTACATCAGCAGTCCCGAACGCGATTTGCCGGGCGAACTGATCGTCAACGTAGTGCACGAGGACTTCCCAGCGCTGATCGAAGGCATTCACACCCTGCGCGGGCGTGAGTTGGCCATCAGTCACAGGGTGCGCGGGACGCGGGCGCGCTGGCAGCAGTTGGCCGTGACCAACGCCGAGCAGGCGCTGGGCGCACGCCTGGCCAATCGTCAACACACTGCAGCACGATTCGACGCGCTGGCCGAAGTGCTGAATCTGGATGAGCCGCCGCAACGTCTGGAATGCTATGACATCAGTCACTCCAGTGGGGAAGCGACGGTGGCGTCCTGCGTCGTGTTCGGGCCCGAGGGCGCGATCAAGTCCGATTACCGTCGCTACAACATCGAAGGCGTGACGGCGGGTGATGATTACGCGGCGATGCACCAGGCGTTGACCCGGCGCTTCAGCAAACTCAAGGACGGCGAGGGCAAGTTGCCGGACATCCTGCTGGTGGACGGTGGCAAGGGTCAGTTGTCGATGGCTCGTGATGTACTCAACGAACTGGCGGTACCGGATCTGATCCTTTTGGGCGTCGCTAAAGGTGCTACGCGCAAGGCCGGATTCGAAACGTTGTATCTGAATGATGCTGCCCACGAGTTCACGTTGCGCGGCGATTCCCCGGCGCTGCACCTTATCCAGCAGATCCGCGATGAGGCACACCGCTTCGCGATTACGGGGCATCGCGCCCGTCGCGGCAAGACCCGCCGAACCTCTACGCTGGAAGGTGTCGCAGGGGTAGGGCCGACGCGTCGCCGCGACCTGTTGAAACATTTTGGTGGATTGCAGGAGCTGTCTCGTGCAAGCATCGAAGAGATTGCCAAAGCCCCGGGGATCAGTAAAAAGCTCGCTGAGTCGATTTATGCGAACCTGCATAGCGAGTAGAATGCCCCTTCACCTCGTAGCCAGTTGTGCCGATGAATATCCCTAATCTGATTACCGTTCTACGCGTTCTGCTGATCCCGATCTTCATTTTGCTGTTCTATCTGCCTTACCAATGGAGTTACATGGCCTCCGCCTCGGTGTTTGCCTTCGCCGCCGCGACCGACTGGCTGGATGGCTATCTGGCACGCCGACTGGAGCAAAGTACCCCGTTCGGTGCATTCCTCGATCCGGTGGCCGACAAGCTGATGGTTGCCGTCGCTTTGGTCTTGCTGGTGCAGGAACACGGTAATCTTTGGCTTACTCTGCCAGCGGCGGTGATCATCGGTCGCGAAATCGTCGTTTCGGCATTGCGCGAGTGGATGGCCGAACTCGGCGCGCGGGCACAGGTGGCCGTTTCGAATCTGGGCAAATGGAAAACCGCTGCGCAGATGCTTGCACTGGTGATTCTGCTGGCCCATCCAAAGGCTTTCAGTTTCTGGGTCGTGCTTGGTTATACGCTGCTGATGGTGTCGGCAGGGCTGACATTGTGGTCGATGGTTCAATACCTTCGCGCCGCCTGGCCACATCTGAAGACCGATGTCGAAAAGAAATAAAACTTTTTTGAATCAAGGGGTTGACGGGGCTTCTTAATTCTATAGAATGCGCCACACCAAGCGGGAATAGCTCAGTTGGTAGAGCACGACCTTGCCAAGGTCGGGGTCGCGAGTTCGAGTCTCGTTTCCCGCTCCAATTTGTACAGTGTTTGTTGTTGTGCTACTGACAGCGAATACTTTGAGGCCGAGTAGCAAAATGGTTATGCAGTGGATTGCAAATCCACCTACGCCGGTTCGATTCCGACCTCGGCCTCCATCATTAAAAACCTCGTAGATCAATGATCTACGGGGTTTTTTATTGTCTCTGGAAAAGTGCGTGCATCGTGAACAAGGTCACTCTGCAAGGTAACCACCCGTTTTGATATGGCTAGTGCCTTCCACGGTCAGATTCGAAAAGAAGATGCAGCCGATGAGCCGTGCGAATAGCGTCAATGTGTCGGCGAGGTCAGGGTTATCGAAAAGCACAGCTCTCGAATCCAGCGCACACAGCGCCCCCCAGAGTCTTCCATCAGGCAGGAAAACTGGCGCCCCTGCGTAGCTTTCAATTGAATACTGTTTTACGACCGGGCGGGTACAAAGTCTGCCGTCCTTACTGATTTGCGGCAGAAAAAGCACTTGAGGGTCTCTGCGAAACTCACTGCACAGCGTAGTTTCAAGTTCCAGCGTGTCGCCTACGTTGATTCCCAGTTCGATCGGATCATACGCCGAGCAGACAATCCACTCCGTTTCGGTAAATTTTGCGATGCCGGCGAAGCGCGTACCGGTCAAACGGGTGACGAGCTGCAAAATATTGGTCGTCGCTTCGATCTCGGCGATAGCCGAACGCTCCTCTGGGCTCAAAGCTGCTTTGAGAACTGTGTCACTCATTTGCATCGGTTGAATCTCCTGATGACTTGTACATCCCTGAGCTGAGCGCTCTGCTGATCTACTATAGCGTCAGCACCGGTACGGCGGGAACTTGGTGGAGCGTGCTGCTTATGTTTATTGTGGATCCCGGCATCACTTTTTAGCGTAGACATCCCTGCGAGTTCCAACGCAGCTTCAAGCAAACTCCGTAGCTTCATGATTTACCGGGCTTTTTGGTTTTGGTCCGCCGCAAGATTTAGTCGTTAAATAGACCACTGCGAACTTGCTTCACCGGGACGTCATGTATATATTCCCCGCTCGGCTTTTCCAAGTAGTCATCGAAGCTGAGCAAAGCAACACCGCGCTACCGCCCGAATGGCGAAACTGGTAGACGCATGGGACTTAAAATCCCCCGCTCGTAAGGGCGTGCCGGTTCGATTCCGGCTTCGGGCACCATATAAAACAAGGGCTTGCATGAATTTCTTCATGCAAGCCCTTTGTTCTTTTTTCCGCAATAATTTTTTCGTTTCCGCAATCGGTCATTTTGTAGGGGTCACCTTCAGACCTTTTCGTTGCCGGATGTACTGCTCTGTCATGCCTACCGTTGTGTGCCCGAGCTGGTCGCGTGCCTGCAAAATGTTGCCGGTCGATTCCTCCTTGTCCGTCGCTGCTTTTGCCCGCAAGTCCCGCATTTGAAAGTCAGCCTTCGGAATGCCAGCCGCTTCCCGAGCATCATCAAACCGTTTTCGTAACATGCTCTTGGTCATTGCCTGGCCATCCTCCATTACCACCAATCGCGTCGATCTGATTCGGTGGCCAACCTTGCGCAACATGATTCTGTCAATCACTGTTTTCAGTTCGCCCATTATTTCAATACGCCGCTTCGCGCCAGTCTTTCCCTGTTGAACCGCAAGTTTTCCGTCGCGGATATCCCGCTCGTCCATTTTCAATGTGTCCGCGATTCGCTGCCCGGTCAGATAGAACAAGTCCAGCGCATCCCTGAGCGGTTGATCGGCGCACTTGTAGGCGCTGGCAAAAAGATCATCTTCGACATAGATATCGCGACCTGTCTCCTTGTGCCCTTTAACGCCAGCACACGGATTTGCGAGCGATGTATAACCGCTTGCGCGCGCGAAGTTCCAGATAGAACTAAGTAACGCTTTCTCTCGGTTCGCCCGAACCGGCGCAGTTTTACCACGGTGTCGTAGATATTGATTTACGTGCTGAGGCTCGATCGCTTCAAGGGGAGCAGGCGGGTCATTGAAGAACAACAAAAGGTTTTTCAGCTCCCGTTCATTGTCCTTTTGTGTGGCGTGCGCCTTCGTTGGCACCACTTCGAGCATGTAGCGTTCAGCTACATAAGCAAAGGTAATAACCGTTTGCGCGATGGCCTGGGAGACACGACTTTTTTCGAGCTTTGCATATTCAAGAATTGCCAACCCGTAGTCCGTGCCCAGGGGGATTTCTTTGCGGGGCTTCCCGCCAGTGTCATAAAGGTAATAAATAGTCTGGCCACGCTTTCTCTCGCGTAGCCGGGGAATGCTCCCCGGCTTAGTTGGTTTGCGTCCCATTTAACTCACCAGGCGTGGTTGCCACGTGGGTTTCTCGGTCGCAGCCGCGCCGACAGACTCCCCTGTCAACGCCGAGGCGATGACGCACGGCCAGCCGCTGCGCTTGATCGTGTGGCGGATTCCATTACGTTTGAGGATGATTATCTGGCCAGCTTTAGTCTTGGCCCCGGTCAGGGTGCACACTTCTTCGTGGCTCAAGAACTGAACGTTGCTCATGGGTATACCTCGCCATGCCGGTGGAGGCTGACTGTTGATTGCCGCCCTATGGCGGCAGAAAGTTGGAAAGGTCTGGTTAATCGCTGCTGTAACTGGAACCGCTGTCACTAGAACTTGACGAGCTGTAATCACTGGAGCTTGAAGAGCTTGAGCTGTAGTCGCTGGAGCTCGAGGAGCTGCAGCCGCTGCCGGAGTAGTGACTGCTTGCAGGGACGCTATGACTACTTGGCTCGCAGTGACTTTGAGGGCGGGGCGGTTCGGATGAGTCGACCTGGTTGAGAGGGTTAAGCGGGCTGATGGGACTCAACGGATTTAGCGGATTGAGGGGGTCCGCTGCAGGCTCGCTCCTGGTGGGCGCAGGCGAGGCCGAAGCAGACTCTACAACGCGTGTGTCTTTGGGCTTGGATTGGCTTTCGACCCACTTAATGAGTTCTGCCTCATCGTCAGGACGAACCTTAAGTTCAATCCATCGAAGACCTCGTATGATTCCGAGGATCTCGGTCGGACACATTCCTCCGCGCTCGGCAAGTCGTTGCAGTGACTGGCTGTGATTGCGTACAGCCTGAGGTTCGAAAGGTTTGAGTAGATCCATCGGGATGGATTTGATCTTGACGCCACGCATGACGGGCATGTTTTCAATAGACATAGTGATTCCTTGTTCGCCGTTCATCGGCAGGTCAAACAGAGATTTATGGGGGGAAGGGGGCTGATGTATCGTGAGCGCTGCTCGTCCGGTGCTGACGCATACATCCGGCAGGTGGACAGTGTCAGTGCCGGGCGAGCCCCCTAGCGCTGCCTCAAGCGGCGCATGTGCCAGGGGCTGTCTGAATAAGTTCGGCTGGAACACTGACCACATCGCCCAGCTTTGCGCTCACTATGGCTCGGCAGACGGCCACCAACGGCTGATCTGCACCTTGGGCGAAATCATTGCCGCGAATATTCACCCATGCCACCCAGACATCGTCGGAATGCTGGGGGCTGTGCAGATTGACGTGATGCTTCTTGATTAGCGGCCCCCCGCAGTGCCAGCAAGCCGAGGGAGCGTAACCATTTTCAGCGTTACCGATGGGTATTGCCAATGACCCGAACAGCGCGAATCTTTTCTCGCTAAATGTGCGGTTCGGGATACCTTCCGCCTCTGCTACGGCCCAATCAAGCGATGGTCCGATCAGGTTTTCGATCTTCACTTCGATCATTTCTTCAGGCATGACTTCGTCCTTACCGCCATAGCGGATGACTTTGAAAAGGAGGGGTGTTGTTGTATCGTCTGCGCCGTTCGTCCGGCACTGATCTTCTATCGACGTGAGCTGTGGGTCAGGGTCGGGCGGACACCTAGCATCTTTGGATGTTGTTGATACGCTTCTTTTCGTCGAGACAGGCTTCGCCCTGTTGCGTGATCTCCCATAGTGCCGGACTGCGTTGAACACGACTCAACAGTCCAAGTTGCGTCAACAAATCCAACCAGTGTCGACCAATGTCTACGCCGCCAGCTTCGAAGTCACTAGCGCATTCTTCGAAGCGTCGTAGCTTGCTGATGACTTTTTCGGCGAATGGATGCATCACCGCTACCGGCGCCGTCGGCGCTGCATCAAGCATCAATACCCATGCGCTGATTGCCCTGCCGCGCGCCAGATGCTTATCACTGGCCTCATCGTCTACGGCTCTCAGCATTTCCGCCGTAGGACTGACCGGCACCAGCTTCCAGCCTTCAGGCTCCACCGCTACCGGCGCGGGCGGCGAGGTGTAGAGCGGTTCGACTGTGAGCGCCAAATAGTAATCTCGCTCGTCGCCTTTAAAAGTTCCGTTCGCGGCTAGCGCTTTGCGTTCAAGCAGCACAGCGCTATGCGCCACCGTGGTCGGCTCCCAAGGCTTTTCGTTCTCCCAGGATGCATGGCCCTCTTTGTAACGATACGCAACCGGCTCTTGGCGCTCGACGACTGGAGCGGCGAGAAGGGCGCGCAGCTCTTTGCGGGCCTCCACCGACACTCTCAAATTAATCCCGAAAGCGCGCTCAATTAGGTCGCGCGGCACGCTGACCATTTCGTTACGGCTCATGCCCGCATACTCCAGTTGATCCCGCTCGCGACCTGCTCATCGAAAACCTTCGCGAGATGAATGAGGCGGCAGAAGATCGCCGCAACAATGCATGCCAGTACAAACCAGCCGGCAATGATTTTCAGGAATAGCAGAAGCCAGATCATAGTCGAACCCTCTCTTCACTCTGGCGGGGCACCGGTGAGCTCGCTGGCCTCGATTCCAGCTCTTCTTCGTTAATCTCGCAATGGTGCTCCAGCAAGTTGTCAGGAATGCAGCTGATGCCGTTTCCGCCGCTGCCTCTGATCATCCAGCAGGTGACGCCGAATTCGTCGTCGTGGAAGCGTTCGGCCGCGCCGGGAAGATCATCGGCGCGGACGGCGCCGGCCACGACCATAAGCACAACCATGAGCCCGAAAAGGATCTTTTTCATATCATGCTCCAGATGAGAGCGCCGACTCCCAGCACTGCCAGAACAACGGCCATATAGATCACCGGCTTTGCCGCGTCTTCAAGTTTTTGATCAGGTGGCTCGTGTTTCATTGCACACCTACCGCATGCGGCAATTCCCGCGCAGACTCGATGAAGCCAGTGGACTTCACGTCTCCGTCCATTGCGTTGATGAACATCACTTCTACCTTAGCTGAGTCGACCAAGACCTTACCTACCTCGGCGATAGCCTTGGCTCTATCAATGTCCATCGGCTTGTCAGGGTCCTGGAGGGCCTCCAAAGTCGCGAACAAGTGATTACGTAGGTCTGTCATCTTATTTTTCATGGGATGCCTCGTTGATGGCGCGCCTTAGCTTGTTGAGTTGGCGGATAGTGTCTTTCAATTCGGGCGGGTACCTATGGAAGGTGTTGCGGCGCATGTTCTCCGCGCGGCTCAACAGTTCCAAGTTTTCGAGCGTAATGTCCTGTGTATTCCTATTGCGGAAGACAACAATGTGGCCTGGAGGGATCTCACCGTAAGCTTCTTCCCAGATCAGCGAGTGGACTGACTTCCACCTGCGATGGGCAGGGCCGTCATCACGAACTTTACGCTGGCGAATGCCGTCATCGGTCACTCGTTCGGTGCCGACCGGTACGTTGTTGTGGGGCATTGTGCCCGGGGCAAATCGGGTCTCTACTGACCTTCCACCACAGTCGAAGCTAATTCCCTTATTCCAAGGTCGTTGCCCCTTCTTGAAGCGGAATGCCTCCCCGGCTTTGCTCTCTCGGCGCAAACGACAGGCGTGCTCACTGGCAAGATAGGCCGCGCTGCGCTTCAGGCCTAGGCTTGCAGCCTTTCCATAGATGGCATAATCGGGCCGCCCGAAAGTGGCGATCAGCTCTGCCATGGGGGTATCGCCGTACAGTTCGGCGAGGCGATGTTCATCGCTTGTCGTCCAGAATTTTCGGGTCGGTGCTTTCTTTGCGCTTGCACCAGGTGAAAAGATCTCTCTGGCCCTCGCAAGAGCCCGTTCGGCGATCGGGTTCATGGTTAGGCTGCTTGAGTCGGTGGGTTCATGGCGAAATACACGCGGGCGCAAGCCTCGGTATCGGGGCGGGCGCGGTGACCTCCGACAAGCTCCTCACCGGTGAAGTGCAGAAGCGCTTCGGCGACAGTCGGAGTCTTGAACGCGTTTTTGAAGTTGGTTGCCTTCATCGCCTCGGTGGGAGGCAGTTGGCACTCAGGCTTGGCCTTGGTAGCCGTGCAGTAACCGGGTGTTTGTTTGAAGATGTCGGCGACCGCTTTGCTTCGGTACCGAGCCATGGCAATGCGCATGATCCGATCATCGAAGTTGATGTTGTGGGCGATGCGCAGGTCGGCGCGTTCGTGAATCGCCAAGAAGCCGTCCAACGCTTCCGCCTCTGGGATCCCCAAGTCCATGGCCATCTCATGAGTGATGCCGTGGATTGCAGTAACGTCGGCAGGAATAACCCAGCCATCAGGCCGTACCAGGGCTTCGAAGGAGTCGACCAGAACGCCGTCATCGCTGTAGAGCAGGGCGCAGATATCGACCAGGTGAGGCTGGCGCGGATCGTCGCTTGGATCACGCCAGAGTGGGAGGCTGGTGGTTTCGGTGTCGTAGGGCATGAGCAGCATAGTGATTTCCTTGAGGAAAAAAGAAGGCGCCCGGAGGCGCCTGAGGTATTGGGAGTGAGGGGTTAACTGGCTTGCTGCAGGTGTTGGTCGCCGATGGCAACGCCGCCTTCGATCCAGACCGCATTGATTTCAGGTGGCAGCTTCGCGGGCTTAGCCTTGAGGGTGCCGCACACGATGGCGCTGTGAACGGTGCCGGCGTTTGCCATGGTCACCAGCATGCCGAGCAGCTCCCCGCGCCCAGGCAGATCTAGCACGTCGAAACGATCGAGGATTACGAACTTCAGGCCGGAATGCTGAGCGATGGCCAGCGCTAATAATGCGTCGACACGCCAGCGCTCAGACTCCGACAACAGCGTGTAGAGGCGCCCGCCGGCGGTGATGTCCATGTCGGCGCCGATCTCTACCCTTGGCCAACCCGAAAGGCTCGAGCTTTCGGCCAGGCTATCGTTGATTGGCTTGATGGCGCCGATCAGGATTTCGCTCGGAATGCCGTCCGGCGCGAGCAGGTTCGCGATTTCGGTCCATGCCTTCACGTCGACGTGATGCGCAGCCGCATCAGTTGCCTTCTGCTCAGCGCTCGCGATCAGATCGAGCCGATCGGACATCGCGTCAACCTTTGCCTTGGCGGTGTCCCGGGCCTTGCGTTGAACCTGAATCGCAGCTTCGACACGCTCGATCATGGCGTCAGTGACATCCTCGCCGGCGGACTTCACCAGGGCATCAAGGTCGCGCCCGGCCTGCTCGGATTCGTGCACGGCCTTCTGGTCGTTGACCTGGGTGCGAGCGAGCAGATTGTAGGATTCATTTGCGGTTTTCAGATCTGCCTGAGCCGTGGCCAGTTTGGCGGCGTCGGCGGTCTTGCCCTTGAACAGTTCAACAACCTTTCCGATGATTTTGAGCTTTACACCGCACTCGGGGCATTCGCATGGGCTTTCACCCGAGAACGCCTGAACCCTTTGTTCGGCATCGCTGACCTTTGCCTTCCATCCTTCCAGATCGGTATTGGTGGTTTCGAGCTTCTTCTTGCGACGGTTTAGCTCGAGGTAGACCTTTTCGAGTTCTACCTTGCGGGCCGCGGAGTTGTCACGGGCTTCGCGCTTGGCATTCAGGCCGCCCAGGTGCTGAGTGCCTTTCTCGATTTCGGTAGCAGCTTTGGCCAGGTCGGCCTGAGCCTGCGCCAGATCGTCCTGGGTGACTTCCGGCGCATCATCCGGCAGCGGCTGAATGGTGACCATCCAGCCTTCGGCCTTCTCGCTGCCGTATACCTCGCCAGTGACTGCTTTCCAGGCACCGCGGCATTCGCTGGTGTAGGTCTTGGCCTGCTCCTGAGCGGATGCAAAACCGCTCAGCAACATCGGTTTGATCAACTCGACTTTGGCGGCATCGGCACCCTTGGCCAGCAGCTTGTCGACCACCACCTGAGGCTTGCTGCTGGACTTGGTCAGCGCGAATAGCATCTTGCGCCGATCGACTTCCTTGAGGCTGGCGAATAGGGAAGGCGTGAGCACGTAGGGCAGGTATTCGTCACCGACCGCCAGCGTGTGGTCTCCTTTGCCGGCGGGTAGGGTGTAGCTGCTGGCCACGTCGTCATGACTGACGATGATCTGCGCTTTCTTCTGCCCCTCGGTGACCAGCTGCTTATAGTCCTGTTTCTGCGCAACCCGCGCCTTACCACCCAGCGCCAGGTTGATCGCTTCCTGAAGGCTGGACTTGCCGGCGCCGTTCGCGCCAGCGACCAGAGTGATGGGGGCGGCAAGCTCCAGATTGGCCGATTTGAGCCCTTGGAAGTTTTCGACGAAAAGGTGATTCAGGCGCATGGCTTTTTACTCCAGGTTCAAATCAAGGTCGGTCAGCGCCTTGATCACCTTGTAGGTGTTTTCGAGTGGGTTGATCGATTCGTCATGCAGCTCAATCACGCCTTCTTCCAGCATCAGCAGGATCAAGCGTGTGGCCGTAGCACTGTCTACGGCAAAGCGGGATTGCAACTTGTCAACGTCAACGGTAGTGAAATGAAGGACGACAGAGCGGCAGATATCGCCGAGTGTCAGGCCGGCGAATTTTTCGACACCCAGGCTCAGAAATTCGCCATCGATCGGCTCGTTCTCGTCTGGTGCGTCACCGCCCCAATTGGCGTTTTCCATGCTGCCATCGCCGCCGTTGAGATCCATGGCGCTCTGATCAGGATCGGCCTTGGTGGATTTCATGTTGCCCATGTGCTCGTCGGCGCTGGCGATGATCAGCAGGCAATCCTTCTCGACGGAGTCCTGCAGCTCATGTCGCCCCTCTGAAGTTGGGCTGATGACGAATACTGCTTTGATCTTGCTCTTGGTGGTGATCTGCTCGAGCTTGCCCACTACGGTGACCCGTTCAGAGCTGGCAATCATGTGGGTGGCCAGCGTCACAGCGGCGTGCACACGAGAGGACAGCCGCTCGATGATGTCCTCCTGTTTATGTTCGGTCAGCTTCTGCCAGCAGTCGGGCATGATGCGAATTTCTTGCACCAGTCCAGCGAGCAGCTTTTCGCCTATGGTGTTAGCCGTCATTTGCAGAAATTCAGGGTTTACGTCATTCATTGAGGGAGTTCCTAGTAATTGGCAATGCGCTCGAGGATTGCCTGTTGGTTTTCACTGAGGTGGGTATGCGCGCCGTACCGTTGAAAGTTGGCGCGTAGGTCGCTGAGGAACTGATCCTCCCACTCACCATTGGCGTGCAGTTCGGCCACTGCCAGGAGCACGCTGAACTCTTCGACGCGATCGAATATTTCGAGGATTGATCTGGCAGGCATGGCGATTACTCGAGCTGCAGGCCGGTGGTGTCGGCTGGCTCGGTAACTGTTTCGGGGGTGTCTGTTAGGTTTTCTGGCTGATCTGCTAGGTTTTCGGCCGTTTGTGTTAGGTTTTCTGGCGAATCTGTTGAATCACCGTCGCCCTGGTCGTCATCATCATTGATGATTGCCGGCGCCTCCGGCTCTTTGTTGCGCAGGTCGTTGACGTCCACTGTGTAGTTGCCGGCGCCGTCCGGAGTGGCGTCGATAAAGTCGTGAACCTCTTCTTGCGTTTGCAGGCCCATGAGCAGCTCTGGCGCATACAGTCGACCGAACAGGCTAGCTGCGCGATATCGCAGCATGATTTCCGGCATCGTTTGCCACTTACTGCCGTTCTTCGTCAGCCAGCCTTCATCGATGGCCATCTGCATCGATACCATCGGCCCATCCAAGCGATCGCCGGTTTCCTTCTCGATCACCCAGGCTCGACAGGTTCGATGCTGAATGGTGGTTTCCCGTTTTTCGTCCGTCTTTTTGTCGTTCTTCCAGACGGCAGCGGTGTACTTCACTACTTCAACTTCACCCGGTTCGCTTAGATCGAAGCGCAGTGGACTGAAGCGGCCGCAACTGTTGATCGCGGCGATAATGAACTGGCTTGACCAGCTCGGCCGGCCTTCGATCACGTACAGGTTCTGCATCACCATTAGCGGATCTGCGCCCATCCGCTGCGCCATGTTCAGCGCTACAACGCAGTTCGGCAGGCCAGCCGGGTTGGCCACGTGGCCAGTGACCTTGCCGTACTTCTTGATTTCGGTGAACGCCCGATACTGCGCCGGTACCAGGGTCGAGGCACACAACGCCTTAGCCACACGCTGGATCTGGTCAAAACCGGAGCCGGTGAGCAGCGACATCGGCGCGTCGTTCTTAGGCGCTGCAACTGCGCTCGTTTGCATCTTCGCCAGGGTAGTGGGCTCGCTCATGATTTCACCTTGCGGGAGGCCAGGTATTCGGCCTCGGTTGCGATAGATATAAGACGTTTATCGGCCTCGTTCTTTGGGCTTTCGTAGCACTTCACCTGGGCGGTGTAGAACCTCTCTCGATCCCAGACTCGGTGGTGGCTGATCACTGGTGCACGCTTGCCGTTTGGATCGGTCAGGCGTAGATAAAGGTCGGAACCTTGCATCGCTCGATTCATGGTTGATTACTCGTGGTAAGGGCAGGATGACCAGCGCGGGCAGTACTTCGCGCTGCAGAGAAAACTCTGTGGGTTTGGCGGGAACAGGCCGGTGCGGAACATCTCGGCGCCGATCTGAATCAGCCCTGGGAAATCGTCGGTACCGACCATCATTTGCTTGGCGCCGCGAATCTCCCCGACACCAAGCTCGGGCTTGCCTTTGGTCTTGAGCCCGATGATGTGTGCCGGGGCGGTGCAAGGCTCGCCGGTGGTGTGCTCCTCGAGGATCTCGTAAGTCCCGATCTGGGCAGCATGACCTTTGGTCTTGGCCACCCCGTCGACGACAGCGGCGCCGCCAGTCTTCACGTCGGCAATGCCCTTGCCGTTGCTCGTCTTGCAGATCCGTGCCCGGTCGAGCTGGCCGGTCAGCTTGACGATCACGCCGCCACCGCAATCGATCTCCAAGGGCGTCGCGGTCCGCTCGACGGCGACATATTCATAGCGCGGGCTCACTTCGTTGCAGTACCTGGTGTGCAAGGGCAGGGCGATGCGCTCGGCCTCGGCCAGCGTCAGCTTGTCGGACTTCCAATCGACATCCCGCTCGGGATTGCGCAGCGTGTGAATAAGCAGCTCGGCGGTGTCGAAGGCCGTGAGGTTGCTGCCATTCATGCGGGAGACATCGAACGCCGCGGTGCTGGCGTGGATCGATGTTCCCAGGTGCGCGCGCGGACTACTTGGTGAGTAGTGGCCAAGCAGCTGGACCCATTCGAATTTGAAGGCGCAGTCGAACAACGAGCCCCACGAAGAGGCGCGGACGGTGATCACGCTCATGATGCACCCCTAGCTTTTGCAAATGCCGTCGACATCGATGTCGACCAGGTCGCCTCAATTGAAAATCGCTCAGCGATCGCACAGGCCTCGAGCTCGAACCATCCGAAGTGGCATTGTTCAACGAAGATCCCCATCTGGGCGGCCAGCCACTGATAAGCCCCCGTCCGGCTCAGCCCCATTCGTTTCATGTGGGCGTGAAATGCTGCCTTGCTCTTGTTCCGAGCCGCCCTCAACTGCGCATTGGCCAAGGTGCCCAATGGCACGTCGGTGTCCGGATGCAGACCGACGTATGAACCGCAGTCACTGCACAGATAGGCAAAGGGCCAGTCACCATAGCTGCGACCGTGGTAGATAGCGGAGTTGCAAACCAGGTGCACTGCGCCGGCACAGTAGCGGCAGTCGGTCGGCGCCGGCAGTGGGTTTTTCACGCGCTTCAGTGCTCGGCGGCTGATGTGTGGGAGCGGTGCAGGCGCAACAAGGCGCTCGGCGCTGTTCGCCCGAGGGTCAATTTGCATGGTGGAATCCTATTGAGTAACGAGGCCCGCGATTGCCGGGGCCAAAAAGACAATGCCGAGGAACAGCAAACCGGTGAGAGTTCGGCGTCTACGCTGGTTTCTGGTCATTGACCGTCCTCGCTTTGAGCATGCCGCGCGGTGTGTCATCAATCCGGATTGGATTTGGTAAATCAGTGACCAAAGAAAAGCCCTGCGATTGCAGGGCTTGAATGATGCCGCGCCGGTTACGGGCGATGATGGTCATGGCAGAAACCTCGGTCCGGGATTGTCGATCCAGCGCGCGTCGATCTGGGTAATGCGCTCGCAGTACTGGCGGAATTCAGTCCCGCTGATTGCGCGCAGCGAATGGCAGACAGACACGACGGTGTAAGCCGAACTGGAATACACCAGGTGCATATACTCACTGGCGCCGTCCAGCACCTGGATAGCGCTTTCAATCATCTCAGTAGCTGTTTGGTGCTTCTCTGTTTCCGTAGTCATGGGATGGATTCCCTGTGTGAATGCATAGGTCGCCACCCTGGCCGGAAGAGACTTCCGAAAGGTTCATCCAGCAAGGTGGCGGCGTATGAAAACGATGGGAGGAGGGAAGTGCCAGGTCACGCCCGAACGATGTAAACCTGCAAGTAGCCGTGAGGAGACTTACAAGGACGATAGCCGTTCTGGGCGCCCCGGCTGCTGGCGATGATGGTCGCGCTCTACACAGCTTGCGCGTCATGGATATCCCTAAGGCCCGCCATGCTCGGGTGGTGATACTTTCGCATCGGTGAGCCCTCAAGCGATGGCACACGAACCATCCAACAAGACTGTCGTTGTGCTTAAGAGCTCACCGATGCGCTCTCGGGGAGAGAATCGGGCAGTTAGCGACAAGCTGTCTTGTGGCGTTGGTTATTCTTTTGGAGGTTTCGACAGGCCCGCTTTAATGCGCTGCGTTACCTCTTCTCGGTGCACTGCAATTTCCTTCGGAGCCGCAATTCCGATCCTTACAGTTTGTCCGTTTACACCCAAAACGGTGACTGTGATTTCGTCACCGATGGTCAAGCGCTCATCTACGCGCCGGGTCAGTATCAGCATGCTCCATTCTCCTTGCTTTTGTGGTTTTCCCAATGCCACCTGGTGAGAAGTGGCATCAGTGAAACGCCCCGATAAGCCTTGTACAGGAAGGGAAAGGTGCCCGGATCTTTAGCCACGCCGGGCCGTGGTATCGTCGCGGGTTCCTACACCAGCGAGAGAAATACATGATCAATAATCACAGTGGCTCTAAGTGTCCAGACTGTGGGGGTGCTGTTCCTGAAGTCATGAACACTATCACTGCCGATATTCGAACTAGGCGTTTTGAAATTGCCTATTGCGAGCCTTGTGGCTTTCCACTGAGAGTCGTTGAAATGCAGGTTCCAGGATTCCAGAGACAGGTTAGTACAGGCCTGCGTTCTAGTTGATGGAAAGCGCCGCGTATGACATTAGCAACGGCAAACGCGGCGCGAATCGATATAGGCCTCTACCAATTCGCCCTCACCATTTAGGTATGCAACTGTGGCATCAAGGCGAATTGCAGCCCGGACCGGCGTATAGAAGCCATGGGTCGTATTGTCGTCTTCAACTAAACCGCTGATGATCATTAATCCCTCGATGGGCTGATTCGCCAGTCCATCTTTCCACTTCACGTGATCGCCTATTTCAAGTGGCGCATGCTTCTGAAGCAGCAGTGCTGCCAGCTGTATCAATCGTTCGCTACTCATCATGTGTCTCCGTTGATTCCCGTCTGGCCCTGTCGCCAAGGCCTATTTGTGTCTCGCGAAATCGTCATGGCAGGCGAGCTGCCAATGCCAAGCGTTGATGGAGGCGGGCGCGGTGGTTATGGAACCACTGAATCATCTCGGCCTTGGCCGGGGCCCATCCAGCGCCTTCCCGGCACTCAGCCATAAAACCCATGATGTTGGTTGCTACGCCGCGAGCCCGACGAGCCTTGAACTGCTCCATGGTTTCGCCTTCAGCGCGCAGTTGGTTTTGATTGCGCATTTGAATACCCTCCGGTTGTTTTCCCAATGCACCCGTCACCAGGTGCATCAGTGAAAAATCTCCGGTATTGCTGGCCGCTGTTACACGCCACCTGCGGATTGGGCGATTATTTGTTCGGGAGCCCTTGAGGCTCGACAGCCAGTCGCGGTTCGTCACCCACTGGCACTCTTGTGATCCAGGACTCTCTATGCTTCGAGTCACGCGGCGAGGCTACCGCTGTACCGTTTTGCCTTGAGGGCAGGGCCATGGCTTGCTGCGGCCTTTGGAGCTAAAGAGCGTTTCGGGTTGCCCCTTCGCGGCGGTGTGTTGCTGCGATGGGTAATATTACCCATAGGTTAAAAACATGGTCAACACCCTCAGGTAATAAAATTATCCCGGACGAAAAAAAACCCGCACAAGGCGGGTTTTTGGGGGCGGGTGACGGGCGGTTACATTGCGAATCCTACAAACACCGTGCGCCCCAGAATGCTATTGGGGTCATCAAGGTCGATTTCTTCTTTCTCATATTCCGGATTCGCGGGTTTGACGTAGGTTCGGCCCCCGTGAGGGGTGAGTGCGCCCATAATAGGGTCTTGGCCCTTGACGGAAGCAAGGACAATCTGCCCTGGAGATGCCACTGAATCGGGATCGATCACGGCTATCCAATCACGATGAATTGGACGCTCAGCTCGGGGGCCAGCCATTGAATCATTCGGCATCCGTATAGCGAAGGCGCGCACTCCTACCGAAATTGGGCAAGGTATAAACGCCTCAATCGCAATATTCGACATCTTGTAACCTCCCGAGACCCACTCAATGGCCTTGCTCAGCGAGATTAGCGGGACACTGTATATGTGTCCAGTTTCGGCAGGAGGGGAAATTGTCCTATCCATAGCGAGGTTTTGTCCTTGCGATGATGGCAAATTGACTTCTGCTGACCTGTCTAGCGCTGGCCTTTCACCAGAGGAAGCTAGTCCTTCCCCCTCCGGTTTGTCCAGAGCTAAAGGAAGCAATCCAAGACGATTTTCTAAATCGCGTGCGAATTCCTCACCGATATTTTTTCGATGCTTTTCATTGTCCGTCAGGCAGCGTGAGATGTAGCTGTGCGCTCGATCAACAGCCTCGGCCAAGCCAGCCATCCGACCATTGAATTTCTTTTTTACGAGCGCGCGCAGGTTCGCGCGGCGAATTTCATAAATATCCATTAACGAATGATCTCAGTTCGCTACCTACAGGTAAATAACCTAAGGGTGTTGCCATGTTGTTACCTCGGGGTTATATTTCGAATACTTTTACTCGAGAGCTCCCCATGAGGACCAAAAACACAGAGCTGCTGGCATGGCTGAAAACAGCTAATGACTCGGAAGTGGCGAAAACAGGGACCAGTCGTGCCTATCTAAAAATGATCGCATATGGCTACAAAACTGCTTCCGCAGAAATCGCTGTTAGAACCGAGACGTCTACAGGCGGACTAGTTACTCGCCAAGTGTTACGTCCGGACGATTGGCATGAGATCTGGCCCGAGCTAAAAGGCCACCAGAATCCTTGCCTCGACGAGGCCTTAAGTCATGCGAGCTGACCCACAGACACTGATAGCGTCACTACTCGGCGCAGTGAATCAGTGGTGCCGCCGGGAAGGGCTGAGCCGAGAAACGGTATCGCAGCTGATCGTCGAAGCCCATGAGCGAATCGACGGCCCGACGACCACCGGAATCAAATTCGAATCCGATCGGGACACCTACAGGCGCATGGCCACGAACTCCGAGCGGATTTTTCGTTGGCTGAATGACGCCACCAAGGAAACGAATTTACTCCCGGCCAATTTCATCCCGTCGATCCTTGCGGCGCTGCCCGACGACCTGAAGATCCAGGTGCTTGGCGAGCTGCTGGTCCCGCTTGGCGTGTCCGTCAGCTTGATCGCCAACGAGCCCTCAGATGGCGGCGTGTTTCAACACGTCCAGGCAGTTATGAAAGAGGGCGGGGAAGCGCAGCAGGCGTTGGTTTACCTGCTGGACGACACGAATCAAGACCGTTTGAAAATCGCTCATCGCGAGGTGTGCGATTTGCTGGGAGCTGGTGGTCGGGCGCTGTGCCTGATCGAACAGAAGATGATTGAAGAGAGCAAGACATCATGAGCGAAAAAAGACATACGCACGAACAAGAGCTGGATACGCTGCACGTCGTGCTAACCCAAGCTCTACCAGCCGCCGCAAGGGACGGTCGCGACGATCTGCCAGCCTTGGCCATTCAATGCGCCCAAGCTGTCAGGGCAGGCTACGTCGAGCTGCCTAAGCCAGCAACCGCCCAGTTCTCAATCGACCTGGGGTCGCTACTTTCGAAGGTCGAAAAAACAGTCGAACAGCTACCTTCTGAGAAGATTCCTCAGTTTATCGACGATGTTGAGCGCTTGCTCTCTACCGCTGAAGCGACGTTCGTCACCGCTGAAGACAACTCCGCAGCCGGTGCAAGTGGTGGTCGCGTCTACCGCTTCGATGTCGTTGGGATCGATGAGTTGTGTGCTGCCGCGCTTGCGCAGCAGGGCCCGACATCATGAGTTGCGCACAAGCGAAACCCACTCTTTGCCCTGCATGCACTCCACCAGGAGTGATGCGAAACGTGGATCGAGCCGGCCTTCTGTTGAAGTCCTTGGAGTCATTGACGGAGCGAGACTCGACCGCTTGGGCAGAGTCAGTACTGAGTGAAGAATCCTACCCTTTGCTGGCGCTCAGAGCTGCCAGAAAGGATTTCCTGACAGCATTGATCCTGCTCGGCTTTATTCCTTCATGTCCAGCAGTCGAGCATCTGCCACTTTCGGATCGCCGACTAGGACGAGTATCTCCTGCCGGTACAGCTTCGAATCATCATTCGACTCTCGAAACACCTGATGACGAACCATCAGCACTTGATACGTCTTGTGGATGCCCTTGTCCGGGTAGGACTCAACAAGGTCAATTAGCTCGCCAATGCGGGGCACGATGGGCGCCTCGGTAAACCGTAGCAGTACGTCAGAGACCTTCATATCACTAGGTCTTTTCGCGTCATCTGCAAGGTATTGGAAGTGCATTGCGTAAGACATGTCCGGCCTCCTAGGCCTTTGTTTGTGGAAATTCAACGTTACCACGGATGCGCCGGACACCTTTTTCAGCCTCTCTCCGCAGAGTGTTTTCGCTCGTGTGGAGATAGGTAATCAATGGCTGGGTGGTGCGTCCGCCCTGGTGGTAATCAAGATGGCCAATCCATGGTTCCGGTTGTATTCAGAGTTTGCGACCGACCCAAAAGTCCAGATGCTCAGCGAAGCAGACCAGCGACGTTACATCATGCTGTTATGCCTGCGTTGCAGTAACGAGGATGTAACGTTACATGAAACAGAGATAGCGTTTCAGTTGCGTATCAGTGAAACGGAATGGGCTCAAACCAAGGCCGTTTTGATCGCGAAAAAACTCATCACTGAAGACGGAAAACCGACCGCTTGGGATAAGCGTCAGTTTGCCTCTGACTCAAGTAATTCAAGGGTTAAGGCGCACAGAGAGCGTAAGAAACGGGAGCGTAACGTTACAGTAACGCCACCAGATACAGATACAGATACAGATATACCACCACCAACACGCGAGACCGATTTCGACTCGCGAACGAAATTCGCCATGTTCGAGCACTGGCAGCCCGACGAAAAATCGTTCGCAGCAGTGCTGGCCAGGAACTGCTTGGCCAACCAGGTCTTCGATCAAGACCAATTCCTCGAATTCAAATCCTTCTGGATTGCATCCCCCGACGACCACCGCACACAGGCGAAGTGGGAGCACGCGCTTGCCCAACACCTGAAGCGCGGTATGCGCAACGAACAAGCAAACGGGAGAAACGCCAATGCTACCCAGCAACCCGCATCGCGAAATGCCCAAGACCATCAAGGCGAAGGTGCCGCAGGTCGCAACCAAAGACCTGCTCGAACGGGCTCCCTCTCTGCTCCAGACCGTGTGCGAGCCGCCATTGCCGAGCGAGATGCTGCCGCAGGTGCTACTCGACAAGCTATGGATCAAAATGGCTGAGTTCTACGGGCACCGCTGGACGTCGAGCTTTGGCGTGATCGCAGACTCAGAACACACCTGGGCGAAAGTGCTTTCCGGTGTCACTGGCGAACAGCTCGCCAACGGCCTGCACGCACTTGTCGAGCGCGCTGCTGAGTTCGACTGGCCACCGCCAGCAAACGTGTTCCTGTCGCTGTGCCAACAGGCCAAGGGCCTACCAGGCACGCAGCAGGCTTGGGATGAAGCCCGCGCCGGCAAGTACAGCCACAAGGCCGTCAAGGTCGCAGCCGAGGCAACCAGCCTGTTCGACCTACATTCGGCGCTCGACGGTGACAAGGCCCTGTTCCAACGCTTCGAACGCAACTACGCCATCGTGAGGCGTCGTGCTCAGCTCGGCCAGCCGCTGGATGGCCGTATCCCCCACGGCATCGGCACAGACGCAGCGCGGCCGCGTGAACAGATCCAGCTCGAGCACTCGAACAAGCAAGCCGACCAGATCGTCGCCATCCTCGAGATCCCAACAGATCCGAAAGCCTGTCGCGCCATGCTGTTGGCCAAACTCAACATCCAGAGAGACGACCATGCCTGATCACAAGCCCGTTTCGTTCGTGGTACCAGGTGAGCCAGTGGGCAAGGGCAGGCCCAAGGTCAGCACCATCGGGGGCCATGCGCGCATGTACACGCCGACCAAGACTGCGAACTACGAGGGCAAGATCGCAATGGTCGCGCAACAAGCTATGACCGGGCGCGAGCTGATCGCAGGCCCGGTGCTGATGGAGCTGCGTATTCTGCTGCCCGTGGCTGCATCCTGGTCGAAGAAGAAAACCGCCGAAGCGCTGGCGGGCGAGGTGATGCCCACCAAGAAGCCCGACGCGGATAACGTCCTCAAAGCGATCTGCGACGGCATCAACGGCATCGTGTTCAAGGATGATGTCCAGGTGGTCAACGTCTCCATGTCCAAGCGCTTCAGTGAAACTCCGGGCGTCCTCGTGCGCGTCGTTCCACTACAGGGAAAATCGTCATGATGGAATCAATTTGGGATGCGCTGTTGGGAGTGGGTCCAGTCGTCGCGTTTTTCGTGGGATGGCGCCTCGGCGTTTCAAACGCGAAAGAGCACGGCTTGCTGTGGCGAGGTCGAGCAGAAGAAACCAACACCCAGCGGTTGCAGTTGCTCACCAGGCTAGGCGTGTGCACAGAGTGCGAGGGGCTCGGGAAAATACACATGGTCCACGGGAATTACTTCCAGACGTGCCGGACATGCAAGGGTAAGGATTCGCGAGGGTGAGCAGGAACATGCGTAAAAAACTTACACCCAAGCAGGAGGCGTTTTGCCTCGCTTACATCGAGACCGGCAACGCCAGCGAGGCCTACAGGCGCGCCTACGCGTGTTCCAAGATGAAGCCCGAAACGGTTAACAACAAAGCGCACGCGATGCTCAAAAAGGGCGAGATTGGGGCGAGGTTGGACGAATTGCGCGCGCCCGCCGTTGAGCGGGCCCAGGTGTCACTAGAAACCCACCTGAACGACTTGAAGCGCCTGCGCGACGTGTCGGCTAAGAAAGGGAAATATGGTCCAGCGATACAGGCTGAGATTGCTAGGGGCAAGGCGTCCGGCCTGTATATCGAACGCAAGGAACACACCGGCAAGGACGGCGGACCTATCCAGGTCGCGGACGCCGACGTCGAGCTAACTCGCGAGCAGCTGATCGAGCTGGCCAAGGAGCGGGGCTTGCCCACGTCCATTTTCGACGTATGAACGATATCGAACTGCTGGAACTGCTGGCCATCGCCGAGGCCCGCGAATCGTTTTGGGCCTTCAGGCGCTACATGGACCCGAAACTCAAGATAGGGTGGTGGCAGCGTGAGGTTGCGAACGTCCTGCAGAATTTTTTCGATGAACTCATGGCCGGTGAGCGCCCCATGTACGTCATCGAGGCGCCGCCGCAGCATGGCAAGAGCTTTCAGATACTCGACTTCATCGCGTGGCTATCCGGCAGGCATCCCGAGTATCGAACGATCTACACCAGCTTTTCTGAGCGCCTTGGCATCCGTGCGAACTTGCGCATGCAGCGCATCATGGACAGCCCGAAATACCTGAAAGTTTTCCCTGGCACGAAGCTCAGTAAATCCCGAACTGTTACTAATGACGGCCAGTCGCTTCGCAACCGCGAAATTCTGGAATACGTTGGGGAGGAGGGTTACTTTCGGAACACGACTGTGCGGGGCGCTATCACGGGCGAAGGGCTCGACCTGGGAGTCATCGATGACCCGATCAAGGGCAGGGCAGAGGCCAGTAGCAAGACCGTGCGTGATGCCGCGTGGGACTGGTTGACCGACGACTTCTTCACTCGATTTTCCGAACATGCCGGCCTGCTGGCCATCCTCACGCGCTGGCACGTCGACGACCCAATCGGGCGCTTGATCGAGAGCTCGCCACAGGTAAAACGGTTCTCCTATCGAGCGCTGGCCATCGCGGACGAACCGAATCGTAAAGAGGGCGAGGCACTGTTTCCCGAGCATAAATCGCGGGACTTCCTCCTAGCTCGTAAGGCCGTAATGGCGTCCGCCAACTGGGAGGCGCTGTATCAGCAAAATCCGCAGATCCTCGGCGGCGAGCTGATCCATAGCAACCAGCTCAAGCGGTACAAGATCACTCCACAAATCATCTACCGCAAGATCTTTGCGGACACCGCGCAGAAGACCGCCGAACACAATGACTACAGCGTGTTCCAGTGCTGGGGTATGGGTGACGATGGGCGTATCTACCTGCTCGATCAGATCCGGGGCAAGTGGGAGGCTCCAGACCTGGAAACGAAGGCCGTGGAGTTCTGGAATAAGCATAAAGCGGTTCAAGGCCAAGGGCGCCTGCGTAGTTTGGGTGTTGAAGACGCCGCAAGCGGTACCGGCCTGATTCAGAACGTGAGACGGAAAGCCAAAGCGCCGATCGTGGCCATCGACCGTGGCACCCAGCAAAACAAGCTATCCCGCGTCATGGATGTGCTCGGCTATATCGAAGCGGGGTTCGTGTGCATACCTGAAGACGCGCCGTGGGTGAGTGACTTCACCGAGGAGTGCGATGCCTTCACGGCGAACGACTCGCACGACCACGACGACCAGGTCGACCCGATGGTTGACGCAATCAACGACATGTTAGGAGGGACGAAACAAGGTATTCAGGTTTCGGACGAGGCCGCGAATGCGTTCGGATAGTTTACGGCTATCTGGTTGGACTGCTTAATGCGCTAGGGCTATGATTGGTTTTCGATAGTCAAACTCTATTAGGTCGTCATGCCTCGTCGAAAAAACAAAAAGAAGCGCCCGTATGTCCCCAAGGTCGTGACCGCGCCAGCACAGGCCGCTGAGCCCAAGGTCATGCGGGTCAACGACGCCTACACGGGCGCGTTCGGCGGTCTCGGTGTGCCATTGCCGGCCGTACGCCCGTGGGCGCCCCCGATGAACCTCTGTGAAGGCATGGCGACAGGCAAAGCGGCGCGCCTGGCCATGGACAAAGCGCTGGATGCTTCCGGGTATTACAACAACATTCAAGCCAGCATCCTCAACGTCGATGGTGCGCAGGGCATCACCTTTATTGGCTATCCGGCGCTGGCCATGCTTCAGCAAAACCCGCTGATGCGCCTGATCGTCGACACCATGAGCGACGAGTCCACGCGTAAGTGGGTGACGCTCAAGGGCATCGACGAAAAGGTCAATGATGACGACATCAAGCGCGTGCAGGGCTACTGCGAAAAATGGGCGCTGCGCAAGCTGTTCAAAGATGCGTCTGAGATGGTCGGCTTCCAAGGCGGCTGTCTGCTCTACATGGACATGGGGGTGGAGGACGCCGAGCTGGTCACGCCACTGGTGATCAGCGACAAGACCATCGGTCAGGGGAAGTTCAAGGGCTTTCGGATGATCGAGCCGATGCAGGTTTACCCGGGCGTGTACGAAGCGGCTGACCCGCTCAAGGGGAATTACTTCAAACCCGAAACGTGGATCGTCCTGGGCAAGGAGGTACACGTCAGCCGCTTCCTGTACTTCGCCAACAACGTGCCGAGCACCATCCTGCGTCCGGCCTACAACTTCTTCGGTATTCCGCTCGCGCAGTTGGTGCTCAAGTATGTGGCCAACTTCGAAAGCGCCCGCGACTCGTCGGCGGAGATCATCCACAACTTTTCGCTACTCGGCGTTAAAACTGACATGAGCCAAGTGCTGAACAATGGTTCTCCTGCAGACCTAGTTAACCGGGCCAAGATCCTGCTTGGAGCCAAACGCAATCAAGGCATGGCGTTTATCGACAAGGAAACTGAGGAGTTTTTCCAGATCGAAACCGCACTCGGCGGACTGAAGGATCTGGTGGCGCAGCAGCTCGAACTGCTGGCGCTGCTTCCGGGCATTCCGGTGACAAAGCTGTTCGGCACCGCGCCCACCGGCATGAACGCCACCGGTGAAAGCGACATGCGCAACTTCTACGACAAGGTGCGCACCTGGCAGGAATCGTTGTATTTCGACAACTTCGTCAAGGCCCGGCACATGATCGAACTGACCGAATCGGGCAGGATCACCCAGGGCATCACCGAGGTGTGGGAGCCGCTGAAGGAACCCGATCCTACCGAGCTGGCGACGATCCAAAAGACCAACGCCGAGCGCGATGCCATCTATCTGGATCAAGGCGTCATCCTGCAGGAGGAGGTGCGCGAACGGCTGTCCAGTGATGAGGACAGCGGTTACAACGGACTGGAGGTGGCCGTTGAGCTGCCGGACGAAGAGGGCGCCGAGGCAGAGCAGGAGCCGACCGATGTCGAGCCAGCCCCGGTCGTATAAGGGCATCAAGCCACCCTCGGGCGGCATCGTCGTGCGTCCGCCGGCGCCAAACGCGGGCCTGCGTGCCAAGTACGCGGCGAAGATGAAGAAGCTCAACGAGCGCATGACGGCTAGCGTGCAGTGGTGGATCAGCTCGACCTATCGCGCACGGGAAAGCGAAGTCGTCGGCGATGCCAGTCCGGCGGCGGAGGCGATGAAGGAAATTGCCCGGCTCGCTCGCCAATGGGGTTATGAGTACGGGCAGCAGGCGGCCTCGATCGCCAAGTGGTTCGTTTCCACGGCGGACACTACAACCACCAGCAGCCTGTTCAGCTCCCTGCGCCAGGCGGTGCCGACGGTCAAACCCAAGATGACCCGGCGCACCCAGAACATCCTCACGGCCATGACCACGGAAAACGTCGGCCTGATCAAGTCGATCCCATCCAAGTACTTCGAGCAAATCGAAGGCGCGGTGATGCGCGCGATGGCCAACGGACGCGATCTCGAAACCCTGAAGAAAGAGATTCTGGCGCTCGGTGAGTCGACCGATAAGCGTGCCGAGTTCATCGCTCGCGACCAGGTCAACAAGGCGACGTCGGTGATCAATCGAGCCCGCCAGCGTGACCTGGGCATCACCAAGGCAGTGTGGATGCACATGCGCGGCGGCAAGCATCCACGACATAGCCACGTGGAGGCCGACGGCAAGGAGTTCGAGCTGGCCAAGGGTATGTACTTGGATGGCAAGTGGATTCAACCTGGGGAGGAGCCTAATTGCGGGTGTCAGGCGGGGCCGGTTCTGCCTGAGTTCGGATAGCTTTGCACTATCGATATTGCGCTAATCTATTTTGAAATCTATTATGACTGCCTAATAGTCTAACTCTATTGATTGGTCATGATTGCCACCGACTCGGCACGCCGAACAGACGAAAACGGATACCTGCACGTTGAGGCCTCGGCCCTGACGAAGGCCGCGGTGAATCCGTATTACGGCCACGAGATCCCCGGTTTTGAATCGCTGGGCCTTGAGCCGGAACGCATCTATCAGGTGCTGCGTCCGGCCGAGGAACTGGAAAAGGCGGGGGCCACGTTCAACGGCCTGCCGATCCTGATTCGCCACGAGGAAGACAGTGCCTTCGATCCGCAGAAGGCTCTCCGCGTCGGTACCACGGGCACCAGCACTGTCTGGGACGTCCCTTATATCCGCAACACCATCGTCTTCCACGACGCCACAGCCATCGCTCTGATCGATTCGAAAGAGCAGAAGGAATTGAGCGCGGGGTATCGCTACGACCCGGTTATCGAGTCGGGCGAGTTCGAAGGCCAGCCCTACGAACTGAAGATGACCAACATTCGGGGCAACCACATTGCCCTGGTCAAGTCAGGCCGCGCCGGCCCTGACGTCGTGGTGGCCGATGGGTCACCGTTTTTGAGAGGCATCGTTATGACCGTAAAAAAAACCGGGCTGGCGCAAGCAATTGCCAAGGTCCTGAAGGGTAAGGGCCTGCTGGCCAAGGATGAGGCTGCCGCAGCTGAAGTGATCAAGGACGCCATGGATGCCGAGGACGCCGAGCCTACGACCGACACCGAGCCCGCCAAGGATCCGGCCACCGATCAGGAACCGGACGCTGACCTGGGCGCGCGCATCGCCAAGCTCGAAGCGCTGGTGAACAAGATCGCCGGCGCCGAGGAAGCGGAGGCCGCTGTTATCACCGGCGACGCAGACGAAGCCACGGACGCAGCCGATCCGGCACAAAAGAAACCACTCGCCGGAGATCAGGCGTTGAAAAAACCCAAGCCTGTCGTCATGGACGCCGCCCGGATCACCGCCGACGTGACCGCCAAGATCACCAAACAATTTCGTGACAAGGAAGAGGCGGCCGCGGCTGTCATGCCATTGGTTGGCCGCGTGACCACTACGACCTTCGACAGTGCCGGCGATATCTACGCCTTCGCGCTGAAGGAGAAGGGTTACGACCCGACCACATTCCCCGCCGAGGCGCATGCCGGCATGTGCGCAGTGCTTGCCAACACTCGCGGCCCAAGCCTTGCCGTCGACTCCAAACCATCGGGCGTGCTCGATGGTGTCGACCTTGATCGCTACCAACAACTCTGAGGCCGCTGCCATGCCATTTCAAAACACAGTACATGGGTCACTGAACGAAGGTCTGCCAGGTGCGTCCGCCAGTGACAACCCGTTTTCCAGCATCGTGAAGAAGGCCATCAACGGCTGTGCGCCGGGTCTGTTCCTGTGGGGCAGCGGCAACGGTCAGACCTTTTCGCCGGCGGGCAGCGGTAAGCCTGATGGCTTCTGTATCCGCACCCATACCGGCCTGATCACCGGCTTTCTCCAAGAGGCTCAGGAAATTATTCCGGAGGGCTTCAATGCGACCGCTGCCGCCAACGGTGACTGGTATGCACGCTCCACGACCACGGCGTTGGTAAAGCAGAAAGTGTTCGCCAACACCACCACGGGCACGATCTCGACAGCCGCCGCCAACTCCACCGTTGCCGGCCACGTAGAAACCGACTTCGTCGTCACCTTCGTTGCAGCGCCTGGCACCGCCGGCAGCGCAATCATCATTTCCAAATACTGAGGCCCGGCAAATGAGCCAGCTCGAATTTATGCGACTTGCCTCGATCGGCATTTCGAATTTTCCACAGCAGTGGATGACGCCTGAGGCGAAGACACGGATCGCCCAGGATGCCGCCATGGTCACCACACCGAACAACGGTGTGCCGGCCTGGATGACGCAGTACACCTCACCGACCTTGATCAAGGTGCTGACGGCCAAGCGCGCCGCCGAAGAGATTTTCGACCCGGTGCGTTACGGCTCCTACGGCACGACAGTTGCGTCGTTCCCGATCGTGGAGAGCACCGGCAAGATCGCCCCCTACAGCGACCAGGGGCGCGAAGGTTCGGCAAGCTTCAACGCCAACTGGCCCCAGCGGGAGGCGTACTACTTCCAGACCATCGTTGAATGGGGCGATCTGGAAATGGCCACCATGTCGGCGGCCAAGATCAATGCAGCCGTGCAGAAGCAGGAAGCGGCGGCACAGACCATCAAGATCGCGCACAACGACATCTGGTTCAACGGCGTTGCTAACTTGGCCAACTACGGCATCTTGAACGACCCGTCGTTGAACGCGGCATTGACCCCGGCCACCAGCGCCGGCGGAGATCTGGAGTGGTTCGATAAGGACACTATCGAAATCTACAACGACATTCTCGCGCTCTACACCGAGCTCAACCGCACGATGGGCGGCCTGCTGGATATGGACGTCGAGCTTGAGCTGACCATGAGCAACCTGGTGCGGCCAACGCTGAACAAGGCAACCAGCTTCAACGTGTCGGTGTTGACCATGCTCAAGGAAGGCTTCCCCAACCTGAAGATCATTACTGCGCCGCAGATGAGCACCGCCGCCGGCGAGATGGTGATGATGATCGCGCCGAACGTCGAGGGCCAGAAGACCGGCGACCTCGGCTATGTCGAGCTCATGCGCGCCCACGGCGTTGTCCGTGAGCTGTCCAGCCTCAAGGAGAAGTACTCGGCCGCGACCTTCGGCTCGGTGATGTATCGCTCCGCTGCCGTTTCCTCAATGCTCGGAGTCTGACCCATGAAAATTTATTCGAAACTTCCCCGTGGTGTGGTGTTTGTTGTCGGTGGGCGAAACATCACCATCAATGGCAGCAACACACCGGGTTGTCTGCTGCCGGATCATGGCGTGACCTCGATCCCGGACGATTACTGGGAGGAGCTGAAGAAGGTCTACGGCAAGCACAAGGCCATTCGTGACGAGCACATTTTCGCGGCGAAAGACCTGGACGACGCCGAGGCGATCGCCGAAGAGCGTGAAGAGGAAAAGACCGGCCTCGAGCAGCTCAACCCGAACGACCTGAAGGACGTGAAAACCTCGGACGACAAAACGCCCGAAATCGCCGCCGTGTCGAAAAAGGCTGAAGGCAAGTGATCGTCTCCTTTGATCCGATGAAGTTCCGGGAGACGTTTCCGGACGCGTTCCCGGTGGCCGTGTATTCGGATGCGTATCTGCAGTCGTGCTTCAACCGGGCATGCGTGCAGATCTCCAACGCCGAAGGCTCGGTCATTCCATTCGATCAAAGGGAACCGATTCTCTACCTGGCCACCGCGCACGTGGCGATCTTGGGTAAACGCGACGCCACTCTGACGGGGCAGATCACCTCAGCCGGACAAGGCTCAGAAAACGTATCCGTGGCGGTCGCTCAGGCGCCATTCAACAAGGCCTGGTGGTTCCTCACTGCGTACGGCCAAGAGTGCTGGATGGCGTGCAAGCCCTACACCTCATTCGTCTGGGTGTCGCCATGAGCAGGGCCCAAATTATTGGTGGCGAAAAGCTGCAGAAAGCACTGAAGGAGCTCATGGCCACCAAGGCTGCGCATGTGCGTGCGGGCGTGCTCGAGGGCGCTACCTATCCGGATGGTACCAAGGTGGCCACCGTCGCAGCAGATAACGAGTTCGGCAGCCCTACGAATCCTCCGCGATCGTATATGCGTCGTACTGTCGTCGAGCGGTCGGGTGTGTGGAAAGACGGCTTCGCCAAGCTGATGCAGAGCAATACCCCCGAGGTCGCGCTGGAAATACTCGGCAAGCAGATGGTCAAGGACATTCAACAGACCATCAAGGCGATCGGCGCCGAGGGTGGTAACTCCAAGGAAACGATCGAGCGCAAAGGCTTCGACAAACCGCTGACTGACAGCGGTCACCTGGGACGCAGCATCGATTCGGAGGTCGTGCCCGGTGAATCTGAATAAGGTGGTCAGCGGCGTCTTGGGCTCCGTCACGCCACGGGAGGATATTGCCCTGTTCCGTTGCACCGGTCAGGCGAACGTGAAGGGGAGGCTAACGCCGACCTATGCGCCGTTCGTTGAGCTGCTGGCCAAGGTGCAATCGGTCAGCGATGAGGCATTAAAGCTGATCGATCGCGTCGGCGACAACAGCAAGCTTCTGCACTTCTACCTGGATGGCGACTGGCGCGGCGTGTTCCGTCCGGACGGTACCGGCGGCGACATGATCTATGCGCGCCAGCAGTGGTGGCTGATCAACGCGGTACCGGAGGATTTCTCGCACGCCGGCTGGGTGTGCGTGCGCGGCGTTCTGCAGATGACCGGACCGGCCGGGGTGACCTACCCATGATCGATGTTCTCGGCGCCATGTATGACCTGGTCCAAAAGTTCGCCAGCACGCCGGCGGACAACATCCTGCGCGCCTGGCCAGATCGCGCCGCTCTGCCACTGCAAAGCTACGCGGTAATGACCTTGATTAACGTAGCGCGCCGAGGAACCAACTCGACTGACTTCACGTTTGACCCGGCCACCGAAGAAGACGGCGAGCTTACCGAAAGCGTTCTGCGCGAAACCATGGTGCAGCTTGATTTCGTTGGCGAAGACGCTGCCGACAACGCCGACAAGTTCGAGATGCTCAGCCGGTCCTCAATTTTCTGCGACTTCCTCGAGCCCTACGGCATTTCGCCTTTGTTCGCCGACACCCCGCGCGAGATGACCAAGCCTGATGGTACCGATCAATACGCCGTGCGCTACGTCGTCACGCTGACCATTTCCTATTGGGATGAAACCAGCGTCCCCGTGCCGTGGTTCGACGATGCAACCCTTACAACTGAGGTAATCCAATGAGCATTCCTGCTGATGCAATTGTCCAGGTCAACCCGGGCCTGCTGGTGCCGGGCGGCACGGATCTTGAACTGAACGGGCTGTTTGCCTATGACACGCCTCAGATCCCACCAGGTGGTGTTGTGGCCTTCGCTTCGTTGAATGATGCGAAAGCCTACTTTCTGCCTGACACCGAGATCCTTAAGCCCATCGGTATCTACTTTCGCGGCTACAACAACAGCCCGATCAAGCCTCGCCTGCTCTACGTGGCGCGTTGGGTATCGAAAGCGCGAAGCCCCTACGTCGTCGGCGCAGAGCACGACACCCTGGATGAGCTGAAAGCCATCACCAATGGCACCCTCACATTGATGATGGGCGAGTGGGAAGACACTCTCACAGGCCTGGATTTTTCGGCTGCCACGTCATTCTCGGCGGTGGCGGCGATTGTTCAGACAGCGATGCTGGCAAGTGGTAACAACTCGGCGGTTTGGAACCAATCCATCTGCACCTATGACGGCGTGTTCAGCCGTTTCATTATCGGGTCTGGCTACAACCCGCAATCCAAGGATCAGCTTATCTTTCCGCCCACCGGAGACGCGGCGACAGCCATGGGGCTGGATGTTGGCACGGCATACGATGGCTTGCGTGCACAACCACCAGGCGAATGCATGGATGCCATCAAAAAGGTGACGACCAACTGGGTGACGTTCACCTCTGGCAAGGCTGATTCGATCCCGACAGAAGACGAACAGCTGGCGTTCGCCCAGTGGTCCAATGACCAAGGCGTTCGGTATCTGTATGCGCTGTACGAAGACAATCCAAACCTGATTGAGCAGCTCACCACCACCATCGGGCAGCAGATCGAATCGTCAGGCAGCACCGACGATATCGGGTATCAGATCCAGGACCTGGACTTGCCAGGTGCTGAAGAGAATCCACAACCGGCCGAGCTGAGCAGCACCGACAACATCGGGCAGAAGATCCAAGACCTAGGCTTGTCGGGCGTCGCGGGCGAGTACGGCGAGATCGAATACGCCGCCTTCCTCATGGGCGTGGCTGCCTCGATCGACTACAACCGACCCGACGGCGCCATCACCACCGCCTTCAAGGCGCAGGATGGTATCCCCTTTAACGTCACCGATGAGGCCGTGGCGAACAAGCTGACGGAAAACGGTTTCAACTACTACGGCAACTGGGCCACGGCCAACGATCAATTCAAGTTCCACTACCCGGGCCAGATGTTCGGGCGTTACCTGTGGGTGGATACCTACCTCAACGCCATCTGGCTGAACAACGCGCTGCAGGTGTCGCTGATGAGCGGCCTCTCGAGCGTCGGGCGCTCCCCGCACAACGCTCGTGGATACGCGATGGTGCGGGCGTGGATGCTCGATCCGATTCAGCGCGCCTTAAGTGCAGGTGTCATCGATACCGGCATTGTCCTGGACGAATCGCAGAAGGCCGAGATTGCCGCGCAAGCCGGTATGGACATCTCCGCGCAACTGCAAACCAGCGGTTACTTCATCCAGATTCTCGATCCCGGTCCCGTGCCTCGCAAAGAGCGCAAGAGCCCAATCATCAACTTTTGGTACACCTACGGCGGCTCTATTCAGCAGCTCGTCCTGGCGTCCCGCGCAATCGTTTAAGGAGCCCAAGACATGGCACAGAGAAAGGGCACGATTACCTCGGCGAACTCCACGGGAATCATCACCGTCGATGAGCTGTTTCCCAGTGGCTTCCTGCTTGAGAACTACGCCACGGACGCGGCCATTGCGATGGACGAAGAGACCGTCGCCGAAACCCGCATGGGCGTGGACGGCAAGATGGTGGCCGGTTACGTCCCCTCCATCAAGGTGCTGACGCTATCGCTTGAGGCCGTCAGCGCTGCCGCTAAATCACTCGACCTGGTCAATGCCAGGAGCCGCCAGAACCTGGCGGTTTACTACCTCTCGTTGTCCTTTTCGGTACCGAGTCTGCGCCAGACCTGGACCTTTCAGGATGGCGTGCTCAAAAGCCTCAAAACCGTGCCGGACGTCAAGAAAGTTCTCGACATCCGCACCTTCAAATTCGACTTCGAATCACTCGACATACAGGACTGGTAATCATGGCTCGCAAAGTAATCACCATTAGCGTTAACGACGGCGGCGAAGAAAAGAGCTTTCGCCTCACGCAGATGCCGGCGACCAAACTGGAAGCGTGGATCGCCCGAGCGCTGCTGCTGGTCGGGCATACCGATATTGACCCGGCTGCATTTGCAGGTGGGGAAGAGGCCGCTGCCGCCGCTGGTATCAAGGCGCTGTCCGGCGTGAGCTACGAGCAGGCCAAGCCGCTCTATGACGAGCTACTGGGGTGCTGCGAAGTCATGATCGGTGACCACTTCGAAGCCCTCAGCATTTCGAATGCCGACGTGCATATCGAAGACGTCAAAACCCTGTTCAAGCTGCGCATGGAGGCGGCCAAGCTGAACTTCAGTTTTTTCGACTTCGGCGCGCTGTCGAAATCGATGAGCCAGAAGATGACGGCCGCCGGTATCTCAGCTACGCCAATGTCTCCGGCCTGATCGGCGTAATCACCAGCAACAAGCACGCAACCCTGCGCGAGCTCGAGGAGTACTACTCCTATGAGGATGCGCTGAACATGGTCGAGATCATCCGCATCAACAATGCGAATGAGCGGATCGCGATGAAGAAGGACTGAGCATGGCCACCGTTATTGACTCGCTGATCGTTCTGTTTGGCCTCGATCCGTCCGGTGTGGAGAAAGGCGCGCAGGAGGCGACAGGTACGCTGGAAACCCTGAAGTCCAATGCGCTCAGCATCTTTGCCACCATCGGCGGCGTGGCGTTGTTCACCGGGATGATCAAGTCCAGTTTTGACGCCGCTATCGCGGCGGGAGAACTGGCTGCCACGCTCGGCGAAGATGTCGAGCAGATCAACGCCATGGGCCAGGCGGTCGCCGCGCAGGGTGGTACGGTTGAAGGCTTCAATGATTCGCTGGGCAACCTTAACGCGGCGGTCGGTGAGATGGCGGCGGGCTTCGGTGGGCCAGGCAAAGACGCCTTCGAGAAGTTCGGCATCAGCATGCGCGATGCCAATGGCGACATGCGCAAGTCATCGGATGTGCTTCTGGATCTGTCCGACCATCTGAGCAAGATGTCTATCGGCGAGGCTGTCGCCATTGGCGAAACGATGCAAATTGATCCAGCTACGATCAAGATGATTCATCAAGGGCGAGAAGCCACTGAGGGCTTCATTAAGGCGCAAAAAGAAAAGGGGGTAATGAGCGCCGAAGAAATCGACCAGGCCAAAAAGCTTCAAGAAAGCATGCGTAAAACCAAGGCTGAAATCGAGCGCGCGACCGTTCCGATATTGACCATGATTATGCCGGCGCTGTCCATGCTCGCCGAGGTTGTGGCTGTGGTCGCTACCGCTGTCGGGAAGGGATTCAAAGTTATAGGGGACTTTGTCGAAGAGCACAGTACGGTCATTGTCGTTGCACTCGGTGTTGCAGGAACTGCATTCGCGGTCATCTACAGGGGCGCGATCTTGAAGGCCGCGGCCGCAATGACCATTCTTGGGATAAAGACGCTGATCGCTACATGGCCAATCATATTGATGGTGGCGGCGATTGCTTTGATTTCCGCCGCCATTGGTTTGCTCGTTGAAGACTTCATGGTGTGGATGGATGGAGGAGAGTCGGCATTTGGTGGGGTGTACGGGGCAGTTGCTGGTTTTTGGGCGAAAATAAAACCTATATTTGATGCGATTGGCGATTTGTTTGGCGCACTTTGGGATCTTGGTGTTGCTGCAGCACAAATAGTATTCGATAAGATCGCTTCGATTTGGAATGCTCTCTGGGAGCCTATGAAGGCCCCGGCACAAGAATTGTTCAATTGGATTAGCGAAAAGCTAAATGTATTTTTAAGGATGTTTGACAAGGTTAAGGAAGTAGCAGGAAAAGTAAAAGGGTGGTTTGGCGACGCGGGTGAGGAGGCTACAGGCTTCATCGAAGGGCTAACAAAGAAAGTTAAAGCCAAGACAGAAGACGTGAAAGCTGCTGCTACAGGCGCTGCCGCCAAGGACGCAATATCGCCAGCCGCCGCAGCTGCCGGAGCTGGCGCCGGGAATAAAACCGTAACGGTTTCCCAGTCGGTTAACGGCGTCACTATCAATACGCAGGCCACCGATGGAAAGGGGGTTGCTGCGGCTTTCAACGGTGCGACCAGCGATGACTTGAAAGGCATCGTTACCGCGGTTGATTCGGGGAATTTTCAATGACCTACGAAATCACCGACGCCGCCAGTAATAAGCCCATCGCCCCCATCAGTTCATTCCTCGGGATGAGCTACAAGTTCGAGTCGAAAGACACTCGCTATCCGGTTGAGAAGGGCGGCTTCTTTTCCGCTAACAAGGTCATCTCGCCCTGGTCGATCCCGGTACAGGTGGCGATCACCGGAACGCCTGAGCGTTTGCGCAGCATCCTTTTCGTATTGCAACGATATGCCTCCGGTACCGAACTGGTGAACGTCACCACGCCGTTTTACACCTACCTCGACGGCAACATCGAAACACTCAACTACACGCTCAAAGAAAACGGCGCCGTCGGCCTATTAGAAATCGAGTTGGGCTTGGTCGAAATACGCCAGATTGAAGCGCGCTACACCAGCGTTTCAGTGCCCCCGATCAGCGCAGGAAAAGCCAAGAACAAATCGGATGCGTCGACCGAGGAAAAGGGCAAGCAACAGCCCCGGGAAAGCGCTCTCGATAAGACAACTGACTGGGTCAAGGGGAAACTGTCGTGATCGAAGTTCCCTTGTCCCCAGTGCCAGGCCAAAACCTGCAGATCATCCTGGACGACCAGAACGTCACCCTGGCCCTGCGCCAGAAAGACGCGCGCATGTACATGGATGTCGACGTGGGCACGACCCGCGTGATCAGCGGCGCCATTTGCAACAACAGAACCAACGTCAAGCAATTCAAAACCATGCCCTTCAAAGGCGGGCTGTTCTTCGTCGACACCCAAGGCAATGAACCGCCCCAATACCACGGCCTTGATACGCGCTGGGTGTTGGTTTACCTGTTCGAGGATGAGCTATGACCAGCTTCACGCAGAAGCAAATAGAAGTTCGCTTCACGCTCGGCGCGGGTCAGTTCGCGGCGGGCGGTAACACCAAGATCGTCAACGGTCTGGCGACTCGCTGCAAGATCAGCAAGCCAGGCTTGCCGGATAAAAACGGCGCCTCGGTGACAATCTACGGCCTGCTGCCGGATGACATGGCCAGGCTGACGACACTCAACTTCCGCCCGCTCCAGGTGCAGAAGAACCTGATCCAGATTCTGGCAGGCGAGGTCGGCGGCTCAATGTCGATCGCCTTCGCCGGCGAGATCACCAGCGCCTTTGCCGACTACAACGCCGCGCCCGATATCGCGTTCGTGGTCGAGGCATTGGCCGGCTATTACCCGAGCGTGACGCCGGCGGCGCCGATGTCGATCCGTGGCTCGGTGTCGATCGAGGAGATCGTCAGCGGCATCGCCAAGGACATCGGCTATCAGTTCGAGAACTTCGGCGTTACCGCCTCGCTGCTCAATCCGATCCTGAATGGTTCGCCCATCGAGAAAGCGCGCACCGCCTGCCGCAATGCCGGCGTGCAGTTGTTCATCGATGACAACCGCCTGCGCATTGCGCCTGCGGATGGGTTTGTGGGTAGCAGTCGGCCGGTACCGCTGAGCGCCGAAACCGGGCTGATCGGCTATCCCACCTTCGGCTCGGACGGCATCAAGCTCAAGGCGTACTACCAGCCAGAGCTGGAGCTGGGCGGTCTGATCCATGTGCAATCCATCGTCCCGATGGCGTCCGGCGACTGGATCATCACCAAGCTGTCGCACCAGATCGAGGCCAACGTTCCTGGCTCTGACAATGCCTGGATATCTGAATTCGAGGCCTCGCATGACGGCAAGACCAAGAAGGACAAAAAGAAGGACAAGGAAAAATCATGAGCGAGCCAGTCAAGGGCGCGCGCAAACTCAGCAGCGCCAATTCTCCCGTCAATGCCATCAGCTTTCTGGTGGAGCGAATGCTGGCCGGCACGCTCAACACCTGCACGCTGGTGCGCGTGGATGAGGTCGACCCGGACCCCGACAACCCGAGGGTGGCGGTCACGCCACTGGTGCCGCAGATCGATGGCGATGGCAACACGCTGGCGCCTCAGTCGATCTACGACGTGCCGTATTCGCGCGTCCAGGGCGGTGTCGCCGCACTGATCATCGATCCGGTACCGGGCGATATCGGCATTGCCCTGTTTGCCCAGCGCGATATCACCACGGTCAAGCTGACCAAGAGCGCTGGCCAGCCTGGCAGCCTTCGCACCTTCGATCAAGGAGACGCGCTGTATGTGGGCTGGGTGCTGAACAAAACGCCGACCGTGTTCCTGGAGCTGACGCAGGACGGCAAGGTCAAGCTGGTGGCGCCGGCGGGCGTGGACATCGAGGGCGACTTGCGAGTGTCCGGCAAGATTGATGCGGCAGGCGATGTGGTCGGTGCCGGGATCTCGCTAAGCGGCCACGATCACCTATCCGCGTCCCCGGGCGACCCGACGAGCCCGCCGAGGTCTGCGCCATGAAAACCCTATTGCTTTCGCCCGAATGGGATCTGCAGCTTGATGCATCCGGCCAATTCGCCACCGTGTCCGGTCCGTTGGCCGTGGCGCAGTCGGTGGCCAACGCCATTCGGCTGTTCACCGAGGACGCCTATTTCAACCAGACCGATGGCGTTCCGCACTTCGACATCACCCTGGGTCATCGGCCCAGTCCGGACGTCGTCAAAGAGCGTTTGATCCGTACCGCGCTGGCGGTAAATAAAGTGGACTCGGCGACCATGACGTCGTTTGCCGTAGTCAACCGGGTGGCCACCGGCACCATGGACATTGAGACCCTTGGGGAGATCGTGAATGTTGCATTTTGATCCCGCGACCGGGCTCTACGCCGACGACACTGCGGTCATTCGCGCGGAGACCGAAGCGCTTTGGAAAGAGGCGCTTGGCCAAGACGCGGACACATCCCCGGGCTCACCGATCGGCCAGCTGATCGACGCACAAACCGCCTTTGTCGCCGACAAGGACCGGCAGGTCCTCTATATGTCCAACCAGTTCAACCCAGCGGCCAACGAAGGCATCTGGCAGGACGCCATCGGCCAGATCTATTTTCAGGATCGCCTGGGTGCGGCGCCGACCCTGGTCGAATGCGTGTGCACCGGACTGGCGGGAACAATAGTGTCCGGAACCGCGCAGGCAGATACCGGCATGCGTCTGGTGACGGTCGCCCCGGTGGAGATTCCTGCCGGCGGCAGTGCGCTGGTGTCCTTCCGCACGGTAGAGGAAGGCCCGATTGTCATCCCGAAAAACAGCGTCACCACCATCATTACCACCGTGCCTGGCTGGGACACCGTGGACAACCCGGCCGCCGGCGTAGAAGGGCGCCTGGTCGAAAGCCCGCAAGAGTTCGAGGCACGGCGCAAGGCGAGCGTAGCCAACAATTCGCAGGGGCGGGCGGTGGCCATCAATGGCGCGATCGCAGCGGTCACCGGGGTGATTGATTCGGTGGTGCTGGAGAACTACAAGACCACCCCCATCACCGAACATGGCGTCACCATCCCGGCGCACACATTCTTTATTGCTGTCGCGGGTGGTGCCGGCGCCGATATCGCCAAGGCCATCTACCAGAAGAAAGACGGCGGCGCCGCCACGAAGGGCAACACCCCCGTCACGCACGTCGACCCGGATTATCCGCTGGCCGGTTACACCTACAACTATGAGATTCCGGCGAACCTGAATATCACGGTGACAGCGACGATCAAGGTCACCGAGTCCACGCCGAGCGATATCGCCGCCAAGATCACACAGGCGGTGACCGACAATTTCTATGGGCGCGGTACCGACGATCGGGTGCGGATGGCGTCGACACTGTACGCCTCGCGCTTTTACACGCCCGTTATTTCTGCCGGCGTTCAGGACCTGGTATCTGTCACCCTTAATACGGGCGCTGGCCAGGTCAACAGCATCGTGATCAATGCCGACCGCCTGCCCAACCTGGCCAACGTCGTGACGGTGTTCGCATGATCCAGGCCGAAGAGACGATCCAGTCCCAGTACTCCTCGAGCCCGCGTCTGATCAAGCTGGTTCAAGGGATGGCCAAGCAGCTCAACCCTGAAAAGGACATCGAGCTGTTTTTCAAGAAAGTGGTCGACATCAGCCAAGCAGAAGGCTGGGGGCTGGACAACTGGGGGCGGATTCTAGGCCTCGGGCGGATCGTTGAGATCTCGGCGGTCAACAGTCTCGGGTTCACCGGCAGTGGCCTGCAACCCTTCAACCAGGCCGCCTTCGATTCCGGCGGACTGACGCGCAACTACGAGCTGCTGGATGGGGCGTATCGCAAGTTCCTCATGCTCAAGGCCGCTTCCAACATCAGCAACGCCACGATCCCGACCATCAATCGTTTCATGTCGCTGGTGTTCCAGGATCGAGGGGATGTCTATGTCCTGGAAACCGGCCCCATGCAGATCCAGTACACCTTTAAATTCATTCTGGAGCCTTGGGAGCGGACGATCATGAATCTTGACTGGATGATCCCGCGCCCCGGCTGCGTTTCCTATACGTGGGTTGAACAACCCATCGTTCCATAGAGGTCTAGACACATGGATCAGCCCGATCTGATTTTAAAACCCTTGGCCGAGGATTCGTCCACCAAGGTCCTGCCTCCCTTGACGGCAGCCGCTGCCGGGTTTGGGCGGATGTCGCAAGAAAGCGGCTTTCCGCCCGAGACGCAAGAGCCGCTGGAAACCGGCGGCAAGGCGCCTCAGCGTGATGATTTCAATGGCGCGTTCAACCTGCTATCCCAACACACTGTTTTCCAGCAGGCAGGCGGGCGTTACAAATTCAACGCAGCGTTGTCGTACGACATTGGCCACCGAATCGTGCTCGATGACGGCATGACAGAGGTGATGTCGATCGTCGACGACAATACCAATAATCCGAATGCTGGGCTCGGCGCCGGTTGGCGTGAGGTTGGGGTCATACCGCCTGCGTCGGAATCCGTCGCCGGCATCGCTGAAATAGCGACGACTGTAGAGGTGAACGCAGGGCTTGATGATTCGAAAATCGTAAGTCCTCTGAAGTTGGCGCAGCGTCTTGGATCAAAGCTAACCACGAATATTTTTCTTTCCGATACGACGAATATCAACGGTATCGGCGCGTACGGCCAGGAAGGGGTTTATTACCAAACAGCGAACGTACATGCACTTCCCTCACTGGGCTATCCCGTCGCAGAGGCTGGAACATTGTTGGCAACGCCCAGCGCTTATGGGCTTCAGCAGGAGTACACCACTTTTACTGGTCGTAAGTTCCTTCGGGGCTTGACCACTACCTTCAACGGCTCCGGCCCCTGGTCTGCATGGGTGGAGTTTTTGGCGGGCGGCTCTTCTGGTAATCCGATGGCAGCCGTCCCCGTCGGTATCCCAACCTACTGGCCGACTCTTTCCGTGCCTGCTGGGTGCATGCAGATGGCAGGGCAAGCCTTCAGCGCCACGACTTACCCGATATTGGCCCAACGGTATCCGTCTCTGGCACTCCCGGATATGCGTGGGATATTTATTCGCGGATTGGATGCGGGTCGAGGCGTAGATCCTAACCGGCAAATTTTGAGCGGACAGGGCGCTCAAACCAACAATCTCGACCAAGTGAATTCCGACCGAGTTCCCGTTGATGCATCCTATGAAACCATCACCATTCCCCAAGACGGATCATTTTCCCGGCACGTGTACACGGGCGGCATTTCCGGTACCGAGATGTCCTCGGCATTCAAATTAAGGGGCGTAGAA